>NZ_VUYU01000021.1 GCF_011682065.1 Massilia rubra | reverse complement strand
GGGGGGGGCCGCGGGGGCCCCCCCCCCCCCCCCCCCCGGCCCCCCGGGGTGGGGGCGCCCCTCGGCGCGCCCCCCCCCCCCCGCGCGCGGCCCCCCCCCCCGCGCCCCCCGCGCCAGTACCGTGGCGCGCGCGCCGAACCCGATCTGACGGGCCGGACCGTCATGTTGGTCGACGACGGACTGGCCACCGGCGCCACCATGCGCGTGGCGATCAGGGCGGCGCGTTTGCGCGGGGCGCGGCGCATCGTGGTCGCCGTGCCGGTGGGCGCTCCGGACAGTTGCGCCGCGCTCGCCGCGCAAGTCGACGAACTGGTGTGCCTGAGCCAGCCGCCCGACTTCCGCGCGGTCGGCCAGTGGTACCGCCAATTCGACCAGACCGGCGACGCGGAAGTACAAGACCTGCTGGCCCTCGCCTGGCGCGACCAGGCGCGCGAGGGCAGCGTTCATCCACCAACACAAGCGAACGGAGAGAACCATGAAACAAACGTCCGAACACGATCTTCACCTCGGTAAATGGCTGGGCGGCGCGGCGCTCGGCGCGCTCGCCATGTACATGATGGACCCGGACCGGGGCGCGCCGCGACGCGCGCTGTCCGGAGCGAAACTGCGCGACCTGGGCCGGCAAGGCGGCGACATGCTCGAAAAAGTCGTGCATGGCGTCAGCGAGCGGATCGGCGCCGATGGACCCGGCCGCAGCGGCCGCACCACTGGCGCCGGCAATGCCGGGCTGGACGACGCCGATGGCGCGGGAGGCGCCGATACCAGCCGCCGCCAGGGCGATGCCTCAACGGCGCTGAAGAGCGCCGGCACCAGTGATGCCAGTCGCCGTCCCTTCTCCGCGCAGTCCTTGTGGCCATTCTCGCCGCGCAATGCCGCCATGCTGGGCGGCGGCACGCTCGGCCTGGCCAGCATGCTGACCAGGCGCATGCCGCTTGCCATGGTCGTGGGCCTGGCTGGCGCGGCGCTGCTGATGCGCTCCATGACGAAGGGCGCCCTGCCCGGGCTGTCGCGCCAGCAAGGGCGCAGCGGCATGGTGGAGCTGGAAAAAACCATCAGCATCGACGCCGCGCCCGAGCAGGTGTACGAGCTGTGGGCGAGCTACGACAACTTTCCGCGCTTCATGGCGAATGTGGTCGAGGTGCGCGAGCTCGGCAACCGGCGGTCGCATTGGGTGGTCAAAGGCCCGGCCGGCAGCGAGTTCAGCTTTGATGCGTTGCTGACCGAGCAGGTGCCACCGCGCCGCCTGGCCTGGCGCAGCGCGCCCGGCGCGCAAGTGGAGCAAGCGGGATCGGTGCGGCTTGAACCGTCGCGCGGGGGTACGCTGGCCACGGTCCGCTTGTCGTACCGGCCGCCGGCGGGGGCCATGGGCCAAGCGGTGGCCACGCTGTTCGGCGGCGACCCGGAGCACGCGTTGGAAGAAGACCTCGGGCGCCTGAAAAGCCTGCTGGAAGGCACGCCAATGCCGCGCGCGGGCGCTCAGTCGAGCGAAAAGCCGATGGCACCCCGCCAGTAAGGGCCGCGCCCGCCGCCTGCCGTCATCTGGAAGGGCGGGCCGGCAAAGGCGCCCCGCCCCCTCCCGTGGCGGACAATTGATTCGGATCGCGCGCGCCGAAACCGGCCATGATGGCGCCCGCCCGCGCCGCCATGGCTGCGTCGTTGGCATCGACCACCAGCATGCATTGCGCGCGCTGGACCGGATTGGCGTAATTCCTGTCGTAGACGTGCTGTGCGCTTTCGCTGGGCGTATTGCCCACGTAAAAATTGCCTTCCACCGGCCCCGCTTCGTCGTTATGCACCTTCAGTTCCAGCGCATCGGCGTCGAAGCCGTCGGCCAACAAGGCGGCGCGCGCCTGCCCAGCCTTGTCGAGGTCGTCAAACACTCCCAATACCGCATGCTCGATCATCGCTCGTCCCCTTCTTAAGGATGTTGATCAGGTTTCGACCCGCGCGCGGCCAGGCAGTTCAGTGCAAGCCCGTCACCGGCGCTTCATCGACCGCTACCGCCGGTACAGGCGCCTTGCCGGGCGTGCCCAGCGTGCCGACGAGCAGGTTCAGTTCTTCGTCGACGATAAAGCCGGCGGCCGAGCTGACAGTGAGCAAGATATCCGGCGCCATTGACGATGCGATCACAAAACCTTGCACGTAGTCCACCCCAATATCGGCCAAGGTCTGCACCGTGGCGCGATCCTCGGCCCATTCGGCAATCGTCTTCATGCCCAGGTTGACCGCCAGCTTGACGATCGCCTCGACAATGGCGACGTCGGCAGGATGCGCATTCATATTGACGATAAAGTTGCCATCGATCTTGAGTATGTCCGCCGGTAATTCCTTGAGGTAGGAGAAGGACGTATAGCCCGCGCCAAAATCGTCGAGCGCCACCTTGACCCCGAAGTTGCGCACCTGGTCGATGAAGCGCCGCGTGTTGTTCAGGTCGTGCAAGGCGACGCTTTCGGTAATTTCCATGCACAAGCGGCTGGCGGCGTCGCGGTGGCGGCGCAGGATATCGATGGTGTCCTGGATGAAACGTTCGTCGTTGAGCGAGGCGCCCGACAGGTTCATGCACACGAACTGGGTATTGACCAGCATGTCGGCATTGCGTTCGATCCAGCTCAAGGTCGTCGACAGCACCCAGCGGTCGATCACGCCCATGCGCCCGCTTTTCTCGGCGGCGGCGATGATCGGCCCGGCCGCCAGCAAGGTACCGTCCGCTTCGCGCATGCGCAGCAAGACTTCGAAGTTCATCGAATCGTAGGGCATTTTGAGCGACATGATCGGCTGCATTTCGAGCACCATGCACGCGGTGGCGTCGTTGGCCGACAGGCGCTCGACCAGGTTCAGCTCGGCCTCGCGTTCGATAAAGGCCGAGGAATCGCGCTCGTACACGACCAGGCCGTCACGGTGACCGCTCTTGGCTTCGCGGCAGGCGCGGTCGGCGGTCGAGACGGCATCTTTCATTTGCATGCCGGGCTGCACTTCGATCAGGCCGATCGAGCCGCGCACGTGAAACGCTTTGTCGCCCACGCGGTAGGGCGTGTTGCCGATGCGCCCGACCAGGCAACGGCAGATCAGCGCGGCCACGCGAATCGAGGTTTCCGGCATGATGATCACGAATTCATCGCCGCCCACCCGGCCGATCCGCTGGTCACCGCTGAGCACGGCGCCGATGCGCTCGCACACTTGCTTGAGTACTTCGTCGCCGGCCAGGTGGCCGAACAGGTCGTTGATCAGCTTGAAGCGGTCGAGGTCGAGATAAGCCAGGGTCATCGGCTTGAAACAGGCTTGCTCGAACACGCGCTCGATGCCGCGCCGATTGTAGACCTTGGTCAGCGCATCGTTATTGGCCATGAAGCGCAATTGCTCGGTAGCCTTGTGCTGCTCGGTCGTATCTTGCAGCACGCCTTCGATCTTGCCGCGCGCCAGGGTCGCACGCACCAGGAAGCAATGCGCGCCGCTGCGGTCTTCGATGCGCAGCTCGGCGTCGGGATGCTCCTGCACCAGGGTGGACAAGGTGCCCCAGACCCCATCGGCGAAGAATTGCTGAAAATTCTTTCCGGCGATCACGGCCGCATCGGCGCCGAGCATCCGGTGCATGGTTGGGTTAGCGCTGAGAAATTGCCCTTCCAGATCGAGCGTGAACAGGCCGATCGGCATGGCTTCGTAGGTATGCTGCAATTCGGCCTGGGCGGCGATGCGCTGTTCGGTTTCCTGGCGCATCTGCTCGGCCACCGCCAGCGCGGCCAGCAGGCTGGACGCGAGCGCGGCCGTGACGCTGTTGACCAGGCCGGTCAGGTCGCGCACGCCCAGCGCGGCGGCGATGACTTCGGCCAGGCCCGACAGCATGGTCACCGCGAACGAGGCGGCGAACCAGAACGCCACCCGCATGTGCGACTGCGACATCACGTTGACCAGCCCGAGCGTCATCAGCAGCAATCCATACGCCACAAAGCCCCACATGATGGGCAGGAAAAGATGGTACGGCAAGATGACCGACAGCACCAGCAGCGGCAGGCAGCACCATTCGGCAACGCGCAGCGGGGTGCGGTAGCGCGTGTTGGCCAGCCGCTCGCGGAACAGGGTCTGGTACAAGGTCAGGGTCGAGATCGCGTACAGGGCGATGGTCAGGGCGCGGCTCGGCAACAGCCAGCGGTCCGGCACGACCTGGCCCAGCCACTGGATATCCCAGCCGGCCGAGAGCGCCCCCATGCGCAGGTTCAGGATCAGCCAGCCGGCCAGCAGCACGTACAGGGCCTGGCGGTTGATCAGCGCGGTCGTCAGTACGAACAAGGTCAGCACGATCATGCCGCCGTCGAGCAGGCCCGACTTGCGGTGAAATTGCTGTACCGCCAGCGCCAGTTCCTGCGGCTGCCATTGGGTCGCGGACAGTCTCGCCGGACCGATGAGCACGGCGCGGCACAGCAAGCGCTCCGGTCCCCGTGCCTGCGCGCGCGCGCCGGGCGCGGGCGTCAAGGTCAGCGCAAACCCCGCCCGCAGCGGCGCCACGGCGCCACTCGACGCGGAACGGGTGGAATTTCCCAGCGAACGCAGGGTCGCGCCATCCCAACAAGCGATCTCGGTCATGTGGCGTGAAGGAAATTCGATCACCGTTCCCGCTTGCGGGTCGGCAACCATGCTGAACCAGAGCGGATCGGGCGACATGCGCGTTTCGCGGGCCATGACTTCCGGTAAACCAGTCACTTGCGCCAGCGCCTGCCCTGGCGCGAGCGTGGCGTCGGCGTGCGCCATGACGCGCAGCGGCAGCGGCCCGCCCTCGACGCTGCGGTACTGGTTAGTCCAGAACGCCAGCGCCAGCAGCGACAGCAGCGCAATGGCGAGCGGAACCAGATAGAAAGACAGCAAGCGCAACAACGCTTCGAGAGCGTGTTGTACGCGTTTACGTGGCGCGTGGGACGAGGAAGTCGGCATTGACATGGGCGGCATCCGGCTGCACAACTGGCGCCGCCATTCGTTGCTCTTAGGCGGCAATCATGTCAAAGCATACATCGTTACTCCCGCGCCGTCACAGTTTGATTGATTACGCAGCGAGCCCAACAACAACAGCCCCGGCGGCTTGCTGACTGCGCGGCAAGCCGTGTTTCCAGGCGGCAGGAACATGGCGGCCAAGATCGATGTCCGGATGGCGTGTATGGCAAAAGAAATCGAGCAAGGGATGGCGCGCCGCTTCCCAGCGTTCCTGGCCGCTGGCGATGTCGAAGTACATGATCCGGTGCGGCAGGTTGCCGACATGGCGCAGGATCACCGGGTCGCGGCTGGCGAACACATCGGTGAACAGCAGTTGCTCGTACTGGCGGTCGATCGGGGCGCGGCCGCTGACCACGGCCGTGTCCACGCCGTTGTGCTCGCAATGCTCGAAACAGGCCTTGATCAGCGCCAGTTTCACCTGGCGCCCGATGCGCCCTTCCACGATGCCGAGCCGGGTCACTTCGGCCAGCCGCTGCGATGCCAGCCACAGCGGCAGGTCGACCGATTCTTCCACGTGCAGCGCCTGGCGGAAATTGGTCTGGATGCGCACGCTGCCCAGCGCGCTGCCGTCTTGCTTCGATTCGGCCAGCAGGATCACCGTGTCGCCGTCGTAGTCGGCCGCTTCGGGCTGTTCCAGCGAGCGGGCGAACTCCGGCAGGTGGCGCGCGTAAGCGGCCTGGCGCACGGCCACCGCCTTGCGCAGGTCGGCTTCGGTGCGCACCGGGCGCACGGTAAAAGGCAGCAATTCGATCGTCACTGGCGCGCCGACGCCGGCCCGGTCGACAACCACATGTGCCGGACGGCGGATGCTGTTCAATGCGATGTTCGGTGCCATGGTGATGCTCCTCGTTCTATTTGGAATGTTTTAATGCTCTAAGGCAATTATCAGAGTATTCATTCGAATTGAAGCCTTAAGAAGAGCCATGTTTGCATCACTGTTTACGAGAAGCATTGCTTCTACTCAACATGCAACTGTTCGCGCAGGTGCGGCACCCTGTATACTCATCGTCTTTCAAGCAACTTCAGGACGATTCCTATGAGCGCACTTCCCCCCTGCCCTAAATGCAATTCAGAATTTACTTATGAAGACGGCAGCAATCTTGTCTGCCCGGAGTGCGCCCACGAATGGAGCGCGCAGGAAGGTGCGGCGGCGGCCGATGAGGGACCAAAGGTTTATCGTGATGCTGCGGGGAATGTGTTGCAGGATGGCGACACTGTCAGCGTCATCAAGGATTTGAAGCTCAAGGGATCGGGCGGCACGGTCAAGATGGGCACCAAGGTCAAGAACATCCGCCTGGTCGACAGCGACCACGACATCGATTGCAAGATCGATGGTTTCGGCGCCATGAGCCTGAAGTCGGAGTTCGTCAAAAAGGTATAAGCACGCGGGCGGGGAGTTGCACGACCGGGGCCCGAGGCACCCGGCAGCTAATCCCCGTCCATGGCATCGAAGACATCGGCGACATCGTCGACAATGCTCAGGCCGCAGTGGTCGTCGTCGTCACGCCGACGGCGCCGGGAGAGGTAGATCAACAGCAAGCCAAGCAGCACCAATGCCGCTCCGCCCACTGGCCATGCCCATTCCGGGCGGTCGAACGTCAGCAGCACGATCAGCACACCGGCGATGCTCATCAGGCAGCCGGCCCATGTCATGACGGCATCCTTCATGCGACGCTCAGCAGCAGAATCAAGGCCATGTAGAGCAGGAAGACCACGCCCGCCATGCACAACAGCGCCACGGTGCGCCACAAGGCCTCGCCAGTGCTGAGTGCATAAGCGCCGCGCAGTTGCAGGAACATGTGGACCGGTGGCGCCAACAGCACCACGGCGCCCGCCACGATGCCCATGCCGGCCGCACCGATCGCAAACACCAGCGCGAACATGAGCGCCATGAACGACAGCGAGTACAGCGAAAACACCGCGTGGTCGTACATCGTCACGCCGCGCCGCCAGAAGAACAGCAGCCACAAGAAAGGCAGCGAGATCGGCACCAGCAAGAAGGAAAACTTGGCGCCACTGCTTTTGAGCTTATAGATCGTCAACGCCGGATTCTCGGCCGCATGCTTGACGGCGGCGTCAAGCGCCGGCCACGCGGTTTTCATGCTGAATTTATTCGATATAAACCAGCGACGTTCGCTTCCGCCAGCGCCGTATTTGTCGAATAGCCCGAGCGCCATCTCGGCGCCGGCCAGCTCGGCTTTGGCATCGGCCTGCCCGGCGCCGTCGGCAGCGCGCAGCGCCGCCTTTGCCTGCTCCACTTCCTGTACGAACTCGGCACGCGCTTCGGCCCGCGATGCCGGGTCGGACATGTTCACGCGCGTCGGTCCGCTGCTGAGCGACGCCACAAAAAACAGGAAAAACACCAGGAACAAAAACAAGGCCAGCGGCGACACGAAGCGGGTACGCTGGCCGTCGATGTAGCGCCGCGTCAGCTCGCCGGGCCTGGCGACCAGCATGGGGATCGTGCGCCAGCCCTTGGCGTCGAAGTGCAGAATGCCGTGCAACACCTCTTCGCCCAGGTGCAGCAAGGACTTGTGCACGTGCGCGTGCTGCCCGCACAGATGGCAAAACGGGCCTGTCAGCGCAGCGCCGCAGTTGGCGCAGGTGCTCGCATGTCCATGTGCGCCATGCCCGTGCGCGCCCGCCTCCGCCACGCTCAAGGCGCCTGCCGCTTCCAGTTCCATCGCCATCGCCGTGTTCCCGCAGGTAAGATCGTTTAATGCGGGCAATAATATCATTCACATCACAATCACAGGCAACATTTTCAGGCGGTTTCGCGCGCCCTCGTCTGCATTAACAGCACTTTGATCTCCGGCACGCAGGAGCCGCAATTGCCGCCCGCTTTCAGGCACGCCGTCACTTCCGGCACCGTTTTGAGGTCGCGCGCGACGATCGCCTCGCAGATCGTGTTGCGCCCGACGCCGAAGCAGGAACACACGGTCGGCCCGTTATCAAGCCGCATGCCGAGCGCCTGCCCGGCCAGCAGCCCGGCGCGGTCGAGCTGGGTGAGCGAATCGCTGGCGAACAGGCTGGCCAGCCAGGCGCGCGCCGGCAGGTCGGTCCGTGGCGAGAGGAAGATGCACTGTTCGATGCGCTCGCCCACCACGTGCACGGCGCGATACACGCCATCGCTGGCGTCTTCGTAATCGAGCCAGTCGGCATCCATGCTCACGCCGAGCAGCGCGCGCGCCCAGGCGGCCCGCTCGCGCAACTGGCCGCGCCCGGCCATCTCGTAGCGCGCAAAGCCACGGCCCTGCACCCGCGTCCAGTGCGCAACCTGGTCCAGCGCCAGCTCGCTGCGGCTCAATACAAAAGCGTGCCACGCCACGCCGAAGCGCTCCACCTGCACCGGCGTATGCTTGAATTCCGGCTCGCCCGACACCGGATCGACCGCCGGATTGACCACGGTGCCCACGCGCGCGTCGGACGCGGTCTGGCCGTTCCAGTGAATCGGCACGAACACCGATCCGCGCGCGATGCCGCCGCCATGCTGCACGCGCGCCACCATCGCACCCCACTGGCTCGACACGCGCGCCAGCTCCCCTTCGCGCACGCCGTACAGCAGCGCGTCTTGCGGATGCATGTCGATGAAGGCTTCGGCCGTATGGTCGGCCAGGCGCGGCGCGCGGCCGGTGCGGCTCATGGTGTGCCACTGGTCGCGCACGCGCCCGGTGTTGAGCACCAGCGGATACTCGGGATCGACCGCGTTGACCGGCGCGCGCGGCGCCGTGGCGATGAAGCGCGCCTTGCCGTCGGCGTGGGCGAAACGGCGGTCGGCGAACAGGCGCGCGCTGCCTTCCAGGGCGCCGTCGGCGCCGCGCCGCACCGGCCACTGCACCGGTTCGAGCTTGTCGTAGTCGGGCGCTGGCAGGCCGCACAGGCCCGCCAGGTTGAACATGCGCGCACCGTCGTTGCGGAAGTCGCTCAAACGCGCGTGTTCGTCGAAGACCGCATGCGAACTATCGAAGTCAAAACCGTCAAACCCCATGCGCCGCGCCACGTCGGCCAACATGCGCCAGTCGGCGCGCGCTTCGCCGGGAGCCGGCAAAAAGGCGCGCTGGCGCGAAATCAGGCGCTCCGAATTGGTGACCGTGCCATCCTTCTCGCCCCAGCCCAGCGCCGGCAGCAGCACGTCGGCAAACGCATTCGTGTCGGTGTTGGCGATGATGTCGGAGACCACCACCAGCTCGCACTTTTCCAGCGCGCGCTGGACCTGGTTCGCATCCGGCATGCTCACCATCGGATTGGTGGCGATCACCCACACCGCCTTGACCGCGCCTGCCTCGATCGCCTTGAACAGGTCGACCGCCTTCAAACCGCCCTTCTCCGCAATGCGTGGCGACGACCAGAAGGTTTGCACCGTGTCGCGGTGCTCCGGATTGTCCAGCTCCATGTGCGCGGCCAGCATGTTGGCCAGGCCGCCCACTTCGCGCCCGCCCATGGCGTTCGGCTGGCCGGTGATCGAAAACGGTCCCATGCCCGGCTGGCCGATGCGGCCCGTGAGCAGGTGGCAGTTGATGATGCTGTTGACTTTATCGGTGCCCGCCGAGGACTGGTTCACCCCTTGCGAGAAGGCCGTGATCACTTTCGTGGTCGCCGCAAAGCCGCCGTAGAAAGCCATCAGGTCGTCGGGATCGATGCGGCAGTGGCGCGCCACCGCCAGCGGATCGGCGCAATCGACCTGCGCCGCGTCCAGCGCCTGTTCCAGGCCGTTGGTGTGCGCTTCGATGAATGCCGTGTCCTGCACGCCGCTTTTCGCCAGGTAGCTCAGCAAACCATTGAACAGCCACACGTCGGTGCCCGGTTTGACCGGCAGGTGCAGGTCGGCCAGTTCGCAGGTGGCGGTGCGGCGCGGGTCGATGACGACGATGCGCACTTCGGGGCGCGCATCCTTCAGGCGCGCGATGCGCTGGAACAGGATCGGGTGGCACCACGCCGTGTTCGAGCCGACCAGCACCACCATGTCGGCCAGGTCGAAGTCTTCGTAGCAGCCCGGCACCAGGTCGGCGCCGAAGGCGCGTTTGTGGCCGGCCACGGCCGACGACATGCACAGGCGCGAGTTGGTGTCGATGTTGGCGCTGCCGATATACCCTTTCATCAGCTTGTTGGCGACATAATAGTCTTCGGTCAGCAACTGGCCTGATACATACAGCGCCACGGCATCCGGCCCATGTTCGTCAATAATGGCGCGCAGGCCGCCGGCGACGCGCTCCAGGGCTTCATCCCACGAGGCCTGGCGCAGCGCGCCGTCCTCGCGCACGGCCGGGTGCAGCAGGCGGCCTTCGAGACCGAGGGTTTCGGCCAGCGCCGCTCCCTTCACGCACAGGCGGCCGCGATTGGCGGCATGGCTGGCGTCGCCCGCGATGGCAATGGCGCCGTCGGGCAAGGGCGTGGCGGTGACGCCGCAGCCCACGCCGCAGTAGGGACAGGTGCTGCGCACCGCGAGTGGAATTGGTGAGAGGTTCAAGTCGGGCTCCGTGTCAGGCAGCTTGGGCGCACAGGGCTTCGCCGAACAGCAGGCGGCTGCGCATGGCCGATATGTCGGTGCGGTTCTGGATCAGGCCGAAGTACCAGGGGCCGTCCTGCACGTCGCCGTACAGGACGGCGCCCGCGATGCGGTTACCGGCCAACACCAGGCGTTTGTAGATACCACGGCGCGGGTCGCGCAGCACCAGGTCTTCGCTGCCCTCGCCGCCGATAAAGTCGCCGACCGAATACAGGTCGACACCGGTCACTTTCAGCTTGGTCGGCGTGGCTTGCTGGACGTAGCGGCGGTGGCCGTTGCGCGCCAGGTGCGCGCCGCAGACCTTGGCCTGGTCCCAGATCGGGGCCACCAGCCCGAAGGTGGCGCTGCGGTGCTGCACGCATTCGCCCACGGCGTAGATGCGCGGGTCGTAGGTCTGCAAGGTGTCGTCGACGACGATGGCGCGCTCGCAGTGCAGGCCGGCCGCCTTGGCCAGCTCGATGTTCGGGCGCACGCCGGCGGCCATGACGACCAGGTCGGCCGGGATTTCGCTGCCGTCCTTGAAGCGCACCGCTTTGACGCGCGACTCTCCCACGATCTCGCTGGTGTGCGCTTCGAGCAGGAAGCGCAGGCCTTTGAGTTCGAGCGCGGTTTTCAGGAGCAGCGCGGCCGGTTTGTCGAGCTGCTGGTTCATCAGGCTGTCCATCACATGCACCACGGTCACCTGCATGCCGCGCCGTAGCAGGCCGTTGGCCGCCTCCAGCCCGAGCAGGCCGCCGCCAATGACGACCGCGTGGCCGCCGCTGCGGGCCGCTTCCAGCATGGTATCGACATCCTGGATGTCGCGAAAACCGATCACGCCCGCCAGTTTGTGGCCGGGCACCGGCACGATGAAGGGCTTGGAACCGGTGGCCAGTAGCACACGGTCGTACCAGACTTCGCGCCCCGACTGCGAGCGCACCATGCGCTTGCGGCGGTCGATGTGCACCACCGGGTCGCCCGCGTGCAAGGTGATGCCGTTGGCGGCATACCATTCGCGCGTGTGCAGCATGATGTCGTCGATGTTCTTTTCGCCGGCCAGCAGCGGCGAGAGCAGGATGCGGTTGTAATTGCCATGCGGCTCGGCGCCGAACACCGTGATGTCGTACAGCTCCGGCGCCAGCTTGAGCATTTCCTCGACCGTGCGCATGCCGGCCATGCCGTTGCCGATGACGACCAGCGATTGCCTGGCGACGGGCGCAGTCGTGGAGTTTGTCATGCGCAGACCCACACCTTGCCGTCTTCGACCCGCGCGCGGTAGCTCGGCACCGAGTGTTCCGGCGCTTCCAGGCATTCGCCGGTGAACAGGTCAAAGTGCTGTTTGTAGATCGGCGAGGCCACCACGATGCGTTCGCCCAAGCTGCCCACCAGGCCGCGCGAGAGTACCGATACGCCGCTGTTCGGATCGTAGTTGCCGATGGCGAAGACGCGTTCTTCGGCATCAGCCACGTGGAACACGGCGACCTGTTCGCCGTTCAGGAGTGCGCACACGCCGGTGTTGGGGACGATCTCGTCGAGCGAGCAGACGGCGGTCCAATTGGTCAGTTCGATATCGCGGTGCATGAGCTTCTCCTTAGGCGGTTTTGACGATGAGAGGGATGACGCGCTTGCGTTCTTCGATCGTGGCCGGGCGAATCTGGCCGCGTTCGGGCATGAAGACCACGTTCTGGTCGGCCTGGTCGCTGTTGACGAAATGGCGGAAGCGCTGGCGCGTGGCCGGATCGTTGACGGCGTTCTTCCACTCGCAGGCGTAGGTATCGACCACGTGCTGCATGTCCGCTTCGAGTTCGGCGGCCAGGTGCAGCTTGTCGTCGATGACCACCGATTTGAGGTAATCGAGGCCGCCTTCGAGGTTGTCGCGCCAGACGCTGGTGCGCTGCAGGCGGTCGGCGGTGCGTACATAGAACATCAGGAAGCGGTCGATGTAGCGCACCACGGTTTCCTGGTCCAGGTCCGAGGCAATCAGTTCGGCGTGGCGCGGCTTCATGCCGCCGTTGCCGCACACGTACAGGTTCCAGCCCTTTTCGGTGGCGATCAGGCCCACGTCCTTGCCCTGCGCTTCGGCGCATTCGCGGGTGCAGCCGGAGACGCCGAACTTGATCTTGTGCGGCGTGCGCAAGCCTTTGTAGCGGTTTTCCAGTTCGATGGCGAAACCGACGCTGTCGGCCACGCCGTAGCGGCACCAGGTGGAACCCACGCACGATTTGACAGTGCGCAGCGATTTTCCGTAGGCGTGGCCCGACTCAAAACCGGCCTCGATCAGTTCTTCCCAGATGAAAGGCAACTGCTCGACGCGCGCGCCGAACAGGTCGACCCGCTGGCCGCCGGTGATCTTGGTGTACAGGCTGTATTTTTTGGCGACCATGCCGACCGCGATCAGGCCATCGGCCGTCACTTCCCCGCCCGGCATGCGCGGAACCACCGAATAAGTGCCGTCCTTCTGGATGTTACCGAGGAAGTAATCGTTCGAATCCTGCAGGCTGGCGTGTTCTGGCTTGAGCACGAAGTCGTTCCAGGTCGAGGCCAGCACGTTGGCGGCCACCGGTTTGCAGACATCGCAACCGCGTCCCGTGCCGTGCTGCGCCAGCAGGTCTTCGAAGGATGTGATCTTGCCGACCTTGACCAGGTGGTAGATCTCCTGGCGCGAGTACGGGAAGTGTTCGCAGACGTGGTTGTTGACGGCCATGCCCTGCTTTTTCATCTCGGCCTTCATCACCTGCGTGACCAGCGCCACGCAGCCGCCGCAGGTGGAACCGGCCTTGGTGCAGCTTTTAAGCGCGCCGATGGTGGTGGCGCCACCGCACACGGCGACGCACAGGTCGCCTTTCGATACATCGTTGCAGGAGCATATCTGGGCCGTGTCGGGCAGCGCGTCCACGCCCAGGCCCGGGCGCGCCTTGCCGTCGCTTTGCGGCAGGATCAGGAATTCGGGCGACTCGGGCAGCTCGATCTTATTCAACATCATCTGCAGCAGGGTGCCGTACTCGCTGGCGTCGCCCACCATCACGCCGCCGAGCAGGAATTTGCCGCAGTCCGACACCACGATCTTCTTGTAGACCTGTTTGCGCTCGTCGGTGAACTGGTACGAGCGGCTGCCCGGGCTGGCCGCGTGCGGATCGCCAATGCTGGCCACGTCCACGCCCATCAGTTTGAGCTTGGTACTCATGTCGGCGCCGGTAAAGGCAGCCGCTTGCTCACCCAGCAAATGGCGCGCGGCGACGCGGGCCATGTCGTAGCCCGGCGCCACGAGGCCGAACAACTGGCCGTTCCACAGCGCGCATTCGCCGATGGCGTAGACGTCCGGGTCGGACGTGAGGCAGCTGTTGTCGATGGCGATGCCGCCGCGCGGGCCGATCGCCAGCCCGCACAGGCGCGCCAGGTCGTCGCGCGGGCGGATGCCGGCCGAGAAGACGATCATGTCGGTATCCAGATGGCTGCCGTCGGCAAAGTTCATGCGGTGCGTGCCGTCTTCGCCGTCGATGATCTCGAGCGTGTTCTTTTGCGTGTGGACAGTCACGCCCAGGTCTTCGATCTTGGTGCGCAGCACGCGCGCGCCGCCATCGTCGACCTGCACCGCCATCAGGCGCGGGGCGAATTCCACCACGTGGGTTTGCAGCTGCATGTCGCGCAGGGCCTTGGCGCATTCCAGGCCAAGCAGGCCGCCGCCGATCACCACGCCGGTCCTGGAGCGCTTGCCGCATTCGAGCATCGCTTCCAGGTCTTCGATGGTGCGGTAGACGAAGCAGTCCTTGCGGTCCTTGCCGGCCAGCGGCGGCACGAACGGATACGAACCGGTGGCGAATACCAGTTTGTCGTAGGCCAGCACTTCGCCACTGCCGACGGTGACGGTTCTGGCTTCGCGATCGACGGCGACGGCCTTCGCGTTCAGCTTGAGCAGCATGTTGCCGCCCTCGAAGAAACCGGCCGGCACCAGCGACAGGTCGTCGGCCGATTTACCGGAGAAGAATTCCGACAGGTGCACGCGGTCGTAGGCGGCGCGCGGCTCCTCGCACAGGACCGTCACTTCCAACCCTGGCGCGGCGGCAGCGCCGAGCGACTCGAGGAATTTGTGGCCTACCATGCCGTGGCCGATGACGATGATCTTCATGCTGGTTCTCCCTAAGCGACTGCATTGTTGACGGCGACCGGACGGTCGTCCACGGCGGCGCTGAGCCGGACCGCGATGGCGCACAGCGCCGACAGCAGCACCAGGCCGCTGAGGATGGTGAGGGTTTGGGCAATGTCGCCAGTGCCTTTCATCAGGAAGCCGGCAGCGACCGCACCCACGTTGCCACCGGCGCCGATGATGCCGGCCACGCCGCCGAGGGCCTTGCTGTCGATGAAGGGCACCAGCGCGTACGTGGCGCCGCAAGCCATGTGGGTGAACAGGCCGAAGACCAGCATGGCGATCACCGCGAAGGCGACGCCGTCGGCCTTGGCGAACCACAGGAGGCCAGCGCCTTCGCCGATCATCAGCACGAACAGCAATGTGACGCGGCTGTTGATGGTGCCGCGCATGGCCATCTTGTCCGATACCCAGCCGCCCAGCGCACGGGCGAACAGCGCCAGCAGGCCGAAGCTGCCGGCGGCCATGCCGGCTTCTTTCAGGCTCAGTTTGAAGTGGTCGACGTAGTAGACGGCGGCGATATTGTGGATGAAGATCTCGATACCGAAGCAGGCGCCGTAGGTGACGAACAGCAGCCACACGCGGTGATTGGCGCTGGCGGCCTTGAAGCTCTCCCAGCCGCCTTTCTTGCCACCTTCGATAGGGATGCCGGCGGCGCGCATGGCGTCGTAGTTACCTTGCGGGCAGTCCTGGGTAAATTTCCAGTACAGGCCAGCCATGACGATCATCAGCACGCCGGGGACCAGGAGGGCCACGCGCCAGCCGAGGGCTTCGCTCACGCCCAGCATCACCAGCGCGCCGACCAGCAAGGGCATCAGCGCCTGGGCCGCGCCGCCGCCGGCGTTGCCCCAGCCGGCGGCGGCCGCGTTGGCGGTGCCGACGACGTTGGGGGCGAACATGACCGAGGTGTGGTACTGGGTGATGACGAAGCTGGCGCCCACGGCGCCGATGCCGAGGCGGAAGAACAGGAAGCTTTCGTAGCTTTGCGAGGCGGCCACGCCAAGTACGGGGATGGCGCCGAGCAGCAGCAGGCCGGTGTAGGCCTTGCGCGGGCCGAAGCGGTCGCACATGGGGCCGACGACCAGGCGGACCAGGATGGTGATGGCGACGGCCGCGATGTTGATGTTGGCGACCTGGGCCAGGGTGAGGCCGAATTCGCCTTTGATAATGGGCATCAGCGGCGCGCAGGCGAACCAGGCGAAGAAGCAGACGAAGAAGGCCATCCAGGTCAGGTGGAAGGCGCGCATCTGCGGTGTGCTCATACTAAAGAGAGCGATGGTGTTTGCTTTGGTGGCCATGTTTTATCCCGTTAAAAACAAAAAGGCGTCCGACCAGACCCGGTTATCAAACCAGGTTGGACGGACGCCGTTGTCCTGCCGATCCGTCGTTAGATCAGCGCAAGTTGTTCAGGGGATCGCCATTGATCCGATAGGTATTGATTAGCAAACGCCGTGCCAGCGTGGGTCAGGGGTGGGATGGAAGGGTTCGAGGGTGGAATTCAAGCGGACGCTACATTGCGGTGCAACAATGCCCGAAAATGATGCGTGCACGCGTGCGTCCTTCTTTCATTGATGAATCGAAAACGACCCGGCATAGCCGCGCGGGTCGCTGCCATCCCAGCGCACGCCGTCGATCAGGGTCGCGCTGCGCATGCTTGATGCCGGCAACTGGGTTCCGGTCATCTCGGCCGCGCCTCTATACAAGTCGATCCGGTTGACCGCCTGCGCCGTCCCCAGGTAATCCGGCTCCTCGCGCAACAGGCCCCACCTTTTGTGCTGGGTCATGAACCACATGCCATCCGACAGATACGGAAAATTGACCTCGCCGTCGCCATGAAAACTCAGCGCCCGCGCATCCGTCCAGCGCGCGCCGGCGCCGTTGTCGTACTGCCCCGCCAGGCGCGCCGCGATGGCTTGCCTGCCCGTGTTCAGGTAGGCCGACCCGGCCAGCGCCGTGGCCGTCTGCTCCTTGTTGGCGGTTGACGCCTCGATCCAGCGGCTGGCGTCGAGCACCGCCGCGATCATGGCGCGGCAGGTAGCCGGTTCGCTCGCGGCAAACGCCGCCGTGGTTCCCAGCACCTTGCCCGGATGATCGGGCCAGATTTGCTGGCTGGTCACCGCCGTCATGCCCACACCCTCGTCGATAGCGCGCTGGCCCCACGGCTCGCCCGCGCAGAAACCGTCGATCATGCCCTCCCGCAAGCTGCCCACCATCTGGGCCGGCGGCACCGTCAGCGCGCGCGCCTGGCGCAACGGGTCGATGCCGTGCGCCGCCAGCCAGTAATACAGCAGCATCGCGTGGTTACCAGTCGGAAAAGTGTGGGCGAACGTGGTGCTGCGGGGACGATCGCGCATGTGCTGCGCCAGGCTCGGCCCATCGAGCGCGCCCTGCTCCGCCAGCGCGCGCGACAAGGTCACCGCCTGGCCATTGCGGCTCAGGTTCATGAGCACCGCCATCGCCTGCCGCTGACAGCCGATGCCCAGCTGCACGCCGTACATCAGGCCATACAACACATGGGCGGCGTCGAGCGCGCCCGAGCCGAGCTTGTCGCGCAGATTGGCCCATGAGGTCTCGCGGCTGAGCACGATCCTGATGCCGTACTGGCGGTCGAAGCCGCACTCGGCCGCCATGACCAGCGACGCGCAATCGGTCAAGGGCATGAAGCCGATCCTGACCGTGCGCAATTGATTACTGTTTATCACTGCCATACCACTCCTTGTGTTCCTGCCGGCACCGATTCAACCGAGCAGATCCTCGACATCGAGGATGCGCTGGGCGATCTCCGCCAGCTTCAGATTCTTGTTCATCGCCATGCTGCGCAGCTTCTGGTAGGCCTGGTCCTCGGTCAGCCGGTGATGCGTCATCAAGATGCCCTTGGCGCGGTCGATCACCTTGCGCTCGGCCAGCTTGTGGCGCGTCTCGCTGAGCTCGGCCAGCAGTTTCTGCTCCTGGCGGAAACGCGCCAGCGCCACGTTCAGCACCGGTTTGATGCGCTCGGACTGCAAGCCGGCCACGATGTAGGCCGACACACCGGCCGCCATGGCCGCGTCCATGCTGGTGGTGGTGTCGTCCTCGGTAAACAGCACGATCGGGCGGCGCTCGTCGCGGGTGGCGATGACGATGTGCTCGAGCACGTCGCGCGCGTCCGATTCGGCATCGATGATGATCATGTCGGGCTGTAGTTGGGCAATCCTTTCCGGAAGGTAGATATCGGCGGGCAGCGAAGCGACGATGTCGTAGCCCGATTCGAGCAGGCCGATGCGCAGCGCATTGCCGCGCATGACCTGGACGGCCAGGGCGGCATCGTGCTCGCCGCCATCCGGCACGATCGTGTTGACGACGACAATGCGCAGCTTGCGAGGGGGGAGCGCGGGAGTTCTGGACATTTGTTTGCTTGAGAGTGTGGCCATGTACTTACCATACAAGCAAGATACGCGCCAACCATGCAGAGGCGGTCCGATGAGGTGGAACGGCGGGGAATAGTTGCATCCTTCAGCCAGCCTGCGCTACATTGCTGTTCCTACATCCCGACCATTCCGAAAGCCGAGCATGCGCATCCGTTCTTCCCTCCTTGGCGGCGTCCTCCTCGCCGCAGCCCTGCTGGCGCCCGGCCTGGCGGCGGCCGATCCGTCCATCATCTACCTGGTCCGGCACGGCGAGAAGGGATCAGTCGAGAAAGATCCGGAGTTGACGGCCCAGGGCAAGGCCCGCGCCGGCAATATTGCCGCCATCCTCAAGTCGACCGGCATCACCCATATTTACAGCAGTACGACTCAGCGTACGCGGCAGACGGCGCAGCCGCTGGCCAGCGCCCTGGGACTGGAAGTGCGCACCTACGATCCCGCGCAAGGCGCCAGGCTGGTCGGGCAGGTCAAGGCGGCGGGCGGGACGGCGCTGGTGGTGGGCCACTCGAATACGGTTCCGGAACTGGTGCGCTTGTTTGGCGGAAAACCGGGCACCGATATCGGCGATGATGAATTCGACCGGCTGTACCAGTTGATCGTCGATCAGGATGGCGGCGTGACGACGGTGTTGCTGCATTCGGTGGCGAACTGAGGGGACAAGACTAAAGCGAACAGCCTTCAGGCCGTTTGCACGACCGCAGTCTATGATCCCGAGGCGATGACGGCCCGCTGCTGCGTACCGTGCCCGGGATCGCAATCCTCGAAGCCAGTGACTTCGGTCAGCCTGATTTGCGTCTTTAACCTGCTTCCATGTCCTCGCAAACAGACGTCTCGTTCCTTCCCGTATGCGAGAACGGCCCGTTGATATTGCTCATTGCTTAGAGTGGCCAAAACGGTCACCTTGTCTCTGCCACTCCGCGCGACGACGCGAATAGTGTTTTTGTTTCCCCGTGGATGTAGCGAACGCAGCGCGACAATTTTCCCGATGAACTCCAGATTGTTTTCGCACAGTAGCTGCTTGGTAATGAATTGAAGAAATTCATGAGCCCGTTTCCGTTTTACGGGGGACAGGAAACCAGTGGACGAGTTGAGTAATTCGGTTCCCATCTCCATGAAGAATTCGATGCTCTCCATTTGAGGGCCAACCACCAGCCTGGTGATCGATTCGAGCAGTTCTACGTCAAACAGGGCAATCGCGCTTGACAGCGTGTCGGGTGCGTCAAAGGCGTCTTCGTATTCCAGGATGTTCCGATTGATGAAATGAATGGCGGAGAAAAACGACGAACAAATTTCTGTCGACGTCAGCGCCTGCCTCCCCGATGAATCTGCCTTCTTCAGAACGGTGATCGGAACCTCGACTTTCGCCACGAAGCTACCCTCCGCAGTCTGCAAAAACCGGCATTGCCGGACAAAATGCTGGGCAGTTGTATTGGACTCCTTGGTGTCGGCGCCCATCTTGAAGCGCGCGCATCGGTACAGACCATCCTGCATGTTCGTCACGAAGGCGACCAGTTCTGCGAGCGGGATAGCGCCGTAGCGCGTGGCGTCATCGATGAAGCGCGTTACGATGCGTGTCGGCACGGTCTGATCGGTGACCGCCGCAGCGCGGTTCAGAAGGTCGCCCACGCTGCCGTATCCGTAAACGTCCACAAGCGCGTTAGCGCAACCATGCAACAAGCGTGCGGCGCCAGGCGCCGACGTATCCTGCGGCAGCGCGACGGTGTAGTTCCCTTCAATACCCAGTGATGCAGGTGCCGCGTACAAAACTGCATTACGCACACGACGAATCTCTTGCCAGCCTGCCTCATCAAGAAAACTCTTCAGTCCGAGGGTCAGTGATAATACGTCTTGGTCATCGTTAGTCATGAGTAAGTCCCAGCTGAACGAACCTGTCGCGAACGAATCCTGATTCAAGTCTGTTCGTTTTTGGTATCGTAATACGAACCTGTCGCGCATTCAAACTTGTTCGGGCGCCCTCCTCCGGAAGAAACCAGTACCCGGTACAGGCCAAACACAGCTTCCGGTCATCGACACTGAGGCAATTTGGCGGCGAGGAATCAAGAACGGCAACAACAAGATGTAGCGGAAGCATGTCGTTGCGGCGATAGACCAGATCGTTATAATTCTTCACTTCAAGATCGAATTTGATGAAGTCACCCATATCAATGACACCTGCCAGGGTCGTTGCCTTTACTTGGAAATCAAGTTTATGCTGCGAATCCAGATAACGCGACTTGCCCGCTTGCACAGGATGCGGCATGACAGGGTAGATAACGATATCAACGCCATGATCGGGGCTTGGTTCAATTACCTTAAATCCATGTCCAAGCGCGAGAATCCTGAGAAACTCTCGCGAAATTGCCTCTTTTATCTGTTTCTCAGTCATCGGCAATCCTTCTCGATCACGTTTCACCACAAGCGCGGCGCCTCGGCAGGCGAACAACCGCCCTGCCCGATCAATGCGCCGTCACGTAAGCCGGCGCCTCCTTCGGCGACTGGCTCAGGACCGTTTTCATCACGGCCGCTTCCTGTACCGGACTGCGGCCGAAAAAGCGCTTGAATTCACGGCTGAACTGCGAACTGCTTTCGTAGCCGACCCGATTCGAGGCGGTGGCGGCGCTCAGGCCTTCCTGCACCATCAACAGGCGCGCCTTGTGCAGGCGCGTACTCTTGAGATACTGGATCGGCGACGTCTGCGTGACCGCCTTGAAGTTGGCGTGAAAGGCAGCCACGCTCATCCCCGCTTCCTGCGCCAGGGTTGACACGTCCAGCTCGCCGCTGAAACCCGCGTGAATGCGGCGCAGCGCCTTGCCGATCTTGCCGAACTGGCTGTGCTGCGCCAGTGCCGCGCGCACAGCACCGCCCTGCTCGCCCGTCAGCACGCGATACAGGATCTCGCGCATGATGCCCGGCCCCAGCACCTGCGCCTCCACCGGGCATAGCAGCACTTCAAGCAGGCGCAGCACGGCGTCGCCGAGGACATCGTCCATGGCGGTCGAGCACATGCTCACCGGCGCGTTGTGCGTCGGTGGCGCCGGACCTAGCGCCAGCGCCAGTTCGGCAGCGACTGCCAGGTCGATGTGCATCTTGAAGGCAAGCAGTGGCTCGGCTTCGCTGGCCTCGGTTTCGCTTTCGAACGGCAAGGGAACCGACAACACCAGATATTGCTGGGCATCGTAGATAAAGCTCCGCTCACCCAGATACCCCCGCTTGCGCCCCTGGCAAACGATCACGATACAGGGCTCGTACAACACCGGCGTGCGCGCCAAGGCGTGATTCGCGCGCATGAAGCCCACCGCCTCGAGGACGGAGGCGGTGTAGCCTTCGGACGGCGCCAGCGTGCCCAGCAAGGCGATCATCCGGTCTTGTCTGCTTGGCGGGGTTGGCATCGGCTCCTCGGTGGCGGGTTCGTCAGCCGCCAGTGTAAGCCGCAACACGACTGCGCGCCAAGATCCAATCCTCGCGCAGGCTTGCCTGATTCTCTTGCGAGGCCGCCAGCCATGCCCGCATGCCGCATCGCCGGACAAACAACGAAGAACAACGCCGCCGCGACCGCCACCCCGGCCGCGCCGCGATTCTACTCAGCCACGCTTAATGCATCATCCAGAGCGGCAAGGTAGACGACCTGAGCACGGTCCTGGTCGCGCCGCCGAGCAAGACTTCACGGAAGCGCGAACGGCCATACGCGCCCATCACGATCAGGTCGGCGCCAGCCTCGCCCGCCGCCGCGAGCAAGGCCCGCCCCGGATCGATGTGACTGTCGATGTCGCGCACGTTGACACGCAGGCCATGCCGCGCCAGGTACAAGGCGAGGTCCGCACCCGGCATGGCGCCGTGCAGGTCGCCCTGCGCGCGCGCATCGACGACGACGATATCGACCTGGCGCGCCCGCTGCATCAATGGAATCGCACTGGCGATCGCGCGGCTGGCCGGGGCGCTGCCGTTCCAGCCGACCACAATGCGCTGCCCCAACAGCAGCCCCTGCGACGCCGTGGCGGGAACGACCAGCACCGGCTTGGCCGAATTGAGCAAGACATACTCTGGAAAATCGGCCCGTATACCCGGCATGGGATGGGCGGCATTGTGCTGGCCGATCACGACCAGGTCGCAATAGCGTGCCTGCAAGCTCATGCCCAGCCCGATCTCTTCTTCCAGCCGGCGCCGCTCGACCGACAGCACGCCAAGCGCAGCGGCCCGCTGCTCGAAGGCGTCGAGCGCGCTGTCGGCCAGGCGCCGCAGTTCCACCAGCGGCGCTTGCATTGGCGGCAAGCTGGGGTCGAGGCCGCTCAGCGCCAGCAAGCGCGGCGGCAGGTTGGTCAGCGCCGTGCCGATCAGATGCGCGCTATGCTCGATGGCAAGCCGTGCCGCCGCATCAATCCGCACAGCGGCCTGCGCCGACTCGTCGACATGCACGAGAATCGTTTTGTACTCCATGTTGGCCTCCTTCAATCCGGTGACGCGCGGGCAGCGCAAAACCAGATAAGCCCTGCCCGCCCCAGGCATCTTCGCCCGCTCGAACGCCCTCACCCGGCCCTGTTGGCATGACGGCTCCGTAGCAGCAAGCTGGTCGGCGTGAACGACGCCGGCGCGGTAAGATCGCCGTCATGGATAATGCAGATCAATCAATCGTTTGACTGGCCTTGGGCGAACTGGTTCACCGAATTTTTCCGACCGATGAAAATCGCGCCCGCTGTCATGTCGACCTGGTGCTAACAGGAGTCAACCATGTTGAAACCGATCCGTATCCTTGCCCTGGCGTTGATCTGCCTCTGCCCGACGACGCACGCGGCCGAGCCGGGCGCCGAAACGATGCGAGCGCTGCAAACGATCGTGACAGCGGAACACATCGAAGAAAAATACCGGGCCTACCTCGACAGCTCCGCAACGCGTCATGCCGCAACCTTGCAAAAGATGCTGGAGGAAAAATTGAATGCCGCACCGCAACTAAGTCAAGCGCAACGCAAGCGCGCGCTGGCCATGCTTCCCGCATGGTCTGCCGCGCTGGCTGCGGACTTGAAAATACGCGACAAGTCGATGAACCTGCCAGCGCTGATCAGCGACATGGCGCAAACGATCTACCCACGCTATTTCACCGACGCCGAGCTCAAGGAGCTGGCGGCGTTTTATGCCAGCAGCGCCTATCAAAAGACCATCGATGTCAGTGCCCGAATCAAGGAGGACAAGCGCCGCACCGGCGTGGCCGATCCGGCGGCGTGGGACAAATACGATCACCTGTTTACAGAGGCGGAAAATGACGTCATTCTTGCCAACGGCGATTCTGCTCTCGGCAAGAAACTGACGCGCGTAAGCCCAGCCTTGAACAAGGAGATCCTGATGTATTTCGGCGCCAAAACCAGCGACAACATCAACGCCATCGCCGGACGCCACATGGCGAGATTTGTCGCCACCATGAACGCCGATACATCCAGATAGGACATCCGGCACCGTTTGCCAGCTCGGCAGGAATACAGCCGGCACGGTAAGATCGCCGCCATGGATAATTTAAGTCACTCGTTAATTGGACTGGCCGCCGGCGAATTGGTTCACCGTAGTTTGCCGGCCGAAGCCGATCCGGCCTCGCAGCGCACCCGGCGCCGCCTGATGCTGGTTTCGTGCTGGGCCGCCAGCAATTTCCCCGACCTCGACCTGGTGCTCAGCGGCCTCCTGCCAAGTCCGCTGGGCTACCTGCTGCATCATCGCGGCCACACCCACACTTTGTTGCTCGAAATTCCCCAGGCGCTGCTGCTGGTCGCCCTGCTGTGGCTGCTGTGGCCGGGCGCGCGCGCCCTGTTGCGCGCCAGCAAACCGGCCCGCGCCGGGCTGCTGGCGGCGGTCACCGCCGGTTTCCTGCTGCACCTGGGCATGGATGCCTTGAACTCCTACGGCGTGCATCCGTTTTATCCGTTCAACACTCGCTGGGTGTATGGCGACATGGTCTTCATCCTGGAACCGATGTTCTGGGTGGCCGGCGCGGTACCGCTGGCGATGATGCTTGGCAACCGCTTCTGGCGTGCGCTGCCGCTGGTCGCGCTGTCCGGCATGCTGGCCTATTTCACCGTGCGCGGTTTCCTGCACTGGGGCTCGCTGGCGGCCCTGCTCGCCTTCGGCGCCGGCCTGGCCCTGCTGCAACAGCGCGCCGGCAAGACCGGCAAGCAAGCCTTGTGCGCGGCACTGCTGGTCGCGCTCGGCTTCGTGGCGGTCCAGGGCGCCGCAATGCGGCAGGGCAAGACCATCGTGGCCGACCACCTGCGCCAGCTCGATCCGGCCAGCACCCTACTCGATACCTCGATGACGGCGTTTCCCGCCAATCCGCTGTGCTGGATCTTCGTCTCGGCCGAACGCGACAACGTTGCCGGCAGCTACCGCCTGCGGCGCGGCATGCTCAGCATCGCACCGAAGGTGCTCGCGCTCGACGCTTGCCCGGCCGCCCTGTCCGAAGGCGCGCCCGGGCCAGGCACGCAACTGCTCATCAACTGGAGTCAGGAAGCATCGTTGGCCCGCTTGCGCGCGCTGCAGGCGGGCAACTGTCGTTTCGATGCCTGGCTGCGCTTTGCGCGCATGCCCGCGCTGGGCACGGACAACGCTTCCGACGTGCGCTTCAGCACCACGCCGAGAGGCAATTTCACCACCTTGCCGCTGGACGAGAAAAACGGCCAACCCTGCCCCGCCGGCGTACCGGGCTGGGGCTATCCGCGCGCGGACCTGCTGTAAGAGCCTATCTCAGTAGATCGGAGTCGCTGCTGGCGCGCCTGGCAAGCGAGTGCCGCGTTACTCGTCGTTGCATGGCTAGCCATGCGGCCTCCTCGCGCCTTGCCCTCGCTTGCCATGCATCGCCATCAGCTTCCCCCGATCTACTGAGATAGGCTCTTAGCCAGTCCATGCTATGCTCGTTCCACGCCAACCACCGCCCCCGGAGCCCCCGTGACAACACAGCGGTTTTCGCACATGGTCGGGCCGCGCACCTACGGCTTTCGCGACCTCAAGGACTTGATGGCGCGCGCCTCGCCGGCCCGCTCGGGCGACCTGCTGGCGGGCGTGGCGGCGGCCAGCGCCGAAGAACGGGTGGCGGCCCAGATGGCCCTGGCCGACTTGCCGCTGCGCACCATTCTCGACAATCCCCCGATTCCCTATGAAGACGATGAAGTCACGCGCCTGATCGTCGACAGCCACGATGCGGCCGCCTTCGCGCCGATCGCCCACCTGACCGTCGGCGACCTGCGCAACTGGCTGCTGGGCGACGCCGCCGACAGCGCGCTGCTGGCCTTTGTCGCGCCCGGCATCACGCCGGAGATTGCGGCGGCGGTGTCGAAAATCATGCGCATCCAGGACCTGGTGCTGGTGGCGCGCAAATGCCGCGTGATCACGGCCTTTCGCAACACGCTCGGGCTCGACGGCCGCATGGCCACGCGCCTGCAACCGAACCACCCGACCGACGACGCCACCGGCATCGCCGCCAGCATGCTCGACGGCCTGATGTACGGCAGCGGCGACGCCGTGATCGGCATCAACCCGGCCACCGACAACGTGGCCCAGGTGGTCACCCTGGTCGGCATGCTCGACGCCGTCATTGCCCGGTACCAGATTCCGACCCAGTCGTGCGTGCTGACCCACGTCACCAACACCATCGAGGCGATCAGGCGCGGCGCGCCGGTCGACCTGGTATTCCAGTCGGTGGCCGGGACCGAGGCGGCCAACCGCAGCTTCGGCATCGATCTGGCGCTGCTGGCCGAAGCGCGCAGCGCCGCCCTGTCGCTGGGACGCGGCACGGTGGGCGACAACGTCATGTATTTCGAAACCGGCCAGGGCAGCGCGCTGTCGGCCAACGCCCATCACGGGCTCGACCAGCAAACCTGCGAAGCGCGCGCCTACGCGGTCGCGCGCGCCTTCAAGCCGCTGCTGGTGAACTCGGTGGTCGGCTTCATCGGGCCGGAATACCTGTACGACGGCAAGCAGATCATCCGCGCCGGGCTGGAAGACCACTTCTGCGCCAAGCTGCTCGGCTTGCCGATGGGGTGCGACGTCTGCTACACCAACCATGCCGAAGCCGACCAGGACGATATGGACGTGCTGCTGACCATGCTCGGCGCGGCCGGCTGCAACTTCGTCATGGGCGTGCCGGGCTCGGACGACATCATGCTCAATTACCAGAGCACGTCCTTTCACGACGCCTTGTACGCGCGCCGTGTGCTGGGCCTGCGCGCCGCGCCGGAATTCGAAGCCTGGCTGCACCGCATGGAGATCTTTTGCGGCACTGGCGCCGCCCAACTGCCGGACGCCCTGGCGCCCGTTTTTCAACAAGCCTTGCAGCGTTTATGAACCAATCGAAGCATGTACTGTCCAATCCATGGCAAGCCTTGCGCGGGCTGACCCAGGCGCGCATTGCGCTCGGGCGCAGCGGCGTGAGCGTACCGACGTCGGCGCAGCTCGATTTCCAGTTGGCGCATGCGCGCGCGCGCGACGCGGTCCACATGGCGCTCGACGCGGATGCGCTGGCGACGGCGCTGGCCGGGGATGGGCACGCCTGCCTGAGCGTGCACAGCGCCTGCCCGGACCGCGCCAGCTACCTGCAGCGTCCGGACCTGGGCCGCATGCTCGATGCGCCGTCGCGCGCCGCGCTGCTGGCGGCGGCCCCGGCTTCGTGCGACCTGGCGCTGGTCATCGGCGACGGCTTGTCGGCGCTGGCGATCGAACAGAATGCGCGCGCTTTCGTGGCGGTGCTGCTGGCGCGCTTGGGCAAGGCGGAGGGACAGGAACAGGCGCAGGAACACGAGCAGTGGAGCCTCGGGCCGATCGTGATCGCCAGCCAGGCGCGGGTGGCGATTGGCGACGAGATCGGCGCCTTGCTCAACGCGCGCGCGGTGGCGGTGCTGATCGGCGAGCGGCCGGGGCTCAGTTCACCGGACAGCATGGGCGTCTACCTGAGCTGGGCGCCGCGCGTGGGCTTGACCGATGCCGACCGTAACTGCATTTCGAATGTGCGGCCGGCCGGGCTGAGCTATGAAGAGGCGGCATACCGGCTGCATTATCTGTTGACGCAAGCCAGGCAGCGCGGGATGTCGGGGGTGTTGCTCAAGGATGATACCGTTGCCGAAGGGGGATTGCCGCAGGCGAAGAAAGGGAATTTTTTGCTGCGCTGAGGGCAGCCCGGGAATCGGCATGGGGCTTGCACTTGCCTCCTCGATGCAACACCGTCATTCCCGCGCAGGCGGGAATCCAAGTTCGCTGCTATGCCACGGAATGGGATTCCCGCCTGCGCGGGAATGACGGTTTCATGTGTAGCGGCAAACACTAGCGGGGTGCAAGCGCCTCGGGAGCCGCCGCCCCCGCAAGCTTAGCGCCGTGCGCACACCAGTCGCTGCCCGACATTGAACTTCAGAATCATCTTGTCGCGCGACAGTTCTTCCACCCGCAAGGTGTCATTCACGTTCGAAAACTGAATCGACAGCTGGCTCTCGCGATACATCCAGCGCCCTGGCGAGACCCGGTTCGCATAACGCATCTGCAAGGTCCGGTCGTCGCTGAAGGCAATCATCACCGATGTTCCGCCAATCGGATCGTTGCAATGCCATTCGCCCACCACCAGGTCGCCATTCTGCGCACTCTGGGCCGGGTTGTCCTGCGCGCGTTCGGCGCTCATCTTGGCGATCAGGCCGCCGCCCCGGCGCGTGCGCATGCTGCCGATCCATTCGGCCGGCGCGGCAAAATTCAGGTTCTGCCCGGTGCGCATCTGGAACGTCACGATCCCCACCAGCCGGCCTGAACTGTCGAACAGTCCGCCGCCGCTAGAGCCCGGCGAGACCGGCGCGGTGGTCTGGATCAGGGTGCCGCCGTCGAGCGGGCGCAGCGAGGATACGATACCGTCGCTGATGGTCAGGTCGAGCCCGTGCGGAGCGCCAATGGCAATCACGCGCTGGCCGGTACGCAATTCGCCCGAGGCGCCGATCACAGCGGCCGGCGCATTGAGGCCCTTGACCGACAGCTTGCACAGGTCGCGCTCTTCGTCGGCCACGATCACTGTCGCGTCGTAGCTGTCGTGTCCGAGCTTGACCTGCAGGCGCGAACCGGCCAACGCCACGTGGCAATTGGTAATGATTTCGTTACCACCGAGCGCGACCCCGCTGCCCGTACCGACCATGCTGGCGCCGTTATACATATTAATACGCGCCACAAACGGCGAGAGCTTGGCGAACAGGTCTTCCATGCCCATGGCGCCGGACCCGTTGCCGGCCGCAGGGGCGGACACAGCCTGGCTGTTGGACTGGGACTGGGACTGGGACTGGGCGGGAAAGCCGCCGCCATGCGCGCCGTTGTCTTGCATCGCCACCTGGCTTGCGCCCTGGCCTGCGACCACCGGCGGCGCAGCCGGGGCGCGGCCCTTGGACCAGTACACGAGCGCGGCCACCAGCAAGCCCGCGCCCAAGCCATAGCGCCAGTCGAGGTTGAAACCGGTCTTCGACCCGGCGTCGGCCTCGACGCCGCGCGTGAGCGGCGGCGCGATCTGGCTACGGTCGTAATGGCCGCGCTTATCTTTGTTCGACAGCACGGCGTAGGCTTCACGCACCAGCACCCAGTCATTGCGGTCGTACGAGCCGCTCTGAAACGCAGCATGCAAACGCGCGTACGCTGCGGCAATCTCTTCAGACGTTGCGAGGGGATCGACACCCAAAATGGTGTACAGCGTTCGTTTCATTTGCAGCGTCTCCGGTGGGAAACGTCGATCATAGCGTAAATATCATCACCTATCATAGCCCGCCGGAAATATTGCTTTTCCTTGGTGACGGGCTTGACATCGCCGGCATCATCGACGTGGAGACCGCTTTTACTGATCGAGCGAGGCCGGCGGCGCGTTTTGCTCGGACTCCGGCGGCGGTGGCGGTGGTGGCGGATCGCTGCGCTCCCCCTCCATCGGCATCGCTTCCTCGCTCTCCATATCGTCGGGGTCAAGCTCCGGCGGGGGCGGCGGCGCAACGCCTTCCTGCTGCATTTCGCCGGCTTCTTCGCTGATGTCGCCCGGATTATCTTCCTGGCGGACCGGTTCCGGACGGCGTCCGCCGGCAAACAGCGCGGCCGTATCGACTTTGCCTTCGGCAACCGCCGCCTTGAAGAAGTCGCCCACCACCAGAATCGCGTTGTGGCCGCCCTGCCCCCAGTAATTGCTGCGCATGGTGACGCGGTTGTCGTTAAAACCGACCCAGGCGCCGGCCACGAGTTTCGGATGCATCATGATGAACCAGCCATCGGTGTTGTTCTGGGTGGTGCCAGTCTTGCCGGCAACGTCACCGGTGATGCCGAAGCGGTAGCGGATGGCCGTGCCGGTGCCGCGATTGATCACGCCACGCATCATGTCGATCAAGTCGGCCGCGTTTTGCGACGACATGGCGCGCTCGGGCGCCGGGGAGCCGAATTCGGCGACGACCTTGCCTGCCCGGTCGGTGATGCGCGTGACGAACACCGGTTTGCGATACTCGCCCTGGGCCGCAATGCTGCTGTAAGCGTTGACCATTTCGAGCAGGGTCACCGGGCTGGTGCCCAGCGCCAGCGAGGGCACCGATTCGAGCTTGCTGTTGCGGATGCCGAGGCCGCGCGCCAGGGTAATAATGCCCGGCAAGCCAACATCCTGCATGACCTGGGCCGTAATGGTGTTCTTGGAAAACACCAGGCCCTCGCGCATGGTCATCATGTTGCCGCTCGATCCGCTCATGTCGGTCGGGCGCCAGACGGTGCCATCGCCCGCCTTGATATTCATCACCGCGTCGCGGTACGGGCGGTTCGGCGCGAAGCCTTTTCCCAGCGCGGCGCCGTAGACGATCGGCTTGAAGGTCGAGCCGGGCTGGCGCGCGGCCTGCACCACGTGGTCGTACTGTTCTTTATGGAAGTCGCGGCTGCCGACCCAGGCCTTGATGTGGCCGGTTTCCGGGTCCATCGCCACGAAGCCGGTTTCCAGGCGCGTCTTGGCCGCGCGCAAGCGGGCGATGAAGGCGCGGTCGGCGCGCAGGCGCTTGAGCGCGAGCGCTCCGGTGTCGCCGCTCTCGATGGCTTTCTTGTACTCGGGCGTTTCGCGAATGAAACTGTTGACCAGCGCCCCTTTGGAGCGCCAGAAATACTCGAACGGCGTGATCGATCCGTGCATGCCGGCATAGCCGCCGGCCGAGCCGGAACCGCTGTCGCTTTGCGCCCACTCGACGTCGGCGACGATCTGCAAGGCGTTGCCCTGGCGCTCGACCGCCTTTTCGGCGGCCTCCTGCAGGGCGGAGTCGAGCGTGGTGTGCACGACCAGGCCGTCGCGCTCGACGTTGTAGTCGTTTTCGTCGGCCCATTCGATCAGCCACTTGCGCACATAAGCGGTGAAATGGGTGTCGGTCGGGTTGCGCTCGGCCTGGCGCGAAAAGGACACGCGCAGGGGCTTGCGGCGCAAGCTGTCGTAACGCTTGTCGTCGAGCATGCCGTGCTTGCGCATTTGCGACAGCACCACATTGCGGCGCTGCACCGAGCGCTCCGGATTGTTGACCGGATTATAGTAATTGGTCCCTTTGAGCATGCCCACCAGGGTCGCGCTTTCCAGGATGTCGAGCTTGGCGGCGGTCGTGTTGAAATACGTGCGCGCCGCCATCTCGACGCCGAAGGTGTTGTACAGGAAAGGTACCGTATTCAGGTAGGATTCCAGGATCTCATCCTTGCTGTAGGCCGATTCGATCTTCACGGCGGTAATCATTTCCTTCAGCTTGCGGTTGATGTTGCGCGCACGTCCTATTTCCTCAGGAAACATATTGCGCGCCAGCTGCTGGCTGATGGTCGAGCCGCCCTGCGGATTGCCGAGGGCTGTGTGCAACACCGATGCCAGCGTGCGCTTGAAATCGATGCCGTGATGGTCCCGGAAGCGGTGGTCTTCGGTGGCGATCAGCGCCGCGATCATGTGCGGCGAAATCTGGGCCAAGGTCACGCGCTCCTGCAAGCCTTCTTCGAAGCTGGCCAGTTCCTTGCCGTCGGCGGATACCAGGATCGACGCCTTGGCCGCGCGCGTTTGCTTTAGATCGGCAACGCCGGGCGTGAACGGCAGCAAGATCAGCACCCAGACCAGCAGCACTGCCAGCGGCGCGCCGACGCACCACAGCAGCGGCAGCCCGATGCGTTTGTACGGCGGCTGCGCCATCAGGTAGTCGCGCAGACGACCCAGGCGCTCGCCCGCCGCGCCGCCTGCCGCGCGCACGCCTTGTCCCAGTCGTCCCATCAGATTGCGGTCGTCGCCCACGTTTGCTTCCTTGCTTAAAAGTCATTAACTTGCCTCACAGTATATCCGAGGGTGTGCCCAAGGTCGCGCGCGTCGGCATTGCGGACGCAGGCCAGCGTGGTTCCTGATAGGCGGACGTGGTTTTGTCCTACGCGGGAATTGCCAGTGCGCCTACTCCCTGCACGAATGAGGCCGCCTATCATGATGTTTCTGCTACAAGACAGGCAGCCAGGAATCATCCCAGCCACCCGGTAGCGCAATAGTTACCACAGAAAATATCAGGAGCACACCATGAGGACCTCATCGTCGACTACCCGTAACACGCCGAAAACCATGCCAGGCGGCCAGGAAGCGCAGGACGCGATCGCGCTGCTGACCGAAGACCACGAGAACGTGAAACAGATGTTCGAACAGTTCGAGAGCCTGGGCGACCGCGCGCATGCGACCAAGAAAAAACTGTCCATGCAAATCTGCACGGAATTGACCAAGCACGCGACGGCCGAGGAAGAAATCTTCTACCCGGCAGTGCGCGCGGCGACCAAGAAGAATGAAGACCTGGTTGACGAAGCCACCGTCGAGCACGCATCTGCCAAGGACCTGATCGCGCAGATCATGGAAATGGAAGCGACTGAAGAGTTGTTCGACGCCAAGGTCAAGGTATTGTCCGAGATGATCGAGCACCACGTCCAGGAAGAAGAGAACGAAATGTTTCCAAAGGCGCGCGAGGCTGGCCTTGATCTGGAAGCACTGGGGCAGCAAATTGCCGAGCGCAAAGCGCAGATTACGGTGTAATTGACAGCGCCCTCCCGCCAGGGCGGGGATGGCGAACGGTTCCTCCTCAATCCGCTGAAGCTCAGCGCGGGTTGACGGGGAATCGTTTGCGTTGGGGGCCAGGAATTTCACGCCGCCGCGCGAACTGATCTTCGCCATTGACGCGACGCATATTGGTCTTATACCTCAGCAATTTTCGTGGGCGTGGATGCAGTTGTCTTGCCGGCACGCCGCGAAGCGCCTGGCAGGACTATCGAATCCGCGTCATGGTTGGACCACCGCTCTTTGGAACGAGTTTGATCGGCGCCCGCACGTTGGTCACGATGCCGTTCGTAGAATCGTAGTCATAGGGGACGTGGACGGTGACGCCTGCCGTCAGGAAGTCCTTTGCGTTGCGGGTCACGACCGGGCAACCTCGCGCCCACGCGGTCGCCGCAATGATCGCGTCGGGGAGCTTGATGGCAGGCCCGTTGACGAGGCTGCTGCCCCGAATCTTGATTGCCGCCTCCATGATCGTTTTGCTCATATTTACGACCTGAAACTCATCCAGGACGGCGTCCAGGATGGACTTTTCGTGTGGGCGAACAATCTCACCGACACGAAGTTCCATGTAGGTGATATAGCTGATGGCCGGCATGTCGTAGCTGGCCAACTCGATCGACGCTTGGTGGACGCCGTTGAGCATGTCGATGAAGATGTTGGTGTCGAACAGGATCAAGGCCATTCAGACCTCAGTTGCTCCTGGTATTCGACGCCATCCTTTGGCATGTCCTTGCGGTCTTTCCACAGCCCTTCGGCAGCTTTCAGGGCGGCGGCGAGCCTGCGGCGCTTCACCTCCATCGGGCTGAGCGGCGGTGGTTCGTGGGGAGCGGACAGGTCTGGGTGCTCGCCGATCTTCTTTAGAGTTGCCATGTCGGCCTCCCATGTGCTTAGTCATCAGCAGTGTAGCGCATTCCCTTTGGACTGTCGTCATGGCAGCACGACTTGCCATCGTGTTTTGGTGGGACGCGACCAACCCCGTAAAGAGCGCGCAAGCGCTGCTTGAATTTCCGCATAGTGGGGACTTGCCCTGCGCCAAGGCGGCCGCCTTGGCGCAGGGATGACGGGCGCTGCCGCTATTGGGCGTTCATCTGCCACCAGTTCATGTTCCACCCACCCACGCGCGAATAGATGGCCAGGTCCTGCTGTCCGGCTTCCAGATAGGCACTCGCCGTCACCGTCTGCCAGTTCTGCCATCCACCCGTGTTGGGCACAGTCACGGTCGCCAGGTCGCTGCCATTCTTGCTCAACGCGAACTGCCCACCGTTGTGGATCGTGGCAACCCGGAACTGCAAGTTATACCAGCCTGCCTTGGGCACATTGACCGGATAACTCATCCAATCATTGTTATCGACATTGCTCACGTTAAAGCCGCCCCCCGCGTCGCTGGTGGTCTCCATGCGCATGCCGCTGTGCGTGGCGAACATTTCCGCTTCGATCCGCGCCCCCACCGCCGGTTTCCAGTTCATCCAGTACGCGATGCTTTCATTGCGCACCAGCGGCTGCGTGGCGAAGCTGCGGAAATAGCTTTCGATCTGGGCGCTCGATGCCGTGCTGACGTTCAGGCTGCCCAGCCCTCCCCCATTGCTGCTGTTCGTCACCATGCCCCAGCCCCAGGAATTGGTATCGCCATTCGAGCCGCCATACGTCACGTTCTTGTAGGCCCAGTTGGTCGCCGCCCAGCCGTACATATTGTAGGCGTCGTAGGTCTTGCGGGTGATCTGCCCGCCGTAGCTGCCCAGCAAGGTCCACGGCTGGAATTCACCGATCAGGAATGGCGTGTTCAGCCCAGTCAGCCTGGCGTTCCAATCGCAGCTTTCGCCCGTACCGTTGGTGTTGCAGTGCAGCCAGTTGGCGTGCATATTGGCCTGGTTGGCCGCGCCCGGCACTTCGTTCCAGCCCCACAGCCCCGGATAGAAGTGCATCCAGAAGGCCACATTGCTCAAGCCACGCGTGTTCGGGTTGCCATAGGCATCGATGCCGCTGTTGTGGCCCGGCAGCAGGATCATGTGTTCCGGATCCTTCGCCCTGACCACGTTGAACAGTTCGTACGCGTAATTGGCCAGGGTGGTCGCGTCCGTGCCCCACGGCTCGTTCAGCAAGTCGTAGGCGGCCACGGCGGTGCGGCCACGGTAACGCTCGGCGATCTTGTCCCACAGCCACTTGGTACGGTCGCGGTAGGCAGCGTTCGACCACAGCTGCGCCGGCCCCACGCAACCATCGTGCTGCTCGGTCGCCGCCGCCTGTCCGCCCACGGTTCCGTGCAGGTCGAGGATCACGTACATGCCGCGCTTTTCCGCTTCGTTGATGGCGAAGTCCAGGTGCTTCCAGGCATCGGCGCGCAGGTTGTAGGGACTGTACTCGTTTTCCACCAGGTTGAAGTAGAAAGGCACGCGCACCACGTTCATGCCCATGCCCTTGATCAGGTCGAAATCGCGCGTGGTGATCCAGCTGTCGCGGTACACGCCCATCAGGCGTTCTTTCTCGGCGTTGCCGAAGCGCTGCGCCAGCGTGCCCTCGAGCGTGCACTGGTCGTTGACCAGGCCGTTGCTGGTGGACATGCTGTTGTTCATCATCCAAAACTCAAGCTGCAGCCAGTTGCCCAGGTTGACGCCACGCAGGTTGACGCGTTTGCCGCTGCTGTCGACCCAGTAGCGCCCGTTCTGGCGGATCGCCGGCAGTTTGGCCGACGTGTTTTCGGCGATGAAGTTGATCCAGTTCAGGTTGAAACCGCCGCCTTTGGCGAACACGGCCAGGTTCTGCGGGCCGGCGTTGAGAAAGACGCGCGAGCTGATGGTCTGCCAGGTTTGCCAGCCACCGGTGTTGGGCACGCCGACGGCGTCGCTGATATCTTTGGCGTTCTGGCTCAGCACCAACTGGCCGCTGGCGCCGCCTGACGCCACCCGGTACTGCACCGTGTACCAGCCGCTGGCTGATGGATTGACCGAATAGCTCATCCAGTCGTTGGTCTCGATCCAGCCGACATTGGCGCCGCCGCCCGTGTCCGCCGTCGCTTCGGTGGCGACGCCCTGCATCGACGCGTACGACTCCGCTTCGAGTTTGCCGGGCAAGGCGGTCTGCGCGGCGCAGGCAACGCTGAGCACACTGCCGGCCAGTGCGCACATCACGTGCGGCAAGGAATGCCGCACGTGCCTGTGAAGGGTAAGTTTCATGAAAGTCTCCTGTTGTTATGAGGAGCAGCCGGTCGATGCCGCGCTGCCGGGAAGACACGCTTGCGATGCACGAGAGTGGAAACGTTCCCAATATCGTGGGATTGATGGTATTGATTTCGCCTGGCCGCGTCAACGTAAATATAGAAAGCCCTTGGGAAATTAGCGTTGATGCGCGAACAGCACAGTGCTCGTGCGGGGAAGTTTGCGTGGATACAGAGCCATTTCCGACTGCACATTTCGTCGGTAAATTTCAGCGGCCTCGGCATACATTTGTCCTACACGACAGTTGCAAGTGCTCCTACTCCAATGCTCGGATCGCTGGCCTAAGATGTCTCTACTCGCTTCCGAACGAGAAAGTTTGAAAGCGAAAACCAAGTAGTTCCTGCGGCACATTTCAATTAAAACACTAGGAGAAATCACCATGGCATCGAACAACAATCAAGGCGGCAACAAAGACAACAACGCATCGAACAGCGGTTCGAACACCGGTTCGCAAAGCGGCAGCAAAGGCGGCCAGGGCAACAACCAGAGCGACACCAGCAACCGCGGTTTCGCTTCGATGGACCCTGAGCAGCAGCGCGAGATTGCAGCCGAAGGCGGCCGTGCAGCCCACGCCTCCGGCAATGCCCATGAGTTCACCTCCGAAGAAGCACGCGAAGCAGGCAAGCTGAGCCACAGCGGCGGCAACCAGCAAAGCGGTTCGGGCAACAGCAAACAAAGCGATTCGGACAGCGGTTCGTCGCGTGGTTCATCGGCCAGCAACAAGAGCGATTCCGATAGCGGTTCGTCGCGCGGCTCGTCGGCCAGCAACAAGAGCGACTCGGACAGCGGTACCTCGCGCGGCGGCAACAAGCAAAGCGGCTCGTCGGACGATGATTCGTCTTCGGGCGGCAAGTCGGGCGGCTCGAACAATGCCAGCTCGGGCGGCTCCAAATCGGGTTCCGGTTCGGGCTCGAGCTCGGGTAGCAAAAGTACCAAGTAAGCCAGTGTGACCCCGCCCCGCTGTTGCGGGGCAGATAGCGACGACAATAGCCTGCTGCGTGCGGGCTATTGTCGTTTTCAGAGGTGCGTGCGGGCGATCAGCGAAACTTCTTCGGGTGACGCTGGCGCGCCGCCGCGTTTTGCGACTGCAACATCGAATCGACCCGCTCCGACGCACTGCGCGCCAGTTCCTGGGCCAGCGCCACGCTCGGAAAAAATTCCGGCTCGCGGTAAGCCAGCCAGGCGTAAGCCGAATACAGGCGGCAACTATCTTCCACCTCTTGCAGGTTCTGCCACGCCAACTGGCCAATATCGTCGTGCAACTTGCAGACCTTTTTCTTGGCCAGCGACTGCGCCCACATTTCCCAGGCCCGGTGCAGCGACGGCACCTTGGTCGAGACCGGCACCAGCGAAAGCATGAATTTCTCCGCCACCGACAAGGGCAAGGTATCGAGCCACTCGGCGCGCTCGGACTGCTCCTCGGTAATGCGCGGATAGAAAAAGCCGTCCGGCACATCGATATTGTGAACGAAGCGCTTGAGCAGGCGCACCAGCGAGGTTTCATCGGTCACGGACGCGATCCGGTGCAAGTGTTCGAGCGAGGGCGCGACCGGAAAGCCGGTGGCGTTGAGCGGCGCCAGCTTTTCCTTGAGCAAGGCGCGCATCACTTCATGCGTCTCGTCATCGTAACCGGCCACCTTGCCCTCCTCGTGCACCCCGTAGCGGCCGGCGCGGCCGGCGATCTGGCGCGCCAGCGAGGCCGAAATTTCCTCCTCATCGATGCCGTTGAATTTGACGGTGGTGGTCATCACGATGCGTTCGATCGGCATGTTCAGGCCCATTGCCAGCGCATCGGTGCCAACCACGATATCGGCCGAGCCATCGCGGAAACGCTCGGCCTGGGCGCGCCGCACCTCGGGCGCCAGGTTGCCGTACACGGTCGCCACCGACAAGCCGATTTCGGTGATCATGTCGCGCCACATCAACACCTCGCGCCGCGAAAAGCAGATCACCGCATCGCCGCGTTTGAGGTTACGCAACTTGCGCACCGGACCCGCATCCATCGACAGCGGCGCCATGCGCTTGAGCAGGTGCACTTCGAGCGGGCATTCGAGGCGCGCGGCCAGGGCTTCGATCGCGCGCCTCGCTTCGGGTGCGCCGACCAGGTACACCACCGAGGCCGGGGCGCCGCACACGGCCGCGGTCCAGGCCGCGCCGCGGTCGCGGTCGGCCAGCATCTGGATCTCGTCGATGACGGCCACCTCGACCGGCGTGCGGGAATCGAGCATCTCGACCGTGCTGGCCACGTGGGTGCCGTCCTCGGCGATGCGGCGCTCCTCGCCCGTGACCAGGCTCACCGCCAGCGCCTTGCCGTGTGGGCGCGCCGCTTGCAGGCGCTCGAAATTTTCCAGCGCCAGCAGGCGCAGCGGGGCAAGGTAGACGCCGCTTTTGGCATTGGCCAGCGCTTCCATCGCGCGGTGCGTCTTGCCGGAATTGGTCGGGCCGAGCAAGGCGATGAACTTGCGCGGCATGCGGCGCGCCACCTCGAACGACGCCGGATACTCGGCCAGGTTGATGCTGGCGCGGGTACGCGCGGCGTGGCGTTCCTCCTGGGCGCGCTCGACCGCGTGGGCCACGCGCTGTTCGATGCGTTCGAACAGATAGCTGGCCGGTTCCGAGGTTTCCATTTCGAACAGTGGGCCGAGGAAGGTGGCGGCGTCCAGGTTATGATCCTCGCACTCGCCGGAAATATCGCGCACGAACACGCGCACGCTCTGGTGCAGCTCATCGATGGTGCGTTCGGACACGCGTTCGCGCAGCAGGGCGCGCTTGACATCCTGATCCATCTTGCGCCACTTGCTGGGGCGCGCCAGCACGCCCTGGGCCGGGACCAGGTGATACGGCACATTCAGGCCGCCTTCATCGACTGCCCCGGAAAATTGCAGGAATACCCGGCCCTCCATCTTCACAAGGCGCACGGCCTGGGGATCGAAGCCCAGTTCGGCGACCAGGGCGTCATCGTCGCTGTTGTCGTTGGTGGGCAATTGCTGAGTTGGGGTTGCTGTCATTGGTGCTATTTACTTATCTATTCTATAAACGTCAACTATATCGCGTCTGGGGCCGGCGCGTGTCGCAAAACATTTCTTAACAGAGGTCAGACCCCAGTGCCACGTGTCGCAAAACATTTCTTAACGGAGGTCAGACCCCAATGCCATAGGCGCGTGTCGCAAAACATTTCTTAACCGAGGTCAGACCCCAATGCCATTTCTTAACCGAGGTCAGACCCCAATGCCACTACAAAACCGTCATTCCCGCGCAGGCGGGAATCCAAGGCACCGTCGAGTCTCGAACATGCCTTGGATTCCCGCCTGCGCGGGAATGACGGGGTGGCATTGGTGGCATTGGGGTCTGACCTCTGTTAAGAGGCATTGGGCTCTGACCTCCGTTAAGAAATTAATTGTCGGACCGCAAGAGTTTGGTGAGGGCGGCGGCGTGGCTGGCGGCCGCTTCCATCGCCGCGGCCTGCATGGCGCGGTAGTGCGTGAGCACCTCATTGCCCATCGCGGTCACGCTGGCGCCGCCGCCCTGGCTGCCGCCGGCCGCGCTGCGCACCAGCGGCGCGCCAAAGCTGCGGTTCATCACGTCCACCAGCAGCCACGCGCGCCGGTACGACATGCCCATCGCGCGCGCCGCCGCACTGATCGATCCAGTCCTCCCGATGGCGTCGAGCAAGTCGGCCTTGCCCGGTCCCATGGCGATCTCGTCGTTCTGCAACAGGCGCAGCTTGACGTCGATCCGGGCCGCGTTCCGCCCTCCCCCGTTCTCGCTCTCGTTCTTCATCCGCTTCAGCCTCCCGAGAGCAAGGCGGCAGCCTTGACCTGGGCCCACACCGGCATCCCGATTTCCAGCCCCAGCTGGTCGCACGAGCGCCGCGTGATGCGCGCCAGCAGTGGCGTGCCGCCGGCGTCGAGCCGCACCATGACGTGCGCCGGATCGATACCCGGCGCGATCTGCACCACCGTCGCGCGCAGCTGGTTCAGGATCGAGCTGCCCGCCTGCGCCACCAGCGCCACGCTGACGTCGCGCGCCAGCACGCGCAGCCGCAAACGCGTCCCCAGCGCCAGCGCCGCGTGCGCGATGTACATGGCGCCGCCCGCCGCCTTCAGGCACAGCAGCCCGTAATCGCCATCGACACTGTCGACCACGCCGTCGACCAGCGCACCGGCCTCGTCGAGCATGGCGCGCGTCACTTCCGGCAACACCAAGGTCTCGGCCGCCGGCCCGCTGGCGACGATGCGCCCGCCGTCGAGCAGCACGATATGGTCGGCCAGGCGCGCCACTTCCTGCATCGCGTGGCTGACGTACAGCATGGGAATGGCCAGCTCGGCCTGCACCCGCTCCAGATACGGCAGCACCTCGTCCTTGCGCCGTGCGTCGAGCGAGGCCAGCGGTTCATCCATCAGCAGCAGGCGCGGGGCGCCCAGCATGGCGCGCGCAATCGCCACCCGCTGGCGCTCGCCGCCGGACAATCCCTGCGGCCGGCGCCCGAGCAAATGGCCGATGCCCAGCAACTCCACCGCGTGCGCCATCACCTTGGCGCCATCGGCGGCGCGCGCCCGCTTGCGGGCAAAATCGAGGTTGCCCTGGACCGACAGGTGCGCAAACAGGCTCGCTTCCTGGAACACATAGCCGAGCGCGCGCTGGTGCGTCGGCAGGAACACCCCGGCCGCGTCATCCTGCCACACTTGGCCGTTAACCTCGAGATAGCCGCCAGCATGGCGCTCGAGCCCGGCAATCGCGCGCAGCAAGGTGGTCTTGCCGGAGCCGGAATGGCCGAACAACGCACTCACCCCACGCCCCGGCAAGTCGAGCCGCACCTGCATGGCAAAACCGCTGCGCCGGATGTCGAAGCGCATGCGCAACGCCGGCGCCAGCCCCGCGCCGGCGCTCACAGCGCCCGCCGCGTCGGATTGAAGCGGTACAGCAGCAGCAAGGCCACGAAGCTGATCACCAGCATGCCGCCGGACAGCCAGTGCGCCTGGGCATATTCGATCGCTTCCACATGCCCGTAAATCTGGACCGAGACCACCCGCGTCTGCTGCGGAATGTTCCCGCCGATCATCATCACGACGCCGAATTCGCCCACCGTATGGGCGAAGCCGAGCGTGGCGGCGGTCATGTAGCCAGGCTTGGCCAGCGGCAGCACGACCGAAAAAAAGGTGTCGAGCGGACTGGCGCGCAAGGTCGCCGCCACTTCGAGCGGACGCGGGCCGATCGCTTCGAAAGCATTTTGCAGCGGTTGAATCACGAAGGGCATCGAATACAGCAGCGAGCCGATGACCAGCCCGGCAAAGCTGAACGGCAGCAGTCCCAGGCCGAGCGCTTGCGTCAGGTGCCCGAGCGGGCCGTTCGACCCCATCGCCACCAGCAGGTAAAAGCCGAGCACGGACGGCGGCAGCACCAGCGGCAGCGCCACCACCGCGCCGACCACGCTCCTGGCGCGCGAGCGCGTTTGCGACAACCACCACGCCACGGGCGTACCGAGCACCAGCAGCAGCAGCGTGACGATGCTGGCCAGTTTCAGGGTCAGCCGGATGGCGCCCCAGTCGTCCGCGCTGAGCATGCGCCCTTACAACTCGTAACCGTAGGAGCGGATCACGGCGCGCGCCGGCGCCCCGCGCAGATAGGCCAGGAAAGCCAGCGCAGCCGGCTGGTCCTTGCCCGCCGCCAGCAGCAGCGCATCTTGCCGGATCGGTGCGTACATTCCGGACGGCACCACCCAAACCGAGCCCGATTGCGGCTTGCCGCCGCCCCGTATTTGCGACATGGCCACAAAGCCGAGCGGCGCCGCGCCCGAGACGACAAATTGATGGGCTTGGGCAATGCTGTCGCCCTGCACCAGCATGGGCGCCAGGCGTTCGTGCAAGCCCAGCTTTTCCAGGGTTTGCATGGCTGCCGCGCCGTACGGCGCCAGCTTGGGATTGGCGATGGCCAGGTGCGCGAACTTGCCCTGGCTGAGCACGTCGCCGTGCTCGTCCACCAGCCCCGCCTGCGGACTCCACAAGACCAGCTTGCCGATGGCGTAGGTAAACCGGGAGCCCGGCGCAGCGTTGCCTTCCCGCTCCAGCCGCGCCGGCGTCTCGTCATCGGCTGCCAGCAAGACCTGGAACGGCGCACCGTTCTTGATCTGGGCGTAGAACTTGCCGGTGGCGCCGATGGTGGTGAGCACCTTGTGCCCGCTGGCGCGTTCGAAACCGGTCGCGATCTCTTTCATCGGCGCGCTGAAATTGGCGGCCACGGCCACGTGCACCTCGTCGGCGCTGGCAATCCCGGCCGCCGTCAGGGCGAGCCACAAGCTGGCAAGTCGAATCATCGTGTTACTCCGGTCGTGGTGAAGGCGGCTGCGCCGCGCATGGCGCTATATCCGATTATATACGACGACGTTTGCAGCCCGGAAAAGCGCACCGGCGGGAGGGTTTTCGCCCTCTTCCCCACGGCGCTGCGCGTGTGGCGAATATGCGACCATTTATGGAATTTTCGTCCCGTGCCGACAGCGGCAAACGCATAATGATTGCAGCGATGGCGCGCGGAAATGTCACAAAATGCCGCAGCGATAACGATCTTTCACTCTCCACAAGGAAACGTTGATGACCCTGTCCAATATGAAAATCGGAGCGCGCCTGTATCTGGGTTTTGCCGCCGTGGTGCTGTTGCTGGTCCTGTTGGTCAGCGTGGCGTACGCCAACTTCAAGAAGCTCGGCGCCGCCAACGATATCAATGTGCACACCTATCAGGTGGTCGCCGAAGTCAACGCCGCCCTGAGTCAATTGATCAATATCGAAACCGGCCAGCGCGGCTTTCTGCTGACCGGCAATCCGGCCTCGCTGGAGCCTTACAACGCCGGCAAGACCGCGTTTCTCAAGCACGTGAAGCAGGCCACCGCGTTCACGGCGGATAATCCGGTCCAGCAAGAACGCCTGCAGCGCCTGCAGCGCGAGCAGGAAGGGTGGCTGGCCAGCGCAATCGATCCAGCCATCGCCCAGCGCAAGGCGGCGGCCGATGGCGACATGGCCGGCGTGGTGGCCGCCGAAAAGGAAGGCAAGGGCAAGAAAGGCATGGACGCCATGCGCGTCCTGATCGCCGAGATCACCGGCGCCGAAGAAGTGCTGCTGGTCCAGCGCGCCAGGGACGCCAAGGAGCTCGATACGCAGACCGCCGCCATGCTGATCGGCGGCGGCGTGCTGGCGGCCGTGCTGGCCAGCGTCATCGCGCTCTGGCTGGCCCGCAATATCACGGTGCCCCTGCGGCGCGCCGTGAGCTTCGCCCAGCAAGTGGCAGAGGGCGACCTGAGCGCGCATGTGGAAGCCGATTCCACCGATGAAATCGGCGAGCTGCTCGGCGCCCTCAAGACCATGAACACCTCGCTGGCGCGCATCGTCGGCGAAGTACGCACCGGTACCGACACGATCGCCACGGCATCGGCGCAAATATCGTCTGGCAATTTCGACCTGTCGTCCCGCACCGAGCAGCAAGCCGGTTCGCTGGAAGAAACCGCCTCATCCATGGAAGAGCTGACCGCCACCGTCAAGCAAAACGCCGACAACGCGCGCCAGGCCAATCAGTTGGCCACCGAAGCGTCCGAGGTGGCGGTGCGCGGCGGCGCCGCCGTGTCGCAAGTGGTGCAAACCATGGGGGCGATCAACGATTCGGCCAAGAAAATTGTCGACATCATCGGCGTGATCGACGGCATCGCTTTCCAGACCAATATCCTGGCGCTCAATGCGGCCGTGGAAGCGGCCCGCGCCGGCGAACAGGGGCGCGGCTTCGCGGTCGTGGCGTCGGAAGTGCGCAACCTGGCCCAGCGCTCGGCCGGCGCCGCCAAGGAAATCAAGGCCTTGATCGACAATTCGGTCGAGAAAGTCGAGCTCGGCACACGCCTGGTGGACCAGGCCGGCGTGACGATGGGCGAAGTGGTTGGCAGCGTGCGCCGCGTCAACGACATCATCAGCGAAATCGCCCACGCCAGCGACGAGCAGCGCGCCGGCATCGAGCAGGTCAACGCGGCCATTACCCAGATGGACGAGGCGACCCAGCAAAACGCGGCGCTGGTCGAACAGGCTGCGGCGGCGTCGGCCTCGATGCAGGATCAGGCAAGCCAGCTGGCCGCAGTGGTCAGCGTGTTCAAGCTCGATGGCGCGACCGCCCTGGTGCGCCCCGCCATGGCGCGCACAGCGGCGCCGGCGGTGACGCGCGCACCCGTGGCGCGTGCCGCCGCGCCGCGCAAGGCGCTCGCCGCCGCCAGGCCGGCGCCGGCCAAACAGCCCGCCGCCACCGGTGGCGACGATGGCTGGGAAGAGTTTTAACGCGCGGGAAGCTTTGCAGAATTGCCATGTTGTGGCAGGATGCACGGGCGCGCTGGAGCGCGTCCTCGCGCCGCCCGGCAGCCGGGGGAACCCATGCGGAGCACCATGCCGACCTTACCATTACGCAGCATCCTCGCCATCCTGATTGCCACGGCGCTGGCCTTGCCCGCCGCCGCCGCCCTGAACATCAGCCTCAAGCACGGCAGCGAGCGCGAACAGCAATCGCAGCAGCAACTCGAGCGCCTGGCCGCCAGGTACGACCTGGGCCGGTGGATTCATACCGAACGCATCATGTTCGACCAGGACACGATTCCACACAGCCATCCGGTGTTGACCTTGCACGCGCGCCACCTGGATGACGACGGCGCCCTGCTCTCGACCTTTATTCACGAGCAGATGCACCGGTGGCTGTCCAGCCATCCCCGCCAGGCGCGCGCGGCGTTGCGCGAGATCAGGCAGCGCTACCCTGCCCTGCCGGTCGGCTATCCCGACGGCGCCGACAGCCTGGCCTCGTCGCAGGAGCACCTGCTGGTGATCTGGCTCGAACTCGACGGCGTGGAAAGCGTGCTGGGCAAGGCTGAACATGACCGCCTGCTGGCGTTCTGGAGCAACGACCACTACAAGAAGCTGTACGAGATCGTCGCCAGGGACAAGCAACAGATCGGCGCGATCGTGCGCAAGCACACGCTCATGCCGTAGGGGCAGCTAAGCGGTGATACGTGAGGGCGCTGGCGATGCAGAATGCCAGCGCATCGACCGGTACGATGGCGGCTTGCTCGAAGACCAGCGCGCGGCTGCCTTCAAAGACGAAGTCGTGCGGAAAGATGCTGCGAAACGTGTCCACCAGCGTGGTTTTGCAGTTGAAATAGATGGCGTACTGCATCGGCTCGGACTTTTTCCAGCCGAGGCGAATCGTACTGCCGCTCTTGCTCCCGGTGGTGAGATAGGCGGGCTCCCCCCACTTGAGCGTTTCCTCGATCTCGCCCACGCCCTCGGTCGACGCCGCCGTGGCGAAAATCAGTTCGCGCAGCACCATCAGCGACGCGCGTATCGGGGCGGGATAGGTGTCGTAGGTGCGGCGCACGGCGGCGTTACCAAATGGCGTGATACGTGGCGTAAGATGTGGCGTCATGCGTGGCGTCATGGGCGGCGTCATGCGTTTCCTGGTCGGGCGCGACGCCGCGCGGAACAGTCTCGCTTACGCCGCAATTTTTTTCGATACAAAGCGCGCCGCCATCAGCGCGCTGGCCAGCCCCACCACGATGGCGGCGGTGCTGCCCGAAAACCCCACCGCCGTGTTGGCCGCGATCTTGCCCACCTTGGGCTTGAGCAGTTGCAGCCGGCGCTTGGTCATCTGCGCGCCCAATTCGTTGAGGCTATCCTGGTCCAGCATGCGCTCGGCTTCGGGCAGCAGCACCGTTTCTTCATCAGCCACATGGTGCATCACGTCGCGCATGAGCTCGTGCAGCAACTGGTCGTGCCGGCGGTCGGTCGGCGCGGTGGCGCGCAGCGCGCCGATCAGGCGCCGCATTTCATCATGTTCGGGCTGGCTTTTCCGGATCACCGGCTCGGCCCCGTCCAGGCGCCGCAGAACCGGATAAAACACTTCCTCTTCCAGTGTCGCATGGATTTCCAGCGCGTCGCAAATGGTTTCGGCCAGCGCCTTCTTGACGCCGGCGCGCGAGGCGGTTGTGTACTGGTGGAAAGTTACCAGCACATGCGAATGATCGAAGCGGATCATGTCGGTCACCGAGGGGCTCAATTTATTCAAAGAAAACATGATTCTTCCTCCTGAAAAGTCATGCCTTCATGATAAATACACCCGCCGCCTGCGCGCGTAGGACGTTGCCTCTTTTGCGTGTCGGCTTGGTCCATCGGCGACGGCCAGCCTAGCGTTCGTTGCGTCCGTGCAGAAACTCGCGGTACCAGCGGCCGCTGCTTTTCACGGTGCGCAGCTGGGTGTCGAAGTCGACGTGGACAATGCCGAAGCGACGCAGATAGCCTTCCGACCATTCGAAATTGTCCAGCAGGCTCCAGGCGAAGTAGCCTTTCACGTCCACGCCCTGCTCCTGCGCCGCGCGCACGGCCGCCAGGTGGCGCACCAGGTAGTGGCGGCGCGCTTCGTCGTCGACGCTGCCGTCGGCCTGCACCACGTCGTCGTAGGAAGACCCGTTTTCGGTCACGTAGACGGGGCCGGGCTGGTACTCGCGCGCGATGCGCAGCAGCAGTTCGGTCAGGCCGTCGGGCGCGACTTCCCAGCCGAAATCGGTGCGCTCGCGGTCCTGCGGCAAGGCCACCTCGGTGCGCAGGAAGCCGGCCGATGGCGCGTCACGCACCACCTCCGGGAAGTAGTAATTGAGGCCGACAAAATCGGTCGGCGCGGCGATCGCTTGCATGTCGCCCTCCAGCACCGTCGGTGCCGCCTCGCCCAGCAGCGCCAGGGTCGCCGGCGGATAACCGCGGCCATACAAGGGATCGAGGAACCAGCGGTTGCGAAAGCCGTCGTGGCGCGCCAGCGCTTGCTGGTCCGCCTCGCTGTCGGAGGCGGCGCGGATCGGGTGCAGGCTCAGTGCGATGCCGACCTGCGCATCAGGCACATTGGCGCGGATCACGGGCGTGGCCAGGCCGTGCGAGAGCAGCACGTGGTGGCACACCTGCAGCGCGGTCGGCGCGTCGCGCAGGCCCGGCGCGTGCATGCCGTCGAGGTTACCGTGCATGGCGGTGCACCATGGCTCGTTGTGGGTGATCCAGTGGCGCACGCGGTCGCCCAGGCGGCGCGTGACCACGTCGGCATACTCGACGAAGGCGTCGACCGTGGCGCGGTTGGCCCAGCCGCCCTGGTCCTGCAGCGCTTGCGGCAAGTCCCAGTGGTACAGCGTGGCCCACGGTTGCAGCCCGCGTTCGAGCATGCCGTCGACCAGGCGCGAATAGAAGTCGAGCCCCGCTTCGTTGGGCGGCTTGCCCGCGCCACTGAAAATGCGCGGCCAGGCGATCGAGAAACGGTAGGCGTTCAGGCCGAGCGACTGGCCGAGGTCGAGGTCTTCCGGCCAGCGGTGGTAGTGGTCGCAGGCGACCTGGCCGTCGGCGCCGTCGCGGATTTTTCCGGGGGTGGCGCAGAAGGTGTCCCAGATCGACGCCACGCGCCCATCGGCGCTGCCGGCCCCCTCGATCTGGAAGGCCGACGTCGAACAGCCCCACAGGAAGTCGTCGCCGAAACTGGCGCGTGCAAGGAGCTGGTGCGGGGCGTTTTTCTGGATGGTCATAGGAAGAATCGATCAGTTTGAAGTTGCTCGATGAGAAATTGGAATCGCTTCCACTTTACCACAAAAAAATGCGCCGGCAAGGGCGCTGGAAGAATATTTGATGCGTTTGAGTTAAGGTTTTGGGGCTGGTGGCGTATGCCGTCAATCGTCGACCGCATAGCTTTCGTCGTTCCCGGCCTCGGCGGCCCCCTTGGCGGGGACCCCAGGTTGTGGAGCGGTCTACGGCTGCGGCACTAACTTGGGTTCCCGCCTGCGCGGGAACGACGGACGCAGGCGCGTGGCACCGCCTGGCCGGCCTACACGTCGTTCGCACGCCCCAGCGACGCCCTTAGCGCAATCGTCACCGGATAATCATGCGTCACCGGCCGCTCCATCCCGTAGCAGCGATTGAGCAGGCAATTCAAGCCGCTCAAGGTCATCTCGGTCCACGGCATATGCACCGTGGTCAGGCGCGGCGCCGTGTACTCGGCGCTGTTGGTGTCGTCGTACCCCAGCACCGATACCTGCTCCGGCACCGCGATGCCGGCCTGCTGGAAGTACGACAGCGCCCCCACCGCCATATCGTCGTTGGCGCAAAAAACAGCGGTGAACGGATACCCGGATTCGGCCAGCTCCCTGGCCGCCTCCCACCCGCCCTTGGGCGCGAAGTCGCTCTCGGCCACCCACAGGCCGTCGGTATCGATCCCGGCCTGCGCCAGCTCGCTCAAGAAGCCGTCGATGCGCTCGACGTTATCGGGCGCGCCGCGCGGCCCGGCGATGACGGCGATATCGCGATGCCCTTCGCGCAGCAAGGCCTGCGCCGCCAGGCGACCGCCGAGCAAATGATCGATCGTGAAGCTCTGGGCGGCGATCGACGGCACGCTGTGATTGAGCAGCACCAGGCGCGACTTGCGCGGCCCGAGCGCGTCGATGTCTTCATCGCGCAGCACGTTACTCATCACCAGCACGCCGTCGCAGCCGCGCTCCTTGAGAAAATCGATGCCCTGCACCGCCTGGGTGCGCTCGTCGTCGCTGCCGATGCCGAAACCGACCACCATGTTCAGCCCCGCCGCCCGCAGTTCGGCGTAAATGAGCTTGAGGATCGGCGTGTAAAAGGTGCCGCTCAGGTAGGGTATGTACACCCCGATCATCTGCGAGCTGCCCAGCATCAGCGAGCGGGCCGCGTACGAGGGATGGAATTCGAGTTCCTCGATCGCCTTCTGGACCCGCGCCAGCGTCTTGGGCGAGACCGCGCCCTTGCCGCTGACGACACGCGAGGCGGTTCCGAGGCCGACGCCGGCCCGCAATGCTACGTCTTTGAGAGTTGCCACGCGCGCTTCTTCCGTTCAAAAATGGGGACCAAAAAAAGCCAGCATACTGCATCCGGGCGCCCTCTCACAAGCGCGCGCCGCTTCACTGCTCGTTGCGCAACGCCGCCGCGATCTGCTTTTGCGCCTTTTCGACCGGCATTTTGGTGTTCCAGAAGGCGGTCAGCACGTCCTGCATGGCGCCGTTCTGGTCGGGCGTCAGATACACCTCGCCGATGCCGACATGGCGCGTGCGGTCCTTCATGATGGCCATGCCGGCGCGCGCGCACGGGTCCATGCCCGACGCGTCGACGTCGCCGCGGATCGGGATCGATCCTTTGAGCTTGTTGAAGGCGACCTGGGTGCCCGGTGCGACCACCACGCTGGCCAGCAGCTTCTGGTACTTGACCTGCTGCGCATTGGCGGTCTTGGGGAAGACGAAGGCGTCGCCCTGGATCAGGTAGGGCGAGCGCGGGCCGAAGCCGGCGATGCAGCCGTACTCCTTGCCGGCGCTCTGGCGCGCGGCGGAAAATTCGCCCTTGGCCCAGTCGCCCATGACCTGCACGCCGGCCTTGCCCGCAATGACCAGGGCGGTGGCGTCGTTCCAGTTGCGGCCCGGCGCGCCGGGGTCGACATACGATTGCAGGCGCTTGAAGTTGAGCAGCACGCGGCGGAAGGCCTCGGAATTGATGGCCGCCGGGTCGCGCTCGCGCAGCACCTTGAGGTACAAGTCGGTGCCGCCCATGTGGGCCAGCATCGACAGGAACAGGATGTTTTCCTGCCATGGCTGGCCGCCGTGGGCCAGGGGAATGAGGCCGGCGGCCTTGAGCTTGTCGAGCGCGGCGAACAGTTCGTCGACGCTGGCCGGCTCTTTCGCAATGCCGGCCTTCTGGAACGCGGCCTTGGAATACCAGATCCAGGCCTGCATGTGGATATTCACCGGCACCGCGTAGTAATGGCCCTTGACGCGGATGACGCTCAGGACCGGCTCGGGCAGGAACTTGTCCCAGCCTTCCTTGAGGGCGACATCGTCGACGTTATTGAGCATGCCCTGCTCGACCAGGTCGGTGAACTGCTTGGTGGTGTTGAACTGGGCCGCCATCGGCGGATTGCCGCCGACGATGCGGTTCACCGCCACCGCGCGCGCCTGGTCGGCGCCGGCAATGGCCGTGTCGGTCCAGACGCCGCCGGCGGCGCGGTAGGCGTCGGCGATGGTGCGCACGGCGGCGGCCTCGCTGCTGGACGTCCACCAGTGGATCACTTCGGGTTTAGGGTCGGCGCCGAAAGCGGCGCTGGCGCTTGCCAGCGCCAGCGTTGCAAGCAAAATACCTTGTTTCAACATAGTCTCCTGGTAGAGCGGGTCTGTCTGTGATGACGCCCCGGCGCTTTGGCGTCCGTGCCCGCTTTGAATTGGAAGGCTTTCCAATTTCGTCGGCTGACTATATCATTCAAAGAATTTCAGTGTCAACGCGCAAACAGACGGGAACGCGATGACGGTCGTTTTCACACCCTGTCCGCATGGAGCCGCCGTGTTCAACCCCCGCCCCACCGTCCGATACGTCGCCATTGCCGGGCATGCGCCCTGCGTCGTGGTGGACGACTTTCTGCTCGATCCGCGCGCGCTGGTCGCCCAGGCGGCGGCCGCGCAGGCGCGCTTTGCCGTCGATCCGGCCAATTATTATCCCGGCCCGGAACTGGACCTGGGCCGCGAGACCGCCTTGCGCCTCGACGAATTCTTCATCCAGCACATCCGGCGCGCACTGGGAGCGCAACGCACCATCAGCGTGGTGGCGCGCCTGGCGCTGGCCACCCTGTCGCCGCCCGAACTGCATCCCTTGCAGCGCCTGTGCCATCGCGACTGCACCGACCTCGCGCCCGGCACCGGTGCGGCGGCCGCCGTGGTCTATTTGTTCGACGACGCCCGCATGGGCGGCACCAGTTTTTACCGCCCCACGCAAGGTTCCGAGCACACGGTACGCGTGCTGCGCGCGGCCCACGCCGGCATCGCCTCCGATGCGCACGCGGGCGGTTACCTGAGCGCGTCGAACGCCGATTTCGAACAACTGTGCACCATTCCCGCGCAATTTAACCGCGCCATTTTTTACGATGGTGAGATTTTCCACGCGGCCCAGATCGAGGACGCCGCCCTGCTCCACCCCGATCCGGCGCGCGGGCGCCTGACCATGAATGGCTTCTTCCGCTTGCGCAAACGCAGCGCCTGATCCAGCCAGTCAGCGAAAGCAGTGTTGTTTTGCAGCAAATTTCGATGATTTCGATATCAAAACAGAAAGTCCCGGATGCCCCGGCAAGGTTGACCGATATATAATTTCGGCTGTTTTTGCCAAGTGACGACATTTGGCGACATATTTTTACAAACCATTTACAGGATTTCACGTGAAAAACAAATTCGCTCTCGCCCTGCTGGCCGCCGCCTCCCTTCCAATGGCGGCGCAAGCCGAAAGCTCGTATGTCGGTGCAGGTATTGGCGCAGCAGAACAAGTACTGGCCATCACCGAAGGTACCTACAAGGATAAGGACGTCGCGTTCAAACTGTTCACCGGTTTTAACTTCGACAAGAACTTCGGCGTCGAAGCCGGCTACACCGATTTCGGCAAAGCCGAAACCGGCGGCAAACTGAGCGGTTCGCGCGCGCGTTCGTTCTACGCAGCCGGCACCGCCACCCTGCCGCTGGGCGAAAAATTCGCCATTACCGCCAAGCTGGGCCTGGCTAAAAACCGCACCAAGCAACTCATGGTTGGCGAAGGCGACGACAAGAAGAAGAAGACCGATGCCCTGCTGGGCGTTGGCGCAACCTTCGCTGTCACCAAGAACATCGCCGCGTTCGTCGAATACGAAAACTACGGCACCGTTGCCAAGGGCAAGAATGGTTCGTTGAAGGCAACCATCCTCTCGACCGGCATGCGCTTCTCGTTCTAAGCTGCTTCAGCAGTCAAAAAAAACCGGCCGCGTGCCGGTTTTTTTACGCCCAGTCGTCAGTCAGGCCGCGCGCCGCAGCGACGCCGCCTGGCAGTTGGCCTTGATAAATTGCTCGTGGCTGCCCATGGCGTCGACGCACTTGCGGATCACCGCCTGCGTCCCCTGCAGGAAGTCGGCAATCTCGTCCGGCGCACGCTGGTCCACCACCGGATTGTAGCCACGCGCGCGCAAGCCCTGCCCGTGCATCACCTGCAGCCAGCTATCCTCGGGAAACAACTCCTCATCCTCGCGCAGGATGCGACCGTGGCTGGCGTACAGGTCGAGCTTGCGCTGGAGCTCAGGCGGCACCTCCATGTCGCGGCAATAGCGCCAGAAGGCCGAATCGTCGCGCGTGCCGACCTTGTAATGCAGGATCAAAAAGTCGCGGATCTGCGCGTATTCCTTGTCGCACAGGCGATTGAAGGTGTCGATATCGACCTGGTCGAAGCCGCGGTCCGGGAAAAAGCTGATCAGGCGCATCAACGCTGTCTTGACCATATGGATGCTGGTCGACTCCAACGGTTCCATGAAGCCGCCCGACAAGCCGATCGCCACGCAGTTCTTGTTCCAGGCGCGCTTGCGCTTGCCGGTGGTGAACTTGAGCAGGCGCGGTTCGGCCAGCGGCTGGCCGTCCAGATTGTTCATCAGGATAGCCTGGGCTTCGTCGGCGCTCATGAACTTGCTTGAGAACACATGGCCGTTGCCGGTGCGGTGCTGCAAGGGAATGCGCCATTGCCAGCCGGCCGTGTGCGCGGTCGAGCGCGTGAGCGCCGCCATCGGGCCGTGCGATTCGCAGGGCACGGCAATGGCGCGGTCGCACGGCAGCCAGTGGCTCCAGTCCTCATAGCCGGTGTGCAAGGCTTGCTCGATCAGCAAGCCCACCATGCCGGAGCAATCGATGAAAAAATCGCCGCCGATACGCTCGCCGTTTTCCATCAGCAGCGCGGCGATCGATCCATCCGCATGCAGCTCGGTCTCGACGATGCGCCCTTCGGTGCGCCGCACGCCGCGCGCTTCGCTGTAGCTGCGCAGGTAGCGCGCATACAGGCCGGCATCGAAATGGAAGGCGTACGACAGGTCCGCCAGCGGCGAATTGGGCAGGTCTGGCCGCCCCCGGCTGAACTTGCCCAAGCGCGCGGCCATGGTGTTGATCGAGTACGGCTCCAGGCTGTCGGCCTGCCCGGCCTGGTGCATTTTGAGCCAGTAATGGAAAAAGTTGGCGGTCGGCTGGTCGCGTCCGACCGAGCCGAAGCCGTGGATATAGTTGCTGCCCTGCCGGCCCCAGTCGACGAACTCGATGCCGAGCTTGAAGGTGCCCTGGGTGGCGCGGATGAAGTCGTTCTCATCGATGCCCAGGTGCAGGTTGAAATTGCGGATGCTGGGGATGGTGGCCTCCCCCACCCCGATGGTGGAAATCTGGTCCGACTCGATCAGCCGGTACTGGTGGCCCACGGGCAGCAGCTGCGACAGCGCCGCGGCGCTCATCCAGCCGGCCGTGCCGCCGCCGACGATCACGATCTGTTTGATGCGATGCTCTGTCATCCGGTTCTCCGGTCGATATGCAGTTGACATACTCAAACAAGCAAAAAAACCGGCGTGGCCCGGGGACTGGGCCACACCGGTCCACCGCGCGCCTTGCGGCACGCGGGGCTCGCCAAACGGTTGTTTCGGTGCCTTAGTAACTGATCCCGGCGCGCAAGCCGAACATGCGCGGCTCGATGTAGCTGGCGATCATCTGCCCGCCCAGGCCGCTGTTGCCGGACGTCTTCACGCGCTTGTCCGACACATTGCGCACATACAGTTCCGCGTGCCAGTTGCCGTTCGGCGCGTCCAGCCGCAACGAGGCGTCGCCGAGGGTGTGGGCTTTCTGGAAGCGGCCGATATGCGCGAACTCGTCGTTGCGTACGTCAAAGTAGACCTTGTCGCGCCAGTTGAGCTTGAAGTACGGGGTCAGCTTGTAGCCGCTGTCGAGCACGAAGGCTTGCGACGCGTTGAGCATGAACGTGTATTTCGGCGCATTCGGCAGGCGGTTGTTGGTCACGTCGTAGAGGCGCTTGCCGTTGTCGGGACCGGCGCCGGCATATTGGGCCGGGCAACGTTCCTGGTTGAACTCGACACGCTCGTCGCACAGGTAATCGTCGCTGTAGGAGCCGTAGTCGCGGATCGAGGTGTTCAGGTTGGAAAAGGCGCCGCCCACCTTGGCGCCCTTCCATGGCTTGTAATCCCACTCGACTTCGATCCCCGAAATGCGGTTGTTGCCGACGTTGATGGTGCGCCAGGTTTCGTACACGTCGCACTTGGGCTGGTCGCTGGCGCATGGCTTGCCATCGTCCGGACGGAACTTGTTGACGAAATAGGTGTTGGTCAGCTGCTGGTCCTTGTAGCGCATCATGAAGGCCACTGCCGACACGCTCAGGCGGTTTTCCAGAAACTTGCCCTTGTAGCCGAACTCCAGGTTGGTGACCAGTTCCGGCTTGTACGGCAAGAAGGTTTCCACGCCCTTCTTGCCGTCGACGCAGGTGTGGTTGCCGCAGCTGTCGACCTTGTCGCCAAAACCGCCGGCCTTGTAGCCGGTCGACAGCGCCGTGTAGGCCATCTGGTTCTCGGTGACCTGTTTCTGCAGGCCGAGGCGCCAGGTGACTTTTTTCCATTCTTCCTTGTGGTCGTTCGGCGACGGCCGGCCGTAGCCGGAATACGCCTCGACGCTGCCGCCCATGCCGGGCTTCAGGTCGTTGGCTTGGGGAAAGCGGTAGCCGGGCGTGTTCGGAATGCCGCCGTTGTACTGGCCGCGGTAGAAAGCGGTCTCGCCGGCCCAGCCGCCCAGGTTCAGGCCGTTCTTGTCTTCCTTGGTGTCGACGCTGTAGCGCACGCCCGCCGTGGCGGTCCAGGTGGGAATGAATTTCCAGTCGGCCTGCGCGAACGCGGCCTTGGCGTCGACCTGGCGGTCCGGTTGCGAGTAAAAGGCGCCGGACGCGATGCCGTGCGGCTTGCGGAAGAAATCGACGACTTCGTAGTTGATCTGGTTTTTCTCGTGCATCCAGAACAGGCCGGCGACGTATTGCAGGGTGTCGAACTGCTGCTTGAGCTGCAATTCCTGCACCGAGGACTTGTATTTCGAGTCCCAGGTGGCCTGGTAGCGGTCGTCCAGCGGCCAGGTGCTCCAGTTGGCCGCGTCCGGACGGTTCGGGTAGTCGGCGGTGACCTGGAACGGCAAGGCGGCGGTCAGGCCCTTGTCGGCGTCATACAGCTGGGAGCGCTGCTGGTTGGCCAGCATGAAGCTGTAGTCGATGCTGGTGTTCTTGCTGACGTTCCAGCTGAGCCCGGCGCGCAGCGACTTGATGGTCATGTCGGTCTTGCCGGGCACGTTGATCAGCAGGTCCCACTGGCCGCCACTGCACGCGTAACGGGTGCCGGCGCCCTGGTCGCAGTCGCGGAAACTGGTGTTGCCGGCGCCATTGTCCTGGAACAGCTCATAGGCGGCGTTCAAGGTCAGGTCGGGGGTGATCTTGAATTTGGCCGCCAGGCGCGCCGCGTACTGGTCCTGGTTGGTGTAGAAATCCTTGGCGCTGACCGGGTGGTTGTAGCGCTGGTCGACGTCGGGAATGCCATCCGGAATCCAACCCTTGGACGGCACGTTCGCTTCGCGCGTGTCGGACATCTGGTTGGCCCAGCCGTTGCGGGTAACCTTGGTAAACGAGCCGCGCAGCGCCAGCTGGTCGTTGACGGTGATGTTCTGGATCAGGTTGACCTGCTTCTTGCGGTAATTGCCGATGTCGACCTCGGCCCTGCCGTAATTGCCGGTAAAGTCGGGCTTGGCCGAGATGACGTTGACGCTGCCGCCGGTGGAGTTGCGCCCGAACAGCGTTCCTTGCGGGCCGCGCAGCACTTCGACCTGGTCGACATCGAACATGAGCGCCTGGGCGCCCTGCGGACGCGGCGAGTACAGGCCGTCGATGTGAAAGCCAACGGCCGGATCGCCGATTTCGGTGGTGTTCGAGGACGTCACGCCGCGGATGGTGATCTGCACCGCCGAGTCGCCGGTGGCCTGGAAGGTGACGTTGGGAATTTCATTGGCCAGGTCCTTGGCGCTGGTGATGCCCATGCGGTTCAGGTTGTCCTGGCTGTAGGCGGTGACCGCCAGCGGGGTCTTGAGCAGCGAGGTCGAGTAGCGGGTCGCGGTAATCTTGACCTCGGGAATGAAATCCTTGTTGCTTTCGCTGGACGGCGCGGCTGCGGGAGCCTGGGCATGGGCGGACATGCCGATCAGCCCGCACGCGCTGGCAACGGCCAGGCTGACCAGGGTCCTTCTTGTCTTCGGATACAACATTGCGTCTCCTTGATTTTTTTGATTATCGTTTTTTGTACGCGGCCCTGGACGGCGCCACGTCTTGACTCCACTACTCCCTGCTGCGCAGACCTTGTAATACAGCCGCGATCGACTGTCACGGCGCTTGCGGCTGATTGGAAACGCTCCCAATCGATGAGCAAAATATATCACTCAATGTTTTTCAATGTCAACGAGACTTTGTCGCGAGTTAAAAATGCAACAACAAGGAAGCCGATGGCGCGCGCGGCGAAATCGCGCAAGGCGGCTCGATGACGGTTCAAAAGCATTCCAAGTGGCAATGATCCACCAAGTGCGCGAAGGTATTTTGCGCGCGCCGCGCACCCGCTGCGGAACGTTTTGGAACGGCGCCACTCCAATGACTGTAGAACCCTTGACAACAGGTGCCCCCATGCCGCTCATCGATACCGACCTTGCGCTCATTTTCGTGCTCGCCCTCCTCCTGTGCCTGTGCATGTACATGCGCTGGCGCTACCCGGTACCGGAATTTCCGCCCATGGCCACCCAAGCGGACGACCCGCTCATGCAGGCGGCGAAAGAACAGGCCAAAGCCGGGCTGGGCCGGTTTCGCGCGCTGCTGGGCCATCCGTACGAGAATGCGCTGGTCAAGCTGCGCTTTGTCAGCAGTTCACAGCGGGTAGAATATCTGTGGGCGGAAGTGCTGGAAGTGCTCGGCCCCGATGAACTGGGCATCCGGCTGGTCACGCCGCCGGTCACGCACAGGGGGCGGCTGGAACGGATCTACCGCTGCCGCTACGAAGAACTGGTCGACTGGCTGGTGCGCGACCGCGCCGGCGGCCTGCACGGCGGATTTACCGAGCGCGCCATGTTCGCCGTGGCGCGCCGCGACGGCCTGCAACTGCCAGACAGCCTGCTGCAACGCGAGCAGGCTTACGTGGACAGCGAAACGGGCTAGCGACATGGCCTGGCGACATGGGCCACAGCAAGCGGCGCGAGGCCATCCATCGATCAGCGTCCGAACGGATATTCCAGGTTGTTGCCAATGACGACCGGCAGCGCAATATCCCTGCCGGAATCAAAGGCCCTGTTCATCAGCTTCACCTCTTCCGCCGAGATGACGAGCGGCGGCGAATCCTTGTTCGTCGCGCTGCGCACCGGCGTCCTCGAACGGTTCAGGTTTTGGATGCCCATGGCGATTTGCAGCGAGTAGTCAGTCGGGATGGCACCGGCGTCGAAAGCGCGGCTACCGGGGTAATTGGCGAACCAGCGCGGCGCATCGGCTTGCGAGGGAGGAATCAACGGTGATCGGGAGGGCGTCTGTGCCGTCGCATGACAAGAAATGCAAGACGACCTGGGATTGTCAACCGGTCCATTGAGCCGCCCTTCCGCGCCCAGATGCTGGGGCGTCCCGTTGGCAGTGTTGATCCATTGCTGTTTTTTGGCCAAATCGTTACCCCACATCACGCCGACCAGTTCCATCCGTTCCCACGGCGTGTCCCCCGCCCGCATGCCGTTATACGACAGCGTGGCGAACACCCATCCTGTGTCCACCGCGCGCGCATCCTTGACCGCAAGATCGACTTGAATCAGCCGTACCGTCTGCGGCTGCCGGGCGAGCGCCCCGTTGGGGCAGGTTGCCCCATTGAAAACATGAATATTGGCGCGCCATTCGACAGTGTTCTTGAGATAAGGCACTTCGGAATCGGGCGCCGTCGTGAATAACAGCTTCGCGATGACGGTGCCGTTCGGGAATTGCGATAAGCCGGCATTCGGCTTGGCTGCTTGTTGCCATATTTTTCCAACCTGATATCCGCCCGGGGAATTGTAAAAACCAACCGCCCAGTTCTGGAAACATCGTGTCTGGGCCGGACCCAGTTCGCCCTTGCCGGCTGTGGCCGGACTTGGCGTTGTGCGCTCCCTGGTCAGGCCGCGAATGAACTCCCGGCCAGTATCGCCATAATGCATCCACGGTGCGTGATACCATTTGCGAACATTGTTGGCGCGCACATCCCAGTCGACTTCCGTATTACCCTCCAGGACGTAGTTGTAAATCGTCCGGCCAAAGCGCTCCGGCTCCACGGTCGGATCGATGTCCCGCCAAGGCAAGGCTTCGTCCGCCAGCGTGGTGGGGTAGTCCTGGCTCAGCTTGAAAACGGGACCGTTCCATCCGCTAGGCACTTTATCATTGGACGACGGAAAACCTTGTGCCCCGACGTGCCCATGAGGCAGACCGGCGAATAGCACCATCCATATACCAAGCGCGCCCGAACGCCTTGCTGCACGTTTCGAGCAGAAACTCCTGGCCGCTGCGCGGATGATCCTGGCAAGAGTGTGAGCATGCATATCCATTCTCCCGGTGAAATACAGTCTGCAAAGGAAGCAATGCCGGTCAACGACCCGGCCTTGTTCGATTCACTGTATCCCCACCGTCAAGCGAAAACGTTGATGCATTCTGCCCGCGTGCCCCATCGCGGCGGATGTTCCAGGTGCGGATTGACGCACCACGTCTGTCGATTCTTTTCAGGAAGCTGCCATCGGTTTTGCCGGGCGCATGCCGGGCAATGCTATTGCTGGCGCGCAGCAGTACGCAGATCGTCAACCGGCACGCGCCCGAAGTGCTGGTCGAGCACGTAGTCGATGATGCCGGCAGCGCACTGCGCGGGCGACGCCAGCGCGCCGTCCTGCTGCAAGGCGGTAAACCGCTCACGCTGCGGAAACAGGCTCTCGGGCGTGGCGCGGATCTGCGCCTGCATGGCGGTATCGATGACGCCCGGCGCCAGGCTGCAAATGCGCACGCCGCCGTCCGGGCCGATGGGGTAATCCAGCGCCACCGAGCGCGCATGATGATCGAGCGCGGCCTTGGTGGCCCCGTACACGCTCCAGCCCGTGTAAGCATTGCGCGCGGCGCCGCTCGACACGTGCACGATGCGCCGTTCGGCCTGCGGGGCTGCGGCGACCACGGCGGCGGCCAGCATCAGCGGCGCCGCCACGTTCAGCGCGACCGCCCGCGCCACCACCAGCGGATCCTGGTCGTGCAGCGCGCCGACCGGATCGACCGTGCCGGCATTATTCATCAGCAGCACCAGCGTGCTTGCGCCGATATGCTCGCGCAAAACGGAGGTGGCCAGCCAGGCGCCCAGCGCCTGACTGTCGGCCAGGTTCACCTGGCACTCGCGCAGCAGCGGGCCGAAGCGCTCCGCCAGTGCGGGCGCCGTGCCACGCGCCACGCCCAGCACCGCGATGTGGCGTTCCATTAGCCCGGCAGCGAGGGCCGCGCCCAAGCCCTGCGTGTGGCCGGTGACGACGGCGGTGATGGCGCTCCGGCTCATGACGCGCCACTCTGCGCCGCCTTGCGGCGGCGGTAATCGGCGTCGATGGCTTCGCCGCGCTTGCTCAGCACCGGCACCCGGCGCGAGAAATTGAATTCGACTGTGAAATCGGGATAGATGTGGATCGACAGATTGCGCGCATCGGACGGGATTTCGCCCATGGTGGGGGTGTTCGACGAGCGCACGATCGGGCCGGATTCCTGTCCGCCGGTGCCGGCCACGCGCCACGTGACCGTTTGCGGGCCGTCGTTAAAGCGCGCGCCGACTTTGTTGCGGCGCCCACTGTACGGATACGGCCCGGGACTGCCCATGCGCACCTGGTTGACGGAAACGTCGAGCAGGGTCTGGTCGGAATAGTTGAAAATGTAGACATCGAGCACCTTGTCGCTCTGGGCCATCGTCGAGGATGTTCCCATCAACCATAGCGCGGCGCCGGCCAGCAGCGTGCGGCGGGAAACGATCTTGTTCAGCATGTGATGCTCCTGCAGATGAATGAGTCGTCATTGTGAAGGAAAATCCTTGCCACGACGAGTATTGTTGCACTCAGGCTTTTTTAGGCAGCCGGACAGGCGCGCAGGCCTGCCCCCCCTGGTTCCGGATGACGATCATGAGCTGCGGCATGCGGGTCGGATGACATCGCCATCACGCCGGACCATGCCGGACTGCCGACGCGTGCGCCCGCTCAGTCCGCCTCCGGCTTGGCCACGCGCAGCGAGCGGCATTGCGGATCGTCCTTGGCGCTGCCGGCGCACAGCCTGACCCGGCATTGTTCCGCCTGGGCGGCGTTGAGCTGCTTGCATTGCTTCAATGAGGTCGGGGCGGCGCCGGGATTGCTGGCCTTGGTGGCGCCGCCCTCCTTGGAATGGGCCACCAGCGCGGCCAGCAGGCTGGCGTCGTCGCCCGGCGCGGGCTTGGCCGGGATGGCTTTGGCGGGAACCGCCTTGGCTGGCAGCACGGGCTTTTTGACGCCGTCTTTGGCGGTCACGCCCTTTTGCTCGCGTGCCGCCGGCTTGGCTTGCGCCTTCGACGCATCCTTCAATTGCGCCGTCGGCGCATCGGCGGGACTGCTGGCGAGCAATTGGTTCAGTTCCTCGGCGGCGGTCTTGGGCGTGGCGGGCGCGTCGAGCATCTCCTTGAGCGACCCCCGCTTGACAGCCGGTGGCGCCGCCCCATGCTCGAGGATGGCGGCGGCCGACACATCCGATTCGGACTCGCCCGGCTTCAATTCCATTGCAGCATCAGGCCGGGCCGCATCAGGCCGGGCCGCGTCGGGCCGGGCCGCGCCAGGCGTGCCCGCGTCCGTGCTCGCCGCCGCCACAGTCACCTCGGCCGGCTTGCCGGGCTGCAAGGCCAGCCAGACGGCGGCGCCCGCGCACACAGCCAGCACCGCGGCGCCGCCGGCCAGCCAGCCCTTCTTGCTGCGCTTGGCCTGGTCGGCCTGCAAGGCGGCGCTGTCCGCCGCTTGCGCGGCCTCGCGGGCTTGCGCACTCGCGCGCGCCGCTGCTTCTTGTTGCTCGGTAGAAAGTAAACTGGGCCGACTGTAGGCTGGCGGCTGATCTTCACGATGTTGCAAAAGGTGCTCCTTGTTGATCTCTACATAACTTTACGCTATTCAAAAAAAACGTGAAGCTTTTTTAGCATGTCAACAGTGCGTTTCTTCACACAAAAGAGTGTTAAATCCTATGTCGGATTGCTAGAACAGTAAGATATACTTCCAAGCAATCCTTTGTGTCAGTATCGCACTTTTTGTTTTGAATGTCCCGATGAGGTCCCCGTGCTGTTCCTTGCAGTAGCCTTGTATTTCCTGCTGGCGTGCCTGATCAGCTTCCTGGTGCTGTTTCCGGCCGGACGCGCGTTCGCGCTGCGCATGCTCGCGCATGCCGGCGCACGCCTGCGCGGCTGGTTCGGCAAGGCGGAGCACGTCAGGGGACAGAGTGTTGCGGCAATACGACAGAGCGGAACGGCATCTGCTCACGAAGCGGGCAATTTTCTGCGCCGTCATTATTTGCTGGTGATCGGCGGCGTGGTGCTGGTCTCGCTGCCGCCGCTGGTGGCGCTGTTCAGCGGCGGCTCGTCGCTGGGCGGCTACGAAGAATCGACCCGCCAGATGGATACCCAGGTGGCCGACCTGCTCGAAGGCGAGAACCTGGTGCCGCCGCCACCGCTGCCGCCGATGCTGTTTGCCACCGTGGAAGTCGAACAGGAACGCCCGATGATCGTCTCGGCCAGCCGCGACTGGGGCTTGATGAATCCGGCTTACACCCAACGCCTGCTCCAAGCGTTTAAAATAATGAAAGAACGGCATGGTTACGACATGGCGATCCTGGAAGGCTATCGTAGTCCGGAGCGCCAGAACAAGCTGGCCGCGATGGGCTCGTCCGTCACCAACGCCGCCGCCTTCCAGAGCTGGCACCAGTACGGCCTGGCGGCCGACTGTGCGTTCGTGCGTAACGGTAAAATTGTGATTTCGGAAAAAGATCCTTGGGCCATGCGTGGCTACCAGCTGTACGGCGAAGTGGCCGAATCGCTCGGGCTGACTTGGGGCGGCCGCTGGAAAATGATGGACTTCGGCCATACCGAGCTGCGCATGCCGGGTGTCATGAAGCGCCGTTGACGCTCGCCTTACATCGGGCGCCTGTCCGGCATGCCCCTGTAATATGTTGAGCAATGAAATTATCTCCGTCGCTGCGCCGCCCTGGTCCGGCCCGCGACGGTCCTGATGTAAATGTTTTATAAACTGAGTTTCTGATAATGATGCAATCAATCTGGCAGTTCCTGACGAGCCGTCGCACCCTGATCATCGTGGGATGGGTGGCGTTTGCCGCCATCTTGCTGATCGGGGCGGCGGCGCTGGACATTCCCATCGAGTACGCGCTCGCCGTGCTCGGCGTGGCGCTGTTCTTCGCCCTGCTGATCTGGCTGTGGCGCCGCCACAAGCGCCAGCAAGCCGCCGGCAACCTGGGCGAGATGCTCGAACAGCAAGTGACCCAATCGCCGGTGCGCGCCGATCCGGCCCAGCGCCAGGAACACGAGACCATCAAGAAACGCATGCTCGATGCGATCGCCACCATCAAGGGCTCCAAGCTGGGCCAGTTGTCCGGTGACGCGGCCCTGTACGAATTGCCTTGGTACATGATCATCGGCAATCCGGCGGCCGGCAAGAGCACCGCGATCGCCAGCTCCGGCCTGCAGTTTCCGTTTGCCGACAGCCAGATCGTCCAGGGCGTGGGCGGCACCAGGAATTGCGACTGGTTCTTCACCACCGACGGCATCCTGCTCGACACCGCCGGACGCTACTCGGTGGTCGACGAAGACCGCACCGAATGGTTCGGTTTCCTGTCGCTGCTGAAAAAATACCGTAAAAAAGCCCCGATCAACGGCATCATCATCGCCGTCAGCGTGGCCGAACTGACCGGCAACCGTCCCGAGTTCGCCATCAACCTGGCCAAGAACCTGCGCATGCGCGTGCAGGAACTGACCGAGCGCCTCGAAGTGCACGCGCCGGTGTACGTGGTATTTACCAAGGCCGACCTGATCGCCGGCTTTAACGAATTCTTCCAGGACACCGAACGCGCCGAACGCGACCGTGTCTGGGGCGCCACCCTGCCCTACAGCCACACCACCGGCAGCGAAAAAGCCCTGTCCCAGTTCGACGCCCGCTTCGACGAGCTGTACGACGGCCTGAAAGACTTGAGCGCAGCCAACATGGCGCTGCAATGGCGCGAACGCATGCCGCCGGGCGTATTCACCTTCCCGCTCGAGTTTTCCACCATCAAGCAGCCGCTGCGCACCTTCATCGCCACCCTGTTCGAGGAAAATCCGTTCCAGTTCAAGCCCGTGTTCCGCGGCTTTTACTTCACCAGCGCGCTGCAGGAAGGCGAATCGATTTCGGCCTCCTCGCAGCACGTGGCGCAATTGTTCGACATTAAACTGCAACCGCAGCACCACGCCGAAACCCAGACCCAGAGCGGCTTCTTCCTGCTCAATCTGTTCCGTAACGTGATTTTCGCCGACCGCGACCTGGTCGCCCAATATGCCAGCCCGAACAAGACGCGCATGCGCTACGCCGCCTTCTTCCTCGCTACCGCCATGGTCGGCGTGACCCTGGGCGGCTGGAGCTGGTCGTACATGAGCAACCGCAAGCTGGTCGAAAACGTCCAGGCCGACCTTGACCAGGTGGTCAAGATCCAGTCCAACAAGATCGACCTGCAATCGCGCTTCGAAGCGCTGCAGATCTTGCAGGACCGTATCGAACAGCTGGAACGCTACCGTGAAGACCGTCCCCTGTCGCTGAGCCTCGGCCTGTACCAGGGTGAAATGCTCGACCGCAAGCTGCGTGAGGAATACTTCAACGGCGTGCGCGAAATCATGCTCAAACCGGTGGCCAGCTCGCTCGAAACCTTCCTCGCCGAAGTGAACGCCAATGCCGGCCAGTTGCAGGGCAATGTGCGTCCGGTCGCGCCGGACGCACCTGGCGGTGGCGTGCGCGCCGCCGTGGCCGGGGCGCTCGGCGCCGCCGCGCCCGCCGCGGCTGCCGCACCTGCCGCGACCGTGGCTGCCACGGCCGCGCCGGCCAGCACCCAGTTCCAGGATGCCTCGCCGACCAAGACCGAAGACGGCTACAACGCCCTCAAGACCTACCTGATGCTGGCCGATAAATCGCGCTTCGAAGGCGGCCACCTGAACGACCAGTTGACCCGCTTCTGGCGCGGCTGGCTCGACGCCAACCGCGGCGCCATGCCGCGCGAGCAAATGATCCGCAGCGCCGAGCGCACCATCTCGTTCTACCTGGCCCAGGTGCAGGACGTGTCGTGGCCGCAGCTCGAAAACAAGCTGGCCCTGGTCGACCAGACCCGCGACACCCTGCGCCTGGTGGTGCGCGGCATGCCGGCGCGCGAACGCGTGTACGCCGACGTCAAGGCGCGCGCCGCCACCCGTTACCCGTCGGCCACGGTAAGCCGCATCGTCGGCGAACAGGACAAGGATCTGGTGCTGGGCAGCTACTCGGTGCCGGGCAGCTTCACGCGCGAAGCCTGGGAAGGCTATGTGCAGGCCGCCTTCAAGGATGCCGCCAACAAGGAACTGCAAAGCGCCGACTGGGTGCTGCGCACCGCCTCGACCAACGATTTGACCCTCGAAGGCAGCCCGGAGCAGATCCAGAAGGCGCTCATCGAGATGTACAAGAACGACTACGCCAAGGAATGGCAGAAGTTCGTGCAGGGCGTCACCATCCGCGACTTGCATGGCTTCGAAGCGGCGGTCACGGCCATGAACCGCCTGGGCGACCCGCAAACCTCGCCGATCCACAAGCTGATCAGCACGGTGGCCGAACAAACCTCGTGGGATAACCCGACCCTGGCCGACGCCGGCATCGCCAGCGCCAAGCGCGACTTCATGACCTGGCTCAAGGAAGTGGTGCTGCGCCGCAAACCGTCGCAGATCCAGGTGAACGTGCCGCAAAACCAGAACGCGGTCAATCCGGCCAACCTGCCGCTCGGCCCGATCGGACGCGAGTTCTCGGGCGTGGCGCGCCTGGTCGTCACCCGCGAAAAAGATGCTTCGCTCATGCGCGGCTACATGGAACACCTGTCGAAACTGCGCAGCCGCTTTAACACCATCAAGAACCAGGGCGACCCGGGTCCGGGCGCCAAGCAGCTGATGCAGCAAACCCTCGAAGGCAGCGGCTCGGAACTGGCCGATGCGCTCAAGTATGTCGATGAACAGATGCTCACCGGCATGACCGACATCCAGAAGCAGGCGATCCGCCCGATCCTGGTGCGTCCGCTGATGCAGACCTTCGCCGTGATCGTGCGTCCGACCGAAGCCGAAATCGACAAGGTCTGGGCGGCCCAGGTATTGCAGCCGTTCCGCCAGAACCTGTCCGGCAAATATCCGTTCTCGTCCGACTCGCGTTCGGAAGCGACCAATGAAGAAATCGGCCTGGTGTTCGGTCCGTCCGGCGCCATCGCCAAGTTCTTCGACACCACCATCGGCCCGCTGGTGGTGCGCCGCGGCGACGTGGTCGCGGCCCGCACCTGGGCCAATATGGGCGTGGGCTTGTCGCCTTCGGCGGTGACCAGCTTCCCCGGCTGGATCGCGCCGCTGTCGGCCGGCGGCGTGGCCAACGCGACCGCCGCCGCCAGCGCCAGCACCGAAGCGCAGACCCAGTTCGAGCTGCAGGCGCTGAGCGCAAGCGGCGCGACCGAGTTCACCATCGAAATCGATGGCCAGTCGCTGCGCTGGAAAGGCCAGCCGCAGCCGTACGTGCGGATGGTCTGGCCGAACCCGCAGGGTACGCCGGGCTCGCGCATTACCGCCATCACGCCGCAGGGCCAGACGGTGGTGCTGCTCAATGAACCGGGCCGCAACGGCCTGCAAAAAATGGTCGAATCGGCCCAGCGCAAACGCAAGGATGACGGCGCGTTCGAGTTGAGCTGGGACAGCGGTGGCGTGAAGGTCACCTCCAACCTGAAGATCATGCCGGCCGGCTCCGCGCCGCGGCCAGCGCCGGCAGCGGCGCCGGCAACGGGCAGGGGCTTCAAAGGCCTGCGCCTGCCGGACACGATCATCAGTTCGACCCTGCCGGCGAGCGCGCCGGCGCCGGCCGCGCCGGGCGCCGTGGCGGGAGCGCGTCCATGACCCGCGGCAGCACCCCGACCCCGACCCCGGTCGGCTACTTCGGCAAGATTCCCAGCCGCGGCGACTTCGTCAAGGGCAGCGACAGCCCGGCCCTGATCAAGGTGCTGGACGACTGGCTGGCCCAGGCCATGGACCTGATGAGCGCCGACGCGCGCTGGAAACTGAGCTACGACGCGCTCGCGCCGCTGCACTTCGCCTTCATCGGCCCGCGCCGCAGGAATGCGATCGCCGGCCATATCGTGGCCAGCAGCGACCAGTCCAACCGGCGCTTCCCGTTCCTGATGATGAGCGCGATGGAAGTGCCGGACCCGGCCACCTTCGTGCCGGACGCGCCGCTGGTGCTCAGCCGCCTGTGGAACCGGCTCGAATCGCTCAGCGCCGGCGTGATCGGCGCGGCCGATGCCGCCGGACCGCTGCAGGCCGCCGCCACCCACACGATCGACGTCGACCTGCGCACCTCGGCCTACGAAGCGGCGTTCGAAGACTTCCTCGACATGCAGACAGTCGGCGCGCTCGACGCCTTGCTGCACCAGGCCGGCTACGAATGCTCGGCGCGCCAGGTGCTGCTGGCGCTCGGCATGCTGATGCAGCCGGTCATGGCCAGCAGTTCGAGCCGGCTCGAAAAGAGCCTGGTGTTGCCGCTGCCGGTCGACCCGATCTACCGCAACCTGGTGGCGGCCTTCTGGATGCACCTGATTACCCCGTTCCTGGCGCGCGCCGACTTCGAGCTGGCCCTGTTCGTGGCCCGCATCAACGCCAGGCCGGCGCTGGTGATCGGCTTTTCCGGCGCCTCGCCGCAGACGCTGCAAGCGATCATGGACCCGACCGCCGGCCTGGAACGCCACATCACGTTCGACCAGCTCGAGTGGGTCGAGCAACAGACCGACTCCGACTACGCCGTCCAGAAACTGTCCACCTATCTGGCGCAAGCCAATTTGTCACTCAAATCCGCGCTGGAATCCTTGCGCGCGGCGTTTATCGGATCTTAGAACATGCGCCACCTCCTCGCCCTTGTCATCCTGCTTGCCGGCGCAGTCAATGCCGGCGCCCAAACCGCCGCTCCCCAGCCGGGCCAGGTGCTCGTGTCGGGCACCGTGCCCGACGAAGCGAGCAAACAGGCCGTGCTGGCGCGCCTGCGCGAAGTGTACGGCGCCGACCTCGTGGTCGACCAGATCAGCGTCGGCCAGGTCGCCACCCCGGCCAACTGGAACGGCTATGTGCAAAAACTGATCACGCCCGACCTCAAGTCGATCTCGCGCGGGCAGCTCAAGATCGACGGCAGCACCGTCAGCATCAAGGGCGAAGTGGCGAGCGAAGCGACGCGCCAGAAAATCGCCAGCAACGTCGCCGCCAGCCTGAACCCGACCTACACGGTCAACAACACCCTGCGCGTGTCGGCCGCCGACCAGAGCGTGCTCGATACCACCCTGGCCAACCGCATCGTCGAATTCGAAAGCGGCAAGGCCGAGCTGACCCCGACCGGGCGCGCGATCCTCGACGAGATGGCCGCCGCCATGAAAAAACTCAACGACCGCAAGGTCGACGTCATCGGCCACACCGACAGCCAGGGCAACAAGCTCACCAACCAGAACCTGAGCCAGGCGCGCGCCGAAGCGGTCAAGACCTACCTGATCGGCTCCGGCATCAAGGGCGAGCTGCTCAGCGCATCCGGCCAGGGCGCCGACCGCCCGGTCGCCAGCAACGACAGCGCCAGCGGGCGCGCGCGCAACCGCCGCATCGAATTCCGGATGGCGCAGTAAGCGCCTCCACACCACGAGGAAAACATGTTTGTAGCAGAACAGCTTTTAAACCCGATCAGCGAGGACCAGCCGGCCGGCGAAGACCTGGCTTTTTCGCCTGACCTGGACGCCATCAACCTGGCGCGCAAGGCCGACGACCCTTCGCTCGACCAGGGTGAATGGGTCACCGAAATCAAGGAAGCGGACTGGGAGTTCGTCGTCACGCGCTGCGCCGCCCTGCTGGAAAAACGCAGCAAGGACTTGCGCCTGGCGGTCTGGCTGGCCGAAGCGGCCGCCAAAAAACACCAGTTGCGCGGCCTGGGCGAGAGTTTTCGCGTCATCGCCGGCCTGATCGATCAGTACTGGGAACTCGGGCTGTACCCGGAAGCCGAAGACGGCGACCAGGACCAGCGCGTCGGCAACCTGTCGTGGATCCTGGGCCGCACCCCGGCCCTGGTGCGCGAAACGCGCATCACCGAAGGCACGCGCGGTTACACCATCATCGACTTCGAAGTGGCGCGCAAGCTGGCCAACGCCCCCGCCCCCAGCGGCAGCCACAGCAACGGCCACACCAATCCCAGCAGCGGACCGCCGCCGCTCAAGCTGCCCGACCTGGAAAAGGCGCGCAGCGCCACCTCCGCCAGGTTCCGCGAGACCTTCACCGCCGACGCCCAGTACTGCCTCGATGGGCTCAAGCTGTTCGAACAGGCGGCCGACACAAGGCTCGGGCACGACAGCCCGGGGTTTTCCAACGCGCGCGAAGCGCTGCAGAACATGGTCACCCTGATGCCGGCCGCCGTCGTCGCGGCGCCCGATGCGCCGGCCGAGAGCGGCGACGTGTATCACGCCGAGCCGGTCAACGAGCAAGGCCCGCCAGGTGCGGCGGCGCCGTCCGGGCCGCCGGGCGTGATCCGCACGCGCGACCAGGCCGTGACCCAGCTGCGCAATGTGGCCGAATTTTTCCGCCGCACCGAGCCGCACAGCCCGGCCTCGTACTTCGCCGACAAGGCGGCCGACGCCGCCGCCACCGACCTGCACGTCTGGCTGCGCTCGGTGGTCAAGGATGCGGGCGCGATGGCCCACATCGAAGAATTGCTGGGTGTGAAACCGCCGCAGGACTGAGCGCCGGCCTGTCAAGAATGGACCGCGTGACCGAGGCCACGCTGGCTGGTGGTGGTCGGCGCGGACTCCTAGGCCTCACCCGGGACGTCGGCTCCCGGCTTGTGCCGCTCGAAAACCGGAACCAATGCCGGTCGATTCCGCACCGCGTCGGAAAGCGCCTTGACACGAGGCAAGTTTTTTTGGCGCCAATCCGGATCCATGTCCCAATTGGAGAGCACTGCGATGTAGACATCGGTAACGCAAAACCCCTCGGACATCAGATAAGGCGAACCGGCCACCGCGCTTTCAACATGCAACCAGCGCTCGTTCCACATGGCGCTGGCGCGCTTTCTGAGCATGGCCTGACATGCCTCGGCATCCGAAAATCGCTCCGGAAAATCAATCATTTCGACCAGGGGATAGAGCTCGGTGGCACAGAACAGGAGCCATCGGAGCGCGCGCGTACGCGCCTTGCTGCCACAGGGCGGAAGCAAGGCACGCTGCGGATGCCGCTCTTCAAGCGTCAGGAGGATGGCGACCGTATCGGTCACAATCTCGCCATCTGGAAACTCCAGCGCAGGCAGTTTTCCCAAGGGATGCAGCCTGCGGTACGCAGCGTCATGATTCTTGCCGGCACGCACATCAAGATCGCGCACCGCGTAGTCAACATGCAGTTCAGCACAGGCGGCCTCAATGATTCCGGATCCCGATCCTCGTGCGCCATGGATTAAATAGGTCACGTTGTTTCCTCTAAGATTAGCTCGGAGAATGGCTGATAAGCGCTCTGCGGACCCGGCAAAGCCACAGCCACCCGGACCATATTGACCTCGCCGTCTGTAAGCGGCATGATCGTCGCACTGGTGGTCGTGTTTGGCATTGCTGGTCGAGGGCGCGCCATCGCCACGAGGAGTATCTTGAGCCCTGAGCGGTCATGATCGGCTCATTCTCGTCAAGAGACAAATACGAGTCTAGAGTACCTGCGGTACCCATGCAAGCAAAAGGAGTTGCCTATGGTCGCGCAACTGGCGCAAGGAATCGATGCTTTCGCCCTTCCCATCCATTTCGATCGCGATCGCCTCGCCAGCGACGCCAGGCAACTCGACACCCTTGCGCGGCGTCCGCAACCGGGACCGTATCACGCGGGAGAATGGGCGGGCGTCGCCATCCATGCCTCGGGTGGCGTCCAGACGCCGAACCCCGGTTTTCCCAGCCTCGTCAGCTATGCATTCACGGCTGAAGCCGACTCTGCGCCCTATCTCAAGGAAATCCTGGAATCGCTCCGGTTTGTTCTCCAGGTCGTCAGGGTCCTGTGGCTCCCGGTCGGTGGCAAGATCAGAAGCCATGTCGACTTCGACACCAATTTCCAGTTCGGACTTGTCCGCTTGCACATACCCATGCAGACGAATCCGGATGTCGAGTTTTTGATCGGAGGCCGCCGTGTCACCATGAACGTCGGTGAACTGTGGTACGGCGATTTTTCCAAGCCGCACGAGGTCATGAACAGAGGCAATCAAAACCGCTTGCACGCGGTCGTGGATGTCGAGATCAACGACGCACTCCTCGCAATGATGCCGGCAGAATATATCGACATGCAATCCCAGTTTGGTCCAGTGTCGATGCATCGTCCGCGCTACGCAAAACAGGACGACCTGGCCACGTTTGAATGTCGTTTCCACATCCCGGGGTCGATCCTGCCGCTGCTTCGGCATGGAAAACTCGCCGACATGATCAAGGGCGCATCGGCCATGCTTCGGCGCGAGGGTGGGGCCCTTTGCCTGTATGTCGACGGCGGGCGGCATTGCAGGCTGATACGTGTCGATGAAAGCGAATTCACCATTGTCGGAATGCCGTCCGGATGCTTCTTCCGGATCGAGCGCGCGGCTGGCGTCGCGCACCGGGTCGTCCTGATTGTCCGCGGCGTGCAGGAAGATCTGGTGGCGGCCCGGGTCGGCGTCATGCGCGGTGAGAGGATCGCGCAGCGCGAGATCGACCTTGGCCCCTTGATGGCGGGCTGAATCCGCACCTTGCGCCTGGCGAATCGCCCAGGCCCAATGCCAGCGTCGAGGCATCTACACTTTTTCGGCCGCCAGGAAGAAGCCGCGCCGCTCGGCAAATTCGACGTCCAGTTCGACGACGCGAAAGCCCGCGATCTCCAGCATTAACTTCAGCTCGGAGCAGAAGACATAGCGAAAATCGAGATTGACCACGATGCCTGGCAGCTCATTGCCATCGACGATCTCGGTGTAGATCACATGCCAGTTCTGGATCTGGGTATAACTATCGTTGGTAAAATGAATTTGCATCAGGTAAGTACGGCCGTCAGGCGTGCGGAACCTGGAGTAGTCGGTCTTCTTCTCGCCCGAGATCACTTGATAATAGGGCTGGAAGCAATCGATCAGTATCAGGCCGCCCGGCGCCAGATTGCGGTGACAGCTGCGTAGCAATGCCATCTGCAGTGCGTCGGAAGGCAAGGCGATGAGAATTCCTTCCGGCATGACGATCGTGTCATACGGGGCCGCACCGCGGTAGCTGGTCGCGTCGGCGACGATCTGCTTGACGCATTGCCGGACCGCGTCACTTTGCTGTTCCAACTTACTTTTCAGCACGTCATGCATGAACGGCGAAATGTCGACGCTATCCAACTGATAGCCTGCGCGGGCGAGCGGCACTGTCAACATGCCCGTTCCCGAGCCAAATTCAAGGATGCGCTTCGAGCGATCTTTCAGATACCGGAAATACGGTGCGTTGAATTTTTCAAGTTCTCGCGCTTTCCCTTGCCCAAAAAAGGGAGAGCTGTCATAGATTTCTGCAATAAATTTTTCGTACGAGACCATATTACCCCCTTTGATCAAACGTTCCCTCATCCAAACAACGCACTTGCCCGCGCAGACTCCTACGCCGCTTCGCTTTGCATCAGCAAACAAAGCTTGGCCACCGTCAGGTCATCGAAGACGTTCCAGAGCGTGAGCTCGTAGCCGAACTGTTCATCGAGGCGGGCGATCAGCAGCATGATGCTCAAGGAATCGCCACCCGCATCCATGAAGGTATCCTCCGGTCCCAGATCATGAATTTGCAGAATCTCTTTCCAGATTGCCAGCAGCTCGTCCACCAATCGCGCATCACCCTCGCCCTCGGCGCGGATCTCCCTTTCCGGTAACGCTGCCCTGGCCTGGATGTCCATCGCCAGGGTGGCGATATCGATCTTTCCATTGGCATTGGTCGGCAGCGAACCGACGCGCTCCCACACGTCGGGAATCATCAGCGCAGGCAGGTCGCGCGTTAGCTGCTCCCGCACCTTGGACTCGTCCAGTTCGCCATCGGCAACATAAAATGCGGCCAGGCGATCCGGCATCCGTCCGCTTTCGTCCACCAGAACGGTGACGACCACACTCTGCATTGGAGCGCGTCGAAGCAGCGTGTCTTCGACCTCGCCAAGGTCGATGCGCTGTCCGCGCAGCTTGTCCTGGCGATCGCGCCGGCCGATAAACTCGAACACGCCTTCCGGCAGGCGGCGGACGATGTCGCCCGTCCGGAAGCAGATGGGATCGTTCTGCGCAATGCAGGGATCCGCGCTAAAACGTGCCTGATTCAAGTCAGGACGCCGAAAATAGCCAAGACTGGCAAACCTGGTTTCGATAAACAGCTCGCCGCAACCGTCAGGGTCGCCAGGGTTGTCCACGCTTGCCTCGATATGGGCCCGGGCCCCTTCCATGGGCATGCCGATGGGAATCACGCGGCGATCGCTGTCCCCGGGCGTGAGGCGATAGAAGAGCTTGGCCAAGGTTGTCTCTGTCGGGCCGTAGAGATTGACCAGGCCCACCCGCTCGCCGAAGACCTCATACCAGCGCCGCACATGCGCACCGCGCAGCTGTTCCCCGGCGATGAGAATATGTTTTAAGTGTGTAAAGAGCGCGCCCTCAAGCGGCCCGTTACACATATTCCTGAACACGGTCGGCGTGCAATGCATGAGATTGATACCTGCCGAATCGAGCCAGCGCACAAAATCGGGCGGGGAAAGCACAATCTGCCGTGAACGCGGCGCACAAATCGTCCCGCCGGTGACGAGTGGGATGAAAATGTCGCGAAGGAAAGGGTCGTGTTGAGGTGGCGTCAACTGCGCCACGCGTACGGTCCGCTCAAGGCCGAAGGTGGCGATTTCCCACTGAAGAAAGTGGAGGAGCGAATCGGAACGTCCGAGGATGGACTTGGCAGGACCGGCCGTGCCCGACGTGAAATAGAGATACAGGGGCACTCCGGTCGCCGCGGCGAGCCCGGGCACGATGGTCGCATCGCCGGCCCGTCCCGCGCGTGCGGCGATGCGCCAGTCGACCAACACAGTGGGCAAGCCAGCCAGCGCATCGGACATGTGGCCCGGTTCGACGATGAGGCAACGAATGTCGCCCGCCTCAGTCTTACTTTTCAGCATGGGCGCGGCTTGACCCGGTTCCAGCACGACAAAAACACCTCCGCGCGCCATGATTGCCAGCATCGCCGCCACGATGACATCGGTGCGCCGGGCGAGTATGCCGATATGGCTGTGGGGCGCGATTGCGAGATCATCCATTGCGCGGGCGATCGCATGCGCTTGGGCATCGAGCTCGGCATAGCTGGTCAATTGCCCGTCGCAATCGATAGCGACGGCATCTCGTCGTGTTGCGAACGATCCCCGCGCGAGCACCGGACCGAGTGTTTCTGTCTGCGTCTGCATGGCACCTCACTACGTTACATCGATGATCTTGCCCTTGCGTGCCGCCCACGATGCAGCGGCGCTTATGCCAATTGCCGCCCCTCCTGCCGCGCGCCGACGGTCAGCGTCCTGGACAAGGCGCGCACAATGTCGTGGCCGTCCCAGATCGCGGAAAAATCGAGCGTCTGGCCGATCGGCACGATACGGTCGCCACCAGGCGCACCTGCGCCACAGATCACGGCAAGCAGCTCTTGCGCAGGCACGCCGAAATACACCACGGTCTGGCAGCGGCGCGCGAGAACCGGCGCCATTGCGGAAAGATCGGCAATGTCGCACTCGATGAATATGCCACCGCCCGGATGTCCCTCCAGAAGTTCCGGCAGGGGACTGTCGCTCACGATGCGCATGACCAGCGGATCGCTTGAGACCATCCGCAAGCCGGGATGGCGGGCCAGTTTTTCATAGGCGTAGGTCAGCTTTGCTACCGTGCCTGCGTGAACAGGACGATAGCGTTCGCGGACCAATGCTTCCAGCCTCGGCCAAAAATCGTCGCGTGCTTCACGGGCGTGCCGTCCAAGCCAGAGAACCATCCGTGGCGACGCGCAGGATGCCTGATCGTTGAGAAAGGTATCGTTGTAAAATCCGTGCATCAGGCGCGCCTTGTCGTCAGCGGCCAGCCAGGCGGCGGCGTCGATGACAAGGACGGAATAACGGTCTGGAAACGTCAATTCATGGGCATGGGGCCGAAGCGGTATCCGCCGTATTTCGTCAACGGTTGCGTCTCCGCCCCAGATGACCCGGACGTCGCAACGCGTGCTCAGATACTGCGTGATATCGACACGGGTCCGGTCGTAGCGGATCAGCGCCATGACGCGGCTCAAGGCGCTGTGCCGTTCTTCCGACAGGCATGCGGTGATTTCACTGCACAGGTATGCCATCTGCGGAAAAATCCGGAACGGCAGCCGCACGATGGTGCAGTTCCCGGAAATCAAGCCAAGCGCAAGATTATAGGCGGCCATCATCGGGATGTTGGACGGGGAAACGTGAAATCCAATACCGCGCCCGAGCATCACGGCGCCCGTACCCATTTCGCAGCGCAAATTTTCGAGCGAGGCTTTGCGACACCACTGGGCGAAGGCGACGACATCGGGAAACTGGTGTGCGGACGCGCTGGTTAGTATCCGCCGGGCAAGCGTATCGAACAGGGCGAGGATTGCCTCATCGAATGCCTTGCGTACGGTGACGACGCGCTCGATGCCCCAATCCGCAGCCTGGCCGACCACAAATTCTATGTCCGCCGGAAACGTGCAAGCCTGCGAACCGTGGTTCGCCGCCGCTGTATCGTGTGGCGTCGCCGCACTCTCCATACGCTCCTCGCACCTCATCGTCGCCTGCTCATGCGCAGCGCTGCCCGACAGCGCCGTCCGGCCATTCTCATTGGTTTGTCGCAACGTCCCCGCAGCCCTTCGGCTGCACCCCGGGCAGCCGTCGCAAGATGTTGAAATATTTTCCTTTCCTGCCGCAAGCACAATCGTCTTCTCCATGCAATACGCCCAGGTCTTCGGTCAACAAATTATGACCGGGATAGGACTTCGGCAAGACTGACACTGTTTGCAGGATTCCCGCTTCGCCATCGTGCGCAATGCTGAGATCGGCACGCCGAACAAAAACCTCGGAAAAATTACTGCAATGAAAGAACCCATGCGCGCACTGAAGGTAAATCGAGCCTGGTTGTTCGACCATCCCATAATAGTTATGGATTTTCGAAAGGTCGAGCAACTCCTTTGCGACCGCCTTCATGCGTCGTTCATCGACCCCGCTTTCCGCCAGCCGCTTCCACCCGCCGCCATGAATCATGGTGCCATGCGCGAAATCAAAGCGAGGGCGCGTCAGCGCGAGTGCTTCGAGAAAGTACCGCCATATGACATGCGTGAACCCGAACATGAGAAATGGCTTGCCGCCCGCACGTTCCAGGAAAGCCGAAATGTCATGCATATTCAATGTCATGTCGTCGTTCAGGGCAAAGCAGGGACGCCCGCTCGCAAACAGTGAAAAGCCCTGGATCGCAATCGACCGCGCGGCATAGCCGGCGGGATCCGATGCCGGGGTCGGCGCGTCCACGACCAGCAGTGGAAGGCACTTCTCCCCAATCACGCTCGGCACAATCCGCGACAGGGCGCGCATTTGCAGAAGCGACGTGGGGCGATCGATGAAAATTTCCGATCGGCCCGAGCGGCCCGTTCCGGATGAGATAAGCCGGTGACTGACCTGCGCTATCGGTACGCTTCGCAAGATCATTTTCTTAAACAGGGACACTGGCAGAAAGGGTTGATCCGCGACGGCGCGGGTCTGGTTCGGATCAATATCGAGGCCGTCAAGAATATGCCTGAAGGCGCTGCACTGCTCATAGTGGTGCCGGGTGAGCGTCGTCACAATCATGTCCAAGTGGCGTTTTCGCCACGATTTGTCCGCTGCAAAAGGCGGCATCGCAAACAGGCTGGCCAGGGACGCCGCCATGCTCTCGCCATGCGCACTGTCGAATGTGGATTGCGACATCTCGTCCTCAACTTTCCCCTGCATGGTCACGTCCGGACACTGGCGCTGGAGCGGCAAAAAATGAAGCAGATCGCCATGTATACCTGATTATGTCTCTTAGCAGTTGACTTGCGAAGGGGAGCCGCGCAAAATTCCAGATTCATAAAATGTTTTGTGCAATTCGCCCAGTTCTAACGCCTTTCCCCTACGCAATTACGCTTACGGAGGATGCTTTATGCGCGCTGACGATTGGAGTTTTCATGAATTGAGCAAGGGACAAACTCCCTTGCCGCGCCCCGTGGCCAGGCACCTGGCCTTGCGGTCGCGGGGCCAGCATGACATTTAACACCGCCAGATCGAAGTCCTATAATGACCGCCTAAAACAAGTGGTTCCCGGCGGCGCGCACTATAGTTTTCGGATGCCGTGGGAATCGAAGCAAATTCACTTCGTCGGTGGACATGGCGCCCGACTGCGGGACATGGATGGCAACGAGTATCTGGATTTCTTTTCGAAGTTCGGGGCGAATATCCTCGGGCACAACGACCGTCGTTACAACGCCCGTCTGGCCGACATCCTGAACGGCGCGGCCGCGGTCAACCTCGGCGCCAATGAGGCCGAAGCGGCGGAAATGATCTGCGCCTTTGTCCCCAGCGCGGAGATGGTCAGGTTTTCCCTTTCGGGCACGGACGCGGTCCTCAATGCGCTGCGCCTCGCGCGCGCCTACACAGGCAAGTCCCGTTTCATTCGTTTCTTCACGCATTATCATGGCAATGCGGACAGCCTGCTCGGCGGACGGGTCGGCAACCTCGACTATCCCCTGGCAGAATCGTTCGACAGAGACATCACCGACACGGACGGGAAGGCAAGCGGGGCCACGCAGGAAGCCTTTCTGCTGCCGTGGAATGACCTGCCGACGCTCGAGCGGGTTCTGAGTGCGTATGGCGACCAGATCGCCGCCGTGCTGACCGAGCCCATCTGCATCAACGGCGGCGGCGTGGCGCCGCAGGCGGGGTATCTCGAGGGCATGCGGCGGCTCTGCGACGCGCACGGTATCGTCCTCGTCTTCGACGAAGTGATTACAGGTTTCCGGGTCGGCCTGGGGGGCGCCCAAGCGCTGGTCGATGTAATGCCCGATCTCACCACGCTGGGCAAGGCGATGGCGGGGGGCGCCCTGCCGGTCTCGGCAATTGCCGGTCGCCGCGAGATCATGAATCTCTACACTGCCCGCAAGGTCGTCCATGGCGGCACCTTTAACGGCTACGCGCTGGGCATGGCCGCCGTCAGGGCGACGCTCGACATCCTGTCGGAAGACAACGGCGATTGCTATACCCATCTGGCAACGCACATGCGGAAAATCCATCATATCTTTGTGCATGTGGCGGCGCAGTACGGCCTGACGTTCGAGATACAAGGCCTGGACGCGGCCGGTGTCTTCCACTTTCGCCCGCGCGCCGAGCTGGGTGCCTCATCGGCCATGATCGCCCAATACGCCGTGAAGCTGACCAGCGAAGCCATGGCCGAGTGCGGGATCCTGGTGTCGAACATGAACCGCTTGTATGGCTCGATCGCGGTTGACGACAGCGACATTGCGCTGTTCGAGGAGCGCATCGACGAGGTATTTAAGATCGTCGCCCCTTTTGTTGAGAAGATGCAGGAAAACAAGCCGGCGACGACCCGGCCTTCGGCGCCCGTCGCGACGCGAGGCGCACTGTGAGTACGGCGCCCGGCGACGGGCTCAGGCGGGCCGTATCGCCGATCGAGGAAGGCCTTCTGTTCCATGATTTCTATTGCGACGACGGCGTCTATGTCGACCACATGGTGTGCGATATCGTCGGCCAGCTTGATCGCGCACGCTTTGAAGAGACCTTGCGCCAGCTGGTACGCATGCATGAGATTTTGCACACCTTTTATGTGCGCGACAACTGGCGACTGGCGGCGGAAATTCGTCCCTCATGTGTGCCAGCGCTGCCGTTCCATGACCTTAGCGATCGACGTGAGCCACGCGAAACGGCGCGGCGCAAGATCGCGGCCGATGCACACGCCCCGCTCGATCCATCGCAACATGTGTCCCGCTGCGCACTGTATCGGCTTGCTCCGCAAGACCATGTCTTTTCCTGGACCTATCATCACGCGCTCGCGGATTCATGGACCCTGCACCTTTTACAGCAACATTTTTGCGCCATTTATCGCGCCATCCAGGAGGGCCGCGCCATCGCGCAGCCGGCGACGCCCTATTCCGATTATGTACGCTTCATATCCGCACAGGACGCGACCGCCGTGAACCGGTTCTGGTCCGGCTACCTGGCATCGGCGCCAAGGGCGAAGGCCAGGACAGTGCCGGGACTGGACGCGCGTGGCGGGCGCACCTCCATTCGCATCGCGCTGTCGGCGCAGGCGCGCGCGCATCTCGATCAGGTTCGCAGGGAACAGCGGGTCACGCTCAACATCGCCGTGCTCGCCATGTGGGGTTTGTTCGCCCTTGCACGCCAGGGTACCGGCGCCTGCCTGCTGGGGTGCGCCGTATTCGGACGCAGCCTGCCACTGAAGGGCATTCACACTGTGGCCGGCGTTTGCTCGAATACCGTTCCGGTTGTCATCAGCGAGACTACCCCACTGGCGGCCCTGCTGCCCCAGCTGCAAAAGCATGTGCTGGAAGCGAGCAGCCGGTCCTTCCTGTCAGTGGGCGACATGCTGGCCAGCGCGGGGCTCTCGCATCATGACATGCACAGCGTGGTCAATTTCAGCATCGACAAGTCTGAAGTTGCCACGCCGCACAGTGCAGCCCTGCCGTTCGCCATCACCAACATCGACTATGCGCAGGCAGCGAGCTTCGACACCTATCTCGACGTGGAGATCGGCGAGGCGGTCATCGCACTAACGGTGCATTTCGATCAGGATGGCAGGACCTTCAGCCAGGAAGACGATCGCCGGACCTGCGAGACGATCGCTGGCCTCATGGCCGGGCATGGCGCCAGCACCGTTGGCGAGATCGTCGACACGGTCCGCATGGCGCACTGGGCGCGCGATGCCGCTTTCGATTTCAGCGCGGAGCACATGCCATGAGCCCGATCGATTGCCTCGTCATCGGCAACAACCAGATGGGCTTCGGCGACTATGTCGCTTCAGTTGCAGCCATGGGAAAGAGCTCGGGCGCCTATCGGGACCTGCGCTGGAGCTACTACGAGGACGGGGCCGGGATTGTCAGCTGCCGCGACTATGTCAATCGAAGGCAGCCAGCCGGCCGTCCCGACATCGGTTACGACAATATTCTCAGTGCGACGATCACCTATCTCGCAACGTTCCTGCAACGACGCGGATTCTCCAGTGCGTACATCAACATGTTTCAGGAAGGCAAAGCAGAACTCGCATCCCTCCTGCGCAGCGGCCGCGTGGCCTCGGTCGCGATCACGACAACGTACTATGTCTCGCCGCTCCCGCTGCTCGAAGTCGTGCAGTTCGTGCGCTCGGTCAATCCGGACGTCTGTATCGTCGTCGGTGGTCCCTTCGTCGATACCCAGCACAAGATCCTGTCCGCCAGTTCCTTGCGGTACCTGCTCGCGCAAATTGGCGCCAATGTCTATATCGTCAGCAGCCAGGGCGAATCAACCCTGGTCCGGGTGCTGCGGGCGCTGCGCGGCGCGGCCGATTTCGACAGCATCCCCAATCTTGTCTTTCGCAAGGGCGAGAGCTATGTTTCAACGCCGCTTATCCAGGAAAACAATCCGCTGGAAGACAACCTGGTCGACTGGTCGCTCTTCGCTCCCCCGGCCGACGGCAAGCAACGCTACATGGTCATGTCGCGCACGGCGCGATCCTGTCCTTTTGCCTGCTCGTTCTGCAGCTTTCCGCAACACGCCGGCGCCTACAAATACCTGCAACCCGCCGATGTCTGGCGCGAGCTCGACGCCATCGAGGCGCTCGGCGGCATCAACAGCGTCACCTTCATCGACGACACGTTCAACGTACCGCCGAGCCGATTCGAAGAAATTCTACAAGGAATCAAGGAGCGCCACTACTCCTTCAAATGGAACTGCAATTTCCGTTGCCAGTATGCGACCTCCGGGATGACCGCGCTGATGAAGGAAGCCGGTTGCGAAGGTGTCTTTCTCGGCCTCGAGTCTGGCAGCAATCCCGTTCTGCTGAACATGAACAAACGCGTCACCGCAGAACAATATCTGACGGGAATCGCTCACTTACGCGATGCCGGCATCCTGACCTACGCGTCGTTCATCGTCGGATTTCCCGGCGAGACGGATGACACCGTCAAAGAGACAATGCGCTTCATCGAGACCGCCAAGCCGGATTTTTTCCGGGCACAGCTTTGGTACTACGACATGACGACGCCCATTCACCGGGATGCGGCGAAGTACGATCTCAAAAATTCCCAGTTCGAGTGGTCGCACCGGACGATGAACGCAAAAAAGGCGGCCGACTGGGTTGACCGGCTCCACAATGACGTTCTCGCCTCGACCTGGCTGCCGCAGAACGACTTCGACTTTCCAAGCCTGTTCTGCCTGTTGAGTCAAGGGTGGGAACTCAAGGACATCAAAAAGATTGTCGGCGACTTCAATCGCCGCGTACAGGATGACGTGGCGTTGCCGGGCGCGTCAAGCGGCATGGCGTACGCGGATCCCCGTTTGCTGGCGGATGCAATGTTTGGTTTCGACGATCATGTTGAAAATTGACGACGAGACCGGGACAGCCCCCGACGCCCGCCATATCGCCTATTGGCGAAGCCTTGGTGAGGCCCCTGCCGGCCAGCACCCCCTGCTTGGCTCGCTGCGCTGGCGCGCGCCCATGCCACCCGGCGCACAATGGACAACTTGCGATGGAGCACTTCCCGACGCGTGCTCCGCAAGCATCCTGCGCGTCTGCAAAGGGCCCGATTTATCGCTGTATATCATGCTCGTTGCGCTATTGAAGGCCTACCTGGCCAGGGTGACGGGAGAGGAAAATACAGCGTTCCTTTCTCCCCCTTACAGTGCGAACGACGCCCAAGCGCCTGCCCATACTGTCTGTTTCACCGGCGTTGTCGCGAGCGGGACGGACATGCGTTCGGCCATCCTCATGTTGCGGCGGACGATCGTCGATGGCTATTCCAACCAGGGCGCGTCCTTGACCGAGGTGCACGGTCCGGAAACAGCGGACAAAATCCTCTCCGACACGCCAATGTATGCCTTGACCGCCATCCACAAGAGGGAAGAATCGCGTTTCAGGAGCCCGCTGGCGTTCTGGTTCGATCGATCGGCATCACAGGTTTCCTGGTCCATCCGCTTCGACGCCAGCCGCTTCCGGCCCGACCTGGTGAGCGAATTGTCGTCGAATTTCACGCAATTCGTGGTCGCGGCGACGGCTGATTACACGCTCGCCATCGATGATATCGACTACCTGTCCGATGTTGAAAAAGCGCGCATCGCAGCGTTCTCGCTTGGTCCGATCGCGCACATTCCCCCTCTGCGGCTCGACGCCATGGTATCGGCCCAGGCCTTGCAAACGCCCGCGAACTGCGCGCTCATCTACCGCGAACGCCAGCTCAGCTATGCCGATCTTGAAAGCCAGGCGCGCAAAGCCGCTGCGTGCCTCGCCGGAATGGGGATTGGTCCCGGAAAGACGGTGGCGCTGCAGTTGGCAAGTGGCATCGATGCCGTGGTCGTCGAGCTGGCGATCATGATGGCCGGCGCCGCCTTTTGCCCGATTGGCGTTGGCGAACCGGTCACCCGACTGCGCAAGATGCTCGACGCCGTCGGCGCCGACCTGCTTGTCTCGGATGACTGCGAAGCGATCGCGCCACCCGGGTGCCGCATGGTGTCACTGGCATCCCTGCTCTCTGCCGAAGACGCTGCGCTACACAGCATCTTCCCCGTTCAAGATCGCGCCTACGTCATCTTTACCTCCGGCACCTCGGGAACCCCGAAACCGGTGGCGATCAAGCACCACAGCATCATGAACGCCATCGCCTGGAAGCAGCGCGCCTACCAACTTGCATCGTCGTCCCGGGTACTGCCATTGTTTGGCTACGAATTCGATGGCTTTGTGTTGAATGTTTTCGCGTCTCTTTGCTCCGCCTCAACCGTTATCCTGATGGACAACAAAGCGCTGCGCGCTCCCGACGAGATGGTCGATTCCATCTCGCATCATGGCGTAACGCATTGCATTTGTACCCCCATGATTCATGCGGCGCTGCTCGACCATGTCGCAGGTGTTCGCCTCGATTCACTCGATACCGTCACGCTGGCTGGCGAAGCGGCTGACGCCGCGCTGATCGTGCGCAGCGCATCGCTGCTGCCGCATGTCCGCCTGAGCAATGAATACGGCCCCACCGAGAACGCGGTCGTGTCGACCTGCCATCCCAAGCTGACTGCGGAAACCGTGCGCGTGATCGGCAGGCCAATATCGAATGTCAAGGTCCTCATTCTGGACCGCCGCCTGCGGCCAGTGCCGATTGGCGCGAGCGGGGAAATCCACCTGGGCGGGCCGGGCCTGGCGCGTGGCGATGCCGGCACGGCGGACCTTGGCTTTCATGAACATGACGGCGAGCGGCTCTACCGCACGGGCGATTACGGCTGCTGGCTTCCGGATGGACAGCTGGAATACCAGGGCCGCAGCGAGGCTTACCTCAAGGTGCACGGCGTCCGGGTCGACCCCGACGAGATCCGGGCGGCGGTCCTTACATGCGAGCACATCAGGCAAGCGGCAATCCTTGCGAACGGCCCGGCCGGCAAGGAAGTCATCACGGCCTTCATCGTGAGCTTTTCTCCGGTCTCGGCCGACACCCTCGCCTCGGCCTTGCGCGACAAATTGCCGCCCAATCTGATACCCGTCCGCGTCGTTCCGGTGGCGGCGCTTCCGCTCAATGCCGCTGGCAAGCTGGACCGCGACGCCTTGCATTTGCTGGGGCAAGGCCCCGACAGCAAGGCGAACCCCGGCATGCCCGACGACGCGCTGACACGCGATCTGACCGCGATTTGGAAGGACATCCTGGAAACCGAGCACATCGGTCAAGACGAGAGCTTTTTCGCACGAGGCGGCCATTCCTTGAGCGCGGTGCGGCTGCTGGCGCGCATTCAGGAAACCATGGGCGTCGCACTTGGCCTCAACGAAATCTACGAGGCAAATACCATACGCCGCCTGCACAGCGTGATAGCGCGCCAGGATCGCCTTAGCCGCGTGGCGCAGGCGAGCCATGAGGTTCCTGCTCACCCCAGTGAGATGATGCTGTCGCCAGCCCAGGAACGCATGCTCGCGCTTGCTTCTGAACACCCTCTTTCCTACAATCTGCCGGTCCTTTTCATGGTCGGCGCGAATCTCGACATCGACCGCTTGCTCAGCGCCATGGAAACCGTCGTCGCTCGCCACGCCGCCCTGCGCGCCACCTTCCATGCAAAAGAAGACCGCTGGGTACAGCGGGTCGATGACAAGGCCAGCGTCGATTTCACCGAACGCCCGCTGACAGCGGGATCGAGCCTGGAAGCGGCTGCCTGCGCGGCAGTCGTCCCGTTCAATTTGCAAACGGGGCCCTTGGTTCGTATGGTGCTGTTCTCCGAAGGGCAGACGCACCGGATGCTGCTGATCGATTTTCATCACATCGTCATTGACGAAGTGGCGCTCGGGATCGTGCTCCGAGAATTTGCAAGCGCCTACGCAGGCGGACGCCTGCCACCAGCTCCGCAGGCGACGTACGCGGACTTTGCCGCAGCACAGCGCCGGGAGCAGGCTGCCGAGAGCTACCATGGCGCGCTCGCCGCCGCCGCCCGTTACCTCAGCGACAGTGCGGCCGAGCCACTGCGCATCCCCTTCGACCACCCGGACACGCCACAACGATCGAATTCAGGCCGGGTCGTGCGCGGCGCCTTTGCGGCAGGACTGGTGCGCGCGATCCGTACGCTGTGCCGTTCGGCGGACGTAACGGAATTCACTTTCTTCATGGCGGTATTCGGCTTGCTTCTCCACAAGTTCACGCGCCAGACAAAGCTGGTGATTGGCGCGCCGGTGTCGATGCGCACCGGAGCGCACGATGAAGCGTGCGTCGGGCTTTTTCTCAACACGGTGCCATTCCGCCTCGATATCCGGACCGATGCGGGCTTTCTCGCGTACCTCGACACGGTCAAAAACCATGTCCTCGAAGGCTTGGGAAGAAGACAGGTCGAATTCGGGCATCTGATCAAGGCGCTTGGCATCGAACGTGCCTACGCCGAGAATCCGCTCTTTTCAGTCCTGCTGCATATGGTCGACAACGCGGTGACCAGCATCACCCTCGACGGCATTCAAGCAAGTCACCGGCCGCTGCATACCGGCACCTCGAAATTCGACCTCTCGCTCGAACTGAACCTCGATGACGGGGAAGGCAGTTTCGCATTCGAATATCCAACGCGGCGCTTTGAGGAAACCACCATCCTGCGCCTGGTCGACAACTTTATGACGCTACTGGCGGACGCGGTCCGGTCTCCGGCAGCGTCGGTGTTGTCGCTGTGTTCCATGGGCGACGCGGAACGGGACAAGATTCTTTCCTGGGGACGCGTGCCCGGGTGTACTGACGCGTTTGACGAAGGATCGCTTGCATTGTGCTTCGAGCAGCAGGTCCGCAAGCATCCCGCCAGGACTGCGCTCAGTGATGGCGCGCAGGTATTGAGCTATGCCGAGCTCAATGCGCGAAGTAATCGGCTCGCGCACAAGCTGATCGAACTGGGCGTCCTGGAAAACGACACGGTGGGCGTGTTCTGTTCGCGTTCGACGCACATGGTCATCGCTATACTTGCGGTCCAAAAAGCCCGGGCCGCGCATCTGCCGCTTGACCCTTATTATCCCGCCACGCGCACTGGCGCCATGCTCGCCGATAGCGGCGCGAAGATACTGATCACGGACCAGGACATCGGCGCACTCGGTTTCAATGGCACGCTGGTCGATCCGCGCGGCGACCTGTCCGACTATCCCTGTACCAATCCGGGATCCTATCCTGGCCCGCAAAGCAATGCCTATGTGCTCTATACGTCCGGCACCACCGGTGTCCCCAAGGGGGTCATGGTCGCCCAGAGAAATATCGTCACCCTGGTACGCCGTGCAACGAGCCTGTTTGGCCTGGACCACAACGATGTCTGGACCCTATTTCACAGCGTGTGTTTCGACGTCTCCGTATGGGAAATGTTCGGCGCCCTCCTGAGCGGCGCGCACCTGGTGATTGTTCCGCGCGAGCTCGCCGCCGACAGCCACGGCCTGCTCGATCTCATCCAGAAAAACCGCGTGACCTTATTGTGCCAGCCGCCATCGGCCTTCTATCTTCTCGCCGATACCATGTTGCAAGCCGAGCGGCCAACGGCGCTACGTTACATTATTCTTGGCGGCGAGGCGATCAAGCCCGAGAATTTCCTGAGCTGGCGCGATGACATGCCGGCCATTGTGAATGGCTACGGCATCACCGAAACGACTGTCTACTCGACCTTCCACATGCTGTCGCGTCTCGACATTCTCGACCGCAGCCGTAGCATAGGCCGCCCGGTGCCCGGTACCTATGTGTACATTCTCGATGATGAGCGGGGCCTGTGCCCGGCCGGCGTGGTGGGCGAACTGTATATCGGCGGACTCGGGGTGGGGAACGGGTATCTTGGCAGCCCGGACCTGACGCGGCAACGCTTCGTCGACGATCCGTTCCAGGCTGGCCGCATCCTGTACCGTTCGGGCGATCTGGTCCGGTGGCTCCCCGACGGCCAGATCGACTATCTCGGCCGCGCCGACAAGCAGCTCAAGATTCGCGGCTACCGGGTCGAGTCTTCCGAAGTCGAAGCGGCGATGTCAAGCTATTCAACCATCCGTGAGAGCGCTGTGCTGGCGGCATCGCGCGACGGGCGCACTCAGCTCATGGGCTTCTTCACATCCGACATCCAGGAGGATCTCAGGCTCATGCGCGACTATCTCGACAAGCGTCTCCCGGACTACATGGTTCCTTCCCGACTCCTTCAGCTTGACAAGATGCCGCTGACGCCGAACGGCAAGGTCGATCAAGCACGGCTGCTCGCCATGTCGGCCGCCGTCCCCGAACCGGCGCCGGCAGTGGACGACAGTGAGACGAATTCACTTGAGAAACTGATGGCGAAGACATGGGGCGACATCATCGGCATCCATCTCGATGACATCGGCCCCGAGGACAGCTTTTTCACGCTGGGAGGCGATTCGATTGGCGCCAACCTCGTCGTCAAGCTGCTCGAGAAGCAGGGCTTGCCGATCGAATTGCTCGATCTCTTCGAACATCCGGCGCTGCGCGATATCGCCGAGCTCGTCACAGCGCGCCTGCGGCGCCAGGATGACGCTCAGCCGAATTCGTACTGGAACGCGGTGCGCGCGGCGCATGCGGCGGCATTGCTGCCGCCAGCGGAGTCCATGGCCCCCGTATCGCCAGCCTTGTCGCGCGTGAGCGTCGACCTTGCATGGAACGAACTGGCCCCGGCCGACGCCACAACAGTCGGCGATGAACTCCTCCTGACCGCGCTGTGTGTCGGCCTGAAGATGTCCTCCGCAGGCGCTGGTATCCGCATTGCCCTTCTTCGCAGCCCCCCAGGCGGGGCCGGCGAACGGAGCGTCGGCCCGGCTGTCATCGGCATCGATGACGTCCACAATGTCGCCGACAATCGTGCGCGCGTCAGGGCCGGGATCGCCCTCGCCGAAGCAAACCTGCTGGCGTGGGATACCGTCGTGAATAATGACGCGCTCGCCGCCGCGCTGGAATGCAGCGCGCTGGTCCATTTTTCGCGTGGCGCTGCCGTGCCTGCCGCCGGTTTTTCAGCAACAGATGATGTCCAGTTGCCACCTGGATGCATCGGCATCGACATCGACAGCGGAGTCGAGGATGGTTCGACGACGGTCGTGTTCCGCGCCCACGCGGCGGCTGGCGTGAGCGCCCGACTTCAATTTCTGGCGCAAACTTTCAAGCTTGCCTTCGCCGAAATAGTCGATGCGGTGGCGACCTGCACCCCGCCCGCGCCCGACCGTGTCAGCCTCGATGTGGCGCCGTTTTCGGATGTCTTCTTTCGGGACTGCACCTATCAGGCGGTCCTGACGGCGACCCGCTACCTCGGCGGCGACCTGACCCGGCCAATGGCAGCGTCGATCGGCATTGTGCGTCGCAATGCGCACCGCACGCATGGGCTTCGTGTCGCCGTCGACTATATCGAAAGCCAGGCATTCTATGACGTGCTCGCCGACATGGGGCTGACTGTGCGCCGCAGCAACGCGACGAGCGCCATCTGCGAACAGCTCAAGAGCGCGCTGGCGCGCGGCGAACTCGGCGTCGTCAAGCTCGACAGCTTTCATGTCAAGCAACATGGGGACTTGTACCAGGCCAGGCATGGCGACCACACCGTCCTTGTCACCGGATACGACACGCAACAGGGCATGTTTGACACCATCGATAACCAACCGGGGCGAAACGTACTGTATCGCAGCACGAAGATCGGCTTCGTGGAGATGGCAGCCGCATACGAGAGCTATCAGAAAGTCTTCAACGCGCGCGGCATGGATGATGACAGCGCCCTGTTCGTTTCACGCCAACACGGCGCCGACCTCGTCGCGCAGGAGCGCGCCCTGACGCGCCAGGTCCTGCTTGACACGCTCCGGCTCGCCCACCCATTGCGCGAGGAGGAAACGGCAGCCTTTGCCCTGCTCCACGACGACTTCCAGTTCGCATCGGCCAGTGAGGCGTCCTGGTCCGAGCATGCGGAACGGTTCATGTTCACCATTGGCGAAGTCTTGCTCGCCAAGAAGCTGGAGGCCTGTCAGCTCGACCTGATCCTGGCCGACGCCACGCTTGCCAGTCCATTGACGGAAATCACTTCCCATCTCTCCGTGCTGCTCGCCGTCCTGAGCAAGCTGCGTCAATCCGGGACCTACTCCGCCGAAAAAATGCATGCCGTGCAGGCCAGGCTAGGCCGCATTGGCGCACTTCATCCCGCATATGCCGATGCCATCGGCCGTTTACTGGAGGTCTGAGTGATGTTTCCCATTGCGCTTATCTGTATGCCATTCGGCGCCGTCCATACGCCATCGCTCGGACTGACGCAGCTCAAAGCGGTGCTCGATCGCGATTTTTCCACAGAAGTACAGACGCGAATTCATTATCTGAACCATGATTTCGCCGAGTTCTTCGGTCTGAACCTGTACCGCTATCTCAGTGACGACAGCCGGACCACCGTCACGGGACTGACCGACTGGATGTTTCGCGATCTCGCGTTTCCCGATTCGCCGGATACGTCCGAGCATTACATCGCCCGCTACATGCCGGCGCTCGCTTGCCGCTGCGCGGACGGACTTCGCAACAAGCTCGACGGCTGTGCGTCGACCCCCAACAGCAATCCGGCCGTGGCAACCACCGTCCCTTGCTGCCTTGGTCCGAGCCTTCTCATGCAATTGATCGAACTTCGCTCCAGGCTGGGCGATTTCATGGACGAGCTGATCGATCGCTACGAGCTTTCCACTGCCCGGCTTGTTGGTTTTACCTCCATGTTCGACCAGACCACGGCGTCCATCGCCATGGCCCGTCGCCTGAAGCTGCGCAGTCCCGGCGTCACCACGGTCATGGGGGGCGCGAGCTGCGAGCCCGGGGTCGGCCGGGTTCTGGCCAAGCGGGTCGACGCGATCGACTACACCTTCGCGGGACCGGCGTTGCGGGCCTTTCCGGATTTCGTCGAACGTCTGATCAGCAACGCCGGCGAGCCACCCTGGCGCATCGCCGGCGTGCACTCGCGCGAAGGGATGCAAGCGAACTTCCCGGAGAACCACGACCGGCTTGGCAATGAGGCTGATATCAACGACCGGATCGCACTCGATTATGATGACTTCCTGGCCAGCGCTGGCCGTTTCGGCGCCGCTATCGAGCCGGAGCTGTTCTTTGAAACGTCCAGGGGCTGCTGGTGGGGCGAGCGCGCCCACTGCACTTTCTGCGGCATCAACGGCGCAACGATGCAGTTCCGCTCCATGTCGCCCGATAACGCCATCGCGCAGTTCAAGGAACTGTTCGAAAAATATCCACAGGTCCGACAATTCGTTGCGGTCGACAATATCCTGGAGCCCTCCTACTACGAGCATGTTTTCCCCTTCGTGCAAACGCCGCAAGGCGCCAGCATCTTCTACGAGACCCGGGTCATCGACGACCCGGCGCAAATGGCGCAACTGGCGAAAGCGGGCGTGACCAAAATCCAGCCGGGCCTGGAGTCCCTGTCGACCTCGGTGCTCAAGCTGATGAGGAAAGGCAGCACGGCGTTCCAGAATATCAATTTCCTCAAGCGAATTGCCGGCCACGGCATCGAAGTCCACTGGAATCTTCTGACCGGATTTCCGAAAGAGGACGAGTCGGTCTATGCGGAATACATCCGGATTGTCCCCGCGCTTGTGCATCTTCCCGCACCGGTCGCGACGTTTCCGGTCCGCATCGACCGCCACAGCCCCTATCAGAAAGATCCTGGCGCTTATGGCCTGAAACTGCGCCCGCTCGATTTCTACACCATGCTCTATCCCTTTACAGAAGAAGAGATGGAGGAATTCGCCTATTTCTGGGCCGACCAGGAATTCACCAACGGCTATCTGTTTAACGTCGCCCGCTGGCAGCGCAAGATCGAAGGCGTGGTCGATCTGTGGCGCCGTCGCTGGTTTGTCCGTGACGGACTGCTGCGCCCTGAACTGAGGCCAAGCGACAATGGACGCGCCATCTATGACTCGCGCGATGGTACGGCCGTTGAACACGAGCTCTCGGCACTGGGACAGAACATGCTCAAACTGCTCGCGCGCCCGATGAGCGTCGCCGAGCTGCATGCGGCCCTTCTCACAGATGAGGAAGAGATCAGGCGAGAAATCGCGCTGCTCGACGAGCGCCGCTTGATCTTCGGGGAGCGCGGTCGCATTCTGAGCCTGGTGTGCGACGCCACCGACGCCAGATGGTTACCAAGTCAGCGCGAGAACCTCCAGGTTCAGGAAAAACCGATGTTTGTATTGCCTCTGGCAGTAGAGCGCCCCGGCGTGCATCGCCAGATTTCCAACGTGGATTTGTAGGCGACATTCTCAGATACACCGGGCAGCGGTGGCGGCGGAAAGGACGGTTCCGGAATGAACAACAACAACAAGAGCCTGGGGGTGCATTTCCACCCCGTCACCTCGAAAGGATTGCCGGTCGGCGCGGCGCGTCCGATCGGGCTCGAACCCATCGCCCTGTATGTCCACATACCTTTCTGTGAAAAACGATGCCATTTTTGCGCCTTCGCCGTCGTGGTAGACCGGCAGGTCACGGAACAACTCGTCACAGACTATCTCCAATCCCTGTACAAGGAAATGCGCGCCTTCCTCGACGCATGCGAGCACGCGCCGAAGATCAGGCTGATTCAGTTTGGCGGCGGCACCCCCACCGCCCTCAGCGCGGAGAATCTGGACGCATTGCTCGATTTCGTCTTTGCGCAATTCGATTGCACGGAGTTGGAAGAAGTCATTATTGAAGGCTTTCCGACGACCATCACCGCCGATCGGATTGCCGTGATCGAGCGTGTTCCCAACGTCAAGCTGAACATCGGCGTACAGTCATTCCAGGCCGAATGCCTCGACGCTGTCGGACGCAATCATGGCATCCTCGCAAAGGAGGCCATCGAGCGTGCCGTCGCGTCCCGGATCGGTTCGGTGGGCATTGACTTGATCCTGGGCCTGCCCGCCAGCACGCCCGACAGCACCAGGCGCGATATCGAAACGGCGGTGCGGTGCGGGGCCGACCATTTCGCGTTCTATCCCTTATGGGTCTATGACCAGACGACGCTCAAGACACGGGTTCGTAATGGGCTCATCGAATTGCCCCGTCTCGCGGCGCAATACGAGCAGCTGGTCTGTGGCGTGGACGTTCTGGCCGATCTCGGCTACGAACGCTACACGGCGTTTCACTATGCCTTGCGCCCCGACTGCCGGCACCAGTATGGCCTCTGGCAAATGCAGGCACGCAATTGGATCGGATTCGGCATGTCAGCGATGAGTCACGTTGACGGTGTCATTCGCTTTAACGACCGGAACATCCGCTCCTACATCGACAGGGTGGAGCGCGGGGAGCCCACGGCGGTCGAGCAGTTTGTCATGACCGACAGGGAGCGCATGCAGTTCGAATTCCTGTATCGCCTGCGCGTCAAATCGTTTCTGACCGCACAATTTCGCGAGCAATTCGGAATCACCGTCGAGCAAGCCTTTGGCGACAAGCTAGCGCTGCTCGACAAGCTGGGATTGATCTGCGTGGACACGCACACAATTTCCCTTACTATGCACGGAACGCTACACCTGCGCGAAATTGAGGATTGTATTAATGAGGCGGCCGAATCCGTGCCCGTGTTGTCGATCAAATGCGAGCAGCCCACGGCATGAATATCGCGCGCCCGCCGGTACGCGATAAACCAGGACGGAGTTGCACTTTTTTTCAAGCCTTACCCTTGTTTTTCCCGGCATGACCGCTAACATTGAATGACGAGTATGCATGCCATTTCCAACCCTTTCCATAGCGGAAAAATGGTTAGCGCCGCGTGGACCTAACATAATAAGGAACTAGTGCGATGACTTATCAAACATTAAAGGGCGTACTCGATCGGCCACCGATCATCGAAACCTTGTTCGAAAACGAAATCATCAAGATAGACCGTGTTACGGTGCGCGGCCAGATCACGCCGCCCGACATTTTCCCAGAGGAACCGAGCCATGAATTTATTCAGCTGATAAAGGGGCATATGGTGCTCGAATACAAGGCGGCGGAGGGAGAGCGCAAGAAAATGAGCTTGCGCCCCGGCGACTTTGCCATGAAAGATCCCAAAGAAAGTACTCGCGCGGACTTTACCGCGACCGATGAGGACACCGTGTATCTCAAGATTTCACATGTGGGCGGCAAGAAAAGCAGATACAAACTGTTCACCGGGGCGGTGGGACGGGATGAAGCGCACCGCAGCAAAAAGTAGTTTCAACAATGGCAGGGATGGGACCGTGCTGTCCCTGCCGGGACCGACGCTGGCGAGCCGATCAGCCAGCGTAGATCCGAACAAGCATGGATGACCAGGCGGTGCTGACGATGCACGACGATCAGGGAGGTGCCAGGTGAATGAAACCGTACTGTTACGCTGTATCGGCAAGACGGCGCCGTATATTTCGAGTTTTTCGCTCGACGATCGATTCGTCGATCTCGATTTCGATTCACTGAGGTTCATCCAGCTCATTGTCCAGCTTGAACATGCACTGGGCGTTGAATTCGACGACGAAAAACTCAATCCCACCAGTTTTGAAAGAATCGGCGACCTGCTCGCCTATCTCGAGACCTTGACGCCAAGTGCGGCGAGCGCGCCCGAGAAAAACAGCCTGGGCCAGGATCAATGACAGTCCATGCGACGACACGCGCGGCATCGTACGCATTCGTTTCAACGTGCCGGACGGTGCATCGTCCCCACCGGCAGCGCAAGGACTGGAATCGCTCATGGCGCGATTGAAGCACGGACCCTGGTTGAGCGCTTATGAAGCACGCGCAGCCGCAAGGCTTCGTCTGTTCTGCTTCCCTTTCGCTGGAGGCAGCGCTTCGGCGTATCGCAGCTGGTCGGCCGGGCTTCCGCCGGAAATTGAAGTGTGCGCGGTCCAGCTTCCGGGCCGTGAATCGCGCTATTCCGAACCGTTGTTCCACCGTGTCGAGGAGCTGGTACCGGTGCTGGCTGACGCGCTTCGGCCGATGTTCGATATGCCCTTTGCGTTTTATGGCCACAGCCTCGGCTCCCTGATCGCCTTCGAACTTGCTCACGAATTGCGCTCACGCGGCGAAGCGATTCCGGCTTGCCTGTTTGTCGGGGCCCATCAGGGGCCGAAACATCCTCATGGACCGGCTGTGTCGCGCTTGTCCGAACCGGATTTGCTGGCGCATGTCGAGGAAATGAATCAGGACGCGAAGTTGTCGGAAAATCCGAGCCTGTGGAAGCTGGTCATGCCGATCCTGCGCGCCGACCTGTCCCTGTGCGACCACTATCAATATCGTCCGCGTCCAAAACTATCGTGCGCCATCACGGTCTTCGGTGGCGCCCAGGATACGAGCATCACCTTGCCAACACTTGAGGCATGGGCAGAAGAAACGGACGGTCCTTGCTCAACGCATATTCTGCCGGGCGGCCATTTCTTCCTGACCAAGGAACGGCCAATGCTGTTAGCCAGGATTTCGGAAATCTGCTGCAAGCGAGTGTTGTTTTCAACCGTGCAGTGATCGCGCCGAGCGGCGCGGCCGCTTCAACACGACTATGTAACGATCACCGTGTTTGGGAAGTTTTCGCTCATGACCGAGAACCTGACGACAGAAAAGATCGGCAGACTCCTGCTGCTGTTTGCCGACCCGGTCCACTTGCGGGTGCTGAGCTTGATCCTCGACGAAGACCTCGCACCGACAGAGATCGCGGCCCGTTCGATGCTCAACCTGGCCGCAACCATGCGCCACCTGAGGGCATTACAGCAAGCCGGATTGGTAAAAACCGTCGTGGCCGGCGAAACCCGATACCGGGCCACGCTCGATCAGCTCAAGCGCACGGCGATCGAACTGGCCACCAGCTCGCGCGATCCAGAAACCGCCAGCGTGGGCGACGTCAGTGTCGACACCCGCGAGGTGCTGAGTGCCTTTTTCGCCGGCTCACAACTAAAGGCATTACCGCTGCGCAATCGTCGCAAAAAAATGATTGTATTGGAGGAATTGCTCAGGCGCATACCCTGGAAAGCGGAATACAAGGAAGCGGAACTCGACGCGCATATCAAGCCGATTTACGAGGATTATTGCTCTGTTCGTCGGGCATGGGTCGATTTCATGTACATGGTGCGCAACGATGGCGTCTATACCTGGACCCGGCACGGCATGGATGCGATTGAATGACCGTTATTGGCGGCCGGATCGAGGATCACTGGCCGGGCGCGTCGGGCTGGTTGGGCGCCGCGTAGCGCAAGGCCTTGCCGCCGACGCTGGCGAGGACATCGCGGGGCCAGACCGGATCAGGTTTGACCAGGCCGCTGAACCACGGCAGCAAACCCCACCACAGCACCAGCGCCTGGCCCGGCATGGTGAGCAGGCCGAGAAAAGCCGGGAACAAGTAAAGCGGATTCTTTTCGCGCCAGGCGGCGTTGACCATCTTCACCGTCAAGTCCATGTGCTGCTCCGGCAGCGTCCACAGGTGTTTCCACAGCGGCTTGCGGCCGAGCGCGAAGTTCGGCCCATCGCCATGCGCGAAGGTGGGGCCTTCGTACTGCATGAACCGACGCACATGTTCCCAGGTGTCGAGCAGCGGCTGGAGATGGTCCTCCCTATTGGTGGCGCGCAGCAGAAAGCGGTTGACGATCGTCGTGCCTTCGGGCGCGTCCATCACCAGGCACGTGACGCCAAAATCGAACTGCGTGCTCTGCTCACCGGCCACCGACACGCTGCCAATGCCGGCGCGCACACAGGCCCAGTCGTAGCTGTCGATACGATAGCCCCATGGCGCCCTGCGCGCCGGCCGCAAGGAAAACAGATGGACCTTGCCGGCTTTGCGGTCGAACAGGGCGCTGGTCTCGAAGCGGAAATCGATCAGGTCTTCGGCGATCATCAGCAGCATGAGCGGACTAAAGGCCAGCAGCGCCACGACCATGAACAGCGACAGGATGAACATCAGCGTCCCGCCATCGGTCATCGTTGAAAAGAACGACAGGAACGGGTTTGTCCCGCCGATAATGAGGTGGATCGATGCGAAAAACGCCAGTATCGCCAACAGGAACAAGCCCATTCCAGAAAACCTCCAGCGCTGGTCGCCATACACCAGGCCGTCCGGAAAAACGGTGTAGACCATGCCGCCCGAGTCGGGGCTCGCACTGACCGATTCGTCCAGCGCCGGCATGGCGATGCCGGCATCGTTGCCTTTGTAATCGGGGTCGTCGCCATGCCAGCGGAAGAACATCATGGTCGCTTCGCGCGTGCCGAAACGATGATCCCTGAACGTGCGCGGATCGGGCGCCGTCCCGGCGCCATCCCGCTTGCCCTGCCCCTTGTTGCGCTTGCCCTTGCCCTTGCCATTCTCCGTCATGCGACGCCTTGCCTGATCATGCTGCGATTAACTTTCCGATACCGACTTGAACGACGTGCAGTATAAATGAGCCGGCCGGCACGTTTATAAAAGTATAATGGCTCGCTCGTCACCGTTGCGCCGATGCTTGCCCGCTCGACGCGTTGGCGGCGCGGATTCCGGCACAGTCGCCCGGCCCGCATCGTCCCCCTACACACCTCATTCGTATCCGCATGCCAAGCTCCCCCAGCACCATCGACGCCGGCAAAGAACAGTTCCCGGTCCAACCCGCGCGCGCCCTCGCCGGCGCCCTCCTCCTCGGCGCGGCCAGTATGTGCAACGCCGGCGGCGTGACCGGCGCCGTGTATTCCAACTTCGGCAACGACCTGCTGGTGCCGATCTTCCCCGGTAAAAACTGGCTGCCGATGTACGCCAACAAGGACGACGCCAAGCCGGTACGCGAGCTGACCGATGCGCGCGTGCTCGATGTCGGCGAAGGTGACTGGGAAGCCTGCATCAGCATGGCCGACCCGGTCGGCCGGGTACGCTGCCATGTGCGCGGTGCCGATACCTGGGTCGATCGCTGGAGCTTCATCGGCCCGCGCGAGATCCTGCCGGTCGAACCATGGCCGTTTCGCTACTGGCTGTACGTCGCCAGCGCTGGATCGGGCAGCGAAGCAAGCTCGGACCTCTACAAAGCGGTGCCGCGCTCGCCCTACCTGGTCAAGCCGAAGCAGTTCGCCAGCGTGTTTTTCATCGTCAAATTCGACAAGCGCGGGTTTGCCATCAGTCCCAAGACCGGCAAGCGCACCGGCGACCGGGTGTTCCTGGCCGGCAGCGGCGTGTACCTGGCGCCGGACGACCCGGCCAGGCGCCTGCGCCAGCCTTGGCTGTTCCTGAGCTACTATCACAGCATTCCCAAGGCGCTGTGCCCCGGCGCCGCCGGCGAGAGCTGCGCCAGCGCGGTCAACCTGCAACCGCAATGGCGCGGCATCAAGGCGCTCCATCGCGAACCTGCCAGGCCTGCCAAGCCGTACGCGGGGCGCATGTTCGGCCCCGGCGAGACGGCCTTCGCGCGCCATGGCGAAGCGGCGCTGCCGTTCAATTACACCGTTCCCGCCGAGGTGGACATGGCCGCCGACGAACATGCCAACAGCGTGGCCGGGCGCGCCGCGAACCGGGCCACGCCTTTTTGCCTGATCGATTGCCCTCCCGGCGCCAATCTGGCCATTCCCGATCCGGCGCCTCTTTGACTACCCTGCACCACATGATGACGACACTGCGCACCGCTCTCCTGCTGACCTTCACGCTGGCCAGCCAGCATGCGGCGGCGGCCATCACCGCCAGCGACATTCAAAAATACGGCGCCGCGCAGAAATGGGGAAACGCAGAACCTGCCGGGCTCAAGATGCCGGTGGACGATATCCTCCCCTTCCTCTACTCCGTGCCCGGGTCGGGCGGCCAAGCCTGCGGCCTGCTGGCGCGCGGCCCCGGCGCGCCGGTGTATATCGATGTGCTATCGAGCGAAAAAGGCGGCAGCTTTCCCTCCTGCGGGAATATCTACAAGGTGGCCGCCGCCAACTGGCGCTGTTTTCGGTCAGTCAGAATGTGATCAAAGCGGAAAAGGAGCTGGTGGCGCAAGCCGGCGGCAAAGGACGGCTAACCGATATCAAGTCGGTCAAGCAGTTCCTGTCCATGCCGATCAAGCCTTGACGATCGAGCTTAGTCGAACGACGACCGCCACCACTCCAAGTGCCCGCGCAAGGTCAGGTATCCGGTCAGGAGCAGGGCGGCACTGACATAAGCGCTGACCAGCTGATCACGCCACAGTTGCGTGACGGTGTTGATATACGCGTATTGCGGCTGCGTCTCGGAATAGACAACATCGACCCGCTTGCCGATGTATTGGCTGTCATAGCCGCGGCCCTCCGGTTTGAACAGCACGGTCTTGCCGTCGATGGTGCGAAATTCGACGGCCGGGAGTGTCTCGCCCTGCACTGCGCGCAGCGTGCCCTGCGCCTCCAGGGCGTACACGTAAAACAGTATCCTGTGCGCGCCCAGCCAGAGCGACACCAGCAGCGCCAGCGCGCCAAGCACGCTCAATACCTTGCCCATGCGCCGGTTACCGGCGGGCGTTAAATCTTTGACAAACGCCATGCGAATTCATTACCCGAGGAAGTGATGTGGAATGGACGAGGCGACCCGCACAGGCACCGGCCAGGACGCGCGACTGCCGCGCCCCGGCCCGCCAGCTTACTTGATGGTGTACTTGAACTGCCCCTTCTTGTCGGCGCTGACCTTAATCCTGGCGATCGCGGCGCCTTCGGCCATCTTGGCCAGCACGGTTTCGGCGATCTCCGGCAGCAAGGTGCCGTTGAGGATATTGTCGACATTGCGCGCGCCCGAATCGACTTCGGTGCAACGCGCCAGCACCGCTTCGACCAGCGCTTCGTCGTACGTGAAGTCGGCCTTGTGGTTGGTCGCGATGCGCTGGGCGATCTTGCGCATCTTCAGTTCGATGATCTTGACCAGCGCGTCGTCGCCGAGCGGGTAGTACGGGATCACTTTCAGGCGGCCCAGGAAGGCCGGCTTGAACTGCTTCATCAGGTGCGGACGAATCATGTCTTCGAGCTGCTCCGGGGTCGGCATTTCTTCCGGCGCCTTGTTCAGGCAAGCCTGCATCATCGCGCTCGATGCCACGTTGGACGTCAAGATGATGATGGTGTTCTTGAAGTCGATCTCGCGCCCTTCGGCGTCGTCCATCACGCCCTTGTCGAACACCTGGAAGAACAGCTCCATCACGTCCGGGTGGGCTTTTTCGACTTCGTCGAGCAGGACCACGCTGTACGGATTGCGGCGCACGGCTTCGGTCAGCACGCCACCCTCGCCGTAACCGACGTAGCCCGGCGGCGAGCCTTTCAGGCCGGAGACGCTGTGCGCTTCCTGGTATTCGCTCATGTTGATGGTGATCATTTTGCGTTCGCCGCCGTACAGCACGTCGGCCAGCGCCAGTGCGGTTTCGGTCTTGCCGATACCGGACGGGCCGACGAACAGGAACACGCCTTTCGGTTTGTTCGGGTCATCGAGGTTGGCGCGCGAGGTGCGCACGCGCTGCGCCACCGCTTCGATCGCGTACGACTGGCCCAGCACGCGCTCTTCCAGCAAGTCTTTCAGCTTGAGGACAGTCTTGATCTCGTCCTTGACCATCTTGCCGAGCGGGATGCCGGTCCAGCCGGCGACGATTTCAGCCACCACATGGCCGTCGACCTGCACCGGCACCATCGGCGTTTCGCCTTGCAGGGTGCGCAGTTCGGTCATCAAGGCCTGGATGTCCTTGCCTTTGCTGGCATCCTTCTGCCCCGATTCTTCCAGGGTACGGCGCCCGTCCATGATTTTTTCGGTCAGCTGCTTTTCCTGTTCCCAGCGCGCCGCCAGCGCGGTGTGCTGTTCGGCGGCGGCCGTGCGCTGCGCGCTCAGTTCCTTCAGGCGCGCCGCGTGCGAGCCGCCCGCGCTTTCTTCGCGCTGCAAGGCGCCCGCTTCGATGTCGATGCGTTCGAGCTTGCGCGCCAGGTTTTCGATCAGCGCCGGCGTGGCGTTCTGGCCCAGGGCGACCTTGGCGCAGGCGGTATCGAGCACGCTGATGGCCTTGTCCGGCAGCTGGCGGCCCATGATGTAGCGGTGCGACAGGCGCACCGCTTCGGTGATCGCTTCGTCGTAGACACGCACGCCGAAGTGTTTTTCCATCAGCGGCGCCATGCCGCGCAACATGGCGCAGGCCAGTTCTTCGCTTGGTTCCTCGACCTTGATCACCTGGAAGCGGCGCGCCAGCGCGGCGTCTTTTTCGAAGTACTTCTTGTACTCGCCCCAGGTGGTGGCGGCGATGGTGCGCAGTTCGCCGCGCGCCAGCGCCGGTTTCAACAGGTTGGCCGCGTCGTTCTGGCCGGCGGCGCCGCCGGCGCCGATCATGGTGTGCGCTTCATCGATGAACAGGATGATCGCGTGCGGGCTCTTTTTGACTTCGTCGATGACGTTTTTCAGGCGGTTCTCGAACTCGCCCTTGACGCTGGCGCCGGCCTGCAACAGGCCCATGTCGAGGGTGTGGATTTCCACGCCTTTGAGCACGTCCGGCACGTCGTCGCTGGCGATGCGCAGCGCCAGGCCTTCGACCACGGCGGTCTTGCCGACGCCGGCTTCGCCGGTCAGGATCGGGTTGTTCTGGCGGCGCCGCATCAGGATGTCGATGGCCTGGCGGATTTCGGTGTCGCGCCCGATCACCGGGTCGACCTTGCCGGCGCGCGCGCGCTCGGTCAGGTTGGTGGTGAACTGGTCCAGCGACGGGGTCTTGGACGCGGCCTTGGCGGCCATGTCGCCGACCGGGTCGTGGCCCTCGCCGTCCTGGGCGGCGCCGGCAGCCTGCGCGGCCACCGCTTCCTGCGAGCCGGCGGCCAGCTTGTCGAGGTTATGCTTGATCTGTTCAACGTCGAACTTGCCGAACAACTTGGAGCCGCGGAAGGCCAGCTGCGCCAGTTCCGGATCGGTCAGCAGCGCTTGCAGCAAATGGCCGCTGCGGATTTCGGCTGCGCGCCCGGATTGAATATCGAGCGAGGCGATCAGCCAGGCGTTTTCGAACAGCTTGGGCAGGCGCACCGAGAACACCGGCGTGCGCGAGTTGCCAGCCTTGAGACGGGAGACTTCGGCCTGCAGGTCCGCTTCGAGCATGCCGGCGCTGATGCCGCACTGGCGCGAGATCAGCGCGAAGTCGCTCTTGGGCTGCTCCAGCAGGGCCAGGAACAGGTGTTCGATGTCGACTTCGTACTGGCCGAGCGAGACGCAGATGCTGGCCGCGCGGGTGGCGGCGGTGCGGCTGGTTTCGTTGAGTTTGCCGATCAGCGTTTTCAGGTTGATGCTCATGCAGGGTTCCTTTTATTGGTGTTCGTTTTGTCAATCACAGCGCGTGTATATCGTAGCGGACATCGTTGCGGTCTTCCTGGAGCGGGCTGGTGACCAAAAAACTGTCCCATCCCAGGCGTCCGCCGGTGCGCGTGGCGTCCATCTGCATGCCGTGCACGTCGGGGCCGCGCAACACCAGTTGTACTTCGTATTCGAGCGACACACCGGTAAACATGGTGATCATGCTCTTGAGCGCGCGCGCCGCCTTCCCGCCCGGCAGGAAGGAGTTGAAGCTGTCGTGGTCGAGCGGACCGACCACCAGGCGCAGGCGCAGGTCGCGCTGCCATACGCGCTCGCCGGCCATGGCGCCGGCGCCGAGCATCGAGTTGGCCGCGCCCAGCATGGTCTGCTGGCTGGTCGGCACCTCGTACCAGCAGCCGATGAACTGCTCGGCCTTGACGCGCTTGCCGAAATACTCCGACAGCACGCGCGAGATCTGCACCGCCGACGGCGGCCGGTGGCGCAGCGCCGAGGCAAAGTAGCCGAGCGACTCGTCCAGCACCCCGCCCCCGAGTTCATCGTTGAGGCGATGGCGCAAGCTGTCGTTGCCGACCCCGGCCAGCGACAGCAGCAGCGGCAAAAAACTGTCCTTGCCGTCGATCGCGTATTTGAGTTCGAGCCGGTATTTGCGCCAGGCTTCGAAAAACAGCGCCACCGAGCGGCTCGAAAACGTGTCGAGAAACGCGCGCGGCCCTTCATCCTTGTTGTAGATGATGTGCGCCGAGATGCGGTCGGTGTAATGGGCCGGCAGCGCGCCGGCCACGCCCAACAGGCCCATGAAGGCCGGCGTGATGCGGATGTACTTGAGCGTATTCGATTGCAGCGCTTCGCCCAGCGACTTGGCCTGGCGCGGCAGTTCGCGCGGGACCGGCTCCAGCTTTTCGAGCTCGCTGGGCGGAAACGCGAGCGAGGTCGAGTTCTGGAAGCGCAGGAAATTGGCGATCGCGCTTTGCTGGGGCGAGCCGTGGCGCTTGAGCCATAGCTCGAGCATGCGGACCGCCTGGAAGAACTGGAAGCGGTACGGTTCCTCGAACAGGCGCTCGATTACAGCAGGCTCAAATCGCCGCTTCGTGGCAAGCATTTCAATAGCTCTTCTCCATTCTTATTTGATACGATCACCAGTTGGGTGAAGCTGTTGGCATGCACGTACAGGCCGAGGAAGCGGTCGATGATGTGGGCAAAGGCGTGGATGCCGGAGCCGACAAAGGCTTCTTCGTCGATCGTCAGGCGCACTTCCATGCCGCGCACCAGGCAGGCGAACGGGTTCCCCGGCAGCCAGGTGTTGGCCGCCTTGTAGGCGACCGCCGCAATGCCGCCGATCTGGCGCTGCGAAGACGGCGAGCGTGGCAGGTCGTACAGGGTCAGGATTTCGCGGAAGGCGTCCAGGCCGCCGTCGGCCAGCGACAGGTGGTTCAGCGACAGGTGCGAGATCAGGCGCCAGTGGGCGCCGCGGCCACGCTCGAAGCGGTGCGAGGACGTCGGTTTGCGCAAGAAGCTGACCTGGCGCACCGTGGAGCCGCCTTCCAGAAACAGGTCGCCGCCGCGCAGGCCGTAGGTCAACGAGGACGGCAGGTCGCGGTTGGTGCAGGTCAGCTCCAGGCTGAGGGTGTCGGTTTCCACTTCGGCCGGATCGAAGTCGATGTCGACGATCGAAATCTCGGTCTCGAAACCGGGGCTCTTCTCGGCGATGATTTCGTCGCGCCGCATGACCCAGTAGTGGCCCTTCTTTTCCGGCGTTTGCCCGTGCTTGAGCGAATAGAACGGGCGGAAGTCGACGATCGATTCGCCCTGCGGCGTCTGGCGCACCAGCTTGACCGAGTCGATCGACTGCACTTCGTAGGCGAACGCGCGGCGCGCGTCGGCCAGCACCGGATAGCTGGCGGTGGTGTGGGTCAGGCGGATCGGTTCGCCGCGCTGGCGGAACAGGTTCACCACCGGGGTGCAGCCGAGCAGCACGTTGTTGGTGGTCAGGGTGCCCAGCATGCGCGCCGCGTTCGAGTCGGTGCGCATGCCCGACAGCGCCAGGTGCAAGGTAATCGAGCGGCAACCCATCGGCAGCACCGCGGTCAGCGCGGCCAGGTCGATATCGAAGAAATTGAATTTTTCGGGGAAGCAGAAATACTCGGTCAGCAGGCGGTAAGCCGAGTGCGAGCGCGCTTCGAAGTCGATCAGCGATTCGTCTTCCTCGAAGCCGGCCGCCAAAATCGGAATGGCCGGCAGCGCCATCCAGCGTCCGCTGTTGTCGCCTTCGGCGTAGGCGGCCACGCCGCGCATGAACAGCGCATCGCGCAGCGCCGCGCAGAACGAGGGCTCGCCGTCGATGAACACGCGCAGCTTGGCCAGGCCCAGGTTGGCCAGCGAAACCTGGTCCGAGATGCTGGTGATGGTCAGCGACAGGCTCGAAGTGGCGCCGACCGGCGGGCGGATCGCTTCGGGCGTGTCGATGATCGGTGCGAACGAGGCGCCCGACAGGGCCACCGGCGCCACCGTCACCGGATACGAGGTGCGGAAGGTGCAGGAAGCGCCGCGCACCGGGCGCGTGGTCAGCTGGGTGCCGCGCGGGATCGCGGTGGCGGTGGTCAGCTGCGCGGCCACGCCCGAAAAATCCATGTGCGCGATCGAGCACGATGGAAACGGGCGCAGGTAGTGCGGGTACAGCACTTCGAACAGGGCTTCGGTAAATTCGGGATAGTCGTCGTCGAGCCGCTTGGCGATGCGGGAATTGAGCAGCGCGAACGATTCGATCATGCGTTCGATGTGCGGATCTTCGCACACCTCGCCGGCGATCAAGAGGCGCCCGGCGATCTTCGGATAGCGCTCGGAGAATTCGCGCGAGTAGCGGCGCAAAAATCCAAGTTCGCGTTCGTAATACGGTAACAGGTCTTCCAACTCAGGCTCCCCCAAGAGCGCGACGCGCCTTGCTGATAGTGTAATGCAGGCTCGATGGCTGCAAGATGGCGTCGAAGTTGACGGGTTCCTGGGAACTGCTCACGACCAGCAGTGCCGTAATGGCGAAATTGAGGCGGTTCACCGAGTCTTCGCGCACTTCCAGCGAAGCCTTGACGTTGCGCAGGCGCGGCTCATGGCGCGCAATGGCTTTTTCGAGACACAGGCAGATATAGGCCCGGTCATCGGTGCTCGAGAGCGAGCGGCCGGCAAAATCGTTCAGGCCGAACGTCACGATCGAGCGACCGCATTCGGGGTACCGTTGCAGCAACAGCTCCGGGATCACGGTGCGCGTGTTGAGCAGCGCCTCGAGATCGCGTGCGACCGAGTCCTTCATGTCCTCGATCGACATCCGGGTGACAGTGCCGCTGGAGGAACCATTGACCGGCACATCCATCAACCGGTCAAACAAACCTGGCGTAAAACCCTTCATTGGTACCCCGATACTTTGCTACGTTATTAACTTGCTGCGACCTGCCGCGTTACGCCGTTTTGTTGGTCGCCAGGTCCCAGCCGCCGGAGGTATTACCGCCCGCACCGCCGCCGACTTTTTGCTGCGTGTATTTCCATTTGACTTTGGAATACTTGAGCGACAGGTGTTCGCTCAGGATGTCGCCCTGCGAGACGGTGGGAGCGACGCTGGAAATGAGCACGTTGTCGAGTTCGATTTCGAAGTACTTGATGCGCTCGCCCTGGCCATCGGCGCGCAGGAACTCGATCTTGGCCTTGCCCAGGGTTTTGCCCGACGAGCAGTTCTGCAACAGCAGCGGGGTTGCCAGGTCGGCCAGCTTGGCGATCACGATGTCGCGGTGCTCGGTACGCTCGGCGGTATGGCCGCCCCCGGTCGATGCGGTAGCCGATTTAGGCTGCAGCACTTCCCAGCTGACGGACTGGCATTCGATCCAGTCTTTATGCGACGAGTCGGTCGACTCGCCCTTGATGCCGTCGATTTGGAGGTAAACGTCGATTGCCATAGTGTTCCTTTCGTTGGTTTGCAGGGACTACGTCGTGCTTACGATTTGGTCGATGGTGGCAGTTCCGCGACCAGACGGAGGGAAACCGACAACTCGTCGAGCTGGAAGTGCGGACGCAGGAACGACACGGCGCGGTACACGCCCGGACGGCCTGGAACTTCCGACACTTGCACCGACGCTTCGCGCAACGGGAACTGGGCTTTCTGGGCCTGGCTCGCGTTATCGTCCAGCAACACGTACTGGGTCAACCAGCGGTTCAGGTGGTCTTCGACGTTCGATGCGGCAGCGAAACTACCGATCTTGTCGCGCATCATTGCCTTCATGTAGTGGGCAATCCGCGAGACGGCGAAGATGTATTGCAGCTGGGCCGACAGGACCGCGTTGGCGTTGGCCGAATCGGTGTTGTATTTCTTCGCTTTCTGGGCCGACTGGGCGCCGAAGAAGGCCGCGTAGTCGGTGTTTTTGCAGTGCACCAGGGAGATGAAGCCCAGGTCCGACAGTTCTTTTTCGCGACGGTCGGTGATGGCGATTTCGGCCGGGCACTTGAGCGCCACTTCGCCTTCATCGGTCTTGAAGGTATGGGTCGGCAAGTCTTCGACCAGGCCGCCGCCTTCGACGCCGCGGATCGCCGCGCACCAGCCGAAGTCGTCGAACGCGCCGGTCAGCTTGGTCGCAAAGGCGTACGCCGCGTTGCACCACAGGTATTTGTGGTGATCGGTGCCGTCCACGTCTTCCACGAAGTTAAAGCCTTCGGTGGTGGCGCCGTCGGCCGGATGGAACGGCAGGCGACCCAGGAAGCGCGGCAGGGTGATGCCGACGTAGCGCGAGTCTTCCGATTCGCGGAACGATTTCCATTTGGCGTATTCGACCGTGTCGAAGATCTTGGCCAGGTCGCGCGGCTTGCCCAGTTCGCTGTAGCTTTCCAGGCCGAACAGCTCGGGCGAGGCCGAGGTGATGAACGGCGCGTGGGCGGCGGCGGCGATGTGCGACATCTGCTCGACGAAATACATGTCTTCCGGCTGGCGCGTGATCTGGTAGTCGCCCAGCAGCGAGCCGAACGGCGCGCCACCGAAGGTGCCGAATTCTTCTTCGTAGACCTTCTTGAACATCGAGCTCTGGTCGAACTCGAGCGCGGTCTGGAAGTCCTTGACCAGTTCGCGCTTGGTCGCGTTGAACATCTTGATCTTGAGCGTGGTGCTGGTCGAGGTGTTTTTCACCAGGTAATGCAGGCCGGTCCAGCTGCTTTCGAGCTTCTGGAATTCGGGCGAGTGCATCACGGCCGAGAGCTGGTCCGAAATAATGCGGTCCAGTTCGGCGACACGGGCGTCGATGGTGGCCGACAGGTTGTCCGACACGATCACCGTGCCGTCCATCACCTGGTGCACCAGTTCCGAAATCAGGTCCTTGGCACGGGCGTGCTCGACGCTCGATTTAGCCACCTTGCTCTGTTCGACGATCTGGTCGAGCAGGGCCGTTTCATGGGTCGCGGCGGCGCCGGCGGCTTGGTTCAGTTGAGCGGACATGGTCAGTCTTTCTTGGTAGCTTGCTGGCCGAGCTGGGCCAGTTTCTCGGTGTTGGTGAGCACGTCGGCGAGGATGTCTTCGAGCTTGTCGTTACCGGCAAGCTTGTTGCGCAGGTCGGCCAGCTTGGTGCGCGCTTCGAGCAGCTTGCGCAGCGGCTCGACTTGCTGGACCACCGACTCCGGACGGAAATCTTCCATCGAACGGAACTTGAGGTCGACGGCGAACTTGCCGCCCTCGCCGGTGAGGGTGTTCTGCACGCGGTAAGCGGCGCGCGGTTCGATCCCCTTCATGACTTCATCGAAATTGTCGCGGTCGATGCCGACGAAATTGCGGTCTTTCAGGCGTTTTTTCTCGACTTCGGAAGTACCGCCGAAGTCGCCCACCACGCCCATCACGAACGGCAGTTCCTTGCTCTCGATCGCATCGCCGATTTCGACGTCATAGGTCATCTGGATGCGTGGTGGCCGCACTTTTTGCAGCTTCTTCTGGACACTTTGTTTCTTTGACATGGTAATTCCTTCTACATAATGTGAGAGCGGGACGTGCAGTCTACTTGCCGGTATCCCTGAGATTGTTGAGCGCGTCAAACGGACCCGCTTTGGCATCTGGCTCGCGGACCTTGGGTACAGGTTTGTCGATGTCAACCTTGGTAGTGTCCCTGAGCGCACCGAGCGGGTTGTTGTCTCTCTGCTTGGGGGTCACCGCCGTGGTCTTGCGGATCGGCGCGGACGCCGCCGGGCCATCGCCCATGTGATCGCGCAACTGCTTGATCTGATCCTGGGAATCGGCGCGCACTTGCCCGGCCAGCACGTTCTGGCGGCTCAGGTCGCCCAAAGCGCGGTTCGCGAGACGCAGGCTGGCTGCGGCGATGATGGCGCTGGCGGCCTTATCGTTGGGATCACGCAACAAAACTTCCTGCGCGTTGACGATGGCTTCGCCATACTGGCCGGTATCATAGCGGCTCTGGGCAATATTCGCCCACGGGGCCTTGTCGCCCTTGTAAGCGTCGCTCGCTTGCTTCCAATAGCCAATCGCTTCTTCTTTGCGTCCGGCCGCCGAGGCCTGGGTACCCTGGTTGAGCAGCTCGGCCAGCGGGGCGGGGCCCTTCGGCATCACAGGCTTCGAGGTCTCGCAGCCGGCCAATGCCGCGGCGCAAGCAAGGACGCCACAAAGGTACTTGAAATCGGGAAAAGTGGTCATGCGGTATCCTCAAAAGCGGTGACAAAAAAGTAATGTGTATATTGTAACACTTATTACTGAAACAACGTTAGCAGAGTTTGAAATTTAACAGCGTTCAATTGAAAATCACACATTCTCACTTTGTAGTAAGCGCGCACGTTACATTAGGAACGGCAGACAAATCTTCTCATAAATGTTATTGTTCCGCTAATTAGTTTTTCAAATTCGCGCAAAATTTTCCGAAGGGTGCCAACAGCATGTCAAGTAAAGTCCTCTGGGGCGAAGGATTGTTCCTGCGCCCCCAGCATTTCCAGCAGCAGGACCAGTACCACGAGCACCGCCTGCACGAGAGCGTCAAGGCAGTCCATCCCTACGCCTGGGGCGTCAACACGCTGCAGGTTGACCGCGACGCGCTGGCCAACAACGCCCTGCGCGTGCTGGAACTGTCGCTGCGCTTCCAGGATGGCGAGCTGGTCGACGCGCCGGGGGCCGATGCGCTGCCCGAGACGGTCGACCTGAGCCAGTTGCTGCAATCGCAGCAAACCGTCACGTTTTACGCCGCCCTGCCCGCCTTCAAGCCGTTCGGCGGCAACTTCGCGCCGCTCGGCCAGACCGCCAACGCGGCCCGCTTCGTCCAGGCCAACGCCGACACGCCCGACCTGTACACCCAGGCCGCGCAAGCCCAGCTGACCTACCTGACCAAAAGCGTGCGCCTCATTTCCGAGTTCGAGCCGCGCGACTCGTACACCCACTTCCCGCTGCTGCGCCTGCGCCGCGTGGCCACCGGCGGCTTCGAGATGGACCCGGGCTTCGTGCCGCCGAGCATGTCGGTGCGCAGCGCCCCGATCCTGTTCCTGCAGCTGCGCCGCCTGATCGACGCCCTGCAGGCGAAGGTCAGCGCCCTGTACGGGCACCACCGCGAACCGAGCAAGAATGTGATCGAGTTCCGCTCCGGCGACATGTCCTCGTTCTGGCTGCTGCACACGGCCAGTAGTGCGTATGCCTCGCTGACGCACTACTTCCATCACCCGGCGCTGCATCCGGAACGCCTGTACGAAGCGTTGCTGGGCGTGGCGGGCGCCCTGATGACGTTTTCGAAGAGCTGGACCCTGGCCGACCTGCCGCCTTACCAGCATGCCGATCCGGGACCGGCGTTCGCGAAACTGAACATGATCATCCGCGACCTGCTGGACACTGTAATCTCGTCGAAGTACTTCGCCATTGCGCTCGATCTAATCAAGCCGTCCTACTATCTGGGCTCGCTCGAGTCCGGCAAGATCGACGACAAGACGGTGTTTTTCCTGGCGGTGTCGGCCAACCTGCCGGCCATCGAACTGGTCGACGTGGTGCCGCTGCGCTTCAAGATCGGCGCGCCCGACGACGTCGAGAAATTCGTGCTCTCGGCCATGCCGGGCGTGCGCCTGCAGCACGCGCCGCAGGTGCCGCCGGCGGTGCCGGTACGCCCCGACACGGTCTACTTCACGATCGAGGCCAAAGGCCAGATGTACGAACGCATGATGCAGGCGCAGTCGATTTCGATTTATGTTCCTGAAGGCCTGCGCGAGCTGTCCCTGGAACTGATTGCCGTAACCTCCTGACCCAAGGAATTGCCCAGATGACTACCACCGCACCCTCCCTGATGGCCGGCGGGCCTGTTGCGCCCGCCGCGGGAGCGACCCCGCAAACGCTGCTCGACCTGATGTACGAAGGCTTTTACGCGCTGTTCATGCTCAAGAACGGCAGCGGCCCGCAGAACAACGCCGATTTCCAGCGCAAGACCACCCAGTTCCTCGAAGACTTCACGCGCGGCGCCAAGAAGCAAGGCGCCTCGGCCGACGACATCGACGCCTCCAAGTACGCGTTCTGCGCGGCGGTCGACGAAATCATCCTGCGCTCGAACTTTTCGATCCGCGACGAATGGGAACGGCGCCCGCTGCAACTGGTGCTGTTCGGCGACCAGCTGGCCGGCGAGAATTTCTATCACCGCCTCGAATCGCTGCGCACGCGCGGCAGCACCCATTTGCAGGCGCTGGAAGTGTTCCATATGTGCCTGTTGCTGGGCTTCCAGGGCCGCTACATCCTGGAAGGGTCGGAAAAGCTGAACTACCTGACCGCGCGCCTGGGCGACGAAATCGCCAACATGAAGGGCCGCCGCGGCGGCTTCGCGCCGCACGCCGACCGTCCCGACCAGATCGTGCACAAGCTGCGCAGCGACCTGCCGCTGTGGGTGCTGTGCTCGGTGTTCGGGCTGATCTGCATTCTCGGCTACATCGGCCTGCGCACCTCGCTCAACAAGAGCACCGATGAACGCATGAGCGCGTACAACGACGTGGTCAAGCTGGCGCCGCGCGCCGCCAACCTGACCATTACCTTGCCGTGACGCCGCGCCCGGACCGGATCATCGTCATGAACTGGTTCGGCGCGCCGGCGCCATCGGCAGTCCGGCGCGGCGATGTTCGGGGACACGGCGAGTGAAACCGGTCGCCTGGTTTTCGCTCGGCGCCGCAGCCGGCGCGCTGATGCTGGCCGCCGCCTGTTTTTTTTGGAGCGCGGCGAAACCGGTGCACGTGTACGTGCTCGACGCCCCCATGCTGCTCGCTGCCGACAGCAGGGACAAGAACCTGCACTTGCTCCCCAAAGGCACGACCCTGTATTACGACCAGGGCTTTCCGGAAGGTGTGGAGCGCTACAGGGTGTACGTCAACCTCGACCACAACATCTTGAAATTGAAGCAGCTCGACGATCCGACCCGGATCACCCCGATCCGGGCGCAGGCGATCGAAGCGCATGAACTGAAACGCGCGTTGCGCGACTATCCGCTGACGAAAACCGAACTGCAAGCCATCCTCAAGTCCGACGCCATGACGCGCGCCGAGATCAAGGCCGTGTTCGACGATTTTCTGCACAACAGCCCATGAGCGCGGGCGCCGCGTGCCTGACCCGCGCGCGCCACTGACGAATCAGGACAACAATGAAACCGGAAATCTACATCAGCACCGACATCGAAACCGACGGCCCGATTCCGGGTCCGCATTCGATGCTCAGTATCGGATCGGCCGCCTACCTGGCCGACAAAACCTGCCTCTCCACCTTCAGCGCCAACCTGGCATGCCTGCCGGAGGCGGCGGCGCACCCGGACACCGCCGCGTGGTGGCTGACCCAGCCCGAGGCCTGGGCCGCCTGCCGCGCCAACCTGGAAGCGCCGCAGGCGGCCATGCAGCGCTACCTGGCATGGGTCAAGTCGCTGCCCGGAAAACCGGTGTTCGTGGCCTACCCCGCCGGCTTCGATTTCTTGTTCGTGTACTGGTACCTGATCCGCTTCACCGGCGAAAGCCCATTCAGCCACTCGGCGCTCGACATCAAGTCGTACGCCATGGCGGTGCTCAAGCGCGGTTATCGCGACAGCACCAAGCGCAACATGCCCAAGCACTGGTTCGATCCCCTGCCCCATACGCATGTGGCGCTCGACGACGCCATCGAACAGGGTGCAATGTTCTGCAATATGCTGGCCGATAACCTGGCGGGTGGCCGTCAGGACGGATAGGCGGCGATCTTGGCCGCGAGGCGCTGCGCCAGGAAGCCGTGCGCCACTCCCAGGGTGTCGAGGATCAGGCTTCCTTCCTTGCCGTAGGCGCTGACCTTTTCGGGCGGCCAGTAATGCGGCGGCGCTTCCAGGTTGCAGATGCGGTCGGCCAGCTTGACGCACCAGATGCCCTTGGGCTGCTGCACGATTCTCGCCAGGCTGTCGGCCATGGCGTCGGCTTTCGGCAAGTCGGGCGCCTTCGACAAGGCGGCCACGCCTTCGGCCACGGCCAGGCCGAATTCGGTCACCAGCGTGGCGTGCGCGACCTCCTGGTCTTCCATCGCGTCGTGCAGGATGGCGCACGTCATGGCCACGCCGATGCCGTCGATCGGCTCCTGCGCATGGGCGGCGAGCAGCTCCATGCCGACCATGCCCAGATGGACCAGGTAAGGCATCTCGGTGCCTGGGAATTTCTGCTGTGCGTGCGCCACGGCGGCGAAGCGCCAGGCTTTGATCCAAGCTTCCTGAGATGCGTAATCGATTTGCTGTGTCATGATTCCTCCGTTAGCGCATCTTATCGCAGCAGGCAGACCTGCGTGCGACCCGATAGAATATGGGCACGCCGGCAAAGGCCGGCATCAACAGGAGAAAACATGTTCAGGGAAGTCGCGGAATTGAAGGTCGCTGCGGGAACGGAGCAGCAGTTCGAAGCAGGCGTGCAGCAAGCCGTCGAACTGTTCAAGCGCGCCAAAGGGTGCCATGGCATGCGCCTGGAGCGCTCGGTTGAGGAGCCGGGAAGCTATATGCTGTTCGTCGAGTGGGAAACCATCGAGGACCACATGGTGCATTTCCGCGAGAGCGAGGACTTCCAGGAATGGCGCCGCTTGGTGGGTGGTTTCTTCAGCGCGCCGCCGCGGGTTTTTCATACCACCAGCGCGGTGCAAGGGTTCTGAGCGAGGCGATTGTCCTGAGCCGCATGCATGGGACGCCGTGGCGGGCAGCTTCGAGCCCGCCATGGGCGCGTTGAAGCGGCCTTCTCAAGGTTCCCCTTGCGCGCCCCCTCTTTGACTTGTCGGGCGCATCGTCCGGGAAGTCTGTCATCGCTGATACCGATGAATCAATTTCTCTACATTGCGTTTCAACGCGTCCGCATCGGTGGGAAAACTGGCGCAATACGCCTCGGATGCGACTTGTACCAGGGCGACGAATTCGCCGATGCTCAATCCCGGACCTTCCATCTCGCCGATGAAAAAACTTACTTCATCAAAAAGGGTTGAAGGTTCCCAATCCTGATCCAATACATAGCCCAAGCCTTCACGGACGGTGCAGCCATGCCCGTTGGCGGCATCAACGACAAGCTGGGGGAAGGACATTTTTCCACTGTCCAACATTGTCTCGATCAAATAATAGAAGTCAGCGCCGCCAAGGCCTTGGGCATCGAACTGCTCCTTCGCCATGATCAGCCATGTTTTATCGTTTTTCATCTTTTCAATTCCGGCTATGTTTGCACAATGGCCAGGTCATCCCTGAACTCGCGCCGCTCATCATGTCCAAGCATGCTCATTAAGTCTTCCAGGGCGGAATCGTCAAGGATCGCAGCAATTTTATTGCGGTGGAATTCATCGAAGCTGGGCGATTGCCTCCCAGCAGCCAGGAGCAATACCACAATTTCGATCATCAATTTTTCGACCGGTCGCTGAAGTGATGGCACAATCTTCTCGTAAGCAAATTCACTTTGCTGCTCGTATCTGTCCCAGCCAGTGCCCCAGTCACTGTTGAAATTGCCGGGAATTCTGGAGTACTGATACAGATGATCCAGAAAACGCCAATGAATCAGCTTGTAGGGAACCCGTTCGCCGTCGGGCCAGGTGTCATTTGCAAAATCATACACATTCAAGTCCTTTTTCGATGCGATTCGCCTATTTTCATTCTATTTGGCAGATCACCTTACATCAACCTCAACAAAGCAAGATCGGCCCGGAATTCCGCCAATTCATCGCCATCCAGGGTTCCCAGCAAGTCGCCTATCTTTCTTCCATCAAGTATTTTTACGATTCGTTTTTGGGTGTGCTGTTCGAATTGCGCAGATTGGCGCCCACCAGCCATGATCGTAGATATAACCTCCAGCATCAGGTTTTCGATCGGCAATTCAAAGGACAATTCCAGGTTATCATAAGCAAAGGCACTTTCGTGCTCATTCCCCACCCACTCGCCGAAAATTCTTTTAGATACGCTGAACTTACTGCTACAGTAGATGTAATAGCACCGCAAAAATTGATACCGGATCAGCTTGTAGGGGATTCTTTGTCCATCTGGGAATTCATCATTAAGAAAATCATACATGTGTCGCCCCCCGATTCATCTATGTTTCAACATCCGGCAACCGCACAACCAGCCCATCACACCGGATTGCCGACCGCCGGCACTGGCTCATCGAGATGACGTGTCACCATTGGGCTCCCGTCACGAATGGCGTATAGCTCATCGAGGGCAACCGGATCGAATACGATGGGAGCCGGACAATAGCCGGACGCCTCCAGTGCCTCCTTGAGCCGGAAAAACGATTCAAGGGGGCCATACAGCGTCATGGTGGCGGCTTGGAAGTCGACAGAATCTGCCTGCCCCGGATACAAGCGCTGGGCGGAACGTTCTTCAAAGCTCTTCCATGTTGCCTGGATTAAGCTCAAGAACGGGATTTTACTGTCGCCCACGGAGCGAAGGTCCACGATAATGCGTCCCCATGTCGCATTGCCGATCAAACGGTCGGTTCCCGCTGGCGGATCGGAAACGATACCGCCACAGCCCAGACAGCGACTCTGTCCGGACGCCATGTCGGTACCGCACATCTCGCAGGTTCTCATCTTCTCTCCGCAATAGGTCGAACGCAGCACGAAATTCGTAGAGGCGTTCGAGTTGACTTGGTTCGTCCGCATTGTAGCCGGCAATGCCGTCAACCACATTCGGACACCAACTGCATGCGTTTGTTCGACATCGTCTTTCGCCATGCGGGCACGGCATTCCCGATATAGAGCCATGCATCTTACGCCGGTTCAGCCCTGCAAGCGACCGGCATAATGAAGCCGGCGGCAGTCTTGATTACAGTGCCGCTGCAAACAGCCAGCATTTGAGCAAACGAACAGTTAGCTTATCTGACACCGTTCCAGCTACTCGCGGAAAAACTTCAGTCTCCTAATACCTGAATCGCACTCCCAGAACCTTCAATCTCAGGCCGATCTCTATCAAAATTGCATCGGCCACCTCGATAACTATATGCCGATTCTCCAGTAGCTCGTCAACAACCCGTTTTGCCGCCCCCAGCGAATACTCGAACCTCTGCCTTAACAGTTGATTCAAGCCGACTTTATTGAAACCAGGTTCCCATCCATCCAACACGATTTTTGCCATCACTTATTCACTTCAATAACCATGTTAATCGGCAACTTTTCTGAATTCGCTCCAATAGCACGCTGTCCACCTTTATTCACAAACTCAACTACTATTGAGCGCTACTTATGCGATGAGACAGAGCATATAATCGCATTGCCACTCAGGCTGAACGGTTAAAAATCAACCATCAATTCTTCAGATAGCGATTAGCCCACCTCGACAAGCCACTCCCCCAAGTGGATAAACCTGATTAGCAAAATGTCTTAGCGAGCTGCTACAACAACTCCGATTAGCTCATCGTAGGCGCGCCCATCCAAATCATACCTACCAATATCACGCAAATCTATTTTTTTCAAAGGCAATTGAATCCTATTCACAAAACAGAATTGCTCCAAATTCCTAAAAAATACACATAAATATGGCATGTATCTACCCCCAAATATATTAAGTATATCCATATCAGAAACAATCCACACATCGGGCAAGCAGAGATCAACCAGCCCATATTTTCTAATGTGAATATCACCCGTCTTACCTCCGAATTCTACCGTTAAGATCTTATTCTCTTCCAAATAAGAAATCCCCAGCAAGCTAAAATAATCATTGGGAATTGCTTTAATCATAATGTCCACCTCGCTATAAGTCTATATTCAAGTATGGACTATGCATATCGACAAATATTTCCCACGCCATAGCGCCACGCCTCAGAAATTTCGATGGCGTCTGAGTATATCTAAGCTCTGCAAGATTTGATATTTTAATCCACCAACTGGAGAAACTTTATGAGACGCTCAAAAACCTCTACCGTGGAGCTTCGGGAAGATGCAGTAAAACTGGTTCTGACACAAGGTCTCAAGTTGGAGTGTACCGTACTACGCCTGACGATTTCCAAGTGTACGCTGACCAGCTACGGATGGGTACATGATCCCACGAGTCGCCACACCTCACGCTTGCAATCCAAGGGACGTTCAAATAGGCGCTTGCTTAAAATATCAGAAAGCCCTACCGAATTCCGACATTGTTTATATTAATTAACACCTGCCAAGCAGCGGCACTCATGAAATGCAAAAACCACTTTACCTATCGGCCTTAAATATATTTCCCCGCTAGTACATAGTTCATTAAATTGCACAGAGGTGAATTCCAGGACTTCAATCGGTCCACTTTGCCCTGCCTCAACTCGTTTGACCTCACAAATTGTTTCAATATATTCACCACATCTTTCTATTTTTATAAAATAACAATTTTTCCTATAAAAAGAAATAGATTCAAGCTCATAAAAAGACAAAATTTTTAATCTCCCTTCCTTTACTTTGAAAAAATACCTCTAAATCAATCATTTAGTGAAAATCACTTTGAAACGTATTTTTTCCAAGCTTTGTTGACGGTATAGGTGGCACCAATACCGGCATCTAAAATACGAAATTGACCAAGCGCCCCAGCTATTGATTCAATAGCGACCATATGAGCTTTTTGCCTAGGCACTTGCAATTCCGCTCCAATAATACCTCTATTCGCTAACAATACGGTATTCTGTTCCGATACCATTCCGCCACCCCAGACCGCATTGTTTGCTTTCCATGCGTTCGGCTGTTTTGGAAGAGTCTCAGCGTTCGACCACTCACCAATCTCCTTGACCATCTGAGCTTCAGTGACGCCGTTAGTTATGCTTTGTGCTGTTGCAGACACGAATGATTCATTTTCAAATTGTGATAATGTACCTTCTGGAACGCGATTTGAAACCTCATCGAGCCAAGGAGCAATCAACGAACTCATACCGGTGGGACTCTAGCTGAGTGTGCCATGCCTGCCACGTCAGTCGGAGTATAACCTTGGGATCAAATACAGTTTTGGTAGTCTCGGCTTTCCCAAGAAGGCTATATTTCACTTCATAAAATCCATTGGGACCGGGAAACTTCGTAGAACTAACCTCCGTTCCTCTGGAGGGCGGATATGGATGCTCTGCATCTCTTGGATCTGACCATGGCGGTCGGTGCCCCGGCTGCGCGGTTTGCGCACTTGCTTGTGATGGCGCAGGCAGCTGATCAGCTCACGTTTGAACTTGCCACACGGATGCAGATAGATGGCATTGTAGATGGTCTCGTGGGACACAGATTTTTCTGGATTTTCGGCCAAAGGAGCTTGAGTTTGCGCGCAATTTGCTCCGGCGACCAGAGCAAACCAAGCTATTCTAACAAGGCATACCATTCAGAAACAGGCATGCCTTTTTGGACAACCGAGGAACAATAAGACATCACCGAACTCAATGCAACGTTTCCTTGCAGCCTAAATCTAATATACGACACTACCAATATACTGCTCTTTTCACCAAGAAGCTGAAACTCACGGATATCTAAATCTGAGAATTCAAAAAATGAATTCACACTTTCCTCCTCAGATAAAGAAATATCTCGAGCAAGAACTAAACAAGCCTTTTCATATAGATCTGGAGTCAAATTTTTCATATTCATACAAAGCAAAAAAATATTGCATTTACAAATTAATAGATATACTCAATATTTTCACAAACACCATGCGTCACCGCGTATACAAACCAGTAATAGTCTCAGGAATTCCTTTCGAATTGAAATTCCTCATTTTCGTGTTTAAACTCCCACACTCAATATTTACACGAGGAGCGCCAAATGATATATTTCGAATTGCCAAATCACTATTTTCAATATAGGGCGGCATACGAATGGGATAGAGCAGCACCTTATGTTGCCACAGTAAAAAAATCCCGCCATCATTGCTAAGTGGGCCTCCGTTTGTTGGCACTCCCCTGGACTGATCCATGATCAGATTCGGAATACGGAATCAGGAGTCAGAATTATTTCAATTGGATGATCATACCAGTCCACTCTCGGCCAATAGGTGCCATCGTCACGGACAACTACAATATGTGCATTATCACGATTGTGTCCAAGAATTTGATCGACCTCTTTTTCCAGCAACGCTGTGAGAGCATCAATTTTCCCATTCTTAACTATCGCAACTAGGGCCGCCGATACCTCATGACAGTGTGGGCATTCAAGAATGTGGTTCTTCGTATAAACATCTTCATCAAACAAAATTACATTCTTAACCTGTGAATCGCCACAGTTCCAGTGCAAAGCGCCTTGCTGCAAAGAATATAACCTAAATGATGGAGCAATCGCTCCCCCATCGTCTCGCAGCCAAATTACATCTTCACCAATTTCATAGGTTATCCCAGATACGGCGCCCCACTGAAAACGAGCCGAGTTCAGGATTTTGACGTGACAACCTGGACAGAATATATTCCCAATAATTCTCGCAGAATCCGACATGACGCCTCCCAATTCTCACTTTTTTAGAAGATTAATAAGCTCATCCGCAGTCATAAACTATTTGCGGGTATCAAAATGCAAGTTTCTTTGTAAATTCATAAATGCGAGCGATCCGGACAATTGTGGCGGAGCGTACCCAAAGGCGTCCCCTTATACATAAAAGAGGTGTACGTGGAAGTTCAACTACTGAAGGGCACCTCGAATTACTGGCAAATTCCGCGTAATTGCCGCTTGCGATGCCGGCGGATGCGTTTTTTGATGCCAGGCCGAGCTGTTTCGTACCCGTTTACAGGCGCTCAACCTCATTTTGCGCAGTCCGGACGGACTGCGGGCGTCAGAAGGCCTCGACCCTGGCCTCCCTCAAGTAGACCAGACGCCGCAGATTGTACGCAGCGACTTTCCAGTTGAGCTGGAGCGTGGCGCGCGCCAGCCCGATTGTGCGCAGGCCCTTGCCGCCCATCTCGGCGAGGCCGGCAAACACATGCTCTACCCGGGCGCGGGTCTTGGCGATGCGTGCGTTACGACGCTTTTGCGCCTCCGAAATGGGCTTGTCCTTGCTCCCTTTGCGCTGGATGTGAATGCGCCAGCCCTGCCGGGTCAGCCTGTCCTCGCGCTCGCCATCCACATACCCCTTGTCGGCCAGGATGTTGCGGTTCGTGTTAGCCGGATCGAGTACATCCTCGAAGTGCAGCGTGTCGTGCTCGCTGGCGGTGCTGACCTTGATCTTGCGTACCAGCTTGTAGCGTTTGTCCGCGTTAGCCGATACCTTGTAGCCGAAGTAGGACTTGCCGTGCTTCTTGGTCCAGCGCGCATCCATATCTTTCTGCCGGCGCTTCGCAGGCTTCCAGTCGACTGGCATGGCGCCTTCGCCAACGAGCGACTTTTCCTCTTTGCTCATCGACTGCTTCGGGGCCTGCACGATGCTCGCGTCGATCATCTGGCCGCCACGCGCAATGTAGCCGTGCCTGGAAAGCTGACGGTTGACCGCGTCAAAGATGCTCTCGCTGGCGCCTGCCTTGATCAAGCGCTCCTTGAACGTCCAGATCGTCGTCCGGTCCGGTATCTGACTGCTGGCACGCAATCCGACAAAGCGCTGGAAGCTCAGGCGGTCGAGCAACTGGAATTCCATTTGCTCGTCGCTCAGATTGAACAACTGCTGGATCAGCAGACGCGAACCATCAGTTCGGTCGGAAATGGGGGACGGCCGCCGCGTTCGCGGCTGGGGCGTGGAGCCGCTTTATCAACAGCATCGGCAAGCGCGACGAAGTCGACATGCTGCTCCATCACCTTCAGCGCATCACCAAGCTTGTTCAGCTTGGCTTCGCGTTCTTGGTTGGCAAACAGGCTTGTTTTGATCATGAAATTGGGGCGGTAACACTAAGCCGCTATGATGCCACGGCTGGGTAGGTTTTTCGAGGTGCCCACGAGTTACCGTCGTTGTTGATCGATTAACACCGAGTCCTACACGTCACATATCTGCATATTCTTGCAGGTTGTAACGTTGAATTAACGTTGCTGCCTTTTCTCGGCGTGCTTCGTTTCCTTCACTTTGCCTCATTAGCTCTGCATAAAGACCCCGTGCAAACTCATTATATGCATATAGGCCTGCTTCACCAGGATTGAACAGTAGGTCACTGATGACCACAAAGTCAACAGGTGCATCCTTCGCCCCGTTGCCGTGCGGCAAAAGATAAAACTCTACCTCATCTTCGTACCGTAACCCGCGATACGAATACAAAAGGTCCAAGTTTGAGGCCATGCCCGGTATATCGAAAAGGCCAAAATCGCTTCGAACAATATCTTTCAATGCGTAATTTAACAAGGTATTCAGATTTTCATTAGTGTTAGCGAATTTAAAATTTATCAAGGCCATGGTGCTGCTCCTGCTGGATAAGCTGTTTTAACATTCGGAATTCCGCCGGGGCCTGGCGCAACAGCCACTTTCCACTGGATTCCACCAACATTAACCAGAAGTAAATCCGGCACGGTAGCCCCAGACTTAATGTATTGGTTAATTGCGGATTGGGAGGCAGATTGTGCCATTTTCGTCATTTCTGCGCGTGGATAAATTACGGGATCGAAGACAGTCTTTGTCGCAATATTTTTATTGGGCAGTTGGTATCGAATTGTCGTCATTCCTTCCGCACCTGAAACCTTGGTTAAACTCACAACAATACCGTTGTTTGCGTCCAGCGCAGCCATAAACGCTTTCTCATCATGTGTCCCATAAATATTCATATTGGTTGGCGAAAACGCTGCAGCACCTTCATCAAATAGGTGAACATCCAATGCGCTATTTCCGGCTCTACGCCCTTTTCAGTGGAAATGGACGTCCGGCGCGGTAGATGGTAGATCGGATCGGCGCGGCCGGTTGCATCGGATTGATGGGCAAGTTCTTTAGTTTGGACATGCGAAGGTAGGCGATGGCGACGAAGTTTTTCACGGTGCGAAATCCGCGCGCGGCCCGTTTGGTCTGCTGGAGCATGCCATTCATCGCCTCGACATAGGCGTTGCTGCGCCCATCGAGCATGCCGCGCACGACGCCGGCCAGGCGTTCCTTGAGCGTGGTGGCGAGCTTCTTAAATGGATCGAGCCGGCTGCGCCGTGCCCACGAGATCCAGCTCTTCAAGGCGGCCTCGGCCTGCTGCGGGCAGTTGCTCGTCACGCCGGCGGCGTAAGTCGAGCGCAGCCCTTCCTTCAGGCGCCACGCGCGTGCGCTCTTGAGGTTCGAACGCTGCAGCCGGTACATTGTGTTGATCTGATCGACGCTCCAGTCAGCATGATCCTTGCGCATGCCCCAGAGCATGCCCTTGAGTGCCTTACGGTCCGTTCCCATCGCTGCCCGCACGACGCGCGGCTGGTCACGCATCTCGTCGCGCCTGACGGCATCCATCGCCTCGTTAGCCAGGGCGATCACATGAAATCGGTCGAAGCTGATCTGGG
>NZ_VUYU01000020.1 GCF_011682065.1 Massilia rubra | reverse complement strand
GGAATGATGCGCGGGTGCGAGGTCACGGAAATTGGCTGAACACATGGTGTGTTCGGTAACGGAGGTGTATCAGCTTTAAATCGCTGGCACTACGAAAACTGTATCAGTTTTAAATCGCCGTTGACACCTCACCCGTAACGGCATCTCGACTTGACGTTCACCGTATCCAATCATACGACTCGGTGCGTCGACGATAAGCGCGCGAAAGAACTTCTCATTTCGCGCCAACGGTTTTGATCTATCATGGATTAAAGAGAATTTTCCAGGGCACTGTTCCATCCACCGATGAATCATCGCGGTAAAGATATCCGGCGCAGGGTCAAACACGACGCCGCCTCTGTAGCATCCTATGAATTCCTCAAGCCGCCCCTTCGCCATGAGCAGTCCAGTGGCAAAATCACGACTATCAAATGGCGTGACACGCGCTGCGCGCGTCAGCGTTTCATCGAAATGCAAAAACGTTGAATTTGTCGGACACCTCACGGCGCGCTCAAAGGCGGACAAAACTTTTTCCCAATGACCATTTGGAAAAATCGATTTTCCTGTGAAGTACCAAACATTAGTCAGTCCGACATGGGCGTCTCTGGCATATAGATCAAGTCCATTTTCATAAAGCGTCGGCTCTATCAATTTGTCTACTAAATGGGTAATTAGGTAGTAACGTTTGTCCGCCTGACTGAATTTGGCGGTTGACAAATTCAGCTCAGGTGCAGAGAGAAATTCAATCAACGCTGCTTGGCCTGACCGAGAATTCTTGAGCTTGCTGTACTTTGCCTCTGTTTGCCCTTGGCGCTTTAGAGGTTGCACCAATCTTTGTGCAGCGTCGTTCTCCAAGCATGTGGATGCGAGGGCAAAAAGTGGCTGGTCCTTGTTCAGCAGGTCACTGCCTGTGTTTCCTGACTCATCGAAATAAATTCTCATAGAGTTGCTCTTGTTATGGAAAAGCCCCAGTCTATGACACTTTCTTAACTCTGTGAGACGGACCATCCGAAAGCTCGGCTTCGTCCAAGTCTTAACTCTGTGAGACGGACCATCCGAAAGCTCGGCTTCGTCCAAGTTTCACTAACGGGATAAGTAACCCAAAGGTCCGTATTACAAGGAGCGCTTAAATTGTCCACGCCCCTATTCTGGTTCCGAAGGCGTCAGCGGTTGCGCACGGTTGATTCTCCCGGAATGGTGTACAGCGCCCATGTGTACAGACAGAAACAGAGTCCAGCCATTCTCGCCCGCGCAGGCTAATAGCGCCCAGCTTAACCGGCATAGTAAACAGCCGTGTTCAGCGGGCAGAGTTCGCGATGAGTGACGCAGCATCCGAAACCTAGTAACGATCTCCAGCGCGAAAGACCACATGTTACCACCTACGCAATGGCAAAGGCGTGGCCTGCAGCGGCAGAAAGACAATTACTTCAGCAGGATCGCCTTGCGGTACGGGGCCATCGGCGGACGCGGGAATTGCACGCCGTTGTAGGCGCTGCGGAAGCACGCCGCCTTGGCATTCTCGACATCGGTCATGGTCTTGGTGACTTTGCCTTCGGCGTCGAGGATCAGCACGATCGTGACCGGGTATTTCGACTTGCCGTGGCAATCGCCTTTTTGATCGAGCTTGCGATCGTTGTTGAAGGCGATCGATTCGTTTTCGTACTTGGTCGCTTTGGCGTTCGGGAATTGCGCATCGAACTTGGCCATCTCCCCGGCGAAATCCGGATTCTTCGGCGACGGCGCTTCGACCGCGTTCGGGTCGGCCTGCTTGGAGCCGGTGGTTTCGCAACCTGCCATCAGCACCGCGGCGCACAGCATTGAAATTTTGATTAAGTGTTTAGGCAAGTTATTCTCCGGTGATGTGAGTGGGATCAACCGCGCCGATATCCAGCCGCATGTTGTCGAATCACTATTCTAGCCGTAAGTAAACTTTCCGATATTTTGATTCCCGCACGGAAACTATTTTGACGCCGCCCCGCCCTGCCGCGCCGCCGCCAGGCGCGCCCCCATGGCCGCCGTGGTGTGGACCTTGCCTTGGGCGTCGATCAGCATCACTTCGGCCAGGCCCATCTGCGCGGCCATCGCCTCCCATCCGGCCGGACCGGTGATGAACATCGGTTTCGAGTTGCCGTCCGAGCGCAGTCCGGCGTCGCTCCCGCCTGCCGTGATGATCGTCACCGAGGCCACCAGGTCGATCGGATAGCCGCTGCGCGGGTCGATGATGTGCGGGTGGCGCTTGCCGTCCTTGAGAAAATAGCGCTGGTAGTCGCCGCTCGTGCCCATGGCTTCGTTGTCGCGCAAGTCCACCTGGGCCAGCGCGCCGCCCGCGCGCGGGTCCTGGATGCCGACCCGCCACGCCCGCCCGCCCGGCTGGCCGATGGCGATCACATTGCCGCCCACGTTGACCAATGCCGCCTCGACCCCGCCCTGGCGCAAGATCAGCGCGGCGCGGTCGAGCGCGTAGCCTTTGGCGTAGCCGCCCAGGTCGATCATGACGGCCTTGTTGGTGCTCGAAATCGTGTTGCCGTCATAGCGCAGGTCCGACAGGCGCGGGCGCGCGTCGAGCCAGCGCCGGACATCGGCCGCCGCCGGGGCCTGTGGCGCAATGTCGCTGCTCTGGAAGCCCCACAGGCGGATCAGGCGCCCGATCGCCGGGTTGAACAGGTTGCCGGAGCGGTCCGCCACCACGGTTGCCGATTGCAGCAGGGATACCATCTCGGCGTCGGCGGTAAACGGCTCGCCGCGCGCGATGGCGTCGTTGAGCGCGGTGAGCATGCTCGGCTGCCAAGCATGATATTTGTGATGCAGGCGGTCGAATTCGTTCAGCACCGCGCCGCTGAGCGCGGCCGCGCGTTCGGGCGAACCGCCATAGATGCTGACCTCGACCGCCGTGCCGAACACGTGCCCGCGGGTGCGATGCACGACGCCGGGGCGCTGGCACGCGGCCAGCCCCAGCAGGCAAAGCAGCGCCAGGACCAGCATGCGTTGAAAGGTGCGCATCCGGGATTTATTGCGCCTTGCTGACCATGAAATCGACCACCGACTTGATTTCCTCGTCCTTGAGGGCGGCGTTGCCACCGCGCGGCGGCATCATCTTGAAGCCATTCAGGGCGCTGGCGTACAGCACATCGACGCCTTTGGCGATGCGCGGCGTCCAGGACGGCTTGTCGCCCAGTTTCGGCGCGCCCATCACCGCTGCCGCGTGACACGAGGCGCAGGAGGCGGTGTAGATTTTTTCGCCGGCGGCCAGCACGGCCGCGCTGGGAGCGGCCGGCGACGGCGCAGCGGCAGGAGCGGGGACAGGCGGCGGGGCCGGTGCCGGTGCGGGCGTGATTGCGGCGCTCGCCGGGGCGCTCTCAGGCGTGGCGGCGGCGGGGGCCGGCGCCTTGTCGCCGCAAGCGGCCAGCGCGGCCAGCATCAGCAGGGAAAGCAAAGTCGTGTTTTTCATGATGTTCTTCCAGTCGTTAAAATATGGACAATCAATGGCGCATGTCGCCGGCGGCGTGGCCCGTGTCGAGCATGGCCGCCGTGATCTGGCTGTAGGGCAGCACCTTGCCGCCCTCGGCCTTGGCAAAGGCGGCCGCCTGGGCGGGGTCCGAGAAGGAGCCGAAGGTCGGCCCCATCGAGCCCTGCTTCTTGCTGCCGACCACATACAGCGCATCCTTCGCGGCAATCCAGTGCCCGCTCGGCTTGTCCCACGCCGTCTTGCCCATGTCCTGCACGAACACGCCCGCGATGCGGCGCTTGTGCTCGGGTGCGAGCATCACCGTGAACAACTCCATCAGGTCGCAGTAATAATCGGCCTTGCCCTCGGCATACTGGATCTGCGCCTTGGGACCGGCAAAGTCGAGCAGCACCATGCCGTCCAGCGCGCAGGCGGTGTCGCTGCCCGGCTCCTGGGCGGTAGCGGTCAGGGCTTGCTCGCCGCACGCGACCAGCAGGCCGGCGGTGGCCAGCGCCGCCAGCAGGCGGCTCATCTTGAAGGACATTTGAAACTCCAATTGGCAAGTAAGAAGGGAATCACGACCCAGGCGGCCATGATCGCCAGCAGCGCGGCCGGGTCAAGCAGGCCGCCCGGCATGACGGTGGCCAGTCCGTACAGGCTTTGCGCCTGTTCCGAACTGAAAATATTGAGCAGGCGGAACACATCGGCCGGATTGAGCATCAGCAACGCCGCGAAGGCATTGCTGCTCAAGCGGCCCTGGCTGAGCACCAGCGCGCCCATCAGCAGCAAGTCGAAAATCAGCACGAAAAAGAACCACAGGCCGATCGCCACGCCGCTGGCGCGCACGCGGTCAAGCGCGAGCACCGACACCAGCATCGAGATGCTCAGGAAAGCCATGCCCATCAAGATGGCGCTGCCCACAAAGCCGGCGTAGTGGTAGCCGTCGCGCACGGTCAGCTCGGCCGCCAGCGGCAGCAGGCCGGCGCCGAAACCGAGCACGGTGGAACTGGCCAGCGCGGCCGACAAGCCGCAATATTTACCCAACAAAATCTCGAAGCGGGTGATCGGCATCGACAGCATCAGTTCCAGCGAACCGCGCTCGCGCTCGCCGACGATGGCGTCGTAGCCGAGAATGAGCGCGATCAGCGGCACCAGGTAGATCACCAGGCTGACCAGGCTGGCCACCGTGACGTCGATGCTGCGAAAACCCACCTCGCCCTGCTGCGAGGCGCCGAAGTAGGCGATCGCCAGCGCGAACAGGGCGAAAATGACGGCCACGGCCACCACCCAGCGGTTGCGGATGCGGTCGCGAAATTCCTTGGCGGCGATCACGCGCACCTGGCCCCATTCAATGCGCGCGTGCATGGTGGCCTCCATAACCGAGGAACAGGTCTTCCAGCGAGGGTTCGCGGATGGTCACATCAAACAGCATCGGGGCCAGCGCGGCCAGCACGGAGGCCTTCTGCGCGGCGGCGCAGGCGATGCCGGCATGGTCGCCATCGATAATGATGGTCAGGCCCGCCAGATGCGCCAGCGCCGGACCGGCCTTGTCGCCGCAGCCGGGCAAGAGCTGCGCCTCGATGTGCGAGGGCAGCACCTGGCGCGCGCGCAACTCGGCCAGGGTGCCGAGCGCGGCCACCTTGCCGGCGTCGAGGATGACCAGGCGGTCGACCCGGTCCTGGATCTCGGCCAGGATGTGCGAGGTGATCACGATGGTGGCGCCGCGCCCTTGCGCCTCGCGCAGGATGCTGTAGAAATCGGCGATGCCTTCCGGATCGAGGCCGTTGGTCGGCTCGTCGAGGAAGATCAGTGCCGGGTCGCCCAGCAGCACTTGGGCGAAGCCGAGGCGCTGGCGCATGCCTTTCGAATAGGTATTGAGGCGCCGCCCGGAGGCGTCGGCCAGGCCGACCCGGCGCAGCACGCGCCCGCATTCGGCCCGCGCCACCTGTTTGAGGTCGGCGAACAGTTGCAGCACTTCCAGGCCGGAGAGGTTGTCGTAGCTGACAAAGCTTTCCGGCAGATAGCCGATGCGGCGCCGCACCTGGCGGAACTGCGCGCTCGAGGTCGCCACGCCGCCAACCTTCACGCTGCCGGCGTTGGCCGGCAGCAGGCCGAGCATCAGCTTGAACAGGGTGCTCTTGCCGGCGCCGTTGTGGCCGATCAGGCCGAACATCTCGCCCTGCTTGACGCTCAGGGAGACGTTCCGGATCGCCTCGACCGGGCCGAACGATTTGCTCACGGCGTCGAGTTCAATGGACATGTTTGTCATTCCAACGTTGCCAGTCAGGATTATTGGGCCGCATGCGCGGATGCGGGTCCACCACGCTGGGCGCGCGCAGCACGGGGAACTGGCGCGCCACGAAGCGCAAGGTGCTTACCGACGGACTGGAGAGGAGCAGCTTGACCAGCGGATATTGCCAGTTGAGGCGGTCGACCATGTCGTTTGCCTCGTAGGGCACGTCGCCGGCGCCGTCGCCGCCCTGGTCCCAGCCGTTGTAGCCGCTCCAGTAATTGCCGCGCGTGCGGCCCCAGGCGACGTCGCGCGCGGCCACGAACTTGACCGCCTCTTCGTTGCCGATGAAGTCATTGCCATCGACCGCGTTGTTCGACGATCCGGCCGACAGGTGCACGCCGGTGCGGTTGTTGATGACCACGTTGTTGCGCAGCACGTTGTACTCGGCGTCGTACACGAAAAAGCCGCGCCCGTTGGCCGCGACAACATTGTTTTCGATTACAGAATCCTGGATCGTGCGCAGCATGATGCCGTGGTCTTCATTGCCCCAGGCGATGTTGTTGCGCACCACCAGGTTGCGTACTTCCATCAGCGCCAGTCCGCCGCGGTTTTGGTAGGACTCGTTGTTTTCCCAGGTGCTGTGGTTGGTGTTCATATAGTGGGTGCCGTAGCGCAGGTGGTGGATCTTGTTGCCGCGAAACAGCGCATGGCGCGAGATATCCACATAGATACCGTCGCGCGCGTAGCTGATGTTGTTGTCGATCACTTCCACGTGGGCGCTGTTGTAGACCTGGATGCCGTTGCCGCGCGCGGCCGATTGCAGGTCGCGCTTGCCGGTGATGGTGTTGCCGGTCAGGGTGGAATGGTCCGACTTGTCAAGGAAGACGCCGAACAGGGTGTAGCTGAGCACGCAGTTGCGCAGCATCAGGCGGTCGGAACCGGGCCGCACGTGCACGCCGGCGTTCTGGCGGTCGAGGTCGGCGCCGCTGTCGCGCAGGATCAGGCCATCGATGGTGACATCGCTGCTGCCTACCCGGATCACGTCGCCGCTGTTCTGGCCGCTGATAGTGGGCCGGCCTTGGCCGCGCAGGGTCAGCGGCTTGTCGATCAGCAGGCGCTCGTTGTAGAGGCCGCGCGCGATCAAAATGGTGTCGCCGGCGCTGGCGGCGCGCACGGCGGCGCCGATCGACTCGCCCGCGCGCACTTGCAGCACGGCCGCGCTGGCGCTGGCGGCGCACAGGGCCAGCAGCATATAGGCGACGGCGGCGACGGCGGCGCGGGTCGTCACGGCTTGTCCTCGACCGCAGAAGCCGCCTTGGCCTTGAGCGCGCCGCGCACCGCATCGAGCGAGATAAAGTAGCCGCCCGCATCGATTGGCGTGAGCGCATCGCCATTCTTTTCGCGCAGCTTGCGTTCCTTGACCAGCGGCGGGCAGGCATGGTCGTCGTAGTACAAGATCATGCAGTCGAGGCACAGCATGCATTCCATCTGGTCGATGCGGCCGGCGCTGTCGATCGCATGCGAGCCGCAGCCGGCGGCGCAGGCGTGGCATGTCTGGCACTCGGCCTTTCGCTTGAGCCCGAACAGGCGGAACTTGCCGGGAATGGCGAGGCCGGCCCCAAGCGGGCACAGATACTTGCAATACGGCCGCTCGCTCAGGAACGACCAGCCGAGAATCGCACCGATGAACACCCAGAACGGCCAGGTACGGTTCCACACGCCAACGATGAAGGTCGTCTTGAACGGCTCCACCTCGGCCAGTTGCTCGGCCATCTCCATGGAATAGAACGACACTCCCAGCAGAAGCGCGAAGATCGCGTACTTAATCCACTTGAGCTTGTCGTGCAAGGGTTTCGGCAGCAGCTTCTGGAAGCGCCCCAGCCCGACCGCCTTGCCGATGCTCAGTGCCAGTTGCTGCAAGGAGCCGAACGGGCACAGCCAGCCGCAAAACACGCCCCTGCCCCACACCAGCACGCTGACGATGATGAACCACCAGAACAGGAAGATGAAGGGGTCGGACAGGAACAATTCCCACTTCCACTGATGCAGCAAGGAATGGAACCACGTCAGCACCTGGGTGATGCTCGGTTGGGCCTTGAGATAAAAGCCGAGGAACACCACGCTGACCAGCCACAGCACGTGGCGCGGGCGCTCGATCCACGGCTTGTGCTTGCGCTTGGACGCGCGCACCAGCTTGTCGCGCTGCGAATACATGGCTGCGGTAAAGGCCAGCACCAGCAGGAACAGCGCGATCTGGACAGTCTTGCCCTTCCAGATGGCGCGCCAGCTGGCCTCGGGCTGGACGATGTGCGGACGCCCGCCTTCCAGGTAGCGTGCCGGCAACCAGTATGGCGCGTTGAAGTGGACGAAGGTCTTGGCGCCGCTCTGCGGATCGGCCTTGTTGGCCAGGAAGGTCAGCTGCCACGGCCAGGCCGGATTGAAGTTGGCCGAGCGCACGATGAACACGGCCGACTCGGTAAACGCCGGCGCGCCGGGCGCCTGCACGCCGTACAGGTTCAGGTAATCGGTATCGCGGAAGGTAAAGCTTTGCGGGTCCTGGCGCACCTGGATGCGGTCGTAAATGCCGCCGCGCACGAAGCCCGAGCCCTTGAACGAGGCTTCGCCGTTGGCGATGATGAAAATGGCCTGCTCGTCGGGTTTCAAGTCGGCCATCAGGCGCTTGTAGACCGGCTCGCCCAGCAGGCTGATGCCGACCGAGGGTACGTTCAGGTGGCCGAAATACATGTCGATGTAGGCGGCGTCGCCCGCCAGGCCCACGTCCTTGCGCTGCAAGGGAAAATGCACCACGCTGCCTTCGTCCAGCAATTGCTGCCAGCTCAGGCGCTCGTCGAGCGGCGTGTAGCGCGGCGCGGGCCGCACTTCGCCCTTGAAGATGCCGACCTGGCGCCCGATTTCGTAGGCGCTGCGCGAAATGACCTGGTTTTCGGCGATGACGGTGACGGTGGCGCCGCTGATCGCGTCGAGCCCCACGGTGCCGCTGGCTTCATCGCCATGGCCGATTTCGAGCTTGGCGTCGCCGGCCTTGCCGATGTACTGGCCGATAAATTTGAGCAGGGTCGACTCGTCGATCCCCGCCAGCAAAATAGGTTCGGAATGCTTGAGCACGCGCACCCCGGTGATGATGCCGCGCGTATCCATGCCGATCAGGGTAACGATCGGCTTGCCCGAATACGCGGGAATGTCGACCACGTCGGTCGACAGGAATACATAGCCGACCACGCGCTCGGTCTTGTCCGCCGCGACGGCGATACCTTCGACATAGCTCGGCCGGCCCTTGCGGACCGAAAACTTCTGCGCCTGCGGCATCACATCGCGGCAAGGCGCCTCGGCGCACAGGTCCGGGCCATGCAGCAGTTGCTGGGACAGCTCGGCCGAGTACACCGAGGCGCGCGCCGGCCCCGCCGCCGCCAACAGCAGCAGCAGGCCGAACAGACGCAGGATGACGTTCACGGCGCGCATCGGTGGCAAGGCTTACGCTTCGACCAGCAGGCGGCTGCGCATTTCCAGGTGCAGCGCGTGGCAGAAGTGGGTGCAGTAAATCCAGTAAGCACCGGCCCGGTCGGCCTTGAAGGTCACCGACTTGGTTTCCTGCGGATTGACGATAAAGTTGATGTTGTACGTCGGAATGGCGCAACCGTGGGTCAGGTCTTCCACCTTGTCGTAGTTGGTCAGGGTCAAGGTCACCTCGTCGCCCACCTTGATCTTAATGACCGGCATGCTGAACGCGGGCGCCTGCGACATCAGGCGCACCTGCACCTTGTTGCCCTTGCGCTCGATGCCGGCGGTTTCCGGCGTGACCGCATTCGGGAAGTCGGTCATGGTGTGGATCTGGCGCGTCTTGACCACGTCGCGGCGCACGATGATGCCGTCGTGCGGTTCCGGATACGCCGTATGGTCGGCCATCAAGCTCATCTTGGCGCCGCTGATGTCGATCAACTGCTCGGTTTCGCAGTGCAGCGGACCGACCGGCAGGAAACGGTCTTTCGAGAACTTGTTGCCAGAGTTGAAATACTTGCCGTCCGCTTCCTTGGTTTCGCCCATCGACGCATAACCGTGGCCCGGCTGGTAGTGCACGTCGATACGGTCGAGCACCACCTTGGCCGCCTTGTCGCCCTTGAACTGGGCAATCGACGCGTCCACGTTCCACTTGACGACGGCGCTGTCGAGGAACAGCGAGGTAAAGGCATTGCCCTTGCCATCGAAGGCGGTATGCAAAGGTCCCAGGCCCAGTTCCGGCTCGGCCACCACGCAGTCGCGCGGCAGCTTGACGTCGCCGCCGAACCAGCCGAGCACCTTGTTCACTTCGATCACGGTGGCGGTTGGCGACAATTTGCCTGCGCACACAAAATACTTGCCATCCGGGCTGGCGTTGACGCCGTGCGGGTTCTTACCGACCGGCACGTAACAGGTCAGCGCGGTGGCCGGGTTGTCGTTGGCGGCCTTGCGCCCGTCCACCACCGGCACCTTGGAGCTGCCAATGGTGGTGGCCTTGCCATCCTTGATGGCTTGCTCGATGCGGGCCACGTTGAAGAACACGCAGGCGTCGCGTTCTGCCGACATCATGCCGGCCAGGTCGGCCCCGCCCTCGGTGTTGTACTGGGTGGCGGCGGCCAGCTTGCCGTCGTAGGAGGACGCGACCAGCTCCATGTTGCCGTCGATCCGGCACTGCCAGCGCACTTCCATGCTGGCCGCGTCGACGCAGGTGAACAGGCAGCCCCACTTGGTCGGATCGTCCAGGTCGCGTCCGTCGTTCGGCAGCGGCATGTGGAATTCGGTGCCGCAGAAGACGCGCGTGGTGTAGTTGATGGCGGCGTCGACCGGGTCGCGCTTGTCCGGGAAAATGCCGTGGAAGCCCATCACGTTCGGCAGGCTGGTGATCTTGTCGCACTCCATCGTATCCATGCGGATGCGGGCCAGGCGCGCGTTGATCTTGTCGTTGACGAACAGCCAGCGGCTGTCGTAGGTGCCGTCCTTGTAGCTGCCGTGCACGTGGTGGGTGTCGCCGGTGGTGTATTGCAGGCTGCCATCGGGCTTGGTGCCGATGATCGCCTTCGATTCGTTGGTGATGCCCCAGCCGACCATGCAATCGGTATTGAAGACCGGAATGCGTTTCAGGGTGCGGCCCGACGGCAGGCCGAGCACGCGCACTTCGCCGCCGTGGCCGGCGCTGATGAAGGCGTAGTAGGTGTCGAGCTGGCCGGGTTTGATGTGTTCGCCGGTGTCGGCGGCCTTGGCGGGCACGGCGGCCTTGCCTGGCGCGGCCTCTTCCTTGCATCCCGTCAGTCCGATGGTGGCGCCTGCGGTGGCCAGGCCCGCCAGGGCGCTCTTGCCGAGGAAATCGCGGCGGCTGCCGGCGAGTGAGGGGCTGGACGTTGCTGGGCTGTTCTTCTTCATGTTGTACTCTCCGGTTCTGGGCAAGGGGGAACGCTCCCCCGTATCAATCGCTGATGCGCGTCGACTTGTGGGAAACGTATGCCGACTGGATAAGTGTAAGGACCAGGCCCGACAGTGCCTATGGGCATGACGGTTGTGGGCAGACGGGAAAAGACGTATCGGGAGTACGCCTTAATAACTATGGCGTGTGGCGTGCAACAGGCGTATGTACGGACGACAATAGACCCGGGGACCTTTTTGCAATTGGTCGTGAAACACTGCCGATAGTTGCCATATTAGAAATATCTTCCAACGAACGGCGTATAATAGTAGAAAGCCATGCGGGAAAAATTGCATTCAAAGCAGAATAAACCATCCAGTTCAACGATCATAAGGAATTAACGATAACTATGCTGCCTGGATTAATACCACCCAATACATCCACCCGGAATTTGATATGGGGAGTAGTTTTTTTCTTTGCCTCAATATGCTTATTCTTATTTGGTTACGAGGGCATACAAGACAGGGGTGAATTCATCAAATCCACCGTTCGTGCGGATGGTGTTGTTGTCCGGCAAACCGCAGGCAAACATCATGTCGACGTCCGTTTCACTACGGCAAAAGGCGAGGTGGTTGAATATGGCCAGAATGGCGACATATCCTACGAGGCCGGCGAGAAGGTGAGCGTTTTGTACTATGCGGATGATCCTCGCAACAATCCCAGCACCGATGCATCCGGTGCATTATGGGGAGGCTCCCTGACGTTATTTGGAGTGGGAGTTTTAACACTATTCTTTTCATGGATGTCGATATTCAAGCCTGAGTATTCCGATTAACATGTCATCGCAATACAAATTCCACGACATGTCATCAAATTACAGAGGCAATGTCATCTATCCGCAACGGGCGGAGCAGGCTTTCCTTCCTGCCCCGAGCCATAAAAAACCGCCCGGACGCGGGCGGGCCATGCCACGAAGCCGTTGCTACATGAAACCTCTGCAACTGGAGGAGTGGGGTTAGGCTTCTTTGCGGCATCTGGCGGTTTGGTTCGATTGAAAGATCCATCCGGAAAGTTGGTCGATTTGCATTACGGCGCTGTTGGCCTGGGATTGTCCCAGGGGTTTAAAAGTCCAAAACTGCCAAAACTGCCAGAATTTCCGCAGCTCAATGTACAAAGTAAGTCAGGCGCGTTATCAACAACTGATTTTCCAGCATTTGGAAATGTGTTTGTAACGAAAGCCCATACTAATGATGACCTTACCCTCGATGATATCAAAGGAAATTGCATCATTTGCGAAATTGGGGCTGGTTACATTGCAGGCTATTCAGCAACAGCTATTCTTGTGGGCATAAATCCAGCATACTTAGGGTTCGGACAGGTGGGACCTGTACTTGCTGCTGCTTCTGCCAAGGGCATAATTATCATGCACGGGGTAAATGCGGGTCTGCAGATAGGTTATGGGGTAACAGCAAGCCTGGCGTATTTGAGGTAATAGGCGAGGACTTGTTAGTGGTGGAAAATACGTGCGAGTTACTGTGTGAAGTCAGGATATATCCTATCCTTCTCAGGAAGGGAGAGGGTTGGTTCTCGGTCGTGGCCTGCGGATTGACTCCGGTGCGCTGGATCGTCGCGCCTGTTTTAGTGGCCACGGCCGCGCCCACATTGCTTCCGGTCACGTGCCGCTCTACGCTCAGTGCGAGGGTTCGTCCCCCGCCAGCGAATCACTGACGTGTCGTAATCCCTTCAGGCAACGACGGGTCTCCCTGAAGCGATTGCCAGATTTTGACGGTGATCGCCTTGGCATCGCGCCCGATTTCATTGTTGGCCTTGTCGAAGCGGTCCGCGCCCAAGACCGTTGCCTTGACAAAAGGCATTGTGAGTCGACGCTTTGCGGCGTCACCGTGGCACTGGCCGATGCGCTCGCCATTCGTCAAGGCGCCGGCGCGCTCGTCGTCACGGAACCTCATGTGTGAAAATCGCCCCGCGTTAATCGTTGCTCGCACCGCCATCCTCGGACAGGCTGAGTTTGCCGTCCGCGCCCTTGTCGATATCAACGTCAAGCGGGACGGCGAACTCAGTCGGCGCAGAAAACTGCGTACAGAGCTGGCAATGAGATTTCCATTCTAATGAACACAAGGAGTTGACTATGAGTATGATGTCCGGATTAATACCAACCAAAACTTCAACTGGGAGTTTGATTTGGGGTATGGTTGTGTTCTGCGCCTCCGTATGCTTGTTCCTATTTGGTTATTCGAGTATCAAAGACCGTATCGAATTTATCAAATCCACATCGCGCGCGAATGGTGTTGTTATTAGCAAAGAAAGTGGCAAATATCATGCCCATATACGTTTCAGCACTGAAAAAGGTGAAATTGTAAACTACACCCAGCATGGCTATACATCGTTCGAGGTTGGGGAGAAAGTTTCGATTTTGTACTACGCGCACGATCCTCACAAAGACCCTGGCGCGGATGCATTTGGTTCGTTATGGGGAGGCTCCATTATGCTATTCGGATTGGGGCTTTTGACATTATTCTTCTCCTGGTTATCGATATTCAAGCCTGAGTATGTCACTTAGTATCAGGCCTTCCTGCCCGCCCAGTAAAAAAGGCCCGCCGGGATACCGCAGGCCTTGCTGAACCGCACAGGCGCCTATCTACATCCGGACACTGACAGCCTTGCCGTCGTAGCTGACTTCCTTGTCGGCCCTGTCGAAACCGTCCGCGCTCGATACGCCCGCCTTGATGAAGCGCACCTTGAACTGGCGCTTGGCGACCATGCCCTTGTACTGGCCGGTGCGCGCGCCGATGGTCACGGTCCTGGTGCTGTCGTCGTAACTGAGCGGAATGCGGCTGAATTCTCCCCTGGTGTATGCGTTGGTGACGCCATCATCTTCATACAGGCTGAATTTGCCGTCCGCGCCCGTGTAGACGTTGAGCGTGATCGGCGCATCCGGTTTTTCATCAACATACTGCGTCACGGGACCCATCGGCAGGATCGCGCCAGCCTTGACCAACAGCGGCATGCGCGCCGCCGGCGCGGCCATCGTCACCGACTTGCCGCCCTGGTGCACAGCGCCGGTGTAGAAGTCGTACCAGCTTGCCCCTTTCGGCATGTACACGCTGCGCTCGCGCGCGCCGTACACGTGCACCGGCGCCACCATGATGTCGCGCCCGAACAGGTACTGGTCCTTGATGTCCTTGACCTGTTCATCCTTCGGAAAATCCATCACCAGCCCACGCATCACGGTGCCCGAGTGGTAGTAGATATCCGACGCCGTCGCGTAAATGTAGGGCATCAGGCGATAACGCAGCTTCAGGTACCAGACCATCGAGTCCTGCATCTCCGAGCCTTCCGGCGCGATGTTGTAGATCTCGCGCTTGACCACTTCGCCGTGGGAGCGGAACAGCGGCGTAAAGGCGCCGAACTGGAACCAGCGCAAATTGAGTTCCTGCCACTCCTTCATGTCTTCCGGGTTGACGACGGCGGCGCCCGTGCTGCGGTTTTCCTGGGCCGAGCCGACGTCGCCGCTCTGGAAGCGCACTTCCTGCGCGTAGCCGCCGATATCGTGGGTCCAGTTCGGAATGCCGGACATCGAAAAATTCACCCCGGCCGAAATCTGGTCGTACAGGTTGTTCCAGCGCCCTACCGTGTCGCCGCTCCACACCGCCACCGCGTTGCGCTGGATGCCGGCAAAGCCCGAGCGCGACAGGATCAGCTGGCGCGTATCCGGCTGGTCGCGCTTGAGCCCCTCGATCAGCGCCTGCGTGTGCGGCATGCTGTAGGTGTTGTAAGTGATCTCGCCGGCGCCGTGGACGGTTGGCCCGATCAGCTTCTTGAAGTCTTCCGGACGGGTATTCGACAGCACATCCGGCTCGCTGTTATCCATCCACCACGAATCGAAGCCAAGGCCTCCGAGCTTGGTTTTCACCTGGCGATAATAGATATCGCGCGCTTCCTGCGTGTACGGATCGTAGTGGGCGTTCTTGTAGCCCGGGCCGACCCAGTCAAGGTCGCCGTTTTCGACGTTCTTGGTCCACATGTGGCCCTTGGCGGCGAATTCCTTGTAGTTGTCGGTGTCAAGGTAGAACTTGCCCCAGATGGACAGCATCACCCGCACATTGTTCTTGTGGATTTCGTCGACCATGCCTTTCGGATCAGGGAAGCGGGTCTTGTCGAAATCGTGCGAGCCCCAGCCGTTTTCGGGCCAGTAGAACCAGTCCTGCACGATGTTATCCAACGGCCAGCCACGCTTGCGGTACTCGCGCACGGCGCCCACAATCTGGTCCTGCGTTTCGTAGCGCTGGCGCGATTGCCAGTAGCCGTAGGCCCATTTCGGCATCATCGGCGCTTGCCCGGTCAGGTGGCGGTAGCCGGCGATCACGCTGTCCATGTTCTCGGCGTTGATGACGTAGTAGTTCACCGCTTGCGCGATCTCGGACGAAAACGTCAGCGAATGGCGTTCCGCCGGCGGCAGCGGGTCGTTGTGGGTGATGGCGATCATGCCGCCGGTCGGCTTCCATTCCAGGTGCAGCTTCACTGGCTTGTTGGCGGCAAACCTGACCTCGAAGTTGTGGTACCACGGGTTCCAGCCCTGGCGCCACACGTCCAGCACCTGCTTGCCGTCGAGCGTCAGGGTCGCGTAGTCGGACGAATAGAGCTGCATCTTGTGCACGCCGGCCTTGGCCGAACTCATGCTGCCGTCCCATACCACCTTGACGTCTTTCAGGTCCTTGAGCGGACCGAGTTCCTTGGGCCAGTGTTCGGCCACGTCCTTGAGGTATTTGTAGTCGATGTCGGTCTCAATGCGGGTCAATGCCAGTTTGCCGCCGACGTAGTAACGCGCGGTCAGGCCGCCGGCCTTGCCGCTGGCGTCCACCAGTTTCAGGTCGCGCTTCATCGGGCCGTACGGCTTGGGGTCGCCAAAGCGCGAGATGGCGTTGTTATCCCACAGGACGCCGTAGTTTTTGTCCGAGATCACGAACGGCACCGCCACGTCCATATTGTGCTGCGCCAGCAGGACGTCTTCGCCGTTCATGTTCATCTGGGCGTTCTGGTGCTGGCCCAGGCCGTAGTACGCGTCTTTCAGGCCCGGATTGAAGCCCTGCTTGATCGCCAAAAACGGCTTGCCGTCGACCTTGATGGGCGTGAGGCTCTCGGACGACTGGGTGAGAAATACTTCACCTTTGGCGTTATAGAACTTCACCAGCCCGGTCTTCAACGATACCCTGGCCGAGATTTTGCCGGCGTTAAGCGTCACCACGTCCTTGTCGGCATCGCTGACCGTGAACTGGCAGGCGCATGGTTTTGCCACCGTCATCATCGACGGGCTCAGCTCCTTGCCCGGACCATCAAGCTTGACGACGTGGATGATATTCTCGCTCATCACCTCCAGGCGCACTTCCTTCGCCGCGCCCTGGTCGGGTTTGACGACCACGCCGCTGCCGGTCTTTTCGAACGTGCCCGCCAGGGCGTGGCCTGATGCCATCAGTGCCAGGCAGGACGCCGTTCCCACCAGTGATTTAAGACGCATTCTGTGATCTCCCATAGTTATTAGTAGGTGCCGATTCTGATTTTCAGGACGATCGGCTTGGCCGGCAGGTTGATGCCGTAGTCGACCTGGTCGCCATTCCAGTTGCGCTCCATGATCCATTGACCGTTTGCGTCGAAGCTGCCCTCCTCCACCCGCGCCAGCATGGTCGGCTTGCCCGCGTTGCTGCCGGCGCCGTCCAGGCGCAGGCGCACCTGCTGGCCGATGACGATGAATTCGTTATCCGCGATCTGCGCAATCGACACGCCGCCGCCAGGGTTCTCGGTGTTGGCCGGTTCATCCTTGATCTCCGGATTCCAGTGCTTTTCGCCGAAGCGCCACTGGCGGAACGAGACCGTGGCCTTCCAGTTCTTCATGGCGATGGTTTGCTCGCTGCGCTCGTCGCTTTCGGCCACGCCGTAGGTACGACCTTCGAAGGCCCATTTGGCCCACTGGCGCTCCATCGGCCGGAACACGGCAAAAATCGATCCGAACGGTTCGACCATCGTTTTGTCGGTCAGCTTGGACCCGAGCGGAAAATTGCTGTAGTCGGCGTAGTCGATCCCGAACGGCGCAAACCCCAATGCGCCGCGCCCCAGCACCTGGTAGGTGTAGCGCGCGTAAGTGGCGGCGTTGCCCAGTTCCGGCACCATCAGCGCATTGTCAGGGCGCTGGAAGCGATCCAGCGTGCCCGTGAACTTGGCTGACTGCGGCATGTAGATGTCGGGCGCGGCAATGTCGATCGCCGGTGCGGCCGCCTTGTAGATGTCGATCACATCGTAAGTCGGCCCGCCACTGGCGAAGTTGCCCTTCCACGGCGCCAGCGGTTCGAGCGGATCGCGCAGCGCGTTGTTGACGTACATCGGCAGGTTGTAGACCGCGCGCCCGGCTTTGGCGATATCGCCGATGTAGCTGGCAATCGCCCAGGCATGAAAATACTGCTCCGCGTAGTCGCCGTACACCTCGGTCCAGGTGCCGCCGGCCGCCAGCTTCACCGGCGACTTCTGGCGCTCCAGCACCGCCAGCGGCACCGGCTGCGCAAACGCCGCCTGCGCCTTCGCGCCGTAATCGCGCACCAGGCCATAGGTGCCAACCTCGTTCTGCACCTGCATCATGATGACGGTGCGATGCGTTTCGTCGATCTTTTTGATGTGGGTCATCAGCGCCACGAATGCCTTCGTGTCGGCCTTACGCGTCTCTTCCCCGAACGGCGACATGCAGTAATTGACCTTGCCATCCTTGTCCACCATGCGCGGAAAGCGCTGGTTATCGAACTTGACCCATTCCGGGCTGTATTGCGGATTGGTGTTCTTCCAGGTGGCGAACCACAGCAGCACCAGGCGCACCTTGTTCTTGCGCGCCTCGGCCACCAGCGTATCGACATAGCTGAAATCGAACTTGCCCTCGACCGGCTCGATCTGTTCCCACGCCACCGGAATTTCCAGCGTATTGGCGTGCATGTCGCGAATCGCCGGCCAAACCTTCTTGAGGGCGGCCGGGTAATTGCTCGAGTTGTGCGCCTGCGCGCCGAGCATCACGAACGGCGCGCCATCGACCATGAGCGCATGGCGCCCGTCCTTGTGCACCAGTTGCGGCAGCGGTGGCGCCGCCGCTACACTGGACGCGGCCAGGGCCAGCACCGCAACGACATGGCGCGCCATCAGAAGCTGTAGCGCATCTGCGCCGTATAGCGTGGCCCCGTGGCGAACCAGGCCCGCCCCTTGGTGCCGATTTCCTGGTCCATCTCCTGCCTGAACTTCGCATCGTTGATGTTCTGCGCTTCCAGGCCGAACGACAACTGCTCGGTGATCTTGTAGAAGATTGACGCGTCGAGCTGGCCGTACGCCGCCGCCCAGGTAGGCAGGCCGTAGCTCACATTATGCTGACCGACGGTCGGGCTGGCCGGATTGGAATCGAGGCCGTCGCCGCCCTTGGTGCCGTTCACGTTCACGCCCTGCAGGCTGCGCGAACGCCAGTTGTAGGCCAGGCGGGCCGACAGCGGGCCTTTGTCGTACATCAGCGCCAGGTTGTACGAACGGCGCGACTGGTTATACAGCGGCAGGTTGCCGAAGGAGCGGCCGTTGGTGTCGCAGCCGTTCATGTTCAGGTTCAGGTTCGACGCGCCATTGCCGGCGCCACCGGTGCAGTATTCCTGGAACACAGACTGGTACATGGTCTTCTTGCCGTCGACGAAGGTGAAATTGGCCTGCACGCCCAGGCCGGACAGCCATTGCGGCAGATTGTCGAAATACTGCTGGTACGCGAGCTCGAAACCGCGCGCCCTGCCTTTTGCGCCGTTGATCGGTGCGGTCACCGTGAAGTTGTTCATCGCGCCGTTCACGTCGGGCAGCTGGAAGTTGTAGCTCTGGTCGACGATGATGTCCTTGAGCTGCTTGTTGAACACTGCAAGGGTCAGCGAGCCGGCCGGCGCGAAATACCATTCGGCCGTCAGGTCGACCTGGCGCGACGTGACCGGCTTGAGGGCTGGGTTGCCGGAACCTTCGCCAGTGAGGGTCACGCTGTTCACGCGCACGATGCCGGCAGCGTCGTCGGAGGTGGTTTTCACATCCTGCGTCAGCGTCGTATAGCCCTGCAATTGCGAAAAATCCGGGCGCGACACGGCCGAGGAGGCCGCAAAGCGGAACTGCAGTTTATCGCTGGCCTTCATGCGCAGGTTCAGGCTTGGCAGCACGTTGCTGTACGAGCCGCTGTAATCCTGAGGGCGCACGAACGCCGGGATGTTCGGAATGGCCGGGCCGGTGGTCTGGTAGCCTGCCGGGATGGTCGGGCGGGTGTAGCTGAACACCGTATAGCCGCTCGCCTTCATGTCGGTCTTCACGTAACGCACGCCGATATTGCCATCGATCGGCATCGGCAAATCGTCGAAGCCGAAGCGCGCCTGCGTGTAGAAGGCGCCGGTCTTTTCGGTCTGCTCGTTCGATCCCGCCGGATCGGTGCCGTAGGACGCTCCTTTCCATGGCGCGCAGGCGGGCGTGGCGCCGTTGGCGGCGGCGTGTTCGTTACACAGAATATCGTGGTACTTGTGCAGTCCCGCGTAGCTGTCGGGGTAACCGGTGGCCAGCGAGGTATTCGGCACCACCAGCGACGGCACCGAGACTTTACCGCCGAAGAAGTTGTTGAAGTTGTGGACCCGCGTATTGCCGGAAAAGCGCGGGTCGCCCAGCGACGCCAGTTGGCCGATATTCCAGCCCAGTTGCCACGGCTGCGAAATGGCGACCCAGTTGTAATCCGGGTTGGTCTTTTCGGTGACCGCGTCACGCTTGGTCAGGCGCACGCCAAAGCGGATATCGCGCATGACCTTGTGATCGAAGTCGTACTGGGCGTCGCCCTTCCACGCGGTTCCCTTGGCCTTGCTGCGGTCCGCGTGCTCCTGGGTGAAGGCCCAGTAGTAGTTATTCGGATTGGCCAGGTAGGCCAGGTCGGCGCTGTCGAAGATCAGGTTCGGCCTGCCGCCGGCCAGGTCCATCTGCTGCTTGGGCATCTGCACGCCGGTGGCGACGGTCGAATCGAGATTGGCGGTCTTGGCGCGGATGCTTTGCAGGTCCGACTTGAAGGTCCAGCTGCTGGTCGGACGCCACACCAGGTTCCACGACACGTCCGTGGTATCGGACTTGCGGTTGGCAATGCGCGTATCGCCGCCGTAGTTGATGCCTTTGTCGGCCGGGTCGGTCAGGGTGCCGCTCACAAAAGCGCCCTTGCCATCGTAGGTGGCGCCCGGGCCGACCAGGATGTTGTAGGGATTCGATGCGGCAAAGATGGCCTGTTCGTCCCAGTCCATCTTGTAGCGCGACTTGAAGAACGTCAGCGAGGTGTTGATGTCGCGGTTCGGGCGCCATTGCAGTGCGCCGTAGGCGCCTTCGCGCTGGCGCTCGAAATTGAGCGTGCGCCACGACGCGCCCTTCGGAATCCAGACGGTTTTGCCGGGGACGACATCGTCGCGTGGAAAATACGGCTCGACCTGCAAGGCGTCGGTGCGGGTCGCGCTTTCGGAATAGGCTAGGTCGACCAGCACGCCAACTTCGCCGATGCCGGTCTTCCAGCGGTTCGAGAACAAGCCCGAGGCCGACGGCGAGCTGCGGCCCTTTTTCAGGTCGGAGTACGTAGTCTGCGCGGACAGCGCCACCTTCATGCCCTTGTAATCGAAAGGCATGGCGGTGCGCAGGTTCACCAGGCCGCTGATGGCGCCTTCGATCTGTTCCGCCGAGGGGTTCTTGTAGATGTCCACGCCGGCCATCAGTTCGGGCGGCACGTCTTCGTAGTTGAGCGAGCGCCCGCCGTTGGCCGAAAACGAATCGCGGCCATTGAGTTCCGAACGCACGTAGTTCAAGCCACGGATCGACACGCCCGAGCCTTCCACCGAAAAGTGTTCCGGGTCCGACTTGCTCATGGTGCGGTCGATCGTCACGCCCACCACCCGTTGCAGCACTTCGGTGACCGAGCGGTCGGGCAGCTTGCCGATATCGTCGGCCACGATGGAGTCGACGATTTCGTCGGAATTCTGTTTGACCTTCTGCGCCGAGTTCAAGGCGGCGCGCTGGCCGCTGACCACCACCACGGCGGGTTCGCCACTCGCGCCGACCTGGGCAATCGCTGCGCCGCCCGACATCAGTGCGATCTGTGCGACGGCGACGGCAATCGCTGTTTTCTTATAGTTGTTCAACTTGTCTCCTCTGTTCCAATCGGATTACTGCTGCTTTTATGTGTGTGCCGGCAGTGCTGCGCAATGCCGTTCATCGATACAGGCAAGCCCTCCCCAACACGGTTGTCGAAAGAAGCGAAGGCGGACGGAGACAGGGCCGCGAGGGCCTGCGGTTGATCATCATGGAGTGCATCTCGGTTGGATTTTTCTAAGCGTCGGCTGGTGCCGCGCTGGTTTGTGTATTGATTTTCCGAGCTACGCCAACCCGCCGCAATTACGAAAATGACCAAGGCGCGGAATGATATTAAGGAAACAAGGTTTGTAAGGCCCGTGGCTATATGCACCTGTCGCCATCGCGGCGAAAATGCGTCAACCACGGCATACCGGACTATTTTTTCTTGATGACGAGCATGGCGCCGAGGCGTATTTCAGCTCCCGGTTGTAGCTTGAGCGCGACGACTTTGTCGCCATAGCGAACCGTCCCGCCGCCCTGCCCCGCCACCGCGCGGATGGTGGCGCCGGCCAGCTTGCCGCCGGCCCAGGCGATATCGACTTCGAAGCCGCCGCGCGCGCGCAAGCCCTTTACCGAGCCGTCGGGCCACGACGATGGCAGCGCCGGCAGCAGGTGCAGTTCGCCCGTGTGCGACTGCAGCAGCATTTCGCAGATGGCGGCGGTGGCGCCCAGGTTGCCGTCGATCTGGAACGGCGGGTGAGCGTCGAACATGTTGGCGTACGTGCCGCCGGCGTTGTTGGTTTCGGTGCCGGGGCCGGCCTGCTGGGCGGCGCGCGCACCGGGCTTGGCGAGCTGCCCGCGCAGCATCTTGTAGGCGTGGTCGCCGTCCAGCAGGCGTGCCCAGAATGCGGTCTTCCAGGCCATCGACCAGCCGGTGCCGGCGTCGCCGCGTCCTTCCAGCGACTTGCGCGCGGCTGCCGCCAGCGCCGGGGTGTTGGCGGGCGAGATCTGCCGGCCAGGGAACAATCCGAACAGGTGCGAGACGTGACGGTGCGTGTCGGCGGGGGTGTCCAGCACCGGGTGCTTTTTCTCGTCCATCCATTCGAGCAGCTGGCCCCAGCTGCCGATGCGCGGGGCCGCAAGCCGGTCGCGCATGGCGACGATGCGGTCGCGGAAGGCTTTGTCGTCACCGAGGACATCCGCCGCTTCCACGGTATTGTTGAACAGGTCCCAGATGATCTGCTGGTCGTAGCTCACGCCATCTTCAATCGGCCCGTGCTCGGGCGACCAGCCGCGCGGCGCCACCAGGCGGCCGTCGGGCAGGCGCTTCAGATGGTCTTCCCAGAACGCGCACACTTCCTTCATCAGCGGATACGCGACCGTGCGCAGGAACGCGCGGTCCTGGGTGAAGGCGTAATGCTCCCAGAAGTGCTGCGCGTACCAGGCGTTGCCGGTCTTGTTCCAGACGTAGGTGGTCGCGCCGAACGGATTCGATTCCGTGCGCACGGTCCAGCCGCGCACCGGCTTGCCTTGCTCGGTCAGGAAACGTTCTTCACCGGCCTTGGCTGGCTGGGCCGCCGTATCGAGCAGCAGCTTGCGGTACACGGGCGCCACGCCGGTCACGAAATCGAAAAACGGCATTGCCGCTTCGGACAGGTTGGCCGGTTCCGCCGGCCAGTAATTCATCTGGATGTTGATGTTGGTGTGGTAGTCCGAATTCCACGGCGGCGTGAGGCTGTTGTTCCACAGTCCTTGCAGGTTGGCCGGGAGCGAATCGCGCGAGCTCGAAATGAGAAGGTAGCGGCCGAACTGGAAGAACTGCGCTTCCAGGCCGGGGTCCTTGCCTTCGGCGGTGTAGGTCTCGATGCGCCGGTCGGTCGGCAAGGCCCGGCGCGCCGCCGACGCTTGGCCGAAGTCCACGCTCACGCGCTCGTACAGGCGCTTGAAATCCCGCTGGTGCGCGGCGAGCAGCTGCGTCCACGTCTGCGCCCCCGCCGCACTGACCTGCCCCGACACGCGCGGCAAGGGATGCGCGCCCTGGAAGCGCCTGGCGGCATCGTTGACGTAGCTGGTGCCTGCGCCAAGCACCAGCACCAGCGCATCGCAATTGGTGAAGACGATGCGCTTGCCGTCGACCGACAAGGTGCCGCCCTCGTTGATCACCTGGACCTGGCTGGCGTAATCCATCACGTTCGATGTTGCCGGCTGCGAGAAACCGGCCAGCGAGCCGGTGGCGTAGATGCGATTGCCGACGATGCTGATGCGCGCATCGTGCATGTCGGTCAGTTCGATCGAACCGCTGTACTTGCCCGGCTGGCTGGCGCTCAGGCGCGCCACGATGGCCTGCGCCGGATGGCTGGCGAACATCTCGCGCTTGAACGTGACGCCGGCGTGCTTGTAGGTCACGCTGTGCAGGCTGTTATCCAGATCGAGCTTGCGCGCGTAGTCGCTGGCGGCTGTGTGGCCCGGCAGGTTGATGAACACGTCGCCGAAAGGCTGGTAAGCGCCCAGCGTCTTGTCGTCACCGGTCCACAGGGTGATGTCGTTGAACTGGATGCGCTCGCGCGCCACCTGCCCGAAGATCATCGCGCCGATGCGGCCATTGCCAATCGGGAGCGCCTCGCGTTCCCAGCCCTCGGGCGTGTCGGGCGCAGGGCGGTCGTAGCGCAGGGTGCGGTCGCCGGCGCTGGCGCCATGGACGACGCTGGCCAGCAACAGCGCGCAGTACAGCGACGCCTTCATTGCGACAGCAAGCGCTGCAAGGCGGGCTCCATCGCCCTGGCCCACACCTCGTAGCTTTGTTCGTTCAGGTGCAGCAGATCGGGCATGACCTCGCGCGAGAGGGTGCCGTCCGCCGTCAGGAAGGCCTGGTTGATGTCCAGGAAGGCGATGCGCTTGCCATCATCGAAGCCCGACAGGATTGCGTTGACCTGGTCGTTGATGCGGCGCAGTTGGCTATCGGGCTTTTCGTCGCGCGGGAAAATCGCCAGCAGCAGGATGTTGGCGTTCGGCAGACGCTGTTGTATTTCGTCGATATTGCGGCGCACGCCGGCCGCCGTGGTCACCGGGTTTTCAAGGCGGTCGCCAGTGTTGTTGGTGCCGACCATCAGCACCACCACCTTCGGATCGAGGCCGTCGAGTGCGCCGTGCTGCAAGCGCCACAAGACGTTTTCGGTATGGTCGCCGCCAAAGCCCAGGCCCAGGCCCAGCGCATTGTATTTGGCGTAATGGCGCTGCCAGACCGGCGCGCCGGTTTTCTCCCAGCCTTCGGTGATCGAGTCGCCGATGAAGACGATGCGCGTTTTCTCGCCGGCGGCGTTGCGGCGCCTGGCTTCCGCCTTCTTGGCCTCGTGGCGCGGTCCCCAGTGATTGATCGACCAGGATTGATTGAGCATCTCGGGCGTGACCGACTGCGTTTTGTAGTCCGGGCAAGATGTATTCGGCGTGCCCGACTTGAGAAAGCGCACCTGCGCGATACCGACCCGGCCGGTGCCGCTGCCTTCGAGCGCGAACGGCGTGCTCACAGCCGAAAAATCGTCGCGGTCGCGCGTGAAGCAGCGCATCGGGAACACCAGCGGCTGCCAGCCCTTGCCCGCCATGGCGCGCGCCGGCACCAGGAACGGCACCTGGCGCTCGCACCCCTTGCCGCAACCTACCTTAAACGACACGCCGCCTTGCGCCATGTCTTCCACATTCATGTCGAACGCCAGCACGCCCGCCGGCGCATAGGCGCGCAGGTCGAGCGGCGCATCGGTTTCAACGCGCAGGTTGGCGTACCAGGCGTCCTTGAAGTGCAAGGTCATCGCCTCCTGGCCGACATCGACCCCGACCCGGCTCGCCGCCACCTTGGGAACGGCCGGTTTTGGTACCAGCACCGATGCGCCAGCGACGCGCTGCGATGCTTCGAAGTCGGCGACCACCACGTGCGAGCCGGCGCGCGGGCCGGCTGCGTAGATGCTCAGTTCATCGCCCTGTTTGCCCGCGCCCTGTTTGCCCGCTGTAGTGCAGGCGCCGGTGGCCAGCAGCACGGAAGCGGCGAGCGCCAGGCGCGCGAATTGTTTGATGTGTGTCATGACGGGTCCCTGTTCAATCAACGGCGGCCGGAGCGCGTGACCACGTCCACCCACACCGCCAGCGTGAGTATGGCGCCCTTGACGATCATTTGCCAGTAGCTGTCCACATCGAGCATGGACATGCCGTTATCCAGGCTGGCCATGACCAGTGCGCCGATCAGCGCGCCGTACACGGTGCCCGAGCCGCCGCGCATCGAGGTGCCGCCAATGAAGCAGGCCGCGATCACATCAAGCTCGCCCGAGGTGCCGGCCGACGGCGAGCCGGCCGCCAGGCGCGCCGTGTTGATCAAGCCCGCCAGTGCGCACATCAATCCCATCAAGCCGAAGATCCACAGTTTGACGGCGCGCACGTTCACGCCCGACAGGCGGGTTGCCTCCATATTGCTGCCCACCGCGTAGATGCGGCGTCCGAACACGGTTTGCGTGGCCACGTAGCTGAACACCGCCAGCAGCACCAGGAGCAGCAGCACCGGCAGCGGAATGCCTTCGTAGCTGTGCAGGGTGCGCACCACCGAATACAGCACCGCGCCAATCGCCAGCAGGCGCACGCCATCGCGCACCGCGCTCGGCACCGGCAAGCCGTGGTGCGCCAGGCTGGCGCGCTGGCGCCAGGTCAGCACACAGGCCAGCACGAACAGCAGCACGCCAAGGCCGATGCTCAGGTCGGGCGACAGGTAGCCCTGACCCAGGTACACCATCTCGGCGGACACCGGCGCCACCGTGGTGCCGTCGGTCACCCCGAGCACGATGCCGCGATAGGCCAGCATGCCCCCCAGCCCCACGATGAACGACGGTATGCCCGCGTAGGCCACCAGATACCCGTTGAAGATACCGAGCACCAGCCCGCACGCCAGCACCAGCGGCACGATCAGCGGCAGCGGCAGGTGGTGGCTTACATCGAGCACCGCCGCGACGCCGCCCAATAACCCGAGCAGCGAGCCGACCGACAGGTCGATTTCGCCGGCGATGATGACGAATACCATGCCGCAGGCGAGGATGCCGGTAATGGACATCTGGCGCATCAGGTTCGACAAATTGCGCGCCGAGGTGAAGCCGCCGTCGGTTTTCAAGCTGAAGAACAGCCAGATGAGGGCAATCGCGGCCAGCAGGGCCAGGATTTTGTACTGCGTGAATATTTGCTTGAATTTGATGGGGTTCATGTGGTCTGTCGCGAAGGTGGAGTCGTTCAGTGCGCAGCGTGGTCGAGGGCGGCGGCGAGCAGGGTTTCCTGGGTCAGGTTCTGGTTGACGAAGTCGCCCCGCAGTTTGCCCTCGCCCATCACCAGCACGCGGTCGGAAATGCCCAGCACCTCGGCCAGTTCGGATGACACCATGATGATCGACATGCCCTGCGCGGCCAGTTCGAACATCAGCTTGTAGATTTCGTATTTGGCGCCCACGTCGACGCCGCGCGTGGGCTCGTCGAGAATGAGCACTTGCGGCTTCGTGAGCAGCATTTTCGACAGCACCGCCTTTTGCTGGTTGCCACCCGATAGGCTGGTAATCGGCAGGAACGGGCTGGCGGTTTTCAGTCCCAGGCGGTTGATCTGGTCCTGCACGGTTTTCAGTTCGGCTTCGCGGTCGATGCGGGTCAGGCGCGAGAACGATTCGAGCACGGACAGGGTGATGTTCTGGCCCACGTCCAGGTCGCGCACGATGCCGTGCTGCTTGCGGTCTTCGGGCACCAGCGCGAAGCCGGCGCGGATCGCCTTGAGCGGGGTGCCGGTATCGACCACGGCGCCATGCAGGCGCACCTCGGCCTCGCTAACACCCGGATAGGCCCCGAACAAGGCCGACACCAGCTCGGTGCGCCCCGCTCCCACCAGGCCGGCGATGCCGAGGATTTCGCCTTTGCGCAAGGTGAACGAGACGTTGTCGACGCGTTTGCGTTCGGGTTTGTCGATGTCGTAGCAGGTGACGTTGCGCGCTTCGAAAATCACCTCGCCCAGTGCGCGCTCCTGCTTGGGATAGAGCTGGTTCATCTCGCGCCCGACCATCTGCGCGATGATGCGGTTGACATCGAGTTCGGCCATCGGCGTGGTGGCGATATGTTTGCCGTCGCGGATCACGGCGATGGTGTCGCAGATGGCCGCCACTTCATCGAGCTTGTGCGAGATGTAGACGCAGGCCACGCCCTTGGCCTTGAGCTTGCGGATGATCTCGAGCAGGATCTTGATTTCGGCGGCGGTGAGAGAGGCCGACGGTTCGTCCAGGATCAGCAGCTTGGCGTCCTTGTTGAGGGCCTTGGCGATCTCGATCAGTTGCTGGTGGCCGCCGCCGTAGTTCATCACCGGCAGCACCACGTTCACATCAAGCAGGTTCAAGTCTTTCAGCAGCTGTTCGGCGCGGCGGTTCATGGCGGGGTAGTTCATGCGCCCGCCGAAACCGGTGATTTCGTTCCCGAGGAAGAGGTTTTCGGTCACCGACAGTTCGGGCACCAGCATCAGTTCCTGGTGGATGATGATGATGCCGGCGGCCTCGGTTTCGCGGATCGAGGCGGCGCGCAGGGGCTGGCCTTCGAACAGGATCTCGCCGTCCCAGGTGCCGTGCGGGTAGACGGCGGAAAGCACCTTCATCAAGGTTGACTTGCCGGCGCCATTTTCGCCGCACAGGCCGATGCACTCGCCGGCGCGGACCTTCAGGTCGATGCCATCGAGCGCACGGACGCCGTCGAACTGCTTGACGATGCCCTTCATTTCAAGCAAATAGTCAGACATACTGGTTCTCGTGTTTGAAAACGTTTTCACAACAAAGGCGCACGCCGCCCACCCAACCGTCATTCCCGCGCCGGCGGGAATCCAAGGCATGTTCGCTACTCGACGGTGCCTTGGATTCCCGCCGGCGCGGGAATGACGGTTTGTAGGTTTGTGGCCAAAAAGCCAGTTAACTTAACGACATTCGTGTCAGAACCTATTTCCCCGCGATCTGCGCCTGCGTGTAAAACCCGTCCGTCACCAGCAGATTGATATTTTCCTTGGTCAGCGCGGTCGGCTTGAGCAAAATCGTGCTCACCTTCTTGAAACCGTTGTCATACGCGCCGTTATAAGCAGGCTTTTCATTGCGCACCAGCTGCACCGCGAGCTTGGCCGCTTCCCCCGCCAGCAGCTTGAGCGGTTTGTACACGGTCATCGCCTGCGAGCCGGCGATCACCCGGCGCACCGCCGCGATATCTGAATCCTGGCCCGACACCGGCACCTTGCCATCGAGTTTTTGCGAGGCCAGCGCCTGGATCGCGCCGCCCGCCGTGGCATCGTTCGAGGCCACGATCCCGTCGATCTTGTTGTTGTTGGCCGTGAGCGCATTTTCGACAATCGACAGCGCTTCCGACGGGCTCCAGTCCTTCACCCACTGCTTGCCGACGATCTTGATATCGCCCTTGTCCACCAGCGGTTGCAACACGGCCATCTGGCCTTCGCGCAGCACCTTGGCGTTGTTGTCGGTCGGCGCGCCGCCCAGCAGGTAGTAATTACCCTTCGGGCGCACCTTCACCACACCCGCCGCCTGCATCTCGCCCACCGCCTTGTTGTCGAAGGAAATGTAAGCGTCCACATCGGCGTTGAGCACCAGGCGGTCGTACGAAATGACCTTGATGTTGGCCTTCTTGGCTTCCTTGATGGCGTTATTGAGCACGGTGGCGTTGTACGGCACGATGACCAGCGCATCGACCCCGCGCGAAATCAGGTTCTCGATCTGCGCGATCTGCTTTTGCTCGCTGGCGTCGGCCGACTGCACGAACACCTTGGCGCCCAGCTTGTCGGCCGCGGCCACGAAATAGTCGCGGTCGCGCGCCCAGCGCTCGAGGCGAAGGTCGTCGATCGAAAAGCCGATCTTCGGGTTTTTGGCGTCCGCGCTGGCCTGGCCGCTGGTGAGAATCATCATGGCCGATACGACCGCAACACTCAGAATTTTTTTCATCTTGTTTGTCTCCATTATTGTTATACGACGTGGATGCTACCCGGCGTGGCGCCGTGTTTTTGGCAACAGAATAGCGGATTTTTGCAATTTGTTGCCATATTTACATTTAATGGTTATGGCGCGGCAGATCGTGCCCCACGCCTCGGTAAGGCAGCGCCATTTCCATGCAACCGCCCTGCTCCAGCTGGCCCACGGTGGAACGGTACAGCTCCTGCCACGGGGTCTGGCTCGCGGGCGTGGGCGGCAGCGGTTCCTTTTTGCGTTCGGCCAGCACCTCGTCCGCCACCAGCATGTCGCAGCGGCCCGTGTTCAGGTCGACGCGGATGATGTCGCCGCTGCGCACATACGCCAGCCCGCCGCCGGCCGCGCTTTCAGGCGAGGCGTTCAGGATCGACGGGCTGTCGGAGGTGCCCGACTGGCGCCCGTCGCCCAGGGTCGGCAGGTTCAATATGCCGCGCCGGATCAGCGCGTCCGGCGGCTGCATGTTGACCACCTCGGCCGAACCCGGCCAGCCGATCGGGCCGGCGCCGCGAATGACCAGCATGCAGCCTTCGTCGATATCGAGCGCCGGGTCGTTGATGCGGGCGTGGTAGTCGCCCGAGCCGTCGAACACCACGGCGCGGCATTCGAACACGTTTTCATGGCCCGGCCGGCTCAGGTAGCGCGCGCGGAAATCGGCCGAAATCACGCTGGTCTTCATGATCGCAAAGTCGAACAGGTTGCCCTTCAAGACAAAGAAGCCGGCCTTGGTTCTCAAAGGCGCGTGGTACGGGAAAATGACTTCGCGATCGACACTGGCGCGCCCTTGCAGGTTGACCGCCATGGTGGACCCGGTCACGGTCAGTCGGTCGGCGCGCAGTTTGCCGGCCTGTTGCAGCTCCCACATGATGGCGGGCACCCCGCCGGCGCGGTGGAAGCGCTCGCCGAGGAACTTGCCGGCCGGCTGCATGTTGAGCAGCAGCGGCACGTCGTGGCCGTATTCCATCCAGGCGCTCGATTCGATCGCGATGCCGGCGTGGCGCGCCATGGCCATGATGTGCGGCTGGGCGTTGGTGGAGCCGCCAATGGCGGCGTTGACCACAATCGCGTCGAGGAACGCGTCCTTGGTGAGGATGTGCGAGGGCCGCACATCCTGGCGCGCCAGTTCGACGATGCGCCGGCCGGTTTCGTACGCCATCTGCCCGCGTTCGCGGTACGGCGCCGGTATGGCCGAGCAGCCAGTGAGCGACATGCCGAGCGCTTCGGCCAGCGCGTTCATGGTCGAGGCCGTGCCCATGGTGTTGCAGTGCCCGGCGGACGGGGCGGACGCGGCTGCAATTTGCAGGAATTTTTCGTTGTCGATTTCGCCGGCGGCAAGGCGACGGCGGCCGTGCCAGATGGCGGTGCCGGACCCGGCCAGTTCGCCCTCGAACCAGCCGTCGAGCATCGGCCCGCCGGAGAGCACGATGGCGGGAATGTCGACCGTCGAGGCGGCCATGATCTGGGCCGGCGTGGTCTTGTCGCAGCCGGTGGTGAGCACGACGGCGTCGATCGGGTAGCCGTGCAGGATTTCGACCAGGCCCAGGTAGGCCAGGTTGCGGTCGATGGAGGCGGTCGGGCGGCGGCAGTTTTCAAAAATCGGGTGCAGCGGAAATTCCATGGCAATGCCGCCGGCGTCGCGGATGCCGTCGCGCACGCGCTTGGCCAGTTCCAGATGGATGCGGTTGCAGGGGCTGATATCGCTGCCGCTCTGGACGATGCCGATGATCGGCCGGCCGGCACGCAATTCGTCGGCGGTAATGCCGTAGTTCATGAAGCGCTCAAGGTAGAGCGCGGTCATGTCGATATGGTCGGGATTGTCGAACCAGTCCTGCGAGCGGTAGCGGAGTGACGGAGTTGGATGGGTGCTCAAGCGATGTCCTGTAGCGAAAAAGTGTGCTGGGGCAGGCCCGGCGTGTCGGTGCGGAAGGTGAACAGCGCGCCGGCCAGCGGTTCGCGCGCGCGCTCGGCATCGCTCAAGCCTTTCCAGGCGGTGGTCACAAAAACGGTGCGCAGGTCGGGGCCGCCGAAGGCCAGTTTGGTGATGTTCGAGACCGGAAAGGCGATGGTGCCGCTCAGTTCGCCGGCCGGGTTGTAGCGGTCGATGCGCTCGCCCCGGAACATGGCGACCCAGATGTTGCCGTCGGCGTCCACGGCCATGCCGTCCGGGTGGCCGGGGGCGGCGCTGGCGATGAACGGGCGCTTGCGCGTGGCCGTGCCGTCGGGCAGCAGGTCGAAGGCGTAGATTTGCTTGCCGAGGGTGTCGGTGTGGTACAGCGTTGTGCCGTCCGGGCTCATGGCCGGGCCGTTGGTGATGATGTAGCCGCTGTCGACGGTGGTGAGGACGCCACCCGGGTGCAGGCGGTAGAGGGAACCGGTGGGCGCGGCTTCGCCGACATCCATGGAGCCGAACCAGAGGGAGCCGTCGGCGGCGACGAAGCCGTCGTTGAAGCGGTTACCGGGCTGGTCGGCTTCGACCGGGCGCAGGAGGGAAAATGCTCCGCTTTCGGGGTTGAACCGGTGCAGGCCATCATCGAGGCCGACGATGAAGCCCCCCCTACCGTCGGCCGCCGGCACGATAAACCCCGGCCGTCCCGGCGCACTCCACGATTGCCGGCGCGCGCCATCGGCGGCGCAGCGATGGATCTGCCGGCCGCGAATATCCACAAAATACACGGCATCACTGGCCGCATGCCACAGCGGCCCTTCGCCCAGCTCCGCCCCCACCGGCCACAAACAAACAGGCTGCGCCATGCTCATGCTCCGTACCAGCCGGCGTCGACAAAATACTCGCGCCCGGTGCAGCGCGCCGCATTATCCGACGCCAGAAACAGCGCCAGCGCCGCCACATCCTGCACTTCCACCCGCTCGCGCAGGCATTGCCCGGCCAAAATCTTGACCTCTTCCTCCGGCGTGTGCCACAACTGCTCCTGGCGCGGCGTGCGCACCGCCCCCGGAATGATGCAGTTGACCCGAATCCCATCAGCGCCCAGATCGCGCGCCAGCCCGCGCGTCATGCCCTCGATGGCGGCCTTGGCCGTCATGTACAGGCTCAGGTTCGGCAAGGCCAGGTGCCAGGAAATCGACCCCATGTTCAGGATCACGCCTTCGCCCTTGACGCGCATGCCCTCGGCCGCCGCCTGCGCGCAAAAGAACTGGTGGCGCAGGTTGACCGCCATGCGCTGGTCCCAGTAGGCCGGCGTAACGTCGGCGATGCCATGACGGTCGTCATTGGCGGCGTTATTAATCAGTATGTCGACCGTCACGCCGATGCGCGTAAAGACGGCGGCCAGCGCGTTCAGGTCGGTCAGGTCGCACGGCAGGAACACCGGCGCATGCGCGCAACCGGCCAGCGCGGCGGCCAGCGCCAGCGACGCTTCTTCGGCGATGTCGACAAAAAACACGCGCGCGCCCTGGCGTGCGAAGGCACTGACCATCTCGGCGCCGATACCGCTGCCGCCGCCGGTCACCAGCACGGTTTTACAGGCAAGATCGGGGTAGATCGCGTAAGTTAGCTGTCGTGGCGTGCTCATTGGGTCATTCTCAGCAGGCCGCGGCGGGCCAGGTTGTCGAACAGGGCGCGCACGCCAAAGGTCCACGGCGCAACCTGATCGCTGCGCTGGACTTCATTGAGCAGCGTGCCGAGCGATGGCGTCGAGATGCTGACCCGGTCGCCCAGGTGATGGGTAAAACCGCCGCCGGCCGCGTCGCGGTCCTTGATGGGCGAGAACATGGTTCCCAGAAACAGCATGAAGCCATCCGGATATTGATGGTGCTTGCCCCACACCTGCCCAACCAGCTCGAGCGGATCGCGGCTGATTTCGCGCATGCGGCTTGCGCCCGCCAGGCGGAAATCGTCGTCCGCGCCTTCGATCAGCATGCTGACCTCGGCGTTACGGATGGTGTCGATCGTAAAGTGCTGGTCGAACAGGCGAATGAACGGCCCGATCGCGCAAGAGGCGTTGTTGTCCTTGGCTTTACCGAGCAGCAAGGCGCTGCGGCCTTCGATATCGCGCAGGTTGACGTCGTTGCCCAGGCTGGCGCCACGCACTTCGCCTCGACTGTTGACGGCAAGCACGATCTCCGGCTCGGGATTGTTCCATTTGGAATCGGGATGCAGGCCGACATCGGCCCCGAAGCCCACCGCCGACATCGGCTGCGACTTGGAAAACACTTCCGCGTCCGGGCCGATGCCCACTTCCATGTAGGGCGACCAGAGGCCGCGCGCGATCAGGTCTTGCTTGAGTTTATCGGCCGCCGGCGAACCGGGCTTGATGGCCGAGAGGTCGTCGCCGATACATTCCTGCATCGCGCCGCGCAGTTCGCCGGCCCGGGCCGGGTCGCCCTTGGCCTGTTCTTCGATCACCCGTTCGAGCAGGCTGACGGCAAATGTCACGCCGCAGGCCTTGATCGCTTGCAGGTCGTTGGGGGCCAGCAGGCGCGTGCCCTCGGTTTTTGCGTTGGCCAGCAGCTCGTCCAGCGTGCCCAGCGAATCGCCGGGGGCGTTGCGCGCGATCTCCGGGGCGTCGGCGCGTTCGAGCAGCTCGGCCATGGTGGCGGCGTGCGCGCTGATATCGATGACCTGGCCGTCGCGCACCACCACCACCGAGGGACCGGCGCCGGCGCGCCAGGCGCGGCCGACCAGCAAGGCCCGTTCTGCATCGACCGGCAACATCGATATGTATGAATCTGTCATGTCTCTCTTCCCGATTGGACTCGATGCCGGCCGGGGAGCTCCCCTTGCCCGGCATCACGGGATAGATGGTGCACTGAGTGTTGGGTTTTTTCTATTATGAAATCCACCAAGGGCGATCATGATTATCAGCAGCGTTACTTGCCATCGGCGGCGGGAGGTGTGTTGCGTATTGCGCAGAATGACCACACACATTTGACAGTTGTTTCCTACAAGCATAGTCTTCTTGAGCAACTGCGCCGTTGCGAAGGGAGAATGCATCATCCCGTGCGTGGGCGGCCAATCACATCAGCAGTTCATCCACCCAGAGGTTCCCTTGAACGACTATTTCCGCTCCAGCCAATCGCGCTTCACCCTCTTGTTCTCCGCCATTTTCGTCGCCTTGCTGGTCATTACGCTGACAGCCATCGCGCTGTTCATCACGCCGGAACTGAAACGCGCCGAAGGCCAGCTGATCGGTAACGATGTCAACAACATTGCCATCAAGATCAGCGAGCAACTCAAGCAGGTCGAAGCGCAGCAGCGTGCCATCACGCAGACGGTGGCCTTGATGGACAGCGCGGCGATCGACACCCTGCTGCCCGGCCTGGTCGATCAGTATGGCGACCTGAACGTGTTCGGCGGCGGCATCTGGCCGGTCCCTAAAAAGCGCGATCCGGAAAAGGAAAAATTCAGCACCTTCTACGCGCGCGACGCGGCCGGCAAGCTGCAGGTCAACACCCACTGGAATTCGCCGGAGTCGCTCAAGTATTTCGAGCAGCCGTGGTGGCAGGGCGGCGCCAAGGCGCCCAAAGGCCAGTGCGCCTGGGCCAAGGCCTACAAGGACGACGCCAGCCCGCAGCCGCGCACCAACTGCGCCATGGCCATCTACAAGGGCGATGAGCTGTTCGGCGTCTCGACGGTGGACGTCACGCTGGGCTTTTTCAACCGCCTGGTGGCGGACATGGAAGCGGCCGTGCACGGCCAGATCCTGATCCTGGAACACGACGGCAAGGTGGTCAGCAACAGCAGCTATATCAAGAGCGAGATCGTGCTCAAGAACATCAGCGACCTGGCCGCCACCTCGCCGCTGGCGGCGCAACTGGTCAAGGTGCTGCCGCAACTGGGCGACAAAGCCGCGCTCGAATCGTCCTACCGCAGCGACGGCGCCGAGCACACCCTGTTCGTGGCCACCATTCCGGGCAGCCCGTGGCTGCTGGCCACCGGCCTGCCGAATCATCTGCTGAGCCAGCAGAGCAACCGCATCCTGCACACGCTGGGCGTGGTGCAGATTCCGATCGCCATCGCCATGCTGGTGTTGATCGTCCTGGGCATCCGCATGATCATGCGCCGCCTGGCCGTTTTGAAGGACAACATCGACGCCCTCTCGGCCGGCGACGCCGACCTGACGCGCCGCCTGCCGCCCGGCGGCGGCATGGAGTTCGACGCCGTCTCGAGCAGCGTCAACGGCTTTATCGCGCGCCTGCAAAGCATGCTCCAGCAAATCGGCATGAGCACCCAGTCGATCGCGCTGGCCTCGCGCGAGATCGCGGCCGGCAACCAGGACCTGTCCGCGCGCACCGAAGCGCAGGCCAGTTCGCTGGAGGAAACCGCCGCCTCGATGGAGGAGCTCACCAGCACGGTCAAGAACAACGAGGACAACGCCAGCCAGGCCAACCGGCTGGCGCGCGAGGCGTCCACTGTGGCCGCGCAGGGCGGCACCATTGTCTCGAGCGTGGTAACGACCATGGGCGCGATCGAGCAGTCGTCGCGCAAGATTGTCGACATCATCAGCGTGATCGACGGGATCGCCTTCCAGACCAACATTCTGGCGCTGAACGCGGCCGTCGAGGCGGCGCGCGCCGGCGAGCAGGGACGCGGCTTCGCCGTGGTCGCCGCCGAGGTGCGCAACCTGGCGCAACGCTCGGCGGCGGCGGCCAAGGAAATCAACGCCCTGATCGGCGAGTCGGTGGCCGGGGTCGACAAGGGCGCCGCACTGGTGGCCGAGGCCGGCGCCACGATGCAGCAGATCGTGGCCAGCACCGACAAGGTGGCCAGCATCATCGGCGCCATCATGGGCGCCAGCGCCGAGCAGAACCTGGGCATCGGCCAGGTCAACCAGGCGATCACCGAACTGGACGATACCACCCAGCAAAACGCCGCCCTGGTCGAGCAAGCGGCGGCGGCGGCGCTGTCGCTGCAGCAGCAAGCGGCCAACCTGGAGCACATTGTCGGCGGATTCAAGGTGTAAGGTGGGAGCGCACCCGAGTAAACCTGAAACACCCAGGCCAGTCTTGCCGGCATCGACCGCAGCCTGGGCGCAAGGCGCTACCCCAGCAGTTGCAGCTTCTCGCGCCAGGTTTCCTGGACTGCCGGATCGGCCACGCAATACAAGCCGTGCGCGCGGCGCAGGATGATGTTCGACGCCATCAATTCGTTCACGACGGCCCCGATTTCTTCCACCTTGACCTCGCGCCCGAGCACGCGACTGTAATGGGCCGCCGCGATCTTCTCGAACACAGCGCTCGCCAGTTGGCCGAGTTGCTCGACCTTGGCCAGTTCGATGTCTGCGGCCGCGCTGCGCAAGGTGGCGGCCACAACCGGTAAGTAGCCATCCGGATCCTGGCCGGCGGGTGTGTGCAACTGCACCTGGCGCAGCGCCTTGAGCAGTTCCTCCGGCCGGTGTCCCAGGGTGCGGAAAGCGGCCAGCACGACCTCATGCGAGGGCACATTGGGCACGCCGGCGTGCTGCAAGCGGGCCAGCAGATCGGCAGTGTAGTCGGCGTCGAGGACCGGGTACGTAATGGACTGCGCGCCGCTGAAGGCTTGGGTTCGGCGCGCGGTCAGCTCGCTGACCATCGCGCGATGCGATCCGGTACCGATAAAAATGAAATGGCCGACGGTAGCGGGACGCGGATTGACCGCATCGCGCGCGGCCTTCAATGCGACCAGCAAGTGCTTGCCATCGTCGGTCGTGATCGCTTGCTGTACCTCATCGACAATCAGCACCACATCGCAGCGGGCCTGGTCCACCAGCTCGGTAATGACCTGGGACAAGGGCGTGCCGCCCGTTTCGCCAATCTTTTCCAGCTTGAACCCGAATTTGAAACTCAGGGCGCCGACATCCACCCCGCTGACCCGCGCCAGGCGCGCCAGCAAGGACGACCCCGGTGTTTGAAGTTGCGCAAGGGCTTCGCGAATGGCGTCGCGCACCAGCTGCGCCGGGTTCGCCCTGGTGTCGCTCCACAGGTCGACATACATCACCAGCGCGCCTTCCCGCTCGAGGGCGGGAATGAGGTCGTTGTGAAGGAAGGTGGTTTTGCCGGTGCGCCGCTGGCCCGACATGAACAAGCCGGAACGGGAACCCTGATCCAGCACGTCGGGATGAATCAGCTGGCGCGCCATGGACGATGCCAGCACCGGGCGAGCAAAATAGTGGCTCATGGAATTGGCTCCAATCATGTGGGGCCTCGAAAAACCGTAGCGAGCGGCGCAAGTGTCGTCGCCAACGCGCATGTCCGGGCAGCGCAGCCGTACGAAGGTACGGTGAGCATCGCAGGACATGCGCGTCCGCGACGACAATTGCGTCGCGCAGTAGTTTTTCGAGGTCCCCGTGTGTCACCTACTATTATAGGGACGGCATGACTGGAACCAAACCCGTTTTGCTCGCGCGGCCTCAGGCCCGCTTGCGCCGGCTCACCATGCCCAGCACGGCCAGCACCAGGCCGAACAGCGCCATGCCGCCCGGCTCGGGCACGGCCACGGCGCTGGCCTCCACGCGCAAACCCTGGTCCAGCCCCAGGCCGGCCGCGTCGAACCACTGGCCGCCCTGCTCCAGCGCATAGCCGGCCAAGGGACTGGCGGCCGCGCCGGGCATGCTGGCCTGGCTGGCGCTGTCCCAGGTCGCGGTGAACACGATCCAGTAGCTGCCCTCGCCCACCGCCCAGTCCAGGCCGGCCAGCCCGCGCCAGCCGGCCTCGCCCACGCCGGTGGCAAAGCTGGCCAAACGCAGCGCGCCGCCCGGAATGAAGCCGCCCTCGCCGTCGGCGCTGTTACTGAACAGGCTGATGCCAACCTCGCCCGCATCGGTGCCGAAATAGCCTTCGACGCTATTAATCGTCGTTGCGGCGGGCAGCGCAAAGCGGCCCGCATAGCTGTGGCCGCTGTTAAAGGCCCAGCCCGCGCCGATGGTGCTCGACGGCGTGCCGGTGTCGGCCACCAGCGCCGCCTGCGCCAGCGCGGGCGCGCAGCCCAGTGTGAAAAGTAAGACCGCAGTAAAGCGCAATCGTTCGAACAACATGCTTGTCTCCAGATAGATAAGTGATGCGATTACTTGAGCTTGCCGGCGCCGGCTTGCGCAGGCACGGCGGCCAGGGTCGAGGTGGCCGTTTGCAGCGCGTACAGGTAAGGCGGCGTCCACAGGTTGGCCGCATCGGGCCGCGCCATGCCGCACTGGCCATCGACGGCATTGGTGCCGGCGCGGTCGCTGGTGAAGATGTGGCCCGACGAGCGAAAGCCGATGAAGCTCTTGCCCTTGATCGCCTTGCCGCAGAACTCGGAGAGTTTCAGGCCGGTGAGGTTGTAGTAGTTATTTTCGATCAGCATGTTGGAACGGTAACGCGCATCGGTGCCGCTTTCGAACTTGACGTCGGTGTCTTTGGTGATCACGTTGCCCGTGACCAGATTGTTGAACATGTGCACCAGCCCGTAACGGTTCAGCGGCAGGCGCGCCGCCACCGAACTCCACCAATTGCCTGAGAAGGTCACGCGCAGGCGGCCCTCGTCGCTCCAGGCGCGCCCGCCGTCGCCATTGCCGACCAGCGTGGTTTTGTGGTGATTGGCGAAATAGCTGTTGGCGATGGTCACGTAATCGCTGCCGCGCACCACGTCCAGCGCGCCATCATGGCGCGTCTTGTAGGCGCCGGTGGCGAGCGACTCGGGAGTGTCGCCATCGCTGATGCTCAGGTGATCGAGAAAAATGTTTTGCCCGCGCGAGACGGTGACGCCGTCGGCATAGGCATTGTCCTCGTCCTCGGGATTGACGTCCCACGGCGTGTCGATGACCAGGTTGCGCACGATCACGTTGCGGGTCCAGCTCGGATAGTCTTCGCCATCCTTGCCATCCTTGATCCACTTCTTGAAGTCGGCTTCCGGATCGCCCCCTTGCGCCAGCGCCAGCTCGCCACCGATCAGCAACGAGGTGCCGGTGATGCGCGCCGGCCGTCCCTGGGCGTCGTTGATGCCCACCAGGGTCGTGTTCGACGGCAGGCTGATCGAGCCGCCGTATTTCTGGTCGGCGTAGCTGGTGTACTCGCGGAACACCGTATTGTTCTCGCTCCAGCGCAAGTCGATATGGCCGACCACGCGGATGATTTTCGGTTCGTTGCCGGCTTCCTTGATGGCGGCGACCAGTTGCTGGCCGTTGAACACGGTATAGACGCGATCAAGCCGCGCCGCGCCGCCGCCGCTCAGGACCACCTTGCCCTTGCGCGACCAGGTATGCCAGCCGGTCGCCGGCGCCGCCTGGCGCTCGAACGTGAGCACGCCGCCGGTCGGATCGACGCGGGCGAACTGCCACACCGGCAGCTTGGGCGCGGCCAGGTAGTTGGCCGGGTCGTGCAAGCCCTTCACCAGCACCGGAGCGGAATAGTTGCGCACGCCGTACAGGGCCGTTTGCAGGGGCGTGCTGGCGCCGACGAAGGTGCTGGCGTCGAGCGCGGCAGCGTGGGCGGTGGAAGCGAACGCCAGCATGACGCTGGCGGCAAGGAAGGACGTTTTCATGGTTGTCTCCAATGAACAAAAATAGAAAGAGGCGCGCGTTCTTTTGGCGAACGCTTTGCGCCGCGCATGACGATCCCTGCCCACGTGCCGGGGCCTTGCCTGCGGCAATGCCAGATCGGCCTGACGATGCGACGCAGGGCGATGGGGTCCGACAACGTGGATTAGGGAAATACAATCAGCATCCGACAGCGATGTCTGAGACAGATACCTCGCGTACCTGTCGCCATTGCGAGGACGGTGGGGAACCGGGTCGCGCAGGTCGGGATCGGCGCAGCAACCCGCGAAAGGGTTGTTACGGCACCAACGAATTCATACTACGCCCGAAAAGATGATTAAACAATCAGCCAATTGGTCAATGTGGTATTCGCGTTGAGGACATCCATCGTGCCGTCCGTAGCAGGACGAAAGCGCTCATTCCGAGAGCGCAAATAAATATTGACTTCCATGGAGCAAATGTTATTGTTGATAATTCACAAAAAGTAAAAGATAGTAATGAAAAATCACATACAAACCGGTCTCCTGTCTTTTGCGATACTTGCCCTTACCGCCTGCGGCGGCGGAAGCAACAACCAGCCAGCAGCTGATGCGGGCGGCAGCATTCCCGCTCCGGCGGTTGTTCCCATCGTGGCTCCTGTCGTAGCTCCCGTAATCGTTCCCGTGGTTACACCTGCGCCCGTGAACGCGGCGCCAATCGGGAACGCCGGCGCAGATCAAAATGTGTTCGTTGGGGCCGCCGTCATCGTGGACGGCGGCGCCAGCAATGATCCGAATGGCGATTCGCTCACCTACACATGGACATTGTCAACGCGTCCGGCAAGCAGCAATGCAGCGTTCGCATCTGTCACGACCGTTGCCCCGAGATTTAATGCCGACGTCGCCGGAATCTACATTGCCACGCTCGTGGTGAACGATGGGAAAGTCGACGGTGTTCCGGTTACTGCGACCATTATCGCGTCCGAAAAACAGATTAGCGCCAATGCCATTCCTGTCGCGAACGCCGGAGCTAACCAAACCGCGCCAGTCGGGACAAAAGTCACCCTTAACGGTGAAGCCAGCTCGGACAAAAATGGCGACGCGTTGAAGCATACATGGACGTTGGTCTCGAAACCGCCTGGCAGTAACACCAGCGTGATCGGAGACGGTAATGTCCGGCCAGTTCTGCTCCTCGACGCCGCTGGCACCTACAGCGTCACGCTTGTTGTCAACGATGGAAAAGCCGATAGTTTGCCCGCGACAGTCTTGATCACAGCAGTTGCGCCTCCGACACCGCAAAATATCGCTCCAACCGCCAACGCAGGCAAGGACCAAACGGTCAATGCAGGTTCGATGGTCTATCTGGACGGCACCTCAAGCACCGATGCGAACGGCGACAAGCTTACCTATGCCTGGTCAATTACCGCAAAGCCGGCGAACAGCAGCAGCCAGATGACAACGCCGACCCTGGCACAACCACAGTTCCTCGCTGACGCTACCGGAATTTATGAGGTAACCCTCTCGGTCAGCGATGGCAAGGCCGCCAGCGCCACCAAAGACACCATCACTATCATCGCAAAACTGGCAAACACGATAACAGTCGCTGACAATGGCACTTATCGTTGCGGCAGTATCACAAAGCAGCGCGCCCTGGCACTTTACGCCGAAGGCCACACGTATCTTGATCGCGACAATGACGGCAAGCCATGCGAAGCGAACGATATCGCCAACGAGATCACCTCGCCCTACGTTGCTCCGATCCCTTCCAGCAGCGGCCAGTGCTATGTGAGCGGTTACTATCGGAAGAATGGAACATATGTAAAAGGGTACTACCGTCGCTGCCCGAGCTGATCTTGCAATCCCGCTGGAATGAACGCCACCGCAAGGTGGCGTTTTACGTTCAATAACCGCCGGTGACGCCTATTCCCGGATTTGCAAGTAAGTCTGCGGATAATTCGCCTTCAATTCGCTGTCCCTGGTGCTCCACACCTCATTGAGCGAAAACGCGGTGTTTTGCCAGAACGCGTCGCCGCGCGGCACGGTGCTGTTGGCGACGTTGGCAATCTCGTTGTCGTTGCGCGTCTTGAACGAGGCGCTGCCGAAATTCGATGCTTCCAGCGCCAGCCGGTACTGCCGGTTGGCTTGATAGCGCACGCTTTCGTCACTGTTCCAGTCCACCACCGCGCTGTAATGGCTGATGATATCCGGCGCATGAAACTCGCCCCAGTTGCCGAGGAACTCGACGCGGCGCTTGTCGTCGGCGTTAGCGAAGCGGAAAGCGTGGGTGAGGGCGCCGTCCTTGTGATAGACGACCATCGGGTGGCCGTTCTGGGTCAGTACCTGCCCGATTGCGCGGGTGGTGTATTTTCCGTGGGCGCTGGTGGAAACGTGCGAGATGAAATCTGGCTGCTCGTTCACTTTGCCGGTCCAGACGATCACCGTTTCCACGTCGTGCCTGTGGCCGCCGAGGAAGCTCAGGCCGATGGCCTGGTCCTTTTCAAAATACAGCTCGTAAAAATGCGCGCAACGTTCGATCTTGTCGGCGCCTTCGACGCTGGCCTTGCAGATTTGCCGGTGAACGGTATTGGCGTAGACGGTCCAGTCGGCGTCGCGGCACGCGCCGTACACGCTGCCAGTGGCGTTCTTGCCGGGATTCTGGCGCAGGTTCTCGTTGCGGTGAAACGGCGTGGCCGGATAGCAGCCGTCCGAGTCGAAGTCGAAGGTCGGATGAAAATTGCGCACCTGCTTTTCATTGTATTTGGTGATAGCGGCATTCCACTTGGGGAAGTCGTCGGCATGCGCCGTCGCAGCGGTCAAGGTGATACAGGACGCCAGCGCAGCTTTGAACCACGCCGGGTTTGTCGATTGAACTGGGTTTGTTTCTCTTTTCATGGAAGATGCCTTTTGAGAGAGGGCCAATGTCGCGGGAATGTCGGGCGAGAGCGTTACGCCTGCCGGTGCCAACGATACCGCTCAATTGTGACTTCTCGTTGACCTGCGCATGCCATATGGACCACGGTCTGGGTTGGCGGGGCCTTGCCAGTCCGGTCATCGTCAAATTCGCATATTGGTATCTTTATCACAAGAGTGAACGGTACACCGTGGTCCGCCGGTACACCTGTCCCGGCCGCAGTGCGCACGAGTTGATGGCGAACTATCCGCAGACTTACCCGCAAATCAGGGAATAGAAGCAAGCAGGAGTGCCGGCTCAAAGCCCGTGGCCGGCGTGTCCGAGCTGTACGGCGAGCTTGCTGGCGTGCGCCAGCGCCTCCGGAACGTCATCGACCGGCAAATGGCCGCCCTCGCCCCACTCGTTCCACCTTTTGGCCCGATAGAAATACAGGAACGCCGTCCCTTCATGGGCCTTGTAGTGCTTGGGAATCATCGACTCCTCGAGCTGGCCCGGCCGCGCCGCCCGCAGGGGGATCACCACGAAGGTCACTGTGTAGGCGGCCAGGTCTTCATCCCGGTTCTTTTTATTGAAGCAGACGTCGACAATGAAGAACGCGGGCGTCTCGCCGGTGGCGCGCAAGACCCGGCCCACCTCGATATCGCCCGCAAACTTGGGCCAGCCCTGCCACGGATTATCGGTAAACTGATCCAGGAAACCGTCGGCCGGCAGCTTGTCGTATTCGGCGCCGATCAAGCGGCCCAGTTGGCGCGCATCGGCGTCGTCGTCCGCTTGCTTCTTCTCATGCCAGAGACGGCGCCAGATCCAGAAAAAGGGCAGGGAAAAGGCGATCAGAAGAATCCTCACGGGCGCCTGCCTGGTCATGGCGGCGGCACCTGACAACGCTAATGCAACGATGGCGCTCCACCACATGGTTCTGGCCTGTCGCCGTTGAGATGCGCGATTGTAGCGTAACGCGATTCCCGAGCAGTCAAGACTGTAAAGACAACCTGTACACCGTGGTCTGCCGGTACACCTGCCCCGGCCGCAGAATCACGGCCGAGGCGCACTGGCCGTTCAACTGATCCGGATACGCATGCGCCTCCAGGCAAAACCCGTCATGCCGCGCATACGGCCGCCCCGCCCTGCCCTGCACCCCATCGAGCGAATTGCCGCTATAAAACTGCAAGCCCGGCTCGGTGGTGGACACCTGCAAACGCCGCCCCGATCCGGGATCGACCACGCGCGCCACTTCGCGCAGCGGCCCGGTGCGGCCCATCGCGTGCGGCTTGACGCAGTAACAATGGTCGAAGCCGCCCGCCAGGCGGATCTGCGCATCCGGCCAACCGAGGCGCGGTCCGATCGCGGCCGGCTGGCGGAAGTCGAACGGGGTCCCGGCCACCGCCGCCACGCCCACGGGAATGCCGCCCGGATCGGTCTCCAGGTAAAAATCGGCATCGATCTGCAACATGTGGTCGCCCACGTCGGCGCTGCCGCCGTTCAGGTTGAAGTACGGATGCGCGGTCAGGTTGACCGGCGTGGGCGCGTCCGCCACGGCTTCGAAGTCGATGGTCAGGCGGCCTTCGTCATCAAGCCGGTAGTGCACCTGCACGTCGAGCTTGCCGGGAAAGCCGCCGTCGCCATCGGGCGAGCTAAGCCGCAGCGATACGCCCGCGTCGGATGCGTTCAGTTTCCAGCGCGCCTTGTGAAAGCCGGCGTCGCCGCCGTGCAGGTGGTTGCCGCGGTCGTTGACGGCGGCCTGCACCGGTGCGCCGTCGAGCATGAAGCGGCCCTGCGCGATGCGGTTGGCCCAGCGCCCGATGATGGCGCCGAAGTAGGCGCTGTTGTCGGCGTAGCCCGCAAGGTCGCGATAGCCGAGCAGCACGTCGGCCACCTTGCCGTAGCGGTCGGGCGCCCACCACGACACCAGCGCCGCCCCGCGCTCGCTGATCGTCAGGCGCATGTCATTGCCGTTGCGCAGGGTGAACAACTGGTCGGCGGCGCGCAGCGCGGGTGTGGCAATCAATTGGTTGGTCGTCATTAAGAATCTGCATGGTGAAATTGAGGAGCCCCCGCCAGCTCGGCCTGGCCTTGCAGGGCCTGGTCCTGGTAGGCGCGCGGGGTGCAGCCAAGCTCGCGCTTGAAGACCGAGTGCATGTACTGGCTCGACGTAAAGCCGCAGCTGAGCGCCACGTTGGCCAGGTTGCAGTCGCCGCGCCCGAGGATGGCGATGGCCGTGTCGAGGCGGAAGCGCAGGATCTCGTCATGCACGCTGCAACCGAGCTCCTGCCTGAAATACGATTCCAGCGACGAGCGCGAAATGCCGACGTAATCGGCCACCTGCCCGGTCTTGATGCCCTGGCAGGCGTACTGGCGGATAAAGTGGCGCGCGCGCATCACGTGCGGGTGCTTGGCCGGTTCGTGCTTGCTCGACGCCAGCACGTTGATGCCGGCCGGCGGCACCAGAATGCGCGTCGTCGACAGGCGCGCGCCGTGCAGCATCTGGTCGAGCAGGTGGGCGGCGGCGCGTCCCATTTCCTGCGCGCCCTGGATCACCGAGCTGAGCGGAATGCGGGTGAGCATGCGCGCCAGCGGGTCGTTGTCGATGCCGATCAGCGCCACCTGTTCGGGTACTTCGATGCCGGCGATCATGCAGGCCTGCATCAACTGGCGCGCCCGGGCATCGGTGACGGCGATGATGCCGCACGGTTTGGGCAGGCTGTGCAGCCAGTTGATCTGCTGCTGGACCGCTTCGTCCCACGATGGCGCGCTGGTGCCCTGGCCACGGAAGACTTCGGCTTCCATGCGGTCGCGCCGCATCAGGCTGCGGAAGGCATTTTCGCGTTCCTGGGCCCAGCGGTTTTCCTGCGCTTCCGGCAGGCTGAACAGCGCGAAGTGGCGCAGGCCGGCTTCGATCAGGTGTTCGTAGGCCAGTTTGATGAGTTTGAAATTGTCGGTGGCCACGTAGGGCACGCCGGACGGGTAGGCGGCCACGTTTTCGTAGGAGCCGCCCACGGCGACGACGGGAATGCGGCTGCGCGCAAGGGCGGCGGCGACTGCGGGGTCGTCGAAATCGGCGATCACGCCGTCGCCCTGCCAGTCTTCGATGCCGGGCAGGCGCAGGCGGAAGTCCTCTTCGAGGAACAGGTCCCACGAGCTGCGCGTGCTCGACAGATAGGCGGCGATTCCTTCAATTACTTCACGATCGAAAATCTTGTTCGCGTTGAACAGCAGTGCGATTCGATGCGATTTTGGCATCAACATGGTTGATTGTCTCCTTTAGCCTCGCTGGCATGCCTCATTTTTGGGCATGCTTCATTTGTTTATTGTATAACTAAAACAAATTGCTTTAGTAGCAATGAACGGGGTGCGGGGCTGCGGCTTATTCTGCAAGCAACGAGGTGTAAGTTCAATTACGAAAATGACCAAGGCGCGGTGCGATTCTGGGGGAGGCCGCGCCGCACGCCCGGCCATCGGCATCAGGGCCGGCCGGCCAGCGCCAGGTCCGGGTCGCTGTCGAACAGCGCCCCCAGCCAGCCGGCAAAGGCGGCCAGCTTGGGCGCGGCCATCCGCCCTTGCGGATACAGCAGCGACACCGGCATGGGCGTGGGCGGCGTGTCCGCCAGCACCTGCACCAGCGTGCCGTCGGCCAGGTGCCGGCGGACCTGGTAGGTGGCGACCTGCGTCAGTCCCAATCCCTGCAAGGCGCAACTGAGGTTGGCGTCGGCATCGTTGACCGCGATCGGCCCGCTGATGGCCACCTTGACCACCGCCTCGCCCACCACGAAATCCCAGTCGAACGGGCGCCCCGTGCGCGCCGAAAAATGCACCACGCTGCGGTGCGCGTGCAACTCGTCAATCGCTTGCGGCACGCCATGGCGCGCAAAGTAGGATGGCGTGGCGCAGGTGACGAAGCGCATCTCGCCGATCTGGCGCCCGATCATCGACGAATCCTGCAACTTGCCGACCCGCACCGCGCAATCGATGCCGTCCTGGATCAGGTCGACCAGGCGGTCGGTGATACTGATGCTCAGTTCGACCTCGGGACAGGCCTCATGGAAGGCGGCGATGTGCGGCAGGATCAAATGCCGCGCCAGCGCCGACGGCAGGTCGATCCGCAGCTTGCCCCTGGGCCGGGCCGATTCCGCGCCAAAAAACGGTTGCTCGGAGGCGTCGATGGCGGCCAGGATGTCGATGCAATGGGCGTAATACTGGGCCCCGTCGGGCGTCAGCGAGAGCTTGCGCGTGGTGCGCTGGAGCAACTGGCGGCCCAAGAACGCTTCCAGGTTCTTCATGGTGGCCGTCAGCGAGGCGCGCGGCAGGTGCAGGCTCTCGGCCGCGCGCGAAAAACTGTTCGCCTCCACGATGCGCACGAATGTTTGCATTGCCTTCACCTTGTCCATGCGTAATCCCCCCATCGATTGTTCATATTTTGTGAAAAGTATAGGCGCATTATGAGCATATAATCGCCCGACCGGTTTTGTCTACAATGGCAGCACTTCAACGCAAGTTGCTATTTTGAGGATGCAAGATGAAACCGAACACCGAATCCACAGGCGATATTTCTTCCGGCATGGTGCTGCTGCTGGCGGTGGCCGCCGGCCTGATCGTGGCCAATCTGTATTACGCGCAGACCCTGGTCGGGCCGATCAGCCGCGCCACCGGCCTGTCCGCCGCGGCCGCCGGGCTGATCGTCACCCTGACCCAGGTCGGCTACACCATCGGCCTGCTGTTCATCGTGCCGCTCGGCGATGTGCTGGAAAACCGGCGCCTGGTGATCGGCGCCCTGCTGCTGACCGCCGTGGCGCTGCTCACGGCGGCGTTCAGCACCAGCGGCTGGGTGTTCCTGGCGGCGGCGCTGGCCATCGGTCTCGGTTCCGTGGCGGCGCAGATACTGGTGCCGATTGCCGCCCACCTGTCGCGCGAAGCGACGCGGGGCAAGGTGGTGGGCCAGGTGGTCAGCGGCTTGCTGATGGGCATCATGCTGGCGCGCCCGGTCGCCAGCCTGGTGGCCGACGCCAGCAACTGGCACGTGGTGTTCGGCGGCGCCGCCGTGCTGACCCTGATGTTGGCCGCCGTGCTGCGCGTCAAGCTGCCGCAGCGCATGCCGACCTCCACGCTGCCTTATGGGCGCCTGATCGGCTCGATGTGGACCTTGTTCAAGACCACGCCGGTGCTGCGTCGCCGCGCCGCTTACCAGGCCGGCTTGTTCGGCGCCTTCAGCCTGTTCTGGACGGTCACGCCGATGATGTTGTCCGGGCCGCAGTTCCAGATCTCGCAGACCGGCATCGCGATTTTCGCGCTGGTCGGCATGGCCGGGGCGATCGCCTCGCCGATCGCCGGACGCCTGGCCGATGCCGGCAAGACCTTGCCCGCCACCGGCGTGGCGCTGACCCTGGGCGTGGTGGCGTTTGCCCTGCCCTTGCTGATTCCGGGTTCGCGCGCGCTGGCGCTGGGCGTGCTGGTGGTGGCCTCGATCATCCTCGACATGGGCGTGGCCGCCAGCCTGGTGCTGGGCCAGCGCGCCATTTTCGGCATGGCGCCGGAAGTGCGCAGCCGCCTGAACTCGGTGTATATCGCGCTGTTTTTTGCCGGCGGCGCGCTCGGCTCGGCGCTCGGCGGGTGGGTGTTCGCCACGTATGGCTGGCATGCGGTGTTGCTGACGGGTATGGCCTTTCCCGCGCTGGGACTGGCGCTGTGGTTGTCGGAACCGCGCCCGGTGGCGGCCGTCGAGGCCAGCCGATAAATAATGGGCGGATATTTTCGCCCAACTGCATACCACAAGAGCGGCGCGCAGGCGAGCTAGCGCGATAGACGCAGATCGTGTTGCGTGCGCGCCAGGCGCTTAGGCTATGGGTGTACGCCGCCTCTGTTGTATGCGGCGACAGGCTGGTCCGGTGGCCTCAACACCGGGCACCAGTTTTCCTCCTCCACTTTGCCCGATGCCGGTTCCCGGCCTATTTCACGTGGTCGTTGATATACGGTAGCGGCACCCAGCGGTAGCCGTCGCCGTCGGCACGCAAGCGGCCCACGCCGGGAAACGCCACGTGGTCGCCCGCCACCAGGTATTTCTCCCTGGCCGCTTCAGCAAAGGCGCGCTTGCGCTGCGCGGCCGCCGCATTGGCGTCGACATCGAACACGATCGTCACCGACGGGTCCGGCATCTGGACTTCCGCCACGTGCAGCAGGTCGCCCCAGAACACCAGTTTTTCGCCGCCGCCCTCGAGCGCGTAGAAACTGTGGCCCGGCGTGTGGCCGTAGCTCGGAATCGAGCGGATGCCGGGGAATAATTCGGTGGCGCCATCGAAGGTCTTGACCTTGCCGGCGTCCACATATGGTTTCACCTTCATCAGCGCCTGGTCGAACAGCGCCCGCTTGGCCTCGGGCGCCTCGCTGCGCCTGGCGGCGCTCATCCAATAGTCCAGTTCGCGCTTGTCGAGATGCAAGGTGGCGTTGGGGAAAACCATGCGCTTTCCATCCATCAGTCCGCCCGTATGATCGGTGTGGATATGCGTGATCAGGATGTCGGTGATCTGTCCGGGCTGGTAACCGGCCGATGCCAGGGTGGCGACCAGCTTGTTCAGGGTCGGGCCGTACAGTTCGCCGCTGCCGGTGTCGACCAGCAGCAGGCGCGCGCCGCTCTCGATCAGGTAGGCGTTGACGGACGCGTCCACATGGGTTCCCTGGAAGGTGGCCGCCAGGCGCGCCGCCACTTGGGCCGGCGCCACGTTGGTCAGGAGCGCGGCGGGCGGAATCGCCAGGGTGCCGTCGGACAAGGCCGTCACGTTCACATTGCCCACCTTGAAATGATGGTAGCCGGGCTGGACCTTGTTGAGGCGGACGCCTGGCGCAGCCTGGGCGAATGCGGCCGGCGCGCCCGCGCCAAAGGTGAGGAAGGCGGCCGCCAGTGCGCCGATCAGGACGGTGTTTTTCATATTATTTTCTTGAAAGTGGTGAGGCGATCGATTATATTTATTTCACTTTCATTGATACATAGGATAAAAATACAATGTCTATCTATGCAGCGTTGATAATCGCATGATCGACAACATTCTCGACCTGAGCATTTTTGCGCGCGTGGTGCAGACCGGCAGCATGACCGACGCCGCCGGCGAGCTCGACTTGTCATTGGCGGTGGTGAGCAAGCGCATGGCGGCGCTGGAAGACCGGCTCGGCGTGCGCCTGCTCAACCGCACCACGCGCAAGCAGTCGCTCACGCAGGAAGGGGCGCGCTTTCACCAGCGCTGCATCCGCATCCTGGCCGAAGTCCAGGATGCGGAGGCCGACATGACCGACAGCCGCACCAGCATCGCCGGCCTGTTGCGGGTGGCCGCGCCGCGCGGCTTCGGGCGGCGCTACATGAGCGGCATCGCGGCCGCCTTTCAGCGCCAGCATCCGGCCCTGTGCATCGAGCTGAGCCTGGACGACGCCTACGTCGACATGGTCGAGTCGGCCATCGACGTGGCCCTGCGCTTCGGCAACCTGAACGATTCGAGCATGATCGCGCGCCCGATCGCCACCGGCTACCGCATCATGTGCGCCTCGCCCGGCTACATCGAACGGCACGGCGCCCCGCTCACGCCCGAGGATCTGGTCCGGCACGCCTGCATCGTGTACCGCGCCGACTCGACCCGGCACTGGGTGTTCGAGCGCGACGGCAAACCGGTCACGGCCGCCATCACGCCGACCTTTTTCTGCAACGATGGCGATGCGGCCCAAGCCATCGCGCGCGAAGGCGGCGGCATTTTCTACAAGGCGCTGTGGGATGTGAGCGAGGATCTCGCCGCCGGTACGCTGGTGCGCGTGCTGCCGCACTACAGCGCGCCGAGCGAGCCGCTGCAGGTGGTGTATCCGCACGCGCTGCATTTGTCGCCCAGGGTGCGCCAGTTCGCCGAGTTCGCCATCGAGCGGCTGCGCGCGCAACTGCCGTGAACCGATCCCTGTGAAAGCGCGGTGCGGCCACGGCCGCGATCTTGACGAAAAATCAAGGCGCGCGGTTAGAATATCGACTTAACAAGCGGTCCGACACGCTTGACTCTTGACTCTTCCCACACGAGAACCCGCCACATGCCAACGCAACCGATCTTGATCCGCAATCACCTGCAGGCTGGCGACGGCCCGCGCGAAATCCTCCTGGTGCACGAAGGCCGGGTCATGCCGGCCTCCCCCGCGCTGCGATGGGTCGGGGCCTTCAGCGACGACGGCAAGGGCGGCCTGATCGCCCCCGCCAACGCCATCGGCGGCGGTGCCGGCTACATCGATGCGGGCGGCCGCTGGGTGGTTGCGCCCGAGCTGGAAAGCGCCCACCCCTTCTCCGATGGCCTGGCGCCGTACCGCAAGGATGGACTGTTGGGTTTCATGCACCCGGACGGCACGCCAGCGATCGCGCCGCGCTTGATCGGCGGGCGGCATTTCCATGCTGGCCTGGCGGCGGTGCTGGTCGCGCCCGACACCTTTCGCTACATCGACAAGCGCGGCGAGTTTGCTTTCGAGGGCGAGTTTTGCGAGGCCGGTGATTTTTGCGCGAACGGCCTGGCGGTGGCCAGGAGCGGCAAGCGCGACCAGGCCGGCTACCTGGACCAACAGGGCGGCTGGGCGATTGCTCCGCGCTTCGTCAAGGCACTGCGTTTTTGCGCCGGTGGCGCGGCGCCGGTATCGGTCGGAGAAGACCGGTATGGCCTGATCGACGCGCGCGGCGAATGGATCGCGCAGCCCGGCTACCGGTTTATTGAAGACTTCAATGCCGACGGCCTGGCATTTTTCGGGCAGGGGAAAAGCAGCTGGAATTACGACACCGGCTTTCTCGATGCGCGCGGCGACAAATTTTTCCTGGGTGCGCCCGTCGGAAGCACCAATATGGTCGGCGGCATGCTGCGCGAGAACGACCAGACCTACGTCACGCGCCATGGCGCGGTGCACATTCCCGGCATGGACTGGGGCGGTGAGATCAACGAGCACGGCATCGCCCTCGGACGCACTGCGCACTACTGCGAGCGCGTCGAGGGCCAGCCCAATCCGCCGGCCACATGGGGCATCCTGGACATCGAAGGCGAATTCGTCGCGGTGCCTGGCAACGCCCTGGAACCGCTGACGGACAAGGACGGCATGTTCGAGGAAGCGGAAGCGGACACGCCGCTGGCCGTTTTCTTCGGCGACGACGACGACCTGCTGATGCTCGGGCGCGACGCCCGCATCGCCTTCCGCCTGCGCCGCGAAGCGTCGGCGCAGGGCCAGTTTGCGGCGCTCTACGACGCCGATGCGCGCCTGATCTGGACCAGCCCCGCAGGCGGGCCGATCGCACTGCCGGAGCGCTTCTTCGTGGCCCCGCCGCACTCCCTGATGGACAAGCTTCCCTCGCTTGATGCCCTGGTCGACTTCGCCAGGGCGATGCTGCTCGCTACCGAACGCAAGCTGCAACTGCTCGTACGCGAAGGAAAACTCGACGATGAGGACGAGGACCATGGCGAGGACCAGGGCGAGGACGAAGACGAGGACGAAGACGAAGACGAAGACGAAGACGAGGATGAGGATGAGGACGCCGGTGTCGAAGCGGCGCTCGCCAGCTACCTGGCCACGCGCAGCCGCATTGTCCGCTTCTACCTCAACGAAGAACTGGTCGGCTACTACCCCTTCCTGGCGGAGGAACGCAGGGCGCTTCTGCACCACATCCAGCAGGACTGCGTGGAGCGGCTGAGCGCGCAATTCGGCCCGGTCGATAACAAGCCCGACTTTGCCGGCCAGCCGCACAACACCTGGTACTACGCCTGGCCGATCCGCCTTGACACTGCCCTGCCAGGCACGGACGACGCCCCCGAGGCGAACCGCCTGTGGCTGGCCCTGAACTGGAGCGGCGACACCGGCGACGGCGACGAGTGGGGCGACTTGTGGCTGACCTGCGCGCCGAGCCTTGAAACGCTGGAACTGGCGCAGGAAGCGTTCGACCAGTTGCCCTGCGACGAAGACAGCGAGAACGAGGACGAAGACAACGAAGACGACGACGAGGGCGAGGACGAGCCGGCCACCATGAGCCATGAGGCCCTGCTGGCCCTGGTAACCGAATCGCCCACCGGCATCAACGAGCTCGCCGACGACCAGATCAGCGCCGAGCTGGCCGACGCCGCCACGGAAGCGCACGCGGACGCGCTGGAGTACCTGCCCGAACGTTTCCAGACGCCAGAGCGGCTGGAAGCGCTGATACGTAAAAGTGTCGATTGCGCACGCTCGATTCCCGACGTCTGCATGAGCGCCCAGGGCCTGGCGCTGGCGCGCGCGCTGTACGGCGAGGACGACGCCTGGATCGCGCATGACGCCTATCGCAGCAAACCGCGCACCTGCTGGGACCAAAACGCCCTGTGGAACTACTGGGGCGCCCTGATCGATGCTCCGATGAGCGAACGCGCGCTGCGCGCCGGCGTCAGTTTGTACAAAATCCCGCTCTGGCTGCGCACGCCGGAACTCGAAGCACTGGCCTTGCAGCTGAAAATCTCGGACATCCGCACCGTACGCAAGCAGGCGATCACCGCCGACATCGCGGCGCGCGCGGTGCGCGAACGCCACTCGGCGCTACTCGAATACATTCCGGCCCACCTGCTCACGCCCGCTTTGTGCCTGGCCTCGGTACAGCATGGCGGCGACACGCTCGCCTTCGTCCCGCCGGCGCTGCGCAGCATCGACGTATGCACGGCGGCGGTCGCGCACGACGTGGGAGCGATCTATTGGGTGCCGGACGAGATGAAAGAAGACATCTGCACCCGCGTCATCGAGGCTGGCCTGGCAGCGGGCGCCGGGAATGAATGGACACGCAAGCTGCGCGGCAGGCACTATGCGCTGCGCGCCTGGGTGCGGGTCTGGAACGAAGACTACGCCGGCGCGATCGGCGACGCCACCCTGGCGCTGGGCTATCTGGAGTTTCCGGTTAACGCGCACTTCCTGCTGGCCGTGTCCTACCGCGCCCTCGGCCGCGCGTTCGACAGTGCGCTGGAAGCGGCGACGGTACTGGCGATCGACAGCGATTTCGAACCCGACTGGACGGCCGATACGACCTGGCTGGCGCCCGAGGCCAAGGCCACCTTGTCGGCGGCGGACGATGAAGCCTTGCTGCGCGGCCTGCGCACGCACCCGCTGGCGCTGTCGAAAATCGCGCAGCGCCGCATCACGCAGGCGATGGCCGAGGTGGCCGTGGCGGCATCGCCGGACGCTTTGGCGTTCGTGCCGAAAAAGCTCATGACGGCGGAACTGCGAGCGCTGGCCACGCGCTAGACCGATTTATCCAACCAGAAAGAGCACCATGCGCAACACTATCCTCACTACCCTGATCCTCGCGGCGGCCGTCGCCGCCGGCGTGCCCGCGCACGCGGCGGACCCGGCGCCGGCCCCCAACCTCGACAAGTCGCAGCTGGCGCCGGACGCGCAAGGCCTGGTCGCCACCGACGCCGCGTTCGCCTACGTGCGCGGACGCAGCGCCGCATCGAGCAAGACCATCAGCGAGAAGATCGTCGCTTGCCACGGCGTCTCGCGCGCGCGTTTCGCCGCGACGCTCGACGAAGCGATGGTGACCTGCTATTCCCAGATCGCGCCCAAGTACAAACCGCGCATGTCGATCAACGACGCCATGCCGGCCTTCGCCCTGTGCGCGCGCACGACCATGCTGCGCACCTTGAACCTGGACGCGGACACGGTCAACCCGTGCATCGCCGCGGCGCAATAGCAGCGCCGGAAGCGGCTGGTCCAGGCCCTGTTGCGCGAACGCTTTGGCGGGGAGATGCCAGCGTCAGCAGCCGAAGTCGCCGCGCGCCACCCTGGCGCTCGGGCGATGTTTGCCAGTGCGCGAAGAAATACCTCGCTGAAGTGTCGACAAGGCCGGAAAGCTGATGCGTTTGCAGGCGTTCGCCACCCAGACATCCCCGGTCAGCACATTCACCGCGTAATGACCGTGCGTAAAAGACATGGCGTTCTTGGGGTGGCTGTACACCAGGCCAAAGGTACGATAGCCCGGATACAGGTCGTCGCCGCCACGGAATGGTTCGTCGATCCACCAGGCTGTGTCGGACATGTCCACCCGCTCGTGTTCCAGCACCACCATCAGGACCCGCTTGGCCTGGTTCACGGTCAAGCCGGTCGGCCGCACCTTGTTCACGTCGAGCACCCGCGCAAACGCCGACCCAGAGCACAGCAGCCCGGCAGCAACGATCAAGGTGGAGAGCCCGCTTACGATTCGCATTGCATGCACGCTTTCATATGGTATATTTATCAACACTATTATATGTCACCAATACGATCACACGAAAGCCCATCCAGCATGAATCATGCCCTGACCCGCAGCCTGCTCGCCGCCGCACTGTCTACCTCGTTCGCCAGCACCCAGGCGCAAACGCCGGCCCCCAGCGCGCAGGCACTGGCCGATTTCGCCAAAGCCGCACCGCACCTGGTCGCCGCGCTCGAATGCAAGAAGAAGCTGGTCTATACGGATGCGGTGAAGGTGTTTGTGAAAGACCCCAACAGCTTCGACGACATTGTCCTGCCGGCGCCGCTGACTGTGTTCGGCATCAAGACCACCCTGATCAGCGTGACCGAGGACGACCAGAACGGCGGCGGCGGTTACAACGCCAAATTCGTCGGGATGTCGCAGAAAGACGCCGCCAGGGCAGCCAGGGTGACGGGACCGAACTACAAGCGCAACGTCAAAGGCGGCGGGATGATCGAAGTGGGAGCGCCAGGCGACGGCTCGGCCTATATCGCCTGCATCTACGGCGCCGGCGAAGGCTGACGCCGGCCAGGCCTCACTGGCCGCCGAGGATGCGCGCCACCTGCAGGGCCGGGGCGCTGCCGATGTCGAGCACCACGCCGGCTTCATCAAGCTGCAACGGTTCGAGGTCGCGCAGTTGGCTCTCGAGCAGCGCGGGCGGCATGTAGTGATTGGCGCGGGCGCGCATGCGCTCGGCGATCAGTTCGCGCGGCCCGTCCAGGTGGGCGAAGCGCAGCGCCGGATCGCCTTCGCGCAGCAGGTCGCGGTAGCGCCGCTTGAGCGCCGAGCACGACAGCACCAGGCCGGCGCCACGCGCGCGCGCCTCCCGGATCTGCGCTTGCAGGGCATGCAACCATCCGGCCCGGTCCGCATCGTCGAGCGGCACCCCGGCCGACATCTTGGCCACGTTCGCGGCCGGATGATACTGGTCGCCCTCCACGAACGTCACGTCGAGCTCTTGCGCGAGCGCTTGCCCGACCGTGCTCTTGCCGCAGCCGGACACCCCCATCACCACCCAACGCATCTTGTCATCCTTGCCGACCATGCCGCCTCCAAAAGTTAGCGCTAACATCAGGACTCGAAGTCTAGCGAATCGGGCCGATTTGTAAAGATGTTTTGCGTTCGGCGGGCCGCTGCATGGCCTTGCTATCCACAGTTGTAAACAAATTCTGTGGATAAGTGTGTTAACAAGCCACTCGCGACGTCGGCAAGTCCTTGCTTTTAAAGGGGAAAATCGCACTGCCCTATTATCAGGCACTGTGGACAGTTGCTATCCGGCCTTAAGTTGCAAACAGAATCTGTGGATAAGTTTGTTAACAAGCCAGCCGCTCGCACGCTAAGTCATTGCTTCTAAACACAAAAATGCACCTGCGTGCTTTTCGGGCAGGTGTCAGGGCGCCGGCGCCAGCGGCGTGACCGGCCCCACTGTCATGCCGCCGGTGCGGATGGCGGCGTCGAGCGCATCGATGCGCTGCTGCATGGCCGGATGCGAGGCCACGTAGTGCGACAGGCCGGTCGGGTCGGCGTCGCCCTCTTTCAGGGCAGCAAACAGCTCGGTCGCCCCGCCCGCATGGCCGTAGCGGCAATGCAGGATGCGCAGGGCCGCCGCATCGGCCGCCGCCTCGCGCGTGCGCGAATACGTGGCGTCGCCCAATTGGCCGACCGGCGCCAGCAAGTCGCTCAGGCCCGAATCGCTGCCGGTCAGCAGCGCCGACACGCCGAACAGCACGATGCCGCGCCCCAGCGCCCGTAAATGGTCGCGCTGGGTGATGTGCGACAACTCGTGCGCCAGCACGAAGGCCAGGCCGTTTTCGGACTTCACCTCATCGAGCAAGCCGGTGAACACGACGATATTGCCGCCCGGCAGAACCGCGGCGTTGGGTGTGTCCGACTTGTACAGGGTGACATTCGACGGCAGGCGCAGGCCGGCGCAGGTGCGCAGGCTGTCGACCAGCGCCTGCACCTGCACTTGCCGGGGGCGCTCGGCGGGCGCGGTTTCGATCGCCTTGGCCGGCAACAGCGCGTACAGGCGCGCCTCGCTTTCGTGGTCGAGTCGCTCGACGACCGTATCGACGGCCAGCGCCAGCATCCAGAACAGCAGGGCCGTACCCGCCACCAGCCACAGCCCGATCACGAAAAAATCCTTCAGCGGATGCTGGTCGGAGATGTTGTCGTTATGTTCGGGCAGCGAAGGCTGGTATTTCATGGCGTTTCTTACTTGGCGAAGTAGATGGCGGTGCCGTAGGCCAGCACTTCCACCGAGGTCACGCTGCCAGGCCGCTTGCCGGAAATCGACATCGCTTCCAGGCGCAGGTTGACGATCTCGTGTGCGTTGGGGCAACTTTCCTTCAGGCGCAGCACGGCCTCGCGGCGGGCGCGGTCGATCAGCGTTTCGTGCGAGGTGACGGCGCCGCCGATGAACGAGCGCAATCCCAGCACGGCCTGCTTGAAGTAATCGATCGAGACCACCACGTTGCCGTACACCAGCTCACTGCGTTCGACCGGACGGGCCGGGTCGAGCAAGGTCTTGAGCGAGGTCGATGGCAGGTGCAGCCAGGTTTTTTCGCGGCTGTGGATCGATGCGTAGTGCTTGGCCTCGGCGGCGCGGCCGAAGAAATAGCCGACCACGACCAATACCAGCCAGAATCCGATGGCGACTAACTCACCCATCGTCTCAGCCCACGGTGACGGCGGTGCCGTACACATAGATTTCGGCGGCGCCGGCGGCCACGGACGAGGTCGAAAAGCGCACGTTGACGATCGCATTCGCGCCCATCTGCCTGGCCTGTGCCTGCATGCGTTCGATGGCGCTGTCGCGCGATTCGTTGAGCAGCTCCGTGTAACCCTTGAGCTCGCCGCCAACGATATTTTTCAGGCCGGCCATGATGTCGCGCCCGACGTGCTTGGCGCGCACGGTGCTGCCCGAGACCACGCCGTGGCAGGTCATGATGGTTTTGCCCGGAATGGTTTCGATATTCGTCATTAACATGAGTTACTTTCTTTACTACTTTAAGTGGACATTAATTATAGTTGCAATCCTGCCAATAAGATAGCTTTTCCACCCAGTCTGCATGCCGGGAGCGCATGCATACCGGGCGAAAACGCAACAGTATCGATGAGTTGAGCCGTGCCTGTGGCGCGCGGCCCGGGCCGCCGCATGCACAACGCATGCACCCGCTGTTGCGGGCGCTGTGCGATGCGCGGGCCGGCCGGGGCCCGCCATCGCATCGCGCGCCGCGCGCAGCTGGCACATGAAACTATTGAGCTTTCGTCACGAACTGCGTACAGTGGAAAGCTTGTTAAATACTCACATGCGCGTCAGACAGCCATCACCTTGATCGACAAACCCTCTTTTTCTGCTCCGGAAGAACCACTTCCCGCCGTCGGCGGCAGAGACGGTGTCGGATATCGTGGCCGACATGGCTTCCATCGACGCCATTGGCGTCACCGCAATTCCCTCATTCCCACGGAGCCTCCAGCATGCGCCAGCAAGACCGCCAGAATCCCCAATTGATCCCTGTTTCGCGCCTGACGCGCGCCGTCCGCGGGGCGCTGCACGCGAGCGCCTGCGCCGGCCTGCTGGCCCATGGCGCCGCCTCGGCCCAGGCGAGCGAGGCGCCGATGCCGAAGGTGGAGATCACCGGTTCGGCCATCAAGCGCATCGTCACCGAAACCCCGCTGCCGGTGCAGATCGTCACGCGCGAAGAAATCGAGAAGACCGGCGTGACCACCGCCGCCGAACTGATGGCGCGCATCTCGTCGAACGTGGGCGGCCTGACCGATGGCGCCAGCATCAACGTCGGCGGCGACCAGCGCGGCTTCAATAGCGCCAACCTGCGCGGCATCGGCACCTCGTCGACCCTGGTGCTGCTCAACGGCCGGCGCATGGCCAACTTCGCGTCCCCTGGCGACGATTCCGGCGTGGACCTGAACAATATTCCGGCGGCGGCCATCTCGCGCGTCGAAGTGCTGCTCGACGGCGCCTCGGCCCTGTACGGCACCGACGCGGTCGGCGGCGTCATCAACTTCATCACGCGCAAGGATTTCCGTGGCGTCGAGATCAACGCCTACGCGCTCGGCACCAAGGAAGGCGGCGCCGGCAAGCGCGCCGCCACCCTCAGCCTGGGCACGGGCGAACTGGAAAAGGACGGCTACAACGTGTTCGCCGTGCTCGACGTGCAAAGCACCGAGCGCCTGAACACCTCGCAGCGCAGCTTCATCAATGAACTGCGGATCCCGCAGCGCCTCGGCCATTTGCTGTCGAGCTATACCAGCCCGGCGAACATCCGCCTCTCCTCGTCCCAGCGCGACTACCTGCAGGAAACCGGCTTCTTGCTCAACGGCCGGACGATTACCAACCGCCAGATCAACCTGGCGATCCCGACCTGCGCGGCGCCGGCCAATCTGTACCTGCCGGACGGCACCGGCGGCGTGGACGCCTGCACCTACAACTACATGGGCGACACCGAGCTGTACCCCAAGTCGAACAAGCAGAACCTGCTCAGCCGGGGCGTGTTCAAGCTCGGCGCCGACACCCAGGCCTACGCCGAAATGGCCCTGAGCCGCTCGCGCACCAACTACGTCGGCTCGTCGGCGCGCGTGACCGCCTACATCGATTACCGCAAGATTCCAGCCCTGGCCAATAGCGGCCTGGACCAAGTCGATGACGACAATCCCGGCGAACTCCAGCTGCGCATGCGGCTCAATGAAGCCGGCATGCGCAGCAGCGAACTGACCAGCGAAAGCCAGCGCTACGTGGCCGGCGTGACCGGCATCGCGGCCGGCTGGGATTACGACGTGGGCTACAACCATAGCGTGAACACCGTCAAGGACAGGGATACCCACGGTTACGTGCTGCTCGACAAGCTGCTCGCTGGCGTGGCCGACGGCAGGATCAATCCCTTCGGCCCGTCCGGCGCCGAAGGCGTGGCGCTGCTCGATAGCATCCAGGTCAACGACGTGGTGCGGCGCGCGCGCGGCACCATGGATTCGCTCGACTTCAAGGCCTCGCGTTCCTTGATGACGCTGGCCGGCGGCGACCTGGGCGTGGCGGTGGGCGCCGAAGCGCGCCGCGAGCGCACCGATTTCAATCCGTCGGCCTTGCTCATGAGCGACAACATCAACAACGATTCCGCGCCCGAAGGCGGCAAGGCCACCAGCGACCAGCGCAAGGTGTACGCGGTGTTCGGCGAAGTGCTGGCGCCCTTCACCAAGGAGTGGCAGGGCCAGTTCTCGGCGCGCTACGACCGCTACCAACGCGTCGGCGGCGCCCTGAGCCCGAAAATCGGCATGGCGTACACCCCGAACAAGGCGCTCACCGTGCGCGCCTCGGCCGGCAAGGGCTTCCGCGCACCGTCGATGTCCGACCTGTACCGCCCGACCGTCTACAGCAGCACCGCCACCCTGCCCGACCCGGTCTACTGCGCCACCGTGGATAACAACTATGCCGATTGCGCCACCAACTGGGATACGCGCCGCTACAGCAACGTCAACCTGAAACCGGAAAGCAGCCGCCAGGTGTCGGCCGGCATCGTGATGGAGCCGAGCAAGCACTGGAACGCCAGCCTGGACTACTGGAAGATCAAGCGCACCGATCTGATCAGCGAAATCGGCGACGACATCATCCTCGGCAACCTGGGCAAGTACGGCAGCCTGGTCCACCGCGATGAAGACGGCGTGATCGAGTACATCGAACTGCACAAGGAAAACCGTGGCGCCCAGATCGCCAGCGGGCTGGACCTGGTGGTCAACCTGCGCAGCGCGAATACCGGCCTGGGCCGCTTCGGCGCGCGCCTGAACGGCACCTATGTGCTCGATTCGAAAATCCAGACCGCCACGGGCGACCCGTACATCAGCAACCTGGGCAAGTTCGTCACCGACAGCGTGGTGCAGCGCTGGCGCCATACGGTCAGCCTGGACTGGGACCAGGGTCCGCTCTCGGCCACCGTGTCCAACAGTTTTTCGGCCGGCTACGACGACCAGAACTCGGCCATCAACGTCGACAACGGCACCGTGGTGGCGGCCAACCGCGTGAAAGCGTATTCGCTGTGGGACATGTCGCTGGCCTATGAGTTTGGCAAGAACCTGAAACTGCGCGCCGGCGTGCAAAACCTGTTCGACAAGGCGCCGCCGTACTCGAACCAGGCCAACTTCTTCATTTCCGGCTACGACCCAACCTACACCGACCCGCGCGGACGGCGCTTTTATGGCAGCGTGAACTACGCGTTCCGCTAAGTCAGTACGCATGTTGTGGATTCGCGCAGCCGGCACGGTGGTGCTGGCTTCCTGCCTCGGCCTGTGGCCGGTGCCGATCGACCCGGTCGGCTGGGAGGCGCCCACCGCGCCCGGCTACACCGGCGTGCACGCCGCCAACAGCAAGCTGGCGGGCGCGCAGCGCATCGACCTGCACGGTGAAGTCGGGCCGGAACACATGCTCGAAGGCCCGGACGGCAAGTTGTACCTGGGCGTCAGGAGCGGCAACATCCTGCGCATGAACCCCGATGGCAGCGGCCAGCACGTGTTCGCCGCCACCGGCGGGCGCCCGCTCGGCATGGCGTTCGCCGCCGATGGCAGCCTGGTGGTGGCGGACGGCGTCAAGGGCTTGCTGTCGGTCGCGCCAGGCGGCCAGGTGTCGGCACTGGGCGAGGCCCGGGCGCGTTTTCTCAACGCGGTGGCCATTGGCGCCAGCGGCAAGATCTACGTCACCGAATCGTCCACGCGCTTCCCCCCCGCCCGCCACGGCGGCACGGTGGAAGCGGCCATGCTCGATGTGATGGAGCAGTCGGCCACGGGACGGGTGCTGGAATACGATCCGGCGACCAAGGCGCTACGCGAGCTCGCGCGCGGTTTCTCGCTGGTCAATGGAATTGCCCTGAGCGCCGATGGAGCGAGCCTGTTCGTCAGCGAGAGCGGGCGCTACAGGGTGTGGAAGATCGCGATTGAAGCCGATCAACTCGATGTGGGCAAGCCGTCCATGCAGGCGCAGATCCTGTTCGACAACCTGCCCGGCTATCCGGACAACCTGACCCGCGCGCCCGATGGCGCGCTCTGGCTGGGCTTCGGCGGCCAGCGGAACGACCTGGACAAGATGGCGCGCCGGCCTTTTCTCCGCCGCGTGGTGCTGCGCATCCCGCGCTTTTTGTGGGCCGCGCCCATACCGGTCGGGCACGTGATGGCCTTCAGCGAAGACGGCAATGTACTGGACGACCTGCAAGACCCGGGCGGCGCTTCGCCCCTGACCACCGGCGCCACCGTCAGCGCGGCTCGCCTGTACATTCACAACGCCGACGGCGGCGCGCTCGGATGGATCGCGCGCCCGCCGCGCGCGGCGGGGGAGGCTAGCTCCCGGACAATGATGCAAGCGGCACTCTGCGGCGAGGGCGGCGGCGAGCGCGCCAATATTCATCTTCCTTATTTTTTGGCGCAAGCGCCGGCTGAGCTATCGTGCCGACGCTCGCGTCCGGGACTCAGCGTTTGACTGTCATGCCGCGTAAATATTCTTGGGCTTTGGTTATGGACGCGCTTGTGGGACTGGTTCCGGAACATACTCCGGCGATGGCGACATAGGTGGAGTCAATCACTTTAAGCGCGACCGTATCGTCGGGAGATTTTAGCTTCGTTTTTGCATCGGCGCAGCTCTTTCCATCCTTAATGGCTTGAATTGCATATGCGGACAGCAAAGTCGACTTGTATTCGTCTTCCTCAAGGACCGAGATAATCCCGAGAAGCTCCACAGTAACAGGAATTGCAGCCGCGGCAGCCAAGTCGATCAGTTCACGGTGCAGCTTTGAGAACTCGGCATACGTGCCCACGTCGAGGTTTATTGACGACATCGCGACAGCTTTAAGCCTCATTGCCGGATCGTCGAAACCGATATTCTTAACGCTTACCGTGGATGTTTTTCCAGCCATGGTGGCCGACGCGGCCACCACCGGAAAACTAACGGATATCTTGCCCTCCGCGCTCGCAAATGACATGACGGTCCGGATAGCTTGACCGTAGACCATTCTAGTTTTACCGTCAGTAGCAAGACACTCTTTGGACCGCGAGAACTCAAAAACAGCAATCATCTCTTCGCCGGACGATTCGGAGCTCCCCATTCCGCCGACTATGTTGAGTTTGGCTGCGGCGCTTCGGCTCATGGTGTACCGATATGTGTCAAAGTTGCCCCCGATCTCGGCGATTGTCGGTGGGGCCGCGCACTTGGGGAAAGTAATTGGCTTGTTGTCCGGATTGGGGACGCGGACCTCCACGACACTTTGCCGGGATCCGAAGGCTTTGGAGATGATATTCCCAAAGATGCTAGGTGATGGCGCCGCTTCCACCGACGCTGGTCCCCGGCCGGGAGTGGGCTGCGGGCCCACAGGAACATACTCTGCGGCGACAGTCGGGCGAATCGTCAAAGTCAACAGCAATGTCATCGCGCCGAGACTACAAAAACTCTTGATATTCATTTAGTTTCCCCTCATTGTTTTGATTCCAAGTTTGGGCGCCCCCAATGAGAGCACGCTACTGGGTCCGGCTGCGCTGCCAATTCCATTTCGTGAGGATGCGGTTGATAGAGCACCTCTTTTCAAGGACGCGAACCAATGAGTATATGTATTTACATATCGTGCATTCTATTCAATTATCACATCCGTATCATTTTGACCAGAAATCAAGTCGGAGCTCATGCGGGAGGATGGTCATCCGTTAGTGGAAGGCATCTCGGGGCGATTGAGGACAGCACGTGCTAGCGGCACGCTTGAATGGGCTGGTTCCATCAGATACAGCCGCTCCCCGGCCGGAAGGCTTTCTATCAAGCCGGCTAGCGCTTCAGGCCATACCAGGCGCACGCCAGCACCGGCATGCCGAGGGTCGCGGCCGACACCGCATCCCACCAGCCATCGCCGAGCAGGGCCGCGACGAGGCCGACGCAAGTGAGCACGCCAAACACGATGGGCCAGCCCCACAGGGCCAGGAACGGCGCTTTCATGGCGCGCTCCCGGCGGCCACGGCGGCGCCCCTGAGCTGCGGGTTGCCGGCGCGCGCGCGCTTGCGCTTGCGCCACAGGTAGACCCCGCTGCCCAGCACCACGACGGTGGCGATGTCGAGCAAGGCCCACCAGACTTGCATCCAGACCCCGCCGTAATCGCCAAAGTGCAATGGCTGGGAAATCAGCAAGCCGGTCAGGTACCACGGCAGGTCGCGGCTGTCGGTCACGCGGCCAGTCACGGCATCGACCAGCACCGGCTTGTACAGGCGCGAGGTCAGCGCTTCCTTGCCGTGCATGAAGATGCCGTAGTGATGGGGACTGGAAAACGCGGTGCCGGGCCAGGCAATGAAGCCGACCTGCATGCCGGGCTCGAGCTTGAGCGCAGCGTCGACCCCCGGCCGCAACGGCCCCAGCGCGGCCGGCGCGGGCAGGTCCTTGTAGGGGGCGATCATGGCGGCCAACTGGTCGTTCTGCCAGTACTTCAGCAGCAGGTCGGCCCAGGTATTGATCATGCCGGTGGCGCCGACCACCAGCGCCCACACCAGGGTGACGATGCCGAGCAGGTTATGCATGTCGAGCCACTTGAGGCGGCTGGCGCGCTCGCGCCGCACGGTGCCAAATTGCAACTTGCGCATGAAGGGCGCGTACAGCACCACGCCGGACACCGTGGCAATCAGGAACAGCAACCCCATCAACCCCAAAAACAGCATGCCCCACAGCCCGGCAAACAGGTCCGCGTGCAGGCGCAGCATGATGTTCATGAAGGTGCCTTCGAACTTGTTTTCCCGGATCACTTTGCCGGTGCGGGAATCGACCGCGATCGACTTGAAATCCGGGTCGAGCCGGGTCTTGCCCACGGTAAGGTGCCAGATCTTGTCGTCGTCGGCTTCCTGCGACATGTATTGCATCACCATGTCCGGATACAGGGCCAGGCCGGCGCCGATCACGGTGTCGACACTGGCCTTGGGCGTGCCGGGCGCCATCTCGGGCGCGACGATCTCGTTGCCCAGCAGTTCCCCGATCTGGTGATGGAAGATCAGCGGCAGGCCGGTCAGGCACAGCAGCAGCATGAAGATCGTGCAGACCAGGCTGGTCCACTTGTGTATCCAGGCCCAGCGGCGGACGGTATTCGGTGTCATGACAGAGGGCGCCGGGCAGGCTGGCACAGTGGCTAAACGCGAATGATAATGGAGATCATTCTCAATTACCAGAAACCTGCGCACCTGGCAGTTTATAATGGGAATCGTTTCCACCTGACTTACTGACAACCCGCCATGCATAAGCCTCACTTCGCCCCCACCCCTTTCGCCCTCGCCGCCTTCCTGCTGGCCAGCTTCGCCGCGCAGGCGCAGGCGCAGACCAGCGCCGTCGAGAGCGACGCCGCCATTCCCACCGTCACCGTAACGGCGTCGGCCGACGCGTCGGCGGAAGGCTTGTCGCGGGCGTATGCCGGCGGGCAGGTGGCGCGCGGCGGGCGCATGGGCTTGCTGGGCAATATGGACATCATGAATTCGGCGTTCAGCAGCACCAGCTATACCCAGCAGTTCATCGCCGACCAGCAGGCCCGCAGCGTCGGCGACCTGCTGCAGAGCGACCCGGCGGTGCGCCTGTCCCGCGGCTACGGCAATTTCCAGGAAGTCTATATGATCCGCGGCTTCGCGCTCGATTCGGACGATGTCGGCTACAACGGCCTGTATGGCGTGCTGCCGCGCCAGTATGTCTCGCCCGAACTGCTGGAACGGGTGGAAGTGTTTCGCGGCGCCAGCGCGTTCCTGAACGGGGCCGCGCCGGGCGGCAGCGGCAGCGGCGGCGCCATCAACCTGATGCCCAAGCGCGCCGGCAACAGTCCGCTGACCGAAGTAACAGTCGGCGTCGAGAGTGGCGGCCATGCCTACGCCGCAATCGACCTCGGCCGCCGCTTTGGCGACCAGCAGCAGTTCGGCATGCGCCTCAATGCCGCCAAACGCGGCGGCGAAACCAGTGTGGCGCGCGAAGAACACGGGGTGAGCATGTTCTCGGTGGGCCTCGATTACCGCGCGCGCGCGCTGCGCCTGTCGGCCGATGCGGGCTACCAGGATTTCGACCTCGACGCACCGCGTCCGAGCGTCGGCACGGCCGGCATCGCCGCCATTCCCGGCGCGCCCGACGCCAGGCGTAACTTCGGCCAGCCCTGGAGCTTTTCCAGGGAGCGCGATGTATTCGGCACGATGCGCGCCGAAGTTGATCTCGGCAACGAGATGACCGCCTGGGCGGCCGTGGGCACCCGGTCCACCAAGGAATCGAACAGCCTGGGCGAGCCGGCGCTGTCTTCGCTCGACGGCAATGCCAGCGTGTACCGCTTCGACAATGCGCGCAAGCAGGAAATCCGCACCGGCGAACTCGGCCTGCGCGCCAGGGTGCGTACCGGCGCGCTCGCGCACGCGCTGGTGGCCAGTTGGTCGGGACATTGGAACGAAGCGAAAAATGCCTACGCGATCAGCAATTTTGCCGGCGTGCCGACCAACATCTACCACCCGCTCGACGCAGCCGCGCCACTGCCCGATTTCTTCACCGGCGGGGTGATGAGCGACCCGCGCATCACGCAAAAAACCATCCTCACCAGCTACGCCGTGGCCGATACCGTTTCCCTGCTCGACGACAATGTGATGATCACCCTCGGCCTGCGCCGCCAGACCATCAAGGATGCCGGTTTCGCCTACGGCAGCGCGCAGCAAACCTCGCAGTACGACGGCAGCGCCAACACCCCGGTGGCCAGCGTGGTGTACAAGGTCAACAAGCGCGTGTCGGTGTATGCGAACTACATCGAAGCCCTGGTCAAGGGACCTGTGGCCAGCGGCAACACCGCGGCCGGGCGCCAGGTGGCCAATCTCGGCGAAGTGTTTTCGCCGTACAAGTCGAAACAGAAGGAAGCCGGCGTCAAGTATGACGGCGGCAAACTCGGCATGAGCGCGGCGGTGTTTACGACCGCCAAACCGTTGCTGGCCATCCAGGGCGATGTGGCCGGCCTGTTCGGCGAACAAAGCAACCAAGGCGTGGAATTGTCGCTGTTCGGCGCTCCGCTGCGCGGCGTGCGCCTGCTGGGCGGCCTGACCCTGCTCGATACCGAACAGGGCAACACCAACATCGCCGCCAACAACGGCAAGCACGCCATCGGCGCCCCGAAAACGCAGCTAAACGCCAGCGCCGAATGGGATGTGCCCGGCGTGTCCGGCCTGAGCGTCAATCTGCGCTCGCTGTACACCTCGACCCAATATGCCGACCTGGCCAATACCAAGCAAGTGCCGGCCTGGACCCGCATCGACATCGGTGCGCGTTACCTGACCAGCATCGGCGCGCGCACGCTGACCCTGCGCGCGCGCATCGACAATGCCGCCAACCGCAACTATTGGGCCTCGACCGGCTCCTCGTTCGACGCCGGCTACCTGGTGGCGGCGACCCCGCGCACCGTGGTGTTGTCGGGCAGCCTGGCGTTCTGAGGCACGAGCGCCATGATCCAGGCAATCTATCCGATCGTCAGCCTGTTCCTGCCCGACAGCTTCCTCGACCGCTCGCTCGACGACGTCAACGGCACGGCGCCCCTGCCCGATGCGGGCGGCGGCCTGGCGCGGCGGGTGGCGGCGGTGCAGGCAAAACCGATGAAGCTGCTTCAGACCGACGAGCTGTGCACCCTGCTGCGCCAGCGCGAGGGCGGCGTGCTGGCGCTGGCGCTGGCCTTGTACGTCGTCGGCCAGGAAGCGCTGATCCAGGCCGACGCCAGCCCCGGCGACCTGTTCAGGCTGACCCTGGAATACGACTGGGCCGACTGGCACGCGGCCCAGCGCTTCGGGATCGATCCGTGGGTGTGCCTGCTGGAGGCGCAGTCGGGCCTGGCCGGCCTGCGCGAGTCCATGGCCACGATGGAAGCGCTGTGTACGCGGCTCGATGGGGCCGCCACGGCGCAGCCGGCCGCGTATCTCGCTCCGGACCCGCAGCTGATGCGCTGATCGCGCGGTTGCGGCATGATACCGCTGCGCAGCCAATCATGCATCCGGGCACTTGCGGTGGGGGTGCCAATTCCAGGTGCCGCCGGACTTGACCAGCTTGACCCGCCACGGCGCCATTTTGCCTTCGATGCACCGCGCCTGCGCGCTCAGTTCGCCGTTCGCCTCCCAGCGTTCTTCTGACAGCTCGGCCGCCTTGTAGTCCGGTTTGGTGGGATGCAGGAGATAATCGCCCCCGGTCCAGGACTGGCGGCCGTCGAGCGCATAGACAGTCCAGGTGGCGCCATCCCTGCCGTTGTCCTGCGACGTGGCCAGGTAGGCGCGCCGGTCGGCCGAAAACAGCACGGCGTCGCCGCCGGGGCCGACCTTGCCCGTTGCTTCGTTAACCAGCTTGCCCGTCAACTCGTCGCCATTGACATGGGCGAGCAGGATGAAGCCCTCCTTTCGCTCGCAAAATGCATAGCGTTCACCGTCCAGCGGCTCGTCGTAAGGCGGCTTGTCGGTGAATGCCAGCGTCTTGCCGGCGGCCTCGACCTGCAACACATGCTTCGATTGCCGCTTGACCACGCCGGCGGCCATCGCCTTGATGCGCTTCGCTTCCAAACCGGCCTTGCCGCTGTCGCCACAGGTCAATGCCAGGCTCGCCGCCTGCGTGGTTCCCGCCGCCAGGACGGCCAGCACGGCGCCACAATGCTGCAGATGCTTGTTCACTCGATTCCCCTTGTTATGGATAGCATGCATTTCCGATCCATAATTATGCAACATCGGCGCTTCCGCAGCGAGCAGCCGCGCGCACGCCAGCGCATGCCCTTGCTATAATCGGCGTCGACGGCGCCCACGCTGGCGCACGATTTATCTGGCTCTGGCATGCGCATTGAACACCGCAACAACGTCAAGATGCGCGGGTACGGTCCGGCCACACTGGTATTCGCGCACGGCTTCGGCTGCGCAGCCCCACCTTGGCCGCTTCAAGCCGCTCGACCAACTCGATCAGGTTCTTGAGCGACCGGCCTAGCTGGACTTTGAATATTGGAAAGGGATTGTGGATTGTCGTTGTGCTTGAGCTACCCGCCGCTCGCTGGTCGGACGCGGGAGTGAGACAAACCCTCGTTTGTTGGCCCCGACCAGACCACGTGAGCAAAGTGCGTCGACTTTGAAACATGGTTAATTTTATGCCGTGCTCGCCTTGTGCTGGATCAGCTCCACCTTGTAGCCGTCCGGATCTTCGATAAAGGCAATGATCTCGTTCCTGTCACCTTGCAATGGCCCGGCAGCACGTGTCACTTTCGCACCGGCGGCCGCCGCGTCCTGCGTGGCAGCGAATATATCCGCTACGCCGATCGCAATATGCCCATATGCGGTTCCTATTGCATATGCACGCTGGTCCCAGTTGTGCGTGAGCTCCAGCACCGTGGTGTCGTTCTCCTCGCCATAGCCGACGAAGGCCAGCGTGAATCGTCCCTCGCTGAAGTCCATGCGCCGCAACAGCCGCATGCCGCAAATGCGCTGGTAGAAATCGAGCGAGACGTCCAAGTCCCGCACCCTTAGCATTGTGTGCAACATGCGGCCGGCGATGATCGCCCCGGCTTGGGACGCCGGCGCTGAATTGACTGTGATATTCGGCGGCGCCTTCCCGGGGGCGAGCGACATGTGTTCCTCCAATCTTTGGCGGTAATGGGTAAGCGTAAAAGAAGCCCCGCGCACAGGCTGAGCTTCACCTGCAGTTGGCTAGCGGTAGTACGGCGAGTGCATGTCCCGGCTCGCGATTTCGGTCACGTTCGCATCAAATATTCGGGTGTAGAAAGCGGCGTTCAGAGCGGTCGCCTCCGTCGGGAAGTAGTCCACCGCGAACTTGCGGGCATTCTCGACCGTGTCGAACGCGTACAGCCCTCCTGGGGTTCCGCTATGTACACCGGACAGCCAGGTCTTCGACAATAGACCTGGCTGGCGCTTCAGGACCGGATTGAGTTTGCGCCAAGGCACAGCCTGGTCGAAGGGCATGGCATGCAGTTGCACTTCCGTATAGACGTAGGCACCGGGCTTGACGTCGATCTTGCCATCATAGTGAACCGAGTTCATTTCCCGGCTCGCCGCTTCGGTCGCTGCGGCGTCGAATACCCGTGTCGTTTGTGCGACGCCAAAACTGCGTGCTTCTTCCGGGAAGTAGCCCGTCACGAACTTCTGCGCGTTTTCGATCGTATCAAAGGCATACAGTCCCCCTGCGGAATGGTTGCCGACGCCCGCAAGCCAGGTCTTGTTGATGAAGCCCGGCTGCTTCTTGATGCTGTCGTTGATTCGCTTCCACGGCACGTTTTCGAACGGGACGGAAAGTTGTAGTTCAGTATAGACATACGCTTTGTGGGTCATGCTTTTCTCCTGTTGAATGAGGGTAGTTTGGGCGGCGGCATTGAACGCGCCGAAAACCGTCGCGAGGACGGTGACGGCGGCTAGCTTGAATGTGCTGTTCACGGACACCATGCAAATTTTCATAGGTATACGGGCTCTCTGTTAAGTTAAAATAACGATCGCTACATAACGATCGCTGATGAGGATATTAAATAACGATCGTTATATTGTCAATCGCTAAATAGCGATCGATATATTCATTGAGGGATGCGATGCGACATAAAGGTGTAAACAAGGACGAAACGCGGCTCAGAGTGACCGAGGCGATCAGTCGCGGTTTCCGCAAGCACGGCTTTGCCGGTGTCGGCGTGGATGCGCTGGCAAAGGGGGCGGGCGTCACGTCGGGAGCCTTCTACTCGCACTTCGGCTCGAAGATCGGCGCCTTCGAGGTCGCGCTCGGTGTCGGACTTGACGAAGTGATCAGCGGTATTCCGTACTATCAGCGTGAGTTCGGCGCCGGTTGGCTAAAGGCGTTTGTCGATTACTACATGGGCAAGGCGCACCGGGAAGACCTCGAATGCGGTTGCGCGATGGCTTCCCTGACGCCAGACCTTGTCCGTGCGGACTCGGCCATGCAGACTGTGTTCGAAGAAAAGATGAATGTGATTGTCGACATCGTCGCTCGCGGACTGCAGGCCGAGGACCACGCCGCGGCACGCGCGAGGGCATGGGCGATGCTCGGTGTCCTAATCGGCGGCCTGAACCTTGCCCGTGCCATGCGCAGCCAAGCGGCCATCGGCGAGCTTGCCAGTGCCATAACGACCGCGGCCATCGCGGCGGCGGGACCTTCGTGCATCGTGAACGACTTGGCGCTGTAGGCGCCGCGCGCGGGTAACCGTACTGTAGCAGCCGTAATCCAGACCACTGAGCACGTTGACGTTGGCGTGCTGGTCCGTGAACAGTTCCGTCTGGTAAGAACAAGAGCGGAACGATTTCTGAAGACCATCATAGTGGAGGACGATTTGTTTAACCAGCTTCGCAATCTGGGAATGGCATCGTCACAGATGCTCTATTCAGCGCATCGTCGACATGTTCGACCGCCAGCTGCGCCATATGTCGCACCTGGTCGACGACCTGATGGAAGTGGCGCGCATCAGCCAGGGCAAGCTGGTGCTGCGCGTCGAGCCGGTGTGCCTGGCAGCCTGTCGGACTTGGGATCGTCGGCTGCAAAAATAGCTGGGACGGTCCATATTTCACCGCTTTCGCAGTGCCAATAGCGAGCTATTGGCACTGCGAAAGCGCCAAAATCTGGCCTCGCCCAGCTATTTTTTCGCTTCGACTCCCCAAGTCCGACAGGCTGCTGGGCGAGATAGTGCGGTCGGCGGTGGCCGACCTGCAGGCGTAGATCGGCGCCGCCGGCCATGCGCTCACGCTGGCCTTGCCGCCCAGGCCCCTGACGGTGCGGGGCGACCCGACCAGGTTGACCCAGGTGCTGGTCAACCTGCTCGGCAACGCCTGCAAATACACGCCGCCGGGCGGGCGCATCGCGCTCGCGCTGCGCGAAGACGATGGCATGGCCGTGATCGCCGTCAGCGACAGCGGCATCGGTATTCCGCCCGAGGCGCTGGACGCCGTGTTCGAGATGTTCTCGCAACTCGAACCGGCCCTCAAGCGCGCGCACGGCGGCCTGGGAATCGGCCTGGCGCTGGCCAAGGGGCTGGTGGCACTGCATCACGGCGCCATCGGCGCCACCAGCGCCGGTGCGGGACAGGGCAGCACCTTCACGGTGCGCCTGCCGCTCGCACCAGACGTGCGCAGCGGCGCGGCCAGCGGCGCGCAGGCGGCTGCGCGCCCCGCCCCGCTTCAGGTGCTGGTGGTGGACGACAACCGCGATGCGGCCGAGATGCTGACGGCCGTACTCGACCTGGGCGGCTACCGCACCGCCGTCGCCCATTGCGGCGAGCAGGCCACCGGCTACCTGCGCGCGCATCCGGCGCAGGCATGCATTCTCGATATCGGCCTGCCCGACATCAACGGTTACGAACTGGCGCGCCGCATCCGCGCCATGCCGCTCGAAAAGCAGCCGCTCCTGATCGCCCTGACCGGCTGGGGCCAGCCGTCGGATGTGGAGGCCGCCATCGCCGCCGGATTCGACCATCACCTGTCCAAGCCGGTCGAGTTCGCGGCGGTGCGGCGCCTGCTGGCGGCGCTGGACGTGTCCTGACATCGGGCGCAGCGGCCGCTTCACTTGCGCTTGACCGCCACGCCGGCAAAGCGGGTCCACTCGACGTTGCCGTCGAAGGACTTGATCTCGTTCCAGCCCGGCTCGAAATCGCCATCCTTCAGTTCCAGCAGTTCGCGCTCGAGCAGTTGGCGCAGGGCGGCCACGTCGCCGATCTTGCTGCCGCTGAAGGGGCGCGTGACCAGCACGTTTTGCACCGCCAGCGCCTGCACGTTGTAGACGCCGATGTTCTTGTAGCTGAACGGGCGCACGCTGTACGGGCTGCTGGTCGGCACATCGAAGCTTGCCAGGGTCAGGCCGCTGTTTTGCGCCAGGCGGCTGATCTGCCCGTGCGGCCAGCCGGCCACCGAGAAGGCCGCGTAGGCTTCGCCGGAGCGCACTTTCTGGAACGCGGCGGCGTCGCTGTCGACGTCGATGTAGCGCATATTGTAGCCAAGTAGCTTGTCGAGCTGGCGCACCATCAGCTGGGCCGAGCCGACCAGCGCCACCGGCGCGCCGCGCAGTTCCGACATCTTGGTGATGCGCACGGTGCGCGTGTCGCCCTTGAGCACGCCGTACTTCTTCGGCCCCTCCAGGGTGAAGCCGTTGGCGGAGGTGACGATGTGCAGGTAGTTGCTGTTGAGCGAAGCGACCACCAGCAGCGCAGCGATGCTGGCGTCGCCTTCCGCCATTTTCTTGAGCGCGTCCATCGGCACGATGCCGACGTCGGCCTTCTTGATCGACAGCGTGGTCAGGTTATCGAGCCCGCCTTCGGTGTTCACTTCGCACAGCGGCATGGTGTTTTTCGACACGCGCACCAGGTCGGCGTACAGCTTGGAGTAGCCTTTGCCGGCGGGGCCGGTGGCCACTTTCAGGCCATCGCAGGCGGCCGGCGGCGCGCCGTCGAGGCGGGCCGCGTGGGATGGCGTTGCGCAGAAGGCCAGGGCAAGCGTCAGGGACAAAGGGATCATCTTGGTTTTCATGGTGTTTTCCTTGTTGTTATATGAATGCGCGTCTAGAAATTGAAGTTCTTGTTGGTCTGCTGCTGCGCGTCGGCCGGCGGCGCCGGCGTGGCGCTTTGCTCGTGCTGCGTTGCCATCAAGGCGGCCAGGACCAGCAAGACCACCACCACGGTGCCGCCCCAGCGTATGAGTGTCCAGAACATCATCAGCTCCTTGTCTTTTCCATGCTGCCCATCCGGATCGACGCCAGGTCGATCGCCATGCCGTCATCGAAGGACAGCGCCTGTGCGTTGCTGAGTTTTTCGGCTTCCATTTCGAGCTCCGAGAACACCTGGTTGAAGTTGTCGCGCACACTGTCGAAGGCTTCGTCGGCCAGCATCTGGTTGAGCAGTTCCTGGCCGCTGGTGGCGTTCAGGTTCTGCAGCGCGGCCTGGCCGGCCTGGCCGAAGCGCCATTCGAATTTCTTGTCCTCGACCACCTCGCTCAGCTGCACCAGGGCCAGTTCGGCGTTCTTGTATTTGACGACCAGCAGCACATGCGCGTCCCGCATCGCGTTGACCGCGTTTTCCTGGCGGCTGGCGTCGTAGCCGGGCTTCTGGCGTTTGCGCTCCTCGATCATGTCGGTCATGCTTTTGATCTGCGCCCCGATGCGCACCACCGACTGCTTGAAGGCGACCACGCGCTCGCGCTTTTGCAGCAGGAAGTTCTGCAACTGCTCGATCGGGTTGGCGCGCGCTTCGGCCTTGCGCGCCGCCAGCAGGCGGTTTTCCAGCTTCTGTCCGAGCAGCGGCAAGGCCTGGAACAGGCCCACGCCGACGGCGCCGACCAGCATCAGGGCCAGCAGCCCCAGGCCGCCGCTGACCGCGCCCCAGATGAGCGGCGCCAGTGCGCCCAGCGTGACCACGGCGCCGGCGCCGGCCGCGACGCGCAGCGCCCACACTTGCTGGCGGCCGCTGAGATTGAACGTGAACGTTTCTTTGTTGCCGGGGGTGCTCATGCGGGCTCCTGGTTGGTTGACGGCGGGTGTCCGCGACGGATCGTCGGGACGAAAAAAAAGCATCCCGAGGGGATGCCTTTTGATATCGATATTGCGCGCGATGTTCAGGGTGCGCGCGCCGGATGGGGGACTATCCGGCGCCGGGCGCGTCCGCGTGGTGCGCGGCTTGGTGTTCTTTGTCGTGTTACCGGTCATGGTGACCGCCTTGATTGTTGTTTTTATGGGTCCCACTCTAGCGCCGAAATATGACGGCTTGATGACAGGACTCCATTGTGCCCGCATGAGGCGGCAGGCAGAGCTGACGATGCTAGTGTTCCTAGTTAGCGCGCCTTACTCCGCGCACGCGCGCCGAGGGCCAGCAGGCCGACGCCCAGCATCAGCCAGGTCTGCGGTTCCGGTACCGGCGTGATGCTCAAGGTCGTCCTCGGATCCCACAGGTAGATCTTGAAGTACGAGTCGGTGGGATAAGTCACCGCCCGGCCCCAGCTCTGGCCAGTGGTGATGTGCCAGTTTGCGCCACCGGACATCTCGAAGCTTTCGGACGCATAGAAATCGAACGAGAGCGCGCCCGCCGGATCGTAGGAAAACTTCTTCAGGTCGCACTCGCGCGCGCCGCCGCAGGTCGACATGTCGAACCCGTCGTAATCGAACGACGTCACTTCCGAGAGATCGTAGGTGCCGTTCGCATTCCGGTCGTCGGCCACGAAGCGCCCGCTGACCGTGACGTCCGGCTTCCACCACCAGTTATCCAGGTCGGCAAAGCCGGTGTACGTCCATTCGTATTCCTGTGGCGCAGCCTGCGCCGCCACCGCGCACAGCGCCATGGCTGCCGCCCCGAGCATCTTCTTGAGCATCATATTTCCCTACTTTCAATAGCGTTATCGACAAGGCAAGAGCTTATCAATCATTCCTGCGGCGAAGGTGACACACATACAACATTGGCATAAAAATACTTCAAGGGCATCTCGAAAAAAACGGTGGAAATGCGCTCAAGGTGGTGGAGCGGCATGTCGACTTCGTCGCCCTTGCCGATGCTGTTGACGAAGCGGCGCCGCGTCCCGGCCGCGAACGCGGTAAACGCCCCGGACGCCTCAGAACTTCAGTTCAGCGATCGCCCGCAGCACGGTATAGGTCGGCGCCGTCACGGTCTTGTTCTGCCACAGTGCCTCGCCGGCATAGCTTGAGCGCTTCAGATCATCCTCATGCAGCAAGTTCGACGCGCTCAGGCGCAGATGCACCTTGGGCGTGAACTTCCAAAGCACATAGCCCTCAAGCACGCGCTTGTTCGATTCGCTCGATGTTTCATTGCCCGACAGGCGCACCGTCCCGTTCCTCACATACCCGACCGTCGCCCCCGCCGACACCGGCGCCGCGCTGAAGCTGTAGTCGGCCCCGACATTGACCGACAGCGGCGCCTGGTTGCCGATCCGGTTGTCCGGTCCCGGCACCGCGTCGACCGCCGACCAGGTGCGCGCGAGCGAGGCGCGCACGTCCAGCGCCGGAGCGCCGGCGACCAGCTGCGGCAGCTTGAATTTGGTCTCGAGCGTGATGCCGCGCGCCAGCGCCCGCCCGCTGTTGAAGGGACGCGCCACCCAGCGCTCGCCCTCGCGCACGGTGCGGGTCAAGGTCACATCGTCGATGCGGCGCGCGAACAGGCCCACGCCGACCATGCCATCCTGGCTCAGATAGTGTTCGTAGGCCAGGTCGAGTCCCAGCGCGCGCTCGGGCCGCAGGTCCGGATTGCCGCTGGTATCGGGCCGGGTCATCGTGTTGACCACCGACATGCTGCGCCCGGCGATCAGGCTCTCGCTCGACGGCACGCGCCAGGTGCGCGCCAATCCCAGGCGCAGCTGGTCCGACTTGGTGCCGGGCAAGCGCCACACGCTCTGCAGCACCGGACTGAGCATGGCCCTGGCAAAATCCACCTGCTGCCCGAGATTATTGGCACTGTGCAGTTCCACCCGCTCCCAGCGCAGGCCGAGATACAGCGCCACGCGCGCCGTGACGTCCCATTCATCCTGGGCGTACAGCGCATAGCGGCGGCTGTCGACGCGAAAAGCGCTGCCGGTTTGGTCGAGCCGCGAACGCGCATCGATCACGTCGCTGCGATGGTACAGGTCGCGGTCGCGCTGAAGCTCGGCGCCGCTCACAAAAGCGTGCTTGTCGCTGTACGCCGTGCGCAGCTTGGCCGAGGCCGTCACGCTGCGATTGTGATTGTCGCGCGCGCTATCCTGGCGGTTGCGCAAGCGCTGCGCGCGGTCGACAAAATCGACGCCGCTCGACGCGTCCGAGCGCGCATAGGTCGCGCCGGCTTTCGCCTCCAGCTTGCTGCTCGCGCCAAGCGCCCGCATCCAGGTCAGGTTGTTGCGGATCGTCAGCGACGAACCCTCGCTGGTGTAGTTCTCGTTGGCGAACTGCGTCTCCGGTCCGCGCAAAAAATCGGTGCGCCCGAAACCCGCGCTGTCGTACGTGGTGCCGGACAGATAGCTTTGCAGCGCCAGCGAATCGTCGGCGCCGAATTTTTTGCTGATGCGCGGCGCAAGACTCCAGTTCCAGCCGCGATCCTCGTTGAACTGCGTCATGTCGCGCAGGATGACCCCCTCCTCGCCCGCGCCTTCGGTGCGGGTGAGGTAGGTTTCGTCGCCGCTCAGCTGGCGCGCGGCGGCCGTCACCAGCCAGGCCAGCGTGTCGTCCTGTCCGCTCCAGGTGCCGGAGAGCTGCGGCTTGGTGCGGTCGTTATCGTGATAGATACCGGCGCGCAGTTGCCGCTGGTTCTTGCCATTGCTGCGCTTGAGGATGATATTGATGGTGCCGGCGATCGCCTGCGTCCCCATCTCGACCGTGGGAACGCCAAGGATTTCGATGCGATCGACCACGTCCGGGGCGAGGTTGTCGAGCGAGAAGTTGGGCGGGGCCGGCTCGCCGTTGAGCAGGATGCGCACATAGCCGCTGCCCAGGCCGCGCATGCTCACTTCGCCGCCTTTGCGTCCCGGAACGCCATTGACGACAAGTCCGGGCTGGCGCCGCAGCACGTCGAGCACGCTGCCGTCGCCATAGCGCACCAGCTCGGCCGTGCCGACGGTCTGGCGGAACGTGCCCGAGGTGCGCTGCTCATCGGTGCGCGTGGCGGCGATCTCGACCTGCGGCAGCGGGGCCGGCGCGCTTGTCACGGGCGCGGGCGTTGCCGGCGGCGCGCTGGGCGGCGCGACCTGCGCGTGGGCCTGGCCGCACAGCGCCATGGCGGCCATCACTGGTGGACTGAGAAACTGGGAAAACTTGGTCAACGTCATGGCAAGGTCGAAGGTAAGAGTGAGCGCGGACCGCGCCGGGATCATCATTCATTTTGCCAACAATGTCAATTTCCAAATTTTGCCTGCAATGCAAGTTTGCCGGCGTTGCGGGCCACGCGTGCCAGGGCTGGGCCGTGCAAAGTCAGCGCGACGCCCTGGCGCGGTAGAATGGCAAGGAACCGACACGGTCCTTGCGCTCCCCGAGCCCAGCCCGACGATGTCACCACGCTCCACGCGGAAAGACGAGCGCCATGCACATCAGCCAGCATCCGACCCACACCCTCGACTTGCGCGTGCGCGAGCTGCGCCAGCTGTTTAACTCGCTGGACCCGACACCCTTTTTGAACAAGGATCTCGACCGCGCCTGCGAAGCCTTCATCGAGAACTGGGCGCTGTCTCTGCCGCACGATTGCCACTTGCACCTGACCATCCATATCGACGAGCCGGTGGCGCTGGAAGAAGCCGGCGCACTGGTGGGCGACGCCATCCACAACTACTACGGTTACAAGATCGGACTGGTACGCGGCGAGCTCAGCCAACTGCTGCGCGTGGGCCGGCTCAGCCTCGTCGTCGGCCTGGTCTTCGTCGCCGCCTGCCTGCTGCTGGCCGAGGCCATCACCAGCCTGGTCCCCGGCCCGACCGCCAAGATCGCCCACGAAAGCCTGACCATCATCGGCTGGGTGGCGATGTGGCGCCCGGTGCAGATTTTCCTGTACGACTGGTGGCCGCTGAAGGGGCGCATCAAGGTCTTCGACAACCTGCGCTTCGCCCGCGTCAGCGTGGTGCCCGCCTGATTGAATAGGCTGTTGCAGATGAGCATCGCAATATGGGTGCGCATGCAACAAGACTTCTGGCAAGCCGGGCAATTTGATTCATAATCGATCATCCAGTGTCCGCCGGCCGCGACAGCAGTGCGGACACGCGTCCCGGTGGACTTGCCACCACGACTTTCGGGTTGTTATGCCGCTATCGTCTCGCCTGCTCCTGTGCCTTGCGCTCACCTTCTGCCTGCCGGGCGCGCCCTTGCTGGCCGCGGCGCCCTCCGGGGCGCTGGCCGGCGCCGAACTCGATGCGATCCGCACGCTGTCGCATAGCTCGACCCTGGACGCCCTGGCGCGGCTGGAGGCGCTGCAGGCGCGCACCGGCAAGGACGCGCCCTACCCGCTGCGGCGCGACCTGCTGCGCACCGAAGTGACGCTGCGCGAAGACGCCGGCCAGCTCGAGCGCGCATATGCGCTCGAGCGCCAGGCGCTGCTGCTGGCGATCGACAACAACGATCCCGTGTTCGCGGCGCTGGCCAGGCTGGGCGCGGTGCACCAGTTACTCGACCAGAACCGCACGCACGAAGCGCAGGAAGCCCTGGCGAAAGTCCGGGCCGGCCTGCCGGAACATCCGCCGCCGATGCTGCGCATTGCCCTGGGCAGGGCCGAGGGCGACGCCTTCAATGCCAAAGGCCAGTTCGACAAAGCCCTGGCGTCCTATTTGCAGGCGCTTACGCTGCAGCAGGACGATCCGAAGGCCGGTGATAGCCGCGCCCAGCTGCTGACGCGCATCGCGCGCGTGTACATCAACATCGACAACCCGGCCAAGGCGATCGAAACCATCGGCCAGGCGCTGCGCGAGCCCGATCTGGCGGCGCGCACCGTGGGGCGGCTCCAGTTCACGGACGCCATCGCCCTGCTCAAGCAACAGCGCGACAAGGAAGGCATCGCCGCCTTCAACAACGCGCTCGACAGCGCCACGCGCGGCGGCCAGGCCGGGCTCGAAGCCGAGGTGCGCGGCAACATCGCCGACTATTTCCTGCGCCAGCACGACTACCCGCGCGCCGAACAAGAGGCGCGGCTCGCCTTGAGCGCATCGGAGCGGGTCAAGGACGAGAACATGGTTCTCATGGCCAAAGCCAACCTCGGCTTCGCGCTGATGGGCCAGAAACGCTTCGCCGAAGGACTTCCCTACATCGATGCGGTGATCGCCAACATGGAGCAGGCCGGCGCCATCGCCGACGTAGCCGCCATGCTCGACGAAAAGGGCCGCATGCAGGAACAGGCCGGCTTATACAAGGACGCGCTGGCGACGGTGCGCAAGCAGCAGGCCGCGCAGCACAGCGGCGAGCGCGCCGCGCGCGACCGGGCCGTTGCCGCCTTACAGGAAGAATACGAGGCCGGCCAGCGCACCCGCCAGATCGATCTGCTGCGCCGCGAAAACCAGGTCAAGGACGCCGACCTGCGCAGCCGCAACCTGCTGCAACTGCTGACCACGGTCGGCGCCCTGCTGATGGTCGCCGCCGGCGCTGTCGTGTTGGTGCTGTACCGGCGCTCGGCCGGCGCCAACGTACGCCTGAACCAGCTCAACTCCCAGCTCAGCTATCACTCGCGGCACGACGCCCTGACCGGCCTGTACAACCGGCGCTCGTTCCTGGAAAAGATGGCTGTGCGCGGCAAGCGCGGGCGCCCCGGCGACGATCCGCGCAGCGTCGACTGCATTGTGTTGATGGACATCGACCACTTCAAGCAAATCAACGACCGCTGGGGGCACGGCGTGGGCGACGCGGTGCTGGTCGAGGTGGCGCGGCGCCTGAGCGCGGCGATGCGCGATTCCGACATGGTGATGCGCTGGGGCGGCGAGGAATTCCTCATTTACGCCCCGGCGGCCGACCCGGCGCACGTGGCCGACATTGTCGCGCGGGTGCTGCACGGCACCGGCGCCACGCCGGTCGAGGCCGGCGCGGGCAACGTGCCGGTGACGCTCAGCGCCGGCGTGGTCACGCTGCCCCTGCCCGGCGCCGGAGCGGAAGACGGCGACTGGGAGCCCGGCATCCGCCTGGCGGACTGGGCGCTGTATCACGGCAAAAAGAACGGGCGCAACCAGGCGCATATCGTCACCGGCTTGCTGGCGCCGCTCGCGTCGGTGCTGGCGGCGCTCGACGGCGCGCACGCCGACGCGTCCGGCCTGATCGAGATGGCCTGCGTGCACGGCCCGCAGCGCAACAAGTGAACCCGCTGGCCGGGTTAAGAAACGAAACGCGACAGCAGCCGGATATACGCACTCTGGTAGCCGTTCGAATTCTCGGTCACTTCCCATGAGTTCAGCGGCCAGGAATCGTTGAAGTCCACATACGATTTCTGCGGCGGCTGCCCGGTCGGCGGCGTGGGCGACTGCGTGCCGCACAGCGGATGCACCGCGGGGCAACCGTTTTCCCAGTGATAGCCGGGATTGGGACCGCCCACCAGGAAGCCCGGCGGCGGGCCGTACGTGGAATCCTTGACGCTGTCCCATTTGGCCGAACCGTGCGCGAACCAGGTGTGATAGAACTGATCGACCGAATTGGTGGCGCCGAGCGCGCCCATATTCGACAGATAGACTTTACCGAGCGGATTTACCCCGTGCAGGTAATGCAGATAGTGCGCCGCCGCGTTCAGGTTGGCGGCGGCGCTGCGCGTGCCCAGGCCGTACTGCGCCAGCGCCGCGAAGTTATTGCCCTCGTGCGACTTGATGGCATTGCTGCCCCAGGTGTACACCTGCAAATGGGCCAGGTACGGATCGGTCCGGGCGCTCATCGCGCTCCAGTGGTCGGTGCCGTCCATGCCGCTGACATAGGCCGCGCGCAAGGCGGCGGCGGTGGCCGGCGTGGCGCCAGGCAAGCTGGCGTGGTGCATCAGGGCCTGCTGCAGCGCCGCTTCGAACGGTGACACGTAGTTCCAGTACTCGAACAGATGGGTGTTGCGGTACTGCGCATCGATAACGCTGTTGTAGACCGCCTTGCCGGTCAGCTGGTAGAGGTAGATGGCGGCGGCGATCTTGTGGCCGAGACGGCCGTAGTCGTCGGTTTCCTGCTGTCCGGCGCCCAATCCCTGCGAGTTGTAGGCAGGGTCGTTGTTTTTGAACAGGACGTTCGGATTGGCGACGGCCCAGTTCCAGGCGCGCTCCGCGCGAATCTTCAGCGCATTGGCGTAACTGGCCAGGCCGGCGCGCGCGCCGAACACCTTGGCCCCGAGCGCAAAGGCGCCGGCCGAGGCCAGGGTGGCCGAGGTATTGGGCGGCCCGTACAGGGTCTGGCCGGTGGCCGCCGACGGCGGGCTGGCGTGGACCAGGCCGGCAATTGAGAGCATGGCGCCGCTCGGCTCCTGCATCTTGATTTCGTCGAGGCGGAGAGCGGCAATCTGTTAAAGAGCTACGATCGGGCCTTCAAGGCACTTCGTCAGGGAAAAATTGTCGATGCTGTCTGGGCCACCACCTTCGGTCCCGCCGAGCTGACACAGGAGAACCTGTTTGTTGCGGTGCTGGAATCGTCTTTATTGAAAGACATCGCCATGTCTGCGGCCTCGATTTACGGCGGTTTCTACGGCACCGCAGCGTTCACTGCCTGGTACACGTACAGGGTGACCGGCGGTGACTTGCAAGCGGCAATCAAGAGCGGCGTCATCGCGGGGCTGAGTTCCTACGGATTGGGAGTGTCGAAGGACATCCCCTACACCGAGCTAACCAGGCGCACCTGGCCACCGCCGTGGTCGGCGCCGCCGCCGTGGCCGCCGCCGGCGGTAGCGAGCAGGACATTATCCGAGGCTTCCTTACCGGGTCCGCCCTTACCTTAGCGAACGCGTACTACGCTGACCAGGTAGGACGTGACATGGACGGCCGTGTCGCTACGGAAGCGGCCATCGACAAGTTCGACGCAGAGAATCAAGCGTACTACGGCGTCTTCGCGGACGAAAACGGTGACCCTGTCGTCTTTCGGGACGAAAAGACTGGCGCGTTTTATACAAGAATCAATACGAACAACATTGAACCGCGCATCACCCAAGTTGGTATTGCATCGCGCGAGGCGTTGCAAGGCATACCGAACGCCCTTTTTTCCGAGACAGCCATTCCGATGCGTGCGCTTGCGTCCGGCGTCCCGATGATGAATGCCATGGCGGCATTCCACGATCGGATGTGCGACGTGCTAGCGATCGACCAGACCGCCTTGGTCGCCATTACAATCATTCCGGCGTCTATTCTCACTGTGAGCGCATCCGAGGTTCCACTCGCGAACTTGATTGTCGCCACGCTCAACGCCAAAGAGTCGGCCGGTGTATAGCGCGATGATAGTGGCTTCATGGTGACAAAGCCGCCCGAGGCAGCAAATGGTTGACTATCTTCGTAAAAAATCCTGCTCCTCGCGCTCTTTTTGCCATCGTTACCCTTTAAGCCGCCGTGCAGGCGGCCGACGACTTCGTGTCCACGTGCAGTTGGTATGATAGGGCAATGTCTACCCATCGCATCGCTGCCCTGCTAGCCATGTGCCTCTTGCTGTCAAGCGGGTGCGTGGGCGCCGTCACCCAGGAGGACGTGGTGGCGGGCGCCGCCAGGCTGTATCGCGCCCGGATAGACGGGCTGGCGCAGGCCGGCATGCTCGACCGCGATGCCTCCTTCCTGGCGCGGGTCGCGCGCATCGCGCAGCGCTTGAGCGAGCAGGCCCGGCGCGACAATCCGGCCGCGCCAGTGTGGTCCTGGGAAATTCACACCAGCGGCGATCCCGATGACAACGCGTTCTGCATGGCCGGCGGCAAACTCCTGGTCAGCCAGGCGTATGTCGAACAATTGGCGCTGACCGATGCGGAACTGGCGATGGTGCTCAGTCACGAGATGCAGCACGCTATCTTGCTGCATCACTTAAAGGAATTCGACGAAGCCGTTCGGCGCGATCCGCGCTGGCTGGCGCGGCCGTTTTCCGAGCTTGAAGATGCGCTCGACAATGACGCGCGCCTGATGGGGCAGCTGGCGGCGCTCAACCGGGAACAGGAAGTGGAGGCGGACCGTGAGGGGCTGGCGATGGCCTGGCGCGCAGGCTGGCGCGCGAACGAACTGGCCGCCTACTTCAGAAAACTCGAGCAGGCTGCCACCATGAGCCACATCGGCAACGCCACTCACCCCGCGCCGTTGGCCCGATGGCGCGCAGCGCGCCGACAAGCTGCGCAACTCGACAGCGGCCGAGCTGGCACGCTGGAAAAGGCAGATTTTCCACAATGACAGGTGATCGACCGGGCCGGTAGTCGGCGCGGCAGAAACCGATGGCGGCCGCCCGGCCGGCTGCCCAGCCCCGATCTGATACGTGCGGCGACCCGCTCCCCCGATGGTCCATCAGCGCGGCCACGCGCCCGGCGCCCCTTCACACCCCGTCAATCCCGTCGATGAATTCCTGACCTGCATCGCGCCGGGCAGCTGGCCACTGCCTGAAAACACGACGCTTACCAGCGACGCGGCAGGTTTGCTATTTCATGTCAAATTAATAAATCAATTTACTTGAACAAACATTAATTTCGAAAAGTAATTATGATTCCCTGACTATGCGGTTTATTCGCTTCCCTGGATATCCCTTACGTCATGACCCTGTAACTTTTGAACATTACAATCATTCCCGTTCATTACAGACTGCGCGATTGCAGTCTGTATCAGAGCGCTCGACGATGTAATAACTTGTTTGCTTGTCCGTGAAATAGCGCGTTAGCCAAGAGGCCACCATTGCAATCAACATTTCGCTTCATTGGCTCACTTATTACCGTCACCGCTGCCATTGTGCTCAGTGCGTGCGCGTCGAGTGCGACGACCAAAGCGTCGCCCTATCGCATCGAATTCCAGGCGGCCCGCGACGTGAATGGCGATAGTCGCCAGCGCCCTTCCCCGGTGCTGGTCAAGGTATATGCGCTGCGCTCGCCGGCCAGCTTCCAGTCGGCCGATTTCTTTGCGCTGCAAAGCCAGGCCGAAACGCTGTTGGGCAAGGATCTGGTCGAAGTCGAACAGCTGGTGCTGGCGCCAGGTGAAAGCCGGTCGATCAAAAAACCGGGCAATCCCGATGTCACCGCTATCGGAATCGTCGCTGAATACCGGCTATTGGAAAAGAATAAGTGGCGCGAAACAGTTACCCTGCCGGATCCGAAACAATTGAATTCCTTTAAGTTCTGGCAAACCTTGCCAGATCAGTTTCTTTTGCAGGTCGGTATTAACAAGGGCGGTATCGCCTTGATTCAAAAAGCCAAATGAAACCATATTCACCCAATCCGAATATCGCCAGCAGCATGCATCAGCGCATAGTCTGGACCGAAGGCATGTTTCTGCGCCCGCACCATTTCCAGCAGATGGAACGCTACCTCGAAAACTTCGTGCAATCGCGCGTGCTGCCAATGCAGGGTTTTCACTGGGGATGGTCACGCCTGGTGCTGGACCGGGATGCGCTTGCACTAGGAAAGCTAGCCATCAGCAGCGGCGCCGGGGTTATGCCTGATGGAACGCCATTTACCTTTGAAGCGGACAATGCCCCCGCCATGCTGGACGTGCCGGTGCAACTCAAGGACCAGGACATCGTGCTGGCCTTGCCCTTGTGGCGCGCCAACCGGCCCGATTTTTCCTGGTCCGACGAGGCTCCGTCCCAGGATGGCCCCGGCAACACCGGCTGGACCCGCCATGACATCGGCGAGTTCGAGATTGAAGACGCCAACAGCGATGCATTCGGCCCGGCCGTGCTGCAATTTGGCCGCTTGAACCTGCGCCTGATGCCCGCGTCGGCCCTCAATGGAGACTGGCAGTCGGTGGGGGTGGTGCGCGTGAGCGAACGGCGCAACGATGGCCAGGTGCTGCTCGATGAAAGCTACATCGCGCCGATGCTAGCTGCCACGGCGCATCCGGTGCTGGACAGTTTTGTCTCGCAACTGCACGGCCTGCTGCAACAGCGCGGTGACGCCCTGGCAGAGCGCTTGTCGCAGCCTGGCAGCAGCGGCGTGGCCGAATTTGCCGATTTTCTGCTGCTTGAAGTGATCAACCGCTACACCGCCGTCACCTGGCATGCGGGCCAAAGCAGTCGTTTGCATCCGGAAATGCTGTACAAGGACATGCTGAAACTGGCTTGCGACCTGGCCACCTATACCTCCGACAAGCGCCGCCCGACTGTCTATCCGCCGTATCTGCACGACGATCTGCAGGCCACGTTTACGCCCCTGATGGCCGAACTGCGCCGTGCGCTGTCCATCGTCCTCGAGCAGCACGCCATCGCCATCGAGCTGCAAGAGCGCGGCAACGGCATTCGCGTCGCCCAGATTCCGTCGCTGGAACTGATCCAGGACGCCGGGTTTGTATTGGCGGTCAATGCCGACATGCCGTCCGACCTGCTGCGCATGCGCTTCCCGGCGCAGCTGAAAATGGGCGCGGTCGAGCGCATCCGTGACCTGGTGCTGCTGCAGTTGCCCGGTATTGGCGTGCGCCTGTTGCCAGTGGCGCCCCGGCATCTGCCCTACCACGCCGGCTTCACCTATTTTGAACTCGACAAGACCGGCGAGTTCTGGAAGCAGCTCGAAAAGTCCGGCGGCCTGGCGTTGCACGTGGCCGGTGATTTCCCCGGCCTCTCCATGGAATTCTGGGCCATTCGTCAATGAACACCACCAACACCCTCGGTTTCGATCCGCTCGGCCAGCTGGGCCGGCGCGGTGACCATTTCGTCGCACCCAATCCCGGTGGCGCATCGACCACGCAAGGCGCTGGAGCCGTTGGAGCCAATGCCGCCGCCGCGCCGCCTCCCGGCCAACGCATCCACAGCGGCAGCAACCCGCTGGTGGCGTTGGCCAACCCGCTGCTCAATCTCATTCCACAGATTCGCACGACCGTGCATCACGCCGATCCGGCCATGCTGCGCGAGCAGCTGGTGGCCGAATTGCGCCAGTTCGAAACCCGCGCCCGGGAAGCGGGCATTGCCAACGAAACCATTATCGGCGCACGCTACTGCCTCTGCACCACGCTCGATGAAGCGGCCACCTTGACGCCCTGGGGCGGCGCTGGCGTCTGGTCGGCCAGCAGCCTGCTGGTGACGTTTCATAACGAAACCTGGGGCGGAGAAAAGTTTTTCCAGTTGCTGTCGCGCCTGGCGTCCTATCCGGCCCAGCACGTCGATCTGCTCGAACTTCAATATTTCTGCCTGATGCTGGGCTTCGAAGGACGCTACCGGGTGCTCGACCAGGGCCGCTCGCAGCTTGACGTGCTCAAGCAGCGCCTGCTGCAACTAATCCGCACCCAGCGCGGCGAGCATGCCAGCGCCCTATCGCCCCATTGGCATGATCCGGTCGTCGCTGCGCGTGCGCAGCGCAGCGTACCGCTGTGGGCGGTCGCCAGTGTGGCGGCGCTGGCCTGCGTCGGCTTGTTCATCGGTCTGCAGTGGTCGCTGTCGTCGCGCTCCGACGAGGTCTATGCCGCCATCGATCAACTGCGCGTCCCGCGCGTGGTCGCCAGCGCCGCCAGGCCCGTCCCCGCCCCGCAAGCGCGCCGCCTGGCGCAGTTCCTGGAAACGGAAATCGCCGAAAAGCTCGTCAGTGTGCTGGACCTGAGCGACCGCAGCACGGTCATCATCCGCGGCGACAGCTTGTTCGAGTCGGGCGCCGGCACGGTCAGCGGCAGCCCGGCGCACGCAGCCTTGCTGGAGCGCATCGGCAAGGCGCTCAATGCCGTCCCCGGCGCCGTGCTGGTGGTCGGCTACACCGACGATGTGCCGACCCGCGGCTTGCGCTTTGCGTCCAACTGGGAACTGTCGGTGGCGCGCGCCGAGAGCGTCAAGAACATGCTGCAAGCGCTGCTCGATCAAAAAAACCGCCTGCGCGCCGAGGGCCGTGGCGCGGCCGAGCCAGCCGTGCCGAACGACAGTCCAGCCAACCGGGCGCGCAACCGTCGCGTCGAAATTACCTTAATGGTGCCGCCGGCGGCACCGGCCACCGAGTCCGCACCATGAATATTGTCATGAACCTGTTCGGCAGAGTGGCCGGTGTCGTCTTCGGTCGTCAGCTGTGGATATTCTTTGGCCTGCTTGCCTTGTGCTGCATGGTCTGGCTGCTCGGGCCGATCGTCGCCATCGGCCAGATGCGCCCGCTGGAGAGCGAACTGGCGCGCTGGTGCGTGATCGGACTGGTGTTTGCCATCTGGCTGCTGCGCGCGCTGTACCGCTACTGGCGCGCGGCCCGCCTGAACTCCCAGCTGCTCACGCAGATCCGTACGCCCGCCGCACGCCCCCATGCCGCACCAAGCGCTGCCAACCCACACCTGGATGAACTCGGCCAGCGCTTCCAGGACGCCTCCGAGAAGCTGAAGACGGCCAGGTTCGCCACCGACGCCAATCAAGGCAAGCTGGCTTTCCTGCAGCGCTTCTCGGGCCAGTATCTGTATCAGCTGCCGTGGTACGTCTTCATCGGCGCACCGGGCTCGGGCAAGACCACGGCGCTGGTCAATGCCGGCCTGGAATTCCCCCTGGCTGAACAATTTGGCAAAGCAGCCATTCGCGGCATCGGCGGCACCCGTAACTGCGACTGGTGGTTCACCAACGAAGCGGTGCTGATCGACACGGCCGGCCGCTACACCGTGCAAGAAAATCGTGAACACGACCACGGCGAATGGCAGGGTTTTGTCGACCTCCTCAAAAAATTCCGGCCGCGCCAGCCACTGAACGGCGCCATTCTCACCATCAGCATCGCCGATCTGCTCACCAGCGGCGAGCAGGAACGCGCATTGCATGCGCTCACCTTGCGCAAGCGCCTGCACGAACTGCGCGACCAGCTCGGCATTCAATTCCCGGTCTACGTCCTGATCACCAAGGTCGATCTGCTGGCCGGGTTTACCGAATATTTTGCCCAACTGAGCAAGGAACAGCGCAGCCAGGTATGGGGCCTGACCTTCAAGCTCGACGCCGTGCGCGACAGCGGCTTCGACTTGCCGGGCGCTTTTTCGGCCCAGTACAAGCAACTGCTCGAACGCCTGTACGCCAGCCTGCCCGAGCAACTGCTGGCCGAGCACGACCCGCGCCAGCGCGAACTGGCCTACCTGCTGCCGCAGGAGTTTGCCGGCTTGGAGAGCATTCTGAGCCAGTTCCTGGCGCACGTCTTCGTCTCCTCAAAATTCGAGTCGAACGCCTTGCTGCGCGGCGTGTACTTTACCAGTGGCACCCAGGAAGGCACCGTGTTCGACCGGGTCCTCGGCGGCATCAAAAACTTTTTGCAGATCAATACCGGCCAGCGTTCGCCGCAGATCGGCGAACCCGGCCGCAGCTTCTTCCTGCGCAGCCTGTTGCAAGACATCATTTTCAAGGAAGCCGGCCTGGCTGGCACCAATGAACGCTGGCAGAAGAAGCAAACCTGGCTGCGCACAGCCGGCTATGCCGCCACCGCCGTGCTGGCAATCGCGATCTCGCTCGCATGGATCAACAGCTACCGCGCCAACCAGGCTTACGTCAACGATGTCGCAGCGCGCCTGCCAGCGCTTGAAAAACGCCTTGGCGCAGTTCGGCTGAGCGACCGTGAACAGATCACCAGCGTCATGCCGATGCTCGACGCCTTGCACGCCGTGCCAGTCAGCACCGTGCTGGACGTGAAAAATCCTCCGGTCGCTTACCAGCTGGGCCTGTATCAGGGCAACAAGCTGCAAGCGGCGTCCACCCGTGCTTACGAGCGGGCGCTGGACGACATGTTTCTGCCGCAACTGGCGCGCCGCCTGGAAGACAGCCTGCGCCAGGCCCCGAGCGGCGACGTGGAACTGAGCTACAACGCGCTCAAGGCGTATCTGATGCTGTTCGATCCGACGCATTACGACGCCGATTTCCTGCAGGCGTGGTTGTCGCTGGACCTGGAACGTCAATTGGGCAGCGCCCTGTCGAACGTCCAGCGCGACGAACTGCGCGACCATCTGAAGCGCTTGCTTGCGCAGCGGATCGTGGCGTCGCCGTTTGCGATGGACGAGCCACTGGTGGCGCAAACGCGTGAACGACTGCTCACACATACTCTGGCCCAGCGCGCCTACGGCACCATGAAGCGCATGTTGCAAGGTAACAAGCAACTGCCAACGTTCAATGTCGGCGCCGTGGTCGGTCCGCAGGCGCCGCTGGTGTTCCGGCGCGCCAGTGGCGCCAGCCTGAACCAAGGCGTGGCCGGCCTGTACAGCTATCGCGGTTACTGGGAACTGTTCGCTCCCGGCCTGGACGCGCGCATCGCCAAGCTGGCGGAAGAAGAGAAATGGGTCCTGGCCCAGCCAAAAAGCGCGCCAGCCCGTGCCGACAACCTTGCCGCATGGAGCGCCGAGGTACGTCGCCTGTATCTGACCGACTACATTCGCGTGTGGGAAGACTACCTGGGCGACCTGCGCCTGAAGACCGGCGGCACGCTGGCCCAGAATATCCAGGTCGCGCGCATCCTGTCGTCCCTTGACTCGCCGCTGGTGCGCGTCATGAACGCTGCCGCCAAGGAAACCACGCTGGTGCGCAAAGACGAGATCAACGGCGCCACCATCGTCGACAAGGCCAGAGACAAACTCGACAGCACGCGCTCGTCCCTGAGCCAGATCTTCGGCCAAAGCGACCTGGCCGGCGGCAAGCCGGAGGCGGCCGCCGCGGAACGCGTGGAAATGCTGGTCGATACACGCTTCGCCGGCCTGCGCGAATTTACGACAGCGCGCGACAAAGGCGGCAAGGCGCCCATCGACGGCATTGTCGACACCCTCGGCGAGCTGTACGCCCAGTTGATCGCCACCGAGACCGCCCTGCGCGACGGCGCCACGCCGCCACCGAATCAAGTGGTCAGCAAAATCCTGGCCGAAGCCGGCCGCCTGCCGACGCCGTTTCGCGGCATGCTGGGCGAACTGGCCAATTCGTCCGACAACAACGTGACCCAGGTGCTGCAACAGCAGCTTGGCAAGAATGTCGCCGCCAATGTGGGCCACTACTGCCAGCAAAGCGTGGCTGGCCGCTACCCGTTCGTGCGCAGCTCCCCGCGTGACATGGCGCTTGGCGACTTTGCCCAGATCTTCGCCCCCGGCGCCCTGATGGACGAGTTTTTCCAGAAGAACCTGGCAAACCAGGTCGACACGGCGGTGCGGCCATGGCGCTTCAAGGGAGAACAGAAGGCCCGTGCCGGCTACCTCAATTCCTTTGAGCAGGCAGTGGTCATCCGTGATGTGTATTTCGCCGGCGGCGCCCGCACGCCCACCATCCGGCTCGATATCAAGCCGGTTCAGATGGATGCCTCCATCGCGCAGTTTGTCATCGACATCGACGGCCAGGCAGTGCGCTACGCCCACGGCCCGCAAGTGTCGACGCCGATTCAATGGCCCGGTCCGGCAGGGCGCAACCAGGTGCGCGTGCAGGTGACCGGCAGCAACGGCAGCAGTGGCTCCCTGATGACCGAAGGCGCCTGGGCCCTGCACCGCATGTTCGACCGCGCCAGCCTGGCGCCACAGCGCGATGCGGAAAAAATGCTGGCGACGTTCGACGTCAACGGCGCCAAAGCCGTGTTTGAAGTGACCGCCAGCAGTGCGCACAACCCGTTCCGCCTGGCCCAGCTGGCCAGCTTTTCCTGCCCGGGAGGGGTGTGATGAACGGCCCGTTCAACACGCACGTCCAGGGCAGCGCCACCGCGCCGGTGGGCTGGTTCGGCAAGATCCCGTCGGCCGGCGACTTCGTCCGGCAGCAACTGCCTTACGCCCTGCTGGGCGGCTGGGAGCACTGGCTGCAAAACGGGTTGGCGGCCTTGCAGCAAGCCGGTCCGAACATGCTGGCCACGCACTATGCCGTGGCGCCGCTGTGGAATTTTTTGCTTCCGGCGGGACTCGGCCACGACTCGGTTCAGCTCGGCGTTCTGGCGCCCAGTTGCGACCGGGTTGGCCGCTACTACCCGGTCGCGGCGCTGTGGCCGGTGCCGACCGGCGCGTTCCATAACGGCATGCTGGAGTGCTGCGACGAATTTTACGGCGCGCTTGGCCAGGCGCTGCTGGAGGCGATCCGCCACGGCCACGCCATCGACCGCCTCGGCGCCGCCCTGGCGCACGTGGACACCGCGCCGATGAGCACACGCGCCGCAGTGGACCAGGACGCGTTCTGGCGCCAGGCGCAGGCCGGCGCCCGTCGGCACGCCAAGTCCAGTCCCGACCTGGCGCTGTACTTCGACGCTGCCAGCGCCACCAGTTTCTGGTGGACCAACCAGGGCGACGGCTCGCCCCTGAAGACCTGCACCCACACCGGACAGCTCAATAATGCCCTGTTCGCCCGCCTGTTTGGTCCCCAACAAGGATCCGTATGAGCAATTTTTCCAACGACAGCGTCTTGATCGAACCAGCGGCAGCGTCGGACGCCGCCACGCGCCCGCTGCCCAACGGCCACCGCATGGAAGAATTCGAAATCACCGGCGTCCTCGGTGTCGGTGGCTTTGGCATCGTGTACCGCGCTTTCGACCATGCGCTCGCGCGGGTCGTGGCGATCAAGGAATACATGCCGGCCATGCTGGCGGTGCGCCAGGGCGACCTGAGTATCGCGCTACGGGGCGAGCGTTTCGCCGCCACCTTCAAAAGCGGCCAGGCAGGCTTTATCAATGAAGCGCGCCTGCTGGCCAAGTTCGACCATCCGGGCCTGATCAAGGTGCTGCGTTTCTGGGAAGCCCATGGCACCGCCTACATGGCCACGCCATGCTACGAAGGCCTGACGCTCAAGCAGCGCCTGGCGGGCGGGCGCGCCCTCGGCGAAGCGGACATCATGCGCATGCTGGCGGCACTGCTGGGCGCGCTCGAAACCTTGCACCGCACCCAGTGCTTCCACCGTGACATTGCCCTCGACAACATCCTGATGCAGCCGGACGGCCTCCCGGTCCTGCTCGATTTCGGCTCCGCCCGTAAACTCATTGGCGACCTGGTTGACGATTCCAGCATCATGCTCAAACCCGGCTATTCGCCGATCGAGCAATACACCGACGACCCGGCCTTTCCCCAGGGACCGTGGACCGACATTTACGCGCTCGGCGCGGTCATTCACATCCTGGTGTCGGGTCAACTGCCGCCGGCGGCGGTCGTACGCAGCATTTCAGACAACTACCAGCCGCTTGAAGGCAGCACCCAGCGCTACAGCGCCACCCTGCTGCGCGCTGCCGATGCGGCCCTGCGCCAGCGCATTGAAGAGCGCCCGCAATCGGTCGGCGCGTTTGCGGCCCTGCTGGGCCTGACGTCGGCGACGCCGGGACACTACAGCGCTGTTGATCAAGCGGCGCCGGCGGTAAAAGAAGCCGCGCTGCCGGAGAGCTCAGCGCCCCAGCACAGCACGCCGCGCGACGCACTTGTCAGGTCCGCGTCGGTCGCGCCGCCAGCGTCGCCCGCCGAGCGCGTCGCGCCAACAAACAAAGCACGCTGGTGGGTGCTCGGCGCGAGCGCATCGGCCGTGGCCCTTGTTGCAGTGCTGTGGCTGGTGAACGCCGCAGCGCCGCCGCACGCGCCGCCACCGGTGCCCGCACCCCCGGTCGCGACACCCCCGCCAGCGCCCGTAACGCCTGCGCCAGAGGTCAACAGCAGCGAGGTGTCGCCGTCCCCGCCGCCAGCACCAGCGCAGAGTAGCGAACCCGAACCGCCGGCGCTGGTCGATGCCGCGCCCAAGCTTCCCGCCGCGCCAGTGTCAAAGCCGGTGCTCAAGCCGGTGCCGGTCGCGCTGCGTATCAGCCCATGGGGCGAAGTATATGTAAACGGCAAAAAACGCGGCGTCAGTCCACCCATGAAGTCACTCCAGCTGATGCCCGGTGACTACAAGATCGAAGTGCGCAACGGATCGCTGACGCCGCACCGCCTGCGGCTGCAGGTAACAGCCGACGCAGCCGCGCCCGATGTTGTGCACGCCTTCAAATCGGGCCAGCCATGAACCTGCTTGAAGCTCCCTGCGCCGAGTCGGCCCTGCTTAGCGCCTTGCTCGCGCCAGTCGGTGACGCGCCCCCGTGTGGCCGCAACCTGGAATATGCCGCCCCCTTCCTGGCGCTGATGCAGGCCGCGCAGCCGCGCGCCGAGCAGCAATACGGCGACACCATCATCGCGGCCGAAGCGCCGGACTGGCGTGAGGTCGCGCGCCAGGGCGAGCAGCTGATTGTGCAAAGCAAGGACCTGCGCATCGCCTGCCTGCTGGCGCAAGCCTGGACCAACCTGCAAGGCATGCAGGGCTACGCCCAGGGCCTGCGCCTGGTAGCAGGTCTGCTGGGCCGCTACTGGACCGATCTTTACCCGCGCCTGAAGGAAGACGACCAGGACGACGAGGACATCGACCCATTCCCGCGCACCAACGCGCTGGCGCCGCTGTTCGAGCCGCACAGCGTGCTGCGCGACTTGCGCGCCGTGCCGCTGCTCGGTCCCGGCGCCCTTCCCTTGCGCGAAATCGAATCGGTACTCAATCACAGCGCCCCGGAGCATGTGCACTACGCCGGTGGACCGGACCGCCTGCGCATGGAACTGACGCGCGCCCGCCACGACAATCATCCCGCCCTGCTGGCCGTGGGCGAAGCGCATTGGGCGCTCGAGACGATTGTCGCGCTGCTGCAGGAGCACCTGGGGACGGAATGGCTGCCGGAACACCAGCACGTGACCAAACTGCTGCGACGCCTCGACGAGACCACCGGCAGCAGCCACGCCGCCGTCGAGAGCGCGCCTGAGCAGGCAGCTGGCCAGCCTGGCGCGCCGTCATCGCCGGCCCCGCGCGCAACGGACTGGCGCACGCAGGAGCTTGACAGCCGCGACGACGTGCGCCTGATGCTCGAAAAGATCTGCTTTTACCTGGAAAAGCACGAACCGAGTCACCCGGCGCCGCTGTTGCTGCGGCGCGCGCAGCGGCTGATGCAGATGAGTTTTTACGAAATCATGCGCGACCTCGCGCCGGACAGCGTCAGCCAGATCGACCTGCTGATGGGCACGCAGACATGACAGCGCGCCCTCCCTTTCACACCGTTTTCGACCAATTGACAGCTTTCACAAGGAGCAATTCCCATGGCTAACCGACGGCCCGCAAGCAGCGGCCAGAAATTCATCGCACGTAACCGTGCACCGCGCGTGCAAATTGAATACGACGTCGAAGTGTATGGCGCCGAACGCAAGGTGCAACTGCCGTTCGTCATGGGCGTCATGGCCGACCTGGCCGGCAAGCAGTTGGCCCCGCTCCCGGACCTGGCCGAGCGCAAATTCCTGGAAATCGACATCGACAATTTCGATGAACGCATGAAGTCGCTGCAACCGCGCACCGCTTTCCAGGTACCCAACACGCTGACCGGCGAAGGCATGCTGCAAGTCGACCTGACCTTCGACAGCATGGACGACTTCTCGCCGGCCAATGTGGCGCGCAATGTCGATTCGCTGGCGCAACTGCTCGACGCCCGCACCCAGCTGTCCAACCTGCTCTCCTACATGGACGGCAAGAGCGGCGCCGAGGAATTGATTAACCAGGTGCTCAAGAATCCGGCATTGCTCGGCAGCCTGGCCGCCCGGCCGGCCGCTGGCACGGTGACCGGCCCCGCAACCGTGCAGGGAGACGCGCATGAATGATTTTTCCGCCCTGCTGGAACCGGGCGCCCTGCCCGCCCACGGTACCAGCAACAACGCCAGCGCCGAAAGCGACTTCGCGCTGCTGCTGCAAAAGGAGTTCAAGCCGAAGAGCGAGCAAGCCAACCACGCGGTGCAAAACGCCGTACGCACGCTTGCCCAGCAAGCACTGGCGCACACGGTGACGATGTCGTCGGACGCGTACAGCTCGATCCAGGCCATCATCGCCGAGATCGACCTGAAGCTGTCGGAGCAGATCAATCAGATCTTGCACCACGCCGACTTCCAGCAGCTCGAAGGCGCATGGCTCGGCCTGCATCACCTGGTCAGCAACACCGAAACCGACGAACTGCTGAAGATCCGCGTGTTGCCGATCTCGAAAAAAGAACTGGCGCGCAACCTGAAACGCTACAAGGGCGTGGCGTGGGACCAGAGCCCGCTCTTCAAAAAAGTCTACGAAGAAGAATACGGCCAGTTCGGCGGCGAGCCTTTTGGCAGCATGATCGGCGACTTCTACTTCGACCACAGCCCGCAGGACGTCGAAACGCTGGCGGAACTGGCGCGCATCTCGGCGGCCGCGCACTGCCCGTTCATTTCCGCCGCCGCCCCGACCGTGCTGCAGATGGAATCCTGGCAGGAATTGGCCAACCCGCGCGACCTGACCAAGATTTTCCAGAACACGGAATACGCCGCCTGGCGCAGCCTGCGCGAATCGGAAGACGCGCGCTACATCGGCCTGACCATGCCGCGCTTCCTCGGTCGCCTGCCCTACGGCGCCCGCACCAATCCGGTCGATGAATTCAGTTTTGAAGAAGACACCGACAGCGCATCGCACGAGCGTTACACCTGGGCCAATTCGGCCTACGCCATGGGCGTCAACATCAATCGCTCGTTCAAGGAATTCGGCTGGTGCACCTCGATTCGCGGCGTTGAGTCCGGCGGCGCGGTCGACAACCTGCCGTGCCACACCTTCCCGACCGACGACGGCGGCGTGGACATGAAGTGCCCGACCGAAATCGCCATCAGCGACCGCCGTGAAGCGGAACTGGCCAAGAATGGCTTCATGCCGCTGGTGCACCGCAAGAACTCGGACTTTGCCGCGTTCATCGGCGCCCAGTCGCTGCAGCAACCGGCCGAGTACTTCGACGCCGACGCCTCGGCCAACGCGCGCCTGTCGGCCCGCTTGCCTTACCTGTTCGCCTGCTGCCGTTTCGCGCACTACCTGAAATGCATCGTGCGCGACAAGATCGGCTCGTTCAAGGACCGCGATGAAATGACCAGCTGGCTCAACAGCTGGATCATGCATTACGTCGATGGCGATCCGGCCAACTCGTCGCAGGAAACGAAGGCGCGTAAACCCTTGGCCGCCGCCGAAGTCCAAGTGGAAGAGCTGGCCGATAACCCAGGCTATTACGCCGCCAAGTTTTTCCTGCGTCCCCATTACCAGCTGGAAGGCCTGACCGTCTCCCTGCGTTTGGTATCGAAATTGCCCTCACTGAAGAAAGTGGACGGCTAAGCAAGCACCAACCCTGCAAGTCTTTTCTCAATTTAGGAGTTTCACATGGCAGCAATGATGTTTATGAAAGTAACTGGCGTCACCGGCGAAGCAACCGATGACAAGCACAAGGATTGGACCGACATCCGATCGTTCTCGTGGGGCGCCAGCCAGCCAGGTGGCATGGTCGTCGGTGGCGGCGCAGGTCGCGCCAGCTTTAACGACCTGCAAGTGGTCGCCTACATGGACAAGGCCACGCCAGCCTTGATCAAGCACTGCGCAAGCGGTTTGCGTGTCGGCAGCGTGATTGTCCACGTGTGCAAATCGACAGGCACGAAAAAAGAGTTTTGCGTCGTCACGCTGGAAGACGTGCTGGTCACGTCGGCGCAGATCATCGGCGTCGATCCACAAGACACGCTGGAGCGCCTGGTCATGAACTATGGCTTCCAGGCTGCAAAAGTGCGTCAGGCTTACACCGACAAGCAAGGCAACGGCGCAAGCAGCCCAATGGGCTGGAACATCACCGACAACATCGAAATGTAATGTTCGGGGTTCATTGCGCCGAGGCGCAATGAACCCTGTCTTAAAGGTGGAACATGAATCAACATGCGATCGCTGAAGTAGCAAGCCTGGATGAAGAACATGCGCAGCTCAAGGAACGCATCCGACGCACACCGGAGGACGCGGACCTGCGCGCGCAGCTGTTCCAGGTGGAGGCATTGCGCGGCGACTGGTTGCGTGCGCAGGCGGCGCTGGGAATGACCTTGGCACTCAATCCGAACGCCCATTCGCTCGCGGGGACGTATATGCGGCCGCTGGCTTGCGAACTGCTGCGCGCGCAGGTGTTCGCCGGCGCCCGTCGGCCCGACGTTTCCGGAGCCGATGCGGCAGTCGAACGCCTGGCCGATGCCTTGCAACTCGACGCCGGTGGTAGCGATGCGCAGGCTGGCGCATTGCGCGCCGCCGCCATGGCCGAACTGCCGGCGCGCAGCGGACACCTGCGGCTGCATGGCAGCGACACGGTTGTCCCGTTCGCGTGGCTGGCCGATGGCGACAGCCGCTTTGGCCCGGTGCTCGAACTGTTCGCAGGCGAGCGCTATCTCTGGCTGCCACTCGCCCAGGTACAGCGCATTCGTTTTGTGCCGCCGACCAGCCGCTGCGCGCTGGTCTGGTCCCATAGCGCCATCGATCTCGTGAGCGGCAAGACAATCCACGCGGCTTTGCCGGTGCGTTACCCCTTGCCTGCCGCTGTTAGCGACCAAAAGATCCTGACCGCCGCGTATACCGAATGGCAGGCGCTGGCGGGGACAGGCCAATACCTGGGCATCGGCCAACGCATGCTGGTGACCGACCAGGATGAATACGCCCTGCTCGATATCGCCGAAATTGTTTTCGAACTCGACGACGCGCGGGCCGGCCATGTTTAACGTCCCCCGCCCCCTGCACGGGCGTCACGACGACGCCGAGCGCCTGCGCCAGGGTGCGCGCGACCGCCTGCGCCCGGCCCTGCTGGAACGCCTGACCGACCACGACCGGCTGCAAGCCATCGAAATGGAGCCGCCTGGGACGTCCAGTGCGGCCCTGCGCAGCGCCGTCATGCGTGACCTGGTCTGGCTGCTCAATTGCACGGCCATGGCCGCCGACGTCGATCTGGAGGCTTACCCGCAGGTGCAGCGCTCGGTGCTTAACTACGGCATTCTTCCGCTGTCAGGCAAGCATTTGTCCGAACTCGACAGCCAGGAACTGGCCAGCAGCCTGCGCCGCGCGATTCTCAAGTTCGAGCCGCGCCTGCTGCCGGACACGCTCCAGGTTTGCTGCGTGTCCGACCCGGACAGCCTGTCGCTGCACAATGAACTGGCGTTCGAGATCCGCGCCCAGCTATGGTCGCAACCGTATCCGGTGGAGTTTCTCGTGCGTTCCGACGTGGACATCGAAACCGGCCACACCAAACTGCACAACCTGGTGGCCGACTGATGGATGCACGGCTGCTGGACTACTACAACCGCGAACTGGGCTACCTGCGCGAGATGGGTGCGGAATTCGCCGAACAATTTCCCAAGGTCGCTGGCCGCCTGGGCATGCACGGCATTGACGTGGCCGACCCCTATGTCGAGCGCTTGCTGGAAGGCTTCAGCTTCTTGACGGCGCGCGTGCAGCTGAAAATGGACGCGCAGTTTCCCCGCTTTACCGAGCAGTTGCTGACGTCGATCTACCCTGGCTACCTGGCGCCGACGCCGTCCATGGCGGTCGTGCAGTTGCAGCCGGACCTGAGCGTGGGCAGCCTGGCATCGGGCTTCACCTTGCCGGCCAAAACATCGCTGCGCGCCGGCCTGGCGCGCGGTGAGCAGACTGCCTGCGAGTTTCGCACCGGCCACGCCGTCACACTGTGGCCGCTGACCCTGGACCAGGTGCGTTTCGGCCCCGCACCGGGTGATATTCCGGCACGCTTGCGCAACCGGGCCAAGGCCGCGCTGCGCATCAACCTGCAATTCGGCGGCGGCCAGCGCTGCGAAGCGTCGCCGCTCGACAAGCTCACCTTCCATGTGGCCGGTCCCGAGCAGCGCGCCTTGCGCCTGCTGGAACTGGTGGCGGGTCACAGCGTCGCCGTGCTGTGCCGGCAAACCGACAGCGGCAATGGGGCCAGCCGGCCATGGGGCGAAGTTCTCGACGCCAGCGCGGTGCGCCATGACGGCTTCGATATGGAGCAGGCCCTCCTGCCGGTCGACGAACGGCACTTCCAGGGCTACCGCATCTTGCAGGAATATTTTGCCTACCCTGCGCGTCTGCTGTTTTTCAGTATCGCCGGCTTGCAGCGCGCCTTGCGCGGCGTGACCGGCACCCAGTTCGAAATCACCATCCTGCTCGACCAGGATGACGCAACGCTTGAGCGCCTGGTCGGCACGGGCGACCTGGCCATGCACTGCACGCCGGTGGTGAATCTGTTTGCGAAACGCGCGGACCGGGTATTGGTCACGCCCAAGGTCAATGAGTACCATCTGCTGGTCGACCGCAGCAAGGCGCTCGACTTCGAAGTCCATAGCGTGACGTCCATGACGGGCCACGGCAGCGGCGAAGACCGCCAGTTCCGGCCATTTCATGCCTCATTCGCACGCGATGCGCGCGACCATGGCGCCTACTACTGCCTGCGGCGCGACGCACGCCTGCTGTCGCAGCGTGCCCGCCAACATGGGGCGCGCACCTCGTATAACGGCAGCGATGTCTATATTTCGCTGGTCGATCAGCACGACGCGCCGTTTGCCGACTCGCTGCGCCAACTGTCGGTCGATACGCTGTGCACTAACCGCGACCTGGCCTTGCTGCTCAGTACCGGCGGCGACAGCGACTTCACGCTGAATGTCTCCGCCCCGGTTGGCGCGATCACGACCGTACGCGCGCCCTCGCGTCCCCAGGCGCCACTGGCCGACGGCAAGCTGGCGTGGCAGCTGATCAGCCACCTCGGCCTGAATCACCAGGGCCTGTTCGAGCAAGATGGCGAGCAAGGCGCGGCGATCCTGCGTCAATTGCTGGGCCTGTATCTGGACGACAGCCAGGCTGGATTGCAGCGCCAGGTCGAAGGCGTGCGTTCGGTGGTGCACCAGCCGGTATTCCGTCGCCTGCCCCAGCCTGGCCCGCCGGTGCATGGACGTGGCGTGAAGATCGCCGTGACCATCGATGAGCAGGCATTTTCCGGCGACAGTCCGTATTTGTTTGGCGCGGTGCTGGAACAGTTTTTCGCGCGCTACGTGTCGGTCAATCTGTTCGCCGAGCTGGAGCTCCATAGCGGTAAGCGGGGCCGGATCGCCAACTGGCCGGCCCGCCTGGGCAACAGGCCGCTGTTATGAACCCAACCTGGACCAATCAGGCGCCGTGGCAGCGGCTGCGCGAGGCGCCGTACGAGCACGATCTGTTCGCGCTGCTGCGCTGGATCGACGCGCGCGCGGGCGCCGCGCAGCCGCTGGGCCGCACCGGCCACCCGTCCGGGGAACCGCTGCGCCTGGCACAAAAGGCGTCGCTCGCCTTTGCGCCCGCCTCGGTCGCCGGCCTGAGCGAGCCGGAAGGCCGCGCGCCGCAACTGGGCATCTACGGCTTCGGTTTGTTTGGACCGAACGGCCCGCTGCCGCTGCACCTGACCGAATACGCGCGTGAACGCGAGCGCATGGCGGCCGATCCGACGCTGGTGGCGTTTGCCGACCTGTTTCATCATCGCCTCATTACCCTGTTTTACCGGGCCTGGGCCGATAGCCAGGTGAGCACCACGCTCGATCGCCCGGGCGAGGCGCGTTTCGATGCGCATCTGGCCAGCCTGCTGGGCATGGGACTGCCGGCACAAAAACGCCCTGGCGCCATCGGCCTGCATGCGCGCTACTGCCAGGCCGGCCATCTGGGCCGGCAAAGCCGCAATCCGGAAGGCTTGCGGGCCATCTTGCACAGCTATTTCGAGATCCCGGTCAATGTCGTCGAGCATGTGACGCATTGGGTCAGGCTGGCCGCTGCCGACCGCCTGGCGCTCGGTAACGCGGGCACGGGGCTTGGCCGGGGCAGCACGCTTGGCATGGCCGTGCGCGACGCCCAGTCGCGCTTTCGGCTGGTGCTGGGGCCGCTGACCCTGGACGACTACCAGCGCTTCTTGCCGGGTGGCGAACATGTGGCCGCGCTGGTCGAATGGGTCCACGAATTTGTCGGCATGGACTTGAGCTGGGATGTCCAGCTGTTGCTGGCCGACGAACACAAGCCCAGGGCGGCGCTGAGCCGGATGCAGCCGCTCGGCCTGTCGACGTGGCTGGGAAAGCGGCCGGCCGGCGCCCCGCGCGCAACAGGCGCTCACTTGATCATCGATTACACGGCACGCGCGGCCAACAAACGCACCGCGCCGCGCGCCGACTCTCACCGTCAACGAGGAACACTTCATGTCTGAAATCAGCCGCCTGGCCCTGTTCGGCAAGCTCAATCCCACCCTGTACGCGGCCATCGAAAGCGCCACCGCCTTCTGTCGCCTGCGCGGCAATCCCTACGTCGAACTGGTGCACTGGATCCATCAGCTATGGCAGGCGCCCGACGGCGACCTGCAGCACGTCGCCAGCCACTTCAATGTGGACCGGGACCAGTTGGCGCGCGACTTGCTGGCGGCGCTGGATCGATTGCCGCGTGGCGCCGGTGCGGTGAGCGATTTGTCCGGCCATATCGACGAAGCGGTCGAACGCGCGTGGGTGTACGCCAGCCTGACGTTTAACGCAGAGAAGATTCGCGGTGCGCATTTGTTGCTCGGTTTGCTTAAGACCAACAGCCTGCGCCATGTGCTGATCGGTATCTCGCGCCAGTTCGAGCGGGTCTTGCCAGACGTGCTATCGGGCAGCTTCGGCCAGATCCTGGCCGGCTCGCCGGAACAAGCTGCCGCCAGCGCCACCGCCGGCGCGCTTGACGGCGTGCCTCCGGCCAGCGGCGGCAAGGCCCTCGCGCTCTACACGGTCGACCTGACTGCACGCGCACGCGCCGGTGAAATCGACCCTGTCACCGGGCGCGATGAAGAAATTCGCCAGATGGTCGACGTGCTGCTGCGTCGCCGCCAGAACAATCCGCTGCTGGCAGGCGAAGCCGGGGTCGGCAAAACCGCCGTGGTGGAAGGCCTCGCGCAGCGCATTGCCAACGGCGACGTGCCGCCGCCGCTGCGTGACGTCGACCTGCTGCTGCTCGACATCGGCCTGCTGCAAGCCGGCGCCAGCGTCAAAGGCGAATTCGAAAAACGCCTGCGCGAATTGATCGCCGAGGTGCAGGCCAGCGCCCGGCCGGTCATCCTGTTCATCGACGAGATTCACACCCTGATCGGCGCTGGCGGCGCGGCCGGCACTGGCGACGCCGCCAATCTGTTAAAACCCATGCTGGCACGCGGCGAGCTGCGCACCATTGGCGCCACCACCTGGGCCGAGTACAAGAAATACATCGAAAAAGACGCCGCCCTGACCCGCCGTTTCCAGGTCGTGCAGATCGCCGAACCGGACGAGGCGCGCGCCGTCACCATGATGCGCGGCCTGGCCGACAAGCTGGCCACCCACCACCGCGTGCTGCTGCTCGACGATGCCATCGTGGCGTCTGTGGCGCTGTCTCACCGCTACATTCCGGCGCGCCAGTTACCCGACAAGGCCGTCAGCCTGCTCGACACCGCCTGCGCCCGCGTGGCAGTGAGCCAGCACAGCCAGCCGCCCATGCTGGAGGACTGCCAGCGCCGCATCGACGCCATGCTGGTCGAACAGGACATCGTGACACATGAATGCCATCTCGGCGCGGGCGACGCCAGCCGCCTTGAACCGCTGGCCCGGCGCATCGCCGCCGAGCGGCACGAGTTCGACACCATCAGCGCGCGCTGGCACGCCGAAAAGCTCATGGCGGAACAAATATTTACCTTGCGTGAAGCCTTGCAGGCGGCCGCTCCCGGCGAGCGTGCCGCGCGCCTGAGCCAATTGCAAGCGGTACTGGTACAGCTTGAACTGCACCAGGAAGAACAAGCGCTGATCCACACCGCGGTGGACGCCCATGCAGTGGCCGCCGTGGTTGCGGACTGGACCGGCATTCCGGTCGGACGGATGGTCGGCGACGCCGTCGAAGCGGTGCTGGAACTGGCCGACACGCTGGGCCGGCGCGTGATCGGCCAACAACATGCGCTTGAAGCGATTGCGCGCCGCGTGCAGACCGCGCGCGCACGCCTGGATGATCCGAACAAGCCGGTGGGCGTGTTCCTGCTGGCCGGTCCGTCCGGCGTGGGCAAGACCGAAACCGCGCTGGCGTTGGCCGAAACCCTGTACGGCGGCGAGCAGAATCTGATCACCATCAATATGAGCGAATTCCAGGAAGCCCATACCGTCAGCACCTTGAAAGGCGCGCCGCCAGGTTATGTCGGCTACGGCGAAGGCGGTGTGCTGACCGAGGCGGTGCGCCGGCGTCCGTACAGCGTGGTCCTGCTCGATGAAATCGAAAAAGCCCATCCGGATGTGCATGAAATTTTCTTCCAGGTGTTCGACAAGGGCTGGATGGAAGATGGCGAAGGCCGCTACATCGACTTCAAGAACACCGTCATCATCCTGACCTCGAATGTGGGCAGCGATCTCTTGACGCGCCTGTGCCAGGACCCGGACCTGATGCCGGACGTGGATGCGCTGGCCGGCGCGCTGCGCGAACCGCTGCTGAAGGTGTTCCCGGCCGCCTTGCTCGGTCGCCTGTCGGTGGTGCCGTACTTCCCCCTGTCGGACAGCATGCTGGCGCGTATCGTCGCGCTGCAATTCGATCGCATCCGCAGCCGCCTGCTGGCCAACCATGACATTGCGTTCACCTATGAAGACGCCGCCGTGGCCCTGCTCGGTCAACGCTGCACCCAGCTCGAATCCGGCGGGCGCATGGTCGACGCGGTATTGACGCAGACGGTGCTGCCGCACATCAGCCGCGAGATCTTGCTGCGCTTGTCCGCGCCCGAAAAACTGACGGGTGTGACGATCGGTGCGCAGGGAGGCGAGTTCACGTATCGCTTCGAGCATGCGCACGCCGCGCCGGCCACCCCGGCGGCGCGGGCCGATGAACTGTCGGCACTCCCGCACTGACATTGCCTCACTTATTACGAGAGAATTCTTGATGAAGCGTCTTTTTAACGTTCGCCCTCCGATGTCCATGTTGAGAACCGGCGCGTCTGTGCTGGCGATCGGCGCCCCGCTCTGGCTGGGCGCGTGCGCCAGTACTGACACCGCGCCAGTGGCGACGCCCGCGCCAGCGCCAGCGGCCAGGCCCGCCGCAGTGATATTGAACTCCATGGAACAGCGCGCGCAGGCCGCCATTGCGGAAGCCGACAAGCAGTTTACTGCCGGTGACTTCAAAGGCGTCATCGCTCACCTGACCACCAGCAAGGCCATCGATTTTGCAAGCATCGCAACGCAAGTCCAGGCGCACAAGCTGCTGGCGTTCAGCTACTGCCTCACAAAGAAGACCGCGCTGTGCAATGCTGAAGCAGAGCGCGTGATGGTGCTCGATCCACGCTTTCAGTTGCCCGAAGCCGAGCGTTCGCATCCGACCTGGGGGCCGGCGTTCGATGCCGCCCGCAAAAAAGCCGCCCTTCCAGCCAAGCCATAATCGGGAACACGCATGCGATTGACCATCCTCGAACACGCCGGACAGCCGCTACACAAGCCGGTCGGCAAGGACTTCTTCCGGCCCGGCGCAACCATCGGCCGGGGCGCGGACAATCATCTGGTGCTGGTCGACGACACCAGGCAGATTTCACGCTTGCAGGCATCGGTGCGTATCGATGACAGTGGTGCTTACCTGGCCAACCTGAGTACGGTCTGCCCGGTTGAAGTGAATGACGCGGCATTGACGGGCAACCAGCCCTGGCGCCTGCAGGATGGCGACCAGGTACGGATTGGTTTGTATCTGCTGCAGGTTGGCGACCAGCCGGTGGCCGACGTGGAGGATGCAATCGACATGGCGCCTGTGAGTGTCGCACCGGCGCCGGCGCCGCCAGCGGCGATGGCGGCTCCCGACGACGCTTTCTGGGACAACCTTGTGTCCGACTTTGCGCCGGCACCGAGCGCCGGGCTGTTTGCCGCTACCGTGCCAGTGTCGGCGCCGCTGGCGGTCGCGCAGGCGGCAGCGCCGGACGTGCTCTTGCCGGATGACGCCCTTGCGACGCTCAGCAATCCGTCAGTCGATCCGCTCGATTTCTTTGCCAACCCTGGCGCGGAATCGCACAGCAATCTGTTCGCCGACAGTGCCAGCGCCTTGCCCGACACCAGCACTGCGCTGCTGGAACTGGTGCAACAAGAACATGCGGCATCCGCACCCTTCGACACCAGCTCCTTGTTTGGCCCGGCGATTGCCAGCGGCGCGCAAGCAGATCCCACGCCAGCCCGGTTCGCTGCTGATATTGCGTCGTCGCCTGCCCAGGCGGCAACGCGGCCCACGTCTTGCGACCCGGCGCCGCCAACGCCGGACGCCGCCAGCATGGTCGCCGCGTTTTTGGATGGCGCCGGCTTTACGCCCAATGAAGGCACCCTGACCGAAGCGCACTTTCACCAGGCCGGCCGCCTGTTGAGCAAACTGGTCGGCGGCTCCATGAACCTGTTGACCAGCCGCACGATCATCAAGCGGGAAGTCAAGGCCGAGCTGACCATGATGCTCGACAAGGAAAACAATCCGCTCAAGCTGCTGCCGGATGCCCAGACCGTACTCAAACAAATGTTCGGGCCACCGTTTTCCGGCTTCATGACGTCCGAACGCGCCGTGGACGATACCTTCCATGACCTGCAGGCCCACCAGATGGGCATGCTGGCGGGCATGCGCGCCGCGCTCAATCAGTTGCTGCGCAATTTCAGTCCGGAAGTGGTGGACAAGCAAATGGGCGCCGACGTCTGGTACGACCGCCTGATGCCGAAGGGACGCGACGGGCGCGCGTGGGTGCGTTATCGCGCGCTGCACCAGGCGGCGGTGACCGCCGTGGAGGAAGACTTCCATACCGTGTTCGGGCAGGTATTCTTGTCCGCCTACGACGCCGAGGTCGAACTCTACCGCGCACAGAGGATGCAACAGGCATGCTGACCTTGTCCACGGCGCAATGTTCGCATCGAGGCGGCCGCGCCAGCAATGAAGACGCGTTAGGTTCCCGCGTGCGTGACCGCGACGCCTGCTTTGTGATCAGCGACGGCGTGGGTGGCCAGGCCGGCGGCGCCATCGCATCGAAGTTGGCGGTGCACTGGGCCTTGCAGCAACTCGATGACAAGCAATCGTTCGGCCTGCAAGCGATGACGCACGGCAGCGTGGATGCCGCCGACGCTGCCATCGTCGCGGAACAAAGGCGCAACCCCGAACGGGCGCGCATGGCGGCGACCATGGTGGCGCTGTTCATCGACCGGCGCGAACGGATGGCGCAGTGGATTCATGTCGGGGACAGCCGCCTGTACCTGTTCCGGCGTGGGTGTCTGCTGCAACGCACGCAAGACCACAGCCTGGCCGCCCAACTGCAGCGGGCGGGTTTGTCGTGCAGCCCGGACAAAGCGCATTTGCTCAGCCACGCGCTGGGCCAGGCCGATACCGACACTATCGAGCCCGGAGCGGCGTATTCACTTGAAGACGGCGATGCCTATCTGCTGTGCACCGACGGCTTCTGGAACGGGCTCGATGACGCCGCGATGCAGCGCTGCCTGCAAGTAGCGGGCAATGTGACAGATTGGATCACCCTGCTTGCCGGGGAAGTGCGTCAACGCAGCGATGGCGAGGGCACGCAAGACAACTACTCGGCGCTGGGCGTATGGGTCGGCGATCCGCAATTGGTCACGCGCGCGCCGGGCGCTTGATAAGCGCCGGATTACAAGCCATACATTATATATATTACCTGTTAATGACTAAATTAATATAGTCAAAACCTTGTGGAACATTATTGACCGGGCCGCTTCAATAACGTTAGCATAGCCCGCCAATTAAGATAATTGCAATATTCTATTATCAGATCCTGATTTATGGAATATCGCGCGTTTCATATCGATTTTAGTTCCAGCGTCATGGATGAATAAGCACGTATGAAGATCATCAAGCCGATGCGCCTGGGCGTATTACCCCGGCCCTTTACCTGGGAGAACAAGCATTTTTTATGCGTGACGGCGTATGCGCATGTCACGCTGGGCCCCAATCCCCAACTATTGAATGAACAAGGCTTGTGGCCGATGCTGGCAAGCGAGCTGGGAGAAACCGCCGTCCTCGATCTGGGCTTGCCAAAACAATATCCGGAGTTCCTGGTATCCGGTTTTGGCTACACCCACCATCAGCAAGACAAAACCCGATGCGCCGTTGCCGCCCAGGTTGGTCATATAGAAAAACGCCTGACTGTCTTTGGCGACCGCTATTGGATCGCCGGTGGCGCCAGTGCGCCGGCGCCGTTCGATGCCATGCCGCTGGACTGGACGCATGCGTTCGGCGGCGCGGCCTGCGCTACCAATCCGCTTGGCCGTGGCATCGACGCCGACCATATTGGCGGTCAACACGTGATCCGGCTGCCAAACATCGAGCTGGCCGGCGAACTGTACCAATCGCCAGGCAGGCCACCGTCCGCGCCGGCTGGCATGGGACCGATCGACATCGCCTGGCAGCAGCGCCAGTCGCGCATGGGCGTGCACGACCAAGCCTGGTTCGAGAATGACTTCCCCGGCCTTGCCCGCGGCATGGACTGGCGCGCATGGAACGCCGCGCCCGACGATCAGCACTTCCCGGCTAACTTTGAACTTGCCGGCGCGCCCTACACCTTGCGCAACCTGCACCCGGAGCACCCGGTATTGAGCGGGACCATTCCCGACTGGGTTGGCCGTTGCCTCGTGGTCAAACAGCAGAACGGCAAGCAGATTAGCACCGACATCGACTTGCGGCTGACCACCGCCTGGTTCTTCCCGCACCGGCTGGAAAGCGTGCTGATGTATCACGGCGTGGTCGGGATCGACCAGGATGATGCCCACGACGTCGTGCAACTAATGCCGGCGCTGGAGCATCGCCATGCAAAACGCGATCACGCCCACTTCCTGAAGGTGCTCGCCCAGAGGGTCGACACCAGGACTGGCAGCAACTACGCCTTTCGCGATGGCGACCTGCTGCCTGACGGCGTGGCGCTCGGCCCGCTGTTTCCTGGCGAAGACACCATGTTCGACCCGGCGCCAGGCCCGCTGGAACGCAATCTTCGGCAGCACATGCATAACCAGCGCGACAAGGCCGCGCAAACAGCGCGCGAGGAAGGGCTCGTTCCGGACGACATCTTACCGACAATGAACTCCGCTCCCGACCTGCCGCGCCGCCTGGAAGACTTGCCACAATTTATGGAAAAGGTGGATCGGCTGCACGCCGCCGACATGGATCAAGCGCGGGCCACGCTGGCGAAGTCGCGTCTGGACATGGCGGCCCATCTCCCGCCCGAACACAAGAACCAGCTTGCCATGCTGGACCAGTTGGCCCCTCTGCTGGGCAGCAATGCCGGCGTCACGCGAGCGCCGGCGGCGCCCACCCACAGCTTCGCCGAGGTCGGCGCCAGCCACGCTCACATGGCAGCCATGGGAAAAACATTTCCCGAGACGCCAGTGCCCGAGATCATGCCGGCTGCGGAGCTGAAAGCGAAAATGCACAAAATGTATCTGCATGGCGTGACCGGTTTCGCCCCGGCCGCCGTGCTGGTCGGCGATGCGGCCCGGCGCATGCGCGAGCAGGTGACGGCGATCTACGCCAGCACGCGGGACTTTGCCGGCCTGGACCTGACCGGGGCGGATCTGTCGGGCATGGATTTGCGCGGCGCCGATTTTAGCGCCGCCATGCTGGAAAGCGCCGACTTGCGCGGCGCAAAGCTGGACGGTTGCAACTTTGCCGAAGCGATCCTGGCGCGCACCTCGCTGGCCGGCGCCAGCTTTGCGCACGCCAGGTGCGATGGCGCCAGCCTGGCGCAAGCCGACGCCCGCCACGCCTCGTTCGCGCACGCCATACTGAACAAGTGCGCATGGGAAGAAGCCAAGCTCGATCATGGCGACTTCTCGCACGCGCAGATCGGTGAAGTCATGCTCACCGACATGCAGATCGCGTCGGCAAATTTTGAAGGGGCGCGCTTTTTCTCGGTGACCTTCTACAAAGTTGGCATGCGCAATTGCAGCTTTATGCATGCGCAGTTCGAAAAATGCGTCTTTATCGAAGGCCGGCAAGAAGATCTCTGTTTTGACAAGGCCACCTTGCAAGACAGCGCATGGGTCACGACCGATGCGGCGCGGCTGAGTTTTCGCGGCAGCGTCTTGCGCACCTGCGCGGTCACCGACAAAACGTCACTCGATGATGCCGATTTCACGGATGCCCAGCTATCCCAATGCAATTTCCGTGAAATCAGCATGCAACGCGCAAATTTCAACGGCGCGACAGCGGCGATCACGGACTTTTCCGAAGCCAACCTCAGCGGCGCCAACTTGCAGCGCATGAATGCCAGCGGCAGTTTTTTCACCCGTGCCAATCTGGTCGCCAGCGACCTGCGCGGCGCCAATCTGATCGGCGCAAGCCTGGCGAAAGCCGATTTGCGTTCGTGCGACCTGCGCGGCGCCAACCTGTTTCGCGCCGACCTGGCGCAAACGCTGGGCGACGGCGGCACCCTGTTCGACCAGGCCTACCTGGAACAGACCAAATTCTTGCCCCGGCTGACGCCTGACACCGCCTTGGCCGAGTGAGGCCGAGTGACGCCGATGATTTTCTTACAACTCAAGCAGGACACCCCATGTTCTTGAAAACCCAACTTGGCCTCTCCCTGGCGCCGGTCGACGCAAAGATTCCGATTACCTCGCCCAACGCCGCACCAGCGCCGATGCACATCCCGAATGCCTTCAACATCCTCGTTGGCGGCACCCCGGCCCACAACCTGGCTACCTTTGCGCCGATGACCATGACCTTGCCCGGCGTTGGCGTGGCCAGCGGTACGGTCATGGGACCGTCGCGCGAAGTGACCGGCAAATACAACCTGCTGATCAAAGCGACGCCCGCAACGCGCATGACCAGCATGTCGATCCAGAATTCCACCAACGCACCGGGCATCTATCTGGTGCCAGGACAGTTCAAGGTGCTGGCGTTTTAGCCATGGCCTTCCGAAAGGGTTTTCCTTGAAGTACCGCAGCGTCGTCGCCAGTCCGGCCTGTTGCCCTCCCCCCAGGCGGGCCTGCCGCATGCTGCATATCGCCTCGCGCGGGGCCGAGCCGGTCATGATGGTAACCACCTTGTACCTGCCCGGCGGGCCGGGCCCGTTTCCTCTCTGGGTATTTAACCACGGCAGGAATTTCGGCAATACCGCGCATCAAGCGCGCAGCCGGCCGGACGCCCTGGCCAGGGTCCTGCTGCGCCAGGGCTACGCCGTTGCCGCCCCTAACCGCAGGGGGTTTGCCGACTCGGGCGGCCGCCATCTGAGCCACTGGTCCAACCCGCTTTCCGCCGGACTGTGCTGTGCGCGCGACATCGAGACCGTGGTGCTGGCCATGTCCGGCAAGCCGTATATCGACGCCAGCCGCATCATCGTCAGCGGGCATTCGTACGGCGCACTGGGAACACTGGCCTACGGCATGAAGCCGCATGCCGGCGTGCGCGCCCTGGTGAACTTTGCCGGCGGCCTGCGCGGGGAGTCGGACCAGGGCTGGCAGCAGCCGCTACGCGACGCGTTCCGGTATTACGGCCGGCGCGCCAAAGTGCGCTCGCTGTGGCTGTACGCCGACAACGACAGCTTCTGGCCGCTGGACTATGCCAGCTCGCTGCATGAGGCCTACTGCGAGCACGGCGCCAACGCTGAATTTGTCAACCTCGGCCGCTTCAAGGAGTGCGCTCACCGCTACGTGCTGGACCCGGATGGGGTCGACTTCTGGTGGCCGAAGGTAGCCGAACTATTACGTGACATCGCAGCATGAGCGGCTGTCCGCACCCAAAAATTGTGTTTAAGCCTGGAAGGAAATTGATATGGACCGCATTGTAAAAGCCCACACGCCCCTCGGTGACGAGGTGCTGCTCTTTAGCGCCCTGCGCGGCACCGAAGCCCTGTCGCAGTTGTTCGAATTTGAAGTGGACATGATTGCCGATAGTAACGCGCTGGACCTGAAGGCGCTGCTGGGACAGCCATTGACGCTGGAAATACAGACGCGCGACGGCGCAGTGCGCTACCTGAACGGCATCGTCGGGCGCGGCATGCTGGTGGGTCGCGAAGGGGCAACCGCGCGCAGCTGGCGCTACCGCGCCATCGTGCGCCCGTGGTTGTGGCTGCTTACGCAAACCAAGGACTGCAAGATCTTCCAGAACAAAAGCGTCGCCGAGATCTTGCAGGAAGTACTCGGGGAATATGGCTTTGCCCTGGAGCTTAATCTGACCGGCAATTACCGCACCTGGACGTATTGTGTGCAGTACCAGGAGACCGACTTCGACTTCGTCAGCCGCCTGATGGAACACGAAGGCATCTATTATTACTTCAAGCATGCGCTGGGCAGCCATACCCTGGTGCTGGCCGATGATATCGGCGCGCACGAGGTACTGCCCGACTACGCCTCGATCCCCTTCTTCAAGGCCGAGCGCGTAGCCACGCCCCAGGAAGAGTTCATCGACCGCTACCACGTGGCGCAAGAAATCGCCCCGGGCAGCTACGTGACGGACGACTTCAATTTCACCAAGCCGCGCGCCAGGCTGCAGAACCAGCGCGCCAACGCCGCTTCGCACCAGCATGGCGACATGGAAGTCTACGACTGGATGGGTGGCTACGCCGAGATGGGCGATTCCGACCATTACAGCCGCATTCGCCTAGAAGGATTGCAGTGCGAGCGTGAACGCGACCATGGTCACGCCACCGTGCGCGCCCTGGCGCCCGGCTACCGCTTCAACCTGAGCAACTGCCCGCGCGACGAGGCTAACCGCGAGTATCTGCTGGTGAGCGTGACGTATCGCTTGCAGGAACCTTGTTACGCCAGCGACCCGACCCCGGCCTGCTACGAATGCGATTTCGTCACGCAACCGGCCAGCCTGCCATTTCGCCCGCGCCGTGTCACGCCCAAGCCGCGCACCAACGGCCCGCAAACGGCGACCGTGGTCGGCCCTGCGGGCGAAGAAATCTGGACCGACGAATACGGCCGCATCAAAGTGCAGTTTCGCTGGGACCGCTACGGCACCATGGACGAAAACAGTTCGTGCTGGCTGCGTGTGGCAAGCAGCTGGGCTGGGTCCAATTTCGGCGCCTTGTACATCCCGCGCGTAGGGCAGGAAGTCATCGTCGATTTCATCGGTGGCGAGGCCGACCGGCCGATTGTCATCGGCAGCACCTACAACGCCGACCAGATGCCCCCGTTCGGACTGCCGGGCGCGGCCAGCAAAAGCGGCATCGTGTCGCGCTCGACCAAGGGCGGCTCGCCCGCCAATGCCAATTCGCTGGAGTTCGAGGACGCCATGGGCGCGGAAAGGCTGGCGCTGCATGCCGAAAAGGACATGTTGATCGAAGTGGAACACGACAAGACCAATACGGTCGGTAACAATCAGGTCGAGACCATCGTCGCCAACCATACGGAGTCGATTGGCGCCAACGCGACCCAATCGGTGGCGGCCAACCTGACCGAAAGTGTCGGCGCCAATAAGGTAACTGCCATCGACGCCAATCATGCCCATACGGTTGGCGGCACCAGTACCCGCACGGTGGCCGGCGCCAGCACCGAGCAGCACCAGAGCGGCCATGCGCATAAAGTCACCGGGCACCACGAGCATATTGTCACGGGCGACTACAACGAAACCATCTATGGCAATCACAATTACGTCCTGCACGGGGACCACAATTACACGGTGTATGGACATCGCAATTACGATTTGAATGGCAACCAGGTGCATATGCTGAACGGCAATCAGGCACAGAATGTCATCGGTGATTATTTGCGCGCGGTCAGTGGAAACCAGGACCACATCGTCGAAGGCAGCCACGTTCACGTTGTGCATGGCGGACATAAGGTAACCGCGAGCAATGCCGACCACCATACGAGCGGTATCCACAATATTATTGGTGGTAACGTATTCATCAAAGCTGGCGGTGGCGGCGGCGGCGCTGTCGCTCCCGGTCCCGGCACCACTCCCGCTCCGGGTCCCATCCCCACTCCCACGCCCACGCCCACTCCCGCTAAAAGTAGCACTGGTGGCGGCACTTACGACAATAAACTTGGTATGACTTCAACCTACTCCGTCGACTTTGTCGGGATCTTCAAATTAACCTATGCAACATCAGCGTTATCCGTGGTGCCACTCAACACAAACATGCGCATTGTCCAAGTCGCCTTTCTGGGAAAAGCATTAAGCTTTTTCGGCATAAAAACCGACTTTTGCCTGTACAAGCGCGACGTCAATGGCATGAAAGTCGAAGGGAATGTCGCTTATCACCAAGTCTCCGCAGTGTCCAACGAGAGTGGCGGGGTGCGGGTGAATAGCAGATTCATGAACCTGATATTTTGAACCGCCATGCAAGCACAAAATCTACAATCGACAATCAGGAACGGCGAGGGCTTGGAGAAACTCGACCTGCGCGGGGCAGTGCTGACAGGGCTCGAACTAGCCGGGGGGCAATTCAATGAGGTGGACTTTCGGGGCGCCCAGCTCGATGGCGCCGATCTGAGCGAGTGCGACTTCATTAACTGCAATTTTGAACAGGCCGATCTGCGTGGTGCGACCTTGGCCAAAACGACATGGAACAAATGCAAGCTGAGCCATGCCCGGCTCGATCGCGCAGATGCCAGTGGCGCCAACATGCTCGAATGCGATCTGCGTTATGCGCTGTTGGCATTGTCGTGCTTCAGCAACGCCGCGCTACTTCGCTGCAAGCTCGATGGTGCCAAGCTCATCGCTCTCAGGGCGGAAATATTGTGTGTGACGGAATGTTCGGCGCATGACTGCGATTTCTCCCAAGCGCTGTTGGAAAAGACGCTGTTCATGGAGGTCGATTTCGCAGGTAGCGTTTGGCGCGCGGCCAGCTTGAAGAACGTTGTTTTCGCCAAGGCGAAGCTGAGCGGGACTGTCTTTGCCGGACTGGATATGCCGCTGTGCCAGTTTGTCGAAAGCAATCTGGCGCAGACCGATTTCAGCGGGGCCAATATTGCGCACTGCATGTTCAAGGGTGCGCAACTGCAAGGTGCGCTGCTGCGAGGCGCACAGGCACGCTTTGCCTTGTTTGCCGAGGCCAACCTGGACGGCGCCGATCTGTCGGGCGGTTTTTTTGAACAAACGCTATGGCCGCGTGCCAGTCTGCGGAGCGCCAACCTGCACGGCGCCAGGCTCGCTTACGCCAATTTCCAGGCGGCGTGCTGCGAAGGCGCCAACTTCCGCGACACCGACCTGCGCTTCGCCGATTTTTCCTATGCCGATCTGCGCGACGCCAGCTTCAGCCACGCCGGCTTTGAGCGCACCCGGCTGCATGGCAGCGCGCAAGCTGGCGCGACCTGGACCAGCCGGCGCGGCGTCATCGAACACGACGAGCCGCTCCTGAAGGCCGAACTGTGGTCGCGTTAAGCCTGCCCGGCGATCGCCCTTCCCTATTTTTTAAGGATTTTCACGATGCATACCGTACTCGACCACGCCAGCGCCCACGACGCGGCCATTCACGCCATTGCCACGGTCGTCGCCGATCTTGGCCATGGCAATTTTCTGCTGGACCTCAACGGCGGCACCCTGACCTGCAAGCGCGCCGCCAGTTGCCTGCTGCATCCGGAAACCGGCGACAAGGTGCTGGTCTCCGGGCCGAGCCGCCAGCAAAGTTACCTGATCGCCGTGCTGGAACGCGATAGCGCGCGCACCGCCCGGGTCGGCGTCGAGGGCGCCATGGCGATCGGCTACGGCGGCGCGGTCCAGGTCCTCAGCGACGACGCCATCAGCCTGGAAAGCGCATCGCTGTCCCTGGCATCGGGGCAGTTGGGCATTCGCGCCGAAAGCGCTGTCGTCGTGGCGCAGGAACTGAGCTATCAGGGCCGGCAGTGGCAAGGCGCACTGGGGGTGCTGCGCCATACCGGGCAGGCGCTGGAAATGCTGTTGGACAAAGTACGGCAGGTCGCACGTGTCTGCTATCGCCAGGTCGAGCAAACCGACCATCTGCGCGCCGGCCAGCTCGATTACCAGGCCAGGGACTATGTGCGGCTACACGGCGACCACGTCATGGTGACCAGCGACAAGCTGTTGAAAATGGATTCAAAACAGATTCACCTGGGCTGAGGCATGAGCGACTTTACCGCGATGGCGATCGCAGCGGCAATCATCGCGCTCGTCGGCGGGCACCTCGCCTGGGAGATCCGCGGCTTGTTTCGTGCAAAGGCGGCCGACGCCAGGCTGCTCGCGCACGGCGACATTTGTTATGCCAAGGTCGTCAGTGCGCGCCAGAGCGGCACCCTGATCAATGACCAGCCGCTGTGCGTGGTGCGCCTGGTGGATGTGCAGGCGCCTGCAACGCAGCGCGATATCGCCCAGCCCATCGACGTGATCAACCTGCCGGCAATACAAACCGGCTGTACGGTCGCCTTGCGGGTAGAGCGTTCAAGCGGGCGGGCGCTGATTGATTTTTCTCGCTCCTGAACCTAAGTAAGTGCGCATAAATTCTTGTAATTTTTAGCTTCCATCAGCGGGGCCTTGCTGTGTTGCCCACCGCTAGCAGTGCTCGCACTGCGTCGCGGCGTGCGCCTTGCAAGGCATCCGCTTCTGTTCGCTAAAAATCACAATAATTTCTGCACACTTACTTAGCGTGCAGCGCTTGGTAACAGGTCCGCAGGCGCGGTTCGAACGGCATGGCGCCTGCGGAAAATCCCAACGATGTCGCCGTTTACAGGATCGCTATCGGTCCGCACTCCGGACAAGGTACGCATTTCTCGATGGCGAGGGCGATGATGATCTCACTGTAGTACACAAGTCCGTAGCCATTACGAATATGTGCATAGGCAGACAGTTTGACCGCAAACGCGCAGGTAGAGCTCAGTCCCGCCAGCAACGACGCACCGCTGACAGTAGTATTTACCGGACTGAGCGCTCCACTGTTGGAGAAGGCAGGGCTGGGCAATAACGAGGTGACCGTCGGGGACACTCCCTTGGTGTAGTCTAATGCCCAGGTATAGAGCCGGTTACTGGGCTGCGTGACGGACACATTGAAATTGAGGACGAGTGCGGGGTGCCACGGGATGACGCCACAGTCGTTGAGCACCGCCGGTATATCAAGATCGAGCTCGGCCGGTTGGTTATCGATCGTGATGACCAGATCGCAGTGGTCTGCCACCGCCGGCAACGTCGCCGGTGGCGCCACCGTACCGTCGCGATAATCCACCTGCCCTGAGGCGGTGTCGAGGTAAACACCGTTCTCGTCGAACATTTCCAGGCGCAGGACGTAGGTGTCCGACCCGGCTTCGACCGGCACGGTGTTCCAGTAGCCGATCCAGTCCGGGTTGTACCAGTAGTAGTCAGTGCGATTACGCACTTCGTACAGCGCATTGGTGCCGTTGACCGGATAGGGGCCGAGTTTGTGGCCGGTTGACAGGTAGCTGCTCTTGTCGACCCGGGTGTCGTTCAAGTCCGCGTCGACAAATTTGAAGGCGCTGTCGGCTTGCCCCTGCTTCTTGTACGACAGCCGGTAATAGCGTGCCGGTGCGCCACTGGCCAGCGCATCGCCGAACAAGCCGAAGACATCCAACCCTCGGCCGTAGGCCATCTGGCTCAGGACAGTGTCGCTGTACAGACCGCTGGCCTGGTTGATCTGGTAGACCTCGTCGTGGCCGATTCGGGTGAAAAACACCGGCGTGCCGGTCGGCGGCGGCTTGCAACCCTGGCCGCAACGCACGTCTTCGTTGTCAAGATACAGATCGAGGTGGGTATTGGTCACGTTCCAGCGCGTGCTGGTATAAGGGTCCATATAGATCACGGTCTGCACGCCGTTGATGATCTGGGTGAGCCGGACGATGATGTCCGGACGCGAATCGAAACGGAGCCGGCCGTTGCGGAAATGGATGGGCCACCAGCGGAAACAGCAGCGGAAATAGCCGTCGCAATCGGTATACGTCTCGCACAACAGCTCCCTGCTGTAAAAGCAACGCGGGAATATCAGCCAGGGCGCGACGGTGGACGTGAGCGTGAGCCGGTCCAGCCGGGATGCAATGCTCGTGTCCAGCAAGCGCGCTTCGCCGACACGCTGCACCGCTTCAAATGCAACCGGGGCCGGCACCGCGTTGACCGCATGCCTGTCGATGTCAGCCAAACTCGTGAGCGACTTGGCGCGCGGCGGCAGCGGTTGCGGATTGAGGCTGGCCATGCGGCCGGGTGCGCCCAAGTCGAGGCGCAGGTCCGGGGCCGGATCGGGCACCGGAAATGGCTTGACAGGGAAGCGGCGCGGTTTCAACAGATCGGGGATGCGTACGACCGGCCGGTCGACCAGCACATCCCACCAGTTGCGGATCGGGGGCCAGAAGCAGCCTTCCCGGTCCACGTCGAAAATTTCAATCTTCACGAACGGAACCGGGCAGATGTCGACCTGCCCTTCATGGTCGTCGATCTTGCGCACGTGGCCAGTGACGCAGATACGCACCGGCCGCCAAGGCCACCATAGGGACTGTGGCACGACCGGTGTGGCGCGAATGACGGCGCCGTTTTCCGTTGCCACCCAATCCTTGATGCTATAGCGCTGTGAGAAGCTTGACGTGTGGCGCACGTCGGCCGCGTTCAAGCCCGGACCGATGAACAACTGCACATCGGTCGGCTTGGCCAGGCGTAGCGCCACGCTGAAACGCCCCTCCCTATCCACATCGGCATCGCCCAGCGGCTCTCCGAACCGGTCCGCGACAAGCACTTTCACGCCGAGGTCTTCCGCCTTGCCATCCTGTTCTTCGAATTGAACCTGCCCCTCGATGCGAAAGCGTGCGTCCGTCTGGTTCGGGCCTCTGTCCTTGATAGTCATGGTGTCTTCCTTTATGAGTGCATGAGCGGTCAGCGACAGCGGTATTACACCCCGGATTGGCTGGGCGGCTGGGCGCTTGACTGGGCGTGGGCATGCTGTTCGAGCATGCGCTTGAACTTCACAGAGAAGCGCGGCGCGCTCTCACCAGTCAATCTAGGCGTAAGGAAGACCTTGCGCAAATGTAAAAGCCGCCTGAATCGCGCATGCTTGAGCTCGCTCAATAAATGTGACATTGAACCAGTCATGCCTGGGGGACGCCATTGAAGGCCGCAAAACCGGCCCTACCCGTGGGCGGTCATGGTCCAGGTACATGCGGCAGACTGCGCTGGCGAGCGCGTCGATGACCAGCACATCGCTGCGCACGGGAACGTGCGGGCGCGTGTGACATCATGGCTTGACGGCAGAAGATGCCGAGGCATTCAAAGGGCTTGGGTCAGGACCGCTTCAACTGGCCGATGACGCTCGCCACTTTGGTCGTGATCACATCGATTGCCGGGCCATTGGCGCCGTGCGGCAAGATAACATCGGCGTGGCGCTTGGTCGGCTCGATGAACTGCTTGTGCATCGGCCGCACTGTTTCCAGATATTGGCCGACAACGCTCTCGACCGAGCGGCCGCGTTCGGTAATATCCCTTTGCATGCGGCGGATGAAGCGCACATCGGGAGCCGTGTCGACAAAGATCTTCAGCGACATCATTTTGCGCAGGTCTTCGTCGTACAAGGCAAACAGGCCTTCGATCACGATGACCGGGGCAGGTTTGACGGGAATGGTCTTGTTGGAGCGGTTGTCGGTCGTGAAGTCGTACTCTGGCATCTCGATCGCCTCGCCATTACGCAAGGCATGGATGTGCTGTACCAGCAGTGGCCAGTCGAATGCCCGCGGATGGTCGTAATTTTGCTTGCGGCGCACTTCGGGAGTGAGATCGGATTGGTCGCAGTAGTAGTCGTCCTGCATCACGACCGACACCATGTCGGCGCCGAACGAAGCGAGTACTTGCTGGGTCACCGTTGACTTGCCACTACCGCTTCCGCCAGCGACACCAATTACAAACGCAGGGAAAGAAATCTTATTCATCCCCGAATGATACCGGAGCGGCGATCGAACTGACAGGGTAAAGGGGGATGAAGCTGGCTTTTTATGTCGGAAGAGAGCTTTTTACGGCAGATTGGCGGCTTGTGGAGGCGCACCTCCCGTACCGGGAGGTGCCAATCACCAGATCGCCACCTGTGCAGGCCAAGACCGCTGCTGCGCCTGTTTGGCATGTCACCGTCGTTGGCAGCGGCCACCGCCACCGCCATCATGTTGACGGTCGATTCAAGATCGATATTCGGGGCAACCGCCTTATCGGGTAGCGCTGGCTTGAATATGCCTTGCCTGCGGGTTGCAATGCCAGCAAATTTTCTGCCCCCCCCAAAAAATCTAATGTTTAACTTATGGTTGCCTTTCTTGCCTCTGTATTGGCACCTTGCTGTTGTAAACGAATACCGGCGATGCAGGGGGCGATTGCGACATCGCGTGGGAGCCGACAAGCGCACGAGAGCCGCCTGGTCGCTCCATTGTTCACCTACACAATCAGTCAAAAGGATTAAGCATGAGCACGCTACCTTCCGCATCCTCTTCGTCAGGAGGCGGCGACCGCCAGAGTAAGCGCCTGCTGCGCCTGCGGTTTCCGTCGGGCGGTCCGTCGGGCCTGATGCTGGCCAACCGGCTCGACGCCGTCGAGGGCTTGTCGCGCGACTTCAATTTTACGGTCGAGGTGCTGTCCGACAATCCGTCGATTGCGCTCAAGGATGTACAGGGAAAGCTCGCCACCGTCGAACTGGTGCGCGAAGACGGCAGCCTGCGCTACTTCAACGGCCACGTGTTCGAGTTCCGCCGCGTGCGCGCCGACGGCGGCTATGTGTACTACGAAATGGTCCTGCTGCCCTGGCTGGCCTACCTGCGCCTGCGCCGCGACAACTACCTGTACCACAACATGACGGTGCGCGACCAGACCGACGACATCTTCGGCGAGTATTCGGTGCGCAAGAGCGAGATGCGCATCGGCGGCCCCGATCCGGTCATGACCGACGCCTGCCAGTTCGACGAATCCGACTACAACTACGTGCACCGGCGCTGGGAAGCGAAAGGCTGGTTCTACTGGTACGAACACACGGCCGGCGGCCACACCCTGGTGCTGGCGGACGACTCGACCGCCGCGCCGCCGATCGACGGGCGCAGCGACATTCCCTTCCAGGCCGAAGCCGGCACCGAGGAGGACGACGCCCTGCGCGAATGGACGCCGGTGCGCAACCTGGTATCGGCCCACGTGGCGCTGGCCAGCTTCGACTTCAAGAAGCCGAAACCGGTCAAGGTCGACCTGCCGACCGTCAACCAGCAGGGCGATGTATTGAAGAAGGAAGTATACGAATACACCGGCGCCTACGGCTTCAAGGATGCCGGCGACGGCGACGCGCAAACCCGCCTGCGGCTGGAAGAAATCGAAGCCTCCGGCAAGCACTTCGAAGGCGCCGGCAACGACCGCTACGCACAGCCGGGACGCAGTTTCGATCTGACCGATCATTACGATGGCGGCGACAACTTCCTCATCATCGAAGTCCATCACACGGCCACCAACAACTACCAGGTGAGCCGCCAAACGGGGCTGTCGCATTACGAGAACCGGATCGGCTGCATCCGCAAGAAGATCCCTTGGCGCCCCGGACGTGGCTTTAACAGCACAACGACCAAGATCTACGGCCTGCAGACGGCCGTGGTGACAGGTCCGCCAGGCGAGGAAATCCACACCGACGAATACGGCCGCGTGCGCGTGCAGTTCCACTGGGACCGCATCGGCAGCTACGACGACAAGAGTTCGGCCTGGATCCGCGTGGCGACCGCATGGAGCGGACCCGGTTTCGGCATGACCTCGATTCCGCGCGTGGGCACCGAAGTCGTGGTCCAGTTCCTGAACGGGAACCCGGACCGTCCGCTGGTGACCGGCATGGTGCCGAATGAAGACACCATGCCGCCCTGGAAGCTGCCCGACAACAAAACCCAGAGCGGCGTGCTGTCGCGCACCACGCCCAAGGGCGGCCCTGACAATGCCAACGGCATGCGCTTCGAAGATAAAAAGGGCGCCGAGCAGCTGTGGATGCAGGCCGAGCGCAACCTCGACGGCCTGGTCAAGAACGACCAGACCTACACCGTTCGGCACGACGAAACCCGTACCGTGGGCAACGACCAGAGTGTCAGCGTGGGCCATGACCAAAGCATCAGCGTGGCGCTCGACCGGATCAAGTACGTCGGCCAGAACGAGACCAACCTGGTCAAGGACAGCTTGAGAGAAACCGTGAAGGTCGACGACCTGCAGCAGGTCGGTGGCGACAAGAACATTTTGGTGGGGAAGAACTTCAAGATTGAAGCGGGCGACAGAGCGCTTCGGCTATGACGTGTTCGGTCGCTTGAAGACGAGCATTGATAGCGCCGGCAATCAAACCCTTTACCAGTGCAACACGCGCGGCCAGTTGATCCGGCGCGTCAATGCGCTTGGGCGCGCGGTGCAGTTCGCGTACGACCGCGCGCACCGGCTGGAACGGCTGATCAATGAAAATAACGAGGCATACCAATTTGTTTACGACCGCAACGACAACGTGGTCGAAGAAATCGGACTCGATGGCATCATCAAGCGCATCGGGCACGATGCACGCGGCCTCCCGGTCTCGGTGACCGATGCGTTGGGCGAACCCGATGCGGTCATCCTTACCATGCAGCGTGACGCGCTGGGGCGCCTGACCGCCAAGCATGCGCGCGCGCGCAGTACATCGTACCGCTACGACCAAGTTGGCCAGTTACTACAGGCGCAGCAATATACCGACAACGGCGGACCACGAATTATCCATGACAATCTGTTGTTTACGCACAGCAAGCGTGGCGAGTTGCTGAGCGAAGCCGGCCACTTGGGCAAGCTGAGCCACAAATTCGACGAACTCGGTAACCGCACCGCCACCGCCTTGCCCGATGGACGCACCATCAACAGCCTGTTTTACGGCGACGGACACCTGCACCAAGTCAATATCGACGGCGAGGTCGTCAGCGATATGGAGCGTGACGACCTGCACCGGGAAGTGGGGCGCAGCCAGGGAGCGCTCAATACGCGTTTTGCTTACGATACCATGAGCCGCAAAACATCCGCACAGTCGGCACACCGAGTCGAGCACGAGCCAGTGCTGCGCAAGGAATGGGTCTACGATCTCGGCGGAGAGATAACGCAGAAACGCCATTCGCGCAATGGCGTGACCAACTATCTCTATGATCCGCTAGGCAGGATACTCTCGACAGTCGCGCCCGCACGACGCGAAATGTTCAGCTGGGATGCTGCTGCTAATCTGGTCGACAGCAACCATCGAGGCGGCTACGTCCGGCACAACCGTGTGTTGGTGTTCGAAGACAAGCGCTTCGAGTACGACGTGCATGGCAGGCTGGAATCGAAAAGGGTCGGCACGCATACAGAGCAACATTTCAGTTATGACGGCGAGCACCGGTTGCGATAAGTCGAGACGGTGCGCCACGGCGTACGGCAACTCGTGCATTTCGACTACGACGCGCTGGGGCGCAGGATACGCAAAACGGATGAGTCCGGCGTAACGTCCTTCCTGTGGGACGTATTGCAAATGATGCAGGAGCAGCGCGGGAGCGAGATGGCAACATACCTGTACGAGCCGGGCGGCTACGTACCGCTCGCCAGGGTCGACAGGCGCGGCGATGGCGCCGAACAAAAGCGCGCCGCGGCCAACGACGCTGACGGCGGTACGCAAGGGCACCTCCAAAAACCGGCGCAGCCGTGGCATCATAGCGGCTCCACGTTGCTGACCTAATTTCATGATCAAGACGAGCCTGTTTGCCGACCAAGAGCGCGAAGCCAAGCTGAACAAGCTTGGTGATGCGCTCAAGGTGATGGAGCAGCATGTCGACTTCGTCGCGCTTGCCGATGCGGTTGACGAAGCGGCTCCGCGTCCCGGCCGCGAACGCGGCGGGCGTCCTCCATTCCCGACCGAACTGATGGTTCGCGTCCTGCTGATCCAGCAGTTGTTCAACTTGAGCGACGAGCAAATGGAATTCCAGTTGCTCGACCGCCTGAGCTTCCAGCGCTTTGTTGGACTGCGTTCCAGTAGTCAGATACCGGACCGGACAACGATCTGGACGTTCAAGGAGCGCCTGCTCA
>NZ_VUYU01000001.1 GCF_011682065.1 Massilia rubra | reverse complement strand
ACCGGCTCGGAGCGCGCTGGTCGGCGCGCCGCTGCCATTCAAAGCCTGGTGGCCACCGCCAAACTCAACGGTATCGACCCCATGCGCTGGCTGACCGAGACGCTGGAAAAACTACCCACCTGTCCCAACAGTCAGATCGATTCGCTTCTGCCATTTGCTCAGATTACGGGGAAATAGATTCCGCTGGAAGGTGGGACGGTCGGATGCTTACACAGTACCGTCTACAGCTACGACCCACTCGGCCGGCCTGTCGGGACCAAAACACCCGATGGCGGTGAAAGCTACGAGTACGATCCGCTGGGACGCGTGATCGCGCACATTGGCCCGCTCGGCAATCACACCAGCTACGTGCTCGACACCGATGGACAGCCGCTTAAGCGCATCGATGCGCGTGGCAGCGTGGTGGAATACCGCTACGACGATGCCCGCCGTGTGGCCGAGTTGATCAACGAAAATGGCGACGCGCACCGTTTCCTCTATGACGCGCTCGACCGCCTGATTGAAGAAACCGGCTTCGATGCGCGCCTGACGCGCTACCGTTACGACGACAGCGACCTGATCACCGCCAAGGAAGAACTTGGCAGCGACGAGCGCAACGAGTACACGCGCATCGATACGCACTACAGTCGCGACAGCGCCGGCCAGCTCGTCGAAATGCTCATCTCGCGCACGACGGGCGAGGTGCAGGCCGAACAATTGCGTGTACGCTACGCCTATGACACCCTCGGGCGGATGACGCAGGCCATCAATGCGGATGCGGAAGTGAGCCTGCACTACGATGTGCTGGGCCAACTGGTGGGCGAGCACACGAAAGGTCGTGACTTCAGCGCCGAGCTGCGTCACGAGTACGACGAGCTGGGCAACCGCATCAAGACGGTCTTTCCTGACGGACGCGTGCTGAACAAGCTGTTTTACGGTTCGAGCCTGCACGGGGTCAGTGCCTACAAACGTGACTGTTCAATATAATCGGCTGGTGGGCTTTGGTCACTATTTCCAGGAAAATAGAACCAAATGGCATATAAAAATGTTACCCAAAGAAAATTTAAAATTAAATTGCATCAAATATGGCCGATATTTTCAAAGCGGAGCAAATAATGAAAACGAGTAAACCGGTAGAGTCAAGTTGGATGTTCCAAGAGTTGGTAGAGAACATATACGGCGATACTACCCTATCTCAGATACGCGACCTATTGTTATCCTTTAAAGAAAAGGGAGCACGAGCGCCTCAGATTGCACATTCTTTAATGAGCGTAGTCCATCAAAATCAAGCAAAATCTGTCAATGACGCTTTGCCGGAAGAAGTAGAAGACAAGCTTTTTGATGTAATAGACATGGTCTGCGGACTGATGTCAGAGAGTTTTACGATATGGCAGCCGGCTTGTAAATGGGGGACCGCCAGGACCATATTTTATTTAGAAGAATTGTGCCCGATATGCAAGACTGGTATCTTGGGATTTCGGCGCGTAGACAATTCCAAGAAAATTGTAATCGCCTGTCATGAATGTGAATCCGTTTGGAGCGATCCAAGTAATGTCACTACCGAAAATGTGCTTCACGTACCTGCTCCGGATTTCGGTGTGATGGAACTAGGAGCATCGGTTTTTGGAGATAATGCAGCATGGGCTACTGTTGACGAAATCCAGCGGGCAGGCTGGGGCCAATATGTGGCCGGCGAAGAAATTCCTGTATATTGATAAAAAACTTGGCGCTCGCCGATTATTCAATCGCGACACGAGGTCAGATACCGTTTTTTTATCAAGAAGCGAAAATTTAGATCCCGCTATTGATGGGCGATTCCACGCAAGGCCGGGACTTCAATATAAGGACTAACCATGAAAGAAGTATGGGTCTTCAATGGGGCCGAGGGACGATTTCCTTCTGCAGTATTCGATGCGCGAGCCGATGCGCAAAGATGGATAGCGAAAAATGCCTTAACCGGGGTGTTGACGAAGTACCCGGTGGGCATCTCAGTCTACGAGTGGGCGATAGAAAATGGCCAATTTAGCGCCAAGAACGAGCAGCAAAAATCGTCGGCATTTATCCAAAAGTTCTCGTCGGCAGCCCAGGAACACGTACACTTCGAAAATGGCATCGCTGAATAGAGTGCAATTATGATTATCATCTACTTTAGGGGCCTCGAAGAAACCGTAGCGAGCGGCATCAGTTCGTTTGAAAAGCGCAGCCGTATGAAGGTACGGTGAAGATCGCAGGACGAAAATTACGCGCGTTAAGGCTGCAAAATGATGTTGCCAAGTAACAATGGGGGCGATACGAGTTGGCGCTGCATTGACGGATGAGTTTCGCGGCATCACTTCCTGGTCTCCGCAGGACTTCTTTCAGCGCTGCAACCATGCTGGACGGCCACGGTGAGCTTCAATAGATATGCGCAATAATTAATGCGAATAGAGGATACGAATGTTGGCGTCCAATTTTAATCTCTGGAACACCTGTCTTAAGATTATTCGAGACAGAAGTTATTCGCTTTCCATTCAAGGGGAACTGGATGAAGACGGCTGTTGGCCAAATGACGCCTTGTCGCTCGCCGAAAAAAATGGCTTCGTCTTCAAGGCCGATAATCCGATAAAATTGCTCGGGCTTGTTGGCATTTATGAACATGCGCAGCCTGACGAGGATGTGCCTTATTGGTGGTACGAAGACTGTCCAGACATAAAAAGCGAGCTGGTGCGAAAAGCATTTCCTGATTTAATCTGACTGGCCATATTGCCAAAAAAATGAGTTCAAGACTATGGATCCGAAAGAAATTGAAAGCTATGTGAGTTTAGGCTCGCGCCGGACAGTTTGTGTGTATAGGGAGAGATTGACGGATATCAATCTATATGTAATATCAGTGTATATTAGCGGAAAACCTGGCAATTATTGCGTGAGTGTCGAGTTTGATCCGATCACGATGGTTGATGAAGGGGAAGGATGGAAATGGCGCTCCGAGCCGATGAAATTGGAGCCAATAATTGGATTGCTGGAAGAATTTATTGGTAAAGACATTGCGGAATGGGAAAATGCCACAAGGTCGGCTCGGTCTGAATATTTCACATGCGATGCTGATGATCGCGAAAACAAAGAACAGGATGCTGCATTTGCGGCCATCCGATTTGGCGAGGAGCGACTTCCTCGGGGATTTGTGTGGCGTTAATTGCCAGTCGCGGTTCTTGGTCCGCTACCCTAAAGGGTTCCTGACCGGAGATCTTTTATGATTAACATCAACAAGAATGAAGTTCCCATTACGCTTTTAGCAATTATTCAAACTAAGTATCATGATGTTGATTATTTAAATCGCTGGGCTATTGGCATGTTTGGCAAATACACATGAGTACTAGCTTATAGGAAATAGGTCCAAGCACTCGCACGAGTGTTTGTACACGATGCCACTATACTCAATACGGTCACGCCAGGACTTTCAAAAAATTGACAGCCGACGGAAAATATACTAAACATACATGCTGCCAGCCACACCACTAATGTTGATGAAGTTCTGGTCAAGCGACTGTGGGATAATGAAGAGTGTCCGTACTTCGATTTAATCATGCATGGGGATGGAAGAATTTTTCCATTGCAACCTATTGGCCAGGATAACGCTGATCGGTACTACATGAACTCCACAGCGTGGATGCCGATTTCACAGGTGCCCGGCATTAATGATAGCAATAGCTTAAACGAATTGCTGGTATTTGATGTCTCTTCTGCTCCGTCCTTGTCAACTGGTTTGCGCAGTGGCTTGACGGCTTATGCTGTCAACATTCCTCAGGTCGGCCCTCCGTCATCACTATGGTTGCGGTTGTGCGATGGCCGGACCCTCAGGGTGGGAGTGGAAATGCATGATCTCATGGACTGGGAAGAGATTGGCACGCTGACGTTCGAAATAGTCAAGGTGGCTGACACGCCCGCCATGGCGTGCTTGCCAGCAGCTTGGTCGAATGTGCTACAGATCGACAAGCTGGTTCATGTCTCTGATGAGTGCCAGGCGGAATCTGGATTTTGTTTGACCGCAACGAATGGCGAACCGCTGATGGTTCTGCCCGCGGCAGATATCTGTACGTTGGCAATTCAGGCGCCGCTTTATTACAATTCATTCAATCCAGAGAATGGTCTGGCGGATTACGTTCGCAGCGACTTCCCTGCATGTATGCAGCACAAACAGTGATTGGAAAGCGGCGTTGAATATGACCGAACTGATTGATCATGGGAACTTCTATTACGCAGATTGCATAGCAACAGACTCTTCACGCGTCATGGGATACAGAATAGATAGTGACAAGATCGAGCTTGATGATAGCATCATCGTTGACGAATCTGAGTTGACGTCTATATTCCAAAATTTCTCCGTAGAAATTGGAAACTCGACTTATTCCGGCGGCGAAGCGGCCGCCCACGGCTCCTGTGGATTTTTCTGCAAAAGAATCGGCGGCTTGCTGGACTGGATATTAGTTTCAACGGAATCTAATCCATTTATCAGCGTGGAACTTCATAAAGAATGCGTTCGATTTCGGACCAGTTCCGGTTTTATCTGGGTAGTTCCAAATGATAAAATAGAATCCGTGTATATTGAAAACGACAAACTCGCGGGATCAGACGTGAAACGTGCCCCCGATTATCAAACAACAAACCATCCTGGACACGGACAAGACCCCGTGACCCGTGTTGAAGATGCCTAGCAACGGTTGTCCAACAATAAAAATGACAGGATTGGAAATACGTTTTTCTATAAGTTATTTGAGCAAAGTAATTTAGATCAAAATCGGTTTTTGACGCTATGCGACGATATGGAGATCGCGTTCGAAAAGCACGCGAAACCAAAAGAAGACTATATGTTATTGGTTGGATAATTTCTTGCATTTTCCGATGCGTCTTTTCTCATTTTGACAAAGTCGATAGTTACACGATCATGAATTTTGATGACAAGCTGTCGCACAGGTGAGGAGCGGAGTACGGGAGGGCACGGGGTCAATGCCGACAAACTAACACGGACTCAACATTAGGCAGTGAGCGCGGTGAAAGCTACGAATACGAACTTGATCTCAACGAGTGGGCGGCTATTGACGCAGAATTGTCGCTACCTCTTGGCAAGGTCCTTGCGGAAATGAATGTTGTACGGCTTTAATTAGCCAAACAAATACAATTCTTTGTACCGGACAAGGCATTTCTATAGAGATTCCAAATCCATGAGCAGACAGCAACTGTTAGAGCTTGGCAGGCAGAAATGCAGCGTCTTACTTGACCAATATCCAAGTAGCACCGCACTTTTGTCGGTGTTACGGCAGATCGAGTATCTCATTGGATTAGAAAATGGGACTGTCACAAACAGATCCAGGCTAAAAGAGATCACCATCAGAGTCCTTACCGCACGAGAAATTGAACCTTTAGACGACCACACAGCCGAGACGTTCTACCAAATTGCGAGTGAGGCAAGGCAGATGTAATTGCAAGGGCAAATAGCACACATGGGGCAGCAGGGGCGCTCGGGGGCATTTCATGCGAGCCATACGATGAAGCGTTACCTGAACTACCGGGCCCCGCCGGGAAAAGCAATGATGGAGCTAAAATAGGAATATAGCCCGTGCTGGATCTAGAGCGGCACAGCATCAGTACGCACATTCAAATGTGACCTGAAAAAATTACATATGCCAAATAGAATTCCACGCATATGCGTCGACTTTAATGAAATGCTGGAACCTGATCTTGTTCTGCTTGCAAAAACTGATACAAAGATGGATTCCAGCGGTTCACTCATAACGTTTCATGAAGGAATGCAGGTAGCGATCTACAATGAAGACCGGAACGAGCATGGCATCCGCGATGACCTCATTGCTGAAGGTAGAGTCGAGCGGAACCGGGCCTCCGAACAATGGGCTAAGGCTGCAAAGTGGTGTTGCCGAATCGATAAAAATGGAATTCGATATGAATCTGGTAAATAAATATCAGAAAAGACATCATTTGATTCGCAAAAACTGCGCGTTAGATATAAACGAACTAATCTATCGTTTTGTCAAAGATGGATGGATAGCCGATCCGCGCTCAGTCGATTTGATCTCTTTCTCGAAATCCGACGTCGAGATGCAAGATCTTGATATATCCGGAGAAGAAACAGATTACCATCTTCTCTCTTGGGAACGGAATTTCCCTTCCAGGCGAAAAAGCATCTGCACGGAATTCAAACTCTACTTTTATGCAGAGGGACTACAAACCAACGGAATCGGCATCTTTGACAGGTTCAGACTCACGACATTTCTGAACTACTTAAGGATGCGTAGCACCGGCGATGATTTTTCGTTCGATATTCATATGAATAAGGATCTAAATGAAGGTGCGATTCTTTTTCACAATGGCGTCCTGATTCAGTTTTCTTCTGAAAATGGAACTCAAAATTTTTACCTCAAGACAGTTGAGAGCAACATGGATCTCCTTGATAAAGATTATTCCAAATCGGCTCATCAGCGTTTCGTAAAATTTATGTTTAACAAATTCTCTTGCGATGAGTTGAACAAGGGGAAATATCTAAAGCACCGGGCAATTCAAAAGCTGTGCGTACGACATGCTCGCCAACGTGGTGATCTCGCACACCACGAGCGAGTCCCACGCTAACCAGCGACGCCTGCCTCATGCTTGTAATGTCATTCCAAAGTTCCCAAGCGTATCACTTCTCACTAACATAGATTGTATGAAATGAATAGATTCTTCTTAACCAATGACGTTGGGATAGAACTGATTGCCAGGTCAGAACCATTCAGCGATACCACATTCATATTTGGTTCCCGCGGGTCGCTGGCTGTTGCAGGAAAAATTATTACGCAACCTAATGCAACGATAAACACCGTTATTTCAGAAAGTATAGGGAGTGAACATTGGTTTACCGAAGAATCAGACATTGTCAGATTTGATAATTCCGGGCAACTACATACATTGATATTGAGTCTGTCTGAAGAAAATTCTCACTTTCATGCAAAACTACCGCAGCCTCAAGCCGGATATTTCTCAATCCAGCTTTCCCCGATAAACGAGTTCTTTCTTCTTCCCCCTCAGATTTATCGATCTTTCAATTCAAACAGTCGAGAGTTGTTCTGTTTTACCGAAAACGCTCCTCCAGCAACCGTTTTTAGAATTACATCTGATTTATCTTTATTCTTCAATAACGAAAATATGTTTAGCGGATGGGTGCTCCATCGTCCTCTGGAAAACCTTGCCGCCACCTATCAGAGCGAAAAGGATCTGGAATCGGCAGATGACGATACTTATACGATATTCGGCGAGTATTTTGATATCATCAGCAATAATGAAGCCCTTGTCCACGACGACGATATTGAGATTCTGGTAAAAAATTTGCTGAACAGAATAGATCCGCAACGAATAGCCACGATAAAAGGAAATGTTAGGCGCGAGGAATTTGAAATGACAGTGTTCGACTTGAAGGACAATTTTCTGGACACGTGATATGTCGACGCGATGGCACAGGGTAGCTCGCACAATCTGGCTGAACATCTCTGAGCCCCGAGTCGGCAGTGCGCAGTTGTTTCCCTCGGTGCATACGGAATGACATGCGCGACGCGCTGCGTTGACGCGTCGAACTGATCACCATTCATACCCGATTCAAGATTTGTAAGCGGCATGTGACCATGCACACCCCGGCAGATTGAAAGTGAACTATGAATATCAAGCATCATATCGCCAGGCTCGGGGGAATCAAACCTGCTTGCGGAGATGAATTTTTGCCAATGCCTGAATTTGACATCACCGAACTGGAGAAAATGCTGAATATTCGTCTTCCTGATGACTACCGCGTTTTCCTGGCCACGTATGGCGCATCATTATTCAAGGGTGAATCGGACGAGAAGCCTTATGTTGTTTTCAGTTCTGTCGAGCAGCTTCCTGCACACGTGACGGGCGATGGCTTCGCTTTGCTGGATGCATCTTATGGCGCAAATGGTGAAGGAGCATACAGCCTGGCTACGCGCGTGGGGTTCTTTCGGGGGCGGATGCCAGAAAGTGTCATTCCGATTGCCGATGATGGCGGCGCTGGCCAAATCTGTTCAGGAGTCAGTGATGGAGATGAGGGTAGAATATTTTACTGGGATATGCGGCATGAGGCGCTAAGTGAGGAGGAATATCTTGAAGATTATGGCGAGCCACGGCCAGCGCAGGCAATGTACGAGAATATGTATTTAGTTGCCGGTTCTTTTGACCAATTTCTGTACGCCCTCCGGAAGAAACACTCCACGAATGCTGCGACTTACCCTTCTTTACAACGTCATGGAGACGAATCATGAAGCCTGTCCACGTTACCGTGCTCAATGACCAATCGATCATCCGATGGATAGCCACTGAAATGGCGCTTTCGGACAGTTCCCTGGGAGAAGGCCCCATACTTTGGGAGCATCCGAGTGTCCCTTTTCTCCAATGCACAGGCATTGATATTCAACTCCAGAATGGTTCAGTCTATCGCATGCTTTCTCAGCTCGACGATGGAAATACGGGTGGATATATCGGTTTGTACCTGACCGCCAGGGAGGTAATTGATACTCCCTGCAGTTTTGAGGCCGGCAGTATTTATCGCACGCGAGAGTTGAGCGAACTTCCGGTCGGAGTGGCAACGGTAACGGTGACAGAAAGTGACGGGCAGAATACGGTATCGCGGATCGACATTGTCGACGGTGGGCGCACGGTGTCATGTTGGGCTGCCGAGGTCGACGAGCGCGCTGATGGATCTTTTAACATCAATGTGGGAGATGAGTCCATTCTGGTTCAAGTTGACCGTCTGAGGCCGGCTCACCTGTCCTCTGAATGGGAATAATAATGAGACATACTCCCGAGCACTTGATGAAAACAGTGCATCTGATCAAGAGAGCGTACCCGCAAGGAATTCCGGATAGTAAATTTAGCGCGGTTGTCGGCATTTTATATGAGCATATGTCGGACCGTAGTTGGACCTCCCTAAAACTTTGTGCAGGATGAAATGACATGGCGACGTTGATTTTTGAGTTTGATTTCGATGAACGGCCTGAGTTCGAAGCCGAATCCAGAGGTTATCTCAGTCATGTTAAAGTCCGGACTGACAATGATATGGTTTATCCCGTGCTTTTCTACGATCCGGTACGGCTTGTACAAGATCTGGATGAAGCGTGTAAATCAGGAAATCGCTTCATTGCCGAGCCGGGATTGATTGTACTGAGGAGCATTACGCTACGCGATATGCAGGCTGCGGTGGACCGATTGGAAGCGGAAGGATATTTCGATCGCCTTGCCCGATTCGCATCTGATCAAATCATCGATCCGGCAAACAGCAACAAAACAGCCGCGTTGACTGCATCAGGAAACGCACAGGACCAGGATGCACGTTGCCGCGACGCGTGGCAACGGTTGGCCAACAATCGTGATGATGAGATGGAAAACACGTTTTGCTATCAGCTATTTGAACTGAAACGTTTCGATCGAAAACTGTTTCTATCGCTATGCGAGGACATGGATCTTGTACTCGAAAAGCGAGCAGCACCGAAGGAAAACTATAAGCTATTGGTTTGGATAATTTCTTGCATTTTCCGATCTGTCTTTTCTCATTTTGACAAGTCGGATTCTTACACCATCACCAATTTTGATGCCGGGATGTCGCAGCAGTGGGGATCGGAATACTTGGAAGAATTAAGAGTCCTGCTGGAGAAAACAATCGACGTGGCTATTGAGTAAAGCGCTGGCGAAGAAAATAGTCATGCCTGACGGGCGCCGGGCGCACCGGCCCGCCTGCCCTTACCCGATGTAATTAAACAGCGATAAGCCCGACAAGGCCTTGAACGACTTCTGCGCCGCTTCAAGCGTGGTTTGCTGCTGCGCGAACTGCGACAGCGCCTTGACCATGTCCAGGTCCACCAGGTTCGATATCGCGGTCTGGTACTGGATATCGCGGTCCGACCCGGCGCTATCCAGATAATCGAGTTCCTGCATGCGCGAGCCGAACGAGGCGCGCACCGACAAGATGTTATCGAGCGACGACGTCAGGTTGGCATTGGCCACGCTCAGACTATTGGCCAGCTGGGCCTTGCCGCCCGCCCCGATAACCGGCTGGCGCAGCGCCGCCACCAGGTCGGTCACCGTCTTGAACACCGACTGGTTCACGCTCGGTTCGGTGGTGAAGCTGTCGCCGTTGCCCGGCTCGCCCTTGACGTCCATCGCCATGCCATCGAACGCAATCTGCTGCCCGGTCTTGTACGGCTGCGGCGTGGCCACGGCCGGTGGGCGCGGAATCGATTCGCTGGTGGTGGTGTCCGTCACCATGTAGGTCGTCACCGGCGGCGTGGTCGCGCTCACCGCGAACGTCACGCTGTAATTGTGGCCCGTCAGCGCCGACTTGTCGGTCACCGTGCCCGGCGAGATCAGGCCCGATCCGGTGTTGCCAGGCGCGGCGCGGGTCTGGAAGTCGCCGTTACCGGTCATATTCCGTTCAAAAATGGCGTTGCCGGTCTCGCTGACCGGCATCGTGCGCGAGGAGCCGACCTGCAACATGCGCTGGCCCTGGTCACCGTTGTACTGGGCGCCGCCGGCGGTCTGGGTGAACGGCTGGGTATTGGCGCGATGCCCGGCAAACAGATAGCCGCCAACACCGTCCTCGGTATTGGCCACCGCCAGCAAGTCCTGCATGCGCGATTCGAGGTCGATCGCGATCGCTTCGCGGTCGGGCGGGGTCAGCGAGCCATTGCCGGCGTACACCGACAAGCGCTGGATTTCCTGCATCAGGGTGGTGGCACTGGTCAGCGCGCCTTCGACCTGCCCCAGCGAACTGTTGGCGTTCATGCGGTTGACCTTGAACTGCTCGTTGACCGATTGCGATTGCGCCAGTTCAAGCGCGCGCGCGGCCGCGACCGGGTCGTCGGCGGCCGTCACGAGGCGGCGGTTGGTCGACAGCTGCATCTGGGTCTTGGCCAACTGGCTCTGCAAGCTGCCGAGCTGGCCGGTGCCGTTGGCGTAGATGGTGTTGGTGCTGATACGCATGCTGGTTTCCCCGACTTATCGAACCGACTAATGTAAATTAACGACCGATCGACAGGATCGTGTCGAACAGCGTACTGGCCATCTGCATCACTTTACCGGCCGCCTGGTAGGCTTGCTGGTACTTGAGCAGGTTGGTCGCTTCTTCATCCAGGTTCACGCCAGAAACATCCTGCTGCGCCGCCGTCACCTGCTTGAGCAGGGTGTCGCCGGCCTGGCTGTTCACCTGCACTTCGCGCGTCTTGTTGCCGACAAAGCTGACCAGCTCGGCGTAGGCCGACTGGTAGGTCGCCTTCCCGCCATCGAGAATCGGCTTGGTCTGCAGGTTGCCCAGGAGACGCGCATTGCGGTTGTCGGCCGTGCCGTTGTTGTTCGGCGCGACCGTGAAGGTGTCGCCCGCGACTGGCGTGCCCGCAAATTTCAGGTTCACGCCGCCGAAGTTGTAGTTGGCGCCGGCGGTGAAGGGAATCGAGGGGGTGCCGGCCGGATACGTGGTCGGCACGCCGTTGGTGGTGACGGTCACCGCCTGGCCCGCCGGGAAACCGGACAGGCCGGCCGGCGTACCGCCCACGGTCAGGTTGACTGGCGCCGTCAAGGCATTGCCCGGCGTCAGGTACGAGGCGTCGACAGTGCCTTCGCTGATGGTCACCGTGCCCTTGTTACTGAGCGGCAAACTGGTGCTGATCGGCGCCGCCGCCGCAATCGAGTTGCGCTCGTTGACCTTCATCGAAAAGTCGGAGGCGCCGTTGATGGTCGGGCGCACCAGAAAGCTGTCGCCGGCGCTCGCGCTGCCGGTGACGGTAAACGCCACCCCATCGATGGTCTGCGGGCCGGTCTGCGGAAACGGGGTGATCTGGAACGGTTTCTTGTCCGACAGGCGCGTGACCGTGTAATTGCTGCCGTCGTAGCTGACGCTGTAGTCGCTCTGGGTCAGCGCGGCCGGGTCGACAATGGCCGCCTTGACGTCGGTGGTGCTGCCGACCGCATTATTGATGTTGCGTCCGACCACGGGCGCGCCGACCGTGAAGAAATCGCCGCCCGGATTGCCGGCCGCGTCGATGCCGAGGCGGTGCTGCTCGTTGAAGGTCTGGGCCAGGGTGATCGCCACCCGGCCCAGCGAATTCTGGGTACGGTCGAGGGTGCCGGAACGAAATTCCATCAGGCCGCCCAGCTCGCCGCCGGTAAAGGTGCTGTCGGGCAGCACGGTAACCTTGCCGGCAGTCACCAGGCCGACCTGCACCCGGCTCAAGTCGGTCGGCGAGGTGGTGGCCGCCAGTTCGAACGCCTTGTTGCCCACCACCAGCGGCTGGCCGCTGCCGATCGCCACTGTCAGGCTGTTATTGTTGCCGCGCGTAACCGTCGTTTTGACTTCCTTGTTCAGGTCGGCGATGAGTTGGTCGCGCGCATCCATCAGGTCGTTCGGTTCGGCGCCGGAGCCGGTGGTCAACTGGGAAATCTTGTCGTTGAGCTGGCCGATTTGCTGGGCATAGGAATTAATCACCCCCACCTTGGCCGTGATTTCGCTGTTCACACCCTGGCGGATCTCGCTCAGACGGTCATTGATGCCCTGGAAACGCGCCACCAGCGACTCGCCATTCGACAGCACCGCCTGGCGCGAGGCGGCCGAGGACGGGTTCGAGGCCATGTCCTGCACGCCCTTGAAAAAATCCTGCAAGGCGGGCGATAGCCCGGACGTGCTGTCCGACAGCAAGTTGTCGACCTGGCTGATCTGGGAGTAAAAGGCGTCGAGCGAGCTGACCTGGGTCTGGGCGGAACGCACCTGGCCGTTCAGGAAGCTGTCGGAATAGCGCTTGATCTGCTCCACTTCCGTGCCGCTGCCCACAAAACCGTAGCCGTAATTCTGCGCAATACCGCTCGACTGGATGATCGTCTGGCGGCTGTAACCGGCCACGTTGGCGTTGGCGATGTTGTGGCCGGTCGTGGACAGGCCCACTTGGGCGGCGAACAGGCCGGTCTTGCCGATGTTGAGGAGATTTCCAGACATGATGTGGTTTCTTTCCTTGAATATCTATATCTACGGCAAGTTGTCAGAAAACTTGAGCCGCGCGCCCGCCTAGGCCAGGTTGCGCTGGATAATCTTGGTCAGCTTGGCCGCGTACAGCGGATCGGTGGCGTAGCCGGCTTTCTGCAAGCCCTGGGCGAAACCGGCCGCATCCTGGGCGTTGGCCAGCACTTTTTCGTAGCGCGGGTTGTTGGTGATCAGTTTCGCGTAATCCTTGAAGCTGTCGGCATACGAATCATAGGCGCGGAATTTCTCGACCCGGGTCTGCGGCTTGCCGTTGACGTATTCGGTCGTGACTGCCGTGGCAACCTTGCCAGTCCAGCCAGGGCCGGCCTTGATGCCGAACAGGTTGTGGCTGGTGGCGCCGTCGGCATTGCGGATCTCGCGCCGGCCCCAGCCCGACTCGAGCGCGGCCTGGCCGAGCATGAACTTGGCCGGAATCCCGGTGGCGCGCGCCGCTTCGTCGGCGTGCGCGCCCAGCTTTTCCTGGAACGCGCGCACATGCGGCGACTGCGGCCGCCCGCTCGCGCTCACGCCGGGGGTGGCCGGGGCGCCGCTGGTGCCTGTCGTGGTCGGCGTGAGCAGCGCGCCCGGCGACTTGATCATTTCGCCGGCATCGCGCCCGGGCGGCATGGCGATCCGCTTGGCCGGCTGGTCGTTGGCAATGGTAAACGGCTGGGCCGGCTGGGCGATCGGGTCGCCATTGATCGCCAGCGCCTGCGCATTGGCGGCCGTGGTGCTCAACTGGCGGATCAGCACGTCGGCCAGGCCGACTCCGCGCTTGGCCAGGTTCTGGCTCATCTGCTGGTCCAGCATGGTGGTGAAGGTCTTGGTTTGCTGGCTGTCGAGCATGCCTTCGCCCTGCGGCGTGGCGTCGCGCATGCTTTTCATCATCATGTTGATGAACATGGCCTCGAACTGGGTCGACGCGGTTTTCAGCGCTTCCGGAGAGCCGGCCTTGGCCGACTGCTTGAGCCCGCCCAAGGCATTGGTGTCGAGGGCGAATTTGCTGCTCAGGTCGTTCGATGGGCCGATCATGATGGCATCCTCAAATGATTTCGAGTTCGGCGCGCAGCGATCCGGCCGCTTTCAGCGCCTGCAGGATCGAGAGCAAGTCTTGCGGCGAGGCGCCAATCGCATTCATCGCCTTGACCACTTCGGCCAGCGACGCGCCGCCCTTGACCAGGACCACCTTGCCCGGGTCTTTTTTGACTTCGACCTGGGTGTTCTGGGTCACCACGGTCTGGCCGCCCGAGAACGGCCCCGGCTGGCTGACCTGCGGATCGGAACTGATCGTCACCGACAGGTTGCCGTGCGAAATGGCGCAGGTGTCCAGGGTGACGGTCTGGTTCATCACCACCGAGCCGGTGCGCGCATTCATGATGACCTTGGCGGCCAGCTTGGACGGATTGACTTCCAGCCCTTCCAGCACGCCGATGAAGGCCACCCGCTGGTCGCTCGAGGATGGCGAACGCACGCGGATCACGCGCCCGTCCAGCGCGGTGGCGATGTCCGGGCCAAAATGGTTGTTGATCGCTTCGACCACGCGCGCCACGGTGGAAAAGTCGGTGGTATTGAGTTCCAGGCGGATCTGGTTGTTCTCGCCCAGGTTCGAGGCGACGGCGCGCTCCACCGTGGCGCCGGCCGAAATCTTGCCCACTGCCAGGTGATTGACCTGCACCTGCGCGCCGCCCGCTTGCGCGCCGACCCCGCCGACCAGCACATTGCCCTGGGCCATGGCGTACACCTGGTTATCGGCGCCCTGCAGCGGCGTCATGATCAGGGTGCCGCCGCGCAAGCTCTTGGCGTTACCGATGGACGAGACCGTGATATCGATGGTCTGGCCCGGCTGGGCGAAGGCCGGCAGCGAGGCCGTGACCATCACCGCGGCCACGTTCTTGAGCTGCAAGCTGGTACCGGGCGGCATGTTCACCCCTTTTGCCTGCAGCATCGAGACGATCGACTGCACCGTGAACGGGGTCTGGGTGGTCTGGTCGCCGCTGCCATCGAGGCCGACCACGATGCCGTAGCCGCTCAGCTGATTCTGGCGCACGCCGGCAATCGTCGTCAGGTCCTTCAGGCGCTCGGCCTGGACCGCCTGCGGCAGCAGGGTCAGCGACAAGGCAAAGGCGGCGGTTTTCAGGAATGCACGCATGGAAATTCCGATCAGAATGGCAGCAGGGACTGGAAGAAACGGGACACCATCGCCGTCATTTCGGCGCGGTCGATCTGGCTGTTGGTGCGGTACTCGACCCGCGCATCGGCCACCTGGGTCGACGAGACCGTATTGCCGGCGCCAATATTGTCCGGGCTGACCATGCCCGAGAAGCGGATGAACTCGACGCCCTTGTTCATCGCCACCTGCTTCTCGCCGGCCACGATCAGGTTACCGTTCGGCAGCACTTCGGTGACGGTCACGCCGATGGTGCCGGTAAAGGTATTGCTCGCGCTCTGGTTATCCGAATCGGAAAACTTGTTGGCGCCCTCGACCCCGACGGCGGCCCCGAACACGCCCTTGATCACGCCCGGTGCGGCGAAGCTGGCCGAGCCGGACTTGTTGCCCGAACTGGCGCCGGCTTTCACGGCCGCGGTGCGCTCGGTGATGTTAATGGTCAGCATGTCGCCGATGTGGCGCGCGCGCCGGTCTTCGAACAGCGGACGGTACTGCGAACTCTGGTAGATGGCGCCGTTGGCGGGCGCGCTCTGCTCGGCCATGAGCGGACGGGCGCTGGTCGGACGCTGCACGATCGAGCTCGGGGTGGCGGCGCAGCCGCTCAGCGCCAGCAGGGAAACGATGAGGAAAGTTTTCATGGGCTAGCTCCTGGGCTTACAGCTGCGACAGCTTTTGCAGCATCTGGTCGGACGTGGTGATCGCCTTGCTGTTGATCTCGTAGGCGCGCTGGGTCTGGATCATGTTCACCATTTCCTCGACCACGTTCACGTTCGAGGTTTCCACGTAGCCTTGCAGCAGCACGCCGGAACCGTTGGTGCCCGGCGTGTTGGTGTTGGCCGCGCCCGAGGCGCCGGTTTCCACATACAGGTTTTCGCCTTTCGACTCCAGCCCGGCCGGGTTCACGAACGTGGTCAGTTGCAGGCTGCCGATCTGGGATGGCGCCCCGGTGCCGGGCAGGGTCACCGAGACGGTGCCGTCGCGGCCCACGGTCAGCGACAAGGCATTCGCCGGCACGGTGATGGCCGGCTGGACCACGAAGCCGGACGAGGTGACCAGCTGGCCGTTCGAATCGGACTGGAACGAGCCGTCGCGGGTGTAGGCGGCGGTACCGTCGGGCATGAGCACCGAGAAGAAACCGGCGCCGTTGACCATCACGTCTTTCGAGTTGCCGGTCTGCTGGGGATTGCCCTGGGTGTGGATGCGTTCGGTCGAGACCACGCGCACGCCGGTGCCGATCTGCTGGCCCGAAGGCAGTTGGGTTTGTTGCGAGGATTGGGCGCCCGGCTGGCGGACATTCTGGTACAGCAAGTCTTCGAACACGGCGCGGCTGCGCTTGAAGCCGTTGGTGCTGACGTTGGCCAGGTTATTGGTGATGACGTCCAGGTTGGTCTGCTGCGCTTCGAGGCCGGTCTTGGCGATAAAAAGGGAACGAATCATGGTCTTCTCCAGTAACGGCGGCCGGCGAACATCGCCACGCACCGATCAATGAAGAGATTATGCGCTCCGCGGTGTTAACCCAAAGCGAGGATCTGGGTGGCTTTCGCCGCGTTGTTCTCGGCATTCTTCAGCAGGTTCATTTGCAGTTCGAAGGAACGGGCCAGCGAAATCATGGTCACCATGGCGTCGACCGGGCTGACGTTGGAGCCTTCCAGCGCCCCGCCGGCGACCGCCACTTGCGGGTCGGGCTCGGCCGCCACGCCGCTTTTCAGGCGGAACAAGCCATCGTCGCCGCGCACCAGGTCCTGCTCGGGCGGGTTGACCAGTTTCAGGCGCCCCAGAATGGTGGGCGCGCCCGGCTTGGTGGTGGTGGCGATGGTCGAGATGGTGCCGTCGCCGCCGATCGAGACCGACACTTCCGGTGGCACGGTGATGGAACCGCCGTCGCCCTGGATGGCGAAGCCGGCGGTGTTGGTGAGCAAACCGTTTTCATTCATTTGCAGGGCGCCGTTGCGGGTGTAGGCTTCGCTGCCGTCGGGCATCTGCACGGCGAGGAAGCCCTTGCCCTTGAGGGCCACGTCGAGGTCGCGCCCGGTCAGTTGCAGGGGGCCGGACGAAAAATCGGTGCTGGCCGTGGTATTGACCACGAAAGCGCGGGTGGCCAGCGGCAGGTTCTCGCCGACGATCGGCACCGCGCGGAAGGCGTCGATCTGGGCCCGGAAACCGGTGGTGGTGACATTGGCCAGGTTGTGCGAGGTGGTCGCCTGCTGCTCCAGGATGTGCTTGGCGCCGCTGCCGGCTGTGTAGATGAGTCTATCCATGATTTTTCCTTTACATCGTCGTTCCCGCGCAGGCGGGAACCCAAGTACATGTTAGCGGAACGACAAAACTTGGGTTCCCGCCAAGGGGGCCGCCGAGGCCGGGAACGACGAGATAGCGGCCGAAACGACGGGGTAGTGGCGGGAACGACGGTGTTTAACGCAGGTTGACCAAGGTCTGCAACACCGAATCCTGCGTCTTGATGGTCTGCGCATTGGCCTGGTACACCCGCTGCGCCGTGATCATATTGACCAGTTCCGCCGTCAGGTCCACGTTCGAGCTTTCCACCGCCGAGGCCTGCAAATTGCCGAAACTGCCAGAATTGGGCGTGCCGATCAGCGGGTTGCCCGAGGTCGGCGTCTGCGCCCACGCATTGTTCCCCAGCGGTTGCAGCCCGTTCGGATTGGCAAAATTGGCCAGCACCACCTGCCCCAGCGGACGCGATTCACCATTGCTGTACTGTCCCAGGATGGTGCCGTCGGGACCGGCCGAAAAACGCTGCAGATTGCCGGCCGTATAGCCGTCCTGGCTCGATTTCTTTTCTTCCGTGGCGTCGCCATACTGGGTCGTACCGGCAAAATGCAGGTCGAATTCGATGGTCGGCTTGGCGCCGGTCAGCGGAAACACCGGCAATTCGATTTGCAGCGGCAAGGTCTGCGGCGCCATCGCGGCGGCGTTCAGTATGCCGTTGGTGTCGAAATTGAGGTGGCCGGCGCGCACCGCCGGCACCTTGACGGCGGCGGCGATCAGCTTGTCGATCTCGCCCGGCGTGATGCCGGGCGTGCCGCCGGCGCTGGCGGCGGCGGTGGTAATGGCGGTCTGCTGGGCGGCGGTGGCGCCAGCGGTGCCGGCGGCGGCGGCGACGGCGGCGCCGGCGGCGGTCGCGTAGGCGGCGGCGGCCGCGACCAGGTCACCCGGTGGCACGGCGGTGGAGGCGGTCTGGAAGGCGGTGCGCGCGGTGGTCGCGGCGGTATCGGTCTGGGCCGCGGCGGCCACCGCCTGGTTGGTCATTTCCACCCCGTCCGAACCGACGTACACGTCCCACGCGCCGGGACCGGTCTTGACGTAGTAGGTCGACATCACGTGCGAATTGCCGAGGCTGTCGAACACGTCGATCGAGGTCTGCTTGTTGTAGGTTTCCGGATCGGTCGCGCTGAACGGCACCTTGGTCGGCAGCGGGCTGCGCGAATCGAGGTTGAGCTTGAGATCGACCCGGCTCGTTTCGAGCGGATCCATGTCCTTGTTGTCGATCTTCAGCGGTACCGCCGAGCCAGTGAGGATGTTGCCGGTATCGCTGACGCCGTAGCCGGTCAGCTTGGCACCCTGGGCGTTGATCACGAAACCGTTCTTGTCGAGCGAGAACTGGCCATTCCGTGAATATTGCACGTCGCCGTTGACATCGGTGCGGAAAAATCCGGCGCCGTTGATGGCGATGTCGAGCGGGTTGTTCGAGCTTTCGATATTGCCTTGGGTGAACTGCTGGGCGATCTGCGAGACTTTCACCCCGATCCCGGCCTGGTTGCCGCCGGCGCCGTTGAGCGAATTGGCGTACATGTCCGCGAACTGCGCCTGCGAACCCTTGAAACCGACGGTGCTGGCGTTGGCGATGTTGTTGCCGATAACGTCGAGCGATTTGGCTGCGCCATTCAAGCCGCTAAGTCCTTGTTGAAACGACATGGTGTTTCTCCTGAAAAAGTAAAAGTAGTAGCGGCTTGTTTACAAAATTTGCTTGACGTCGCTCATGGTCACGACGCCCCGCGAGGGCAGATTGAGCTTGACGCCATCCTTGGCGCTGGTGGTGACGCTGGCGACCGTGTCGAACGACAGGGCCTTGGCGTCTTTGATGGCTTCGCCGCCGCGTTCGGCGACGACACGAATCAGGTAATTGCCATCCTTGAGCGCGATCGGCTTGCCGGCCGCGTCGAGTTTGGTCGGGTCGACCACGCCATCCCAGGCCACCGGCACGGTGCCGGCCGCTCGCTGGCCGAGGTCGATGGTCTGGACATCCTTGCCGGTTTTCGGATCGGTGATGATCAGCTGCACCTTGTCGGCCGGGGTTTCCAGGTTCACGCCCATGATGCCCTTGCCGCCGGCCAGGGTCACGCCGTTGCCGTTCACCAGCACGCCATGCCCGATCAGGTTAGCGGCCTGCAAGCCTTCCGAATTCTGGTAGCTCGACTTGAGCGATTCCATGGTCGTGTTCAGCTTGTTGACGCCGGTCACCGTCGACAGTTGCGCCAGCTGGCTGGTGATCTGCGCATTGTCGAGCGGATTCATCGGGTCCTGGTTCTTGAGCTGGGTGACCAGCAGGGTCATGAACTTGTCGGTGTCCGCCTCGACGCTGCCTTCGACCGCTTTCGGCTTCTTCGGATTGACGGCGTTAAGCAAGTCTTGCGACATCACGGGTGCATTGGAATTGACGGTTGCCATGGCGGTTTCTCAGTTTATTACTCAGGTTATTGACCAATGGTCAACGTTTTCATCAACAGCGACTTGGCCGCGTTCATGGTTTCGACATTGGTCTGATAGGAACGCGAGGCCGACAGCATGTTGACCATCTCGTCGACCACATTTACGTTCGGCATGGCCACATAGCCCTTCTCGTCGGCCATCGGATGTTTCGGGTCGTACACCTGCTTGAGCGGGGAAGGATCTTCGATCACTTCGCGCACCCTGACGGCGGTCCCGGCGCCGTTGGTCGGGATCGCCTCGAACACCACCTGCTTGGCGCGGTAGGCCTCGCCGCTGGCGCTGGTGGCGCTGTCGGCATTGGCCAGGTTGCTGGCGGTGGCGTTGAGGCGCTGGGCCTGGGCGCTCATGGCCGAGCCGGACACGTTAAAGATATTAAAGAGCGACATGATTACTGGCCTCCCTGGATCGCCGAGGTCATCCCGCGGATTTGCATATTGATGAAGGTGACCGCCGCTTCGTAGCGCAGGGCGTTGTCGGCAAACTGATTGCGCTCGACATCCATGTCGACCGTGTTGCCGTCGACCGCGCCTTGGGCCGGGGTGCGGTACTGCACCGGGGTGCCGTTGGCCAGCACGTCGCCCTTGGCGGCGCCGGTCGCCATGTGGGCCGGGGCGGTTTGCTTGAGCACGCCAGCCGGCGGCGTGCCCTTGGCCAGCACGCCTTGCAGGGCGCTGGCGAAATCAATATCGCGCGCCTTGTAGTTAGGCGTATCCGCATTCGCGATGTTCGACGCCAGCAATTCCTGGCGTTGCGAGCGCAGGCTCAGGGCCGTCTCGTTAAAGCGCATGTAATCGTCGAGTTTGCCAATCATGTCGTGCTCCGCATCTGTCGACTGCCTCCGGGTTGGCGGCAATGTACTGGTGATGACAGGATGAATCATACGGACCCTGTTGCTTGCCCAATCGAACGATCAGGAGCGCCAAAACACGGCTATTCGGAAGTTCGGCAAGGTCGCGTGAAGTCTATGATGCTCTCATTCCTGAAAGCAATCACTATGAAAATCGCCTTCTTCACTGCCCTCTTGCTTGCCTCGCAATGTTGCTTCGCGCAGCCGGCCGCCGCGCCGGCGCCCGCCTTGCAAGACCCGGCCGTGCTCAAGCGCGTGGCGGAAGACTATCTGCGCGCCCAGAACGCGGCCCTGGCGGGCGAAGTAACGGTCACCGCCGGCCCCGTCAACCAGCGCATGAGCCTGGCCTCCTGCCCGGCCCCGCAAGCCTTCCAGCAGCCCGGCGCGCGTACCTCGGGAAAAACCACGGTCGGCGTGCGCTGTACCGCGCCGCTCGCGTGGACGGTGTATATTCAGGCACAGGTGAGCGTGGTGACCGATTACGTGGCCACCGCCGTGCCCCTGGTCCAGGGCCAGACAATTGAACAATCGCAATTAGTGTTGCTTAAGGGCGACATTGGGACGATGCCGAACGGAATCGTGACCGACATGGCGCAAGCGGTCGGTCGCACCAGCACGGTGTCGCTCGCTTCCGGCACGCCGCTGCGCCTCGATGCGCTGCGCGGCAAACCGGTGGTGCAGCAGGGACAACTGGTCCGGGTGGTCTCGAGCGGCAACGGGTTCCGGGTATCGGCCGAAGCGCGCGCGATCGGCAACGCCAGCGATGGCCAGGTGGTCCAGGTGAGAACGCCGGCCGGCGCCATCCTCAGCGGGGTGGCCAGGGCGGGCGGATTGGTGGAGGTGGTCTTTTAGCCAACTGTTCAAACTCGCGCGGGAATGCGCTAAAGTTTACGCCGCATGCGCCGTTACTTACGCAGACCCTGGAGTTTTTACCGCTCCGCCCAATGAAGGATGATGCTGTGAAAATTAACGACAACCTCAAAAGTAACCCCGGCCTGCCGGCGGCGAGTACGCCCGCAGCGAACGCCAAAAGCACCGAAAAAGCGGCCAGCGCGGCCCCGGCCAGCACCGACAGCGTCAAGCTGTCCTCGCAGGGCCAGGCCATGGCCAGTGCGGTCAGCAGCAGCAATGGCGTGTTCGACACCAAAAAAGTCGAGCGCATCAAGCTGGCGATCGCCGACGGCCAGTTCCAGGTCAATTCCGAGAAGGTCGCGGATGGCTTGCTCGACACCGTGCGCGACTTGCTGCATTCCCGAAAACGCTAACCGCGCCGGTTTTCCGGCGATACCAGACCATGTCAACCGCGACCCCGAGCACCACCCTGCCGCAAGAACTTGCCTTGATCACTTCCGTGTTGGAATTGATGACGCAGGAACAGCAACTGCTGGTCAGTGCGGACACGAGCGGCCTCGACCAGCTCACGCCGCGCAAGGCGCAGGCGGTGCTCGCGATGACGACGCTGGCGCAACAACGCCACACGCAACTGGCGGCGGCCGGCTTTGCGGCGGACGAGGCCGGCATGCAGGCATGGGTGGACGGCAATGGCGCGGCCGATGCATTATCCGGCTGGCAAGCATTGCTGGACAAGACGCGCGAAGCCAAGGAATTGAACCGTATCAACGGCATGCTGATCACCAAGCAACTGTCGCACACCAAGGGGCTGATCAACGCCATGCGCACCCCGACCAGCGGTGGCGAAGCGGGGGTGTACGGCAAGAGCGGCCAGGCCGCGCCGGGCGGGCCATCGAAGCGTTACGTGGTGGGCTAGGAATCTGCGCGACAAGCTGCCTGGTCTGTTATTGACTTGACGGTCGCCTGGTGCGGCCGTTTTGCCTAGTCGCCCGGCTGCCACTTAATCTTCGCTGCCGACTTCTTCATCTTCTGCTTCCAACTCAGCAAAGAAGTTGTCGTGGTCAGTCACATTGCCGTCTTCAATCGCCTTCTGGCCGAGCGCGAGCATCTTCAGGAGCGCTATCTGGTCGCGCGTTCGTTGGTAGCTCAAAATATCCTGAACAACGACCTGGATTTTTCCGTCAACCGTGATCATGAACGGTTCCCGCGTGGCTTGCACCTGCTTGATCACATCGCTGATGTTAGTCGCAAGAAAACTGACAGCTTGAATGTGTTTCAGGGGGTTCATAGGATCTCCCATTAAGAGGCCAAGCCATCTTAGCACGGTAAAAAAGGAAGGTGGAGCTGATCTCGCAGACCGGAAAGAGGCGCCCGGGGCACTTTGCTGTTGTTGACTGAACGCTCGCCTGGTCTTCATTTTCCAGACCCCAAAAAATTCGTCACGCGCCATCAGCGCAATGATCAGCCGCTTGAATTCAGACTGGCGCAAAGGCGCGCCTCCAGCCTTTCCCACGCACCGTCCAGAAATTGCGGCGATGACGAGTAGAAATCCCTCGTTTGATGATAGTTCAACGATTTGGCTCGATCGACATAGCGCCATCCGGCCGGGATCTCCCTGTCCTCATCGGGAAAGAGCACCGACCATATCAGGTTCAGCAGCGGCACGCATTCGCTTAACGCCACCCCGAACAGCTGGCAAGCCGGCGCGAGCCCGGGGCCAGGCGGCACATGCAACAGATACTTCAATGCCTGCCGGGTCTTTTCCAGGGTCGGCGGCGCCAGCTCCGCGAACAGCGGCGCGACGATCTCTTCGACGTACAGTTGACGATAAAGCGGCTTGCGAAGGTCCAATAAAGCCAGTTCCGCTTCATGCTCGCCCAGCATCGCCTCGCGGTAAATCGGGTCCAACGCAGTATGCAGGTAAGCGGTGTTGACCCGGATCGTGGTCGCCTGGCTCGCCATCGGCAGCCGGCCTACGGAAAACCGGGAGCCTGATGGACCACCTTGCCGCCCACGACCGTCTGCAGCACCTTGATGTCGGCGATTTCCTCATCCGGTATCTGGAAGAAATTGCGGTCCAGCACGATCAGATCGGCCAGCTTGCCCACTTCCAGCGAACCGACCTGCCCTTCCTGGCGCAAGGTATACGCGGCGTTCATCGTCACCGCCCGCAACACGGCGGCGCGCGGCATGCCCGGCGCCGCTCCCAGCCTGCCCGCGAACTCCGGACCGGCCGATGGCGCGTTGGTACGGGTCACGCCGACCTTGAGCGCGAACCATTCGTCGAGCGCGTCGACCGGCCAGTCGCTGCCGAACACCACGCGCGCGCCGGCGTCGAGCAGCAGCGACTGCGGTTCCAGGATCGCGTAACGCTGCGGTCCCAGGTAATCCTTCAGGCCCGCCACCGTGTCCGGCGCCGGCTTGCCCCACTGGAAAGAGAGCACCGCGCTGGCATCGAGCGCGGCAAAGCGGCCAAAGTCGGCCGGATCGACGATTTCGGCATGCGCCAGCGCCGGGCGCGCCTCCTTGCCGCCGGGCGCGGCGCGCAGGGCTTCGACGGCGTCGAGCGTTTCGCGCACCGCGCCGTCGCCATCGACGTGCACATGGGCATCGATGCCGGCCTTGGCCAGCCCGATCAATATCGCTTTGAGCGCCTCCGGCTTGAAGTAGGTCGGCGGCCCCTTGCTGTCGCCCGGCACCCAGTGCGGATGCCCCGGCGTGCCGCGGTCCACAAAGTACGGTGCCACCATGGTGCCGGTAAAGGCCGGCGCGGCGATCACGCCATCCATGTAGATCTTGGCGTGGCGCACGCGCATGACCGGGGTGACGCCGTCGCTCTCCTGATGGTAGCGCTTAGCCATCTTCAGCACGGACGCCACCGCGCGGGCCGGGTCAAGACCGTCTTCCGTCGCTACCTCGGCGGCGAAATGGGCGCGCGCGCTCAGCTTGCCCTGGCGCGCGATGGCGGCAAAGGCCGTGAAAATTTCTTCGTCGCTGCTGGCGTCGAGAAAACTGGTCACGCCCTGGCGGCCCAGCGCCTGCATGGCGAAGCTGGCGGCGGTGACGGTCTCGGCCGGGGTGGGTTTGGGCAGCACTTTGCTGACCAGCTCCATCGCGGCGTCTTCCAGTAAGCCGGTTGGCTCGCCGGCGGCGTCGCGCACGACCTTGCCGGTGTCCGGGTTTGGTGTGGCGCGCGTAATGCCGGCCGCTTGCAGCCCGCGCGTACTGACCAGGTAAGAGTGGCCGAACGAGGAGCGCACCGCGATCGGGCGCTCGGTCTTGATGGCGTCGAGCGTGGCGCGGGTGGTTTCCGCGCCGGCCGGCAGCATGCTTTGCTGGAACCAGTTAACCACTTGCAGCCATTTCTTGTCGCTCTTGCCGCCTTTGGCGCCGCGGTCCTTGTCGGCGCAGGCCTGGATGCGCGCCTGGAATTGCGGCACGGTCAGCGCTTCGTAGTTCAGGTTGCAATGCAGGAGGCGCTTGCCGCCCGACAGCGGGTGCATGTGGGCGTCGATCAGGCCGGGCATCAACATGCGCCCTTGCAGGTCGATGACGCGGGTCTGCTTGCCCTTGAGCGCGACCGCGCCGGCGTTGTCGCCCACGTAGACGATGCGCCCGCCGCGCACGGCCAGTGCCTGGTGCACGCTATCGGCGGCGTCGACGGTGTAGATGTAGCCGTTGCGGTAGATGACCTCGGCCTGGAGCGCGTCGCTGGCGCCGCGCTGCGCCCCGGCCTGGGCCGCCGGCAAGGCGCATGCCAGCGCCAGCGCGGCGACCGTACGCTTACCCAAGGCAAGCGCGATGCGCGGCGTGATGATGTCGCCGCCGTGCGGGCGGGCATTCTTGTTGGTCATCGATTCCCCTTCGTTCAATTAGCGCAACGGCCCCGTCGAGCCCCCGGCGCCAGAATACACGCTTGCTTCGTATGCGGCACGCCAAGGTCAAAATTTAACGTTTTTGTTAATTATCGATAGAAATTTTTTCTCCCGACAAGCCTGATTTCATTGAAGAAATTGCGCGAAAGCACATTCTTTTAAGCACAGCAGTGATACGTTCAGAATTCGCCCGAATGACACAATTACCGATGATTATGACTGTCCTGTGTCGATTGGGCATGTAAGGATGGGTTGTTGAGGCCGCCTTTGGCCCGGCACTCAGAACAAGCACATCACTCACGGAGAACTGTATGAACTGGAATCACTTGGTAAAAGCAAGCGTCGGTATCGTTGCAGCAGCAGCCTGCCTGGCAGCCCAGGCGGGGTCGAACGGGGTGACTGTCAGCCTGAGTCCCGAAAAATCCTCGCTCGGCAAGCAGGATGACGTGGTCGTGCGCGTGACCATCACCAACACCTCGTCCAAGCCGCAATACGTGCTGAAATGGCATACGCCGTTTGCCGGTGTGGAAGACCATCTGTTCGACGTCACCCGCGACGGCGTGGACGTACCGTACCAGGGCCGCCATTACAAGCGCCCTGCCCCGACCGCCAAGGATTACTACCTGCTCAAGCCGGGCGCCTCGCACACCGCCAAGGTGGAGCTCTCGTCCATGTACGACATGAGCGTGACCGGCGACTACGCGATCCGCTACCACGCGGCCTCGCTCAACCTGTTCAACTCGACCGGCGACGACGAGAACAGCCTGACCGCGCAGCAGGGCCAGCGCGAGATCGGCGAGATTGAATCGGCGCCGGTGTCGCTCTGGATCGACGGGCGCCTCGAGCGCGGCACCATCGTGGCCGATCCGCTCGAGCTGGCGGCGCGCCAGCAGGCTGCGGGAACGGCCGGCATCTCGTTCGCCAGCTGCAGCTCGTCGCAGCAGACCTCGATCAACTCGGGGCTGGCGGCAGCGAAAACGATGGCCAACAGCGGCCTGACTTACTTGAACAGCAACCTGCAAGGCACGCGCTACAAGAAATGGTTCGGCGCCTACACGTCGACGCGCTACGCGACGGTCAAGACGCACTTTAACAATATCAAGAACGCGCTCGATAGCAAGCCGATCGTGGTCGATTGCAGCTGCAAGGAATCCTACTACGCGTATGTGTACCCGAACCAGCCGTACAAGATCTACGTCTGCAACGCGTTCTGGTCGGCGCCGACCTCGGGCACCGATTCGAAGGGCGGCACCCTGGTGCACGAACTGAGCCACTTCAACGTGGTGGCGGCGACCGATGACTGGGCGTATGGCCAGTCGGCTGCGGCCAGCCTGGCGACCAGCAATCCGACCAAGGCCGTCGACAATGCCGACTCGCACGAGTATTTCGGCGAGAACACGCCTTCGCTGCCGTAAGCGAGCGGGCAATGGAAAACAGCCTGGCCGCGCGCGCGGCCAGGCTGTTTTTTTATCGCCAGCTTGATGCTGCTTATTGCTCCGCCGGCTGGGCCACCTGCGTATGCGTGAACACCGTCGAGGCCGGCTTCATCGTCTCGGGATTATCCAGCTGCTGCAGATCAAGCACGTAACTTCCCGTATGACTGAGCCGGTAGCGCTGCTTGCCCGGCTGAAAATCATACGCGCGCGTGATGTCGATGGTATTGCGGTGCACGCCGTTCGGCTCCACCTTCAAGTAATCGTCGGGCTGCGGCGGCGCCCGCTTGACCACCGGGCCGATGTAATTGACCGGCGCCGCACTGCCCACCACGCTGATGTCGAAATCCGGCCCGAACAGCTGCCGGCTCTGGTACGTCACCTTCCACAGATAGATCGGCTGCCTGGTCTTGTTACTCACCGTCAAGGTCACCAGCACCTTGCCGCCGCGCGAAGCGACCGATACCTTCTCGCTCACCCCACTCATCGGCTTATCCTTCGCATAGGCCAGTCCCAGCGCCATGAGCATCAATATGCCCGCCACGGATCGTTTCATCGGCTTGCTCCTTGTCTTGTGCTTGTCTTGTCGGTCCCGGCCGGCGGCGCTTGCCTGAAGCGGGGCCGGGTCGCCCGCCTGCGCCGTTCTCGACCATTGTGCACCGTTTCAGGCCTCACGCCAGCCCGGTTGAATCAACGGGTGGGGATTTCGGTCGTGGTATCGGGCAGCGCCGACAAGATTGTCACCGCCACGCGCCGGTTGCGCGCACGCCCTTCGGGCGTATCGTTGGATGCGACCGCGATGTTGGCGCCATGCCCCACGGCAGTGAGGCGCTCGGGCGCCACGCCGCTGTCGATGAACAGGCGCACCACGCTGCTTGCGCGCACCGCCGACAGTTCCCAGTTCGAGGGGAACAGCGCATTCCTGATCGGCGTCGGGTCGGTGTGCCCTTCCACCTGCACCGCGTGCGGATCGTCCTTGAGCAGCACCGCCAGCGCGCGCAGGGCCTGGTCCGATTCGGGTGTGAGGGTGGCGTCGCCCGGATCGAACAACACACTGGCATTGATTTCCACGCTCACCCCGCGGCTGTTCTGCGTCACCCGCACCTTGCCTTCGCGCACTAGCGGCGCCAGGGTCGAGGTCAGCTTTTGCGCGAGGTTGGTCAAGCGTTCCTTTTCGCTGCGCATGGCTTCGGCGCGCCGCTTGATCAGCGGGTCGGGCAGCACGATCAGCTGCGGCACGTTGCTGCTGGCGACACTGGCCGTCTTCTGGTCCTTGCCGCCGAAGGCGTCGCCCAGCGAGACCGAAAACACCTTGTATTTTCCTTCGTTGACGACCGAAATGGCGTACATGACCACAAAAAACGCGAACAGCAAGGTGATGAAATCGGCGTACGAAATGAGCCAGCGTTCGTGATTTTCGTGCTCGGCTTCGTACTTTTTGCGCGCCATGGTCAGGGCCGCGAGAGCAGGCAGGCGACGCGTTCTTCGATCACGCGCGAATGGTCGCCGCTGGCGATATCGTGAAAGACATCGGTGAGGATTTCGTACTGGGTCACCCGTTCGGCGACGATGGTCTTGAGCTTGTTGGCGATCGGGTAGAAAAACATATTCGCCAGCCCGACCCCGTACACGGTCGAGACGAAAGCGACCGCAATCCCGCTGCCGAGCTTACCCGGGTCGCTCAGGTTTTCCATCACGTGGATCAGCCCCAGCACCGCGCCCAGGATGCCGATGGTGGGCGAGTAGCCGGCCGCCGCCTCCCAGATCTTGACGGCCTGGCGTTCGCCGAATTCGTAGGCCGTCACTTCCATCTCCATCAGGCTGCGCAGCTTGTCGGGGGCGATGCCGTCGACCACCAAGCGCAAGCCCTTCTGCACGAATTTATCTTTGTTGACCGCCATGTATTTTTCCAGCGACAGCAAGCCGTCGCGGCGCGCATGCAAGCCCCACACGGCGATCTCGCGCGCCAGGGCGGCGCGCTGGCTCGGCGGCGGCGAGAACACCCAGCGCAGCATGCGCACGCCGCGCATGAAGGTCGGCGCTTCGCTTTGCAGCAGCACGGCGCCAACGGTGCCGATGACGACGATGGCAAACGCCGCCGGCTGCACCAGCGACGACAGCTTGCCCCCTTCCAGCGCCTGGCCGACCAGCAGGCCGGCCAGGGCCAGGAAAATTCCCGCTATGCTGGCCCGGTCCACGCCTGCTCCTTCAAGGACGCGCGCAGGCGCGCGACCGCCTGGGTGTGCAGCTGCGACACGCGCGATTCCGATACACCCATGACGGCCCCGATCTCTTTGAGGTTCAGTTCTTCTTCGTAGTACAGGCCCATGAGGATTTTTTCGCGCGGCGGCAAGCCGTCGATGGCGTCGATGACGGCCTGGCGGAAATCGCCGTCGAGCAGGCTGCGCAGGGGATCGGCATCGTCCACCGCATAGCGGTCGAGGAAGCTGTCGTTGCCGCCCTCGTTATCGTGGAAATCTTCGTAGTACACCAGCTGGTGGCCGCCGCCGTCGGTGAGCATGTCCTGGTAGTCGGCCAGCGACAGTTTCAAGCTCTTGGCCACTTCCGACTCGGTGGGCGGGTGGCCTAGCTTCTGCTGCAAGGTGCTCATCGCCGTTTCGATCTTGCGCATGTTCTGCCGCATCGAGCGCGGCAGCCAGTCGCTGCTGCGCAATTCATCGAGCATGGCGCCGCGGATGCGCAGCACGGCGTAGGTTTCGAATTGGGCGCCGTGGGTTTCCTCATAGCGGCTGATGGCGTCGAGCAGGCCGATCATGCCGGCCTGGACCAGGTCGTCGACTTCCACGCTGGGCGGCAGCTTGGCCTTCATGTGGTGGGCGAGCCGCTTCACCAAGGGCATATGCTCGGTCAGTAAATGGTTCTTGTCCGATTTCCCTTTGACGGTATACATAGATCTCAGTATGTTTTAAGAACCAAAATGGGAAGTCCCCCCTGTGTGCCCGAGCTGCGGCATGGCCGACAGGGCAAAGCGCCCCGCCAGTTGGCGAAATGCAACCGAGGCTCCCGCCAACGGGAACGCATCGACCACGGCCCGGCCCAAGCGCGCGGCCCGGTGCAGGTATTCGTCCGCCGGGACCGAGCCCATCGACGTGAGCTGTACGGCAAGGTAACGACTTGCCGCAGATGACATATTATCGTATACCACCTTCGCTTCCGCTTCGGATGCGCCCGTGACCAGAATTCCGAAGGGACGGCGTCCCAACTGTTGCGAAAGTCGCTTGATGAGGGAGTAGGCGGCGGTGATCGAGGCGGCGCTGGTGGAGACCTGGACCACGATCTCGGCACTGTCCATGATGGGCACCGGAAAAGTGTCGTCGTCGCCGAATTCGCCGTCGACGATGACGATGCCGGTCTGCTTGACCAGCACGTCGAAGGTCTTGGCCAGGCGGCGCGCCTCGTCCGGACCGCCGCGCGCGCGCGCCATGCTGACCACGCCGAAGCCTTGCGGCACCTGGTGGATGATCTGGTTCAGCGCGCACTGCTGGCGCGCCACCTGCAACAGGCTGGCGCGGTCGGCCACGCCGAGGCGCTGGGCCACGCCGTATTCGCGGTCGCAGGCGTCGACGATGAGCACGTCGTTGCCGGCGCGCGCGAGCGACGCGCCCAGGTTGACCAGCATGGCGCCCTTGTCGTCTTGCGGCGTGGCGGAAAGAAAGGTGACGATGCGTGGCTTGGGGCCGGCCAGCATCCGGCGCAGGCCTTCGGCCTGGTCGAAATCGAAATGATTAGCCAAGGGACACCTCGCGCAGGCTGCGGTCGTTGCGGGCGTTGCTGGTGTTAGCCATCAGCAGCGGCAGTTCGGCGTCCGAAAACTGGGTGGCGGCGGCGTCGCGCTTGAGGCGGAAGGCGCGGTCGACCAGCATGTTGCGGTCGGCCAGGTGCAGGTCTTCCGGCACGCGCTGGCCGTTCGAGACATAGAACAGGTTCAGTTTCTGGCGAATCACGACATCGAGCACGTTGCCGATCGAGGCCGCTTCGTCGAGTTTGGTCATGATGCAGCCGGCCAGGCCGCTGCCCTGGTAGGCGCGCACGACTTCGTTGAGGGTTTCGTTGGTCGAGGTCGAGTTCAGGCACAGCAGGCGCTTGACGTCGGCGCCGGTCTCGGACAGCATCGCCACCTGTTCGGCCACGTTCTGGTCGCGCTGGGAGACGCCGACGGTGTCGATCAGCACGGTATGCTTGTTGCGCAATTCCTTGAGGGCGATGCGCAGGTCCGATTCATCCTTGACCGAGTGCACCATCACGCCGAGGATCTTGCCGTAGATGCGCAATTGTTCGTGACCGCCGATACGATAGGCGTCGGTGGTGATCAGGGCCAGTTTTTCCGGGCCGTGGCGCATCACGCAGCGCGCGGCCAGCTTGGCGGTGCTGGTGGTCTTGCCGACGCCGGTCGGGCCGACCAGGGCGAACACGCCGCCCTTTTCCAGGATTTCATCTTCGTTCGAGATGGTGGTCAGGTTGCGCGAGAGGACCGTTTTGATCCAGCGCAGGCTCTCGGCGGCGTCTTTCCCGGCCGGCAGTTTTTCGATCAGATAGCGCGACAGGCTGGCCGAGAAACCGGCGGCCAGCATTTCGCGCAGTACCCCGGCTTTTTGCGGTTCGCGCTGCTGGGTGGTGCCCCAGGCGATCTCGGCCAGTTGGCTTTCCATCAAGCCACGCATGGCGCGGATTTCATTCATCATGCCCGACATTTCGGCCGCGGCGCTATCCTTGGCCTGATTCATGGCTTGCATCATCATGGATGACATTTGCGAGGCCATCATCGACATGTCGAACGATTCGGGCTGGACGGCGTAGGCCGGGGCCGGGGCCGGAGCGACGCGGCGGTTGGCGTAGCTTTCCGGCGGGATCGACAGGGATGGGCGCGGCTGGGCCATTTCGGACTCGGGGGCCGGCGAGGAAATCGAGGCGACGTCATCGCTGGCGAGGGCGAGGATTTCGACCACGCCATCGACGGGCCGGTTGGACAGGATGACGGCGTCGGGTCCGAGCGCTTCGCGTACTTTACGCAGTGCGTCGCGTGATGTTGCAGCCGTAAATTTTTTGACATTCATCGCCAACTCCTGGGGTTCCTGCCGGGTGCTCACATGAGCACTGACAGGGTCCATTATTGACGATGCAGGATGGAAACGATCTGGGGAGGAGGAAGGGAAAAGGGGTTCATTTCGATCGCGTCGTCCCCGCGCTGAGCAAACCGCCGCTCCCCGCCGTCGTTCCCGCGCAGGCGGGAACCCAAGTACGCGTAATCTCCCACACCATTGAGCCAGGGCAGAAACCAGCACTTGTAACAGCCCACCATGAATGCCATGGAAAAGCACAGCTATGTCTATATCCTTGCCAGCGATCCGTATGGCACCTTGTACACGGGCGTGACATCGGACCTGGTGAAGCGTATCTGGCAACATCGTAGCGCCCTTGCCGAGGGTTTCACAAAGCGCTATCGGGTGGACAAGCTGGTCTGGTATGAAATGCACTTTGATATCATGGAAGCGATCAAGCGCGAGAAGCAGATCAAGAAGTGGCGGCGCAACTGGAAAGTCAATCTGGTGCAGGCCGAAAATCCGACATGGCGGGATTTGTACCTGGACTTCACTGCGGACTGAAGAGACGGTCAGAGGTTAACAGCTCTACACGTAGCTCCGTCGTTCCCGCGCAGGCGGGAACCCAAGTTTGCTCCGCAGCCGACGGCTGAGCAAGAAACTTGGGTTCCCGCCTGCGCGGGAACGACGAGGTATAGGCAGAGCGGAAACGACGGGGGTAACGCTGAGAACAGCGACGCCTTGGCGCCTGCAAAACAAGGGAAAACTTACTGCGCCCCCACCAAACTGGTCACATGAATCGTCTTGGTCTCCGGAATCTCATTGTGCGACAGCACCTTCAATTGCGGCAGCGCCCGGCGCAAGAATTTCGACAACAAGGCCCGTAACGGCCCCGGCACCAGCAACACCGGCGTCAAGCCCATCTGCTCCTGCTGCGCCGCCGCCGCACCGGCCTGCTGCGCAATCGTATCGGCCAAACCCGGCTCGATCCCGGCGCCATCGCCACCGGCGCCCAGCGCCTGCATCAACAAGCGCTCAAGCCGGTTATCCAGGGTCATCACCGACAACTCATTCGTGCCAGGGAACAACTGCTGCACGATCGCCCGGCCCAGCGCAATGCGCACCACGGCGGTCAGCTCGGCCGGATCCTGGGTTTGCGTCGCATACTCGGCCAGGGTCTCGATCACGGTCCGCATATCACGGATGTGCACGCCTTCGATCAACAGATTCTGCAACACTTTCTGCAGGGTCGACAGCGACACCAGCTTCGGCACCAGGTCTTCCACCAGCTTCGGCGCTTCCTTGGCCAGGTGGTCGAGCAGGGCCTGCACTTCCGCACGGCCGAGCAACTCCGACGCGTGCGTGGTGATCAAATGGTTCAGGTGCGTCGCCACCACGGTACCGGCATCGACCACCGTGTAGCCCATGCTCTGCGCTTCGTCGCGTAACCCGGCATCGATCCACACCGCAGGCAGGCCGAAGGCCGGATCGGTGGTCACCAGGCCCGCCAGGCTGCCGCTGGCCATGCCCGGATTGATCGCCAGGAACTGCCCGTTCATCGACTCGCCGCTGCCCACTTCCACGCCCTTGAGGGTAATGCGGTAAGCCGACGGCTTGAGTTCCAGATTGTCGCGGATGTGCACCGGCGGCGCCAGGAAACCGACTTCCTGCGCGAATTTCTTGCGAATCCCTTTGATGCGTTTGAGCAGCTCGCCGCCCTGGGTCTTGTCGACCAGCGGAATCAAACGATACCCCACTTCCAGCCCCAGGGTATCGACCGGCATGATGTCTTGCCAGCTGGCCTCTTCCTGTTCGGTCGGGGCCGGCGGCGCCGGTGCTTCGATTTCTTCCGGCGGCGGCGCCTTGGCCTTCTTGTTAATCAGATACGCAGTGCCCGCCAAGGAACCGGCCAGCAACAGGAACACCAGGTTCGGCATGCCGGGAATCAAGCCCATGCCGCCGATGATCGCGGCGGTGATGTACAGCACTTCCGGCTTGGCGAACAACTGACGCACCAGCTGGGTGCCGATGTCCTGGTCGCTGGCCACGCGCGAGACCACGATACCGGCCGCGGTCGAGATGATCAGCGAGGGAATCTGCGCCACCAGGCCGTCACCGATGGCCAGCAGGGTGTAGGTCTTGGCCGCTTCGCCAAAGGCCATGTCGTGCTGGAGGATACCGACCAGCAAGCCGCCGATCACGTTGATCACGGTCACCATGATGCCGGCCACCGCGTCGCCGCGCACGTATTTCGAGGCGCCGTCCATGGCGCCGTAGAACTCGGCTTCCTGGGCGACTTCGGTACGGCGGCGGCGCGCTTCGTCTTCGGCGATCAGGCCGGCGTTGAGGTCGGCGTCGATCGCCATCTGCTTGCCCGGCATCGCGTCCAGGGCGAAACGCGCGCCCACTTCGGCGATCCGGCCCGCACCCTTGGTGACGACGGTAAAGTTAATGATGGTCAGAATGATAAACACGACGATACCCACCGTGTAGTTGCCGCCGATCAGGAAGTGACCGAAGGCTTCAATCACTTTACCGGCCGCGGCGCCGCCGGTGTGGCCTTCGGTCAGCACGATACGGGTCGAGGCCACGTTGAGCGACAGGCGCAGCATGGTCGACACCAGCAGGATGGTCGGGAAGGCCATGAAGTCGAGCGGCTTGACCGTGTACAGGCTGGTCAGCAGCACGATCACCGACAGGGCGATGTTGAAGCTGAAGAACACGTCCAGCACGAAGGCCGGCAAGGGCAGGATCATCATCATCAAGAGCATGATGATGATGGCCGGAGCGGCCAGGGCGTTGCCGCCGCCTTTCATTCCACGCAACCAGGAGGGCATATTCAGGCGGTTCATGGTGTGGCTCCGTTCTTCGGTTCAGGTGTGGTTTGCGATGCCGGGTCGTGCGGGTCGAGCTCGGGTGGTACGCGCAGCCTGGTCGGCCGGTCGGGGTAGGCTCCGCCATCCTTCTTGTAGGCGCGCAACTGGAACACATACGCCAGCACTTCGGCCACCGCCGAGTACAGCGCTTCCGGAATCTCGTCGCCGATCTCGGTATGCTTGTGCAGCGCACGCGCCAGCGCCGGCGCTTCCAGCATGGCCACGTTGTTTTCCCTGGCCAGTTCGCGAATCTTGGCCGCCACTTCATCGGCGCCCTTGGCCACCACGCGCGGCGCGCCGCGCTGGCCGTCGGCGTACTTGAGCGCCACCGCGTAGTGGGTCGGGTTGGTCACGACCACATCGGCGGTCGGCACGTCGGCCATCATGCGGCGCTGCGACATTTCGCGCTGCATCTGGCGGATCTTGCCTTTCATCTGGGGATTGCCGTCCGACTCTTTCGCTTCCTGGATCATTTCCTGGCGCGTCATCTTGAGCTTGTTCGCGTAATGCCAGATCTGGTACGGACCGTCGATCGCGGCCACGATGCCCAGGCCGCCGACGATGAACAGGAACGCCGAGCCGATCAGGTCGACCATGTGCGCGCTGCCGCTTTTCAGGGGCTCGACGGCCAGGCCGATGACGGCGTCTTTCTGGCTCATCACGACCATCCAGGCCACCGTGCCCACCACGATGGTCTTGGCAATGGCCTTGAGCAGCTCGACCAGGGCGTTGGTGGAAATCATATTGCTCAAGCCCCGGACCGGGTTCAGCTTGTTGAAATTGGGCATGAACGACTTGCTGCTGAACAGCCAGCCGCCGATCAGCAGGGGCGACGCGAGCGCCACGACCATCACGGCGAACGCCAGCGGCAGGCAGGCCAGCAAGACCTGGGCGATATCGCTGGCCACGCGCATGATCATCACGTTCGGGTTGAGGATTTGCTCGCGGTCCATGGACATGCCCGAGACCATGGTCGCATTGAGTTGACGGACGATGCCGGCGCCGAAGAACCACAGGGTGCAGCCGGCCGTCATCAGGACCGTGAACGTGGCCACTTCACGCGAGCGGGGCACGTCGCCTTCTTCGCGCGCCTGCTCCAATCGCTTGGCTGACGCTGCTTCTGTCTTTTCTGCGTCGCTTTCGTCTGACATGCCAGGCTCCCGTTAACAGATGCCATTATTCGCGATATTGCTCTGAAGCTATCCATCGATTAAGGCGGCAAACAGGGGTCAATTCCGGGCTCGATCCACTCCCTGGCAGGCGAACGCGGCTCTGGCGCGCGCTCTCGTATAATCGAAAATTATCAACTTCTACACGATTGCCATGAATTCGCTGGTTCCGCCCGACCCACAAGAGCCGCTCGTTGCGGCCGACCTCAAGGAAGACGGCGACTTTTCCGACATGCTCAGCGAGCAGCGCATCCTGCTGCCCGGGGCGCAGATGCTGACCGCGTTCCTGATCATCCTGCCGTTCAACGGCGGCTTCAAGCAGATCGTGCAGGCCGAGAAAATCGTGTTCCTGGCGACCTTCGTGCTGGCGCTGACGAGTTTAGTGTTGTTGAGTGCGCCGGCGATCCAGCACAGGCTAATGCGCCCGCTCAATGACCGGGCCCGCTTCAAGCGGGTGGCGACACGGCAGATCGTGGCCGGCGCGTTTTCGCTGGCGATCGCGCTGATCTTGGCCACCAACCTGGTGATGTCGGAAGTGTTCGGGCACATGGTCGGGCTGGTCATGGCGGGCGGGATCGCCACCTTCATCCTGTGCTTATGGTGGCTGTTGCCAGCCTATTTGAAGCGGATGCACGGGTATTGACGGGGATTAGCGTGCTTTGCGGGCCTCGGCCTGCTTGAGCTCCTGATCGATCGCGCCGAAGATCGACTTGCCTGCCGCGTCCAGCATCTCGATCTTGATCGTGTCGCCAAACAGCATGAACGGCGTGCTTGAGACCCCATCGGCGATCATCTCCAGCGCGCGCTTCTCGGCAATGCAGGAGTAGCCGCGTTTGGCGTCCTTGTTCGACACCGTGCCCGAGCCAAGAATGGTGCCGGCGCGCGCATTGCGTGTTTTACACAGATGTGCGAGCAGTTGGGCGAAGTTAAACACCATATCGACACCCGCGTGAGGCTGGCCGACCAGCTTGCCGTTCCAGGTCGAGCGTAGGGGCAAATGCACCTTGGCGTCCTGCCAGGCGTCGCCCAGTTCATCGGGCGTGACCGCCACCGGCGAAAACGCCGATGCCGGTTTGGACTGCAAAAACCCGAAACCCTTGCCCAGTTCGGCCGGAATCAAGTTACGCAGCGAAACATCATTGACCAGCAGCAGCAGGCGAATCTGGTCGAACGCCTGGTGCGGCGTGCTGCCCATCGGTATATCGCCCGTGATCACGGCCACCTCGGCCTCGAAATCGATGCCCCACTCTTCATGCGCCAGCACGATCGGGTCGGTCGGCCCGAGAAAATCGTCGCTGCCGCCCTGGTACATCAGGGGATCTTCCCAGAACGAGGCAGGCATCTCGGCATTGCGCGCCTTTCTCACCAGCTCGACGTGATTAACATACGCCGAGCCATCGACCCACTGGAACGCGCGCGGCAGCGGCGCCATGCACTTGGCGGGATCGAAGTCGAAGCCGCGCGAGGTGCGCCCGCCATTCAGCAGAAGGTACAGCTCGCCCAACTGGGGCGCGATGAAGGCCCAGTCGTCCAGCGCCGCCTGCAGCGTGGGCGCGATGCCATCGGCCACGTGCGCCGTTTTCAGGTCGCGCGCGACCACCACCAGCTGGCCATCGCGGCTACCGTCCTTGAGCGTGGCTAATTTCATACGGTTACATAAGGCGACATCAAGCCGGCACCAGCAAGTCCCGCTGGGCCTGGTCCAGGTAGCACCATTCACCCTCGGCCAGGCCGAGCGACTCCAGGGTCAGTTGGCCGATGGCGGACCGGTGCAGCGCACTGCAATGGTTGCCGGCCGCGGCCAGCATGCGTTTGACCTGGTGATACTTGCCTTGTTCCAGCACGATTTCGAGCTGGTGCTCGCCGCGCTGCACACAACTGAGCGCCGCCAGTGGCGCCGGCTCGTCATGCAGTTTGACGCCGGACAGAAGTTGCGCAATCAGTTCAGGCGTGACGCTGTCCTGCGTGGTGGCCTGATATATCTTGGGGACGTGCCGTTTGGGCGAGGACTGGGTGTGGATGAACGGGCCATCGTCGGACATCAGCAACATGCCGGTGGTGTCGTGGTCGAGCCGTCCGACCGGTTGCACGTCGCGCCAGGTGAATTGTTCCGGTAGCAAGGTCAGTACGCCCGGATGGTGGCTCGGCTTGCGCGAACACTCGACGTTGACGGGTTTATGCAGCGCGATGTACACATGTTCGCGGTAGACCCACTCGTCGTCGAAGATCGTCATGACCAGGCCATCGGTCTCGATCGCGGTCTTGTAGTCGGTGTGCGGGGCGCCCTTGATGACGATTTCGCCATCGTCGATCAGGGTGCGGCAATATTTGCGTGTGCCGAATCCCTGCGATTGCAGGATGCGGTCCAAGGATAATTTACTCATGGGCGAGACTTTACCAGATGCGCTCCCCGGGGGATAGGAATCGGCCTACTCGGTTGTAGGAGAAAATGCCGAACGGCGCGAATTACGGAAGATCCATTACGCATCTTTGACACAGATCAAGAGTGACGAGAGTCCGATTGTTACACTGAAACTTCAGTAGGAATCGGCCTAACGCCCCCTGCTAATGCTTACGGCACCATTAGGATAACTGAACAGTACAAACATGATGAGGACCAGGATGCGCACCATTACTAACGCCGCGACGCAATTGGACAACACCGACTTCCTGGAATCGGCTGCCGACAATCTCCCCGACAATCCGCTGGCGCAGTCGGCGCTGGAAACGACGCGTGACGCGATTGCGCGCTGGACCGGCGGCATCCACCTGCCGCGCATGCTGGTGCCCGGCATGGTGCGCGTGTCGCCGCAGGCGCGCTGGTACGCCCAGGCCAATCAGGGCTTCCAGGACTGGCTCAGCCAGGGTGGTTTTCAAGGCGTCGAGGGCGATGCGGCTGGCGCCGGGCTGGCCGATGCGGGCCTGCGCGCCGATTGCGCTGGCCACCTTGCGCTTGATGTTGCGTCGTCGGAGCAGATGGGCGACCGGCTGCGCACGGTGGATGCCGAAAACAGCGATTTTTGCCTGGATTAATGCGATCTCATCGTCCTGCAATGGCGGACGGTGACGCGAGCGGCTTCACACGGCCGTTCGCGCAAGCGAAACGGGCATAGAAACGCGCATCGAAACGCGCATCGAAACCTGGCTGAATAAACATCGGTGGGAATACATCGGTTGAATACAGCGGCTGGATGGAAAACGACGGCTTTTACGCCGCCGTTCCCATGTCCCCATGCGAGGACGTCATGCGAGGAATTGTAATTCTCTCTGTACCGCATCATGATGCGGTTAGTAGTTCATTTCAAACAATATTCTGCCAACACACGCTTTACTTTTTATATCGGCCTCCCGTGGAAAGAACTACAGGTCTAATATAGAACACCTGTCCGAACTTTCAAGGAAAATATTTAAAATCAATCTCAACGCAACACCGGCCGGGCCGATGGCCCCAGCGTTTTGACCATGCCAGCCCCCACCGAAGCGCCGAATTTTTTCAGCACCCGCTCCGGCAAACCTTCATGCGCCGTGTAGTCGACAATGTCTTCCGCCTTGACCACGTCGCGCGCGGTCGTCTCGACCGTGCCAAAACCATCGGCCAGGCCCATCTCGACCGCCCTGGCGCCGCTCCAGAACAGGCCCGAGAAAGTCTCGGGTGTCTCTTTCAGGCGCTTGCCGCGCCCGGTGCGCACCACGGAGATGAATTGCTGGTGGATTTCGTTGAGCATGGCCTGGGCATGCGCCTTGTGCTTGTCCGATTGCGGGCTGAAAGGATCGAGGAAGCCCTTGTTCTCGCCGGCGGTGAGCAAACGCCGCTCGACCCCGAGTTTATCCATGGTGCCGGTAAAGCCGAAACCGTCCATCAGCACGCCGACCGAACCGACAATACTGGCCTTGTTAACAAAGATCTTATCGGCCGCCGCCGCGATGTAATAACCGCCCGAGGCGCAGATTTCATCGACCACCACGTACACCGGCTTGGCCGGATACGCCTGTTTCAGGCGCAGGATCTCATCGACGATATTGCCCGCCTGGACCGGGCTGCCACCCGGGCTGTTAATGCGCAGGACCACCGCCACCGAGCCGGCGTCGGCAAATGCCTTGTTCAGGGAGGGGATCACCACATCGGCCGATCCGCTGCCTTCCGATTCGATGCTGCCGTCGATTTCGATCAGGGCGGTATGACGTCCCAGCGTTTCCATGTCGGAACCGCTGAAATCGAAATCGAAAAACGCCCACAGCGCGAAAAACGCCAGCCCCAGGAATGTCAGCTTGAAGAAAATCCCCCAGCGGCGCGTGGCGCGCTGTTCGCGCACCGTGGCAAAAACCAGCTTTTCCAGGGTCTCGCGCTCCCAATTGCCGGTGGTCGGCGCCGCTGCCAGCATGTTGTCCTTGGCATCGCCGAAAGTGTTGTCGGTCATAAATCGCTTTACGTAAGTGGTTTCCGGTGTGTGTTGCCGCCTGCTCAGGGCGCGGGCGGCTTGATGAACTCGTCGGGATGCCAGTAAATCTGTCCGTCTTGCTCGCGCACGCCGATCGGGCGCAGGCGTCCGCCCTTGCACGGTCCGCCGGCGCAAAAGCCGCTCTCGGGAACGTAGATGGCGCCGTGGGTCGAGCACATCAGGTACACGCCGCTGGACTCGAAGAACTCGCCTTCGGCCCAGTCCAGCTCGATCGGCACGTGGGCGCAGCGGTTCAGGTAGGCATACACCGTTCCCTTGTGCCGCACCACGAAGCCGGTGGCCTTGTCGCCAAAGGCGACGACGCCAAAGCGCACCCCGCGCCCGCCTTCGAGCACCTGGTCGGACGGACAGACCAGTACCTCGCCTGGCTCGGCCATCATGCGTTCTCGCTCAGCCAGGTGCGCAGCTGGGCCACGGTTTCAGCCGAATAGACCGGGTTGCAGGCGCTGAGCTGCTCGTGCGGATGGGCGCCGTACTGCACGGCGATCGCGGCCGCGCCGGCGTTATTTGCCATGAGCAAGTCGTGCGTGGTGTCGCCAATCATCACCGTGCGCTTGAGGTCCTGCCCCAGCTCACGCGTCAGTTCCTGCAGCATGGCCGGGTGCGGCTTGGAGAATGTCTCATCGGCGCAACGGGTGGCGTCGAACAGCGACAGCAGCCCGACCGCATTCAGGGAACGATTCAGGCCCACGCGGCTTTTGCCGGTGGCCACCGCCAAAAAGTAGGCTTCCTGCGAAAGTTCGGTCAACATCTCGCGAACGCCGTCGAACAACACCAGTTCGTGGTCTTTCGATAAAAAATGAAAACGGTAACGCTCGACCATGCGCGGGTATAACGCGGGATCGATATTCGGCATCACGGCCTGCATCGCTTCGTGCAAGCCCAGGCCGATGACGTGCGAGGCGGCATCGTCGCGCGGGATCGGCAAGCCGAGGTCCTTGGCGGCGGCCTGGATGCACTTGACGATGGTGGACGTGCTGTCCATCAAGGTTCCGTCCCAGTCGAAAACGATCAGATCAAATTGCTTGCGTGCCATGTATTGCGGCCGCTTGTGGCGGCCGGCTCCTTCCAGGATTGATCAACGCGCAGTTAACGCGGTGCTGTGTTCAGCGGTTTCCCCAAGCTTACCAAGAAACGTTCGCATTCTGCGGGCAAGGGCGCATTTATCGTCACATCCTTGCCGGTTTCCGGATGGGTAAACGTGATTTGATGCGCGTGCAGGAACATCCGCTTGAGCGCGCCACGGCTGGCATCGGCCTTGAGCAACACACGGTTCAAGGCAAAATCGCCGTATTTGTCGTCGCCAAGGATGGGAAAGCCCGACGAAGCCAGATGAACGCGAATCTGGTGGGTGCGCCCGGTTTTCAGCTCGGCTTCGAGCAGGGCGAACTTGTCGAACTTGCGCAGCAGGCTGAACACGGTATGCGATTCCATGCCGCCGGCCTGCACGCACACGCGCCGTTCACCGTCGGCGGTGGTGTACTTGTGCAAGGGCAGCTTGATATGCTGGCGCGCATTTTTCCAGTCGCCGTAGACCATGGTCAGGTAGCGCTTGTCGGTCAGGCCGTCGCGCATCTGCTCGTGCAGGTTGGTGAGGGCCGAACGCTTTTTGGCCAGCAACAACAAACCCGAGGTTTCGCGGTCGAGCCGGTGCACCAGTTCCAGGAACTTGGCGTCCGGCCGGGCCGCGCGCAACTGTTCGATCACGCCATACGATACGCCCGAGCCGCCATGCACCGCCACGCCGCACGGCTTGTCGATGATGAGCAGGTGCGCATCTTCGAACAGGATGGGGAACTCGGCGCCCGGCACCACGGCGGTCGATTTCTCGGCCACGCGCACCGGCGGAATGCGCACCACGTCGCCGCTTTCGAGCCGGTACAACTGGTCGATGCGGCCCTTGTTGACGCGCACCTCGCCCGAGCGCAGGATGCGGTAAATATGGCTTTTTGGTACGCCCTTGCAGACCCGCAACAAGTAGTTGTCGATCCGCTGTCCGGCTTCTTCTTCAGTGATTGTGACAAACTGGGCTTGAACGGGGGCCTGTGATGAAGGGGGAACAACATCGTTTTGCATCTTCATTTGCTCTGTCTTCCCAGAAATTCTCTCTAAGTCCTTCATTTTGAATATATAATCGACAGGCGGCGGTCAAACCTCTGCTGGTGTAAGAATTAAAACGATATTTTACACAGGGGCGTCTCCATCGGCCCCGCCAAATTGCAAATTCGATGGAAAAAATGTGTACGCACATCCCGGCGCGAATCAAGGTTGCACCGTTGTTGTAATCGGATAACGCGCAAGGCTGCGGAATGGATTGTTTGGAATTGTAAGGATAAGTACTGGCAAGCTGTCCCTCGGGGCCAGCTCGCCGGATGATGGCGTCGATAACGCTTGTCGTTTTCGCCCGACCCGAAGTAAGCCTCATCCTGAAGGCTTGAGAATTAGGGCTGGTGTTTAAGCCCCGTATCGAAGTCTTAGTATGTTCGCTGGCGACGGTCTGGCTCACTGATTTCGCTCGGCCTGGCTTTGTCTGTACCCCGCATAATCCGGGGCTGCTGCAGCTTAGTTGCAGGCGATGCGTCACTCGGCATGTCGATCGACCCCACCGCGCCCTGTTGCGGCCGTGACGCTTTGCGTCGCTGCGCCGTGCGAAAAGGCATACCCACCCTCCACTTCCCTTCCCGCGTACATCCCCTGTACTTTTCGCCGCCCTGCGCACAGCGCAGCGTGGCACTGGAACGGCCCCCGGGTCGCGGAGTCAATAAAAATGAAACGCATGTTGTTTAACGCTACGCAGCAGGAAGAACTGCGCGTAGCGATTGTCGACGGTCAGAAACTGATCGACATCGATATCGAGACCGCCGGTCGCGAACAGCGCAAATCGAATATCTACAAGGGCGTGATTACCCGGATCGAACCGTCGCTCGAAGCCTGCTTCGTCAGCTACGGCGAAGACCGCCACGGTTTCCTGCCATTCAAGGAAGTCGCCCGCACCTATTTCCGCGAAGGCGTCGATGTCCGTACCGCCTCGGTCAAGGAAGCGCTGCGCGAAGGCCAGGAAATCATGGTCCAGGTCGAGAAAGAAGAACGCGGCAACAAGGGCGCGGCCCTGACCTCCTTCGTCTCCCTGGCCGGCCGTTACCTGGTCTTGATGCCGAATAACCCGCGTGGCGGCGGCGTCTCGCGCCGGGTCGAAGGCGAAGAACGCCAGGAACTGCGCGAAACGATGGATAAGCTGGACCTGCCGCAGGGCATGTCGGTGATTGCCCGTACCGCCGGCATCGGCCGCAACGTCGAAGAACTGCAGTGGGACTTGAATTACCTGATGCAACTGTGGCGCGCGATCGAAGGCGCCGGCAAGTCGGCCAGCGGCGCCTTCCTGATCTACCAGGAATCATCGCTCGTGATCCGCGCGATCCGCGACTACTTCCAGCCCGATATCGGCGAGATCCTGATCGATACCGACGATATCTACGAACAAGCGCACCAGTTCATGCGCCACGTGATGCCCGACATGATCCACCGGGTCAAGCGTTACAGCGACGATGTACCGCTGTTTTCGCGCTTCCAGATCGAACACCAGATCGAAACCGCGTATTCGCGCACCGTGCCCCTGCCTTCCGGCGGCGCGATCGTCATCGACCACACCGAAGCGCTCGTTTCCGTCGACGTCAACTCGGCCCGCGCCACCCGCGGCGCCGACATCGAAACGACGGCATTCAATACCAACTGCGAAGCGGCCGAAGAAGTAGCACGCCAGCTGCGCCTGCGCGACCTTGGCGGCCTGATCGTCATCGACTTCATCGACATGGAAGTGGCGAAGAACCAGCGCGAAGTCGAAACCCGCCTCAAGGATGCCCTGCACCATGACCGCGCACGCGTTCAGATGGGCAAGATTTCCCGTTTCGGCCTGATGGAACTGTCGCGCCAGCGCCTGCGCCCTTCGCTGTCCGAAGGCTCGCACGTGACGTGCCCGCGCTGCTCCGGCACCGGCCACATCCGCGATACCGAATCGTCCGCCCTGCAGGTGCTGCGCATCATCCAGGAAGAGGCGATGAAGGAAAACTCGGCCACCATCCATGTGCAGGTACCGGTCGACGTTGCCGCTTTTTTGCTCAATGAAAAGCGTGGCGAAGTGCTCAAGATCGAGAACCGCCACCGCATCAGCGTGATCCTGATCCCGAACAAGCACCTCGACACGCCGCACTACAAGCTCGAACGCATCAAGCACGACGATCCGCGCCTCGAAGACAGCCAGGCCAGCTACAACCTGGCCGAAGAAGCTGAAACCGACATGGCTTACAGCAAGCGCCAGAAGGAAGAAGTCAAGCCGCGCCAGGAAGCCGTGGTCAAGACCATCACCCCGGACCAGCCTGCCCCGGTGGTGGACCGCTCCGAAGTGCTCAAGCCGGTCGCCCCGCCAGTCCAGGCGCCGGTGCTGACCGCGCCCGAGGAAGAAGGTTTCATGGCCAAGATCATGAACTTCTTCTTCAAGAAGGAAGCACCCGCCATCGTCGCCCCGGCGCCTGTGGCCCCGGCCAAGCCGGCCGCGGCCCCTGCCGGTCGCGAAGACCGCAACGGCCGTGGTCCGCGTGCCCGCACCCGTGGCGGCAAGCCGGACGGCCGTCCCGAGCGCGAGCCGGGTAAACCTGCCGCACTGGAAGAAGCCGGCAAGCCGGGCGATGCCGCCCGCCCGCCACGTCCTCCACGTCCACCGCGCGAGCCGCGTGAGCCGCAGGTCGACGCCGCCGGTGTTCCGGTGGCGCCACGGGCGGAGCGCCCGGAGCGTGCCGAACGTCCGGAACGCGCCGAACGCCCTGAGCGTGGCGAGCGTCCGGAACGCGCCGAGCGTCCCCCGCGTCCACCGCGCGAGCGCGCCGACTACCGCACCCCGGTCGCCGAAGCGAAGACCGATGAACTGGCCGTGTCGCCCGTCGTGGCCGCCGCAGCCGCAGTCAACGTCGCCGTGCCGCAAGGCGATGACGAAGCCGCCCTGCCGAAAATGATCACCACGATCGGCCCGAACGGTGAAGAAATCGAAGTCGAAGCCGGTGGCGATGAGCCGCGTCGTCGTCGTCGTCGTGGCGGCCGCAACCGCAATCGCCGCGACCGCGACCAGGCCGAGGGCATGGACGGCGAAGACGGCGACCTTGTCAACGAAGCGAGTTTCACCGTCGAACCAGCGCCAGCGGACGCCGAAGTGTCTTTCGACAAGGTTGCAGCGCCGGTGTTCGAAGCGGCTGAGCCTGTCGTGCAGCTTGCCGCAGCCCAGCCGGTCGTTGTCGAAGCTGCCGCGCCAGTAGCAGCCTTGGAAGCCGAAGCCGCGCCTGAGCCTGTGTCGGAATACGTCGTCGCGCCAGCGCCGGTGGAAGCCGCAGCGCCGGCACCAGCGCCAGCACCAGTCGAAGCTGCAGCGGCCCCGGCCGTGGTAGTGGAAGCGGCGCCTGCGCCTGCCGAGCCGGCTCCAGTGGCCGAGGTGGTCGCCGAAGCGCCAGAAGCTGCGCCGGAAGTTGCCCCAGTACGTGAAGAAATCGTACCTGCAACCATGTTCACGCCAGCCGAACCGGTTGCCGACGTTGCCGAAGTTGCCGAAGTTGCCCCGGTACGTGAAGAAATCGTGCCTGCAACGATGTTCACCCCGGCCGAGCCGGTCGCCGAGGAAGCCGCTGCCGAGCCAGCACCTGCGCCTGTGGCGGCTCCGGCACCAGTGGCCGCTCCGGCACCCGAGCCTGTGGCAGTGGCGGAACCTGCACCGGTGCCAGTAGCGCCAGCGCCAGTGGCCGCAACACCGGTTGCCGACCTGACCGAGATCCTCGGTTCGGCCGGCCTCACCCTGGCAGCGACCGATCCTGAAAAGCTGCGCGCAGCCCGGGAAGCGACCGCCAACGCAGCGCCGCCGGTGCGCGTGCCACGCGAGCGCAAGCCGCTGCCGCCGCAAGTCGATGAGCCGCTGGTCCAGGTCGACACCAGCCGCCAGTAATCACGCGGTCACATAAAAAAGGGAAGCTTCGGCTTCCCTTTTTTACGCCACAACGTCACGTAGCGAGACTAATAATGACCCTGCCCGCCGACACCCGTCCCGATTCCGTCACCTTGCGCGTCGCCTTCTGGTACTGGCTCAAGCTCGGCTTTATCAGCTTTGGCGGCCCGGCCGGCCAGATCGCGCTGATGCACACCGAACTGGTCGAGCGGCGCCGCTGGATCTCCGAACAGCGCTTCCTGCACGCGCTCAACTACTGCATGCTGCTGCCCGGCCCCGAAGCGACCCAACTGGCCATCTACATCGGCTGGCTGATGCACAAAACGCGCGGCGGCATCCTGGCCGGGCTGCTGTTCTTCCTGCCCTCGCTGCTGATCCTGATCGTGCTGTCGTGGATCTATATGGCCTACGGCACCCTGCCGGTGGTGGCCGGCATCCTGTACGGCATCAAGCCGGCGGTGGTGGCCGTGGTGCTGGCGGCGGCCTGGCGCATCGGCTCGCGCACCCTGAAAAACCGCACCCTGCTGGCGATCGCCGTCGCCGCTTTCCTCGCCATCGCCGTGGCCGAGGTGCCGTTCCCGCTGATCGTGCTGGTGGCGGCCGCCATCGGCATGCTCGGTGGGCGGCTGCTGCCGGCCCACTTCCAGGTCGGCGGCAAGCACCCGGACAGCCGCGCCTCGTACGGCGTGGCGCTGATCGACGACGACACCCCCACGCCGGCCCACGCGCGCTTTACCTGGCCGCGCCTGGCCAGGGTGGCCCTGGGCGGCCTGGCGCTCGGCGGCGGCGTGTGGCTGCTGCTGGCCTGGCGCTACGGCGCCGCCGGCGCGCTGGCGCAGATGGGCTGGTTCTTCACCAAGGCCGCCTTGATGACGTTCGGCGGCGCCTACGCCGTGCTGCCCTACGTGTACCAGGGCGGCGTGGAGCATTACCAGTGGCTTACGGCGGCGCAGATGATCGACGGCCTGGCGCTCGGCGAAACCACGCCCGGCCCCTTGATCATGATCGTCGCCTTTGTCGGCTTCGTGGGCGCCTGGAGCCACGCCATTTTCGGCGCCGGCAGCGTGCTGCTGGCCGGCGTGGCCGGCGCCTGCGTGGCCACCTTTTTCACCTTCCTGCCCTCGTTCATGTTCATCCTGGCCGGCGCCCCGCTGATCGAAGCGACGCGCGACAATGTGCGCATGACGGCGCCGCTGACCGCCATTTCGGCGGCGGTGGTGGGCGTGATCGTCAGCCTGGCGCTGTTCTTCGGCCAGCACGTGTTCGTGCGCGCCGGGCAGGTCGACATCGCCGCCATCGCCATCAGCGCGGGCGCCTGCGTGGCCCTGTTCCGCTTCAAGGCCGGCACCATCAAACTGCTCGCCGCCTGTGCCGTCGCGGGCCTCGTGCTATCGTATCGGCATGGCTGAAAAAATTATCATGCTCAGCGACGGCCGCGCGCCGCCGCCGGCAATCCCCGCGCGGCTCGATGCGCCCACCGGCCTGTTGGCCGACGCGCTCGGGCGGCCCCTGCACGACCTGCGTATTTCGGTCACCGACCGCTGCAATTTCCGCTGCGTCTACTGCATGCCGAAAGAAGTGTTCGACAAGGACTACGCCTACCTGCCGCATTCCTCGCTGCTCTCGTTCGAGGAAATCACCCGCCTCGCCACCGTGTTCGTCGCCCACGGCGTCGAAAAGCTGCGCCTGACCGGGGGCGAACCGCTGCTGCGCAAGAACCTCGAACGCCTGGTCGGCATGTTAAGCAGCTTGCGCACCCCGGGCGGGCGCGCGCTCGACATCACCCTCACCACCAACGGCTCGCTGCTGGCGAAAAAAGCCCAGTCGTTAAAGGACGCGGGCCTGAACCGGGTCACCGTGTCGCTCGATTCGCTCGACGATACCACCTTCAAGCGCATGAACGATGTCGACTTCGCGGTGGCCGACGTGCTGGCCGGGATCGACGCCGCCCACGCCGTGGGCCTGGGGCCGATCAAGATCAACATGGTGGTCAAGGCCGGCATGAACGACCAGGAAATCGTGCCCATGGCGCGCCACTTCAAGGGCAGCCCGTACATCCTGCGCTTCATCGAATACATGGACGTGGGCGCGTCGAACGGCTGGAACCTGGCCGAAGTGATCCCGTCGGCCGACGTGGCGCGCCGCATCTCGGCCGAGATGCCTTTGGTGTCGCTGCAAGCGAACTACAACGGCGAAACCGCCGCGCGCTGGCGCTATGCCGACGGCGGCGGCGAGATCGGCCTCATCTCGAGCGTGACGCAAGCGTTCTGCAAGGATTGCTCGCGCGCTCGGCTGTCGACCGAGGGCAAGCTGTACACCTGCCTGTTCGCCAGCCGTGGCCACGACCTGCGCGCCCTGCTGCGCGACGGCCGCAGCGACGCCGAAATCTCGGCCGCCGTCGGCGCCCTGTGGAACGTGCGCGCCGACCGCTATTCCGAAACCCGTACCATCAACACGAGCGGCATTGATGAACATCGAGAAAAACGCGTCGAAATGTCGTACATCGGCGGCTAAATGACAGCACTTGACGATATCACCGGCCTGGTTCTGGCCGGCGGACGCGGCACCCGCATGGGCCACGTCGACAAAGGCCTGCAAGCCTTCCGTGGCGCCAGCATGGCGCAGCATGTGATGCGCCGCCTGGCGCCGCAGGTGGGTGCGCTGGCGATCAACGCCAATCAGAACCTGGCAACCTACGCCGGATTCGGCGTGCCGGTGTGGCCCGACCGCCTGACCGGTTTCGAAGGCCCGCTGGCCGGGCTGGCCACCGGCATGGCCAGCTGCGCCACGCCGCTGCTGGTCACCGCGCCGTGCGACTCGCCGTTCCTGCCACCCGACCTGGTGGCGCGCCTGCACCAGGCGTTGACGGCCGAGGGCGCCGACCTGGCGCTGGCCGAAACCGTGGAACCCGGCCCTGACGGCGCGCCGCGCATCCAGCCGCAACCCGTGTTCGCCCTGGTGCGCACGGCCGCCCTGCCCCGGCTCGAAGCCTACCTTGCCGGCGGCGGGCGGCGCATGGATGGCTGGTACGCCGGCATCACGGTGGCGCGCGTGCGCTTCGACGATGCCGGCGCCTTCCGCAACATCAACACGCTGGACGAACTGCGCCAGTGCGAACCAGAATAATCCCCCTACCTGCGCACACCATGACCCTGCCCACCCTGAACGACGTTACCAGCTGCCTGTCCGCCTACGATCCGGACGCCCTGCCCGTGCGCGACGCCCAGCGCATCATCCGCGACTTCATTGAGCCGGTAGGCGCAATCGAGCAAGTGCCGCTGCTGGCGGCGCTGGACCGGGTCCTGGCGGCCGACATCATCTCGCCGATCAGCGTGCCGGCGCACGACAATTCGGCCATGGACGGCTACGCGCTGCGCGGGGCCGACCTGTGCGCGACCGGGCCGCTCACGCTGGCGGTGGTGGGCACCGTGTTCGCGGGCCGTCCGTCGGCCGCGCTTCCGGCCAGCGGGCAATGCGTGCGCATCATGACCGGCGGGGTCATGCCGGCCGGCTGCGACAGCGTCATTCCGCAGGAGCTGGTGGCGGCCATCGGCGCCCACAGCATCACCATCGCCCCGAATGTGATCCGCAGCGGCGACAACCGCCGTTTCGCCGGCGAAGACCTGATGGCCGGCAGCGCCGCCCTGCGCAAGGGTAAAGTTATCCGCCCGGCCGACCTGGGGCTGCTGGCCTCCCTCGGCATTGCCACGGTGCCGGTGACGCGGCGCCTGCGCGTGGCATTCTTTTCCACCGGCGACGAACTGCGTTCGATCGGCCAGCCGCTCGACCCCGGCTGCGTCTACGACAGCAACCGCTATACGCTGCACGGCATGCTCACCCGCCTGGGCTGCGAGATCGTCGACATGGGCATCGTGCGGGACGATCCGCAAGCGCTGGAAGACGCGTTGCGCCACGCCTGCGAGAACGTGGACGCCATCGTCACCTCGGGCGGCGTGTCGGTCGGCGCGGCCGACTACACGCGCGAGATCATGGCCAAACTGGGCGACGTGAGCTTCTGGAAGATCGGCATGCGCCCGGGCCGCCCGCTGGCGTTCGGACGCATCGCCTCGCACGGCCATACCGCCTTCCTGTTTGGCCTGCCCGGCAATCCGGTGGCGGTGATGGTGTCGTTCTACTTTTTCGCGCGCGACGCACTGCTGCGCATGATGGGGGCCGACGCGCCGCTGCCGCTGTTGAAGGTGCGTTCGGCCTGCGCCATCCGCAAAAAACCGGGGCGTACCGAGTACCAGCGCGGCATCCTCGCGCGCGCCGACGATGGCGCGCAAACGGTGCGCATCACCGGCTCGCAAGGCTCCGGCATCCTGCGTTCCATGAGCGAGGCCAACTGCATGGTGATCTTGCATGATGAACAAGGAAACGTCGAGTCAGGCGATCTGGTGGATGTCATGCTGTTCGAGGGTTTGATTTAAGGAATGCCACATAGTCGATGATTATATCGATGCAGTATTTGCAACTTAAATTTATCCTAGCGGAAATTTATTGGATAATGGCATTATTTTACGCGTAATTTAGTGGCATTTTTGATAATTATGTTGTTTTCAAGTCACCCTATTTTGTCATAGCTTGTATTTATATTGCCGTGTCATCGGGGGCGTTTTCATAGGGAAATGACTTACCAGCATCATTAATAGCATTTTATTGTTATTGAAATTGCACCGTTTTTTTGAAAAACGCTTGTTAGTATTGATCTTCAGGCAAACCCATCGGGTCAGAGATCATGAAGCGCGCAAGCAGCATTACCGTCGCAAGTTACAAGGTCGCGGGGCCTATGTCGGCCTGCGTGTTGATGCTGGGAGCGGCGCTGATGCTGGCGGCCACGCCATCCCAGGCGGCCGCCGCGAGCCGCGTCGCCAAGTGCGACTGGGACCGTCCCGGCGTGAACCCGTTCATGGGCGACGTGGTAGCGGCGGTGGACCGTTACCGCGACATTCCGCCGCTGGTGCGCGCGCGCCTCAAGGAGCGCATGGCCGACCGTAATTTCGACGAATTCGTCACCATCGGACGCGATTCGATCAAGGGCCAGAACTACTACGCCCCCAAGATCCGCGACATGCATTTCGGCGCCGGCACGGTGTGCGGCAACGTCTCGCGCGCCGGCTGGAGCGCGCGCACCAGGCAAGCCGGATTGGTGTACTGCGAAGGCGATCACTGCATCCTGGTGCCGACCGTGTGCCGCAACGTGAGCCGCATCCACCGCCTGGGCACCAGCGGGCCGTCGCGGGGCCGCCCTGGAACCGGTGGGCCGGGCTCGTCGACCTCGCTGGCCGACGAGCCGGCGCCGCCCGAAAGCGAACTGGACATCGCGCTGCGCGGCGGCAGCGCCACGACCAAGCCGGTGCTGCCGGAGCGGGCGCCAGCCACGCCGCCGGGCGCGATCGCCTATCAGGGCTCGATTCCCGTGACGCCAATCGGCACCGGTGGGTTCGGGCCGCCGTTCAGGGACGGGCCGACGACGGGCATCGACCTCACGCCGGTTCCCGAGACCAACGTACCGGCGGTGCCGGTGCCCGAACCGGGACAGTCGATGATGATGGGACTGGGGCTGGTGGCGGTGTTCGGTGCGGCGCGGCGGCGCGTCCGGGTGTAATCCGTCTGCGTACGCTGTTTTTACCGCTGCCTTCAAAACCGTCTTTCCCGCGAAGGCGGGAATCCAATTTCTTACCGCAGCTACCGGCGGCTCGCCAAACTTGGCTTCCCGCCTGCGCGGGAAGTCTTTTCTGCCAGTGGCAGGAAAGACGGTTCTTGTTTGGCGCTTACGGCTTACGCGCTACGTTCTATGCCTCGCTATCCAGATCCGGCCCCAGCATCAACTGCGCCGCCTCGCTCGGCAGCGCCTCCACCGATTTCAGCTTGCGCGACATCTGGCGACTGCGCACTTCGGCGCTCTCGATATTCTTGGCCGCCTTTTCCAGCGTCAGCCTGGTCTGCGTGAGCACATCGCCGAACTTGGTGAATTCTGTCTTCACCGCCCCCAGCACCTGCCACACTTCCGACGAGCGCTTTTCCAGCGCCAGCGTACGGAATCCCATCTGCAAACTGTTCAGGATCGCCGACAAGGTCGACGGCCCCGCGATCGACACGCGCAAGGTGCGCTGCAAATCGTCGGCCAAGCCCGGCCTGCGCATCACCTCCGCATACAGCCCCTCGGTCGGCAGGAACAAAATCGCAAAATCGGTCGTCAACGGCGGCGACACGTATTTGTCGCAGATGGTCTTCGCTTCCAGCCGCACCGCCCGTTCGAGCTCGCGCCCGGCCAGCGCCACGCCATCGGCGTCGGCCCGGTCGGCCGCGTCGAGCAGCCGTTCGTACTGCTCCTTGGGGAACTTGGCGTCGATCGGCATCCACACCGGCACGCCGCCATCGACATGACCGGGCAGCTTGATCGCAAATTCGACCCGCGCGCCGGTGCCGGGAATGGTCTCGACGTTCTTCGCATACTGGTCCACCGTCAGCACCTGTTCGAGCAGCATTTCAAGCTGCACTTCGCCCCAGGTGCCGCGCGTCTTGACGTTGGTGAGCACGCGTTTCAGGTCGCCCACGCCGATGGCCAGCTGCTGCATCTCGCCCAGTCCCTGGTGCACCCGCTCCAGGCGCTCGGAGACCTGGCGGAACGATTCGGACAGGCGTGTCTCGAGCGTCGCATGCAGCTTCTCGTCGACCGTCTTGCGCATTTCTTCCAGGCGCGCGCCGTTATCGTTCTGCAGGTCGCGGATCTTCGCTTCCAGGGTCGAGCGCACTTCCAGCATGCGCTGCGCGTTCGACTCGGTCAGCGCCGACAAGGTCTGGTGCATGGTGTCGGCAAAGCGCTTGAGCGTGGCCGACTGCTCTTCGCGCCCGCTGACGCTGGCCAGGTGAATCTGCTGGCGCATGCTGTCGAGCTGCTGCACGGTGGCGCCGTGATATTGCGCGAGGCTGGCGCCGATGTCCTGGCGCGTGCCTTGCGCCCCGGCCTGCAGTTCCAGGCGCAGCTCGCGTTCCAGCCGCTCTAACTGCAGCTTGTCCGATTGCGCGCCGGCGTCGCCATTGCCGCGCGCGCGCAGCAGCATGAGCGCCTGCAAAATGATGATGACGACCGCCAGCGCGGCCAGGATCAGGAATTCGGTCTGGTTCATGGGATCAATCGGACATCAACCGGGCTGGTTGCGCATCCAGTCGGCGGTCTGGTAGAACGACTCCATCAGGCGCAGGCGCAATGCTTCGTCGATGCCGATATCTTCCATCGCCCACGCCATCGCGCGCAGCCATTGATCGCGTTCGCTGCTGCCGATGGCAAACGGCAGGTGGCGTGCACGCAGGCGCGGGTGGCCGTACTGTTCGACAAACAGGTCGGGCCCGCCCATCCAGCCGCTCAGGAACATGAACAGCTTGTCGCGCGAGCCTTCCATGGACGGCGGATGCAGCGCGCGGATGCCGGCAAACTCGGGTTCGAGTTCCATCAGGTCGTAGAAGCGGTCGACCATCTCGCGCACGCGCGCTTCGCCACCGATGACGTCATACAGGGTTTGTGGTTCACTCATGCCGCCATGATAGCGCAGCATGCGCGCCGCTGTCAGACCAGTGTGAGGCGGCGCGGGCGCCGTGTCGACGGCCAGCTGTCCATCCCGACCTCCAGGCGCATGTCGGCGCAGGCCGCGAGCAGGCGCGCGCACTGCGCATCGGTCAAAGCGCTATTGAGCGTGAGGCGCACCAGCGAGCGGTTCTTGGCGGTGGCCGGGGCGCAGAACACGGCGCCGTAAATCCCGCGCTTTTCCAACGCCTTGCGCAGCGCCAGCGTGCGCGGTTCCGGCCCGGCTTCGAGCGCGATGATTTGTTCGCTGCCGTCGTCGACGTTGTAGCCCAGGGCGCGCAGGCCGTCGCGTACCGTGCGCGTGACGCGCGCCAGCGCGGCGCGCCGCCCGTCGGCCCCGGCGATGAAGTCGAGCGCGGCGTCGAACCACGCCAGCTCGTGTTCGAGCAGGCAGGAGCTGAAAATCGCCGGGCGCGAGGCCGACAGGAAGTAGCCCTTGAAGTGGCTGGAACAGGTAATGAAGCCGGCGCGCCCGGCAAAGCTCTTGGCCAGCGAAGCGGTGCGAAAATGCACCTGGCCGGCCAGGCCCAGTTGCGCCACCAGCCCGGCCCCGCGCGGGCCGTGCGTGCCGAGCGAATGCGACTCGTCGACCACCAAAATGCTGCCGCTGTCGGTGGCGATGCGCGCAATGTCGAGCAAGGGCGCGACGCTGCCGTTGGTGCTGTACAGCGCATCGACCACGATCACGCCGGGACCGTGCTTGCGCACCTGGCGCTCCAGGTGCGCCGCATCGTTGTGCAGGAACGGCAGCGCCGTGGCCTGCGCCGACTGCACCCCTTCCCACAGCGAGGCGTGCGCCATCATGTCGAGATAGACCGGCACACCAGGCCCGGCGATGGTTTGCAGCAGGCCGACGTTGGCGGCCCAGCCGGACTGGGTCAGCACCCCGTCCGGCGCCCCCATGAAGGCGGCCAGCTTCGTTTCCAGCCGGTGCTGGGCGCTGCCCTGCTGCAGGAACACCGACGACATCAGCATGCCGCCCTGGTTGCGCACCAGGCAGCGCGCCTGCGCCTCGAGCAAGGCCGCTTCGCCGGAAATGCACAGGTAATCGTTGCTGGCCAACATGATCGCGCCGGGCTGGGGTGCTGTCCACACATGCAGGTGTTCGCCGCCCAGCAACTGCGCCACCCGCGTGACGTAGTGCTCGTCCATGCGGCCGGTAACAAACGCTGGCATGTCCGGGTGCGCGCGCAAGGCAGGCGAAACTTGATCGACAGCAAAAGACATGAATTCTCCTTGGAAAAAGCATCTATTCTGTGCCGCCCTTCCTTGACAATCCTGCAACATCGATGGACCTTGACATATATCAAATTGCAAAATATCAACATAGGTCAAGATTGTCCTTTCCCGCCTACCCTTGCGAGCCAGGAAACCTTTCCATGACCTTTGCCAGCGCCACCGCTCCGTTTTCCGCCGACCGCCTGCGCCGCTCCCTGCTGCAGTGGTTCGTCAGGCACGAGCGCCACCACGCGCATGCGACCAGCCGCTTCATCCTGCTGGCCTGGATCGGTTTCCTGGGCATGCCGGCCTACTATACGATCTGGACCTACTGGTTCCCGCAGGAGTTCGAAAGCCTCGCCTTGCGCCTGGTCGGCGCCGCCCTGTGCCTGCCCGCGCTGGCGCCCGGCCGCCTGCTGTGCGGGCGCTTCGTCAACGCCTATCTGTTCGTCGCGCTCACCTACGTGCTGCCGTTCCAGTTCACCTTCATGTACCTGATGAACCACGGCTCGGCCGTGTGGAGCCAGTCGATGCTCATTGCGCTGACGGTGCTGTTCCACTTTCGCACGCGCTGGGCGGTGGCCGCCTGCGCCATCGGCAGCGTCCTGGCCTGCGCCCTGTTCGCGCTGGTCGGCGAGGCCGCCTTCATGCTCAGTCCCACGGTGCTGGAACAGCTGCCGATCTATGCGTTTACGATGATCGCCGTGTCGGTGGCCAAGGCCGGGCGCGGGGCGCTGGCGGGCGAAAAGCTGGCCGGCATGGCGCACGCCCTGGCCAGCGTGTCGCACGAACTGCGCACGCCGCTGGTCAGCGTGGAGGCCAATGTGCGCGGCATCTGCCGCCGCATCACGCCGCCGGCCAGGGCCAGCGAGGCCGACTGGCAGGCGATGAGCGAGGCGATGACGCGCATCCAGTACGAGGTGCGCCACATGAACCACATGATCGACCTGTTCCTGCTCTCGGCCAGCGCGGTCGAGCAGCGCCTCGAAGCGACCGAGGTGGTGTCGATGCGCGAGGTGGTCGACTCGGTGATCCGGCGCTATCCGTTCGCGGCGCAGTCGCAGCGCGACGCGGTCAGCGTCGATATCCGCACCGACTTCCGCTTCGCCGGCAAGTACGAGCTGTCGGTGGTCATTTTGCTCAACCTGCTGCGCAACGCGCTCAAGGCGCTGCACCGGGCCGGCAAGGGCCGCATCCGCATCGTCGTCGACGGCCGTCCCGAACAACCGCGCCTGCTGGTGATCGACACCGGCTGCGGCATCGCCGCGCGCCAGTTGCCGATGATCTTCCAGCGCTTCTATTCCTACCCTCCCAGTTCCGGCGCCGGCATCGGCCTGGCCTTGTGCAAGGACATCATCGATGCCTGGCAGGCCAGCATCCGCTGCGTCTCGCGCGAACCTGGCTTCACCATGTTCGTGCTCGAGTTCCCGCGCGTGGCCGTGGCGCCGGAGCCGCATTGACCTCTATGAAAGACCCAGCATGCCCCTGCCGATCTACAGCCATCCCAGCCTGACCGTCCTGATCGACGACAGCGACAGCTTCCTGAAAAGCGTCGCCTTCCAGCTCGACCCCGCGCTGGCCAGCAAGTGCTTTGCCGATACCAGCAGCGCGCTGGCCTGGATCGGGGCTCACGGCGAGCGCGAGCCGGGCCGGCTGGCGGCCAGCCACGACACCTATCCCGATTCAAAAGAGCGCTGCAACGTAGCCTTCGATATCGACCAGATCCACCGCATCAGCTTCGAGCCGCAGCGCTTCATGACGCCGTCGGTGGTGGTGGTCGATTACTCGATGCCGCAGATGGATGGCCTCGAACTATGCGAGGCGCTGCGCCACCTGCCCTGCAAGAAAATCCTGTTTACCGGCGTGGCCGACGAGAAGGTGGCGGTCGACGCCTTTAACCGCGGCCTGATCGACCGTTACATCAAAAAGAGCGACGACGGTGCGCTCGACAAGCTCGAAGCCGAAATCGTGGCGCTGCAGGCCGAGTATTTCGCAGCCCGCTCCGACCCCTTGCGCGACCTGCTCAAGCTGCACAACCACAGTTTCTTGAGCGACCCGGCGTTCAGTGCGGTGGTGCGCATGGTGGTCGAGCAGCACGGGATCGTGGAGCACTACCTGTATCCGAATCCGGCCGGTATTTTGCTGTACGACGCGCGCGGACGCGCGCAGCTGATGGTGGTCGAGACCGAGGCGGGGATGAATGCGCACTATGAAGTCGGCTGCGACAACGATGCGCCGCAGTCGTTTTTGCAGGCGGTGCGCGAGCGCTGCATCGTGCCGTATTTTCGCGAGGGCGACGGCATGTATGCGCGCGATTTTGCCAAGAACTGGCATCGCTGGACCGCGCCGGCCCAGCGATGCCGCGGCGCCCAGAACTACTACTGGGCGCTGTTCCCGCTGGCGCCCGGTGAGCTGGAGCAACCGGCCCACCCGTTCTCGAGCTTCCTGAGCGAGCGCGAGACAGCGCTGTGAAGTTGGCGGTGTTACGTGCCGCGCAAGGTCTGCAACGGCGGCTGGCGCAGCACGTTGCGCAGTCCGAGCCAGCCGCCGATGATGGCGCACAGCGCGCCCACCACCAGGCCGGCCAGCCATACCATCGGGCTGAAGGTCCATGGGAACTTGAACTGGTAGGTCGCCAGCGCCCACCCCAGCGCCGCCGCGCCCGACGCGGCCAGCAGGCCGGCCAGGCCGCCCACCAGCGAAAATTCGATCCACTGCGCGCGCGAGAGCTGCTTGCGCGTCGCGCCAAGGGCCCGCAGCAGGCCCGATTCCCGGGTGCGCTCGTCCTGGGAACCCATCAGCGCCGCATACAGCACCAGCACGCCCGAGGCCAGGGTGAACATGAACAGGAATTCGACCGCCGTCACCACCTGGTCCAGCACTTCCTGCAACTGGCGGATGATGCCGCTGACATCGATCACGGTCAGGTTCGGGAAATCGCGCGTCAGGCTGTTGGTGAAGGTGCTCTGCGCCGGCGGCAGGTGGAAGGCCGTCATGAAGGTTTGCGAGGTCTTTTCCATCGCGGCCGGGTTGATGATCACGAAAAAGTTCGCGCGCATCGAGCCCCATTCCAGCTTGCGCAGGCTGGTCACTTTGGCGTCGACCAGCGTGCCGCCGACATCGAAGCGCAAGGTGTCGCCCAGTTTCAGGCGCAAGGTCTTGGCGATGCCCTGCTCGACCGAGGCTTCGGCCACGCCCGGCCCATCCTTGTACCACTGGCCGGCCACGATCTCGTTCGAGGCCGGCATGTCGAGGGTGGTCGAGAGGTTGAATTCGCGGTCGGCCAGGCGCTGCGCGTTGTCGTCGTCGGCGTAGGTGGCGGCGCTGACCGGCTGGCCATTGACGGCGGCCAGGCGCCCGCGGATCATCGGGAACAGCTGCGCTTCGCTGACCCTGGCGGCGGCGATGCGCCTGGCCACATCATCCTTCTGCTCGGGCAGGATGTTGATGATGAAGCGGTTCGGCGCGTCCGGCGGAGTGGCGCTGCGCCAGGCGGTCATCAGGTCGCCGCGCACCACGGTCAGCAGCAGCAGGGCCATGAGGCCGAGCGCCAGCGAGACCACCTGCACGATGGTGGCGCCCGGACGGCGCTGCAGCGAGGTGACGGCAAAGCGCCAGCTCTGGTTGTCGATGGCGCCGCGCAGCGTCTTGAGGGCCGCCAGGCCGCCCCACGCCACCAGCGCGAAGAAGGCAAAGCCGCCCAGGAAGCCGGCCGCGGTCGACAGCGCCAGCTTGACGTCGCCCGCCTGCCACAGCAGCAGGCCGACGAACACCACCAGGCCCAGGCCATAGGTGGCCAGCGCCATCGGCTTGGGTGCGGCCTGTTCGCGCCGGATCACGCGGTTGTGCGGCACGTTGCGCAGCTGGAGCACCGGCGGCAGCGCAAAGCCGACCAGCAGCAGCATGCCGGTGGCCACGCCCTGCACGGCCGGCAGGAACGAGACCGGCGGCAGGTCGGTGCTGAGCATGGAGCCGATCAGCTGCATCAATACATAGTGGCCGCCGAAGCCGACCAGCACCCCGAGCGCGCTGCCGACCAGGCCAATGAGGGCAAACTCGATCAGGTACAGCATGGTGACCTGGTTCTGGGTCAGGCCGAGGCAGCGCAGCATGGCGCAGGCGTCCAGGTGGCGCAGCATGAAGCGGCGCGCGGCCATGGCCACGGCGACCGCCGCCAGCATGGCCGAGAGCAGCCCGACCAGCGACAGGAAGCGGTCGGCGCGGTCGAGCGTGGAACGCATTTCGGGACGGCCATTTTCGAGCGATTCGACGCGCACGCCGCGCACCTTGCCAGCCTCGATGCGGGCGCTGATCCATTCTTCGAAGGCCTTGACGGCTTTGCTGTCGTTGCTGGACGCGGCGCTCACCTGCAGGCGGTACGTCACGCGCGAGCCGTTGTCGACCAGGCCCGTGGCAGCGAGATCGGCCAGCGGCAGCATCACGCGCGGCGAAAAATTGGCGAACGAGGGGCCGCGGTCCGGCTCCGAGGCGATCAGCTGGGCGATCGTGAATTCCTTGTCGCCCACGCGAATGCGGCTGCCGACGTTTACTTTCAAGGCGGTCAGGATGTTGGGGTCGACCCACACCGTGCCCGCCGCGGGCGTGGCGTCGGTCTTCTCGCCCAGCGCGGCGCTGGCCTGCTCCAGGTTGGTGCTGATGCGCAGCTGGCCGCGCAGCGGGTAGCCGGGCGAGACGGCCTTGATGGCGGCCAGTTGCGACACCGATTGTTCGCCCTCGCCCGCCTGCGCCATGCTCGGAAACGTCACCGTATCGGCCAGCACCAGGCCGCGCCTGACGGCTTCGGCGCGCCAGGCCGGGTCGAGCGGCTGGTCGGCATTGACCAGCAGGTCGGCGCCGAGCAACTGGTGCGCATCGCGATTGAGGCCGTTGCGCATGCGGTCGATGAAAAAACCCACCGCCGACAGCGCCGAGACGGCGATGATCAGGGAGATCAGCAAGAAGCGCAGTTCACCGGCGCGCCAGTCGCGCGCGGTCATTCGAAGCGATTGAATCAGCATGGCGGGGGCGGTGGTGTATTAAATAGTGACTTAAATGGCGACGCCGGGACTGGCGCCCGCGCCGGCAAAGAACTGGTCGACTTCGGCGAGGAAGGCGCGCTTGGCTTCCGGCTCCAGGAAGGCCGCCGTAAAGCTGTTGCGGGCCAGCTGGCGCGCGTGGGCGACGGTCAGGGGCAAGGCGTCGAACACGGCCACGAAGTTATCGTTCATGTAGCCGCCGAAGTAGGCCGGGTCGTCCGAGTTGACGGTGGCGACCAGGCCGGCCTCGAGCAAGGTCACGAGGTTGTGTTCTTCCATCTCGCCGAACACGCGCAGCTTGACGTTCGACAGCGGGCAGACGGTCAGCGCGATCTGTTCGCGAGCCAGGCGCGCGGTCAGTTCCGGGTCTTCCAGGCAGCGCACGCCATGGTCGATGCGCTCGACATTGAGCACGTCGAGCGCGGTTTCGATGTAGGCCGGCGGGCCTTCCTCACCGGCGTGGGCCACCAGGCGCAGGCCGAGCTGGCGGCAGCGCTCGAACACGCGCGCGAATTTTTCGGGCGGATGGCCGCGCTCGGACGAGTCGAGTCCGACACCGATGATCTTGTCGCGGAACGGCAACGCTTCTTCCAGGGTGGCAATGGCGTCGTCTTCGCTCAGGTGGCGCAGGAAGCACATGATCAGGGTCGCGCTGATGGGACCGTCCTGGCAGGCGCGCCAGATACCGTTGATCATGGTGTCGAAGGGCACGCCGCGCGCGGTGTGGGTTTGCGGATCGAAAAAGATTTCGGCATGGCGCACGTTGTCGGCGTGGGAACGCACCAGGTAAGCCATGGTCATATCATAGAAGTCCTGCTCCTTGAGCAAGACACTGGCGCCGGCGTAATAGATGTCGAGGAAGGATTGCAGGTCGCTGAAGGCATAGGCCGCGCGCAGCTCTTCGACCGAGGCATAGGCCAGGGAAACACCATTTCTTTGCGCCAGCGCAAAGATCAGCTCCGGTTCGAGCGACCCTTCGATGTGGATGTGCAATTCGGCCTTCGGCATCTGTTGCACAATATTTCTCATCTGGTCGTTCAGCATAGTATTTCTCCGTCGGTAATAGGTGTGTCGTCAGGCAGCAGTGTAGCGCAAGCGCGGGGCGCAAGCGCGCCACCGGCAAAGTTCAGCTTGGAAAATGTGTGACACGCACGGTGATTTTCGTGCGCCATCGGTCGCAGAGTTCGTGCACTATCCAATCAACCAAGATGGTCGCGATGTCGTTCTTTCATTAGTGCAGGAAACCTTGATCAAGACGACATGCATAACGAACATCCAAGGCAAAAATGAGACAGTAAAATCTCTGGCCAAAATCAATTTTTTCTTTGCAAATCAGGCACTTAACACGGTTACATCAGCTTACTCTACATTACTTTGACTTCCGCAACCATTAGGCACATAATAAATTTCACAGGCGTAAGAAGAGCTTGTCGAACCACGCAAAATAGCCGGGCGATACCGGTAAAAACAATAAATATCGTTAGCCGTTTTTTGTTTCGGAATTGCTGGAACAGGAAAGCCGGCGGCGGTTCAAATGGAGTACCCCAACGAACAGAGGGGGCCTCGAAACACCGTAGCGGGCGGCGCAAGTTTCGTCAGAGAAGCGCAGCCGTACCAAGGTACGGTGAGCATCGCAGGACGAAAATTGCGTTGCCCGGCAGGTTTTTCGAAGCCCCTCAGGGCTGGACAGCACGCCGACGGTACGACTGCCAGTGACAGTGAAGTAGTGACAGCACATTAAAGGACATTCAAATGACCATTTTTGACAACTACGCAGCTCGCTATGAGCGTACCCGCGAAGAGGAGTACTCCCTCTCTGAGTATCTGGCACTGTGCAAAAAGGACAAGCTGACCTACGCCAGCGCGCCCGAACGCATGCTGGCCGCGATCGGCGAGCCGACCCTGGTGGACACGCGCAACGACACGCGCCTGTCGCGCATCTTCGCCAATAAAGTCATCAAGATTTATCCGGCCTTCCGCGATTTCTACGGCACCGAAGAAGTCATCGAGCAGGTGGTGTCGTACTTCCGCCATGCCGCGCAGGGACTGGAAGAACGCAAGCAGATCCTGTATCTGCTCGGCCCGGTCGGCGGCGGCAAGTCGTCGATCGCCGAAAAACTCAAGGTCCTGATGGAACAGGTGCCCTTTTACGCGCTGAAAGGCTCGCCGGTGAACGAATCGCCGCTCGGCCTGTTCAACGAGGAAGAAGACGGCGTCATCCTGGAAGAAGATTACGGCATTCCACGGCGCTACCTGCGCACCATTCCGAGCCCGTGGGCGGTCAAGCGCCTGCACGAATTCAATGGCGATATCAACCAGTTCCGCGTGGTCAAGCGCTATCCCTCGGTGCTCAAGCAGATCGCCATTTCCAAGACCGAACCGGGCGACGAGAATAACCAGGATATTTCTTCGCTGGTCGGCAAGGTCGATATCCGCAAGCTCGAAGATTATGCCCAGGACGATCCGGACGCCTACAGCTACTCGGGCGGCCTGTGCCTGGCCAACCAGGGGCTGATGGAATTCGTCGAGATGTTCAAGGCGCCGATCAAGGTGCTCCATCCGCTGCTGACGGCCACCCAGGAAGGTAATTACAAGGGCACCGAGGGCTTCGGCGCGATTCCCTTCGACGGCATCATCCTGGCGCACTCGAACGAGTCGGAGTGGAAGACCTTCCGCAATAACCGTAACAACGAAGCGTTCCTGGACCGGATTTATATCGTCAAGGTGCCGTATTGCCTGCGCGTGTCCGACGAAATCAAGATTTACGACAAGCTGATCCGCAATTCCTCGCTGGAACAGGCCCCGTGCGCGCCGGGCACCATGAAGATGATGGCGCAGTTTGCGATCCTGTCGCGCCTGAAGGACCCGGAAAATTCGAGCGTTTTCTCCAAAATGCTGGTCTACGATGGCGAAAACCTGAAGGACACCGATCCCAAGGCCAAGTCGATGCACGAGTATGTCGATTACGCCGGCGTGGACGAGGGCATGAACGGGCTCTCGACCCGCTTCGCGTTCAAGATTTTGTCGAAGGTCTTTAACTTCGATAATACCGAAGTGGCGGCCAATCCGGTGCACCTGCTGTATGTGCTGGAGCAGCAGATCGAGCGCGAGCAGTTCCCGCCCGAAACCGAGCAGCGCTACTTCTCGTATATCAAAGAGCACCTGGCGCAGCGCTATGTCGAATTCATCGGCAAGGAAATCCAGACCGCCTACCTGGAAAGCTATTCCGAATACGGCCAGAACATTTTCGACCGCTACGTGACGTTCGCCGACTTCTGGATCCAGGACCAGGAATTCCGCGATCCCGACACGGGCGAGAGTTTCGACCGCGATTCGCTCAACAACGAACTGGAAAAGATCGAAAAACCGGCCGGCATCAGCAATCCCAAGGATTTCCGCAACGAGATCGTCAACTTCGGCTTGCGCGCACGGGCCACCAACGGCGGCAAGAATCCGGCCTGGACCAGCTATGAAAAGTTCCGCACCGTGATCGAGAAGAAGATGTTCTCGAATACCGAGGAACTTTTACCGGTCATTTCGTTCAATGCCAAGGCCAGTGCCGAGGACGCGAACAAGCACGCCGATTTCGTGGCGCGCATGGTGGAAAAAGGTTACACCGCCAAGCAGGTGCGCCTGCTGTGCGAATGGTACCTGCGCGTGCGCAAGTCGTCGTAAGGCGGCCGGGATAGCGGGCCGCCGTGGTCCGCCCGGCGCGCGCCACGGCGTCCGCTACGGCGCCTGCCAGGGCGCAAACAGGATTTGAAGCAGGAGGCCCGTTTTGACTTACCTCATCGACCGACGCTTGCAAGGCAAGAACAAGTCTGCGATCAACCGAGAGCGCTTCCTACGGCGATATAAAAGCCAGATCAAGGACGCTGTCGGGCGGGCCATCAAGGGCCGCTCGATCACCGATATCGAGAATGGCGAGAAGGTATCGATTCCCGTCAAGGATGTGAACGAGCCGAATTTCGGCCACGCCCACGGCGGCGTGTGGGAAACCATCAATCCCGGCAACAAGGAATACCAGAAAGGCGATCAGTTCAGCCGGCCCAAGGGCGGCGGCGGCGCCGGGCGCGGCAAGGCCGGCAACAGCGACCAGCAATCGGAAGACGATTTCATCTTCGAGCTTTCGCGCGAAGAATTCATGAATTACTTCTTCGAAGACCTGGAATTGCCGAACATGGTCAAGACCCAGCTGACCGCCACCACCGAATTCAAGAACCAGCGCGCCGGCTACAATATGTCGGGCACGCCGTCCAATATTCACGTGCTGCGCTCGCTGCGCGGGGCGCTCGGACGCCGGATCGCGGTCGGCGGCAGCTCGCGCAAGGCGGTGCTGGAAGCCGAGAACGAACTGGTCGCGCTGCTGGAAGAAGGCGCGCCGCTGGACCACCCGCGCGTGGTCGAGCTCAAGCGCCTGATCCATCACCTGCACACCAAGCTGCTGGCGATTCCCTTTATCGATCCGTTCGACCTGCGCTACAGCAACCGCATCAAGGTGCCCAAGCCCATGACCCAGGCCGTGATGTTCTGCATCATGGACGTGTCGGGCTCGATGGACGAGAGCCGCAAAGATACCGCCAAGCGCTTTTTCATCCTGCTGTACCTGTTCCTCAAGCGCGCCTACGACAAGATCGAGGTGGTGTTCATCCGCCACCACACGGCCGCCTCCGAAGTGGACGAGGAAGAATTCTTCCATTCGCGCGAGTCGGGCGGCACCGTGGTGTCGTCGGCGCTGCACCTGCTGACCAAGGTCATCGGCGAGCGCTACGGCAGCGGCGAGTGGAACAGCTACGTCGCGCAAGCCTCGGACGGCGACAACTGGGACAACGACTCGGTGCTGTGCAAGCAGTTGCTGATCAACACCATCATGCCGGCGGTCCAGTACTACACGTATGTGGAAATCACCGACGGCCCGCCGCAGAACCTGTGGGAGCAGTACGCCGAAGTGTCGGACCACCATCCGAACTTTGCGATGCAAAAAATTGTCACACCGGCCGATATCTATCCGGTCTTCCGTGAACTCTTCAAGAAGCAAGCGAAATAGCCAACTCGTCGGCACCAGGAGAACCCAGCCATGCCAAGAGACCCCAAACATCCGCGCGCCCTGCCCGAACAGTCGGAATGGACTTTCGACCTGATCGAGCACGCGCATGAAGAAATCCGCCGTGTCGCCAAAAGCTTCGGCCTCGACACTTACCCCAACCAGCTCGAAATCATCACCGCCGAGCAAATGATGGATGCCTACACCTCGGTCGGCATGCCGGTATCGTATAACCACTGGTCCTTCGGCAAGCATTTCCTGTCCACCGAAAAGAGCTACAAGCGCGGCCAGATGGGCCTGGCGTACGAGATCGTCATCAACTCGAACCCCTGCATCGCCTACCTGATGGAAGAGAACAGCCTGACCATGCAGGCCCTGGTCATCGCCCACGCTGCCTACGGGCACAATTCATTCTTCAAGGGCAATTACCTGTTCCGCACCTGGACCGACGCCGACGCCATCGTCGACTATATGGTGTTCGCCAAGAACTACATTGCCGAGTGCGAACTGCGGCACGGCATCGACGCGGTCGAGCTGCTGCTCGATTCCTGCCATGCGCTGCAGAACTATGGCGTGGACCGCTACAAGCGCCCGGCCAAGCTGTCCCTGGCGCAAGAGAATGCGCGCCAAAAAGAACGCGAAGAATATGCCCAGTCCCAGGTCAACGCCCTGTGGCGCACGGTGCCGCGGCGCGACGAGGAAGCGGCCGACGTGGCCATTCCGCGCTTTCCGCCCGAGCCCGAAGAAAACCTGCTGTACTTCATCGAAAAGTATGCGCCCCTGCTCGAACCATGGCAGCGCGAAATGGTGCGCATCACGCGCAAGATTTCCCAGTACTTTTATCCGCAGCGCCAGACCCAGGTGATGAACGAAGGCTGGGCCACCTTCTGGCACTACACGATTTTGCAGGAACTATATAAAGAGGGCATCGTCGGCGATGGCTTCATGATGGAGTTTTTGCAAAGCCATACCAACGTCGTCTATCAACCGCCCGCCACCAGCCAGTATTACAGCGGCATCAATCCGTACGCGCTGGGCTTCGCCATGATGAGCGACATCCGCCGCATCTGCGAGAACCCGACCCAGGAAGACCGCGACTGGTTTCCCGCGATCGCCGGCACCGACTGGCGGGTAGCGCTCGACTTTGCGATGCGAAACTTCAAGGACGAAAGTTTCATTGCCCAATACCTCTCGCCGAAACTGATCCGCGACTTCCACTTCTTCGCCGTGCTCGACGACGACAAGAACGAGAAGCTGACCATCTCCGCCATCCACGACGAGCGCGGCTACCGCTACGTGCGCCAGCAGCTGGCCGAACAGTACAACCTGGGCAACCGCGAACCGAACATTCAGGTCTGGCAAGTGAACACGCGCGACGACCGCGCCTTGACCCTGCGCCACACCCAGTTCCAGCGCCGCCCGCTCAACCAGCACGCCCAGGAAGTGCTCAAGCACGTGGCGCGCCTGTGGGGCTTCGATGTCCATCTGGACACGGTCGATCCTTCCGGGAACATCCTCAGCAGCCTCGAATGCAAGCGCGAGAAGCGCAACCGGCATTGATCAAGCAGCCGGTGCAACGCCGGCTGCCGGGCCCTCCACCCGGGCCTACCAGATGAGCGCAACAGAATCGTCCATGTCCGCGCAAAAAAGACTGGTACGCGCGCATCTATATGCTATATTGCTGACGTGATGACAGTCATTAGCCAGGCGCATAGCTTGGCGCGCCCGACCAGCCCGGCATCCCCGCGATGACGACTATTCAGGCGCTGCGCAGCCAGCCTTTCGACAGCAAGTTCCCGGATGCGCAACCGTGGCTTTCAACAGTACGCCCCCCATCACTGAAACTCGTTATAGTTAGCATAATCACCACGAAATGGTCGAATGTTATTTGGTGACAGTGTCAGTAAGGTGTAAGAAACAACGGGCCAAATGCAGTATTCGCTGCATTTTGTACGTTTAAACATGTTCCTCATATTTACGTAGTATTTTTGTATTGCTTTTTTTACCAGAAGATGCAGGTCAGGGCTCTAGCGAGGCTTTTGACAATCGTTTTCACACTCTGAATCACACCGATTTGGAGCGGCAAAAATGTATGGTAAAAAAAGAATTCGTAGGTATAATTCGCCGACGTCCCGGATGCGGCTCAAGGTCTTGTCGTGTTTTGTGGGTTTAGTAGCAACAAAAAGAGTTGGTATTGGAGAAAGCAGGCATGAATTTTTCGCATGATAAGAACCCCGGGAAGAATTTCACTGGCATTGCTGTCGTTATCGCTATTCACGCATTGGTGGCTTGGGGGATCGTAAGCGGTCTTGGCACCCGCATGGTTGCGAAAATGACTGAAGCAGTGGAAACCAAGATTGTCGAAGAGGTCAAACCTCCTCCACCGCCGGACGTTCCGCCACCACCGCCGCCGCCTGAAATGAAGGCGCCTCCGCCTCCGTTCATTCCGCCGGTCGAAGTCAACGTACAGCAGCCGCCACCGGTGCAAAACACGATCGCCGCGGCGACCAATGTCAAGCCGGCCACGACGGAACTGCGCCCTCCAGCGCCTCCTGCGCCGCCAGCACCACCGGCGCCGGCCAACCCGAATCCGGTCCGCGTCGCTGCGGTCGCCGATTTCAACACTTGCGCAAAACCGGAGTTCCCAAAAGCTTCCTTGCGTAACGAAGAAACCGGCACGGTTACCCTGTCTTTCCTGATCGGTACCGACGGTCGCGTCGCCGATTCGAAAATCGTCAAGTCGAGCGGCTTCAGCGCCCTGGACAAAGCGGCGAAAGAAGGCATCGGCAAGTGCAAGTTCAAGCCAACCATGGTCGATGGCAAGCCGGAACAAGCGTGGATGCAAATGCAATACGTCTGGACGCTGGATTAAGAACCGAGGCGGCAGTTTAGTCTCACTACTGTGATTTTCGTTGTCATTATGTTCAGCGAACTGATTATTTTATAAATTTGGAGGAAGCATGTTTAAGAATACCCGTTTGTCCGCTGCACTGGCGGCTGTCCTGTTCTCGGTTACAGCAGCTTCGGCGCTGGTCTCCGCACCAGCTTTCGCTGACGCTCCTGCTCCAGCGGCAGCCCCTGCGGCAGACGCAGCGGCTCCAGCTGCGGCACCAGCACCAGAAGCAGCTGCTCCAGCAGCGCCGGCGCCTGAAGCAGCAGCTCCAGCAGTCAAAGAAGGCGAAAAAGAAGCCGTCAAGAATCCGTACGGTATCGAAGCCCTGTGGGCCGAAGGCGACTTCGTTTCCAAAGGCACGCTGATCATTCTGTCGCTGATGTCGATGGGTTCGTGGTACATCCTGATCACCAAGCTGATCGACCAGGCTAAAATCTTCAAGCAATCGAAAGAAGCCCAGGCCAAGTTCTGGAAAGCATCGTCGATCGCAGCTGGTTCGGCTACCCTGAAAGAAGGCAGCCCATTCCGCTTCATCGCTGAAACCGGCACCAAGGCAACCAATCACCACGATGGCGCCCTGCTTGAGCAGATCGACCTGTCGACCTGGGTGACGATGTCGATCCAGCGCGCTGTTGACAAAGTTCAATCGCGTCTGCAAGACGGCCTGTCGTTCCTGGCAACCGTTGGTTCGACCGCACCGTTTATCGGTCTGTTCGGTACGGTGTGGGGTATCTACAATGCGCTGACCGCCATCGGTATGTCGGGTAACGCATCGATCGATAAAGTGGCAGGTCCGGTGGGTGAAGCGCTGATCATGACCGCGTTCGGTCTGTTCGTTGCGGTTCCTGCGGTTCTGGGTTACAACTGGTTGGTTCGTCGTAACAAGTCGGCAATGGAAGATGTCCGCTCGTTCAGCGCTGACGTTCACTCGGTCCTGATTTCGGGCGCCATGTCGACGAGCGAAGCTGGCCGTGCTGCCGGCGCTAAAAAGATCGGATAATTCACCATGTCCATGAGCGTCGGCTCCGATAGCGGAGAAGAAGATGCAGTCATGTCAGAAATCAACACGACGCCGCTTGTCGACATCATGTTGGTTCTGCTGATTATCTTCTTGATTACGAGCCCGGTTGTTCTGAAGCTGCAAAAGATCGCGTTACCTTCGGAAACCAACCAGGCATTGAAACCTAAGCCAACCACGGTGAACATCGTTGTCAATAAAGAAGGCAAGATGTACTGGAACCAGACTATCCTCAACAACACGGACGAACTGTTCGAGTTCTTGAAGAAAGAGGCGGTCAAGTTGCCTCAGCCTGAAGTTCACGTCCGCGGCGATCAGCAAACGCGTTACGAGTTCATCGGCAAGGTGATGTTCACGGCACAGCGTGCTGGGATTCAAAAGGTCGGCTTCATTACGGAACCACCAGATAAAACTGGTGGCACCCGCTAAGTCCTCCTTGAGCAGGGCGCGGGACCAGCAACACCGGTCCCGCGCCCTGCGGGTTCCAACATTAGAAAAGGAAACATCATGAGTATGAGTGTCGGTTCTCCCGCCGCAGGCGCGGATCCGGAACCAATGATGGAAATGAACATGACTCCCTTGATCGACGTGATGTTGGTCTTGATTATCATGTTGATCATCACGATTCCGAAACAAAACCATGCAGTCAACCTGAACATGCCTGTCGGTCCTTCAACGGTACCGCCGACGCCGCCTGTGGTCATCACGATCGACGTCGACTTCGACGGCACGATTTTGTGGGACAACGCAGTCGTCGCCAACCGCTCGGACCTGGAAGCGAAGATGAATAACGTCGCCGCCATGGCTGACCAGCCGGAAGTGCACCTGCGCCCCAACAAGCTGGTTGAGTACAAGTATGTTGCCGGCGTGATGGCAACTGCCCAGCGCCTCGGTGTGAAAAAGATTGGTATGGTTGGTAACGAACAGTTCCAATAAGCGCTATTGCTAATTGACGATACGGCAGGGTAACCCTGCCGTTTCGCTTTTGATTGAAAGAGTCCCAATGATCAAGTTTCGTCTCGCACATCTCGGCCTCGCCATGGCCGCTCTTGGCTTTACCGCAGCAACGCCCGTCGTCGGACTGTCCACTGCCTACGCAGCAGAAGCGGTGCGCGCGGAAATCGGTGGTCCTTTGCAGGCTGCCCAGAAAATGATGCAAGCCGGACGCGCGAAGGATGCGCTCAACGAACTGCGCAAGCTCGACAGCAAAAACCCGACCGCGAATGAGCAATACCTGATCGAACGCGTGCGCGCCGCCGCCGCCTCGACCGCCGGCGACTACGATACCGCCGCCCGCTCCTTCGAAAAACTGATCGACTCGGGCAAATTGTCCGCCAGCGAACGCGCCAATTTCTCCGAAGGCTTGATCGGCATTTACATGCGCGCCAAGGAATTCGGCAAGGCCAATGCGGCCATCCAGAAATCGCTGAAAGACCGCGACGATCCGAAGCTGCGCGCTTACCTGATCCAGAATTACGTGTCGATGGGTAACACCGCCGAAGCCACCCGCCTGCTCAAGGCAGACCTGGCCTCGTACGACAAATCCGGCCGCACGCCGCCGGAAGAACCGCTGCAAATGATGGCCAATCTGCAGAACAAGAGCGGCGACAAGGCCGGCTATGTCGATACCATCGAAAAACTGGCAGCCCACCATCCGAAACCGAGCTACTGGGCCGACCTGCTGAACCGTATCGTCGGCAAGCAAGGGTTTGCCGACCGCCTGCGCGTCGACGTGTCGCGCCTGCAACTGGCCAACAACCTGCTGAAAAAGCCGAGCGAATACATGGAACTGGCCCAGCTGGTCCTGCGCGACGGCGCCCCTGCGGAAGCGGTCAAGATCGTCGAGAAGGGCTACAAGGCCGGCATCCTCGGTGTGGGCACCGATGCAGCACGTCACCAGCGCCTGAAAGACCTGGCCGACAAAAACCTGGCCGATTTCAACAAGAATGTCGCCATCACCGAAGCGACGCTGGTCAAAGCCGGCGATAAAGATGGCCTGGTGAGCCTGGGCTACGGCATGGTGCAAGCCGGCCAGACCGAAAAAGGCCTGGCACTGATGGAAAAAACCATCGCCGCCGGCGGCCTGACGCGTCCCGACGACGCCAAGCTGCGCCTGGGCCAGGCTTACGCCGTGGCCGGCCAGAAGGCCAAAGCCATCACCACCCTGAAATCGGTTGGCGGCAAGGAAGGCACTGCCGAACTGGCACGCTACTGGATCATGGCCATCAACCATCCGGCTTGATCGTCACCACCAGGTAGCATCCTGAAAAGCGCTGTCTGCATCTTGCAGGCAGCGCTTTTTAGCTTTGACCGTATAATCGCTACTTCGATAATTCATGGGGACCTCGAAAAACCGTAGCGAGCGGCGCAGTTTCGTTCGGGACGCGCAGTCCGAGAAGCGCAACCGTACGAAAGTACGGTGAGCATCGCAGGGCGAAAATTGCGCCGCGCAGTAGGTTTTTCGAGGTTCCCTCATGCACAGACATCCCAAGAGCACCCTATGAAGGTTTTTCGCGGACTTCCCAACGACAGGGCGCGCGCGCCCTGCGCACTGACGATCGGTAACTTTGACGGTGTCCATCGCGGCCACCAGGCATTGTTGGCGCGCGTGTGCGCCGCCGCCTCCAACCTGGGACTGGAAGCGGCCGTGATGACGTTCGAGCCGCATCCACGCGAATTTTTCGCGCGCCGCGCCGGCGACCTGTCGCGCGCGCCGAACCGCATCGCCAACCTGCGCGACAAGCTGCAATCGCTCTCGAACGCCGGCATCGACCGCGTCATCGTCGAACACTTCAACGAACATTTCGCCGCCATCTCGCCCGACGATTTCGTCGAGCGCGTGCTGGTCGAGGGCCTGCACGTCAAGTGGCTGATGGTCGGCGACGACTTCTGCTACGGCGCGCGGCGCGCCGGCACGGTCGCCATGCTGGTCGAAGCGGGCAAGCGCCACGGCTTTCATGTCGAGACGCTGCCCACGGTGATGCACGGGGCCCAGCGCATCTCCTCATCGGCCGTGCGCACGGCGCTGGCCGCGGGCGACTTCGAGCAGGCCGGCCAGCTGCTCGGCCACCCGTACGCCATGTCGGGCCATGTGATCCACGGCGCCAAGCTGGGCCGCACGCTCGGCTTTCCGACCTTGAATTTACGCGTGGCGCACCGCCCTGCCCTGTCCGGCATTTTCATCGTCCAGGTGCATGGCCTCGGGCCCGCGCCGCTGCCGGCCGTGGCCAGCCTGGGCGTGCGCCCCACCGTCGACGACAGCGGCCGCGTGCTGCTCGAGGTGCACGTGTTCGACTTCGCCCAGTCCTGCTACGGCAAGATGGTGCGTGTCGAATTCCTCGAAAAGATCCGCGACGAAGAAAAATACACCGACCTGGCCACCTTGACCGCCGCGATCACGCGCGACAGCGACCAGGCGCGCGCCTGGTTCGCCCGGCGCGCCGCCGCCCTCACCGCCACTGACCGAATTTGACGCCGCACGCATGAAGCGCTGCAGCACGCGTCACGATCCAAGACACCCAGATACACCTCTTTGAAGAAAAATATGTCCGACAATAGCCAAACCAGCAAGCCAGAGCAGAACCAGCAAGCCCCGCAGGGTCCTAAAAAAGAAGGAAAAAAGGATGCCAGGCCGGTGAGCAAATACCCGGTCAACATGACCGACACCCCGTTCCCGATGCGCGGCGACCTGGCCAAGCGCGAGCCGGGCTGGGTCAAGCAATGGCAGGACAAGAAAATCTACGAGCGCGTGCGCAAGGCGGCCAAGGGCCGTCCGATGTTCGTGCTGCACGACGGCCCGCCGTACGCCAACGGCGATATCCACCTCGGCCACGCCGTCAACAAGATCTTGAAAGACATGGTCGTCAAGTCGCGCGGCATCGCCGGCTTCGACGCGCCGTATGTGCCGGGCTGGGATTGCCACGGCATGCCGATCGAAATCCAGATCGAAAAACTGCACGGCAAAAACCTGCCGACCGCCGACGTGCTGACCAAAGCCCGGGCCTACGCGCTCGAACAGGTCGACCGCCAGCGCGCCGGCTTCATTCGCCTGGGCGTGCTCGGTGAATGGGACAATCCGTACCTGACCATGGCCTTCCGTAACGAAGCGGACGAACTGCGCTCGCTCGGCGCCCTGCTCGACAAAGGTTATGTGTACCGTGGCCTGAAACCGGTGAACTGGTGCTTCGATTGCGGCTCGGCCCTGGCCGAAGCGGAAGTCGAATACCAGGACAAGCGCGACCCGGCCATCGACGTCGGCTTCGCCTTCACCCAACACGAGAAGCTGGCCGCCGCCTTCGGCCTGGCGGCGCTGCCTGCCGGTGACGGCTTTATCGTCATCTGGACCACCACGCCGTGGACCATTCCGTCCAACCAGGCGCTCAACGTCAATCCGGAAGTCACGTACGCGCTGGTCGAAACCACGCGCGACGGCAAGCCGCTGCTGCTGATCCTGGCCGCCGACCTGGCCGAATCGTGCCTGGCGCGCTACAAGCTCGAAGGCAAAGTCATCGCCACCTGCCTCGGCGCCGCGTTCGACGGCATCGCCTTCAAGCACCCGCTGCACGCATCCGACGCCTTTTTTGACCGTCTCTCGCCGGTCTACATGGCCGATTACGTCACCACCGAAAGCGGCACCGGCGTGGTTCACTCGGCGCCGGCCTACGGCCTGGACGACTTCATTTCGTGCAAGGCGCACGGCATGAAGGATGACGAAATCCTGACCCCCGTCATGGGTGACGGCCGCTTCGCGTCGACCCTGCCGCTATTCGGCGGCATGACCATCTGGGAAGCGTCGAAGCCGATCTGCGCGGCGCTCACCGCCGCCGGCGCCCTGTTCGAAGTGAAGATGTTCGATCACAGCTACATGCACTGCTGGCGTCATAAAACCCCGATCGTCTACCGCGCCACCTCGCAGTGGTTCGCCGGCATGGACGTGACCCCAAAAGACGGCGGACCGACCCTGCGCGAAACGGCCTTGAAGGGCATTACCGAAACGCGCTTCTTCCCCGACTGGGGCCAGGCGCGCCTGCACGGCATGATCGAAAACCGTCCCGACTGGACCCTGTCGCGCCAGCGCCAGTGGGGTGTGCCGATGGCCTTCTTCCTGCACAAAGAAACCGGCCAGCTGCATCCGCGCACGCCCGAACTGCTGGAACAGATCGCAAAAATGTTCGAAGAGCGCGGCATCGACGCCTGGCTCAGCATCGAGCCGAAAGACCTGCTCGGTGACGATGCCGACATGTACGTCAAGAACAAGGACACGCTCGACGTCTGGTTCGATTCAGGCTGCACCCACCAGACGGTGTTGCGCGGCTCGCACGCGGCCCAGTCGCACTTCCCGGCCGACCTGTACCTGGAAGGCTCGGACCAGCACCGCGGCTGGTTCCATTCGTCGCTGCTGACGTCTTCGATGCTCAATGGCTGCCCGCCGTACAAAGCCCTGCTCACGCACGGCTTCACGGTCGACGCCGAGGGCAAGAAGATGTCCAAGTCGCTCGGTAACACGATGGCGCCGCAAAAAATCTCCGACACCCTCGGCGCCGACATCCTGCGCCTGTGGGTCGCCTCGACCGACTACACGGGCGAGCTGTCGATCTCCGAAGAGATCTTGAAGCGCGTGACCGAATCGTATCGCCGCATCCGCAACACCCTGCGCTTCCTGCTGGCGAACACCTCCGACTTCGACCACGCCAAGCACGCGCTGCCCACGGCCGACCTGCTGGAAATCGACCGCTATGCGATCGCCGCCATGGGTGCGCTGCAAAACGACATCGCCAGCCACTACGAGCGCTACGAATTCCACCCGGTCGTCTCCAAGCTGCAGAACTACTGCTCGGAAGACCTGGGCGGTTTTTACCTGGACATCCTCAAGGACCGCCTGTACACGTCCGCCGTCGATTCGCCGGCACGCCGTTCGGCCCAGACCGCGCTGTGGCACATCACGCAAAGCCTGCTGCGGGTGATGGCGCCGATGCTCAGCTTTACCGCCGAGGAAGCGTGGGCCGTGTTTGCCGACGCCGACGCCTTCGCCGCCAGCGACGAGACCATCTTCACGCAAACCTTCTGGACCCTGCCGCAAGTGGCCGACGGCGCCGCCCTGCTGGACAAGTACGCGACATTGCGCGCGGTGCGCACCGACGTCACCAAGCAGCTCGAAGAATTGCGCGTCTCCGGCGCCATCGGTTCGTCGCTGCAGGCCGAGCTGACCATCAAGGCCAGCGGCGACAAATACCGCCAGCTGGCGAGCCTGGACGACGACCTCAAATTCGTCTTCATCACCTCGCAGGCGAAGGTAAGCGAAGTGGCCGACGAAGCCGCCGAAGCGATCGAGGTAGCCGCCTCCGGTGCGCCGAAATGCGAGCGTTGCTGGCATTATCGCGCCGACGTCGGCAGCCACGCCGAGCACGCGGGCCTGTGCGGCCGCTGCTTCAGCAATTTGTTCGGCAGCGGCGAGAAGCGCGCCTTCGCATAAACAAAAAGAAGAAACCGACCCATGGCCACCAAAAAGAAACAGCTGTTCTCGTCCTCGCCGCAAGGCGGTTCCGGCCTGATGCCCTGGCTGGGCATCGCCGCCATCGTGATCCTGATCGACCAGTTGACCAAGATCGCGATCCAGAAAACCTTCGTGTTCGGCGAAGAGAAGGTCATCACCTCCTTCTTCAACCTGGTGCTGGCCTATAACAAGGGAGCCGCCTTCGGTTTCCTGAACAGCCAGCCCGGGTGGCAGCGCTACTTCTTCACCGGCGTGGCCGTGATCGCGGTCGGCTTCATCTTGTACATGTTGAAGCGCCATGCCGGCCAGCGCCTGTTCTGCTGGGCGCTGGCGCTGATCATGGGCGGCGCCATCGGCAACGCCATCGATCGCCTGGCGTATGGTCATGTGGTCGACTTCCTCGACTTCCACATCGCCGCCTTCGGCCACTTCCCGGCCTTTAACATCGCCGACAGCGCCATCTGCGTCGGCGCCGCGCTGTTCGTCTTCGACGAGCTGCGCCGCGTGAACCGGCAATAAGGAGACGGCCCATGACGATGGACCTGCAAGGTAAGAAGATCGTCCTCGGCCTGTCCGGCGGGGTGGCCTGCTACAAGGCGGCGGACCTGTGCCGCGCGCTGATCAAGCAGGGCGCCTCGGTGCAGGTGGTCATGACCGACGCCGCCACCCACTTCATCACCGCCGTGACCATGCAAGCCTTGTCCGGCCATCCGGTCCACACCGACCAGTGGGATCCGCGCGTGGCCAACAACATGGCCCACATCGACCTGACCCGCGCGGCCGATGCGATCCTGATCGCGCCCTGCTCGGCCGACTTCATGCGCAAGCTGGCGCACGGGGTATGCGACGACCTGCTCTCGACCTTGTGCCTGGCGCGCCCGCAACGCGTGCCGCTGCTCGTCGCCCCGGCCATGAATGTCGAGATGTGGGAAAACCCCGCCACCCGCCGCAACGCCGCCCAGCTGCGCGCCGACGGCATCAAGATCTTCGGCCCGGCCGCCGGCGAACAAGCCTGCGGCGAAACGGGCCTGGGCCGCATGCTCGAGCCGGCCGAGCTGCTCGACGAAGTCATCGCCTCGTTCCAGCTCAAGGTATTGGCCGGCAAGCGCGTCCTGATCACCGCCGGGCCGACCTTTGAAGCGATCGACCCGGTACGCGGCATCACCAACCTGTCGTCCGGTAAAATGGGTTACGCCATTGCCCGCGCCGCGCGCGAGGCCGGCGCCGAGGTCACGCTGATCTCCGGCCCGACCGCGCTGGCAACGCCGCACAGGGTGCGCCGCACCGACGTGCAAAGCGCGCGCCAGATGCACGACGCCGTGATGAACGCCGTCGGCGGCCAGCATGTGTTCATCAGCGTGGCCGCGGTGGCCGACTGGCGCGTGTCCAACGCCAGCACGCAAAAAATGAAAAAACAGGACGACGGCGCCACGCCGACCCTGGAGTTCGAACAGAATCCCGACATCCTCGCGTCGGTCGCCGCCACCACCTCGGTATCGGGCTGGCCTTACTGCGTCGGTTTTGCCGCCGAATCGGAGCGCCTGGAAGAATACGGCGCCGTCAAGCGCGAAAAAAAGGGCATTCCTCTTTTGGTCGGCAATATCGGCCACCACACCTTCGGCCAGGACGAGAACAGCATCATGCTGTTCGACGACACTGGCCACACCGTACTGCCGCGCGCCGACAAGCTCACCCTGGCGCGCCAGCTGATTTCAGAAATCGCAAGGCGCATCGAACAGCGCTCCCTGCTCAAGTAAAAAGTAAGCGCACCATGAAAACCATTGACGTCAAAATCCTCGACCCACGCATGAAGGACCAGCTGCCGGCCTACGCCACGCCGGGCAGCGCCGGCCTCGATCTGCGCGCCTGCATCGACGAACCGATCATCATCGAAGCCGGCGCCACCGTGCTCATTCCCACCGGGCTGGCGATTCACGTGAGCGACCCCGGTTACGCCGCCATGATCCTGCCGCGCAGCGGCATGGGCCACAAGAACGGCATCGTGCTGGGGAATCTGGTAGGCTTGATCGACTCCGACTATCAGGGACAACTGATGGTATCGACCTGGAACCGTGGCCAGAACGCCTTCACGCTCAACCCCATGGAGCGCCTGGCGCAACTGATCGTGGTGCCGGTGGTGCAGGTCGGATTCAACATCGTCGACGATTTCGACACAAGCGAACGCGGTGCCGGCGGTTTCGGCAGCACCGGCAAACACTAATTGGAGATTCCTATGGCCCGTTTCACTGGTCTGCTTCCGGCTGTGCCGGTAATCTGCCTGGCATTCATGTTGTCGGCTTGCGAGACGACCGGGCCAGCCCCTGATGCCACTCCCACGGTCCCCATGCCGCAGCAGCCGGTCGAGCCGCCAGTGCGCGCGGTCACGCCGCGCATGGCCGCCGCCGCCGAAGCGCTGACCAAAATGGCGGGCCTGCAGGAACGCCTGTACCGCATCGCGGCTCCACTCCTGATTAACAATACGGACTTGTGCAAGTCGTCCACGCGCAACCTGCTCGGCTTCACCGCGCGCAACCGCTACTGGTATCCGGGCGAGTACAACGAGGCCGCGCAGATCGCCTTCGGCATGGGCGAGCGCCTGCAGGTGACGGGCGTACTGGCCGGCAGCGGCGCCGCGCGCGCCGGACTGCGACGTGGCGACAACCTCATTTCGGCCAGCGGCAAGGCACTGCCGGTCGGCCCCAACGCGTCGAGCACAGTCGGTTCCGTGTTCGGTCCCCTGGTCGCCAAACAGGCCAGCCTGGCGCTGCAGATCGAACGTGACGACAAGACCCGCGAGCTCACCGTGCCGGTCACGCGCGCCTGCGGTTTTGCGATCGAACTGGGAAATGCCGATAACGTCAACTCGTATGCCGACGGTTCGCGCGTCATGGTTACGCGCGGCATGCTGCAATTCGCAAAAAACGACGAGGAGGTCGCCTACCTGCTGGCCAAGGGCATGGCGCACAACATTCTCGGACACGCCACCTCGCAGCGCAGCGTCGGCACCATCGGCAGCATCATCGACAACCTGACCAACGTGCGGCCCGATACCTCGATGTTGATCGGCACCGGCGGCATGAAGGCCATGCCGCCGGAACTCGACGCCGCCGCCGACCATCTGAGCATGTACCTGCTGGCGCGCGCCGGCGTGAGCATCGATGGCGCGCCGGCGTTCTGGAAGCGCCTGGCCTCGACCTATCCGGCCACGGTGTTGAACGGCTACGTCGCCAACCACCCCGGCACTGCCGCGCGCCTGGCCGCGATCGACAAGGCCGTGGCCGACATCAAGTCCAAGCACGCCGCCAAGAAAACCATCGCGCCATGAAAAAACTGCTGCTCGCCTGCCTGATGCTGCCATTGCTCGCGCAGGCGGCGCAGTGGATCAAAGTCGGTTCGGCCGCGGGCAGCCAGTCGTTCATCGACAAGAGCAGCATCATCAGGAGCGAGAAGAGCTACAAGGTCTGGTCGCTGGTGTCGTACGCGAAGGAACAGGCCACGCCCGAAGGCACGCCCTACCTGTCGATGAAGGCGCTGCACCTGTATTCATGCGCAAACCGCACCACCACCTTGCTCAGCCAGGTGTACTACGCCGAGGCGATGGGCAAGGGGCCGGTTTCGCAAAGCTTCAAGTACGAAAAATTCGCACCGGAAGACATCGTGCCCGACAGCGTGTCGGACGGCGCGCTGCAGGTCATCTGCAAGCGCAGGAAGTAAAACCGCGCATTTTCAGCCTGGGAAATTCGGGAAGTACGTCCCCATGATCCAGGTCAGCACGCCGCAAAACACCACCACCCCAACGAGGACGATCAGCAAACGGCCGAACTTCGGCGAACCATCGTCATTTTTTGTATCATTGCTCATCTTCCCACCCACCATGTGCTCGATTCAGGAGCGCCAGTATATTCGATTCAATGGACAGCATAGACCTGGAAGTATTAAAGACCGCCTCGGCGTGGATCGCCTCCGGTCACCGCTGCGAATTGATCACCGTGATCAAGACCTGGGGCTCGAGCCCGCGCCCGATCGGCGCCACGCTCGCCATCTGCGACGACGGCCGCGTGGTCGGCTCGGTCTCGGGCGGCTGCATCGAAGATGACCTGATCGAGCGCGTGCGCCGGCACGGCATCACGCGCGCGATACCCGAGGTGGTCAGCTACGGCATCAGCGCCGACGAAGCGCACCGATTCGGCCTGCCCTGCGGCGGCACCATCGAACTGGCGATCGAGCCGCTGTCGCACGACAGCGCCATCGACGAACTGCTGGCGCGCCTGGAAGCGCACGAACTGCTGGCGCGCCGGCTCGACCTGGCCAGCGGCGCGGTCACCCTGGCGACGGCGCAGCCGGGCGCCGTGCAATTGCTGGCGGACGGCGTGCTGACCACGATTCACGGCCCGCGCTGGCGCCTGTTCATCATCGGCGCGGGGCAGCTCTCGCGCTTTTTAGCGCAGATCGCCACGGCGATGGATTACTACGTCACCGTGTGCGACCCGCGCGAAGAATACCGCGCCGGCTGGAACCTGCCGGGAGTGCAGCTGGTGCACATGATGCCCGACGACCTGGTGCTCGAATCGCACCTCGATCACCGCAGCGCCGTGGTGGCGCTCACGCACGACCCCAAGCTGGACGACCTGGCGCTGATGGAGGCGCTCAAGTCCGACGCCTTTTACGTGGGCGCGATCGGCTCGCGCCTGAACAACGCCAAACGGCGCGAACGACTCAAGCAATTCGACCTGTCGGATGCGCAGCTGGCGCGCCTGCACGGGCCGATTGGCCTCTACATCGGCAGCAAGACGCCGTCCGAGATTGCGATTTCGATTCTCGCGGAGCTCACCGCCATCAAGAACGGCGTGCCGGCCGAACTGCAGGTGCGCCATGCGGCGGCGCTGGAACCGGCCCGCACCGAGGTGTGCGCGCTCTAGCCGATTGAATAACAAGAAGCGGCTTTTCCGCACGCGGCCGATGCGGGTCACCGGGTGCGGGTCACCGGGTTCACGCCATTTGGACCGCGTGCTATCGTTGCGCCCTCTCCCAACAGCAAACAGGGCCGCAACGTGCAAACGTCGATTTCTCTTCCGCCAGGTTACCGCAGCGCCGACATCCTCGCCTTCCACAGCCGCGACCCGGAAGGCGTGGCCGAACAGGTGACGCCGGCGCGCATCCGCAAGGGCGTGATGATCGGCGGCGTGCCGGTGCTGCTCGACATCGCCCTCGGCCCCGACGCCGCATTGTGCTCGGTCCATGCCGACGGCGCGCTCACGCCAGGCGACGTGCGCCAGGTCGACGACGCCCTGCTCAACATCCTGGCGCTGCGGATCGACCCTGCGCCGTTCTTGGCCGCGGTGGCGGCCGACCCGCTGCTGGGACCCGTGGTACAGCGCCAGCCGGGTTTACGCATCGTGCAGTCGGCCACGATTTTCGAGGCGCTGACCTGGGCCATCATCGGCCAGCAAATCAACCTGACCTTTGCCATCGCGCTGCGCCGCACGTTCATCTTGCAGGCCGGCCGCCAGCACAGCAGCGGCTTGTGGTGCTACCCCGAAGCGCGCGATGCGGCGCGCCTCGATGCGGACGCCCTGACCACCCGCAAATTCTCGCGCTCGAAGGCCGACACCTTGCTGCGCCTGGCGCAGCTGGTCGACAGCGGCGCACTGACGCTCGATCGCCAGCAGGACGCGGGGAGCGTCGCGGCGGCGCTGCTGGCCATCAAAGGCATCGGCCCGTGGACCGTCAACTACGCACTGCTGCGCGGCTACGGTTACTCCGACTGCTCGCTGCATGGCGACGTTGCGATCCGTGCGGCCTTGCAGCACCTGCTGGGCGAAGACGCCAAGCCGGACATGGCGCGCACCGAAGCGCTGCTGGCGCACTACGCGCCGCACCGGACCATGGCGGCGGCCCACCTGTGGGCCAGCCTGCATCCGCGCCCGCAAACCGACGCTGGCGATTAAGCGCTTGACCCTAACGCCACGTCAGACTCCAGACTGTGTTCACGCATGAAGACAAGGAGCGATTCGATGAAGTTAAAAATAGGCGAGCTGGCGAAACGGTCAGGATTGACGGTGCGCGCGCTCCATCATTACGACGCCATTGGCTTGCTCTGTCCTTCGGCGCGTTCCGAGGCCGGCTACCGCCTGTACAACCGCGACGATATCGCCCGCCTGCACCAGGTGCAGGCGCTGCGCCGCTTTGGCGTGTCGCTGGCCGACATCGGAACCTTCCTGGCCAATCCGGGCTCCAACCTGTCGGGCATCGTGGAGCAGCAGATCACCGCGCTGACCCGCCAGATCGACCGGGCCGGCATCTTGCGCGCGCAGCTGACAACGCTGCAGGGCGAACTCGATGCCGGGGTGGAGCCGGACCTGGCCGCGTGGCTGACCACTTTGGAGTTAATGACCATGTACGATACCTATTTTTCAAAAGAAGAACTGAAACAGCTGCCGTTTTTCGCCGGCGACGCCGCCTGCATCGCCGAGTGGGATGCGATGGTGGCGCGCTTCAAGCAAATGATCGCCGCCGGCACGCCGACATCAAGCCCTGCCGCGCAATTGCTGTCGCAGGAATGGATGTTAAAGTTGGAGCGTGACACCAACGGCGACCCGGACATCATGGTGCGCATCCTCGCCATGCAGGCGCGCGAACCGGCGCTGCGCGAGCAGAACGGCATCACGCCGGAGGTGGAGGCGTTTTTGAAGGAAGCATTCACCCAGTCGCGCCTGGCGATGTTCAAGAAATACGTCTCGCCCGCGGAGTTCGCGTACATGGATGCGCACTACCGCCTGCGCATGGACGAGTGGCCGGCGCTGATCGCGCGGGTGCGCAAGGCCATCGCGGACGGCGCGGCCCCGGACGATCCGCCGGTACGGCAGTTGATGCGCGAATGGATCGATTTATCGCAGTCGTTCGCCGGCGACGATCCCGCCACGCATGCGAAAATCCGCACCGCTTACGAAAAAGAACCGCTGCTGATGATCGGCAGCTGGATCACCGATGAGATGAAGGCGTTCATCGGGCAAGCCATGGCGGCCATGCGCCAGCATTCCTGAGCTGGCGCAAGCACTGAAAGCGCTGTCCGCAAAAGCGAAAGCCGCTGATTCCTGTAAGAGAATCAGCGGCTTGCTGTGTTTGGTTGCGGGGACAGGATTTGAACCTGTGACCTTCGGGTTATGAGCCCGACGAGCTGCCAGACTGCTCCACCCCGCGTCTGTATGTAGCTATTATAGGGGCCTTTTCAGAATTAGGCAATATTAATCCAATCAAGATGTGCGATAGCTGTAAACCAAACGCGGGCGCAGGGGCGTCAGCACGCTTTTACGCCCCGCGCGCACCGCATCCAGCCTGCAATCGGTGTACAGTAAGCGAAAATCATTCTTCCCATTTGACTATGAAATTTTGTTCCGAATGCGCCCATCCCGTCGACCTGCTCATCCCGGAGGGCGATAACCGCCCCCGCTATGTGTGCAAGCAATGCGCGGCGATCCACTACCAGAACCCCAAGCTCGTCGTCGGCTCCATTCCTGTATGGCAACCGGAGGGCGAAGAAGTGCGCGTGCTGCTGTGCAAGCGCGCGATCGAACCGCGCCACGGCTTCTGGACCTTGCCGGCCGGCTTCATGGAAAACGATGAAACCACCGCCGAGGCCGCCGTTCGCGAAACCGAAGAGGAAGCCGGCGCCGACATCGAGATCGGCAACTTGTTCAGCCTGCTTAATGTAGCCCAGGTGCACCAGGTCCACCTGTTCTACCTGGCCCGCCTGCGCAGCCTGGACTTTGCGCCCGGCATCGAAAGCCTGGATGCACGCATGTTCGCCGAGCACGAGATTCCGTGGGACGACCTGGCCTTCCCCACCATCCGGACCACCCTGGAACTGTTTTTCGCCGACTGCGCCCGCATGCGCGACGGCGGCGGCTTCGGCTTCCACACGCACGACGTGGTGCGGGCGATGCGCATTGCCAGCGATCCCGAATAAGCCATGATTCCCTGGCTTGAGACCGATTCGCCGTTTCCCGACGTCGCCGCAGCGCTCACCTCCGACGCGCCGGGCCTGCTGGCGGCCGGCGCCGACCTGTCCCCGGAGCGCCTGCTGAGCGCCTATCGTCATGGCATTTTCCCCTGGTTTTCCGAAGGCCAGCCCATCCTCTGGTGGAGCACCGACCCGCGCATGGTGCTGATGACTGAAGATTTTCGCATCAGCAACAGTCTGCGCAAGGCCCTGCGCCGGGTCGAGCGCAGCATGGAAGAAGGCGGACGCTGGCAGGTGCGCTTCGACAGCGCTTTCGGGGACGTGATGCGCGCCTGCGCCGCCCCGCGCAAGGACGGGCCGGGCACCTGGATTTCGGACGACATCGTCGCAGGCTACAGCGGCCTGCACGCGATGGGTTACGCCCACTCGTCGGAACTGTGGCTCGATGGCGAACTGGTTGGCGGCGCCTATGGCGTGTGCATCGGCCGCATGTTCTACGGCGAGTCGATGTTCGCGCGCGTGACCGACGGTTCCAAGATCGCGCTGGCCTTCCTGGTCGCCTTTTTGCGCCGCCACGGCGTGGCCATGATCGACTGCCAGCAGGAGACCGGCCACCTGGCGTCGCTGGGCGCGGCACCGATCACGCGCAGCGCCTTTTTGGCGCATTTGCGCGACGCGATCGCCAAGCCCGGCATCGCACAATGGAAACCGGGCTCGCCATTTACACAGATGCCGTAAACAGCGTAAAGTTTGGCTACAATAGAACAGAAGGAAGCAACCAGGGCCACCATTCGCAACCACGCCGTATCGAAAGCGACTGCATGACGCACTTAAACGACCTGCCTTTCTCGACGCTGCAGTTCTACACCACAGCGCCCTACCCGTGCAGCTATCTCGACGCCCGGCAGGCGCGCTCGCAAGTGGCCACCCCTTCGCACCTGATCAACGCCGACGTCTACTCCGAACTGGTCAAGAATGGCTTCCGGCGCAGCGGCATCTTCACCTATCGCCCTTATTGCGACGGCTGCAACGCCTGCATTCCGGTGCGCGTGCGCGCCACCGAATTTGCCCCCAGCCGCGGCCAGCGGCGCGCCTGGACGCGCCACGCGGCGCTGGTGGCCACCGTCGCCAACCTGAGTTTTTCGGACGAACACTACGCGCTTTACCTGCGCTACCAGACCACGCGCCACGTCGGCGGCGGCATGGACCAGGACAGCCGCGACCAGTACGCCCAGTTCCTGCTGCAAAGCCGCGTCAACACGCGCCTGGTGGAGTTCCGCGATGGCGAGGGCGTGCTGCGCATGGTCTCGATCATCGACGTGCTGTCGGACGGCCTGTCGTCGGTGTACACGTTTTTCGACCCCGACGTGCCAGGCGCCTCCTTCGGCACCTACAACGTGCTGTGGCAGATCGCCCAGGCCAGCGAACTGAAACTGCCGTTCGTGTATCTCGGATACTGGATCGAGCAAAGTCCCAAGATGGCCTACAAGATCAACTTCCGGCCGCTCGAAGCGCGCATCGACGGCATCTGGAGCCTGCTCGATCGCTAGCCGCTTGTGGATGGGCAGTGAGCGGCCAGCCCCGGCGCACGGTAAAATGCGGGCACCCGCACCAACCCGAGCACTCCATGTCCCAGAAACTGCTGTATGCCTTAGGTCGTCCCCTGCTGTTCACCCTCAAGCCCGAGACGGCGCACAACGTTACCCTGCCCTTCCTGCGTAGCGCGGCCGCGCTGGGCCTGACCGGCCTGTTAAGCAAACCCGCGCCCGATCCGCGCACCGTCATGGGCATTACCTTCCCCAACCCGGTCGGCCTGGCCGCGGGCCTGGACAAGGATGGCGCCTACATCGACGGCCTCTCAAGCCTCGGTTTCGGCTTCATCGAAGTGGGCACCGTCACGCCCAAGCCGCAGCCGGGCAATCCCAAGCCGCGCATTTTCCGCATTCCGGCCAGGCGCGCCGTGATCAACCGCATGGGCTTCAATAATGGCGGGGTCGATGCCTTCGTCGCCAACGTGCAGGCGTCGAAATTTTACCAGGACAAGCAGGGCGTGCTTGGCCTGAACATCGGCAAGAACGCCAGCACGCCGATCGAAAACGCGGTCGACGACTATCTGCACTGCCTCGAAAAAGTGTACCCGTACGCCAGCTACGTAACGGTCAATATCTCCTCGCCGAATACCGCCAACCTGCGCCAGCTGCAGGGAGCGTCGGAACTGGACGCGCTGCTCTCCCGCCTGAAAGACGCGCAACTGCGCCTGGCCGACCAGCACAAGCGCTACGTGCCGCTGGCGCTCAAGATCGCGCCGGACGTCGACGGCGACCAGATCAAGGATATCGCCAGCGCCCTGCTGCGCCACAAGATCGACGGCGTCATCGCCACCAACACCACCCTCAGCCACCGCGAAGTCGAGCGCATGAAACACGGCCAGGAAACCGGCGGCGTGTCGGGCGATCCGGTATTCGAGCTGTCGAACATCGTGATCCGCGCGCTGCGCCAGGAACTGGGCGACGCAGTGCCGATTATCGGCGTGGGCGGCATCATGCGCGGGGCCGACGCCAAAGAAAAGATCCATCTGGGCGCCTCGCTGGTACAGTTATATACCGGCCTGATTTACCAGGGACCGGGCCTGATCCGCGAATGCGCGCAGGCCCTTCGACCATAAGGAACGCACCATGATCAAGACCAGGCTCGGACGCACCCCGCTCGAGGTATCGAAAATCTGCCTCGGCACCATGACCTTCGGCGAGCAAAACAGCGAAACCGACGCGCACAGCCAGCTCGATTACGCGCTCGAGCGCGGCATCAATTTTGTCGACACCGCCGAAATGTATCCGGTCATGCCGCGTCCGCAGACGCAGGGCGACACCGAGCGCTTTATCGGCAGCTGGCTCAAAAAGAGCGGCCGGCGCGGCGAGATCGTCCTGGCCACCAAGGCGGCCGGGCCGAACCAGAACCTGCACTGGGTGCGCGAAGGAAAGCAGGACCTCGATGCCGCCAGCCTGCGCGCGGCGGTGGAAGATAGCCTGCGGCGCCTGCAGACCGACCATATCGATTTATACCAATTGCATTGGCCGAGCCGCAATGTGCCGATCTTCGGCGCCACCGCGTTCGACCCGGCCCAGGAGCGCGCGGCCATTCCCGTCGAAGAGACCCTGGCCGGGCTGAAGGAACTGATCGACGCCGGCAAGATCGGGCATATCGGCCTGTCGAACGAGAGCGCGTGGGGCGTGAGCGAATTCGTCAAGCAGGCCGAGATGAAGGGACTGCCGCGCATCGCCAGCGTCCAGAACCTGTACAACCTGACCGCGCGTAAGTTCGAGACCAGCCTGATGGACGAAACCTGCTTTCGCGAAGATGTGGGTTTGCTGGCCTACAGCCCGCTGGCGTTCGGCCAGTTGAGCGCGAAGTACCTGGACGATCCCAAGGCCAGTGGCCGGTTGACGATTTTTCCGGCGTCGTGGAGCCCGCGTTACCTGCGCGCGCCGGTGCTGGCGGCGGTCAAGGAATACGCGGCCCTGGCGCGCGCCAACGGCATGACGCCGACCCAGATGGCGCTGGCGTGGTGCTACTCGCGCTGGTTCGTGGCCTCGACCATCATCGGCGCGACCAGCCTGGCGCAGTTGAAGGAAAATATCGACGCCATGTCGGTGACGCTGGCGCCGGAAGTGGTGGCCGAGATCGACGCGATCCACGCGCGCATTACCAACCCGGGCGCGTAAGCGTCATTGACCGTCACGCTACTTGGAACCGTCGTTCCCGCACAAGTGGCGACGACAGGGGACGCTCAGATAGAAGGCAATGCGCAAGCTGCCCGCTTGATCAAAAAGTCAGGGATCGAGGCTTTCAAGGAAATCCAAGGCTGTCTGGATCTCCGAAAGGCAGTATGCGCTCCAATGTGGATGCCCTTTAAGCCACTCCACGAAGTGGATCAGGCATGTCACTTGCTGCCTGCTTAATGCGGAAAACTGATGCCTTTTATCGGCCTCGAACTCCTTCTCTGGAGCGAGGCTATACAGAAGGAACTCTGTCTCCGATTGATCGTACTTGGCCTCTGGTCTCAGGCAGAACGGCAGGTAGTGAGGGAGCGCCCACACCCACCCCTTCGCTGAAAGCGACGACAGTTCCCGATGGAGGACCCGGATGACCGCGTCTCCAACGGGTTCTCCCCTGAAGTTATCGATATCTCGCGCAAGGAAATCGCAGTGATAGCAGCCGTCGTGATGAACGCGAAGATCTGATTTCCTCGGCATCGCGACGGGCGGGAAGGCGGTTTTGATTTCAGCGAGGAGCGCCTCAGTTGTCATGTATTGGTAGCGTGCCGTCACGCAGTTCACGGACGGTGAAGGTATCGGCAAGCCTCACCATCCGACTTAAGGAATAACGCCGAAAATTTTCCTGAAGCGAGCATTGTACATGCTCGTACAGGCGCTGGAACAGCAGGGATGCTGTTCCTACCCCTCCGCCAGAATCGCGATCTGGCGCAGCCCGCGCGAAAAACTCGTGCTGCTCGGATTTTCCACGAACACGCACTGCTTTCCGGTGCGCTTGCAGTGCTCCTTCACGCGCCAGTAGGCGTTGTGGCTGATGCAGCCGGTCTGGCAAATCACCAGGTCGGCCGCCGCCAGATTGGCGTCCAGCAGATCGGCGCCGTGCTCCTGTCCACCGTCATGGTGCGCGAACCTGGCCCCCGCCTCCTCCGTCATGCAGCGGTAACTGGCCACGCTGGCGCTCCTGCCGCCCACGCACAGCAAGGTCTTGTCGACCAGCTGCGCGGCGGCGATGGCCTCGGCAGCGTCTTCCTCGCACACCGGCGCCTCGACCGGCCGCGCCGCCTGCAAGGCGTCGAGCTGGCGCGTGGACGCCGCCAGTTGCTGGCGCAGCTGCGCCAGCTGCGCATCGCGCGCATTCAAGCGCTGCGCCGCATCATCGAGCTTTTGCTTGAGCCGCGTGCGCGCTTCCAGGTCCGGCACCGAGGCCGCCAGTTCCGCCATGTCGGCCTGCAAAAATGCGACCTTGCTCTCGCGCGCCACCAGCTCGGCGCGCGCGGTCATCAACTGCGCCTGCACCTGTTCCAGCTCGCGCGCCTTGTCGGCCAGCGTGCGCACGTGGCGCTGCTGCGCTTGCGCCAGTTCGGCCGCCAGCGCGGCATTCTCTTCCTGCAGTTCGAGGTAGTGCGCGTGGTCGATGCGCGTGTTGGCGCCGGCCTGGTGCTGGATCATGTGCATCTCGCGCAACACCGTGTCCTGCACCAAAAAGTCGCTGCGCGGGTGCGTCAGCGCGGCCCAAAAAGCCCCGGCCACGTCGCCCTGCGCGATCGCCTGGCGCCACAACAGCATGACGGCGTCGCCGCTGCGCGCATCCTTGAAACGCAGCAGCACCAGCGCGTAACGCTGGTCGAGCGCATCCTGCAGCAGGTTCGAGATGCGGTTGCGGTTGGCGCATTCGGCCACCGCGCCGACGTGGATTTCGTAGTCGTCGGCCAGGGCCTGGCCGCGCACGCCCTTGTTCACCAGTTTGCGCAGCACCCCGAGCGGCAGGCACACGCCGATCACCGGGCAGTGGGTATTGGCCGGCAGCTCCCACAAGCGCTGGCGGCGCGACGACGCGGTGCGCGAAGCGGCTTCGCCGTCAGGAGGGAAGAACCGCGCGAGCGGCTTTTTGGCATCGTGGTCGCACATACGCTTCTCCTTAATGCAGCTTGGGGCCGTGGCGCGCTTCGTCGATGACGGCGGCAGCGGCGGCGGCGGCGTTGGACTGGGCTACGTGATCGAGCCGCGCCTGGGCGTCACCGACCATGCTTGAGAGCGCGCGGAACGCTTCCGGCGTGAAGCGCACCGAGACGTGGTTCAGCGACAGGTGCAGCACACTGCATTCGGGGCAGATGCTGACGTGGCCGATGGTGCTGTCGGCGATCGTCACATGCTGGCAAGGTTCGCTTGGATTCTGTGGATGTTTGCTCGACACGATGCTTCCTTGACGGTATGCAGTGGCTGGCAACGGCGGCGGGCTATGCGTGGGTGGATGGCTTGCTGAAATCAAGTATAAACGAGAATCATTCGCATTTGCAAGCGATGAAAGCAGGCTGTCGTCTCCGGCACTGCCGCAACCCACGTCCCGCGAAGGCGGGCACCCAGGTTCGTGCCGAAGCGCTTGGCTGCGCTACGAACCTGGGTTCCCGCCTTCGCGGGAACGACGTTTTACACTTCGCGCGGCGCGTCGGCGTCGAGCGCGCGTTCGATATCGGCGCGCGAGACATCCGGCGCAAACTGTTCGATGAAGTGATACGCATACGCGCGCAGATAGGCGCCGCGCCGCACCGCCAGGCGCGTCACGTTGGCCGCGAACAGGTGCGACGCTTCCACCGCGCGCAGCCCCTTGTCGCGCCCATGGTCGAACGCCATCGAGGCCACGATCCCCACGCCCATCCCCAGGCTCACGTACTGCTTGATGACGTCCGAATCCATCGCGGTGAGCACGATGTCGGGACGCACTCCAGCCTTGGCGAACGCCGCATCGATATGCCCGCGCCCCGTGAAACCGACATCGTAGGTAATGAGCGGATAGTCGGCCAGGTCTTCCAGCCGGATTGGCGAGCAGCCAAGCAGCGGATGCCCGTCCGGCACCACGATCAGGTGGCTCCAGCGGTAGCACGGGAACGACACCAGGTCCGGAAACTGCGACAGGCCCTCGGTGGCGATGCCGATATCGGCCTTGCCCGACAAAACCCACTCGGCGATATGATCGGGAGCGCTCTGCTGCAGCGCGATGCGCACCTCGGGGAAGTCCTTGCGGAACGACTGCACCACTTTCGGCAGCGCGTAACGCGCCTGCGTATGGGTGGCGGCAATGGTCAGGGTGCCGCTGTTCTTGCCGGCGTATTCCATGCTGGCCTGCTGCAGGTTCTCGGCTTCGACCAGCAGGCGGTCGATGATTTTCAGGATGCCCTTGCCCGGATCGGTCAAGCCGGTCAGGCGCTTGCCGTTACGCTCGAAGATCACCACGCCAAGTTCGTCTTCGAGCTCGCGGATCTGGCGGCTCACGCCCGGCTGCGACGTGAACAAGGCGTTGGCCACCTCGGTCAGGTTGTAGCCGCGCCGGGCCGCTTCGCGGATGGACCGCAGTTGTTGGAAATTCATATCGCCGCTCCCTGATCGACAAACACCTGCATCCGGCGCGGACGCACCACCAGCGTTTCGCCTTCCTTCAACGCCAACTGCCGATAGCGCTCGTTGGGAATGACCGCTTCGATCAATTCGGCGTTGTCGGCGCGCTCAAGATCGAGCTGCGCCAGCGGGCCGATCGCATGCGCGCGGCGCAGCTTGACGACGATGCCGTCCGCGCCCGGCGTATAGCGGTCGATATCGAGATCGTGCGGGCGCACGTAGGCGGTGCCCTGCCCATTGCTGGCCGAGGCATGCTCCGGCACCGAAAAACTGGCGTCGCCGCTGGCCATGACGCCGTCGTTCACGCGCCCGTGGAACAGGTTCACATTGCCCAAAAAGCCGTACACGAAGGGCGAGGCCGGATGGTTGTAGACCTGCTCGGGAGAGCCCAACTGCTCGACCCGGCCCTTGTTCATCAGGACCACCTGGTCCGACACTTCCAGCGCTTCTTCCTGGTCGTGGGTTACAAAAATGCTGGTCACATGCAGGTCGTCGTGCAGGCGGCGCAGCCAGCGCCGCAGTTCCTTGCGCACCTTGGCGTCGAGCGCGCCGAACGGCTCGTCGAGCAGCAGCACGCGCGGTTCGACCGCCAGTGCGCGCGCCAGGGCGATGCGCTGGCGCTGCCCGCCCGACAGTTGCGGCGGATGGCGGTCGGCCAGCCAGTCGAGCTGCACCAGTTCGAGCAGTTGCTGCACCTTGTGGCGGATCTGCTGTTCGTTCGGCCTGTCCTTGCGCGGCTTGACCCGCAAGCCGAAAGCGACGTTCTCGAACACGGTCATGTGCTTGAACAGCGCGTAATGCTGGAACACGAAGCCGACCTGGCGTTCGCGCACGTGGCGGTCGGACGCATCCTGGCCATCGAGCAGCACATGCCCGCTGTCCGGATGCTCCAGCCCCGCGATGATGCGCAGCAGCGTGGTCTTGCCGCAGCCCGATGGGCCGAGCAGCGCGGTCAGTTCGCCCGAGGGGAACTGCAGCGAGACGTTGTCGAGGGCGACAAAATCGCCGAACCGCTTGTTGATATTCCTGACTTCGATCGTCATGATCCGTGCTCCATGTTGCGGTCTGCGGCGTGCAGCGCGTGCGTTTCGCGCAGCCGCCATTCGACAAAGGTTTTGATCGCCAGGGTCACCAGCGCCAGCAATGCCAGCAGCGAGGCGACGGCAAAGGCGGCCGCGAAGTTGTATTCGTTATAGAGAATTTCGACGTGCAGCGGCATGGTGGTGGTCTCGCCGCGGATGTGGCCAGACACCACCGACACCGCGCCAAATTCGCCCATCGCCCGCGCGTTACACAAAATCACGCCGTACAGCAGGCCCCATTTGATGTTCGGCAGGGTCACGCGCCAGAACGTGGCCCAGCCCGAGGCGCCCAGCACCAGCGCGGCTTCTTCTTCCTCGTTACCCTGCGACTGCATCAGCGGAATCAGTTCGCGCGCCACGAACGGGAAGGTGATGAACACCGTCGCCAGCACGATGCCCGGCACCGCGAACAGGATCTTGATGTCATGCCTGGCCAGCCACTCGCCGAACCAGCCCTGGGCGCCGAACATGAGCACATAGATCAAACCGGCGATCACCGGCGAGACCGAGAACGGCAGGTCGATCAAGGTGAGCAGGATCGACTTGCCCCGGAATTCGAACTTGGCGATGCACCACGCCGCGCACACGCCGAACACCAGGTTGAACGGCACCGAGATGAAGGCGGCGATCAGGGTCAGCTTGATGGCGGCCACCGCATCCGGATCGATAATCGCCGCCACATAGGTTTCGGCGCCCTTCTTGAACGCTTCCGCAAACACGGCGGCCAGTGGAATGAACAGGAACAGGGTCAGAAAGACCAGGGCGATGAGTTTGAGCAGCGCGCTGACCCAGACCGGTTCGAGCGGGTGCGAGCGGCGCAGGAACAGGTCCCGGAACGAGCGGCGCGCACGGCCGGTAGCGGGCGTCGCCGCCTGGTTAATCGCAGTGCTCATTTTTTACCGGTCCTGGCGCGTGTCCACGCCTGTAGCAGATTAATGGCCAACAGCAGCGCGAACGAGGCCACCAGCATCACCACGGCAATCGCGGTGGCGCCGGCGTAGTTATACGCTTCGAGCTTGATGTAGATGAGGAGCGGCGTGATTTCGGAGATCATCGGCTGGTTGCCGGCGATGAAAATGACCGAGCCGAATTCGCCGGTGGCGCGCGCGAACGAGAGCGCAAAACCGGTCACCAGGGCCGGCATCACGGCCGGGAACACCACCCGGGTGAAGGTTTGCCAGGCGTTGGCGCCAAGGCTGGCGGCGGCTTCTTCGAGTTCTTTTTCCAGGTCTTCCAGCACCGGCTGCACCGTGCGCACCACGAAGGGCAAGCCGATGAAGGTGAGCGCCACCACCACGCCGAACGGCGTGTACGACACCTTGATGCCAAGCTCGGTGAAGTATTTGCCGATCCAGCCGTTGGTCGAGTACAGCGCGGTGAGCGTGATGCCGGCCACCGCGGTGGGCAGCGCGAACGGCAGGTCGACCAGCGCATCCATGATGCGCTTGCCCGGGAATTCATAACGCACCAGCACCCACGCGACAATGCCGCCAAAGAAGGTGTTAATCAGCGCCGCGATAAAGGAAGCGCCGAAGCTGAGGCGGTAGGAGGCGATCGCCTGTTCCGACGCCACCACTTCCCAGAACGCCGGCCAGGTCATGCTGAAGGTCTTGAGGAATACCGACGACAGTGGAATGAGGACGATCAGGCACAGGTAAAACACGGTGAAGCCGAGCGTCAGGCCAAATCCGGGCAAGACCCGGCGCGGGGTCTTGACGTAGAACCAGCGGAAAAGCCAGTCGGAGCCGGGAAAGATCTTGGGCGGCTTGTCGCTGGGAAGTGAAGGGGACATGGGGCCTCTTATTACAAATTCGTCTAATAGGCGGCAATAATCGCATCAGAACCTCATAACGCAAACGAAGCATTTCTTATTTGTATAGATCGATATGCTATTAAGATTGCGCCGAACGCGCGGCTGCGGATGACTTGAGCGGGCGCAAACGCGGGCTTGAACGGCTGAACCCGGCTCGTCCCGGCGCTGTCTGACATACAGCGATCAGGAGGAACCATGGACAACCATGAACGTTTGCAAGAAAGCGGCGGCGCGCCGGACAGTTGCCGGGCAGCGGAAGCGGACGCGATGCTCAGCGTCAGCGTGCCGCCGGGGCTGCGCGCCATCTTCCACGTCTGGGCGCAGGAGTGCGACCCGGCGCCGATGCTGCCGCGCGGCGGCGACACGCAGGCGCTGGTGGCGGCCTACGTGCGCCTTGGCGCGGCGGCCGGGGCCACGCCGGTCGAGCGCGAACTGCTGGTGCGGGTGTACGTGAATGCGGCGCTCAATTGCGAGTTTGCGCTGTGGACCGAACTGCGCCATGAAGCGGCGACGGTGCTGCGCTGGCTGGCGCCGATCGTCGTCGGCGACCCGTTTCTGCGCGCGCGCGTGGCGCAGGTGTGGCCGAGCCGGCCCTGAGCGCGGCTGGTTTTAACGGAGTTTAATAGACCAGCTTGACCGCCACCAAGGTGAGGGTGGTTGCCAGCAAGCCGCGCAAAAAGCCTTCCGGCACCGATTTGGCGATCCAGGAACCGAGGGTGATGCCTGGCAGCGAGCCGATCAGCAGCATGGCGAGCAAGGCCCAGTCGATCGAGCCGAGCCACCAGTGGCCGAAGGCGGCAATCGCGGTCAGCGGCACGGCGTAGGCGATGTCGGTGCCGGCCACTTCCGCCGGCGTCATGCGCGGGTACAGCATGACCAGCAAGGTCGCGCCGATGGCGCCGGCGCCGATCGAGGAGACCGTGACCAGCACGCCCAGCAGCGCGCCGGAGACAATAGTGGCGGCCGCCAGCGCCCTGCCCTGCAACTGGCGCTCGGGCCTGGCGTTGATCCAGGCCAGCATCTTGCCTCGGAACAGCAGCGCAATCACGGTCAGCATGACCGAGCCGGCGATGGAGTAACGGATGATCTGGCCGATTTCCTTGTCGAGCGCGCCGAATTGCTTGAGCGCGAAGGTGGCGGCCACGGCGGCCGGCAAGGCGCCGAAACAGAGATGGCGCACGATATCCCAGCGCACGGTGCCGCGCAGGCGGTGGGTAAACGCACCGGCCGACTTGGTAATGGAGGCGAACGCAAGGTCGGTGCCGACGGCGACCGAGGGCGGCACGCCGAACAACAGCGTGAGCAGCGGCGTCATGAGGGAACCCCCGCCGACACCGGTCATGCCGACCAGCAGGCCGACGGCAAAACCTGAAACGATATACGTAAGTTGCATGAATGAGCCCCTGGAATACCTTCAGGGTATAGGGACTCAGCCGTGATTCAAACAACGGAAAGCTTATTTGCTTATGCGTTTCAGGGCGGCGTGGTGAAAATGGTAATGCCGGGGAGTCCTTTCCGCCACTGGCGGACAGGACTTCCCCGCGCAGGGCAGCTTACTTGTTCGGCTGCGGCGTCACGCGCAGATACGCGCGCTCGGCGGTGTAGCCTTTCGGATACTTTTGCTTGATCAATTCCGGGTCTTGCACGCTCAGCGGGATAATCACATCGTCGCCATCGCGCCAGTTGCCGGGCGTGGCCACGGTGTAGGCATCGCTCAGTTGCAGGGCGTCGATGACGCGCAGCACTTCGTCGAAGTTGCGCCCGGTGCTCATCGGATAGGTGATCGACAGGCGGATCTTTTTCTTCGGATCGATCACGAACAGCGAGCGCACCGTGGCCGTGGCCGACTGTTCCGGGTGGATCATGTCGTACAGGGCGGCCACCTTCTTGTCGGCATCGGCGATGATCGGAAAGCCGACCACGGTTTTTTGCGTCTCTTCAATGTCCTTGATCCAGGTTTTATGCAGGTCGGCCGGATCGACCGACAGCGCAATGGCTTTCACGTTGCGCTTGTCGAATTCAGGCTTGAGCTTGGCAGTCAGGCCGAGCTCGGTGGTGCAGACGGGCGTGAAATCGGCCGGGTGCGAGAACAGCACCACCCACGAGTTGCCAGCCCATTCGTGAAACTTGATCGTTCCCAGCGAAGAATCCTGCTCGAAATCGGGAGCGGTATCGCCCAAACGTAAACTCATTGTGATCTCCAATCGTTCATCGAAAGTTGTTCGAAAGTTATAAGCGGATGTCAATCATGCCGAAAAGGCCAGCGTCCTATTGTGCGCCAATTCGCCCAGGCGCTGCAAATACTTGTAACCGGCCGGCCAGTCGCCCAGGCCTGAGTCGGCATTGATGTGTCCCAGCCGGCCCTGCTCGATCAGCTCGCTGCCCCAGCGGCGTGCCCACAAGGCCGCGTGTGGCGCGCTCATCCACGGATCGTTGGCGCTACTGACCAATATGCTAGGGCAATCGAGCGACAGCGCGGGCAGGCGCTCGGCCACACCGAATTTGTCGGGATCGGCCGGCGCGACCAGCAGGGCGCCGGCCACGCCGTCGCTGCTGCGGGCGATGCTGTGCACCGCTGTCAGGCAGCCGAAACTGTGCGCCACCACCAGCGCGGGACGCGGATCGGATCGGCGCACCTGGTCCAGCCGCGCCGCCCAGGCCTCCAGGTCGGGCTGGTCGAAATCATCCTGGCGCACGCGCACGAATTCCGGGTGCAGGCGCTGCCAGCGCGACTGCCAATGGCCCGGTCCGCTGTCATGCAGTCCACTGACCACGATTACTTGAAAATGGGGAAAGAGTTCCGTCATGGCGCCACCTCCTGGAACACCAGAATACGGCCCGATGCGGCGAAAGCGAAGGAATCGTTTCGCGGTTCGATATGCGGCCCGCGCATAAGGCGGGCCGGCTTGCGACAATCAGCGCACTAGCGCAGTGGACTAATAGAAGCGGTTGAACAGCACCACCGCCCACGAGGCCACGGCGATCATGACCGCCAGCATCACGGCGGCGCTGCCGAAATCCTTGGCATTCTTCGATAGCGGATGGCGTTCGAGCGAGACGCGGTCGACCACGGCTTCGATGGCCGAGTTGATCAGCTCGACGATGAGCACCAGCACCAGCACGGCGATCAGGAACAGTTTCTGGAAGGAAGAAATTGGCAACAGCAGGGCGATGACGGTGCCGATAACGACCAGGAACAGTTCCTGGCGGAAGGCATGCTCGCTTGCCCAGGCCGATTTGAAGCCATCGATCGAATAGCCGGTCGCCGCCACGATGCGTTGGAGGCCGCTTTTGCTCTTGAATTCACTGACAGGCTCGGTCATGGAGTCTCTTCAAAAAAACAGGTAAAACGCATTATGCCCCGCCCCGCCGCCGCTGCGCCATCTTTGCCGCGCCGCAAAGGGAAATTGCCAATCCTTTTCACATTGTGGTATAAAGTACGGACATATACTGCACTGCACCAACCACATCATGAAAATCGACACCGTTGAAGCGCCCAAAACCTCGATCCAGGTCATCGAGCGCATGGTGGCCTTGCTCGACGCGCTGGCCAACTATACCGATCCGGTCAGCCTGAAAGAATTGTCCAAGGTGTCCGGATTGCATCCATCGACTGCGCACCGGATCCTGAACGACATGGTCATCACGCGCTTCGTGGACCGGGTGGAACCCGGCACTTACCGTCTCGGCATGCGTTTGCTGGAGCTGGGCAATGTGGTGAAAAGCCGGCTGTCGGTGCGCGAAGCGGCGCTCGACTACATGCGCTCGCTGCACAAGAAGACCCAGCAGACCATCAACCTGTCGGTGCGCCAGGGCGACGAGATTGTGTACATCGACCGCGCGTTTTCGGAGCGTTCCGGGATGCAGGTGGTGCGCGCCATCGGCGGACGCGGCCCGCTGCACCTGACCTCCACCGGCAAGCTGTTTTTGTCGGTGGATGAACCGAAGGCGATCCGGGCGTATGCCACGCGCACCGGGCTGGCCGGGCATAACAAGAATTCGATTACCGACCTGGGCAAGCTGGAACGCGAGCTGAGCGTGGTCAGGACGCGCGGTTATGCGCGCGATAACGAAGAGCTGGAACTGGGCGTGCGCTGCATGGCGGCGGGCATCCATGACGATTCGGGCAAGCTGATTGCCGGCTTGTCGATTTCAGCGCCGGCCGATCGCTTGCAGGAAGAATGGCTGGAGGACCTGGTGAGCACGGCGAGCCAGATTTCGGCGACCCTGGGGTATACCGGGCCGGTATAGTGTCATTTCTGCCATTGGCAGAAATGACTTCCCGCGCAGGGCCAGGCGCCCCCGCGGCAATGACGGTTCACTGGCTACTTCACGACAAACCGGGCGGGCGCAAGCCCTCCAGCCAGCGCCGCATCCGTCCCGCATCGGCGGTGCGCGATTGCTTGCCCTTCGAATCCAAAAACACCATGATCACGGCGCGGCCCTGGATCACGGTCTGCATCACCAGGCAGCGCCCCGCTTCGTTAATGAAGCCGGTCTTTTGCAAGCCGATATCCCAATCCGGCATCGCGACCAGATAGTTGGTATTGTTGTAATGCATCAGCCGGTCGCCCGCATCGACGGTCGATTTCGGATCGGTCGAATACTGGCGCAGCAGCGGCTGGTTGTAGGCGAACATGGCCAGCTTGGCCAAATCGCGCGCGCTGGCCACATTGCGGCTCGACAGCCCGCTCGAATCGACATAGCGCGTATCGTTCATGCCCAGCTGGCGCGCCTTGGCATTCATGGCTTCGACAAACCCCGCCACGCCACCCGGATAATTGCGCGCCAGCGCAGCCGCCGCCCGGTTCTCCGAACTCATCAGCGCGATATGCAGCAAGTTGGCGCGCGTCATCCTGGAACCGACGCGCAGGCGCGAACTGGTGAATTTTTCGTGATCGACGTCGTCCTCGGTGATGTTGAGCACCTCGCCCATATCCTGCTGCGCTTCGACCACGATCAGGCCGGTCATCAACTTGGTGATCGAGGCGATCGGCAAGGCGATATTCGCGTTCTTTTCGAACAATACCTCGGCATTGTTCTGGTCGAGCACGAAGGCCACGTTGGATTTGAGGTCGAGCGGGTCGGACGTCTGGTTCAGGCCGGCACGGTCGCCGGCGCTCTGGCGCGCCCGTTCGGGCAGCGAGGCGGCGACGATCACGCGCTGGTACACAACCTTGCGCTTGCCGCGCACCATGACGGTACGGCGCACCATGGTGTTGCGGCTCTCGGCGACCACGCGGGGAGCGACTTCGCGCCGTTTGAAGCGCGACTTGCCGACGGCCTGCTTCTTGACCTTGCCCGCACTGACCCCGGCCTTGGCTTTGGCCTTGACCTTGGCCTCGACCGGCGGGGTGAAAGCGAACAGCAGGGAAGCGATAGCGCCCAAGACAAACTTATACATCTGAATTCCTTTGAAGCGAGCTGACCTTTATATCGCTGAAGTCTAGCAAAGTACTCAGCAATCGCAAACGAATTTGACATTCGGAGGAAGTCTTGTGCCGGGCTACAACGTCGTAGCCAGGGCGCTCCTTGCGTCCGTCACAGTGTACGCGTTTATTCCATGAAGCGAACAAAGCTTGCCACAGGTTCGCGCGCGGTCACCAGGGTGTTCTCGATCTTGTCCGGATCGGCGAACCCGAGCGCCATGCCGCACACCAGCATCTCGGTGGGGGGCAGCTGGAGATGCTCGGCAATGACCTTGTGATACGGGGTAAATGCCGCCTGCGGACAGGTATCGAGCCCGCGCCCGCGCGCGGCGACCATGATGTTTTCAAGGAACATGCCGTAATCGAGCCAGGAGCCCTGCTCCAGCACCCGGTCGATGGTGAAAATCAGCCCCACGGGCGCATCGAAAAAACGGTAGTTGCGGCCGAACTGGGCGTGCATGCCGGCCTTGTTGTCGCGCTCCAGGCCCAGCAGCGAATACAGGTCCAGGCCGACCTTGCGGCGCCGCTCGATGTAGGGCGAGGTCCATTCGCGCGGGTAATAGGGATACTCTTCCACATGCTGGCGGGCCAGTTCGGGATCGTTGTGGACCGCCAAAATGGCTTGCGACAAGCTCTCCTTGGCCTGGCCGGTCAGCACCGTGACCTTCCATGGCTGGATATTGGTGCCGGACGGCGCGCGCGCGCTCACGGCCAGGATCTGCGCGATATCTTCGCGCGCGACCGGGGTCGGCAGGAAGGCACGGATCGAACGGCGCGAGCTGATCGCGGCGTCCACGATGGTTTGTTCTTTGCTAACCAACATTGTTTCTCCTATTTTTTGACAACACACACCACACCGATGACCGCCACCAGCATCCCGGCCACGCCGAGCCAGCTGAAGGCTTCGCCGAACATCAGCCAGGCCATGACGGCCGTGGTTGGCGGCGTCAGGTACAGCAGGCTGGTCACCTGGGTCGCATCGCTGCGGCGGATTAACTGAAACAGCAGGAAGATGGCGCCGATCGAGAGCGCAAACACCGACCACATCCACGCGCCGATGAAACGCGGCGTCCACGTGATGCTGCTGAGCGACCAGTCGAGCCCTTCGAACAGGATCGCGACCGGCAGCAGCACCGCCACGGTCGAGGCGAACTGGATCACGGTACCGGTGCGCAAATCGAAACGCGGGCAAAAATGCTTCTGGTACATCGTACCAGCGGTAATCGACAGCAGCGCCAGCACGCAAAAGCCGATCGCCAGCGGCGACAGGCCGACCAGGGTGATCTTGGCATACACCACCAGCGCCACGCCGGTCAGGCCGAACAGCAGGCCCAGCCACTGGCGCGGGCGCACCGTCTCGCCGATCAGGGGAGCGCAGGCGGCGGTGAGGATCGGTTGCATGCCGACAATCAGGGCGGTCACCCCCGCCGGCATGCCGAGCTTGATGGCGCACCAGACGCCGCCGAGGTAGCCCGCCTGCAACAGCAAGCCGGCCACGGCGATATGGCCGATGCTGCCTTTCGGCCACGGCGCCTTCCAGATCAGGACGATGGGCAACAGCACCACCAGCACCGCCGCGCAGCGCAGCAGCAGGAAGGTCAGCGGTGGCGCGTACGGCAGGCCGAACTTGGCCACGATGAAGCCGGTACTCCACAACAGCACGAAAAACACGGGCATCGGTGACAGCCAGGGCGCACTGTGGCGCGGCGCAACATTTTTAAACGTTTCGTTTGACATATATCAAGGGTTGCGCTCGACGTCAAAACGTCAAGGCGCCGTATCAACAGGTTGGACAGCGCGAACCGCGAGTCTAGCATGGGCCTCATTGCCATGTTATCAAGGCCGGTTTTGTCTATGACAGCGTGGCCGCCGGCTGGCTGAAAACCATGCCGCCGGCGCTGTGCGGACCGGCTATTTCCATTGATCACGAGAGATTTGTGCACTGCACAAGATTCGCTTGACTCTGGTCGAGAAATCATTAAAATAGACTTTGTTGCGCTGCACAATCCTATTGTTCAGCCTTGGCTTGACAGATTTTTCTGCCTCACCGGTTCAACGCAGCATTTATCAACAATACTATTAATCAATATTTGGAGAATATATATGTTTGCAATCCCTGAGCAGTTTTCGAACGCCACCAAAGCTAACTTTGAATCGCAGTTTGCGCTGTACTCGTCGCTGACGACGAAGGCCTTCGAAAGCATTGAAAAGCTGGTCGAGCTGAACATCACCGCTGCCAAGGCAACGCTGGAAGAGTCCTCGATCGCTACCAAGCAACTGCTGTCGTGCAAAGACCCACAAGAATTTTTCTCGCTGACCGCCGCCCAGGCTCAGCCAAATGCTGAAAAAGCGATGTCGTACAGCCGCCAGCTGGCTGCAATCGCTACCGGCACCCAGGCTGAGTTTTCGAAAGCCGCCGAGTTCCAGATCGCCGAAACCAACCGCAAGGTGATTTCGCTGGTTGACGAAGTCAGCAAGAATGCTCCTGCCGGTTCGGAAAACGTGGTTGCCGCGATCAAGGCATCGATCGGCAACGCCAACGCCGGCTACGAGCAGATGAGCAAGACCGCCAAGCAAGCTAAAGAAGCCATGGAAACCAATGTGAACGCAGCGGTATCGCAGTTCACCCAGGCTGCACAGAACGTTGCTGCACGTACCACCGCCAAGCGTTAATCTGGCGCTGTTGTCGTGAAGTAAAAAACCCCGCTCTGCGGGGTTTTTTTATGGGTGGTGCAATCGTGCGCGCACGCTGCACCGTCTTGTATGACGTAAAAAGTACGTCCCCGGCGCTTACTCCTCGCCCAGGTAGGCCGCCTTCACGCGCGGATCATGCAGCATGTCCTGCGCGTTGCCGCCCATGATGATCGCGCCGGAATCCATCACATAGCCGCGATTGGCCGCTTCCAGCGCCAGTTTCGCGTTCTGCTCCACCAGCAGCACCGTGATCCCCTGCTTGTGCACGTCGCGGATGACTTCGAAAATCTTTTCCACCATGATCGGCGCCAGGCCCATCGACGGCTCGTCCAGCAGCAACAGGTTCGGATGGCTCATCAAGGCGCGCGCCATCGCCAGCATCTGCTGCTCGCCGCCCGACAAGGTGCCCGCCATCTGCGCCGCGCGCTCTTTCAAGCGCGGAAACACCGTGAACCACTTTTCCACATCGGCATCGATCCCGGCCTTGTCATTGCGCGTGTAAGCGCCCATCAGCAGGTTTTCGTGGATCGACATGCGCGTGAACACGCCCCGCCCTTCCGGCACCATGGCCAGTTTCTGCTGTACCAGCTCGAACGACTTGCTGCCCTTGAGCGAGGCGCCCATGTAGCTGATCGTGCCCTCGACCTTGCAGTCTGGCAAAGTGCCGGTGATGGCTTTCAGGGTGGTGGTCTTGCCGGCGCCGTTGGCGCCGATCAGGGTCACCAGCTCGCCCTTGTTCACTTCCAGGTCGATGCCCTTGACGGCCTTGATGCCGCCGTACGCCACCTTCAAGCCCTGGATCTTCAGAATATTGTCGCTCATGCGTGAGCACCTCCCAGGTAGGCTTCGATCACTGCCGGATTTTTCTGTATGTCGGCCGGTAAGCCTTCCGCGATGGGTTTGCCGTATTCGAGCACGGTGATGCGGTCGCACAGCCCCATCATCAGCTTGACGTCGTGTTCGATCAACAGCACGGTCTTGCCTTCGTTCTTGATCTTGATGAGCAACTCGCGCAGCGCCAGTTTTTCGGTCGCGTTCATGCCCGCGGCCGGTTCGTCGAGCGCCAGCAGTTGCGGATCGGTGGCCAGCGCACGCGCGATTTCCAGGCGGCGCTGGTCGCCGTACGACAGGAATTTGGCGGTGCGCTTGGCAAACGCGCCAATGCCGACAAAGTCGAGCAACTCCTGCGCGCGCGCGCGGATCGCCGCTTCTTCGAGGCGCGCCGCCTTGTGCCGGAATACCGCGCCGAACACGCCCTGGTGGGTGCGCACGTGGCAGCCGACCATCACGTTTTCGAGCGCCGTCATCTCGCCGAACAGGCGGATGTTCTGGAAGGTACGGGCAATGCCGGCCTTGGCCACCAGGTGCGGGGCCGACGGCGAATACGGTTTGCCGGCCAGCGCGAAGGTGCCGGTATCGGGCTGGTACAGCCCGGTGATCACATTAAAGAAGGTGGTCTTGCCGGCGCCGTTGGGGCCGATCAGGCCGTAAATCTGCCCGCGCATGATCTTGATGCCGACGTTGGTCAGCGCTTGCAAACCGCCGAAGCGCTTGTTCACGCCTTCGATGTGGAGAATGACTTGTTCGCTCATCTGGATATCCTCACGCCGCCATCAGGCCGGCAACTCGCCGCTTTTGTTGGTCTCGGCGGCATCTGGCCGGTCTTCGTGCTTCGGCGACGGCCACAGGCCGGCCGGACGGTTGAGCATGATCAATACCATCGCCAGGCCATACAGCAACTGGCGCAGCACTTCCGCTTCGATCAGGACCTTGCCGAACAAGGTCATCTGCAAGGGTTCCACCACGTGGCGCAGCACTTCCGGCAAGGCCGCCAGCAGGATGCCGCCCATGATCACGCCCGGAATGTGGCCGATACCGCCCAGCACCACCATCGCCAGCACGGCAATCGATTCGGTCAGCGAGAACGATTCGGGCGACACGAAGCCCTGGAACGAGGCGAACATGGCGCCGGCCACGCCGCCAAACGAAGCGCCCATGGTGAACGCGAGCAGCTTGACGTTGCGGGTGTTGATGCCCATGGCCTTGGCCGCGATTTCATCTTCGCGGATCGCCACCCAGGCGCGTCCCAGGCGCGAGTGCTGCAGGCGCGAAGTGATGAACACGATGGCGATGCACAGGAACAAAAACAGGAAGTAGTAAGCGTTCACTGACGGCATGCCGTAGCTGCCGATGAAGACGGTCGCCTTCGAGCCCGGCTCGCCAGCGAGCGAGACGCCGAAAATGCGGATCGGATCGATCAGGTTGATGCCCTGCGGACCATTGGTGAAGTTGATCGGGTCGTTCAGGTTGACCATGAAAATGCGGATGATCTCGCCGAAGCCCAGGGTCACGATGGCCAGGTAGTCGCCGCGCAGCTTGAGCGTGGGCGCGCCCAGCAAGGCGCCGAACAAGCCGGCCGTGGCCGCCGCCAGCGGCACGATCAGCCAGACCGACAGGTGGATCCCGCTCTCCCTGATTTCCGGCCCCATGATCGCGACCAGCCATTCCCCGAACACCGGAAACTGGTTGACGACCGATTCGAGCAGGGCGGCAAATTGCGGCGAGGCCAAGAGGCCCGTCATGTAGGCGCCCACGGCAAAGAAAGCAATGTAGCCGAGGTCGAGCAGGCCGGCGAAGCCGACCACGATGTTCAGGCCCAGCGCCAGCATGATGTACAGCAGGGCCATGTCGACGATGCGCACCCACGAGTTGCCGAACTGCTGGGCAACGAAAGGGAAGATCAGCAAAGTCAGCAGCAGCGCCACCATGCTGATGCGGGCCTGGCGCGGGTGGGTTTCAAAATTGAATGAGAGCAGAGCCATGATGTTCCTTTTCTGTGCTCAGGCACGGTCGGCGACGCGCTCGCCCATGATGCCGGATGGCCGGATCGTGAGCACGATGATCAGGACGACAAAGGCGAAAATATCCTGGTAGTGACTGCCCAAAAAGCCGCCGGTGGCCGCGCCGATGTAACCGGCGCCGAGCGCTTCGATCAGGCCGAGCAGGATGCCGCCGATCATGGCGCCGTAAATATTGCCGATGCCGCCCAGCACTGCGGCCGAGAAGGCTTTCAGGCCGGGCAGGAAACCCATCGCGAATTGAATCGAGGAATAGTTGGCACCCCACATTACACCGGCCACCGCGGCCAGCGCCGCGCCGATGGCAAACGTCGCCACGATGACTTTATTGGAGTCGACCCCCATCAAGCCGGCCACGCGCGGATTTTCGGCGGTGGCGCGCATGGCGCGGCCCATCTTGGTTTTTTCGACCAGCAACACCAGCGCGCCCATCGACATGCCCGCCAAGGCCAGCAGCAACACCTGGGTCTGGGAAATCACGGCGCCGCCGATATGGATCGGTTCGCTCGACAGCAGTTGCGGGAAGGACAGCGGGCTGCGGCCCCAGATCATCATCGAGAACGTGGTGAGCAGGGTCGAAATGCCGATCGCGGTGATCAGGGGCGCCAGGCGCGGCGCGTTGCGCAGGCGCCGGTAGGCGACCCGCTCGATGAGGATATTGACGATCATGCACACCGGAATGGCGCCGATGATGGCGATGGCCAGGTCCACATACCCGGGCAGGCCGGGCGCGACGATCTCGAGGCCCTTGAGGATCGACAAGCCCACCATGGCGCCGATCATCAGTACGTCGCCGTGGGCGAAGTTAATCAGGTTGAGCACCCCATACACCATGGTGTAACCCAGCGCGACCAGGGCATACATGCTGCCGAGCACAAGGCCGTTGATAATTTGTTGGATAAAGGTATCCATGATGACCCCGTTTCAATTCGATCTAACAAAAACGGCACCCGGGGAAACCCCCGTAGTGCCGCTCCTGGCCTGACGCCGCTTGTACACTTCGCTGTCCCTGGCCACGGGACCGGCGGTTTTTCATGTCTTTGCTGCAACCGCGCGTCATCAGAACGAACATGACGTCCCGATGACAACATCTGAGCGTCAACATCATAACGAGGTTTAGAAAAAACTAATATCGGAAAATCATACGTGTTCCGAATTTAATTTTGACAAACGGCCATGCTTTGGGTTATGCAACCCCGACCTTGATACCGTCTAGTCCCTTGGGCAAGGGGAAGGTGACATGCTCTTCCACGCCATCGAGTGCGCGCACGCTGCGCGCGCCGAGTTCCTTGAGGCGGTCGATGACAGCCTGGACCAGCACTTCCGGCGCCGAGGCCCCGGCGGTCACGCCGATGCGCAGCTTGCCGACCAGCCATTTCGGATCGATCTGCGAGGCGTTGTCGACCATGTAAGCGGGGGTGCCCTTCTTTTCCGCCACTTCGCGCAGGCGGTTCGAATTCGAACTGTTGGGGCTGCCGACAACGATCACCACGTCCACCTGGGGCGCCATGAACTTGACCGCTTCCTGGCGGTTGGTGGTGGCGTAGCAGATGTCGCCCTTTTTCGGCTCGATGATGTTCGGGAATTTTTCCTTGAGCGCGGCGATGATATCGGCCGTGTCGTCCACCGACAAGGTGGTTTGCGACACGTAGGCCAGCTGGTCGGGCGTCTTCACTTGCAAGGTGGCCACGTCGGCCACGGTTTCGACCAGGTGCATGCCCTCCTCGGTCTGGCCCATGGTGCCTTCGACTTCCGGATGGCCGTCGTGGCCGATCATGACGATCTCGCAACCCTGGCGCCGCATCTTGGCGACCTCGACGTGCACCTTGGTCACCAGCGGACAGGTGGCGTCGAAGATGGTCAGCCCGCGCGCTTCGGCTTCGGCGCGCACCGCTTTCGAGACGCCGTGGGCGGAAAACACCAGGGTGTTGCCGGCCGGGACATCGTCAAGCTCCTCGATGAAGATCGCGCCCTTGTTGCGCAAGTCCTCGACCACGTAGGCGTTGTGCACGATTTCGTGGCGCACGTAGATCGGCGCGCCGAATTGTTGCAGGGCGCGCTCGACGATTTCGATTGCGCGGTCGACGCCGGCGCAAAAACCGCGCGGCTGGGCCAGGAGAATTTCGCTGTCCATGATGAACCTCTTTGTCTTATTTAAACAACGTTCTGTACAACAGTTATATGTATGACGACAATCAAAGTACCGAAATCAGGCGAACTTCGAATTGCAGCGACTGGCCAGCCAAAGGATGGTTGAAGTCGAACGTCACCGCGTCCTCGCCGAACTGGCGCAGCACGCCGGCGAAACGGCCGCCGCCCGGTGCGGCGAAGTCGACCAGGTCGCCCACTTTATAGTCGGCGCCGGGGGCGGAATTCTCGTCCAGGGTGGCGCGCGAGACATCGCGCACCAGCTCCGGGTTGCGCTCGCCGAAGGCTTGCGCCGGGGCCAGCTGGAAGGTCTGGTGCGTGCCTTCAGGCAAGCCCATCAGGCAGGTTTCGAGGAAAGGCGCGAGCTGGCCGCTGCCCATCATCAGGGTGGCCGGGTTGCCGGCGAAGGTCGTGATCAGATCGGCGCCGTCTTGCGTGGCCAGGCGGTAGTGCAGGGTCAGGTAGGCCGATTCGGTGACGACGGCGGGGGTGGTAGTGGACATGGTCGGTATCGAGGCGTGCAAAGCGACATTGTAAGCCACCGTGGCCCGAACGGTCTCGCTTGCCCGCATTTGATTGCAGGCAAGTGCGCAAGCCGGGCGACTGCTCAGCAGCCGCAGCTGAAGCTGTAGCTGTCATTGCCGAGCACTTTCCAGGTCCCGTTGATGTTGACCAGCACCAGGCGGTACCAGCGCTGCGCCGGCGCGGCGTGGGCCATCGAGGCCAGCAGCGCGATTCCTGATAGGGCGATTATGCGCATTCAACCATCCGTCGATTTCAAAATGCCTTCCAGGTTCCCGCCGATTGTCATGGCGGGATCAGTAAGGCGCGCCTCGGCACGCCGATAATGGCCTGTCGTGCTGCGATCCGAGCAGCGGAGCGAATGCCCGCGTCGATCGTCGCTCGCCTGACGCTCGCCATGTTGCAATTTTAACATTCAATTGGAGACACGATGGGAATCAAGGACTGGCCCGAGCAGCAGCGTCCGCGCGAGCGGCTCATCAGCGAAGGGGCGGCGGCGCTGTCCGACCCGGAATTGCTGGCCGTCTTCCTGCGCGTGGGCGTGCGCGGCAAGAGCGCGGTCGAGCTGGGGCGCGACCTGCTGTTGCGCTTCGGTTCGATCAACGGCCTGTTCGGCGCCAGCCTGCTTCAATTTTCGACGGTGCACGGCCTGGGGCCGGCCAAGTTCGCGCAATTGCAGGCCGTGATGGAGCTGGCCCAGCGCGCCATCGGCGAGCGGCTCGAAAGCGGCGAACTATTGAACTCGCCGGAAGCGGTGCGTCAATACCTGCGCATGCAGCTCGGCCGCCAGCCGCACGAATCCTTCCTGGTGCTGTTCCTGGACGTCAAAAATCGTCTGATCGCCTGCGAGGAAATGTTCCGCGGCACCTTGACCCACACCAGCGTCCACCCGCGCGAGGTGGTGAAGGCGGCACTGGCGCGCAACGCGGCCAGTATCTTGCTGGCGCACAACCACCCGTCCGGTGCGCCCGATCCGAGCGAAGCCGACCTGTTGCTGACCCGTTCTCTGGTGCAAGCCCTGGCGCTGATCGATGTACGCGTGCTCGATCACTTCGTTGTCGCAGGCCCACATGTGCATTCGTTCGCCGAGCACGGACAGATATAGCCACCGTGAAGGTCGCACCCGCGCGATCCGGCGAGCATCCACGAATGTTAAATTTTGAAGAAGATCATAAGACACAATTGTTTTTCACAAGTCGTTGATTTAACTTCGCTTTTCACGCTATACTCTTGTTTTTCCAATTTTGGATATATTCAAGGAGTGCGCTATGGCACGTGTTTGCCAAGTAACTGGCAAGGGCCCGATGGTTGGTAACAACGTCTCCCACGCTAACAACAAAACGAAACGTCGTTTTTTGCCTAACCTGCAAAACCGTCGTATTTTTGTGGAATCGGAAAACCGCTGGGTCTCCCTGCGCCTGTCCAACGCCGGTCTGCGCGTAATCGACAAAGTCGGCATCGATGCCGTGCTGGTCGACATGCGTGCCCGTGGCGAAAAAGTTTAATTAGGGAGCTATCATGGCAAAAACTGGCCGCGACAAAATCAAGCTGGAATCGACCGCAGGTACGGGTCACTTCTACACCACCGATAAAAACAAACGCACGATGCCTGCTAAAATGGAGATCATGAAGTTCGATCCTAAAGCACGCAAGCACGTGATGTACAAAGAAACCAAGATCAAGTAATCCGCGATCCCGATTTCAGTACCAGAAGAGCCGCCACGCAAGTGCGCGGCTCTTTTGTTTTCTGAGGCTCTTTTGTTTTATGCGGCGTCGCCTTGCGCGTCGATGCGCGCGCGCAGACTGGCCACAAGGCCGTCGGCGGCGTCTTCAATATAGTCGAGGACCAGTTCGAAACCATCGATGTCGCCCCCGTACGGATCGGGCACCACGTCCGCATCCGAACGGGTGGCGAACTGCATCAGCAGGCCGATTTTGTGGTGGTACTGCGGCGGACAGGCGCTTTTGAGCATGGCGATGTTCTGCAGGTCCATGCCATAGATATGATCGAAGTTCTCGAAATCGGCCAGGGTAATCTGGCGCGCGCGCTGGTTCGTCAGGTCGATGCCGCGACGGGCGGCGTGATCGCTCGAACGCGGGTCGGGCGCGTGGCCGATCCGGTAGTTCGAGGTGGCGGCCGAATCGATCAGCAGGAAAGGGTCGAGTCCGGCGGCGCTGGCGCGGCTGCGGAATACCCCTTCGGCGGTCGGGGAACGGCAGTAATTGGCCATGCAGACGAACAGGATGGCGATTTTCTTGGTCATGGGCTTACCCTTCGATGATAAAGCGGCCGGCATTGCGCCTGCGGCTGTAAACTGCAAAACCGTCATTCCCGCGCAGGCGGGAATCCAAGCTCCTTCGCGTACCGGAGGGGCCTTGGATTCCCGCCTGCGCGGGAATGACGGTCTGTGAGTCTGGTGGCTGAAAAGACGCGTGCTATGCGTAACTGCGCAGGCGCAGCGAGAATTCCTGCAGCGATTTGATGCCCGACGCTTCGGCGCGGGTGCACCAGTCCTGCAACTGTTGCAGCAACTGGTCGCGCGTGAAGTGCGAGCGTTCCCAGATCGCGCCCAGTTCCACGCGCATCTGGTGCATCGTTTCCAGCGCTTTGCTGTGCTGGAACAACTCGATCAACTGCTGTTTCTGCGGATCCTCCAGCTTGCCCGGCTCACGCTGCAACAGCTTGCGCGACGATTTCAGGAAGCGTGCTTCCAGCTCGGCCTTGTGCTTCAGATGCTCGAACTCCTCGCGCCAGGCTTGCTTGACCGATTTGGCGTATTTGGCCATCACGTCATAACGGTTGGCGATCACCGACTGCAAGGTTTCCAGGTCGGCCACCGTCTTGCCAGGCTCGAAAGCCGGCTTCGGCGCCACTTTCTTCACCTTGGCCAGGCCCAGGGTTTCCAGCACGCGGATATAGAACCAGCCAATATCGAATTCGTACCATTTCGACGACAGCTTGGCCGAGGTGGCAAAGGTGTGGTGATTGTTATGCAGCTCTTCGCCGCCGATCAGGATGCCGAACGGGATGATGTTGGTGGCCGCGTCGGAGCAGTCGTAATTGCGATAACCCCAATAGTGGCCAATACCGTTGATGATGCCGGCAGCGGTAATCGGAATCCATGCCATCTGGATCGCCCAGATGGTCACGCCGATCACGCCGAACAAGGCAAAATTGATGACCAGCAGCGCTGCCACGCCCTGCCAGCTGAAACGGGTATACAGATTACGCTCAATCCAGTCGGTCGGCGTGCCGTGGCCGTACTTTTCCATCGTTTCCAGGTTTTTCGACTCGGCGCGATACAGCTCGGCGCCTTCGAACAAGACTTTGCGGATGCCGCGCGTGACCGGGCTGTGCGGATCTTCGGCGGTGTCGCATTTGGCGTGGTGCTTGCGGTGAATCGCGGCCCACTCCTTGGTGACCTGGCCCGTGGTCAGCCACAGCCAGAAACGGAAGAAATGACTCGGAATCGCATGCAGGTCCAGGGCGCGGTGCGCCTGGTGACGGTGTAAATAGATGGTGACGCTGGCAATCGTGATATGCGTTACGATCAGCGTGTAAATCACGACTTCCCAGCCGGACAGGCCAACCAGGCCGGTCGACATAAACTCAAGCACAGCGTTCAAGGTGGTGCTAAACAAATTCATTCCCGCTCCAAAATGGTGATCGTTGGCATCTCGACCATGCCGCATGGAAACGATCGAGTGAGCCATTTTACGACGATACCGTACCGCACGGTACGATTCTCACCAATCATTTCAGTAGGAAACCTCGAATACGCAGCGCAAGCGGCCCACCCGCGTCCGCGAAGCGCACACCCGGACGACCTTGCGGCAGTCGGCGCAGGCTCATTGCGGACTCACTGCGGGCTGGGGGGCGGGGTTTCCACGCTCTCCGGTACGGGACGCGCCATGCCGGCCAGCACCGTCATCATCTGGGCATCGAGCAAGCGCGTGTCGCGCGCAGGATACGCCAGCCTGATCTGGCCGGCCTGGATCAGGGCATAAATCTTCTTGTTCACTTCCGAAATCACGCCGCCCCGGCCGTTTTCCGGGTCGCGGATCCAGAAACCGACTTCCAGGTCGTAGCCGTCGGCGCCGAATTTGCTCAGCGAGACGCCAGGCGCCGGATCTTCCAGCACCCGTTCCACGCCCTGCGGCTGCTGTTCGAGCAGGGGCATGATGACCGCCAGGTCGCTGTCGTAGGCCACGGTGATGGTGGTCGCTACCCGGATCGAGCGGTTCGACAGCGATTGATTCTGTACCGGGCCGGAAATGAGCATTTCGTTCGGCAACACCGTTTCCACCCCATCGAGCCCTTGCAGGACGGTGTAGCGGGTATTGATATGGGTGACCTTGCCGGTGAATTTATCGACCGAAATCATGTCGCCGATGGCCAGGCTGCGTTCGAGCAAGATAACGAAGCCCGACACATAATTGCTGGCGATTTTTTGCATGCCGAGGCCGAGGCCGACGCCGAGCGCGCCGCCGAACACCGACAGCACGGTCAGGTCGATGCCCACCAGCGTCAAGCTGCCGAGCACGGCAATAATGATCAACACGGCGCGGCTCATGCGTCCGATGACCGCGCGCGAGGAGGTGTGGATGCCCTGCACGCCCATCAGGCGCTCTTCCAGCGAGGCGCCGGCCCACAATGCCAGCATCAGCAGGATCACGACCGAGACCACGGCCTGGAAAATCGAGGCCAGCGACACCTTGTTTTTGCCGAGCGGCAGCTTGGTGTCGTCGAGGAATTCGAACACATCCGGCCAGAGCCCGGCGATATACAGGGCCACGGCCAGCCAGACCAGCATGGCGAAGATTTTTTCGAAGGTGAGAATGGCGGCCCCGACCGGGCCGTGGCGCGCGAACACGCGCCGCATCAGGTAGAACGCCAGGCGGATCACCGCCAGCGAGGCGAACAGCGGCAGCGCCAGGCGCAGCAGGTGCACATTGTAGCGTTCCGCCACGAACAGCAGTTTGGCGATGGCAAGAAACCCGACCACCGCCAGCGGACTGAGCACATAGGAGAAACTTTCCACCCCTATCTGCACCACCCCGTTTCCGGAGCGGCCGCGCAGCCAGGCGCGCCGGATCACGTAACCGAGCCCCCATCCAAGTACGATACAAACCGCGATGGCCCCAGCCTGGTACAAAAAGCTGGGTTTGTCGAAATCCTCGATCAGGTCGGACAGAACGTTCGATAAGGGCATGGGCTAGTCGGTGTTATGCGTCGGCGTCGGCGTCGGCGTCGTCAGCCGGCTTGTCTTTCGGCGGCTTCGGGGCCATTGGCTTGCGTTCCATCACGGCGGCGAAGAAGCCGTCGGTCTGGTGCTTGTGCGGCAGCAGCTTGAGATAGTCGCCCATGTCCAGGTCGATTTTTTGCTCAGCGAGCACTTTGCTCATCGGCACCAGATCGAACTCCGGGTGTGCGGCCAAAAATTGCGTGACGATGAACTCGTTCTCTTCGTCCAGCAGGCTGCAGGTGGCGTACACCAAGCGTCCGCCGCCCTTGAGCAGGCGCGCCGCGCCGTCCAGGATCGAGGCTTGCTTTTCCTGCATTTCGGCGACGGCTTCGACTTTCTGGCGCCATTTCACGTCCGGATTGCGGCGCAGGGTGCCCAGGCCCGAGCACGGGGCGTCGACCAGCACGCGGTCGATCTTGCCGGCCAGGCGCTTGATCTTGGTATCGCGTTCGTGCGCGATCTGCACCGGATGCACGTTCGACAGGCCGCTGCGCGCCAGGCGCGGCTTGAGCTTGGCGAGGCGTTTTTCCGAGATGTCGAAGGCGTACAAGCGGCCCGTGTTGCGCATCAGCGCGCCCAGCGCCAGGGTCTTGCCGCCGGCGCCGGCGCAGAAATCGACCACCATTTCGCCGCGCTTGGCGCCGACGATCTGGCTCAACACCTGGCTGCCCTCGTCCTGTACCTCGATCGCACCGCTCTTAAACAGCGGCAGGTTTTGCAGGGTGGGCTTTTTGAGCACGCGCAGGCCGAGCGGCGCGTACGGCATCGGCATCGCCTCGATCGGCGCTTCGGCCAGGCCGGCGACGACTTCGTCGCGCGTGGCCTTGATCGAATTGACGCGCAGGTCGAGCGGCGCGGGCTGGTTCAGGGCGTGCGCCAGGGCCAGCGTTTCGGCTTCGCCGTACTGGGCCACGAACTTGTCGAACAGCCACTTCGGCAGGTTCGAGCGCATTTGCGGCGGCATCAGGTTACGGTCGATTTGCGCGATGCGGTTCAGGAATTCGGTTTCTTCTTCGGTCAGGCCGCCCAGCGAATCGACGCCGACCGCTTCGGCCAGGCCGAGGATGGTCAGGCGGCGCATGGTCGGGCTGGAGGTCGCTTCGGCGAAGTCGGTGAAGAACGATTTGTTGCGCAGGATGGCGTAAATGCCTTCCGCCACGGCGCCGCGCTCGCGCGAGCCCAGGCGTGGGTGGTCTTTGAAGTAGCGCGACAGGGTGGTGTCGGCGGGCGCCGAAAAACGCAAGATCTCGCGCAATACTTCTTCTGTATTGGCGAGAATCGCTGGTGGCAATCTCATGGTATTCCTTGGTTAATTATGTGTTGTATCGGCGATGCGAACGTCGCCGTTGTCGATGCTGAGCCGGTCCTCGACGAACAGGCGGATCGCGCGCGGGTACAGCGTGTGTTCCTGCACCAGCACGCGCGCGGCCAGTGTGTCCGGGGTATCGCCCGGCAGCACGTCGACTTCCGCCTTGAGCACGGCCGGGCCGTGATCGAGTTCGGCGGTGACGAAATGCACCGTGGCGCCGTGCCTGGCCACGCCGGCGTCGAGCGCCTGCTGGTGGGTATGCAGGCCGGGAAACAGCGGCAGCAGCGAGGGATGGATATTGAGCATGCGCCCGTCGTAATGGGCGACAAAGCCTGGCGTGAGGATGCGCATGAAGCCGGCCAGCACCACCAGGTCGGGCGCAAAGCCGTCAATGGTGTCTTGCAGGGCGGCGTCGAACGCTTCGCGCGTGGCGAATTCCTTGTTGGCGACCACGGCGGTCGGGATGCCGTGTTCCTGGGCAAATTCGAGCCCTTTGGCGTCAGCCTTGTTGCTGATGACGGCCGCGATACGCGCCGGCCACTGCTCTTCCCGAGCAGCATGGACGACGGCTTCCATGTTGCTGCCGCGCCCGGAAATGAGGATCACAATGTTTTTCATAGCGCGCATTGTACCCTGAGCGGCTGGCCGGACCAATAAACCGGGATACAATTGTTGCAGCGCAGCACGGATGCGCTGGCGGCCCGACGCGCCGCCTGGCGCCGCAAAAGGCTTATTCGAAGGAGTAAAACACGCGGAACGGCACTTTTTTCTCGGCCCAGTAGTCGGCGGCGTCGCGGAACACGTCGAGCAGGGTTTCGCGCGCTTCCTTGTCGAATTTCTGCGTATTGGGCAATTGTTCGAGGACCACGATAAAACCCGGCTGGGCGCCGGCTTTATGAATGGTATCGGTCAGGCATTCGCGCAGGGCGTCGAAGTTCTTGCCGCAAGGCTTGGGAAAATAGAAATTCTCGGCGATGCGTCCGCACACCTGCTGCTTGGTCAGTGTATCGGCGCAATGCGCGTACAGGAAATGCTGTCCCAGCCGGACTGCTTCTTCTTGCAGTTCCACGACACGGAAGGCACGGATGGACTGCACAAGATTGGGCGGCACTGTAATCAACAAACTCATTTTTCCCTCAAGTCGTCCTGGTGTGGTCGGGTGCGTTTCAGTACTATTGTTGCCGATGCGTCGCGCTTACCGGGGAAAACGCCGATCTCCTGCTACCGTTGCCACCCGCCAATATACCCCCTAATCGTATAAGGGTAACGTTTTGTGGTTACTGAATCAACCCGAATGTGATTTGAACCACAACATTTGTAATAAATCAGAGCAATTTCTCTAGAATGACTCTAATTTGGAGGACTTGCGATGGAAGGGCGCCCGATTCCGCGACCACTTGCCGCCCGTATTCTCGCTGTTACAAATTGTTGCCATGCGGATTTCAAAATCGGGACTGACAGGACTACCATGGTGTCGTGGTTCTCAGGCTTGGAACTCAGAGCCCTCTTACATTGTCTTACCCTACAACGAGGTATCCCATGAACATGCACACCAAACTGATCGTGACAGCCCTGGGCTTTTGCGCCCTGCCGTTTGCCCAGGCCAGCGAATTCGCCGACTACGGGCGTGTGATCCGCGTCCAGCCGCGGGTCGAGCAGATCCGCCAGCCGCGCGAGGAATGCAAGACCGAGTACGTCCAGGTGCCGGTACAACAGCAGCAGCAGCAGCGTAGTGCGGGCGGCGCCATCATCGGCGGCATCGCCGGCGCCTTGCTGGGCAACCAGGTCGGCGGCGGCAGTGGCCGCGCGGCAGCCACGGCGGCCGGCGCGATCGCCGGCGCGGTGGTTGGCGACCGGGTCGACAATAACGGCCGCCCGGTGCAGGCCCAGCAGCAATACATGCAGGAACAGGCGGTGCGCCAGTGCCGCATGGTCGACGCGTACGAGTCGCGCACGACGGGCTACGATGTCACGTACGACTACCGCGGGCAGACGTACACCAGCCTGATGGACCGCGACCCGGGCCAGCGCATCCGCCTGCGCGTGTCGGTGGAGCCGGAGCGGGGGCAGTAAGTTGGGACGCTTCAACAATTCAAGAGCTTGTTAGCACCGCTAACCTCAAACCGTCATTCCCGCGCCAAGGCGGCCCTCGGCGGGAATCCAAGGCACCTTCGCTTAGCAGAGATGCCTTGGATTGCCGTGGGGGCGCCTAGCCCTGCGCGGGAATGACGGTGTTACGGGTAATGGTTTCCGCCGCATTTAGCTTGCACTCCAGTAAGCCATCCACCGATAATGGGCGATCGAATCAGGCGTCCTATGCTCATCAAACGAAAATCCATCGAACAGGCCGAATCCTCGCGCCGTCCAGCCCGTAAGCCCAAGTTTGCGCCCGTCACGCTCTCCGAACAGGACGGCGTGCGTTATCTGCATTTCGGCACCGAATGGGTGCAGGGCGCCATGCGCATCCGCAAACCCGACTGGCCCGAGCTCGAATATGCCCAGCAAATGATGGCCTGGATGCTGTTCATCGAGGCCCCGCGCGCCATCGCCCAGCTCGGCCTGGGCACGGCCACCCTGAGCAAATACTGCTACAAGACCTTTCCCGAGGCAACGGTGACGGCGGTCGAACTGAACCCGTCCGTCATCGCCATCTGCGCCTCGATGTTCAAGATGCCGCCCGAAGACGAGCGCCTGCGCGTGCTCGAAATGGATGCGCTCGACTTCGTCAACGATCCCGCCAACGCCGACGCCTTCGACGTGCTGCAATGCGACCTGTACGACGCCACCGCGCGCGGCCCGGTGCTCGACACGCCCGAGTTCTACCAGGCTTGCAACGCCTGCCTGCGCGACGGCGGCATCATGACCGTCAACCTGTTCGGCGACCATCCCAGCTTCGCACGCAATATCAAGGCGATGAAATTTGCCTTCGCCCATGTGATCTGCCTGCCGGAAGTCCACGACGGCAACGTGGTCGCCCTGTGCTTCAAGCAACGTCCGGCAATCGACCCCGAGGCGCTCGCCGCGCGCGCCGCGCAGATCGTCACGGCCACCAAACTGCCGGCCAAATCGTGGGTCAAGGGCTTGCTGGCGCCCAAGTAAGTGCCAACAGCCATCGGAGAAAACGGATTGAACGCAGAACATCACGTAGCCAGCGCGCCGCCCAAGCGGACCACCCCCAAGTCGCTCGACCTGCAGGCGATCTTTTCGTGGCTGCTGGCCGACGGCATCGTGGAAAAGGTCAACGTCAAGGCCAATTACGCGCAGGCCCAGGGCATCCTCAAAACGGCGGTGGGCTCCATGCATCCGCTCTCGGCCGTCGCGCAGTGCAAGCTGGTCTCGGCCATCGCCCCGCAGCGCCTGCTCACGCTCGACGTGCTCACCGAATGGGCTGCGGGCAAGGTCAGGCTGCCGTTTATCCGCATCGACCCGCTCAAGATCGACTTTACCAAAGTGGCCGATGTGATGACCGCGAGCTATGCCGCGCGCTTTAACATCCTGCCCATCGAACTGAACGGCACCACCCTGGTGGTGGCCACCGCCGAACCGTTCTCGGTCGAGTGGGAAGCCGAGATCACCAAGGTATCGCGGCGCAAGATCGAGCTGGTGATCGCCAACCCGCTGGAAATTTCGCAATATATTTCGCAGTTCTTCAGCCTGGCCAAGTCGATCAAGGACGCCAACAAGTCCAAGGGCCAGGACCTGGCGCTGCGCAACAACTTCGAACAACTGGTCGAACTGGGCAAGTCGAACAAGCTCGACGCCAACGACCAGCACGTGGTCAACATCGTCGACTGGCTGTGGCAGTACGCCTTCGAGCAGCGCGCTTCCGATATTCACCTCGAACCGAAGCGCGAGATTGCCTCGGTGCGCTTTCGGATCGATGGCGTGCTGCACCAGGTCTACCAGGTGCCGGCGGTGGTGATGATCGCCATGACGGCGCGCATCAAGCTGCTCGGGCGCATGGATGTGATCGAAAAGCGCCGCCCGCAGGACGGCCGCATCAAGACCCTTACCAGCGGCGGCCAGGAAGTCGAGCTGCGCCTGTCGACCATGCCGACCGCCTTTGGCGAAAAGCTGGTGATGCGGATTTTCGATCCGGAAGTGGTGGTCAAGACCCTGCCCGAGCTCGGCTTTCCGGCGGACGACGCGGCGCGCTGGGATGGGCTGACCACGCGCCCGCACGGCATCATCCTGGTGACCGGCCCGACCGGCTCGGGCAAGACCACCACCCTGTACACCACGCTCAAGGCGCTGGCCACCACCGAAGTCAATGTGTGCACGGTGGAAGACCCGATCGAGATGGTCGAGCCCTCGTTCAACCAGATGCAGGTGCAGCCCGGCGTCGACCTCGGCTTCTCCGAGGGGGTGCGGGCGCTGATGCGGCAAGATCCCGACATCATCATGGTGGGCGAGATCCGCGACCTGGCCACGGCCGAAATGGCGATCCAGGCGGCCCTGACGGGCCACCTGGTGCTGTCGACCCTGCACACCAACGATGCGCCCTCGGCCGTGATGCGGCTGCTGGAACTGGGCGTGCCGCATTACCTGCTGGAAGCGACGCTGATCGGCATCATGGCGCAGCGCCTGGTGCGCACCCTGTGCCCGCTGTGCAAGGCGCCCGGGGGCGAGCTCAACGACGATGTGTGGGAAAGCATCGGCGGCTCCTGGAATATTCCCAAGCCCGAGGTGGTGTACCGGCCGATCGGCTGTCCGGAGTGCCGCCAGACGGGTTTCCGCGGCCGTACCGGCCTGTACGAGTTGCTGACGGTGACGGAAGGCTTTACCAACATGATCGGCAAGCAGACCGACCTGGCGACCTTGCGCAAGCAAAGCGTGGACGACGGCATGAAACCGCTGCGCATCGCCGGCGCGTACAAGATCATCGAGGGGATGACCACGGCCGAGGAAGTGCTCAAAGTCACCGCCAAGCTGACCTGAACCGGGGCGCGATAACAGCTGTTGCAAAACTTCCTAGCGGAAAACGAAATCGCCAGCTATAATATTGCCTCTTTCGGGGTCGTTAGCTCAGCTGGTAGAGCAGCGGACTTTTAATCCGTTGGTCGCAGGTTCGAATCCCGCACGGCCTACCACGAATTCGCAGTAAGCAATGAAAGCAGTTGCGAGCGATCGCCACTGCTTTTTTTGACAGTTTTATGTTGTACGTTTTACCTTGGGTCGTTAGCTCAGCTGGTAGAGCAGCGGACTTTTAATCCGTTGGTCGCAGGTTCGAATCCCGCACGGCCTACCAAGATGCAAGAAAAAAGCCCACGAACGCAAGTTCGTGGGCTTTTTTTGTCTGGCACTCGTGCGCCGGCGACCTATTGGCAAGAATGACCTATGAAACAGGTTTTATTCATGTCAGTGGCTTAATGTTGTCTTTGACATCAACTTTTAATCGTTTTGCCACCTCCACGTATTTTTTCGGCAGCAGACTTTCCAGTACCAGGAATACTCGCACTTGCGGAGGTTTATCAGGGCAGTCCATGAGTGCCTGCGCTTCAAGAACGGCCTGATATTTCACGACCTGATACAGGCCGCGCTCATAATCCCGCTCAAGTCCGTCAGAGACCGCGGATTTCACTTCAACCCCGATCCACCAATCATCCGACTTAAAGAAAACGTCAATTTCATCGCCGGATCGCAACACATATTCGTTCGATGAGAACCATGACGCGTCGGCGCCGACCAGTTCCGGGTGGTTCTTCACGAATAGTTTAAGCGCCTTGTGTTGCTCCGACTCGCCGCCGCCCCAACCACCGCCAGCGTTTTTCTTATTCTCACTATCAACGGCGGGCACCGGATCCAAACCGAGACGCTCGAGGACTTCATTCCACCTGTCGCCAAATCGAATGATTTTTTCATGCTCATTCGCCAGTTTCGACCGCTTCTCCGCCAAAATCAACTGCTCGTATCCGATCCATCGCTCCTTGACACCAATCCCTGGCAATCCCTTATTGGGGCCTTGCCCTGCGACCACTATTGTCGTCAGATACGGGATGGGCTGGGACCAATTGAGGTCGACGCCCTCGATCATCGATGTCACACGACTGAGAACGTGGCCAAGGCCGCGCGCCCACGGTTCGCCATGCTTGTTCAGACGGCCCAAGCTTCCGGCAAGTTCCTTATAGGTCAACGTCTCCATTAATTGATCGTTTTGCTTGAGCACATGGGCGATTAGAATGGGGAGGCAACGCTTTGCATACGTTTCCGTAGACGCCTTCTCATGTTCATCCTGGGCGAAAAGCACAAGATCATCATCAGCGTCTTCATCCTCTTCATTACTATCATTTTGATCTGGGATTTCGTCAGGAATTCCCACCTTCCGCTGCGCTGTAGTCATGCCGGGAAAATCCCCGCGCGGACTGACTAATTCGTACAAATAGGCTGGCTGCAGTGGCCCCTCCTGCCTCATCCGGCCAAAGGCCTCCTCCACTCTCAATCGTTCCAGCATTGCCGCCTCCGAAAAATCGAAGATTCGCTTGAGCTCATGGGCGCGATCCAAATAAAAATATTTCACGCTTCTTGCGTCAGGTTCATTCGTGTGGAAATGAGGCTCCGCTTCATAGCCAACTACCCGCAGCCGATCTTTCGCTGCCCTTCGCAAATTCTGGTCGGCTTGCGCGCCGTGCTTCACGGCGGGACCCTTCCACAATTTCATCTTTCCACCAATCTTTACAAACTTACGCACTTTGGCCCCAAGAGGGTCAAACACGCTAACGATCTCATCCGTCCAAAGCGTGCAAACGAGAATGTCGTCGCTTCCAAAAGCGTTCCAGGGTGTATCAAGCTGTGCGTATCCCTTTCCCCGCGCATGAGTATTCAAACCACACGTCATCAGCCAAAATTCATGACAGCTTTTCTCGATTCGTTCATTCACTGGCGTGACTCCATATTGGGGGAAAGACATGTGACAACTATGACATGTCGCGGCATAGCAAAGCAACAGCCAATTTCCCTTGATTCAAGTAGCGCAAAGCGGGAAAGGGAAATTTAGCGACTTGGAAGAATCGTTGCAAATATGCCATGAGCGATCTGCTTCGAAGATGATTCAATGCCCCCACGTCGCAGCGCGGATATGTGCGCCTGCGCCGTCGTCTATTTGTTTTGAAAATACAGAACGATCAGGCCCAACGGTGCGACGAAGACTGCAATCCCCAGCACAATCGCTAGCACCAACAGATTCCAGAGCAGCAGCACGACCACGCTCACGTAGTAGGTGCCGTCACCGCGGAGCAAACCGAACACGCTGGAAACGAAGTGCCGCGCATACGGATAGAGCACGACATTGGCGATCATCAGGGCATACATCGGCCACAGAATCCCGAATTCGCCTTTTTTGGACAACATGAAGTTGAAGATGATCGCCGTGGGAATCAGCGCATAGATGAACTGCCGGACGTAATAGGCGGGCCGCAAGCCGAAAAACGTTCTTGAAATAATGGGGTGCATTGAATACTCCGAAAATGATCTGCTCGCTGCGCCCATCATGGCGATGGCTTGCCAACGGGCTTGCTACCTTGCAAAGTGTTGCATGTTTGCCATGCCGCCGTCAAATCGATTTGTCGATACGAGGGCAGCTCACGACCAAGGGGGCACAAACGCCCCGTTGGTGCGCTACGGCGCCAATGCGACTGACGGCCATCAAGGCCGCCTTTGACCGCTATTTTTTCGCCGCCGCTGCGCGCTTTTCCCAAAAACTGGCATTCTTGATACCCAGCTTGATCGGGTCGAAGGAAATCGCGCCGCCGGCCTTTAACTGGGCTTCGTAATCGCGCAGGCACAGCATGGTCGGTTTGGCCATGAAGAAAATGATCAGGATGCCGATGATGTTAATCCACGCCATGATGCCGACACCAATATCGCCGAGATTCCAGATATAGCCCGCGCTATTGATCGTGCCGTAAGTCACCATCGCCATGATCACCAATTTCACCATGACCAACGGCACGCCGCGCTTGAAAAAGCGGTTCAGGTAGGCGATATTGGTTTCCGCAATATAGTAGTAAGCAATAATGGTCGTGAAGGCGAAGAAGAACAGTGCCACGCCGACAAACATCGGACCGAAGCCGCCGAAAGCCGACTGCAGCGCCATCTGGGTAAATGCCGCCGAACCTATTTCGGTACTGGCAGGCAGGTTTTGCACGATAAACTGGCCATCGGGCAGCGTCCCCTGGACGTTGTACTGATTGGTAATCAAGATCATCAAGGCAGTGGCAGTGCAGACCAGCAGGGTATCGACGTAAATCGAAAACGCCTGCACCAGCCCCTGCTGGGCCGGGTGCTCGGTTTCCGCTGCGGCCGCCGCATGGGTTCCCGTCCCCTGCCCGGCTTCGTTGGAATAGACACCGCGCTTCACGCCCCAGCCGATGGCAGCGCCAAAACCGGCTTGCGCCGTAAATGCATCCGAAAAAATCAGGCTGAAGACGCCGGGCAGCTTCTCGATGTTCATTCCGACAACAACCAGCGCCAGCACGATATAGCCGAGCGCCATGAAAGGCACGACGTATTCGGTAAATTGCGCAATGCGCTTGATGCCGCCGAAAATGATCACCGCCAGCAGCACCAGGATGGCGCCCAGGCCGATCAGTTTATGGGTTCCCACCGGACCCAGAACGGTGTCGACCATGTCGCCGTTGCCGAAAATCTGGGTTACGGCATTGCCGACGGCATTGGCTTGCACGCCAGGCAGGAAGATGCCGCAGGCGATGACGGACGAGATGGCAAAGGCGATGCCCAGCCAGCGCCAGCCCAGGCAACGTTCGAAGAAATAGGCCGAGCCGCCGCGATACTGGCCGTCCTCTTCCACTTTATAGAGTTGGCCCAGGGTCGACTCGGCATAGGCCGTGCTGGCGCCCAGGAAGGCCACGACCCACATCCAGAACACCGCACCGGGGCCGCCGAAACCGATGGCCGCGGCGACACCGGCGATATTGCCCACGCCAACCCGGCCGGAAAGCGAGACCGCGAGGGCCTGGAATGAGGAGATGCCGGAATCGGTGTTCTTGCGTTTGAACAGCAGCCGCAACATCTCTTTGACTTGCCTGACCTGGACAAAGCGGGTCTGGATCTAGTAAAACAAACCTGCACCGAGGCAAAGGTAAATCAATCCCTTGCTCCAGATGATGCCATTCAGACCATCAATAAAACCTTCCATTCGAACCTCTTCTCGTATGTGTGAAGCTGGACTCCCGCGCATTTGGCAGGGAGCATCAATGACAACTGGAAGAAAAGCAATGTCTGCGCCAGCCTGGAGGGAACGTTTGATACAGGCGGCAACCAGGCATGCGGATTCGCATTTTAAGTGATTAGTTCCAAGAAAGACATGATTTGGCCTGTTTGTCGACGTCGGGATGGCATGTCTATACAGCCTTCATCAAGAGCAAGGATTCGCCGCTTTCGCGGCAAACCCTACCTAAAAACGTGCACGCCCTGCCCTGTTCAGGCGCTTACCACTTCATCTCGCCCTTGCTGACCTTGGCGCCGATATCGAGCGCCAGGCCCGGAGGCGCGTCGGGATAGGCGCTCTTCATGCGCGCAATCAGCTCGGCGCTGTTGGCCGTCGCCGCCAGCGTTGTCTCGTAACGCTTGAGGTAGCCTTGGGTGTAGGCGATGCTGCCCTGGTCGAGTTGCGTGCCCGCCTTCATGTGCCCCGGAATGACCACGGCCGGTTTCAGCGCGGCCATTTCCTCAAGCTGGGCGCTCCACGCGCTGCGCTGCGCCGCCGTTGGCGCATCGGCCATCCACAAGTGCAAGTTGCCGAACACGCCGATGGTGCCGGTGACGGTCTTGATCGATGGAATCCACACATACGGACGATGCGCCAGCGCGCCTTGCGTGCCGCGTACTTCGACCGCCTGGCCATCGACCGTGAGCGTCATGTTGTGCAGCGCGGTCGGCAGGCTGGTCGCGGCTGGGGCGTTGACACCCATCTTGGGGGTCCAGAAGGCTACCTTGGCCGCCATCTTTTCCTTGATTTTCTCGATCACTTGCGGCGTGGCGACCACTTGCGCCTTGGGGAAAATCTGCTTGAGCGTGTCCACGCCGAAGTAGTAATCCGGATCGGCCTGGCTGACCAGGATGGTGGTGAGCTGCTTGCCGCTGTCGAGCACGTTGGCGGCAATGCGCAGCGCGTCGGCGCGGGTGAAGCCGGCGTCGATCACCATCGCTTCGGTCTCGCCATAAATCAAGGTCGAATTGACGTTGAAGCTGGCGCCATCGGCGTTGTAGACCTTCGTTTGCAGGGCGGGCGCGGCCAGCGCATTGGTAAAGACCAGGGTCAGGGCGGCGGCAATGGCGGTGGTGCGGAACATAGTGACTCCAATAAAGTTGTTGTACGGAAGCGGCCAGTGTAATGATGTCTTTAGCGCCGATAAACGGGTTAAACTGCGCATGACTGTTTCATGGATCGAACAAATGGATCGAATCACAGCAATGCGTGTCTTCATCGAGGTGGCCACCAGCGGCAGCTTCAGCGCCAGCGCGGACAAGCTCGACATGTCGCGGGCCATGGTCACGCGCTATGTGTCGGAAATGGAAAAATGGCTGGGCACGCGCTTGCTGCAACGGACGACGCGGCGCGTCACGCTCACCGATGCCGGCGAGAACTGCTTGCGGCGCAGCCAGCAGATGCTGTCCTTAAGCGAAGAGATGGAAGAAGACACCGCCAGCGGCGGCGAGCTGCGCGGACAGTTGCGCGTCACCTGCAGCATGTCGTTCGGACACGCGCAGCTGGCGCAGGCGCTCACGCGCTTTTTGGAGCGCCATCCGCGCCTGCATATCGATCTCAACCTGAACGAAGGCGCGCTCAACCTGGTGGAAGCACGGATCGACCTGGCCATCCGCATCAGCAGCGAACCGTCGCCCCTGCTGATCGCGCGCCCGCTGGCGCAATGCGATTCCATGCTGGTGGCCGCCCCGGCCTACCTGGATACGCACGGCGCGCCGGCCGCGCCACGGGAACTGGAAAGCCACCGCTGCCTCAGCCATGCCAATGTGGGGCGCAACATCTGGTCGTTTGCGCGCGATGGGGAGTCGACCGAGGTCGATGTGCTCAGCTATTTCAGCGCGAATGACGCCACCGCCCTGCTGGCCTCGGCGCTGGCCGGCGGCGGCATCGCCATGCTGCCGACCTACCTCGTCAATCCGATGGTCGCCAGCGGCGCCTTGCGCCAGGTGTTGCCCGGGTGGCGCATGCCGGCCCTGACGATTTATGCGATTTATCCGTCGCGCCGGCAATTGTCGCCGTCGGTGCGCGCGCTACTGGATTTTTTGGTGGACCACTTCGCCGTCCTGCCGTGGTGAGGCCGGCACGCGTGCGTGTGGAGAAACCCGCACGCCGCTACTGGCGGCCCGGACACGCTGCCAAGCCAGGGATCAGTGAGCGCGACAGCCGCGTCGCTCACCGGGAAACAACGCTTGTCTATCCTTCGATATCGGTGGGAATCCCGAATTCGTCGTGATTGCCGCGCCGCAAGGCCGGTTTGGTCAGCACGCGCAAGGACACACTGATGTGGACCGAGTTGTCAGACAGATACTCCGCAGCGCCTCCGGTCCCCAGCATGGCTTGCAAAATGATGCCGACCTCGACTTTTTGCGCGGTGAGGGTATCGCCGCGCCCGATCACGCGCAAGGGGCGCACCGGGGCCGCCAGGGCCGTGGCGACGGCAATGGGATCGTTACTGGCCGGAACAGTTCTGTTCAGGACCGCATCATCGAGTTCAGCGAAAATTTTCATTCTGGGGATACTAAGGTTGATCTTACATGTGGTCGGTTCGCCAACACGCATAGACAGAGGTCGCGAACAAGCATTGTATCTTATACATCTTCATTAAATAAATGCAACTGAACAGTGCATACAAGCCAACTTTGTTGCTCTAATGCGCTATGATGGCTGACAGACATCCGGATCAGCTCATCCATTTGAGCACAAAAAACGCCATGCAAATACCAAAAAGAGTGTTCCAGCTTGCGAAACAACCCGCACTGTCGGGTTTTCGTGTCCTCGCCGCCAAAACCATCGCCGAGGCCGGCGCTACCCTGGACAAGGCCTTGCAGGGCAAAGGCGGGGCCGACGTGCGCCTGATGACCAATGCCCGCTACATCTTGCGCCAGAACGCCGTTCTGTTGCAGGAGCGCATGGAGCATCACTTCGCCAGCTACCTCGAGCGCGCCATGGACACCATGTACATGGACACCCGCGCCAGCATCGACGACATCAGCGCCGACAACCTGACCCTGATCGAGGACGATGTGGTCACGCGGCAAATCGAAATCGACCGCCTGGTGATGCGCCTGCGCGACGCCGACCAGCCCAGCCTCGGGCGCCTGAACCTGATGATTGCCCAGTTGCATGGCGATGGCGACGTGCGCGAGCGCGAAAACCCCTTCCGCCCGTACCTGCTGGCGCGCTCGCTGCACGAGGCGCTGCGCCAGTGCGTCATGGACGAGGCACAGTCGAAAGTGCTGTTCGACACCCTCTCGCTGGCGATGGTGCATTGCCTGCAAGGATACTACGTTGCAATAGAAGAAGTATTCGAATCGCGTGGCATTTCCACCAAACTGACCGCGCGTCCGACCGCGCTCACCCGTGCCCAGCGTGACCGGCTTGCCTGGCAAAAGGCGGCGGAGCAGCTGATCGCGCACGGTCCCGCCAGCGGGCGCGCTGTCGCGCCGGCGGCACACCCGTCCAATCCGCTCAAGCCGCCAGCCCAGCCGAAGCAAGCCCGCATGATGCCAGAATTGCAACGCCTGATGCAGCAGCAGCGGCAGGCGCCGGCCGCCCACGGCGCCCTGGCCCAGCGGCCCCTGCCCGACTTGCAAGAGATGGTCTGGAATGTGTTCAACCAGCCGAAAGCGGCGCGCCCGCCCCGTCACGCCCACGCGCCGGCCATGGCGGGCGATGCCAGCGGCGGGCACAGCGCCCTGGAAGCGCAACTGAAACAATTGCAGCAAGTGCGTCCGGCCCAGGCCGGCGGGATGCCCAGCCGCGAAGCGCCGGCCCCGCTCGACCTGCGCGCCAGGCTTGCCGATGCCGCCAGCAGCGAGCCGGAGCGCGTGACGATCGACCTGGTCAGCCTGCTGTTCGAATCCATCGTGCATGACGAGCAATTACCGGAAGGCGTGCGCGGCCAGCTTGGCCGCCTGCACGTCCCCTTCCTGCGCGCCGCCATGCAGGAACCGTCGATGCTGCACGACGCCCAGCATCCCGCGCGCCGCCTGCTCGACCGGATCGGCACGGTCGCGACCGGCATCACGCCCGAGATGGCTTGTTATCCCGCCCTGGAAAGCCAGATCGAAACAGTCATCGACGAGGTGCTGGACGGGTTCGACACCGACATGACAGCGTTTGCTGACGGCCAGCGCCAGCTCGACCAGTTCGTGTCGGCACTGCTGCCGCGCAGCGACCTGGGCCTGGCGCGCTGCATCGACACCCTCGGCACCCTCGAAGCGGCCAGTGCGCGCCACAGCGATGCCGCGACCGCCCTGGCGCCCTTGCTCGATCCGCTCGACCTCGATCCGCGCATCGGCAATTTCATTACCGATATCTGGAGCCGGGTGCTGGCGCATCCCGCCAGCGAGGCGAGCGCCAGCCGGGCGATGCTGGCCGAGCTGGTCTGGAGCTCCCAGGAAAAAACCACCCTGGAAGATCGCGCCGTGATGGTCAGCATGCTGCCCGGCATGGTTAAACGGGTGCGTGAAGGATTGGCCGCGGCCGGCATGGGCCAGGAAGCGGCCAAGGCCGCGCTCGATCAGTTGGTGATGGTGCACATGGATGTGCTGGGCCAACGCCAGCCGCCCTCGGCCCGCCCCGCCACCCTGGCCCAGTTGCGCGCCCATTTCGCCGCCTTCGACGGGGTGCCGCAAGCGGGCCGGGACGCGGTCAGCATCGGCCACGCCCAGCTTGAAGCGGCGCTGGCGCAGCGCGGCATCCGCGCCGACCTGTACACCGATCCGGGCAAGAGCGCGGCGCGCGCCGCCGACGAACAGGAATGGCTGGGCATGGCGCTGCCGGGCGCCGGCTTCGAAATCGCCCTCGATGGGCGCTACGTGCCGGCACGCCTGAATGCGGTGAGCCCGCGCGGCAGCCTGTACCTGTTTTCGGTCAAGGGCCAGGCCGCGCCCGCCACCTTCACCCGCGACGCCCTGCTGGCGGCGATGCAGGATGAAACCTTGCGCACGATGGAACACGCGCCCGTGTTCGAGCGCGCGGTCGAGTCGCTGATGGCTGGCGCCGAAGCGCTCAGCAACGCCTGAGCGGCCTTACAGCTGGCGCGCGGCGAAGGTATCGCATTGCGCGACCTGGCCGTTGTCGAGGCCGCGCTTGAACCAGCGCGCACGCTGTTCCGACGTGCCGTGGGTAAATGAATCCGGCACCACATGGCCTTGCGACTGGCGCTGCAAGGCATCGTCGCCGATCGCCGTTGCCGCTTTCAGCGCGGCATCCACATCGCCCTGCTCGAGGATCGCGCGCGACTGGTTGGCGTGAAACGCCCATACCCCGGCAAAACAGTCGGCCTGCAATTCCAGGCGCACCGACATCGCGTTCGCCTGTTTTTCGGTGCCGCGCTGACGCGCCTCGTCGACCTTGTCGGTCAGGCCCATCGCATGCTGCACATGATGGCCGATTTCATGGGCAATCACGTACGCCTGGGCAAACTCACCCTCGACCTTGAAGCGCTGTTCCATCAGCTGGAAAAAGCTCATGTCCAGATATACCTTGCGATCGGCCGGGCAATAGAAAGGCCCGGTCGCGCTACTGCCGGCGCCGCAGGCGGTCTGGGTGCGGCCGGAATACAGTTGCAGCGCGGGTTTCTGGTAGGTGCCGCCCTGCTCGCGGAACAATTTCGTCCACACATCCTCGGTATCGGCCAGCACCACGCGCACGAACTTCGAGCCGCGGTCGCTGGCTGGCTCGCCCGGCGCCTGGCTTTGCTGTTGCTGCACCGGCGCCTGTCCGCCTCCGCCCCCGCTCATGATGTTCAGGATGGTCATCGGGTTGACCCCGAAAATCCAGCCACCGACCAGGGCGATGACGATCGACCCGATGCCGATCGAGCGTCCGCCGAAGCCAAAACCGCCCCCGCCGCCGCCGCCGCCCGAACCGCGCACATCTTCCACGTTGTCGCTTTCGCGATTACCTTCCCATTTCATGTTCTGCTCCACAATGCATTTTGTTAATCTTATAATGACTTTACGCTGAAAGCCAATTTCCTGGCGCACACAGTGAGTTTCCAGTTCGCGTTGCGCGACAACCTGCCCCCGCCTGCCACCATGACCGAGACGTCCGCCCACTTTCTCCTTGCCGCCGCCGGCCTCAGTGCCGCTGCGGCCCTCCTCCACATTGCCTGCATCGCCGGCGGCCCCGACTGGTATCGCGCCCTCGGCGCGGGCGAGCCGATGGCCCGCATGGCCGCCTCCGGTTCCTGGTATCCCGCCATCGTCACCGCCGCCATCAGCGCCGTGCTGCTGGTCTGGGCCGCGTACGCGCTGGCCGGCGCCGGCGTGCTGCCGCGCTTGCCATGGATGCGCGTCATCCTGTGCGCCATCACCACCGTGTACGTGGTGCGCGGCCTGGCCTTTGTGCCGATGTTGATCCTGATGCCGGGTCGCAGCCTGGTGTTCTGGGGCTGGAGCTCGGCCATTTGCCTGGGCATCGGCATCGTGCACGTGCTCGGCCTGCGCCAGGCCTGGGCCTCGCTGTGAGCAAGCGAGGCCATGAGCCGGGCGGGCGCGCGCCGCGGCCATGATCGAGATCGTAGTGCGCGTGCTGCTCATGCCACCGATGAGCCTGATCGTGCTGATCCTGGCCGGCTACGCCCTGCGGCGACGCTGGCCACGCTGCGGGCGCGCCGTCAGCCGGCTGGGACTGGCCGCCCTGCTGGTGCTGTCGACCAATGCCGGCTCGCTGCTGCTGGTGTGGCCCCTGGAACAACGCACGGCGCCGCTGGCCGACGCCCTTCACAGCGGCGCCCAGGCCATCGTGGTGCTGGCTGCCGGCAACGTGCATGCCGCGCCCGAGTACGGCGGCGCCGATATTCCCGACGACATCGCCCTGCTGCGCCTGCGCTACGCCGCGCACCTGCAACACGCCACCAATCTGCCGCTGCTGGTCAGCGGCGGCAATGGCGAGCCGGACAAAGGTATTCCACCCAAGGCCGTCACCATGGCGCGCGCCCTGCGCGACGATTTCCGCACACCGGTCGCCTGGACCGAAGAACGCTCGGCCGACACCACCCAGAACGCCCTCTACAGCGCGGCCATTCTCAAGGCGGGCGGGGTGCGGCGCGTGCTGCTTGTTACGCACGCCATGCACATGCCGCGCGCCGAGCGCGCCTTCCGCGCCGCCGGCCTGGACGTCGTGCCGGCGCCGACCATGTTCTATTCGCGCAGCACGCTCTCGCCGCTGATGTTCGTGCCCGGCTGGAGCGGCATGTTCCGCTCGTACTACGCCACCCACGAATGGATCGGCCTGGCATGGCAGCGCCTTCACTGACCGGCCCGGTCCACGCACGGCCGCACTGAGCGGGCGGACGCACGCGAGCCCCTTCGATCGCCCTGGCGCGGCTGTCTTAGCCGGCCGGACTGTCGCGCACCCGGTCGAGCAGCCCGCCCAGCATGTCCAGCGGCAGCGGAAACACAATCGTCGTGCTCTTGTCGCTGGCCAGGGTGCCCAGGGTTTGCAGGTAGCGCAGCTGCATCGCACCCTGCTGCTTGGCCAGCACGTTGGCCGCCTGCATCAGCTTTTCGGACGCCTGCAATTCTCCTTCCGCGTGGATGACCTTGGCGCGCCGCTCGCGTTCCGCTTCCGCCTGGCGGGCGATGGCGCGCACCATCGATTCGTCCAGGTCGACGTGCTTGATTTCGACATTGGCCACCTTGATGCCCCAGGCGTCGGTCTGGGCGTCGAGCACCTGCTAAGTAAGTGTGCAGAAATTATTGTGATTTATAGCGAACAGAAGCGGATGCCTTGCAAGGCGCACGCCGCGACGCAGTGCGAGCACTGCTAGCGGTGGGCAACACAGCAAGGCGCCGCTTATGGAAGCTAGAAATCACAAGAATTTATGCGCACTTACTTAGATATCGATGTTGAGACGCTCGCGCGGATCGTTGGTGCGCTCGCGCTGTTTGCGCCCTGCCCTGCCCGGATCGGGAGCGCTGTCGGGCGGCGCATCGGGGTCGGCGTCCGCGCCCCCGGGCCCGCCCAGTTGCACCGGGGTGGCCGCGCCCAGGTTGGTGCCGGGCGCCATGGCGGCGATGTGGCTGGCCATCAGGATGAAGGTGCCGGCGCTGGCCGCGCGCGCGCCCGGCGGCGCCACGTACACCGCCACCGGCACGGGCGAGCCCAGGATGGCCTTGACGACGGTGCGCATCGACGTGTCCAGCCCGCCCGGCGTATCGAGTTCGATGATCACCAGCTGGTGGCCGTCTTGCGCGGCGCGCGCGATGCCGCGCGCGAGATAATCGGCGCTGGCCGGGCCGATGGCGCCATCGACCGTGAGCAGGGTTACCGGGGCCAGGGCGGCGGCGGACGGCGTCCACAGCAGGAGAAAGAGCAAGGTGGCGCACGCGATCATCGGGCGCAGCAGGGCCAGCGGCCCGGGACCGGCAACAGCCAACCACGCATGCGCAATGCGCCTCATCGCTCCCCCCGACATGGGACCCCTGTCCCTGCCTGGGGTTAGAAGCTGCGAACGCGCTTTGGTTCCGCCGATCGAAGAAGAAGAGAAAAAAGAAGGAGTGCCTTACACCAGCAGCGCGGCGCTCATCGACTTGACTTCGTCGGCCGACTCGTCAAGGATCGATTGCAGGGTATCGTTGTCGATGACGAAGTCGAGCACCGAATCGGCGTGCTCGGGCAAGGGCTCTTCCGGCACACCGAGCGGCGAGCGGACCGGTGCGAACTGATTGGCCAGCAACAAGGTGTCGAGCAAGGTGCTCGGCGGCATGGTCAGCCAGCCATCGCGCAGGGCCAGGATGGCCTGGGTGACGGTCTCGGGAATCGCCAGTTTTTTCAGCACTTCGCGGCTGACGACTTCCTCGCACAACTCGGCCCATTTTTCGGGATCGTCGTCGAGCAGGCCCGGAAATTCATCGGCGCGCGAGAGCAGGTAAAACCCGCCCACCTCGTGCACGATGGCGGCGAACATGGCCGTATCGGGATTGACGAACGTCACGCGGCGCGCCAGCACCTGGGCCAGCGCCGCCACATGGGCGGTGTGTTCCCACAGCTGCTCGGCCTTGGCGCGCAACCCCGGGTCGACGATGCGGCTGCCGAACTGGCGCACCACAAGGCTGGCCACCAGGGTCTGCAAGCTGCGGTAACCGACCCGCATGACGGCCGCGCGCACATTCGTGATCGGGGTGTCGCCATTGCGGTTGAAAGCGGCCGAGTTAGCCAGCGCGACGGTGCGCGCGGCCAGTTGCGGCTCGCCCAGCACCAGCTTGATGGCGTCTTCAATATGACAATCGGGATTGTCGAGTGCAAGTTGCAGGCGCAAGGCGGCGTTCACGCTGGTCGGGAGGGTAATCTCCCCGCGTGCGGCTTGCGCGGCAATATATCCAAAGGCTTCTAGTCTGTTCACAGGAAAATTATACAGTGGGGCGGGGGCGCCGCGATGGATTGCAGCAACAAAGCCCCGCACAGTGCAGCAATGCAACAGAATCGCATTGTCGCACCGCACGGGGCCGCTGTTTTCTGCCGGCCGGCCCGCTGTGCGCGGGTCCGGCCCCGGTAGCGCTCGGCTTACTTGACCTTGATCGCGCTCTTGACCGAGGTCACGCCATCGACGCTCTTGGCCAGGCGCACGGCTTTCTCGGCATCGGCCTTGGAATCGACGAAGCCGCTCAGCATGACCACGCCTTTTTCGGTTTCCACGTGGATGGCCATCGATTTCAGTTCCGGTTCCTTGAAGATGTCGGCTTTGACTTTGGTAGTGATCACGGAGTCGGCCACGACAGCACCGGTTTTTTCGGCGGCGCGGTCCATCTTGGGCGCCATGGCGTCGGCGGCGCGCTCGGTTTTGTCGGCCATGCTGTCGATCGCGCGTTCGGTTTTGGCAGCCATGGTGGCGCCGGCGGCACGGGTTTTTTTGGCGGCGTCGCCGACCGCGTCGGCGGTGCGCTGGCCGGCCGTGTCGGCAGCCATCTCGGTGCGGTTGGCAACAGCGCCGGCGGTGGTCGCGCTGCGGTTGTTGTTATCGACCAGGCAGCCGGTGTTCGGGCTGCCCGCTACCTGGGCGCATTTGTCCACGGCGGCCGCTTTGGTGGCGTCGGTGGTGGTGGTGCGGGTAACCGGGCTCATGGTGTCGGTGCTGGCGACCTGGATGTTGCGGTCCGCCTTGACGTCGGCCAGCGCCGCCGTGTGGACCGCGCGCGCATTGCTCATGCAGCTGTCTTTTTCGGCGCCGCTGGTGTCGGCGCATTTGACCTTGGCCAGCGAGTAATCGGCATTGGCCAGTTCGGTGCGGGCCTTGCTGCGGCCTTTGAGGGTGTTGTTGTAATCGGTCAGGGCGGCCAGGTCGGCGCGCGCGCGCGTGACCTTGGCTTCTTCCATGCACAGGTTGCGGGCGTTGCCGCTCATGTCCTTGCACTGGGCGGAGGCGAGCTTGTAGTCGGCGTCGGCCTTTTGCGTCATCGTGCGGTAAGTCGCGGTATCGGTCTTGGTGGTCGTCTCGGCGGCATAGGCGCTGGCGAAAGCGGCGCTGAGGGCGGTGGCAAGCAATGTGGCGACGATAGGTTTCATGGTGGTCCCTTTAAATGTATGGTTGTTGGTAGACGGATTTAACATCCTAACCACTCGCAACATCTGTGCGACAACGTACATACGGGCGTAAAAGGACTATCGATATCTGTTTAATCGCTCATCGACCTGGGCAAAAAGATTCTCGTTGGCATCTTGCGGCCCCTCGGCGATGGCGCGTTCGAGCAGGGCGACCGTGTCGTGCTTGGGCTCGCGGAAACGGGTGCGCACGCGCAGCATTTCATTGACCAGCGCGGTATACCGCTCGGGGTGATAGCGCGCGATCCAGGCCACGGCGGTCATGTCGGCGTAGGCTTCCTCGGTACGGATGCGGCGCGCGAACCAGTCGCGCACGGGTCCGATCCAGGCGACCACGGGCAGCAGTTTTTCGTTATGGGGAAAGCCGTTCAGGCGGCGGTGGCAGTGACCGACTTCATGCATCGCCGCGCCCGCCAGAAAGGTGTCGAGCAAGTCGGGGGCGATCATCGCGCTGAGCTTGTCGGCGGTTGGATTGTTGCTGGCCGAAACGATCAACGTGCAGCGGCCGTTTTCGCTGGCCAGCCCGACCGGCGTGTGGCCCGGCAAACCGTTGCCGTCAACTATTTCCAGCTCGATCGGCATGCCCTGCGCACGGCCGTAGGCGACCGCTTGCGTGGCGGCGGCGATCCACTGGGCTTCGGTGGCCGGCGCGGCCCACGCCGCCGGGCCGGCCAGCGCCAGCAACACGGCGGCGCAGAGCTTATTCATCGTTGAGCAATCCGGCTTGCCACATGGTCACGGCATCATCGAACGGGGTGGCGCCACGGCCGAAGCCGTCGGCATTCTTCGCCAGGCGCACCCAGGTGCGCGTATCGTGGCCGCTGCGTTCGGCCGGCACCGCGTCGCGCAGGGTCGACAGCCAGGCGTACACGCGGCCATACTCGGCCGGATGCTGGCGCTGGACCCACGACAGCGCGACCAGGTCGGCAAAACCTTCTTCACGCCGCATCTCGCGCATGGCTTTCGATTCGGCCAGCAAGCTCGTGTCCTGCGCCTGTTCGTCACCGGTTTCGACGAAGCCGGCCGGCAGGGCATGCCACACGCCCTGCACGTAACGCCAGCAATGGCCGATCTCGTGGGCCGCCATGGTTTCGATCAGCAACGCACGCTCGGCTTGCGGCACCGTGTTGAGAATGTTTTCGGCAGCCGGGTTGCCGCGCAGCGACAGCACCAGCTTGCAGCGGCCGTCGACAAAACCCATCGCCAGCGGCACATCGCCGGGACGGGCTTTCGGTTGCACGGTGATATCAATTGGCAAGTTGATACGTTGCGAATACGCCAACACGGGAGCGGCGGCATTCAGCCAGCGCGTTTCCAGCTCGGTCAGGGCGGCGCCGGAGGCGGCAGCAGCGGGAATCAGGGTGAGACCGGCGAGCAGTGCGGTCAAAAGGTGCTTGAACATGGCGTTTCCTCAGGAGGTCTATAAGTGCCTAAGAGCAATAATATAGACCTCTGGAACGCTTTGGGAAAAATATCTTTCCTTGTGGAAAATTCTCAACATGGCGCTATGTCAAGCTAGCGCTGGCGCAAACAATCAGAACGTTTCCCACTCGTCAGCAACAGTATTCTCAGTGGCAATCTTGCGTTGCGGCGCGGCTGGTACGCGCGCCAGCGCCCTGCCCTTGGCGGCCGCCTTGGAGGCGGCCGGCTTCGACGCGGCCGGCCTGGGCGCCACGCGCGCCGGCGCTACGGCGCGTTCGGCGCCGTCGGCCAGCACGAACACGCCCACCACCTCGGTCAGCGAGGCCGCCTCGTCATTGAGCGATGAGGCCGCCGCCGCCGCCTGCTCGACCAGCGCCGCGTTCTGCTGGGTCGCCTGGTCCATCTGCCCGATCGCCAGGTTCACCTGTTCGATGCCGGCCGTCTGTTCCTGGCTGGCCAGGCTGATTTCGGCCATGATGTCGGTCACCCGTTTCACGCTGGAGACGATCTCCTGCATCGTGCTGCCGGCCTGGTCCACCAGGCGCGCGCCGGCGTCGACCCGCTCGACCGAATTGCCGATCAGGGTCTTGATTTCTTGCGCCGCCGCCGCCGAGCGCTGGGCAAGGTTGCGCACTTCCGACGCCACCACCGCAAAACCGCGGCCCTGCTCGCCGGCACGGGCCGCTTCCACGGCCGCGTTCAAGGCCAGAATATTGGTCTGGAAAGCAATACTGTCGATGACGCCAATGATGTCGACGATCTTTTTCGACGATTCATTGATCGACGCCATCGTATCGACCACTTGCGAGACCACTGCGCCACCCTTGACCGCCACCTCCGAGGCCGACAGCGCCAGCACATTGGCCTGGCGCGCGTTGTCGGCATTCTGGCGCACGGTGCTGGTCAGCTCTTCCATCGACGAGGCGGTTTCTTCCAGCGTACCGGCCTGGCTTTCGGTGCGGGCCGACAAGTCCAGGTTGCCGGCCGCAATTTCAGACGAGGCGGTCGTGATGGTGGCCGTGCCGGCCCGCACTTGGGCCACGATGGCCACCAGGCTGTCGCGCATGCCTTTCATGGCGAACAGCAAGCTGCTGTTGTCGCCGTTGACGGTGTCGATCTGGACCGCCAGGTTACCGGCGGCAATGCTTGCCACCACATTGGCCGCGTAATCGGGCTGGCCGCCAAGCTGGCGCAGCAGGCCGCGGCTGATATACCAAGCCGCCATCGAGCCGACCGCCACCGCAATCGTGCATAGCACCGTCATCCACAGCAGGAAGGAACTGGCCAGGGTCGACGCGTTGTCGGCCTGCACCCCGGTCATTTTTTCTTCCAGGTCGATCAGGCGGTTGATGCTGGCCAGCCAGCCTACAAAAGCCGGGGCCGCCTGCTGCGCCAGCAGGGCGTGGGCCTCGGGCAGCTTGTCGGCCAGGCGCAGCGCGATCACATTGGCGATCAGCGGCATGGTCTTGCGTTCGCTGTCCTTGATGCCGGCCAGCGCGCTCTTTTCCTCGGCGGTCGCACTCGGGCTCTCGACCAGCGCGTCGAGCGGCGCGGCCGAGCGCGCATAGTTGTCGGCCAGTTGCTTGATCAGGTCCAGGTTCGGCTGGGCGCCAGCGGCGTCGGCGGCCAGCACCACGTCGCGCAGCGCAATGGCACGGTCGTGCACGCTGCCGCGAAAATTGATCGCATAGCGCTGCTTGACGTTATTGACCTTGTTAATTTGATTCAGGCTCGCTTCGATGCTGCCCACGCGCGAAATCGCCATTGCCGACAGCACCACGATCAGCAAAAAAACGCCGCCGAAGCCCACCGCCAGGCGGCGTCCGATGCTCATTCCAGAAGTATTCATGTCTCGCTCGCGAAAGTTATATAAGTGCCATATGGCAACATCAATAAACTCTAGCACGCGCGTGGGGGCGCACAGTGGCCTGCGGTAAAAACCGAGCGAATGTTCGGACAAATCATCGTCAGGACAAGGAAAACCCCGCGAATGCGTGGTTTTCCTGTCTGTACACAACACCATGATTGGCGTTTCATTCATGCACGGGTGAATTGAACAACCTCCCCGCTAGCGACCGTCCCACCAGAGAGCGGGATCGACCCCTACCGGCAAGCCCTCGACCCTGTAATTGTCGAGCCGGCCTCCCTCCATCAAACAGTAGCGGCAGTGCTGGCCGTCGGTGTCTTCGCGCGTGCAGAACCGCTCAAGGTCGTCGATGGCCGCGTTCAGCCGGGCGGCGTTGACCTCGTACGCCTCGGTCGGCGTTCTCGCGTCGAAAGAAAAGGGCAGCCATGCATCGCTATGCGGAAATATCTCAAAATCCCTGCAACTGAAATGCACGTGGATGCTGAGCAATCTGTCGTAGGTTGATAATTTCCCCTTGTCACCGACCAATCGCGTACGCCCGTTAATGATGATCATCGAGGGGAATAGGTCGTCCCGCAAATGCTGCTGGCGCTTGACTTCCTCCAGCACCAATTGATCGAAGCGCGTCCCCGGCGTGTAGGCAATATCGACGAATTCCTCATGATGCCGGCTCCCCGGCCCGCTGGCACCCCAGTTCAGGCACTGTATCTGCGACGGGATGAACAGTTCTCTCTCGCTCAACAAGGCGATGCACGAATCGAGCTGGCCAAGGAACTGCCGGAAATCGGCCACCCAGTCGCCACTCCGTGGAGAGTCAAACGGCACGAACTCGTAAGTCCAATATGCCATTGGATAGACTGACCTGTTCATGCCTTATCGTCCAAGCAGCGTCGCCGCCGTGGTGAAGGCGGGACGAATATCGTTCGGCACCGCTTTCATCTTGTCGAGCGCTTTCTGCACGTCCGGCCGGATGACCACGTACTTGCTCATCATCTCCTTGGCGCGGGCATAATCGCCGGTCGCCTCGATGGTCAAAAACTCGCGGTTCAAGTCGATCACCGCCTGCTTGATCTTCTTGAAATCGACCGAAAACGTGCCGTCGCCGTGCGACACGAAGCCGCCTTGATCGAGCAGGTAATTGAGCTGGATCGCCATGCCGCGCGCATGCGAATCGGTCAGCCCGAAATGCAGCGTGCGAAAGGCCGACGCCAGGAAGGTGTTATACAGCTTGCGCTCGGCCAGCGCGCCCTGCCCCAGCGTGTCTTTCAGCTGGCCCTTGTCCATCATGTACGCCAGCGCCCACAGGCCGGCCATGTCGGCCTTGGCTTCCTCGATGGTCGAATAGGCGTCTTTCAGATCCTGGCGCGGGGTCGATGGCTTGCCGTCTTGCGTGGTGGCGTGCGGTCCCAGCCCGTGCGTGATTTCGTGCGCCAGGATATGCGTGAAAAAGGAATCGAAATCGAGATCCTCTTGCGCCTCCGGGCGCAGTACCAGTTTGGTAATCGGCGTCAAGGTCGACTTGAACTTCGCTTCCTGGATATTTTTCAGCATCACGCGCTTGGAACCGCGCTCGCTGATGATGCGTTCGTCGTTCGGCAGGTTATACGCGGCCGTCTGCACACCCATATTGCCGTCGCCGGCGCCATACACCTGGTTCACCACCACCATCGGCGCCAGCGCACCGACCTTGGGATTGCGGTACTGCTTGTCGAGCGGGAGGTTGTCCTCCAGTTCCTGCATGTGCTTGCTGAAGAAATCGAGCTTGCGGGTTTCTTTCTCGTCGCGGATATTCACATACGCCTCGAACGCCGCCTTGTAGCCGAACAGTTCATCGTTATACGTTTCGTAGGGGCCGATGGTGATGTCGACCGGCGCATCGAGGTCCATCCACGCAAAATCGGACGCCAGGTAATCGTTCGATAAAAACGCATCGGCGCGCAGGGTCAGGAATTTCTTGAGCGAGGCGTTATCGGTGGATGCCGCCGCTTCGCGCAGCAAGGTCGCCAGCTTCCCGAGCTCGGCCTTGTACTCCTCGGCATACGGCACCGTCTTGAATGCCCCCTCGGCGCCGTTGCGGATGGTGGTGAAGAACCACTGCGCCTGTTCCTTGTCTTTCGGGGCGAGCGCGTTCATCCATGCTTCGAGCGCGGCCTTGGTGGCGCCTTCGGGGTAGAAATTGGCGCCTTCCGGTTTCTTGGACGGGATCGTGATGCCGGCATAGGTGGCGGGCATGAAGGACTGGTTACCGTCGAGGATGGACCACGGGCCTTTGTTCAGCCAAAAATAGTCCAGCCGGGCCTTGCCGAGGGCGGTTTTGTCTTTTTTGAGCGCGCTCCACAGGGCTTCGTTATGCGCCCAGCGCTGGCGCAGCTGCAAGGTATCGATGATTCTGGCCGCTTCGATCAGCTTGACGATGGCGGCCTTGTCGCCCTTGGACAGGGCCGACGTATCGGCGCGCAGCTCGACCGGCGCGTAGCGCTTGGCCATCTGCTTCAGTTGCGCCACATTGGCGGGTTGCTCGGCGGCGCTAGCAGCGCCGGCCAGCATCAGCAGGACGGGAAGGATAAGTTTTTTCATGGGCCTCAGAAAAGATAGGTGAAAGTACTCCCCCTACTACCCGTCGTTCCCGCGCAGGCGGGAACCCAAGTTCGTACCGCAGTCTCGGGCGGCGCGACACACTTGGGTTCCCGCCTGCGCGGGAACGACGCGGCGTGGGCGGCAGGACGGACGCGGCAGGCATCCGACGACGACAATGGCAAAAACAGCATCCTGATTCTATCCCGCCTGCGCCCGGCCTTCCATACTCGTTTCGACAGGACCACCATCAGGCCCTGCCAATCTGAAGGAGTAAGCAATGTATCTGATGTCGATCGGAGCCGGCGTGCTGGTAGGGATTATCTACGCGTTAATCAACGTGCGTTCGCCCGCGCCGCCGGCCATCGCACTGTTGGGCCTGCTTGGAATGCTGATCGGCGAACAGATGGTGCCCATCGCCAAGCGCGTCATCGCCGGCGAACCTTTGAGCATCGCCTGGTTCAAAACCGAATGCACCCCGAAAATCACCGGCCTCCCAGCCAAAGACAAGGATTCCGCATGAGCGCCTCCCTGATCCTCATCAACGGCCGTTTCCACACCACCGACCGCGCCAACCCGATCGCCAACGCGGTCGCCATCGCCGACGAGCGCTTCCTGGAAGTGGGCGACGCCAACGACGTGATGCGCCACCGCGGCGCCACCACCGACGTCATCGACCTGGCCGGGCGCACCGTCATCCCGGGCCTGAACGACTCGCACATGCACCTGATCCGCGGAGGCCTGAACTATAACCTCGAACTGCGCTGGGAAGGCGTGCCCTCGCTGGCCGACGCCATGCGCATGCTGCGCGAACAGGCCGAGCGCACGCCCTCGCCGCAATGGGTGCGCGTGGTGGGTGGCTGGACCGAATTCCAGTTCGCCGAAAAGCGCATGCCGACCATCGAGGAACTCAACGCCGCCGCCCCCGACACGCCGGTCTTCGTGCTGCACCTGTACGACCGCGCCCTGCTCAACCAGGCCGCGCTGCGGGCGGTCGGCTACACCCGCGACACCCCCAACCCGCCGGGCGGCGAGATCGTGCGCGACGCCGCCGGCAACCCGACCGGCATGCTGATCGCCCGTCCCAACGCGATGATCCTGTACGCCACCCTGGCCAAAGGCCCGGCCCTGCCGCTCGAACACCAGGTCAACTCCACGCGCCAGTTCATGCGCGAACTCAATCGCCTGGGCGTGACCAGCGTGATCGACGCCGGCGGCGGCTTCCAGAACTTCCCCGACGATTACGCCATCGTCGACCAGCTCGCGCGCGACAAGCAGCTCACCGTGCGCATCGCCTACAACCTGTTCACCCAGAACAAAGGCGCCGAACTGCAGGACTTCCAGGCCTGGACCAAGATGATCAAGCCGGGCGACGGCAGCGACTACTACCGCCACAACGGCGCCGGCGAAATGCTGGTGTTCTCGGCCGCCGACTTCGAAGACTTCCTCGAACCGCGTCCCGAACTGGCCGCCGGCATGGAAGACGAACTCGAAAAGGTCGTGCTCCACCTGGTCGAGCAGCGCTGGCCGTTCCGCCTGCACGCCACCTACGACGAATCGATCTCGCGCATGCTCGACGTGTTCGAAAAGGTCAACCGCGACATTCCCTTCGACGGCCTGCGCTGGATGTTCGACCACGCCGAAACCATCACCCCGCGCAATATCGACCGCGTGCGCGCGCTCGGCGGCGGCATCGCCATCCAGCACCGCATGGCCTTCCAGGGCGAGTATTTCGTCGAGCGCTACGGCGCCGAAGCGGCCCGCCAAACGCCGCCGATCGCCCGCATGCTGGAAGCCGGCGTGCCGGTCGGCGCCGGCACCGACGCCACGCGCGTGGCCAGCTACAACCCGTGGACGGCGCTCTACTGGCTGGTGTCCGGCCGCACCGTCGGCGGCTTGCGCCTGTACGGGGCCGACCAGCAGATGCCGCGCGCCACCGCGCTCGAACTGTGGACCTCGGGCAGCGCCTGGTTCTCCAGCGAGCAGCATCAAAAGGGGCGCATCAAGGCCGGCCAGCTGGCCGACCTGGCGGTGTTGTCGGGCGACTTTTTCAGCGTGGCGGAAGACGACATCAAGGCGCTCGAATCGGTGCTCACCGTTGTCGGCGGCAAGGTGGTGTACGGCGCGGGCGACTTCGCCCCATTGGCGCCGGCCCCGATTCCGGCGCTGCCCGACTGGTCGCCCGTGAACGCCTACGGCGGCCATTACCGGCCCGCAGCCAACACCCGCAGCGCGCTGCCGCACCTGTGCGCCGGATCGTGCGGCGTGCATGGCCACGCGCACGGCATCGCCCGCAAATCGACCATTCCGGTCACCAGCCACACCGGCTTCTGGGGCGCGCTCGGCTGCAGCTGCTTCGCGTTCTGACCAGCCCAATTTTTCAACCCAAGGAGTGCATTGCATGAATCCGAAACTCGACGTCCTGACCCCGCAAAATTCGCAACTGATCTTCATCGACCACCAGCCGCAGATGGCGTTCGGCGTGCAGTCGATCGACCGCCAGGTCCTCAAGAACAACACGGTGGCGCTGGCCAAGGCCGCCAAGGCCTTCAACATCCCGACCGTGATTACCACCGTCGAAACCCAGGCGTTTTCGGGCCACACCTATCCGGAACTGCTGGACGTGTTCCCGAACCAGAAAATCCTCGAGCGCAGCTCGATGAATTCGTGGGATGACCAGAAAGTGCGTGACGCGCTCAAAGCCAACGGCCGTAAAAAAGTCATCGTGGCCGGCCTGTGGACGGAAGTGTGCAACAACAGCTTCGCACTGTGCGCCATGGCCGAAGGCGATTACGAGATCTACATGGTGGCCGATGCATCGGGCGGCACCTCGAAGGAAGCGCACGACTACGCCATGCAACGCATGATCCAGGCCGGCGTGGTGCCGGTCACCTGGCAGCAAGTCATGCTCGAATGGCAGCGCGACTGGGCGCACCGCGAAACGTACGACGCCGTCATGGCGATCGTGCGCGAACACTCGGGCGCGTACGGCATGGGCGTCGACTACGCCTACACGATGGTGCACAAGGCGGCCGAACGCACCACGGGCGAACACGAAGTGCTGGCGCCGGTACCGGCCAAGTAATCCAGTTTCACCACTACCCGTCGTTCCCGCGCAGGCGGGAACCCAAGTTATTCGCCCAACCTACGGCAGGTACTTGGATTCCCGCCGAGGGCCGCCTTGGCGCGGGAATGACGGAGACTAACGACAATAAGAAAGCCATCATGTCCACAAACGACAACCCGAAAACCCTCTCGCGCCGCGCAGCCATCACCGCCGGCGCCTCCCTGGCCGCCGCCATTCCGCTGGCCGCCATCACCACCGGCGCCCAGGCCGCGCCCGCCGCCGCCATCAAACGCAGCGCCAGCACCATCACCACCAAAGACGGCGTCGAACTCTATTACAAGGACTGGGGCACTGGCCAACCGGTGGTGTTCTGCCACGGCTGGCCCCTGAACAGCGACAGCTGGGAATCGCAGATGTTCCACCTTGCGAACAACGGTTTCCGCGTCATCGCCCACGACCGCCGTGGTCACGGCCGCTCCAGCCAGCCGTGGACCGGCAACGACATGGACCACTACGCCGACGACCTGGCCCAGGTCATCGAAGCGCTGGACCTGAAAAACGCCATCCTGATCGGTTTTTCGACCGGTGGCGGCGAAGTGGCCCGCTACGTCGGCCGCCACGGCACCAAGCGCGTCGCCAAACTCGGCCTGATCTCCGCCGTGCCGCCGCTGATGCTCAAGACCGCCGACAATCCGGGCGGCCTGCCGATCGACGTCTTCGACGGCATCCGCGCAGCCTCGGTCAAGGACCGCTCGCAGTTCTACCTCGACCTGGCCTCCGGCCCGTTCTACGGCTTCAACCGCCCCGGCGCCAAAGCCTCGCAAGGCCTGATCAACGCCTGGTGGATGCAGGGCATGATGGCCGGTCACAAGAACACCTACGACTCGATCAAGGCGTTCTCCGAAACCGACTTCCGCGCCGACCTGAAAAAGTTCGACAAGCCGACCCTGGTCATCCACGGCGCCGACGACCAGATCGTGCCGATCGACGCCGCCGGCAAAGCCTCGGCCGCCATCGTCAAGCACGCCAAGCTGATTATCTACCCTGGCGCCCCGCACGGCCTGACCGACACCCATAAGGACCAGGTCAACGCCGACATTCTCGCCTTCGCCAAATCGTGACCCCCGACCAGCGCAACCGCCTTCGCAGCATCGACATGGGCTTCCTGGCGGGCTACGTGGACACCCTGGGCTTCGTGGCCCTGTTCGGATTGTTCACCGCCCATGTCACCGGTAACTTCGTGTTGATCGGGGTTGCGCTGGCCGACGCCTCCAAGGCCTCGATCCTGCTCAAGTTCCTGGCCTTCCCCGCTTTCATCGCGGGGATCGCCATGGCGCGCCTGCTGATCCTGGCCTGCGACAAGCGCCAGTGGCCGGCGTTGAAACTGGCCTTGCTGCTGCAAGTGGTCCTGCTGGCCGGCTTCATGCTGGCCGGGATGGCCGCCTCGCCCATCGGCGACGTGCCTTCCACGCTGGCCATGGCGGCCGGCCTCTTGGGCACCGCCGCCATGGGCGCGCACAGCGCCAGCAGCCGCCTGCTGCTGGCCCAACTGGCGCCCACGTCCATGATGACCGGGAACGTGACCCAGGTCGTCATCGACAGCATCGACGTGCTGCGCGGCGCCGGCGACGCCGCCACCAGCGCGCGCTGCGGCAAATTCTTCTGGCCCTTGCTCGCCTTCGGCATCGGCGCCATCGCCGCCGCCTTTGCGTTCATGGCCTTCGGCTTCATCGCCCTGATCGTCCCGATCGGCATCCTGTGCGCCGAAATGGCGCTGCCCGAGCCAGGCAAGGGGGCCGCATGAACAAGGTGCGCCTGGAAGCGTTCAGCGATGGCGTCATCGCCATCATCATCACCATCATGGTGCTGGAACTGAAAACCCCGCACGGCGCGGCGCCGCACGACCTGGCGCCGGTGCTGCCGGTCATGCTGCGCTACCTGCTCAGTTTTATCTATGTGGGCATCTACTGGATCAACCACCACTACCTGTTCGACAAGGTGCAGAAGGTCGACGGCGTGGCCATGTGGGCCAACCTGCACCTGCTGTTCTGGATTTCGCTGATCCCGTTCGTCACCGCGTGGGCCGGCGAGCATCCGTTCGATTCGGTTCCGGTGGCGATGTACGGCGCGGTGCTGCTGATGTGCTCCATCGGTTTCGTGGTGCTCGACGAAGTGCTGCGCACGAGAGGCGCACTGCATGCCGGATCCACGCGCCCGAGCTGGATGGAGCGCAAGAACCTGGCGTCGATGCTGCTGTATGCGCTCGCGATCCCGCTCGCGCTGTGGTACGCGCCGGCCGGCTCCATCGTGCACGTCGTCGTCGCCCTGCTCTGGCTGCGCCCCCGCGCGCACGCTTAGAACCGTGGCGCCGGTGGTATCATCGCGCGCCATGAACAGCGACTTTGCCGGCCGCTGCCCGCCCGGCGAACAGGACCCACATCGTATGACACCGCACAGCATGTCCAGCACACCGTGGCGGCCCAAGGCCGCCCTTGCGCTGGTGCTCGCGTTCAGCGCCGCCGCACAGGCGCAGGTGCGCTCGTTCGAGCAGCTCGAGCACCGGCGCTGGGTCGCGGCCGACGGCGGCCCGAGCCAGGTCGGCGCCATGGCCCAGACGCGAGACGGCTACCTGTGGCTCGGCACCAATGAATCGCTGTTCCGCTTCGACGGCGTGCGTTTCGTGCGCTACGAAGCGCCCGGCCTGAACACGCTCAATATCGTCGCCTCGCTGCTGGCCGTGGACGACCAACTGTGGGTCGGCCTGCGCTTCGGCGGCGTACGCGTGATCGGCCCGGGCGGCATGCGCGAACACCTGCCCGGTCCCAACCTGCCCGAAGGCGCCATCTACAGCCTCGCGCGCGACAGCGCCAGGGCGATCTGGGTCGCCGCCGACGATGGCCTGGCGCGTTACAACGGCGCCCACTGGGAACGGATCGGCTCCGACTGGGGCTTCCCCGGCAAAAAAGCGCGCGCGGTGTTCGTCGACGGCGGCGGCACGCTGTGGGCCGCCAACGAAAACCGCCTCCTGTACCTGCCCAAGGGCGAACGCCGTTTCGTCGACAGCGGCCTGGCGGTCGACTGGGTCAGCCAGATTACGCAGGCGCGCGACGGCGCGATCTGGCTCACGGAGCGCTACAGCGGCAAGATCCATCGGGTGCTGCTGTTCGATGGCCACCTGACGACCGGCACCCTCGCCATCGACACACCGGCCATCGGCCTGCTGTTCGACCGCAGCGGCGGCCTGTGGATCAGCACCACCGGCAACGGCGTGCAGTACGTCGACAATCCACGCAGCATTGGCGCCATCAACACGCGCACCACGTTTTCGGCGCGCGATGGCTTGAGTTCGGACTTCATCTGGAAGATGCTCGAAGATGGAGACGGCAACCTTTGGGTCGGCAGCAACGGGGGGCTGGACCGCTTTCGCCAGCGCGCGCTGACGCCCGCCGGTTTTCCGGCCGGCTCGCTCAACTTCGCCCTTGTCGCCGGCAACGACGGCAGCCTGTGGGCCGGTCCCAGCAACCGGCCCGCGATGCGCCTGGTGGATGGCGCCATGGACGTGCTGGACATGCCGGCGCCGGTGTCGTGCGCCATGCGCGACCTTGACGGCACCATCTGGATGGGCGGCCCGTCCGGCATCTGGCGCTCGCGCGGCGCGCGCCTCGACAAATTCGCCGACCTGCCGCCGGCCGCGCTGGCCGAATCGTCGGTGCGCGCGATGGCGCGCGACGCCGGCGGCGACCTGTGGGTCTCGTTCAACCGGCTTGGCCTGTTTCGCCTGCACGACGGCGTGTGGATCGCCACGCCGCCGCCATCGCCCTCGGCCAACCAGCGCATGCCCGTTTCCGCTTCGGCGGACGCCAGCGGGCGATTGTGGTTCGGCTACCGCGACAACCTCCTGGTCACGCGCGACGGTGGCGACGAAAAAAACGGCGGCGAAAAGCGCTGGGGCGAAGCGGACGGCATGGACATCGGCCACGTCACCGCCATCACCCATCACGGCCAGCGCACCTGGGTCGGCGGCCAGCGCGGCATCGGCTACATCGACGGCCAGCGCTACCACGCGCTGCGCCTGCCCGACAACGGCCTGTTCGCCAACATCTACGCCATCATCGTGGTGCCGGTCAAGGATGGCCGGGGTGACGACCTGTGGGTGCATTCGCGCTCGGGCATCTTCCAGCTGACCGCCGCCGAACTGGCGCGCGCGTATGCCGATGCGAGCTACCGCATCGGCTACCGCTCGTACGACCTGATGGGCGGGCTGGCGAACGACCCGTACCAGGTGCTGCCGCTGCCGACGGCGGTGCGCAGCCGCGACGGGCGCTTGTGGTTCTCGACCAGTAACGGCGTGGCCTGGATCGATCCGGACCGCCCCCGTCCGGAACAGGCCGCGCCGACGGTGCTGATCGAATCGGTGCAGGTCGATGGCGTGCGCGCGGTACCCGACGCGGCATCCGACGCGGCCTCCGGCGCAGCTTCCACGCTGGCTCCCGGCGCGCAGCGCATCGTGATCGACTACACGGCCCTGAGCCTGTCCGCGCCCGAACGCCTCAATTTCCGCTACCGGCTCGATGGCTACGACATGGGCTGGCAGGATGCGGGACGCCAGCGCCAGGCCGTCTACACGGGCCTGGGCGCCGGCAAGTACCGCTTCCGCGTGGTGGCGCACAACCAGGACGGCTTGCCCAGCACGCGCGAAGCCGTGTTCGACTTCGCCATTCCGCCGGTGCTGTACCGCCAGCCGCTGTTCCTGCTGCTGGCCGGGACGCTCGGCTTCGGCGCCTTGTGGATGCTGTACCGGATCAATATGCGGCGCGCCGCCGAGCGCCTGCGCGAACGCATCGAGGAGCGCCACAGCGAACGCGAACGCATCGCCCGCGACCTGCACGACACCTTGCTGCAGGGCGTGCATGGCTTGATCCTGCGCTTCCAGGCGATTGTCTACACCATCCCGGCCGGCAGTCCGGCGCGCCACAGCCTGGAAGATGCGCTCGACCGCGCCGACCAGGTGCTGATCGAGGGGCGCGACCGGGTGCGCGACCTGCGCATCGGCGCCATCGACCTGAGCGAACTGCACGACGCCTTGCACAAGCTGGGGGCGGAACTCGAACAAAAAGGCGGTGCGCGCTTTTCGCTGACGGTGCGCGGCACGCCGGCGCCATTGCGCCCGCTGGTGCGCGACGAGGTGTACCAGGTCGGGCACGAAGCCATCGTCAACGCCTTCCGCCACGCCCATGCGCTGCATGTGAAGGTCGATATCGACTACGGCGCGCGCCTGTTCCTGATGACGGTCGGCGACGACGGGCTGGGCATCGACGCGAGCTACACGACGCCGCAGGGACGCCCGGACCACTGGGGCTTGCGCGGCATGCACGAACGGGTCGCGCGCATCGGCGCGCAACTGCTCATCGACAGCGACCCGGCGCGCGGCAGCGAAATCCGGCTCGGCATCAAGGCGCAGCTGGCCTACCGGCGCCCGCAACGGCGCCTGTTCGCATGGCTGCGTACACAAAACGATAAAAGGGGAGAACCATGAATCCTGAGACGCCACCCATCCGGGTGCTGGTGTGCGACGACCATCCGATGATGCGCGAAGGGATCGCCGCCGTCATCGCCAGCCAGCCGGACATGTGCCTGGCCGGCGAAGCGGGCGACGGGCGCGAGGCGGTGGCGCAGTACCGCGCGCTGCGGCCGGATGTGGCGCTGATCGACATCCAGATGCCGGACATGAACGGGATCGAAGCGATCCAGGCGATCCGCGCCGAATTCGCGCAGGCGCGCATCGCGGTGCTGACCACCTACCGGGGCGACGCGCGCGCGTTGCAGGCCATCCGCTCGGGCGCGCAGGCTTACCTGCTCAAGAGCGCCCTGCGCAAGGAGCTGACCGAGGCGATCCGCGCGCTGGCGGCGGGCAATCGCTATTTTCCGGCGGAGATCGCGGCCGAACTGGCCAACCACCTGGGCCAGGAACGCCTGACCCCGCGCGAGGTGCAGGTGCTGCAACTGATCGCGCGGGGCCACAGCAACAAGCAGGTGGCGGGAGAGCTGGTGCTGTCGGAAGATACCGTCAAGGGGCACCTGCGCAACATCATGGACAAGCTGGGGGCGAACAACCGCACGCACGCGGTGACGATTGCGATCGAACGGGGGTTTATCGGTTTGTAGAGCGGTTGGCGTTTCGTGCCACTGGCGCCCAAAGTAAGGTAGGATAAGCCACCCGTTGATGAAACAGACATCATTAACAAGATGGAAACAAATCCGCGCCAACAGCGCAACTTGCTGACAGGGGGTCCCGATGAATTTCAGGCGCTTCACCAGATCGCGATGGGGTTCGGTTTTTTTGTCCATCGTCTTGTTTGCCGGCGGTTTTGTGATCGCCATGGCGCTGCTGGGCCTTGTTTCGTTCTCCTGGCCGGGCTGGAATACGGTCCTGAAATCGGGATGCCTGTTTGCCGTGCTTGGCGCCTATTATGGATCGATCGCGGCGCTTGACGGCAGATCGTCCATGGCTGCCGGCGACTATCCGCTTCTTCGCACCTTGTTGTGCAGCGCATTCGCCGCTGCCGCTGTTCTTGTCGCGCAGGCGTGGCCGCCGGCGGCGATCAGCCACGCGTGGCTCGCCGGCGGCGCTGCCATCGGCGGCGTGCTCGGATGGATCGGGTGGGCCTGGGCGAAATACATCAGTCCCTAGCAGAGCACCAACACTTTTGGGGGGGTGCGCACTCACCCGGGCGGCCCTGTTCGCCCAAGTTCGCTTCACGCATCATTCGTCGCTGACGCCAGATCGTCGGCCACCCTGGAGCGAAGCATGCAAGCGACCCTGATTTCCCCCCTTTCAAAGGCGCCGCCGGTGCGCCCCTGTTACCACGCGGCGGCGCTGCCAGTGCCGCTACCGGCTGCGGATGAGGGCAAAGGCGCCCTCGCCGCCTGGCAGGTGCGCCAGCTGACCGCGCATATCGACGCCAACCTGTGCGCGACCCTGCGCACCACCCACCTCGCCGCCACCGTGGGACTGAGCGTGAGCCATTTCTCGCGCGCCTTCAAGAATGCGGTCGGCGTGCCGGCCCGCGTGTACGTGCTGCGCCGGCGCGTGGCGGCCGCCTGCGAGGCCATGCTGGCCGGCGACGAGCCGCTGACGCACATCGCGCACGCGCATGGCTTTTGCGACCAGTCGCATTTTTCGCGCGCCTTCCAGATGCTGATCGGGATGGGGCCGCAGGCCTGGCGGCGCAGCCAGCGCTGAACGAGCTTAACTCGCCGGCAGCGCGCGCCGGTAAGCCGCCGGCGTGGCCCCGAATTCGCGCGCGAACAGCTTGATGAAGGCGCTCGCGCTGGCATAGCCCAGGTCCATGGCCACCGTGGTCACCGGCTTGCCGGCGGCGAGCATTTCGAGCGCCCGCATCAAGCGCGCGCGCTGGCGCCAGGCGACGAAGCCGAACCCGGTTTCGGCGCTGAAGCGGCGCGTGAGCGTGCGCGTACTCATGGCCGCCGCTTCGGCCCAGCGTTCGAGGTCGCGCTGGTCGGCCGGATCGTCGATCAACGCACGCGCCACGCGCTGCAAGCGCGGGTCGCGCGGCAGCGGCAGTCCGAACGGCGCCGGCGGCGCGTGCCGGATCTCGTCGAGGATCAGCTGCGCCACGCGCTCGCGCTGCGCGTCGAGCGGATCGAGCGCCCACGTGGCGGCGCGCAGCACCGCTTCGCGCAACAGGCTTGAGGTACGCAGCGTGCAAGGGCGCTGCGGCAGGTCGGCGCATGCCGGTTCCGCCACATACACGCTCCAGCCCGAAAACGGCCCGTGCGAACGTACCGAATGAAAGTGGTGCGGCGGCAGCCAGACCGCATGAATCGCCGGCACGATCCACTGGCCGTCTTCCACGCCGACCGACAACAGTCCGCGCATGGATCCCATCAGTTGGCCGCGCGCGTGCCGGTGACCGGCGGAAGTGCGCTCGCGCTCCTCGCTGCCGGCGGCCACGATCACGACGGGTCCTTCCGAGGTATTGATAAGGGCGGGATCGAGGGTCAGGTCGGACATGGCGGATTCGAGCAAAATGTTGGCCGATATAGTGTACAGCGGACAGGCGGCTTTGCTTATCCTGCATTTTTATCCTTCTGGAGACAAGCATGCGAGCACACGATATCCTTCCCGACGATACAAATGAAGCCAGTTTTGCCGGCCTGGCGATCCGAAAGGGCACGGTGGCGGCCTTTCTCGCCAATGCGCGCGCCTTTGCCGATCCGGCGCTCGCGGCCGATGCGCGCGCCGCCGTGCTGGCCGATATCGAAGCGGACCTGCCGGCGCTGCGCGCGCTCGGCCTGTTCGAGGTTCTCGAGATCAGGCACGCGCCGCTGCGCGCCCTGCTGCGCGGACAGCCAGCGGCCACGCAGCCGGACCTGGACGCGCTGTATGCGGCGCCGGCGGAGCGCATCCAGAAGGCGGTGCTCGAGCGCCTGGTGCCGATGCACGAAGACTATCTGAAAGCGGCGACCTTCTTCTCGTTTGCGAGCGGGCGCGCGCAAGGACTCGACGTGTCGCCGCGCGGCGGGCCGCCCGGATTCGTGCAGGTGCTCGATGCGTACACGGTCGCCTTTGCCGACTGGCCGGGCAACAACCGCATCGAGTCGATGCGCAACCTGGCCGACGACGAGCGCGCCGCGATGCTGTTCCTGTTCCCGGGGCTGGAAGTATTCATGCGCATCAACGGACGCGCGCGCGTGAGCACCGATGCGGCGCTGCTGGCGCGGCTGGCCGAGGGCGGCAAGGCGCCGAAAACGGCCATCGTGGTGGCGATCGACGAGGTGCTGATGCATTGCGGTAAAGCGATCAACCGCGCGCGCCTGTGGCGGGAAGAGTCGCGCCTGGAGCACGCCGGCCTGCCGACGGTGGGCCAGATGCTGGCGTCGATGGCGATGATCGGCGAGGCCGATGTGGCCCAGGCGAATGCGCACTACGAGCAGGCGGTGCGCAACGATCTGTATTAAGAGCCTATCTCAGTAGATCGGAGTCGCTGCTGGCGCGCCTGGCAAGCGAGTGCCGCGTTGCTTGTCGTTGCATGGCTAGCCATGCGGCCTCCTCGCGCCTTGCCCTCGCTTGCCATGCATCGCCATCAGCTTCCCCCGATCTACTGAGATAGGCTCTAAGGGCCTGTTCCGGCCGGCCAGGCCATCTGGGATAATGTGCGCCAGCGATACATGGCGACTTTTTAGGATCTCACTGGCCGGCGGAAAAACGAATGAAACGATTGCACCGATTGCACCTGACCGCGCCGCTGGCGTTGGCAGCATTGGCCGTGTGGCTGCTACTGACGCTGGGCGGACAGTGGCTACAGGCCGGCAGTGGCCAGCACGCGCTGGCCGATGCGGCCGGCGGCGGCATCGGTGTGGGGTGGCTGCTGGCGGCCGGTTTTGCCGCCATCGTCGCCCTGGCTTCGCGCGACCGCCGCGCCGCAGGCCTGTTTGCGCCTGCACCAATGAAATCGGCCCGGCTGGTGTGGTTGCCTTTGCTGTATGCGCTCCTGATGCTGCTGGTGGCCTGGGCCGACGGCTGGCCGGCGCGCGGCGTGCTGCTGCTGGTCGCCTGCAATACGGCGCTGGTGGCGCTGTCGGAGGAACTGATGTTCCGCGCCGTCTTGTTGCAGGGCTTCCTGGACCGCTTCGCGATCTGGCCGGCAGTGTTCCTGTCCTCCGTCGTATTCGGCGCGGTGCATGCGGCCAACGGCTTCGCCAGCGGCGACGCCGGCGCCGCGCTGGTGCAGTCGGTGTCCGCCTTCTTGCAGGGCCTGGCCTACAGCGCCATCCGCCTGCGCACGCGCTCGATCTGGCCGATGGTATTGGTGCATGGACTGTGGGACTTCTCGCTGATGTCGTCGATGCTGTCGGCTACCTCGGGCGGCGACGACTCGGTGCTGCCGTATGCCGCGCTGTTCGCCGTGCTGCCCATGTGCCTGTATGGCTTGTATCTGATGCGCGCCGTGCGTGGTCATGCCATGCCGGGGATGGCGGCGCCGGCGACGTGACGGTCATCTCCTGCTCGCCAGCCTCGCGCTTGCTGTGGCGTGTGATTTGGGGGTGGGCCGCTGCCCGAGGCGGCGAAACCTTGGCGTAAATACGACAGAACCGCTCCGAAAGTGACATTAACTTTGTGCAGGTTTTGACAATACCTCAAATGTGCAAGATACTCGATTCGGATGGAAGCGTTTCCATCAAGGTCGTCATTGCCGGTAGCATCGGCTGGAAGTGCTTGCAGCCCGCACGTAAACCAACTATCAATTCGGAGACTTTCAACATGAAAACAAAGACGATTAACGTCTTGCTGGCATCAGCATTGAGCGCCGGCGCCATCGCCGGTTGTGGCGATAACGCGGCGCGCGAGCGGGTCGACGGCGGGCAAGCCCCCGTTGCCCCGGTGCAGACAGCGACGCAAGCCGGTTCCAGCGCCAACATTGCCGCCATCTGCATACTCCAGGCTGAAAACTATTCCGACGCCTTCGACACCACGGCTGGCAACACAGGTAACCAATACCGCGCCGACAACGTCGATATTGAAGCCACTAGCGACGCCGGCGGAGGTTATGACGTTGGCTGGACTGCCAATGGCGAATGGCTGGCGCACAACAACATCACCTTCCCCACCAGCGGCGCGTATACCTTTGCGTACCGTGTCGCCGCCCCTTCGGCTGGCGGCGTGATTTCCACCGACCTGAATGGAGGCACGATCCCGCTGGGCAGCACCTCGGTTCCCGCAACGGGCGGCTGGCAGAACTGGGCCACCGTGCAGCGCACCATCAACGTCAATGCCGGCACTTACAACCTCGGCACCTTCATCAGCAGCGCGGGCTTTAACCTTAACTGGATCAGCATCGCCGGCGCGAGCTGCGGCACCACGCCACCACCTGACGGCTGGACGCTGGCCTGGGCGGACGAGTTCAACGGCACCTCACTGGACACCTCGAAGTGGAACATCGAGGTCAACGGGGATGGTGGCGGCAACAACGAGTTGCAGTACTACACCGCGCGTTCGGAGAACATCCGTGTCACCGGCGGCGAACTGGTGATCCAGGCGCGCAAGGAAGCCTACATGGGCAAGCAGTACACCTCGGGCCGCATTACCACCCAGAACAAGGCCAGCTGGCAGTATGGCCGGATAGAAGCGCGCATGAAAATCCCGACCGGCAAGGGTACCTGGCCGGCCTTCTGGATGCTGGGTAACTCCATCAACAGTGCGCGCTGGCCGGCAAGTGGTGAAATCGACATCATGGAGCACATCAATTCCGAAGCGGTCACCCACGGCACCATCCACTGGTCGGATCAGAACAACGCGTATGCCAATTACGGCGGCCCATCGGGCAACCTGGACTTCTCGCAGTACCATGTGTACGCCGTGGAGTGGGATACCTCGATGATCCGCTGGTATGTGGACGGAAACAAATTCCACGAAGTCAATATCGCCGGCGGCATCAACGGCACGTCGGAGTTCCATGCGCCGTTCTTCCTCCTGTTTAACCTGGCGGTCGGCGGCAACTGGCCTGGCAGCCCGGATGGATCGACCGCCTTCCCGAACCAGATGCAGGTTGACTACGTTCGCGTTTATCGCAGGTAATACTGAGCTGGAGAGAAAGCACTTTCTCTCCAGCTGTTTACCTTCAGCGCGTCCGCAATGCTGATGATGGGGACGACTACTGCAGCGCCCCTCTCTGCAATTCGAAGGCCCCCATTTACGCCTGCCGGATCTGGCCAGATCATCGCTCGCCGTGGTGCTGTTCGAGCGAGAGCGGACCAAGCCCATCTCCATGAGAATGACAGCGGCAGTACCATTGCATGAGCATGTGGATTCTGTAAAAACAATGAGAACGTTTAACGTGGCCGTATTATGATGACGCGCCGGTAATCATCGGGTCCCGGCACGCACGAAACGCCGCGCTTCCCGCCTGGCTTCAGCATCACCTTGGAATGCCACATGAAACACCGTTTGCCATGGCTGCTCGCGGTATTGACCGCCAGTTGTACATTTCCCCTTGCCGCCAACGCGAAGCTCGACGACCCGATTTTCCCCGAGCGCGGCGTACCGAAGTGCGAGCGCCATGTTGACGGTTTCGTCGGCGACCAGGGAGAACGTTTTTCCGCCACTGAGTATCAACATGGGTCGTACCTGGACGTCGATACAGTTCTCCGCTTTTATACGGAACGCTTCGGGCGCGCGCCCACGCAAGACAAGGGCGATCCATTTTCCTGGATATTCAGGGAGAACGGTGCGGAAATGAGCTATCTGGTGCGTCCGATGGAAGCGGGAGGTCTTTGGTACCACTGCAATAGCATCCCATCGGACGTTCGGACGGTCGTGTTCGTCTCGACGGTGTACTCGTCAGACATCCGCGCGACGCCCCGCAAACGGGCCAGGCGGGTCAAATAGAACGCATCCGCACCTGACGATCTAATTATCAGCGACAGGGAGCGGATACTGCAGCGGTTCGACAGCCCACATGCGCTGTTCGCGCTTGTTCCAGGTAAGCTGGCCAATCAAGTCACCTTCGGCGTCATATACACGCAGGTTGGCCGGGCTGCGTTCTCCGGGACCAGGTCCGCAATACGCTCCCACAAAACAGGACTTCGGTTCGACCACGCCAAAATCGCACTGCGCATGTTTGAGGAGAGGCTGCGCGACATTCATCAACTGATATCGCGCCCCTCCACAACAAAGCGCCCGGGGCGCTTGGCGCCGTCCCATGCGCCAGCGCAGTTGGTCTTCGATTTCCTTGAGCGCGCCTGCCGCATCCATGTATTCGGTATCGCCCGGATAATCCACTTTCCGGCCACCCCGCGCGGCGCCGTAGGCGTCTTCAAAAACCCGCACAGAAGCAATATCCTCCACCAGGCAAAGGCAATCGCAATCCTTGCACCACGCCGGGCGTATATTGACCGACAACAGATCGTCATAGGCCACCTGATTTCCCACCGGTTCCGTCCCCACGTAATACCACGCCTCGCGAAATGCAAACTCAAACTTTTCGTGGCAGCTGCTGCACGCATAATGACTGGGGAACATCGGGGTCTCGGGCGGATGGCGGAATGGCTCATTATCCGCCGGATTCTCACGACCAACAAGCATGCCGGCCTACCACACCCGGTACACCTGCCCCGTCTGCGCACCTTCCACGCTGCGGCTGTACGCCAGCGCCACGCGGCTGGCCGGCGCCGCCTCGAATCCATGAAAATACGGCCCATACGCATCGAGCGATTCTTCCAGCACCGTCGGGCTGATGGCATTGATGCGCAGTCCGCGCGGCAGTTCGATCGCCGCGCCGCGCACAAACCCTTCCACCGCGCTGTTGATCATGCTGGCCGACGCGCCAAAGCGGATCGGCTGCTCGCCCACGATGCCGCTGATCAGGGTGATCGATCCGCCGTCGCTCAAGTACTCGGCCGCCACCTGCGCCACATTCACCTGCCCCATTAACTTGCTGGTGATACCAACCTGGAACTGCTCCGGCCCCAGTTCGGCCAGCGGCCCGAAATGCACCGCGCCCGCCGCCACCACCACGGCATCGACCTTGCCGACTTGCCCGAACAGGGCGCGCACTTGGGCGATATCACGGATATCGGCGCGCACGTCGCCGCTGTTGGCGCCGACGCTCACGATCTCGTGGCGCACGGCCAGATGGGAAGAAACCGCCTTGCCGATGGTGCCGCTGGCACCGATAACGATGATTTTCATAGTGACTCCAAAAGGAAGAATGCGGAGTAACAGTATCTCGCCGTTAGCAATGAAGATAAATGGGCTACCATGACGGATATTACATCCTAAAAATTCGGAATCGATGGACAAGCTGCGCAGCATGGAGATTTTCACGGCGGTGGTCGACGAGGGCAGCTTCACGGCGGCCGCCACCCGTTTCGACATGTCGGCGGTCATGGTCGGCAAGCACGTGCGCTTTCTGGAAGAGCTCCTGGGCGCGCGCCTGCTGGCGCGCACCACGCGGCGCCAGAGCCTGACCGAAATCGGCGAACAGTTCGTGGAGCAGTGCCGCAGCATCCTGGAACAGGTACGGGCCGCCGAATCGGGCGCGGAAGCGATGCGCCTGGCGCCGCGCGGACGGTTGCGCATCAGCGCCCCGGTGACCTTCGGCAGCGAGTCGCTCTCGCCGCTGCTGCCCGCCTACCTCGCCCGTTATCCCGAAGTGAGCCTCGACCTGGAACTGAACGACCGCCTGGTCGACGTCGTCGACGATGGCTACGACGCGGCCATCCGCATCAGTGAACTAGACGACTCGGGCATGATCGCGCGCCGGCTGCGTCCCTACCGCATGCTGATCTGCGCTTCGCCGGAGTACCTTGCGCGGCATGGCACGCCGCGCGTGCCGGCCGATCTGGCGCGGCACGAATGCCTGGACTTCATGCATTGGAAAAAACTGGTGCGCTGGCGCCTGGGCGACGACGACGGCAGCGCGCCGGCGCGGGTCAGCCGCTTCCGCTCGAACAATGGCCAGGCGCTGAAACAGGCGGCGCTGGCCGGCTTCGGCATCGTGATGCAGGCGCAGGTCATGCTGGCCGACGAAGTGGCGGCGGGGCGGCTGGTGTCGCTGATGGAAGCGCACATTCCACCGCCGCGCACCATGCACGTGCTGTATCCGCGCGACCGCCAGGCCACGCCGAAACTGACAACGTTTATCGATTTTCTGCTGGAGCACTTCGGCCCGCTGTAGTACGCATTGCGCACGACAGCGGGAAGCGCTTAGAGCTTGTCTCGGTAGGCCGGGGGAAGCGGAGGGCGACATGCGCGTGGGCGATGCATGGCGGGCGCGGGCAAGGCGTGAGGAGGCCGCATGGCTAGCCATGCAACGACGAACAACGCTGCCCCCGCCCGCCAGGCGCGCCAACTGCGACTCCGGCCTACCGAGACAGGCTCTTAGCGCGCCGCCTGGGCGATGGTCGCTTCGGCCGCTGGCTGGGTCCAACCGCCGCCAAGCGAACGCGCCACGGCCACGCTGGCCAGCAGGCGCTGGGTGCGGATCTGGGCGGCGGCGCGGTCGGCCGTCAGGGAACTGCGCTGGGCGTCGGTCACGTCCAGATAGGTCGACAGGCCACGCTCGTAGCGTGCCTGCGCCACCAGGTAGGCGCGCGCCGCGGCCTGCTGCGACTGGGCCTGCACTTCACCCTGGCGCTGGCGCTGCTGCACGTCCGACAAGGCATCTTCCACTTCGCGCAGGGCCGTCAACAGCTTGGTTTCATGATTGGCGCGCGCTTCGGCGTAACGCGCCTGCGACATGGCCAGGTTGGCTTTGTTGCGGCCGCCATCGAAGATCGGCAGCGACAAGGCCAGCGGCCCCACCGAGAACTGGCGCGCACCGCTGTCGGCCAGGTTGCGCAGGCTCTCGGAAGCGAAACCAAAATTGCCGGTCAGGGTCAGCGACGGATAAAACGCGCCTTCCGATACCGCCACCTGCGCATTGGCCGCGCGCAGGCCGGCCACGCTCGAGGCCAGGTCGGGCCGCTGCGCCAGCAGGGTGGCCGGAAGGCCGACCGGAATGCTTGGTGGCGCCGGCAGCTCCGTCTTGTCCATGGCGGCGATCAGCGGCGACGACGGCGACACGCCAACCAGGGTGGCCAGGCTGTGTTCGAGCAGGTTGCGCTGGCGCTGCACTTCGTGCAAGTCCGCCTCGGCGTTGCCACGCTCGATGCGGGCGCGCGAGACATCGAGTTCGTTGGTCAGGCCGGCGCCAAAGCGCGCTTCGACCAGTTGCTGCGATTCGCCGCGGGTGGCCAGCGCATTTTTCAGGATCGCCAGTTCGGCATCCATGCCGCGCAACTGCCAGTAGGTGCTGGCCACCTGCGCCGAGAGCAGCAAAATCACGCCGTCACGGTCGTCCTGCGCCGCCAGCGCCTGGGCGTCGGCCGCTTCGACCACGCGCTTGACGCGGCCCCACAGGTCCAGCTCATACGAGAGCGAGCCGCCGACGAAGTAGTTATTCCCTTCGATCGAACGGTGCCCCAGGGCCAGGCCCTGCGAAGTCTCGGCCGAACTGCGGGAATTAGCAACCGAGGTGCTGACGTTCACGCTCGGCGAGAGCGCCGCGCGCAGGTTGCCCATCTGGGCCTGCGCCTGCAGCAGGCGTTGCGCGCTCGCTTTGACGCCAGGGTTGTCACGCACGGCGCGCTGCTCAAGGTCGTTCAGGGTGGCGTCGCCGAACACGCTCCACCAGCTTGCCGGCAGGCGCGCGCCAGCCTGGTTGTCGGCGCCGGCGTGGCGCCAGGCCGGGTTGGCAAGGGCGACAGGTTCGACGAAATCGGCGCCGATGGTGGCGCAGCCGGACAGCGCCAGCAGCGCGCACAGGATCAGTGGCTTCAAGATGATTCTCCCTACTTTTAATGAGCGCCCGCGCCGGGACCGGACGGGGCTTTGACGTTGTCGGCGAACAGCAGCGCGCCGACGCAAGCGAACAGGAATACGGCCATGATGACAAAGCCATCGTTGTAGGCCATGACATAGGCTTCGCGCCGCACCACGCCGCCGATCACGGCCAGCGCCTGGTTGGCGGCGGTGGCCGGGTCGATGCCGTTGGCCACAAAGGCGGCGGTCAGCTGGTCCAGGCGTTCCTGGACCGGGGCCGACATGGCGGTGACCGACTGGCCGATGATCGCCGAGTGAAAGTGCTCGCGGTTGGTCAAGCTGGTGGCCAGCATGGCGATGCCGATCGAGCCGCCCAGGTTACGCGTCATGTTGAACAGGCTCGATGCGGACGAGGTGTCGGCCGGTGCGATTTTATGCATCGCGAAGCTCGACAAGGTCAGCATGATGAAAGGCTGGCCCAGGGCGCGCACGACCTGAGACCAGAACAGCTGGTCGTACCCGGTGCTCGCATCCATGTGCGAATTCATCAGGCACGAAATTCCAAACAGGGTCAGGCCGATCGAGCACAGGATGCGGTTGTCGACCTTGGACGAGAGCGCGGCGGCGAACGGCATGATGAACAATTGCGGCAGGCCGGCCCACATGATGACTTCACCGATCTGCATCGGCGTGTAGCCGGCGATCTGGCCCAGGTACAGCGGCAGCAGGAAGGACGAGCCGTACAGGCCCATGCCGATCACCGCCGACAAAATCGTGGCCACGACGAAGTTGCGCTGCCCGTACAGGCGCAGGTTCACGAACGGATCGGGGCGCGTGAGGCTGGTAACGACCCAGCCCACCAGGCCAATGAGCGACAGGCTGGCAAAGGCCATGATGAAGTTCGATTCGAACCACTCCTTCGAATTGCCTTCTTCCAGGAAGATGGTCAGGCAACCGAGGCCCATGGCCATCAGGAAGATGCCGAGCCAGTCGGCCTTGAGCAGCAGGCGCAGGTTGCTCGGACCACGGTCCAGGCCCCACCAGATGCCGCCGATCAGCAACAGGCCTGGCACCCAGTTAATGTAGAAAATCGACGGCCAGCCGTAGATTTCGGACAGGTAGCCGCCCAGGGTCGGCCCCATGGCTGGGGCCAGGGTCGCGGTCAAGCCGAAAATGGCCATGCCGACCGAACGGCGCGAGGCCGGCAGCTTGGCCATGACCAGGGTCATCGCCATGGGAATCAAGGCGCCGCCGGTGAACCCTTGCAGCGCGCGGAACACGATCATGCTTTCCAGGTTCCAGGCGGAGCCGCACAGGGTCGAGAACACCAGGAACAGCGCGGTGGTGCCCATCATGTACATGCGCATGCCGAACACGCGCGCGAGCAGCGCGGTCATCGGGATGACCACGATTTCGGCGCACAGGTAGGCGGTGGAAATCCACGAGCCTTCTTCCTGCGTGGCCGACAGGGTGCCCAAAATGTCTTTGAGCGAGGAGTTGGTGATCTGGATATCCAGGATCGCCATGAACGCGCCCAGCATGCCGGCGGCGACGGCGATCCAGGTGCGCAGGTCGACCTTTTCGGCGATCGGCGGCGCTGCCGCCATTCTGCCGGCGGTCATGGTGTTGGTCGGGCTGCTCATGAAATGTGCTTAGTGGGCTGCGGGGGCGGCAACCGGGGCGGTCGCGGTCTTGGTGGCGGGAGCGGCCTGGCCGATGTCGATTTCGGCCAGTGCCGACATGCCCGGCACCAGGCGGCCTTGCAGGGCCTTGACGTCTTCGGCGCGCAAGACGATCTTGACCGGCACACGCTGGACGATCTTGGTGAAGTTACCGGTGGCGTTATCGGCCGGCAGCAGGGCGAACTGGTTGCCCGAGGCCGGCGAGAAGCTGTCGATGCGCCCGACCAGCGGATGCTTCGGCATGGCGTCGATCACCACGTGCACGGCCTGGCCCGGATGCAGGTCGGCCAACTGGGTTTCCTTGAAATTGGCGGTGATCCAGACATCGTCCTGCACGATGGCGGCAAGCTGCTGGCCCGGCTGGACGCGCGCGCCCACTTCCACGCTGCGGCGGCCAAGGCGCCCTTCGACCGGCGCCAGGATGCGGTTGTAGGCCAACTGCTGCTGGGCGTCTTTCAACTGGGTTTGCAGGACCTTGATCTGGGCCTTGACGACATCGCGCGCGGCGCCGGCGGCGGTGATCTGGGCCTGGGCCGCGACCACGGTGCCGCGCCGGGCGGAGACGTCGGCCACGGCACCGGCGCGGCCGGCGTTGGCGGCATCGAGTTCGGCTTTCGACACGGCCTTCATCTGCGAGGTATACAACTGGCCGAAACGCTCGGCGTCCTGCTTGGCGCGCAGCAGCAGCGCTTCCGATTGCACCACCTGGGCCGAGGCGGCAGCGGCCTGCGCGCGCACCTGTTCTACCTGGGCGTCGGCCTGCAGCACCTGCTGCTGCGCGCTGGCGATCTGCGCCTGGATCTGTTCGACCTTGACGCGCTGGTCGGCCGGATCGAGTTCGGCGATCACATCGCCGGCCTTGACGGTCTGGTTATCTTCCACCAGCACCTTGGTCACCACGCCGGCAATGCGGGCCGATACCGGGTGCACGTGGCCGGACACGAAGGCATTCTCGGTCTCGACGAAATGGGAGCTGCGGTACCACATGCGGCCACCGGTGCCGATCGCCACCACGGCGATCAGGGCCAATACGCCGCGCACGCGCCAGTTGGGCGGGGTCGCGGCGGGGGCGGCGACGGTTGGAACGGCGGCGAGTTCTTTTGGCTCGGCCTTGGCTTGTGCTTGCGACATGGTACTGCTCCGATAATGAAATGGGGTAGGGGCATTATTCCCTAAGCATTTCACCAAGTCAAGAAATGAAACGGTTGCATTTCATTTTAGATTGAATTAGAGTGATGGCATGACGACAGCCTTCCCTGCCCCACCAGTACCGGCCGCCCCAGCTACCAAGTCGGCGGGCCGGCCGCGCGCCTGCGAGCTCGAAGCGCGCCACAACAACCTGATCCAGACCGCTGGCGAACTGATGCTCAAGCACGGCTACAGCAAGGTCAGCCTGGAAACCATCGCCCGTGAAGCCCACGTGGCGGTGCGCACGATCTACGTCAAGTTCGGCGGCAAGGCGGGCTTGTTCCAGGCGGTGCTGCTGGCCAACCGCAGCCGCTTCTTCACGGCCAGCGCGGTGGAAAGCGATATGCGCCCGCTCAAGCAGGCCATTTCCGAATTCAGCCTGCAGTTCTTCGACATGATCAGCGCGCCCGAGGCCTTGAGCATGCAGCGCATGGTGGTTGCCGAAGCGGCGTCGAACCCGGAATTATCGACCTCGTTCTACGAAGCCGGGCCGCGCCAGACGCGCGAGATGCTGCTGCGGTATTTTGCGCGTGCCGACGTGCGGGCGCAGTTGCGCGAGGATCTGGCGCTGGAATTGATTCCCACGTTTTTGCTCAATTGCGTGCAGGGCGAATACTTCGGACGCTTCTTGTTCCAGCCGGTTGCGCAGGCGCGGGAAGATGTGGTGACGGCGCTGGAACAGCGGCTCGACCTGTTTTACCGCAGCGTGCTGCGGGCGCCCTGACCCTCGTCGGCGGCCGCGTGCCTGGAAGAATGTGCGTCATCGCACCGAAGTGGTGCGTTTTTTCTGGCACAGTTCACGTCTTTCAAGGAGGATGTATGAGCAAGTCTGCTCGCTACGAATGGCATGACCAGCAAGCGTCACTGAATGAACGGATGAAGGGATTTTTAGAGAACCCGAACATGGAACAACTCGAAGCGGTGGTCGCGGAGATGCACGCGTATGCGGCTGCGGCGAGGTCGGGGAATATCGAGATTCCTGCGCGGTGGGTGAGTTTTCACTGAATTTACAGACTATCCAAAACCGTGAAACCGTCGTTCCCGGCATTGCCGGAACCGACTTCCCGCGAAGGCGGGAACCCAAGTTCAAACTGCCGCAGCGGCTACTTGACCTTGGGTTCCCGCCTGCGCGGGAACGACGCTATTGAGATACTTGGCCATCGCAACCGCCGAAAAAAAGCCCCGTTGACGCATACACGTGAACGGGGCTTTTTGTATTCCTGCTCTTACTTCTTGCGCACCGGCGGCAAGTCCGTGCACACGCCTTCATACACTTCCGCCGCCATCCCGATCGACTCGCCCAGGGTCGGATGCGGGTGAATCGTCTTGGCGATATCGATGCCATCGGCGCCCATCTCGATCGCCAGCGCGATTTCACCGATCATGTCGCCCGCATGCGTGCCCACGATCCCGCCACCGACAATGCGGTGCGTTTCGGCGTCGAACAGCAGCTTGGTGAAGCCCTCGTCACGCCCATTGGCAACCGCGCGACCGCTGGCAGCCCAAGGGAAGTGCCCTTTTTCGAGCTTGATGCCCTTGGCTTTCGCCTCGTCTTCGGTAATGCCGACCCATGCCACTTCGGGATCGGTATACGCCACCGATGGAATCACCTTGACGTCGAAGAACGCCTTCTCGCCATGCGCCGCTTCGGCCGCGACGTGCGCTTCGTGCACCGCCTTGTGCGCCAGCATCGGCTGGCCGACCAGGTCGCCAATGGCGAAAATGTGCGGCACATTGGTGCGCATCTGCGCGTCGACCGGGATGAAACCGCGGTCGGTGACCGTCACACCGGCCTTGTCGGCGGCGATCTTGCCGCCGTTCGGGCTGCGGCCCACGGCGACCAGCACCATGTCGTAGATCTGCGGCTCGGGCGCGGTGGCGCCGGCTTCCGCCGCTTCGAAGCTCACTTTGATGCCCTCTTCCAGCGCTTCCACGGCGACCGTCTTGGTCTTGGTCATGACCTTGTCGAAGCGCTTCTCGTTGAACTTCTGCCAGACCTTGACCATGTCGCGGTCGGCGCCCTGCATCAGGCCATCGAGCATTTCGACGACGTCGATGCGGGAACCGAGGGTCGAGTACACGGTGGCCATTTCCAGGCCGATGATGCCGCCGCCAATGACCAGCATGCGTTTCGGGATCTGGCGCAGCTCCAGCGCGCCCGTCGAATCGACGATGCGCGGATCTTTTGGCACGAACGGCAGGTTGACCACGGCCGAACCGGCGGCGATGATCGCCTTTTGGAACTGCACGACCTTCTTGCTGCCGTCGGTGGCCGTCACTTCGATGTGATTGGCGCTGACGAACTGGCCGACACCCTGCACCACATTGACCTTGCGCATCTTGGCCATGCCCGACAGGCCGGTGGTCATCTTGGTGATGACCTTGTCCTTGTAGGCGCGCAGCTGGTCGATGTCGATGTCCGGCTTGGCGAAGCTGATGCCGTGCTTGGACATGGCTTGCGTTTCATCGATCACGGCCGCCACGTGCAGCAGCGCTTTCGATGGAATGCAGCCAACGTTCAGGCACACGCCGCCGAGCGAGGCGTAACGCTCGATCAGCACCGTGTTCATGCCCAGGTCGGCCGAACGGAATGCCGCCGAGTAGCCGCCGGGACCTGCGCCGAGCACCATCATCTCGCATTCGATGTCGACCTTGCCGTCGTACTTGGCCATGCTTGGCGCGGGCGTCGCTGCCACCGGCGCCGCTGGCGGCGTCGGATGCGCTGGCGCCTGCGATTCGGCACGGTCGGCCGCTGCCGGTGCGGCGGCGGCGGGAGCGGCGGCGGCAGGTGCGGCAGCAGCGGCGTCGCCGGCAGCGTCGAGCACCAGCAGCATCGAGCCTTCGGCGATCTTGTCGCCCACCTTGACTTTGATTTCCTTGACCACGCCGGCGTGACTGGCCGGGATTTCCATGCTGGCCTTGTCGGATTCGACGGTGATCAGGGATTGGTCGACCTTGATCGTGTCGCCCACCTTGATCATCACTTCAATGACTTCGACTTCCTTGAAGTCGCCGATATTCGGTACTTTTACCTCGATTGTGCTCATCGCTGTGTCGTCCTTATAACAAGGTCTTGCGCAGATCGGCCATGACTTCGGCCAGATATGCGGTGAAGCGCGCGGCCATGGCGCCGTCGATCACGCGGTGATCGTACGACAGCGACAGCGGCAGCATCAGGCGTGGCTGGAAGGCCGCGCCGTCCCACACCGGCTTCATCGACGACTTGGACAGGCCAAGGATCGCCACTTCCGGTGCGTTGATGATCGGCGTGAAGGCCGTGCCGCCGATGCCGCCGAGCGACGAGATGGTGAAGGTCGCGCCCTGCATGTTGGCTGGACTGAGCTTGCCGTCGCGCGCCTGGGCCGACAGCTCGCCCATTTCGACGGCGATCTGCGAGATCGATTTCTTGTCGGCGTCCTTGATGACCGGGACCATCAGGCCGTTCGGCGTATCGGCCGCGAAGCCGATGTTGTAGTACTGCTTGAGAATCAGGTTGGCGCCGGTGGCGTCGATCGATGCGTTGAACGCCGGGTACTTTTTCAGTGCGGCGACGCTGGCCTTGATCACGAAAGCGAGCATGGTCAGCTTGACGGTCGACTTGGACTTGGCCAGCGCGGCGTTCGAATCGACGCGGAACTGCTCCAGGTCGGTCACGTCGGACTCGTCGAACTGCGTCACGTGCGGGATCATCACCCAGTTGCGGTGCAGGTTCGGGCCACTGATTTTCTTGATGCGCGACAGCGGCAGCAGTTCGGTCGGACCGAATTTGCTGAAGTCGAGCGATGGCCATGGCAGCAGGTCGAGACCGACGCCGGTACCGCCGCCCGAGGCCTTGGCGCCGTTGCCAGGCGACGCGCTCGCGAGCACGCCCTTGACGAAGTTCTGCACGTCCTGCTGGGTGATGCGACCCTTCGGTCCGCTGCCGGGCACGCGCAGCAGGTCGACGCCGAGTTCGCGCGCGAACTTGCGGATCGATGGCGAGGCGTGGGCCTTGGCGTTCGATTGGGCTGGTTCGGCTGCGGCGGCGGGTGCTGGCGCAGCAGCTGGTGCTGGCGCTGCGGCTGCGGCTGGTGCAGGAGCTGCGGCGGCTGGCGCCGCAGCGGCGGCTGGCGCGGCTTCCGCTGGCGCCGGCGCGGCTGCGGCGGCAGGTGCCGCGGCTGCCGGTGCGGCAGCTGCGTCATCGCTTTCGAGGATCAGCAACAGTGCGCCTTCGGCGACCTTGTCACCGACTTTGATTTTGAGTTCCTTGACCACGCCGGCGTGGCTGGACGGGATCTCCATGCTGGCCTTGTCGGATTCGACCGTGATCAGCGACTGGTCGACCTTGATGGTGTCGCCCGGCTTGACCATCAGTTCGATGACTTCGACTTCCTTGAAGTCGCCGATGTCCGGGACTTTGACTTCCACAATGCTCATAGCGTTTACTCCGTTCTTATTCGTTTAGTCGCGCGTTTCGTCCACCCGGCACTTGGGTTCCCGCCTTCGCGGGAACGACGGAGTTACCGTCATTCCCGCGAAGGCGGGAATCCAAGTTTTACGCGTGCGGGAACAAAACGCCGGGCAAAGTTACTGGGTCACCGGATTCGGTTTTTCAGGATTGATGCCGTACTTGGCAATCGCATCGGCCACCACGGACGTTGCAATCACGCCTTCGTCGGCCAGCGATTTGAGCGCCGCCACGACGATATAGTAACGGTTCACTTCAAAGAACTCGCGCAGCTTGACGCGGCTGTCGGAGCGGCCAAAACCATCGGTACCGAGCACTTTGTAGGTGCGGCCCTTCGGCATGAACGCGCGGATCTGTTCGGCGAACAGGCGCATGTAGTCGGTCGTGGCGATGATCGGACCGGTGGTCTTTTCCATCAGCTGCGTCACGTACGGCAGGCGTGGGGCGTCGGTCGGATGCACCATGCTCCAGCGCTCGGCGTCCTGGCCGTCGCGGGCGATCAGGGTCAGCGACGGCGCCGACCACACGTCGGCCGCAATGCCGAAGTCCTTCTGCAGCAGTTCGGCCGCGAAGATCGATTCGCGCAGGATCGTGCCCGAACCAATCAGCTGCACGCGCTGCTTGGCAGCCGCGTCGCCGGCTTGCAAGAGGTACATGCCTTTCAGGATGCCTTCTTCCGTGCCGGGGGTCAGGCCTGGCTGCTCGTAGTTCTCGTTCATCAAGGTGATGTAGTAGAACACGTCTTCCTGTTCCGCCACCATGCGGCGCAGGCCGTCCTGGACGATGACCGCCACTTCGTGCGCGAAGGTCGGATCGTATGGCAGGCAGTTAGGAATGGTCGCCGCCATCACGTGGCTGTGGCCATCTTCGTGCTGCAAGCCTTCGCCGTTGAGGGTCGTACGGCCCGCCGTGCCGCCCATCAGGAAGCCGCGTGCGCGCATGTCGCCCGCCGCCCACGCCAGGTCGCCGATGCGCTGCATGCCGAACATCGAGTAGAAGGTGTAGAACGGGATCATGATCCGATTGTTGGTCGAGTACGAGGTCGCCGCGGCGATCCACGAGCTCATGCCGCCCGCTTCGTTGATGCCTTCCTGCAGAATCTGGCCGGCCTTGTCTTCGCGGTAGTACATGACCTGGTCTTTATCGACCGGCTCGTACAACTGGCCCTGTTGATTGAAGATGCCGATCTGGCGGAACAAGCCTTCCATCCCGAAGGTACGCGATTCGTCGACCAGGATCGGCACGATGCGCTGGCCCAGGTTCGGGTCGCGCAGCAGGGTCGAGATGATACGCACGAAGGACTGCGTGGTCGAGATTTCGCGGCCTTCGGCGGTCGCGTCGAGCACGTTCTGGAAGGCCGACAGCGCAGGCACCGGCAGCGATTCGGCAGCTTGCGGACGGCGCTGCGGCAGGTAGCCGCCCAGCAGTTCGCGGCGCTTGTGCAGGTAGACCATTTCGGGCGCGTCGTCGGCCGGCTTGAAGAACGGGATCTCGGCCAGCTTGTCGTCCGGGATAGGAATCGCAAAGCGGTCGCGCATTTCGCGGATCGCTTCGTCGTCGAGCTTCTTGGTCTGGTGCGCGGTGTTGCGCGCTTCGCCGGACTTGCCCATGCCGAAGCCCTTGACGGTTTTCACCAGCAGGACGGTCGGGGTGCCCTTGTTTTCCTGCGCGATCTTGAAGGCGGCGTAGATCTTGTGCGGATCGTGGCCGCCGCGCGTCAGGCGCCAGATGTCGTCGTCGGTCATGTTGGCGACCATTTCGAGCAGCTTCGGATGCTTGCCGAAGAAGTTCTTGCGCACGTAGGCGCCGTCCTTGGCCTTGTAGTTCTGGTACTCGCCGTCGACGGTTTCCATCATCACGCGCTGCAGGATGCCTTCTTTGTCCTTGGCCAGCAGGGCGTCCCAGCCCGGTCCCCAGATCACCTTGACCACGTTCCAGCCGGCGCCGCGGAAGTCCGCTTCGAGTTCCTGGATGATCTTGCCGTTGCCGCGCACAGGGCCGTCGAGGCGCTGCAGGTTGCAGTTGACGACCATGACCAGGTTGTCGAGGCGCTCGCGCGCGGCCATGCCGATCGCGCCCATCGATTCCGGCTCGTCCATCTCGCCGTCGCCGCAGAAGACCCAGACCTTGCGGTTGGAGGTGTCGGCGATCGAACGCGCGTGCAGGTACTTCAGGAAGCGCGCCTGGTAGATCGCCATCAGCGGGCCCAGGCCCATCGAGACGGTCGGGAACTGCCAGAAGGTCGGCATCAGTTTCGGGTGCGGGTACGACGACAGGCCCTTGCCGTCGACTTCGCGACGGAAATTGAGCATCTGGTCTTCCGACAGGCGGCCTTCGAGGAAGGCGCGCGCGTAGATACCGGGCGAGGAGTGCCCTTGCAGGTACAGCAGGTCGCCGCCATGGTCGGCGGTCGGCGCGCGCCAGAAATGGTTGAAGCCGATGCCGAGCATGTTCGCCAGCGAGGCGAAGCTCGAAATGTGGCCACCCAGGTCGCCGTCGGCGCGGTTGGCCTTGACCACCATCGCCATCGCGTTCCAGCGCATCCACGAGCGCAGGCGCTCTTCGTACTCCAGGTTGCCGGGGCAGTGTTCTTCGAGGTGGGTGGGAATGGTGTTAACGTAAGCGGTGTTGCTGGAAAACGGGATGTGGGCGCCGCGGCGGCGGGCCAGGTCGACCATGCGTTCCATCAGGTAGTGCGCGCGGTCGGTGCCTTCATTTTCAATGACGGCTTCGAGCGCGTCGAGCCACTCCTTGGTTTCGAGCGTGTCGGGATCGTTGGCGGCTGCTGCCGTCAACTGGTCGAGTTGAGCTGACATTGATGCGTCTCCTTTGTTAGTGCCCTACCCGATCGACATCGCGGCGGACGTTTTGCTGATTATTTACCAATACCCAAAATTAGTGCAGCAATTCTAACAGTAGTTTTCTGCTTTTTCAAATTGCGATATATCGTTTCATATCGTGGAAAATTGCTTTCCGTGAAGGTAAACTCCATATTTCTTTCAAGGCAAGAGTATCGTCGCTTACAGGGATTCGGGGCACGCGATAGCAGCAGTGGCTTTATAATCCCGCTTTTGTCCCGCTCTTTTCCTCCCACTCTTCCTCCGGCTAAAAATCATGTCCGCTCAACTGATCGATGGTGTTCTCCTCTCCCAACAATTACGCGCAGAAATCAAGCAGCGCGCCAGTGTCCTGACCGCCAAAGGCAAGCAGCCCGGCCTGGCGGTGATCCTGGTGGGGGAAGACCCGGCCAGTCACGTGTATGTGCGCAACAAGGTCAAGGCTTGCGCGGACGTGGGTTTTCATTCGATCCTGGAAAAGTATGATGCCGACCTGAGCGAAGCGGCTTTGCTCGAACGCATCGCCAGCCTGAACGCCGACCCGGCCATCCACGGCATCCTGGTGCAGATGCCGCTGCCGAAGCACATCAACCCGAACAAGGTGATCGAAGCGATCTCGACCACCAAAGACGTGGACGGCTACTCGGTCCTGAGCGCCGGCGAACTGATGACCGGCCTGCCGGGTTTCCGCCCGTGCACCCCGTACGGCTGCATGAAACTGATCGAAAGCACCGGCTATGACTTGCGCGGCAAGCACGCCGTCGTCATCGGGCGCAGCAACACGGTCGGCAAACCAATGGCGCTGTTGCTCTTGCAAGCGAACGCCACCGTGACCATATGCCATAGTGCGACGCCGGACCTGGCTTACCACACGCGCCAGGCCGATGTGGTGGTGGCCGCCGTGGGACGCCGCAATACGCTCACCGCAGACATGGTCAAACCCGGCGCGATCGTGATCGATGTGGGCATGAACCGCGACGATGACGGCAAACTGTGCGGCGATGTCGATACCGCGGCGGTGCGCGAGGTGGCCGCCCACATCACCCCGGTGCCGGGCGGCGTGGGGCCGATGACGATTACCATGCTGCTGATGAACACGGTCGAAGCGGCCGAACGCGGCTGAACACGCGCCGGCGCGACTGACGACTTATTGAAACCGACTTGAGGAAACCACCATGACTACCGATACCAGCAATCCCCTGCTCGATTTCAGCGACCTGCCACGTTTTAACGATATCAAGCCGGAGCACGTCACGCCGGCCATCGACCAGTTGATCGCGCAGGCGAGCGCGGTCGTGGCCGAGCTGGAAGCGCCGGCCGACGATGTGACATGGGACAACTTCGTCATTCCGCTGGAAGAAGCGACCGAACAGCTGGGCCGCGCCTGGGGCGTGGTCAGCCACCTGAACAATGTGGTGGACACGCCGGAACTGCGCGCCACCTACAACGACAACCAGCCGAAGGTGACCGAATTCTGGACCGCGCTGGCCCAGAACGAAGCGCTGTTCGCCAAGTACAAGGCGATTCGCGCCAGCGCCGCCTACGACACGCTGTCGGCGGCGCGCAAGCGCATCGTCGAAAACGCCCTGCGCGACTTCCGCCTGGGCGGGGCCGAACTGCCGGAGTCGAAAAAGGAGCGCTTTGCCGCCATCCAGGAGCAGCACGCCAGCATCTCGACGCGCTTTTCGGAAAACGTGCTCGACGCCACCAACGACTACAAGCTGACGGTGGAAGTGGAAGCCGACCTGGCCGGCCTGCCGGACGACGTCAAGCAAGCCGCGCGCGCCGCCGCCGAGAAAGACGGCAAGGCCGGCTGGCAGTTCACCCTGCACTTCCCATCCTACTTCCCGATCCTGCAATTTGCCGACAAGCGCGAACTGCGCGAAACGATCTACCGCGCCAGCGCCACCAAAGCGTCCGAAATGGGCACCGTGTTCAGCGAGCTGGAAAAATGGGATAACAGCAGCAACATCGCCAGTTTGCTGAAATTGCGCGACGAAGAAGCCAAATTGCTCGACTATCGCAATTTCGCCGAAGTCTCGCTGGTGCCGAAGATGGCCCAGAGCCCCGAACACGTGATCGAATTCCTGGAAGACCTGGCGCGCCGCGCGCGTCCGTTCGCCGAGCAGGACCTGGCCGAACTGCGCGCCTTTGCCAAGGATGAACTCGGCATCGACCAGGTCGAAGCCTGGGACCTGAGCTACGCGTCCGAAAAACTGCGCGAGCGCCGCTACGCCTTCTCGGCCCAGGAAGTGAAGGAATACTTCCCCGAGCCGAAAGTCGTCGACGGCCTGTTCCGCCTGGTGCAAAGCCTGTTCTCGGTACGGATCTTGCCCGACACGGCCGCCGTCTGGCATCCGGACGTGCGCTTTTTCCGCATCGAGAAGGGCGGCAAGCTGGTCGGCCAGTTCTACCTCGACCTGTACGCGCGCAGCGGCAAGGGCGGCGGCGCCTGGATGGACGACGCCCGCGGACGTCGCCTGCAAACCGGCGGCCTGCTGCAGACACCAGTGGCTTACCTGACCTGCAACTTCACGCCGCCGGCCAGCGTCGACGGCCAGTTGCAGCCATCGCTCTTCACGCACGACGAAGTAACGACCCTGTTCCACGAATTTGGCCACGGTTTGCACCATATGCTCACGCAAGTGGACGAAATCGCCGTCTCCGGCATTTCCGGCGTGGAGTGGGATGCGGTCGAACTGCCATCGCAATTCATGGAAAACTTTTGCTGGGAATGGGACGTGCTGCAGCACCTGACCGCCCACGTGAAGACCGGCGAGCCGCTGCCGCGCGCGCTGTACGACAAGATGCTGGCCGCCAAAAACTTCCAGTCCGGCCTGCAAACCCTGCGCCAGGTGGAGTTTTCGCTGGTCGACATGCACCTGCACTACGACTTCGACCCGGCCAGCAAGCAGACGGTGCAGGAACTGATCAACGACGTGCGCCAGAAGTTCTCGGTCATGATGCCGCCCGCATTTAACCGTTTCCAACATTCTTTCGGACATATTTTTGCCGGAGGGTACGCCGCCGGTTACTATAGCTACAAGTGGGCTGAAGTATTGTCCGCCGATGCGTACGCCGCCTTTGAAGAAGCGGTCGAGGCCGGCGGCGGAGCCCTTTCCGAAGAAACCGGCAAACGCTTCCAGCAAGAGATACTGGCCGTCGGCGGTTCGCGCCCCGCGCTCGAATCGTTCAAGGCTTTCCGTGGCCGCGAGCCCAGTATCGATGCGCTGTTGCGCCACAGCGGCATGCAGTCCTGAAAGACCGTGCCAGCAGGAGAATTGTAATGACAGTAGCAAAAAAGATGGCTGGCACGATGATGGCACTGCTGTTGTGCGCAGGCGGCGCCGGCGCGCAACAGATGTACAAGTGGGTCGATGCGTCGGGCAAGGTCACGTTCAGCGACAAACCGCCGCCGGCCAACGCCAAGCCGATCGAAATCAAGGCCGGCGCCGGCGGCGCGGCCACCGTGCCGCTGCCGTATGCGCTGGCGCAGGCGGTGCGCGCGCATCCGGTGGTGTTGTACACGCGCAATAAATGCGATTATTGCGACAAGGGCCGCACCTTCCTGAAAGAGCGCGGGATTCCGTTCGTCGAGAAAACCGTGCAAACGGCCGCCGATGAAGTCAAGCTGAAGGAAGCGGGCGGTGACGGCCGCATGCCCTTCATCAAGATCGGCCGCGCCAAGTCGACCGGTTTTGAACCGGCGGCCTGGAATTCGATGCTGACCGACGCTGCCTACCCGGAAAAGTCGATCCTGCCGGTGGCGTACCAGAATCCCAAGGCCAGTCCGGCTTCGCCACCGGAACCGGTGGTGCCAAAAGCGGACGAGAAGCCGAAGGCCGACCAGGTCGACCGCAAAGGCGCGCCGGCCCCGGCGCCGGGTGAAAAAACCGCCCCGCCCGGCTTCGTGTTCTGAGGTCGACGATGACGCGGATCGATTTCCATACAAACATCCCGGACAAGCTGAGCTACGCCTGCCGGCTGGCGCGCAAAGCCCTTGCCAGCCGCGCCCGCGTGGTGCTGCTGGCCGAGGATGCGGCGCAGGCGCAAGCGCTGGACGAGGCCCTGTGGACCTTGTCGGAAACCGATTTCCTGCCGCACGTGATGGCCGGCGACCCGCTGGCCGCGCACACCCCGATCATCATCGCCCACGATGCGGCGGCCGAGCTGCCGCATCATGACATGCTGGTCAACCTGACCCGGGCCACGCCAGCCCAGCTCGATTGCTTCGCGCGCCTGTTCGAAATCATCTCTACCGATGAAAGCGACGCCGCCGCCGGACGCAAGCGCTACGTGGCCTACAAGCAGCAATCCTATCCATTGACCCACTTCGTCGCAGGCCAGTCATGAGCCAGGCTCGTCCATTCGACCCGCATATTCCTGTATTGACGGAATTGTTTTCCGATAAGGGCGAGGCGTTGGCCGAGCCCGCCGCCGAGAGCGTGCCGGCAGACCAGGCAAGCGCGCCGGCCGGCGCCGATCCGGAATGGGCGGCGCTGGAGCGGCGCCTGTCCGACCGCATCGTCCAGCAACTCCAGGGAAGCGTCGACATCATGCTCGAACACCGCCTGCGCGAGAGCATGGAACAGGTGCTGCGCCAGGCCGTCGGCGATATCACGGCCGAGCTGCGGCGCGGCCTGCAAGATAGTCTCGACGCGATCGTCGCGCGCGCCGTCGCGCAAGAGCTGGGCGCGCTGCAACAGCGCCAGCCGCCGCCCTGATCGCCCCACCCCGCGCCCGCCTGGGGCCGGCGCCTTTCATTTGCTTACAAAACAGCGTCAATTGCGTGCGGCGCGCTGTGCACGCATGCCTGCCACGCACGTTTATGGTGAGCAGCGTCAAATTGTTGCGAAAATTTTGACAATCGGCTTTGCGTTGCATTTAAATTGTTGTACCTTTTGCCCTACACAAAATTTTCGAAACGGCGCCACGAGCGCTGTCTGTTTTCAATCCAATGGAGAATGCACATGCAGTTAACGACCAAACTCATTCCACTCGCAATCGCCATGGCCTTCGCCGGCAGCGCCAGCGCACAAGACATCGTCAAGATCGGCCACGTCGGTCCGATTTCGGGCGCCAGCGCGCACCTGGGCAAGGATAACGAGAACGGCGCCAAGATGGCCGTGGAAGAATTGAACGCCAAAGGCTTCATGATCAATGGCAAGAAGGTCAAGCTGGAACTGGTGCTGGAAGACGACGGCGCCGATCCCAAGCAGGGCACGGCCGTGGCGCAAAAACTGGTCGATGCCAAGGTCAACGGCGTGATCGGCCACCTCAATTCGGGCACCACCGTACCGGCTTCGCGGATTTACCACAACGCCGGGATTCCCCAGATTTCCCCGTCTTCCACGATCCCCGAATACACCAAGCAAGGCTTCAAGTCGGCCTTCCGCGTGGTCGCCAACGACAACAAGCTCGGCGGCACCCTGGGCCGCTACGCGGTCGACACCCTGAAGGCCACCAACATTGCCGTGATCGATGACCGCTCGGCCTACGGCCAGGGCGTGGCCACCGAATTCCTCAAGGGCGCCAAAGCCCAGAATCCGGCGGTCAAAATCGTCGGCAAGGAATTCACCAGCGCCACCGCGACCGATTTCACCGCCATCCTGACCTCGATCAAGAACAAGAAGCCGGACCTGGTCTTCTTCGGCGGCATGGATGCGGTCGGCGGCCCGATGCTCAAGCAAATGAAGGCGCTCGGCATCAACGCCAAGTTCATGGGCGGCGACGGCATTTGCACCGAATCGCTGGCGCGCCTGGCCGGTGACGGCGTGGGCGAAGGCAACGTCACCTGCGCCGAAGCGGGCGGCGTGAGCGGCGAGCAAGAAAAATCGTTCGCCGACTTCGTGGCGCGCTACAAGAAACGCTTCCCGAACGAAAGCGTGCAGCTGTATTCGCCGTATGTGTACGATGCGGTGATGGTGATGGCGACGGCGATGCAGAACGCCAAGTCGGCTGACCCGGTCAAGTACCTGCCGGAACTGCAAAAAATCAAGTATCAGGGCGTTACCGGCCTGATCCAGTTCGATGACAAGGGCGACATCAAGGATGGCGCGCTGACCATGTACACCTACAAGGGTGGCAAGAAGACCAAGATGTCCGTGGTCAAGTAAGCGCTGTCGGGCGTTGGCTGCGGCCAACGCTTGCGGCATAAAAAAACGCGCTCACAGCGCGTTTTTTGTTGGGTGCGGCGATTTACTTCTGGGCCAGGATCCATTTCACCAGGGTATGCGCTTCAGCGTCGCTCACCTGCGGATTGGCTGGCATCGGTACCGCGCCCCATGCGCCGGCGCCGCCCTTCAAGACTTTGGCCACCAGCTTGGCTTCGGCATCCTTCTGGCCGGCATACTTGGCCGCAACATCCTTGTAGGCAGGCCCGACTACCTTGTTCGCGACCGCGTGGCAAGCCATGCAATTTTTTGCTTTTGCCAGATCGGCGTTCGCCATGGCGCTCGACGAGGCCAGTGCCGACAATACCGTGAACAACATCAAGGACCGTTTCATGTATTTCTCCAGAGTGAACAACTGAGTGCAATTTTACCGTGTTTCGTCAATGCGAATGTGCGGCCACACGCTCTATAACGGGTCAAGCGTGTGTATGGTTGACCCAACTATTTGCCAGAGGACACGATTTTACTGCCCCTCCGGGACAATTGTTTGTAAGATACGCATATGAAAAGGAGTTTGTCATGCCAGTGATTCTATTAATTGCAGCGCTTGTGGGCCTGCGCTATTTCGAAGTCTGGCGTTTTGCCGAGTTGTCGTGGTGGTGGATCATCGGGCTGATGTTCGTGGCCTTCCTGTGGTTCGAGTTTGTCGAAAAGATTTTCGGACTGGACAAGAAAAAAGCCCACAACGTCGATGAGCAACGGCGCAAGGACCGCATCAAGGAAGCGTTTGACAAGGCCAACAAGCGCTAGGCTCTTGAGCGCCGGGCAAGCGCGAGCGCCGATGACCTGAAGACCGGCGCCTGCGCGCCAATCCGGCCTCTGACTCAAACACCGTCGCCCCCGCGCCAATCCGGCCTCTGACTTAAACACCGTCGCCGGTGCGCCAATCCGGCCGTTGACTTAAACACCGTCGCCCCCGCGCAGGCGGGGGTCCATGGCACCTGTGATCAAAGGTGGTATGGACCCCCGCCTGCGCGGGGGCGACGGTTTATGGGTCGACGGCCAGAAACGGCCAGAAGCGACGGTTTATTTACCCCGTCACCGCTCCCTTGCTGGCCGACGAGGCCAGTGCCGCGAACTTGGCCAGCACCCCGCGCGTATAGCGCGGCGCCGGCTTGACCCAGTTGGCGCGGCGGCGGGCAATTTCCTCATCGCTCACATTCAGCTGGATCAGTTGCTGATGCGCATCGATGGTCACCGAGTCGCCCTCTTCCACCAAGGCAATCGTACCGCCATCGAAGGCTTCCGGCGCCACGTGGCCGACCACCATGCCCCAGGTCCCGCCCGAAAAACGTCCGTCCGTAATCAAGCCCACCGATTCGCCCAGTCCCTTGCCGATCAGCGCCGCCGTCGGCGCCAGCATTTCCGGCATGCCGGGACCGCCCTTCGGCCCCAGGTAACGCATCACCAGCACGTCGCCCGCCTTGATGCCGTCGGCCAGGATCGCATCCATGGCCGTATATTCGTCGTTGAACACGCGCGCCGGACCGGTGATCACGGGATTTTTCAGCCCGGTGATCTTGGCCACGCAGCCTTCCGGCGACAGATTTCCCTTGAGGATAGCCAGGTGCCCCTGGCGGTACAGCGCCTTGTCGATCGTGCGGATAACATCCTGCTTCGGGTCTGGTACCGACGGGATCTCGGCCAGTTCCTCGGCGATCGTGCGGCCGGTAATGGTGATGCAGTCGCCGTGCAAGAGGCCGGCGTCGAGCAAGAGCTTGAGCACTTGCGGCACGCCGCCGGCCTTGTGCAGGTCGGTCGCCACGTACTGCCCGGACGGCTTGAGGTTACAGATGACCGGCACTTTCTGGCGCACGCGCTCGAAGTCGTCGATGGTCCACTCGACTTCGGCCGCGTGGGCAATCGCCAGGTAATGCAGCACGGCGTTGGTCGAGCCGCCCGTGGCCATGATCAGGGAAACGGCGTTCTCGATCGATTTGCGGGTGATGATGTCGCGCGGCTTGAGGTCCTTTTTAACGGCCTCGACCAGCACGCGCGCCGATTCGGCGGCCGAGCCGACCTTTTCATCGTCCGGATTGGCCATGGTCGACGAATACAGCAAACCCATTCCCAGCGCCTCGAACGAGGACGACATGGTGTTGGCCGTGTACATGCCGCCGCAGGAACCGGCCGAGGGGCAGGCGTTGCGCTCGATGCCGTCGAAGTCTTCCTTCGACATGCGCCCGGCCGTAAATTCCCCCACCGCCTCGAAGGCCGAGACGATGGTCAGGTCCTTGCCTTTCCAGTTGCCCGGCTTGATGGTGCCGCCGTACACATAAATGCCAGGCACATTGGTGCGCGCCAGGGCGATCATCCCGCCCGGCATGTTCTTGTCGCAGCCGCCGATCACGACCACGCCATCCATCCACTGGCCGTTGACGGCTGTTTCGATGCAGTCGGCGATCACTTCGCGCGAGATGAGCGAATATTTCATGCCTTCCGTGCCCATCGACATGCCGTCCGAAATGGTCGGCGTGCCGAACACCTGGGGATTGGCGCCGGCCGCCTTGATCGTGGTAATGGCAATGTCGGCCAGCTTTTGCAGGCCCGAGTTGCACGGGGTAATGGTGGAGTGGCCGTTGGCGATGCCGATCATCGGCTTGTCGAAGTCCTCGGTTTCATAGCCCATGGCGTAGTACATCGAGCGGTTCGGGCTGCGCGAGACGCCTTCGGTGATGTTGCGGGAACGACGGTTGTAGCGTGGCTGGTCTGACATGGCTTGCTCCGGATGATTTGATAGCGACAAGAATGCCTTGCAGGCAAGCGCGCGTCAAATATATCATTTGCATGCCTGTGAGTCGCGATTCATATCACAGCCCCCGATTGAGATGGAAAGCCATATCGATGCACCTTGAACTGCGCCAGTTGCGCTATTTTGTCGCCGTCGCCGAAGAACTTCACTTCGGCAAAGCCGCGCTACGCCTGCACATGACCCAGCCGCCGCTGTCGCAAACCATCCAGGGACTCGAAGAGTTGCTCGGCGCGCCGCTGTTCGCGCGCAGCCGCCGCGCCGTCGAGCTCACGCCGGCCGGCGCCGCCCTGCTGCCGGAAGCGCGCCGCATCCTGGCCGCCAGCGCCCTTCTTCCCGCACTGGTGCAACGCGCGGCCGGCGGCGCGGCCGGGCGCCTGTCGCTGGCGTTCGTGTCCTCGGCCGATTACAGCGTGCTGCCGCCCTTCCTGCGCCGCTACCGCGCGGCTTTTCCGCAAGTAAGTATCGCGCTGCAGGAAGCGACTTCCGACGTCCAGATCGACGACCTGCTGCACGGGCGCATCGATACCGGCCTCTTGATCGCGCCGCTGCCGGACAAGGCGCGCCTGGAGCTCGATTACCTGAAGGTGCTGACCGAGCCGCTGATCGTGGCCCTGCCGGCCGGCGTCGTCAGCGGCGCGCCCGGCCAGGCGGTGGCCCTGGCCGCGCTGCCGCCGCTGCCGCTGATCATCTTTCCGCGCCCGATCGCGCCGGCCCTGCACGACGCCATCCTGGCCTGCTTTCGCGCGGCCGGCATCACCCCCGAGATCGGGCAGGAAGCGATCCAGATGCAGACCATCGTCAGCCTCGTCTCGGCCGGCATGGGGATGGCACTTGTGCCACAATCGGTGTCCAACCTGATGCGGCCCGGCGTAGAATACCGGGCCCTGCGCGATCCGACGCCGCAGGTGGAAACCGGGCTGGCCTGGCGGCGCGACGCCGTCTCGCCGGTCCTGCAGGGCTTTTTGGATTTACTACGAAAGAATACCGATGCTGACCCACCCGATGCCTGACCCCGTCGCCTTTTCGCTCGGCCCGCTGCACGTGCACTGGTACGGCCTGATGTACGTGCTGGCGTTCGCCATGTTCCTCGCCCTCGGGCGCGTGCGCATCAGGCAGCCGCACATCGCCGCGCGCGGCTGGAAAAAGGAAGACCTGGACGACATGCTGTTCTACGGCATGCTCGGAGTGATCATCGGCGGGCGCCTGGGCGAAGTCTTCTTCTATCAACCGGCGCGCTTCATGGCCGATCCGGTGGCGATCTTCAAGGTGTGGCAGGGCGGCATGTCGTTCCACGGCGGCTTTCTCGGGGTGCTGCTGGCCATGGGATTGTGGGCGCGCAAGGCCAAGCGCAATCTGCTCGACGTCTACGATTTCATCGCCCCGCTGGTCCCGCTCGGCTATGCCGCCGGACGCATGGGCAACTTCATCAATGCCGAACTGCCGGGCCGCGTGGCCGACCCCAGCCTGCCGTGGGCCATGCTGTGGCCGGGCGTGCAGGGACCGCGCCATCCGTCGCCGCTGTACCAGTTGATCGTCGACGGCCTGGTGGTGTTCGTGCTGCTGTGGATCTATGCGCGCAAGGAGCGCCCGCGCCTGGCGGTGGGGGCGATGTTCACCCTGCTGTACGGCTGCGCGCGCTTTTTCACCGAATACTTCCGCGTGCCGGACTGGCAGGTCAGCGTGGCCGGCTTGCCGGTCACGTCGGGCCAGATGCTGTCGCTGCCGATGATCGCGGGCGGCATCGCCATGCTGGTGTGGGCCTACAGGAAAGGCGCTGTCAGTGAAACGCCTTCCACAGCATATAACCGGCCAGCGCATACAAAATGAACGCAAAGATGCGTTTTAACTGTTGCACCGGCATGCGGTGCGCGGCGCGCGCGCCCAGCGGCGCCGCCAGCACGCTGGCCGTGGCAATCACGGCCAGCGCCGGCAGGTAGATGTAGCCGAGCGAATACGGCGGCAGGCCGGGCTGGTCCCAGCCGAACCAGATGTTCGACAAGGTGCCCGAGAGCGCAATCGGAAAGCCCAGCGCGGCGCTGGTGGCGACCGCGTTGTGGATCTTGACGTTACACCAGGTCATGAACGGGATCGACATGAAGCCACCGCCCGCCCCCACCACGCCCGAGACCACGCCGAACACGCCGCCGGCGGCGAACATGCCGGGCGCGCCGGGCAGCTCGCGCGCGCCGGCGGGCTTCTTCCCACTCAACATCTGGGTGGCCGAAAACGCCACGAAGGCGGCGAACACCAGCGCCAGCGCGGTGGTGTTGAGCTGCTTGCCCAGCCACGGCCCGATCCAGGAACCGAGCACGATGCCGGGCGTGAGCATGCGCACGATTGGCCACAGCACGGCGCCATGGGCGTGATGCGCGCGCACCGACGACAGGGACGTAAACATGATGGTGGCGAGCGAGGTGGCGATTGCCATGTGCACCACCGCGTCGGGCGGAAAATGCTCGGCGGTGTAGATCATCGTAATGAAGGGCACCAGCACCATGCCGCCGCCGATGCCCAGCAACCCGGCCGCGAAGCCGCCGGCGGCGCCCATGGCCAGCAGTATCAGGATCAGGCTCCAGGCCATCGGGCCTCCTGCACAGTGCCCGCCGGCGGCACGACGCCGGCAGAGATCGATTGCATCATAAATTTCCAAAAGAGAACATTTTCGGTCGGGAGCGCCTACTTTACACCAAGCCCGGCCGCCTTGTGCAAGCCGGGGCGCTGGCGATACCACGGCGCCAGCGCCGGCCCGGCCATCGGCGGGGCCAGGAAGAATCCCTGGCCAATGGCGCAGCCGAGCGCGTGCAGCAACTCGGCATCGGCGGCGGTTTCGATGCCTTCGGCCACCGCCCGCAAACCCAGGTTGGCGGCCAGTTCGGTAATCGAGCACAAAATCAGCAAGCCTTTATCGCTGGCGCCGGCGGCCCTCACGAAGCTGCGGTCGATCTTGAGTTCGGTGACCGGCAGCGCAGCGATCCGTTGCAACGACGAATAGCCAACCCCGAAATCGTCGATGGCCAGCTCGAAACCGTGCATACGCAGACGTACCACCGAATCGAGCAGATCGGCGGCGCATCCGGCCAGCGCCGTTTCGGTCAGTTCCAGGGTAATGCGTTGCGTTGCGATGCCGTAGGTACGCGCCAGCGCCAGCATACGATCGGCAAAATCATGGTGCTGCGCGCTGCGCGGCGACACGTTCAGCGCCACCCTCAGTGCGATGCCGCCGGCCTGCCAGCGCGCCAGCCAGGCCAGCGCCTTGCCCAGCAGATGATCGGTCAGGCTGTCCAGCAAGTCATCCTCCTCCATGGCCGCGATGAAGTGCTCTGGACCGAGCATGCCCAGTTGCGGATGGCGCCAGCGCGCCAGCATTTCAACTTGCCGGCAGGCCCCGCCTAGCAGCGCGCACTGTGGCTGGAAATACGGTTCGAACTGACCGGCGCCCAGCGCCCGCGCCAGTTGCGGGCGGCTCCAGCGCACGCGTGGCGCCGCCGCCGGGGCCGCGCTCGCGCGCGCCATGTCGAGCAAGCTTGCCAGGCGCGCCGCCTCCACCGGTTTGGGCAACACGCCCGCCATTGCCAGGCCGTGTTCTTGCGCCGCCTCCATGGCGCACGCCAGCACCCCACTCCCGAAGGCCGACGACAGCGCAAAGCGGCAAGCCGAGAGCGCACTGGCGCGGCGCACAAAAGCCATGCCGTCCATGCCCGGCATGTTCAGGTCGGCGATCACCAGATCGAACGCTCGGGGATTGTCGGCCAACACGGCCAAGCCAGCCGCGCCGTCGCTGGCGGCGAGCGGCTGCGACACCCCGAGCCGGCGCAGCAAGGCCAGCATCAGGGCACAGTGCAGCGGATCGTCGTCGACCACCAGCACGCGCAGCTTGACCGTAGAAAACGCCGGCGTGCTCACGCGCCACCCCGCGCAAGGCCGGGGCCGCCGAACGCGCGCAGCACCGGCGCAAGTTGTCCGGCGGCGCCGGCGGCTGTGGCCTGAGCCCCGCAAAACAGCAGCACCGGCGCGGCACCGCCCCAGCCTGCGTAGGCGGCCAGCAGGGCTGCGACCCCGGTCACGCCACTGTCGGCGACCACCAGGCGAAAGCGCGCGCCGGCCAGCAAGGTGGCGGCGTCGCGCACACTGGCGGCCTGCACCATGCGGCAACCCGGTTCGAGCAGCGCGGCAACGCTGCGCCGCAACGTCTGGCCGGCATCGATGAGCAGCACGCGCGGCATGGCGGCGGCGGCGCCGCCATGGGCGGCCTGGGCGTCGAGCACGCAACGGATCTGAAACGCGAGCTGGGTGCGGTAACTGGCGGCCATCTCGAGCAAGGCTTTCAGGCCCGGATGGGCCCCGCCCAAGGTGGCCGCGGCCAGCCCATCCAGTCCGCCGGGCAAGTGTTCCGGCGCCCCATCCTGGAGCAAGCTCATCATGAATTCCCTGCGCATCTGCTCGATCAGCAGGGAGCTGCCCGCGTAGCCGGCGGGGACGCCGCCGGCCTGGTCATCCCATTCCCCCCAGGCGCCCGCCATCACGCATGCTCCACGGCGCGCACGATGCTGCCGCACGCATTGTCGAGCGCCTCGCCTGCGACCTTGGCCTGGGACCGGTGATTGCCGACCAGGATGGTGCTATCGTCCTGCAGGCGCTGCAGATCAAGGATGCCCGGTGCGGCGATCGGGGCCAGCAAGGCCAGCAGCGTGCCGAGGCCGAGGCGCTGGGCGATTTTCAGGCTGGATAATGTCATGATGGGGACCTCGGTTCATCGTTGCCGGACAAGCGGCAAGGACAGGCGCCCTTCGCCAAGGCGACGCCACGCGGCAGTGCGTTGCCGCGCGCAGAAGCGGCGGTGATGGGAAAATCGGTATGGGACATGCTGTTCCTTCGGTTCGGACACGACGTTTGCACGTGGGGAACCGGCCGTACGGCGGCAGCGGGCGATCCACAGGACGCTGACATGACGGTCGGTCATCAAGCGGCGGGGTGGGGCCGGGGGGGGAAACGGCGGCTGCCCGGATCGGGGCAGCCTTGCACAACGATTCCGGGGCGCTATCCCGGCAACGGGGAGGGGTTGCGGGATAGCCGCCAGGCACTGGCGGCGCGATCGGGACAAGCAGATGACAGCATAGCGCACTAATTTCCACATAGCAACTAGAGTATCCGAACATGCTGCGGCGCTGTCACCAGCCGCTTGCGCCGCTCAGACCGTTGGCTACCCGCAACGGTCGTGGTCTTACCGGGACGCCACTGGGCGCCGTACCGGAGCGAGCGTGACGATCCTGGCGCTGCGCGCCCGGGTTGCGCACTTCGGAGGCGACCACGGCAACGCCGCGTCCCTGCTCGCCGGCCCGCGCCGCCTCCACGGCGGCGTTCAGGGCCAGAATATTCGTCTGGAACGCACTGGCGTCGATCACCGAGATGATGTCGACAATCTCGCGCGAGGCGTCGTTGCTGCCACTCATGGTCTCGACCACCGGCGCGACCACCACGCCGCCCTTTTCCGCCACTGCCAAGGCCGATGCCACCAGCACGTTGGCCTGGCGCGCATTGTCCGCGTTCCGGCGCGTGCTCGAGGTCATTTCTTCCATCGACACGCGGTTTCTACGAGCGCACCGATCTGCCGCTCGGTAGGCGCCGACAGGTCCAGGTTGCCGCCGGCAAGGTCGCCCGAAGCCGCCGTGATGCTGGCGGCGTCCGCGCGTACCTGGCCGACGATATTGAACAAGCTGTCGTTCATGTGATGCGGCGCCAGCATCAGGCGCCCGGTTTCGTCGTCGTCGTGGCCGTCGATGGTGCTGGTCAGGTCGCCCGCCGCCACCTTTTGCGCTACGCGCACGGCGAAGTTGATAGGCATGGCGATGGAGCGCGTGACCGAGGCATTTCCCGCCAGCGCGGGGGGGGGACGGCGGGAGGGGCGGCATGCGACACGGCATCAGCCGTGTCGGGTCAAGCTTATCTACATTAATTGCCCATCGCAATTATTTTTCAGAAAACGCCGGGCGTCGGTGGGATGGCGGCAACGCTGTGCGGGTGCCGGCGCGGTGAACATCGGCCTGCGCCTGCCGCCGCGCCCGGGGGCGCAGCGGGCGGGCAGCCTCAGAACTTTTCCCAGCAGGCCTCATTGGTGCGTCCGTTGGCAACCCGCAGCGGGCGCACCGCAGCCTTGACCGGCGCCGCGCGGCGCGGCGGATGCAGTGTGACGACCGTGGCGCTGCGGGGGGCGCTACGGGGAGCAGCATGCGCGGCAGCCGGGGGGGCGGTCAGCGTGAACACCCCGACCACTGCGGCCAGGCCGGCCGTCTGTTCCTGCAGCGCTTCGGCGGCGGCGGCGGCCTCCTCGACCAGCGCGGCGTTCTGCTGGGTCACGGTATCCATTTCGCCGATGGCTTGGTTAATCTGTTCGATGCCGGCCTCCTGTTCCACGCTGGCGGCGCTGATCTCGGCCATGATATCGGTCACGCGCTGCACGCTGGCGACAATCTCGCTCATGGTCGCGCCGGCTTCGCCCACTAGTTTTGCGCCGAAATCGACCTTCTCGACCGAGGTTCCGATCAGCATCTTGATTTCCTTGGCCGCCGCCGCCGAGCGCTGCGCCAGGTTGCGCACTTCGGACGCGACCACGGCAAAGCCGCGTCCCTGTTCGCCGGCCCGGGCCGCTTCCACGGCGGCGTTCAGGGCCAGGATATTGGTCTGGAAGGCGATGCCGTCGATCACCGCGATGATGTCGACGATCTTGCGCGAGGCGTCATTAATGTCCTGCATGGTGTCGACCACCCGCGCCACCACCGCGCCGCCCTTGTGCGCCACCGCCGAGGCTGAAGCCGCCAGCACATTGGCCTGGCGCGCATTCTCGGCGTTCTGGCGCGTGGTCGACGTCATCTCTTCCATCGACGATGCGGTCTCTTCCAGCGAACTGGCTTGCTGCTCGGTGCGCGAAGACAGGTCCAGGTTGCCGCTGGCGATTTCGGCCGAGGCGGTGGCGATGCTGTCGGTGCCGCCGCGCACCTGGCCGACGATATTGGCCAGGCTGTCGTTCATGTCCTTGAGCGCCAGCATCAGGCGCCCGGTCTCGTCGCCCTCATGGCCAAGGATGGTACTGGTCAGGTCGCCAGCGGCCACCGTCTGCGCCACCAACACGGCGGCGTTGATCGGTACCGTAATGGACCGCGTCACGCGCCAGGCCAGCACGGCGCCGATGGCCAGCGCCAGTGCGCTCAGTCCCAGCATCAGCGTATGGGCGCGCTCATAGCTGGTCGTCGCTGCCGCTTGGTCGTCGTCAATCTGCTTGTGCTGCGCCTCGATTTCGACGCTCAACACATCCTGCCATTGCTGCGTGGCGGGCGCGGCGCGGTTAATCAGCAGCGTGGTCGCTTCGGACCGCTTGTGGGCACGCGCCAGCGTAAGAAACGCGGTGTTCAGCGGCCTGACGCTGCGCTGCAGTTCGCTCAACTGTGCCGCAAATGCCTTGTCCTCGGCAATGTCCACTTTGCCGACAAAGGCGGTAAAGGCGGCGTCGTAGCGTGTCCGCGCCTCCATGATCTTGGTCGATTCGCGCGCCATGCTGGCATCGTCGTCCAGCAATGCCACCGTGCGCGAAACGCGGGCCACGATATGCACCGCGTCGGCCATCTGGTGCAGCGACGCCATACGTAGCATGCTGCCCTGAACGGTGTGCTGCAGCCTGGCCTGCACACTGGCCAGGGAGTTCAAGCCGATCACGGCCAGCGCCAGGGTCATGGCGAGCAGCACTGCGAAGCAGAAGCCGAGGCGGGTACCGATATTGTATTTCGCGTTTTTCATGATGAATCCTTGTGTAGGGTGAGAAAGACGCCGCGCTCAGGCGGCGATGGCGTCGCGCAGGTGCGGCGCGTCGGCTGCCATCAGGCGTTCGATGTCGATCAGGATCAGCATGCGCGCGCCGATCACGCCCAGCCCGGCCACATAGCCGCTGCCGAAGTCCGGGCCGATCGCCGGCGCCGCCTTGATCTGGGCCGGGTCCAGGGTGCTGACGTCGGACACGCTGTCGACCACCAGCCCCATGACGCGCGCGCCGAGGTTGAGGATGATGACCACGGTGAACTGGTCGTAGCTCGGGAGCGCGTTGCCGAATTTGATGCGCAGGTCGACGATCGGCACGATGATCCCGCGCAGGTTGATGACGCCCTTGATGTACATCGGCGCGTTGGCGATGCAGGTAACCGCGTCGTAGCCGCGCAATTCCTGCACTTTCTGGATATCGACGCCGTATTCTTCGGCGCCGAGCGTAAAGGCGAGGTACTCGGGCGCGCGGACGGCGCCGGTGCTGGCGGTGCTGCTGGTAAAGTTGGACATGAGATCGCTTTCGTTCTGGTTACGCAAACCTTGCGTGAAAAAGAACCGGGCGTCGGGTGACAGGGAGGCGGAGACATGGCGCGCTGGCACGATAGACGAACGGTCGTCGAACGGCGGAGCTGGGCCGGGGATGCTGCGTCGGCTGCCGGAAGGGACAGCCTGGGAGGCCTCCGTTACGTTCCCTGCAACGGGGAGGGGTCGCGGGGAGATCAGCGCGGGCGCTGGCGTAACGGAGAGAACAGGATCAAGCTTAACCCTATTATTTCCACATGGCAATTATATTTTTCAAAAAAAATAGCCCCTGTTACTTATTTGCGCTCGCGTTCGCCGGCGCGCGCGCCGAACAGGTTGAGCGTCTCGGTCGCCTGCAGGATCTCGGCGGCGACATCGTTGAGCTTCCTCTGGTGCGAGCGGGCGTGTTCGCGCAGCGTGCGAAACGCGGTCTCGCGATCGGTCTTGTTGCGCTCCATCAGGATGCCGACCGCCATGCCGACTTCCCGGCCCTGCCCCAGGGCCTGCGTAAGCCGGCTTTCGCTGCCGCGCAACTGGCGCAGCTCGTCGGCGCGCGCCAGCGCCGCCTGCACGCTGGGGGCGATGCGCGCGGTATCGACCGGCTTGACCAAGTAGCCGACGGCGCCGCCGTCGATGGCCTGGCGCACGGTGGCCTGGTCGTCGGTGCCCGACAAGAACATGACCGGGATATCGCCATCGGCATGCAGCCGTTCGGCCAGCTCCAGGCCGGACATGCCCGGCATGGCCACATCGAGCAGCGCCAGGTCGGGCACCCGTCCGCTCTCGGCCAGCATGGCCAGCGCCATGGCGCCGCTGGTGGCGATGCGCACGTCGTAGCCGGCCAGTTGCAGGAATTTGCCAAGCAAGCCGAGGATCAACACATCGTCGTCGACCAGCAGGATCAGGCGCTTGGCCGGCGCCGCGCCGACGGCGCTCATGACTGCGCTCCGCGCGTATACTTGGCCAGCACGTCGGCGATCTTGCGGGGGGTGTAGGGCTTGACCACGAAGCCGGCCGCGCCGCCGCTGAGCGACGCCATCACATTCCCGACCGCGCTGTCGGCGCTGACGATGATGCAGTCGCAGGCCGGACAGCAGTGCTTCGCCAGGGCCAGCAGCTCGATGCCGGTAAAGCCGGGCATATTGATGTCCAGGAAGGCCAGGCCCAGCGCCGGCCCTTCCTGGCGCATCAGCTCGAGCGCCTGCTGGCCGTCGGCGGCATACAGGAAATGGCTGTATCCGCAACTCTTGAGGATGCTGGTGAGCAAGTCGCGCATCATGCGCTCGTCGTCGGCGACCAGGATAGTGCTGTCGTGCTTGCTTGATATCGCCGTGCCGCTCATGCTGCCAATACTGCTCATATCGCTTCTCCCGGTTGGTCCATCGTGCGCTCCGCGGCTGCGGCCTGGGCTGCCTTGGCCAGCACGCGCCGCACCTCGTCCAGTGCATTCAATTGCGCCAGCAGGGCGGCGGCGGCGGCGCCGTCGCCGCCGAGCAGCGCTTGCTCGATCGCGCCGGCCAGCTCGGTCACGCGTGGAAAGCCAAAGCTGGCCGCGCTGCCCTTGAGCATATGCGCCAGGCCCGCGGCATCGGCGCCGGCGCCGGCGCCCTGCCCGAGCAGCGCCCCCAGCTGCGCCAGGCGCGGCGGCAAACTCGCTTCGAAGGCGCGCATGATCTCGTCATAGCCGTCCAGGTCGGCGAAATCGAAGGGCGCCCTGGCTGCCGCCGGCGCCGGCGCCAGCAGGCGCGCCAGCAGCGCGTCCATGCGCGCCATGTCGAGCGGCTTGCCAAGGCAGTCGGAGCAGCCAGCGGCCAGGTAGCGCGCCACATCCTCGGGCATGATGTTGGCGGTCAGGGCCACGATCGGGCAGGCCAGGCCGGCCGCGCGCAGCACCCGGGTGGCCGCCACCCCATCCATGACCGGCATCTGGATATCCATCAGGATCAGGTCGAAATCGCCGGCCAGCGCCCGTTCCACCGCCTGCGCACCGTTTTCGGCCAGTTCGCAGGCCAGCCCGCGCCGGCCCAGGAAGGCGCTGACCAGGGTACGGTTGTCGGGACCGTCCTCGGCCAGCAGCACCCTGCCCTGCAACTGCGCCACGCCGCCTTCGGCCGGGGTCGCGCGGGCGTAGTCGGGCGCCGCGTCGAGCCAGCCGGCGCCCTGCGGCGCGCTGGCCGGGATCGCAATCTCGAAGTGCGATCCCTGGCCCGGGGTGCTGGCCGCCGTCACCGCCCCGCCCATCTTGGTGGCCAGCTCGCGCACCAGATACAAGCCCAGGCCGGTGCCGCCGAAGCGGCGCGTGGTGGTGCTGTCGGCTTGCGAAAACGGCTTGAACAATTGGGCCAACTGGGCCTCGGACATGCCAATCCCGGTGTCGGCCACAACGCAGGCCAGCGACGCGCGCGCGCGGTCGTAGCGCACGGTCATGCTCACCGCGCCCAGTTCGGTGAACTTGATGGCGTTGCCGCACAGGTTGAACAGGACCTGCTTCCAGCGGGTCGGGTCGCCCAGCACCTGGGCCGGCAGCGGATACTCGATGACCAGGATGAAATCGATGCCCTTGCTGCGGGCCTGGGCGCTCATCACCGATTCGACGCCCCAGGCCGCTTCGGCGGGCGAGAACGGCACGTGTTCGAGGCCGAGGCGTCCGGCTTCGATCTTGGCCAGGTCGAGGATATCGTTGATCACGTTCAGCAGATGCTGGCCGTTGCGCAAAATCACCTGACCAGCCTGGCCGCGCAGGGCCGGTTCGGCCGCGCTGCCGAGCAGTTCGGCAAAGCCGATGATCGAGGTCAGCGGGGTGCGGATTTCGTGGCTCATCATGGTCAAAAAATCGGATTTGGCGCGGTTGGCGGCATCGGCCTTGAGCATCAGCGAACGGGTCAGTTCCAGGTCCTGCTCGCGCCGCCGCAGCACGCGGTACAGCACCAGCGAAGCGAACAGCACCGCCGCGCCGGCCACCACCGCCAGCAGCAGGCGCACCATGCTGAACTCGCGCCAGCGCGCCAGCAGCAAGTCTTCGGAAATGGTCAGGTTGACGATCAGCGGATAATTGCCCACCACGCGCGGCGCGCCCATGCGCAGCACCGGGGCCCCGCCCTCGGCGAAGCGCGGCGCCGAGGTCAGGATCACGTCGTCGCGCTTGCCCATCTGCTCGATAACCTGAAAGGTCGAGCCGCTGCGGTTGACCTTGCCCATGAGCGCGTCGACATGGGGCCAGCGCGCCAGCAGGGTAAAGTCGCGCCGGTACAGCGAGATGCTGGCGCCTTCCCCGAGCGTGATCTTCTTGTAGAACTCGGCCAGCGAGGCCGACGAAAAACCGACCAGCACGATGCCCAGCAGTTCACCCTTCGGACCGCTCAGGCGCCGGCTCAGGTAAAACGTCCATTGACCATTGCCCTTGTTGCGCACCGGCTGGCTGATGAACAGCGCGCGCCCGGCATTGCCCTGGTGGGCGCGGAAATAATCGCGGTCGGCCAGGTTGATCGGCGGCGCCGGCCAGGCGCGCGTGAAGTTGACCACGTCGCCGTTGGCGGCCACGATGGTCACCACATCGACCTGGGGCAAGCCGCGCGTCTTGTCGCGCATGCTCTCGAACATGGCGTGCCCGCCCATCTGCGCACGCAGGGCGGCGTCGCTGTCGATCCCGGCCGCCTGCACCGAGTCGGCCACGCTGTCGAGCACCAGCGAGGCCGAGGTCACTTGCTGGCCGATGTGCTCGGCCAGCACCAGCGACAGGTTGCTGAGCTGCTTGCGCCATTCGGCAACGGTCTGGTTCCTGGCTGTCCAGCTCGCTATGCCAAGCACCGACACGATCGCCACGAACAGGAAGCCGCCAAACAGCAAGGCGATCTGGCTGGAACGAAGTTGGTAGCGCGGGCGGGAAGACGGCATGCTGACACGATAGCACGCGGGTATGCCGCCGGTGCAGCGTGTTGCCTAACCGATACGTTATTTTTGGGCGCCGAGGGCCGGGAGCAGGGCCGCGATGGCGGCCCACTCGTGCGCTTCGACCGGCATGACCGACAGGCGGCTGCCCTTGGCCAGCAGGCGCATGTCGGCCAGGGCGGGGATGGTGCGCAATTGCTTCAGGCTCAACAGAGGTGTCTTGCGCACGGCGCGCACGTCGACGCTGATCCAGCGCGGCTGTTCCAGCGTAGCCTTCGGATCGTAATAATGGCTGGCCTGGTCGAACTGGCTGGCGTCCGGATAGGCGGCGCTGCACACTTCGACAATCCCGGCGACGCCCGGCTCGGCGCAGCTGGAATGATAAAACAGGGCCAGGTCGCCGACCCGCATGCCGTCGCGCATGAAATTACGCGCCTGGTAATTGCGCACGCCGAACCACGCCACCGTTTGCCCGGGCGCGGCCAGCACATCGTCGATACTTACTTCGTCCGGTTCGGACTTCATCAGCCAATAAGCCATGCAATTGCTCCGCTTTGCGCCTCGCACAGCAAAGCGCGCGCCCATAAAAAAACGGTTGCGCACCGAATGCTTGCAACCGCTTAGTAAAATCAGTGCCCCGCATGTGCCGTCTTTACCGGCATCCTGAACCTAATGGTTCAAGGCGGTCGCAGTTAGTTCAATTTCGGGTTCGTCGAACGAGCGACGCTCACTCCCATCAAACAAGATTCCGCAACCTGTGCACATAAATGGTTCAAGGAATATATGGCAATCGCGAACACCGCAGGGTGAGACGGAGTTTACTCCGATGTGCCGTCATGTCAAACAAAATTAAACTCAGAACAGATTTTCCTGGGGAGTCAGGGCGTTGTCGAGCACCGTGTGCATCTCGCCGAGTTTTTGCTTGACTTCCAACATCGTCATTTCGGCAAGCGGCCCTTGCGGCGTTTTCACCGACAGGAATTCAGCCGCCATATTGAGCGCGGCCATGACGGCGATGCGGTCATTTCCCTTGACCTTGCCCGAATCGCGCAAGGTGCACATTTTGCCGTCGAGATAACTGACCGCTTCCTGCAAGGTGCGCTCTTCGCCCTCCTTGCACACCAGGCGATAGGAACTGCCCATGATCGTGACATTGAGCTGGATCATTGCACGCCCTCGGCCTGTGGGGCCGGCACGGTCGCCACGGTCACGCCGTTCGGATCGGGCATCTGGGCCAGCAACGCTTCGACGCGGCGCTGCACTTCGTTCAGGCGCACCAGGCAAGCCTCCTTTTCGGCGAACAGCTGCGCATTCGACTGGCGCACCTGTGTATTCCATTGCCGCAACTGAGTATTCTCGGCGCGCAGTGAGAGGGTCAACTCGGCAAGCCGGTCGATTTTTTCGGATAGTTCGATGAATTCAGAAATCATCCCGTAACTATAGGGGTGCGAACGAAAGTCCGTCAACCGAATCAGCAACAGGGGTAGACGATTGATGTAAGGGGATGTAAGAAGGCTGCCGCGAAAGCGCCGGGCGCCGCTCCTGCACAACCGCCAGTCGCGCCCGGGTACGAACCAACAGTCGAGGGCGGCGCAAAGCTGGCCCGGCGCCTCTTGAGATAGCGCCAGTTTCGGCCTCGCCGGCGCCTCCGCACTTTGCGCCAGATCAAGCTCATCTGTTAAATAGTCAACAGGACGCCTTGAAAAACCCTTGGACCGTCCCTATAATTAGCACTCGTTAGTAGAGAGTGCTAACAACTCTTTCTAGTCTCGGCGGCAACACCGCGAGACATGTTGAAACACCGGGAACGCCCAGGGCGGTCCTGACCAATAGCTACTAAACCACTGAATATTAAGGAGTTTTGCATGAACCTTCGCCCATTGCACGATCGCGTCATCGTCAAGCGTCTCGACCAGGAAACCAAAACCGCATCCGGCCTCATCATTCCTGACGCAGCTGCTGAAAAACCGGATCAAGGCGAAATCTTGGCTGTCGGCAACGGCAAAGTCCAGGATGACGGCAAAGTACGCGCGCTGGAAGTCAAAGTCGGCGACCGTGTCCTGTTCGGCAAATACTCCGGCCAAACCGTCAAAGTCGACGGCGACGAGCTGCTGGTGATGCGCGAAGAAGACATCATGGCCGTTCTGGTCAAGTGATCGACTCGGTCGGGAACATGGTTTCCCGGCCGGCGCACCACCTTTCATTAAGCATTCCACGCGATAGACATCTACGCACAACGGAGAAAAAAACATGGCAGCTAAAGAAGTAGTATTCGGCGACGCAGCGCGCGCCAAAATGGTTGAAGGCGTCAACATCCTGGCCAACGCAGTCAAAGTCACCCTGGGCCCGAAAGGCCGCAACGTGGTGCTCGAGCGCTCGTTCGGCGCGCCGACCGTCACCAAGGACGGTGTTTCGGTCGCTAAAGAAATCGAACTCAAAGACAAGCTCATGAACATGGGCGCGCAAATGGTCAAGGAAGTTGCTTCCCGCACCAGCGACAACGCCGGCGACGGCACCACCACCGCGACCGTGCTGGCACAAGCCATCGTGCGCGAAGGCATGAAGTTCGTTGCCGCCGGCATGAACCCAATGGATCTGAAGCGCGGCATCGACAAGGCGGTTGCCGCCACCGTCGAAGAGCTGGCCAAGATCGCCAAGCCATGCACCACCACCAAAGAAATCGCCCAGGTTGGCGCGATCTCGGCCAACTCGGACTACTCGATCGGCGAGCGTATCGCTGAAGCGATGGAAAAAGTCGGCAAAGAAGGCGTGATCACCGTGGAAGACGGCAAATCGCTGAACGACGAACTCGACATCGTCGAAGGCATGCAGTTCGACCGCGGCTACCTGTCGCCGTACTTCATCAACAACCCGGACAAGCAAGTTTCCATCCAGGACAGCCCGTTCGTCCTGCTGTGCGACAAAAAGATCTCGAACATCCGCGATCTGCTGCCGATCCTGGAACAAGTCGCCAAAGCCGGCCGTCCACTGCTGATCATCGCGGAAGACATCGAAGGCGAAGCACTGGCTACCCTGGTTGTGAACAACATCCGCGGCATCCTGAAAACCTGCGCAGTCAAAGCCCCTGGCTTCGGCGACCGCCGCAAGGCCATGCTGGAAGACATCGCTGTCCTGACCGGCGGCCAGGTCATCGCTGAAGAAGTCGGCCTGACGCTCGAAAAAGTCACCCTGGCGGAACTCGGCCAAGCCAAGCGCGTTGAAGTGGGTAAAGAAAACACCATCATCATCGATGGCGCCGGCCAGGCTGAAGCGATCGAAGCGCGCGTCAAGCAAGTGCGCGTGCAGATCGAAGAAGCGACCTCGGACTACGACCGTGAAAAACTGCAAGAGCGCGTTGCCAAACTGGCAGGCGGCGTTGCAGTGATCAAGGTTGGCGCAGCCACCGAAGTCGAAATGAAAGAAAAGAAAGCCCGCGTTGAAGATGCACTGCACGCAACCCGCGCTGCCGTGGAAGAAGGCATTGTTCCTGGCGGCGGCGTAGCCCTGCTGCGCGCACGTGCCAACATCACGGTCAAGGGCGACAATCCTGACCAGGACGCCGGTATCAAGATCGTCCTGCGCGCCATGGAAGAGCCACTGCGCATGATCGTTCAAAATGCTGGCGAAGAATCGTCGGTCGTGGTTGCAGCAGTGTTGGCCGGCACCGGCAACTACGGCTACAACGCAGCGAACGGCACCTACGGCGACATGGTCGAAATGGGTGTTCTGGATCCAGCAAAAGTGACCCGTTCGGCACTGCAAAACGCAGCCTCGATCGCCGGCCTGATGCTGACCACCGACGCCATGGTATGCGAACTGGCGGAAGACAAGCCAGCTGGCGGCATGGGCGGCATGGGTGGCATGGGCGGCATGGGTGGCATGGACGGCATGATGTAATGCCGCCGCGCGCCGCAAGCGACTCGCTTGCGGCACCGCCGCGACACATAAAAAGCCTGCAAGGTTTGCGCCTTGCAGGCTTTTTTACGTCTGGCGATCCTGTTTACGGTTCGCTCGGGGCCGTTGTTGGCGCCACCAGCTGGACCTCGACCCGGTTGTTGCGGGCGCGCCCTTCCCGCGTATCGCTCTCGGCAACGGGCATGCGCTTGCCCTTGCCTTCGGTATAGATGCGGATGCGTTCGACGCCCTTGTCGGCCAAATAGGTCTTGACCGCTTCCGCGCGCCGCACCGACAGCCTCTGGGCCAGGACGTCGCCGGGCAGCGCATCGGTATGGCCGATGGCCATGATCAGCTCGGGACTGAGCTCGCGGCTCTTGCCGGCGACCTGGTCCAGGATCGACACCGCGTCGGTCGACAAGCGCGCGCTGCCGCTGTCGAAAAACACTTCGGTCGCGAACAGGATCCGGGCCGGGTCGGCGCGCACCACGGCCGGCAGCGCGCACGCCAGGCAAACCGAGAGCGCGGTGAGAATGTGTCGCATGGCGGGATTCTTCCGTTGTGGGGGTTAGAACGCCGAATATAGTGCAATCTTGCATTACTAACAAGTAGCGCGGTCCGGCCCGGTCGGAATGCCACATCTCGCACCGGTCGGGCCATCGCCAGTCTAATGTGGAGCGGCTCCGATTCCCTGGTTCTACCCATCGGAACCGGAACTACGATACCCCATCTGGACTCTCACAATGCGAAAGAATGCTAATAAGCAGACTGCTATCACTCTTGACCAGTTGGGCTGACACTCGGTCGAACAAGTGCCGTTGGCGATCAAAAAATTCGCGGGGGGTGCGGAGGGTACTATGTCGGTGTAAGGCGTCAAGAAAGCTGTCGAGTAAAATCTTAAGATACGCCTCCAAGTTGGCGCACAACAGCGTTGCCTGCACTACGCGTCCGGCACTGTGTACGATATCGCAGCGGGCTCTATAAATTCGCTGAATTTGCCACCGCACCGAGCGATCATGGTGTTTTAGGGTCTCGACCAATGCCTTCGGTGACGCCACTTCCGAGAAGAATGCTGAGATATGAAGTACCGCATACGGATGCGCCGAGACAGCGGTTAGGATCTGGGTCTGAAATTTGCTTTCTAGACACAAGGCATAAAAATCAGTTAGTGATATCTTCTCCATGTCCAGTTGTACCCCGCTCACTGGATGTGTAGCCTGGACGCGCTTGGCATGCAAGGCTGTGCGAATCGCCTGTAAATGCTTCGCCAGGTAAGCGAGCGTTACTGTAGGAGCTAAAGCATTTTCTACAGCATCTCCAATACCTCCACTGCCGCCCGCTTTCACAAGAAATTCCAGTGCAGTCCACCAATTGACGAGCTTGTTTTCGAGATTTCCAGTTTCTGCGCCAGTACGGTAGAGGCGAAAAGCCGAGTAGATCCGGTCCTTTGAATCATCTTCGAGCGTACCGCTCGACACGAGATCTCCGAGACGCTGCATGAACTTATGTAGGGCCTCTTGCGTTAGATGGCGCTTGTGGTTTGGGACCGAACGCGACACATCCAAGATCGCGTGTTTGTCGGGCTTCGCAACAAGAAACCGCTCAGATAAGCTGAAATTGCGGCGCTCGAAATCATACCGAATAACATCCAGCACCTGCTCAATGTGTGAAGCTGCTCTCATACCCGCGATGCGAGCGTCTTTTGCGTCGATTGTCATCGTGGCAAATACCCTCGACCCTCCCCTAGTCGCCAGCCGTTTGGCGTAGAGTGACGACTCTTCTGTAAGTATTGGCGGCTCTGTAGTGAAGTTAATATCACCAACGTGGGGAGGAAACGCTCTAACGTCGGTAATTTGGTTTATAGCAAACGTGACAACGTACGCCTTCGGCGCCCTAACCAAGCGTTCGAACATCCATCGCATCGCGCGGAGAAAATCGTACGGTTGTCCTACCTCAGTGTGGGTCGTATCATTTGCGAATGCGCGGCGATATAGGGTGAAAAGCGATTCCAAACTCCAGCCGTCGCCAACTAGGCAGCTCAGAAGCTGCCCGGTGATCGAGTTGATCGCTGGCATTTCCGGATCGGCGCCAGTGCCGTGTCCTTGTTCGGTGAGGAGCACAGTAAGCCTCAAAATACACTTCTTGATAAAACAGTTATCTAGAGCAACCTCGAGCTCTCTGGCGTAAGCGTCAATCAAAGGGAATAGGGCTTGTTGTTGCTTTTCTTTCGCCAGGTATTCCTTGACTAAAAAACATAGCTCATCTGCAGCTGGCTGAAAACAAGATTCCTTCAATATAGGTGTTGCCTCCAATACTGCAAGCATCTCGGCCCAAATTCGCTTGCGGTCGTTGTCCTTGACGGGGGATTCAGGAACCAGTCCGCGTAAGAGTTCCTTTACCGCATTGACTGGGTTCATCGTCCTTACGCGAAATGCATCCAAGGAATATTCATGCACCTGATTGAACCAAATTTCTGCAAAAAGGCGCTGTCGTGGCAAAAGGTGAAGGTCGTCGACGATCTTTGGGTCAAATCGCATGAGAGAGCTTGATGATCATGGTGAAAACATGTATTATATAGACTTGCTTTGTTTTTCATGGCAAAAGATCAAAGGGGTTTGGGCTTATATGGCCTGGGTACGTCCCGCAATATTCTCCTCCCCATCTACGAGAACGGCCCGCAAATTTTGCGGGCCGTTTGCTTTGCTGCCATCGAAGCGGCAAGAAGACCCGGAACGGAAGTTGTGCGGGTCAAGTCTGTTAAAAAATGAACGTTTATCGCATACGCAGCGGCTGCGTCGAAGACCGCGTGTACCATAAGCCGACTGCTCGCGCTGAAGTCAGCGCTCGGCGTGGCGCTGCCTAATCTAGGCCCAAGTCCAACGCCGGCGTGTCGCAGCCCTACGCTACTCCCTTATCTGGGCGAGGAAGATGAACCGTACACGGAGATATCATGACGAGCCATGATCCGCAGATCGCATTCTGGTTTGATTTCGGCAGCAATTACAGCTACCTCGCCACCATGCGCATCGAGGCGCTCGCTGCCGCCCGCGGCGTGCGCGTGCTGTGGAAACCGTTTTTGCTGGGACCGATCTTCAAGGCCTCGGGCTGGTCCTCGTCGCCCTTCGTGCTGCAAAAGGAAAAAGGCGCCTACGTGTGGCGCGACATGCAGCGCCAATGCGACAAATACGGCTTGCCGTGGACCCAGCCGAGCGCCTTTCCCCGGCGCGCGCTGCTGCCCCTGCGCGTGGCCCTGCTCGGCGCCGGCGAGCCATGGATCGGCGCCTTCTGCCGGCACATCATGCACGCCAATTTCGCCCTCGACCGCGAGATCGACGACCCGGCCCTGGTGGGCGAGGTCCTCGCCGCGCTCGGCCTCGACGCAAGCGCCCTGCTGGCCGCCGCCAACACGGAACAGAACAAGCTGGCGCTGCGCGCCCAGGGCGAGCAAGCCGTGCGGCGCGGCATTTTTGGCGCGCCGATGTTCTTCGCCGGCGACGATATGTTCTGGGGCAATGACCGGCTCGAGGATGCCATCGACTGGGCCGTTGACCATGTTGCCGCACGTATAGATTTGGCGTAGTATGGCCGCTCCATCAACGTGTTTTGCCGCCCACAACTATGCCCGGATTGTCGAAAAAAACAGTACTGTTGTTTGCCATGATTGCCTTTGTCGCCGCCGGGGCAGCGCTGTACCACAATCATCACGAAGAGAACCTGGCGCCGGCCGCGTCCAGGGCCCCGGTCACGCCCAAGCCCACGGCGGCGCGCACCAAGGCACAGGCGATCGACGCCCTGATGGCGCTGCCGGAACTCAAAGCCTGGTCGGCCCACATCGAGAAGGCCTCGGGCGGCAAAGCCCACGGCGCGGTGCTCGACGATGAGGAGGAAGGCACGAAGCTCATCGGCGGTAAAAGCTACTGGAGCCTCTCGTTCATCGAAAACGGTGACGAGGCGGCGCACCGCTGGGAGACCTTCCTGGTCGCCACCAGCGGCGACGATATCCTGGTCGACGACACCAACGACGACCGCCAGCTGACCTTGACCGAATGGCGCACCGAAAAGCGCCCGCTCGAGCGCATCGTCAAGCAAGCCGACAGCGCGCCAGGCGGGACCGCCCCGCCACCGTAAGGATACGGGCCGGGTGATTAACCTCCCAGGTGCGAAATCTGCGTGTGCGCGCTGGCGCCGTCGCCCTGGCCATCGGCGCCCAGCGAAATCCCGACCGACAGAATATCGATCAGCAGCAGTTGCATGATGCGCGAGATCATCGACAGGAAGCTGGTGCTGTCCTCGGCATGGTCGACCGCCAGGCACACCGTGGCCTTCTTGGCCAGCGGCGTGCCGCTGCCGGTCATCGCAATCACGTCCGCCCCGGCCGCGCGCGCCGCGTCCACGGCCGCCAGCAACTCGGGCAAGCGCCCCGAGTTCGAAATCGCAATCACCACGTCGCCCGGCTTGAGCAATTCGGCCGCCAGGGTAAACAGGTGCGAGTCGCCGTACGAGGCGGTCGGAATGCGGAAGCGGAAAAACTTGTGCTGGCCATCCAGGGCCACCACCCGCGAATTGCCCATCGCGTAAAACTCGACCCGGTGCGCGTGGGTCAGCAATGCGATGGCCCGGTCGAGCGCACGCACATCGAGCTGGTCGCGAAATTTCAGGATCGCCGAGACGGTATTGTCGATCACCTTGGCCGACACATCGTGCGTGCTGTCGCCGCCGCGCACCTGGCTGTGACGCACGGGGATGGCGCCGGTCAGGCTGCTGGCAAAGCGCAGCTTGAAGTCGGCCAGTCCCAAAAACCCGAGCGAGCGGCAGAAGCGGATCACGGTCGGCTGGCTCACTTCGGCCAGGCGCGCGATGTCGGCAATCGGCTCGCCCAGCACCAGGCGCGGCTGCTCCAGCACCAGGCTGGCCACGCGCTGCTCGGCGGGCGTCAGTTCGTGCTGCAGGTGCTGGACCCGCTCCATCAGCGTGTTGGCGCCGCTGCGTCCGCGCAGGTGCTCCGACAAGATCGTCGCCACGCCGTGGAAGGCCGGATTCGGTGTCGTGATGACGTAGGTGGGAATGTCGGCCAGGTAGGTGGAAAAGCGCCCCTTGGCTTCGAAGCGGCTGCGAAAGGGCGAACCGGCAAACAACGCGCCGATGCGCGGCACGATGCCGCCACCGATGAAAATGCCGCCGAACGCGCCCAGGGTCACCGCCAAGTTGGCCGCGGCCCCGCCCAGCATGCCGCAGAAGCACTCGATCACCTCCAGGCACAGCGGGTCCTTGTCGTCCAGCGCGCCGGCGATGATCTCGGGCGAGGTGCGCGGCGCGCCGGCGACGCCGTTACGCAGCGCCAGCGCGCGGTAGATGATTTCCATGCCGGGGCCGGAGATCAGGCGTTCGTTCGATACGTGCGACCACTCCTTCCAGGCGAACTGCAGGATCGCAAATTCGCGCTCGTCGGCCGGCGCGAAATTGACGTGCCCTCCTTCGCTGCCGAGCGTGACAAAGCCATCAAGCGTGGGAATCACGCCCGACACACCCAGGCCGGTGCCGGGACCGAGCACCCCGATCACCGCGTTGGCGGCGGCCTTGCCGGGGCCGACCTGCATCAGGTCCTCGGGCATGAGGCCCGGCAGCGCCATCGCCAGCGCGGTAAAGTCGTTGACGATCAGGAGCGTGTGCAGTCCCAGTTCGCGCCGCACCGCATCGGTGGAAAATTCCCAGTCGCGGTTGGTCATGCGCACCTGGTCGCCGTTGACCGGATTGGCGACCGCCAGCGCGGCGTGGTTGAGGGTCATGCCGGCATGGTCGGCCAGGTAGAAACGCAGCAGCGGAACGATGCCTTCGAAGTCGTCGCACTTGAGCACCCGCACCGAACGGAATACGCCCGGCGCGGTTTGCAGCGCGAAGCGCGCATGCGTGGCGCCGATATCGGCCAGCAGGCGCGGGCCGTCGGCAAACGCTGTGCGGCCCGGTTTTTCGGCGTCGGGCTGGTCGTTCATCAGTTCTTGGTGCCGAACCAGGCGCCGTAGGCAGGCAGGGTCACGCTGCCTTCTTCGGCATTGCCATGCAAGCCATGGCCGATCATCGATACCGCTTCAACCGCGTCGGCGAATTGGTAGGTGACCGGCTCGGGGCCGAGATTGAACACGGCCAGCACGCTGGGGTGGCCGGCCAGGTCGCGGCGCAGCGCCAGCAGCGGTTCGGGCGCATCGAAAAAGACGATGTCGCCGCGCGTGAGCTGCGGTTGCTGGCGGCGCCAGGCGACGATGCGGCGCGCAAAATTGAGCGGCGAGTCGGTGTCGGTTTCTTGCGCGCTGACGGCCGAGGCGATGTGTTCTTCGGCCACCGGCAGCCATGGGGTACCGGTGGTAAAGCCGGCGTTGGGCAGTTCGGCGGTCCAGGGAATCGGCGTGCGGCAGCCGTCGCGGCCCTTGAACTCGGGCCAGAAGGTGATGCCGTACGGGTCCTGCAGCAGTTCGAACGGCACGTTCGCTTCGGTCAGCGCCAGTTCATCGCCCTGGTACAGGCACGGCGTGCCCTTGAGCGAGAGCTGCATCGCCAGCACCAGCTTGGCCAGGGCATGGGTCGGCGCGGCGCCGCCCCAGCGCGTCATGACGCGGATGCTGTCGTGGTTACCGACCGACCAGGAAGCCCAGCCACCCTTGACGCGCGCTTCGAACTCTTCGACCTGGCGGCGCACGTGGCCCGCCGAAAACTCGGGCGTGAGCAGGTTGAAGCTGTACGCCATGTGCAGCTTGTCGCCGTCGGCGGTGTAGTCGGCCATGACGCCGAGCGCGTCGTCCGCGCCCACTTCGCCGATGGCGACCGCGCCGAATTCGTCGAGCAGCACGCGGATCTTCTGCAGGAAGGCGATGTTCTCGGGCCGCGTCTTGTCGTACACGTGCGCCTGCATGCCGTACGGGTTCACGTCGGTGACGGTGGAGGTGTCGCGGTTGGTGGCGGCCGGATTACTGCGCAGTTCAGGATCGTGGAAGTGGAAATTGCAGGCGTCCATGCGCACGCCGTCGACGCCGCGCGCCAGCCAGAAACGCAGGTTGTCCAGGTGCGCCTGCTGCACCTGCGGATGGTGGAAGTTCATGTCCGGCTGGCTGACCAGGAAGTTATGCAGGTAGTACTGTTTGCGCCGGCTGTCCCACTGCCACGACGAGCCGCCGAACACCGACAGCCAGTTATTCGGCGGATTGCCGTCGGCCAGCGGGTCGGCCCACACGTACCAGTCGGCCTTGGGATTGTCGCGGCTCGTGCGGCTCAGGGCGAACCACGGATGGATGTCGGCCGTGTGCGAGAGCACCTGGTCGATCATGATCTTCAATCCCAGGCCGTGCGCTTTGGCGACCAGCGCGTCGAAGTCGTCCAGGGTGCCGAACATGGGGTCGACGTCGCAGTAATCGGCCACGTCGTAGCCGAAGTCCTTCATCGGCGACGTGAAGAAAGGCGAGATCCAGACAATGTCGGCCCCGAGCTGCGCGATATAGTCGAGTTTTTCGGTAATGCCGGGCAGGTCGCCAATTCCGTCGCCGTTCGTATCACGGAAACTGCGGGGATAAACCTGATAAATGATGGCCTCGCGCCACCATGGCGTATTTTGTTCGGAGTGCAGCGAAATATCGTTGTTCATGATGGGCGCCCAGGTTAGATTTTGTACATAATATACATCACTTTAATCGATTTTACAATTTGGCGGACGGCGCTGTAAACAGCTGAAAATCGTCTATTTTTCAATCACTTACATACCCACCAGGGATATCCAAAGAACCGTAACGGTAGTCAAACTACATACGAAATCGCAGACATACCTGGCTGTACATACGGCCGCGCGCACCCGCGCAGCGTGCCGGCGCCCCTGGCGGCGTCGATCCTGAATATACCTATTGCCAGCCCCCGGCCGTGGGCTTAGCATCCCATCTGTTTAAATAGCAGGAGTACCCATGTCGCAGTTGGATAAAGAAAGCGGAAACGGGCCGATGCCCCGGCAGATTCCGTACATCGTGGGCACCGAAGGATGCGAGCGATTCAGTTTTTACGGGATGCGCAACATCCTCACCCCTTTTTTGATCAGCACCCTGCTGCTGTTCATGCCGCTCGCCGAGCGCGCCGGCGAAGCCAAGCACGTGTTCCACACCTTCGTCATCGGTGTCTACTTTTTCCCTTTACTGGGCGGCTGGCTGGCCGACCGCTTCTTCGGTAAATACGACACCATCTTCTGGCTCAGTCTTGTGTACTGCGCGGGGCACGCCTGCCTGGCGTTCTTCGAAGATAGCCTCAAGGGCTTTTACTTCGGCCTGTTCCTGATCGCGTTCGGTTCGGGCGGCATCAAGCCATTGATCTCCTCGTTCGTGGGCGACCAGTTCGACCAGACCAACAAGAACAAGGCGAAAGTCGTCTACGACGTGTTCTACTGGATGATCAACTTCGGCTCCTTCTTCGCCTCGCTGCTGATGCCCTACTTCCTGTCCAGGCACGGAGCGGCGGTCGCTTTCGGCATTCCGGGCGCGTTGATGTTCGTGGCCACCATCGTGTTCTGGCTCGGGCGCAAAAAGTACATCCATGTTCCGCCCGCCCCGCCGGACCCGGACTCGTTTACCCGCGTGGCGCGCACCGCCCTGCTGGCGCACAAACCGGGCCAGGCCCGCACCGGCCTCGCGGTCGCCCTGTTCGGCGTGGCCGGCGCGGTCGCCTCGCTGGCCATGGCGCCGCAATGGGGGTTTGTTATCGCCGCCTGCACCGCGCTGGTCCTGCTGCTCGCTTTTGGGGGCATCGGCACCTCGATGCAGCTCGAACGCGCGCGCGGCCTGCATCCGGATGTGGCGGTGGACGGGGTGCGCGCCGTACTGCGCATCCTGATCGTGTTCGCGCTGGTGACGCCATTCCACTCGCTGTTCGACCAGAAGGCGTCGACCTGGATCGTGCAGGCCAATTCGATGATCCCGCCGACCATCAATATCTTCGGCAGCGAATTTTCCTTCGTGGCGGCGCAGATGCAGGCCCTCAACCCGCTGCTGGTGATGATCCTGATCCCGTTTAACAACCTGGTGCTGTACCCGGCCCTGCGCAAGATGGGCGTGGAGCCGACGCCGCTGCGCCGCATGACGACCGGGATCGTGTTCTCGGCGCTGTCGTGGATCGTGATCGGCACCCTGCAAGTGCAGATGGACGGCGGCACTCCGACCTCGATGCTGTGGCAGGTCCTGCCGTACGCGCTGCTGACCTTTGGCGAAGTGCTGGTCGCGGCCACCGGGCTCGAATTTGCCTACAGCCAGTCGCCACCGTCGATGAAGGGCGTGATCATGGCCTTCTGGTTCCTCTCCATCACCGTGGGCAGCCTGTGGGTCCTGATCGTCAACGCCAGCATCAAGAACGATGCGGTGCTCTCGAATATCGGCGCCAGCGGCTTTAGCGTTATCGCCTTCCAGATGTACTTCTTCGCCGGCTTCGCGTTCGTGGCCGCCGCGGTCTTCGGCTGGTACGCCACGCGCTACAAGATGATGGATAACTACCGTTCCGACGCCGCACCGGCCAAGGCGTAAAACAGGCCGTAGCAAAGGCGGGCAGGCTGCCAGCTTGCCCGCCCCCACAACGAAAAAGGGGATCGTCATGCGTAAATTGTTCCAGATAGCGTTAATCTGCTGCGCCGCCGTGTTTTGCACCAGCGCTTTCGCCGCCGCCAGCGACCATGGCAGCGCCGAGGAAGCCAAGGCACTGGTGCAGAAAGTAATCGCCTACATGAAAGCGAACGGGCGCGAGAAGACCATCGCCGAGATCAACGACATGCAAAGCACCCGCTTTCGCGACCGCGACCTGTACGTGACCATCAACGACATGTCCATGAAGAACCTGGCCCATGGCGCCAACGCCAAGATGCAGGGCAAGGACCTGATCGACCTGAAGGACGCCGACGGCAAACCGTTCATGCGCGAGCGCCTCGACCTGGTCAAGACCAAGGGCAAAGGGTGGCAGGATTACAAGTTCGTCAACCCGGTCACCAAGCAGATCGAACCGAAGTCGATGTACTTCGAAAAATACGAAGACCTGATCATCAACTGCGGCATCTACAAGTAAGCGCCGTGCGGGCGCCGCAGCCGTGGCGCCCTTCTCCCTCGCGCGGTTTTCCGCACGCCGCAGCGCTTCCATTGCGGATTTCCGCCAGTTTTCACGCCGCCCCGCGCCTGCGCGCCCGTGTGCGCACCGTGCGCAAGCGTGGCACGAAAAATGCAACAAGCGTTGATGCACATAAACCATAACGGAGACTCAAGCATGAAAACCATCCATCACCTCGTCCTGGCGGCTGCCGCCCTGTCCGCGTCCGCCCAGGCGGCCGATAATGTCGTCAGGCTCGGCAACCTCAAATTCGCCCACTACGGCGCCGTCTCGTACATCAAGGAGATCGCGCCCAAGTGCGGCATCAAGGTCGAAGAAAACATGTTCGCCAAAGGCCCGGACGTGATGCAGGCGATCCTGTCGGGCGACCTCGATGTGGGCGCCACCGCCTCGGAAGCGGCCATCTCGGGCCGCGCCAACGGAGCGCCGATCTACATCGTGGCCGGTTTCGCTAAAGGTGGCGCGCGCCTGGTCGCGCGCCCCGACGGCGGCATCAAGTCGGTCAAGGACCTCAAGGGCAAGAAGGTCGGCGTGACACGCGGCGGCATCCATGAAGTACTGCTGTACGCGCAACTGGCCAAGCATGGCCTGTCCTGGTCCGACTCCGCCGGCAAGGACGTGCATGTCATCTACCTCGCCTTTGCGGACCTGAACCAGGCGCTGCTCGGCAAGAACCTGGACGCGATCATGCAAAGCGAGCCGCAATCGTCGCAGGCGATCAACAAGGGCTTCGGCATGGAAGTGATGAAGCCCTACGACACCCCGATCGGCGAGCCAGTACGCACGCTCGTCATGAGCGAAAAATTCTACAAGGAGAACCGCGCAACCGCCGCCAAATTCATGAACTGCTTCGTCCAGGCCACCAAGCTGTTCATCGATAACAAGGCCGCCGGCGAAAAATACGTGCGCGAGACGATGTTCAAGAACCAGATCACCAAGGACGATTTCGAGGATGCGATCGCCAACTCGCCCTACACCTACGACATCAGCATCGAGCATATCCAGACCACCACCGACGTGATGGCCAAGACCGGCACCGGCAAGATGCGCGTGCCGCCGGTGGCCAAGGACTGGGTCAAGACCGACCTGCTGGAGCAGGCCAAGAAGTCGCTCTCCGTCCAATAAGCCGGGGTTCCCATGACTCACACTAAGTGGCGCGAAAGCGCCGTTGGATTCGTCGTTCCGGTCGTCATTGTCGCCTTGTGGCAGGCTGGCGCGATGCTCGGCTTGATCAATCCGCAGGTACTGCCTTCGCCTTGGGCTGTGCTCAAGAAGTGGATCGAATACGCCCTGCCGCTGACCGCGTTCGACCCGGCCGCCGGTTCGCGCCTGGCCTGGATGTTCTCCGGCGAACTGCTGATCGACACCGCCGGCAGCATGTACCGCGTGGTGGTCGGTTTTGTCATCGGCGCCGGCCTGGCGCTGCCGCTTGGCCTGGCCATGGGATCGAGCCGCACCATGTACAACTGGCTCAATCCCCTGATGCAGGTGCTGCGCCCGATTCCGCCGATCGCCTACATTCCGCTGGCGATCCTGTGGTTCGGCCTTGGCAATGCGCCGGCCGTGTTCCTGATCGCCATCGGCGCGTTCTTCCCGGTGCTGATGAACACCATCGCCGGCGTGCGCCAGGTCGACAGCATCTACATCCGCGCCGCCCGCAACCTGGGCGCAAGCCAAAGCACCATGTTCCTGCGCGTGATGCTGCCGGCCGCCGTGCCGTACATCCTGTCCGGCGTGCGGATCGGGATCGGCACCGCCTTCATCGTCGTCATCGTCTCCGAGATGATCGCCGTGAACAACGGGCTCGGTTTCCGCATCCTGGAAGCGCGCGAATACTTCTGGTCCGACAAAATCGTCGCCGGCATGATCAGCATCGGCATGCTGGGCCTGGGCATCGACATCGCCATGAATAAACTGAACAACCATCTGCTGCGCTGGCACCGCGGCCTGGAGACCTGACATGACTTCCTCCCACATCGACGTTACGAACGTCAGCAAGATCTTCAACGCCGGCGAGCGCGAAGTGACCGCCCTGCGCGACATCAACCTGCACATCCCGGACGGCCAGTTCGTCTGCCTGCTGGGGCCTTCCGGCTGCGGCAAGTCGACCCTGCTCAATGCGATTGCCGGCTTCTCGCTGCCGTCCACCGGCGACATCCACGCCAACGGCAAGCTGGTGACCGCGCCCGGACCGGATCGCGGCATGGTATTCCAGGAGTACGCGCTGTTCCCCTGGATGACGGTCGAGAAGAACATCGGCTTCGGCCTCGGAATCAAGGGCATGGCCCCGGCGGAAATCGACAAGCGCGTCGGCGCCCTGCTCGAGATGCTGTCGCTGTCGGACTTCCGCCACCGCTTTCCGAAGGATCTGTCGGGCGGCATGCGCCAGCGCGTGGCGATTGCGCGCGTGCTGGCGCTCGACTCGCCCATCATGCTGATGGACGAACCGTTCGGCGCGCTCGACGCGCTCACCCGGCGCAACCTGCAGGACGAGCTGCTGCGCATCTGGGCCGAGCTGAAAAAGACCATCGTGTTCGTCACCCACAGCATCGAAGAGGCGATCTACCTGGCCGACCGCATCATCGTGATGACGTACCGCCCCGGCACCGTCAAGCGCGACATCATCGTCGAACTGCCGCGCCTGCGCGATCCGTCGTCGGCCGCCTTCAATGAGCTCAAGCGCGAGCTGGGGGCGCTGGTGATGGAAGAGCAGCAGCGCCATCACAACGACGAAATCCGGATGGCGGCTGTCGATTGAGAGCCTATGTCGGTACGCCGGGGGAAGCAGGGGGCGACATGCGCGTAGGCGATGCATGGCAGGCGCGGGCAAGGCGCGAGGAGGCCGCATGGCTAGCCATGCAACGACGAACAACGCTGCCCCCGTCTGCCAGGCGCGCCAACTGCGACTCCGGCCTACCGAGATAGGCTCCAAGGGTGTACGTGCAGTAGAATCGACGCCACTCACCGTGGACCGCTCATGCACGTAAAAAAACAACTCGCCTGGCTCCTCGCACCGCTCGCCAGCGCCGCCCTGATTGCGGCCGTCTATCAGGGGGCGCTGCGTCAGGGCGGGGCCGACGAACTCGAACGCGGCGCGCGCCAGCTGCAGCTGATGGCGCCCGAACTGGAGTCGGCGCTCGACAAGTTCGAAACCCTGCCCTACGTCGTCGGCCTGCAGGAGAACGTGGCCGCGCTGCTGATGCAACCGGGCGAGCGCGCGCGCATCGACCAGGTCAACCGCAGCTTGCAGGCGATCGCGCGCCAGTCGAGAGTCGGCGCGATCTACCTGATGGACCGCGACGGCAACACGCTCGCCGCCAGCAACTGGGACCTGCCGCTCACCTTCGTGGGCCGCAACTTCGGCTACCGCCCGTATTTTCACGAAGCGCTGGCCGGGCGCGCCGGCCGCTTCTACGGCATCGGCAGCACCACCAGCGAACCCGGTTACTTCATCGCCCAGCCGGTGATGCAAGGCGCGCGCGTGCTGGGCGTGGTCGCGGTCAAGATCAGCCTCGACGAATTCGCCCACAATTGGGCCGGCCTTGACGACGCGATCGTGCTGGCCGACAGCGCCGACGTGGTGTTCCTGTCCAACCGTCCCGAATGGAAGTACCGCAGCCTGCAAGCGCTCTCCGCCATCACCCAACGCAAGCTGGCGAGCACCGATCAATACGCGCGTCGTCCGATCACGCGCATCGACGGGCAGTTACCGCCGCATGCGGCGCGCCGGACCGGCCCCCTGGGCTGGCAACTGATGCTGTTCCCGGCGCAGGACCGGGTGCGCCGCGTGGCCGCCTTATGGGCGCTGGCCGCCGCGCTGGTGACGGCCAGCGCCATCGTCGCGGCCTGGGCCCTGTACCAGCGCCGCCGCCGGCTGGAAGAGCGCCAGGCCGCCAACGCCGCGTTGCAGCGCGCCGCCGGCGAACTCGATCTGCGGCTGGCCGAGCGCACCGCGCTGCTGCGCCAGGCCAACGACGACCTGGAAGCGCGCTACGCCACCCTGAAACAAACCGAGCAGGTACTGCGCACGACCCAGGACCAGCTGGTCCAGGCGGGCAAGCTGGCGATGCTGGGCCAGATGGCGGCCGGCGTCACGCATGAACTGAACCAGCCGCTGGCCGCGATCCGCGCGTTTGCCGACAACGCCCGCACCTTCCTGGAACGCGGCCAGCAGGAGCAGGCCAGCGCCAACCTGACCCACATCAGCGACGCCAGCGCGCGCATGGGCGCCATCATCGGTCAGTTGAAAGGCTTTGCGCGGCGCAGCGACGCTGTGGCGACGGTCGACATCGCCCAGTCCCTCGCCGCCTCGGCGTTTTTGCTGCAGGGCGAATTCAAGCGCCTCGGGGTAGCGCTGGCGCTGCCGCCGCTGTCGTCGCCCATGCAGCTGCTGATCACCGGCGACGCCGTGCGCATCGAACAGGTGTTCATCAACCTGCTGCGCAATGCGCTCGACGCCGTCGACGAGGCCCAGGTACGCGCAGTGTCGGTCACGCTGGCGTCGATTGACGGTTACGCCGTGGTGCGCATCAGCGACAGCGGCCCGGGCATGTCCGACAGCGTCGCCGCGCACCTGTTCGAACCGTTTTTTACCACCAAGCCATCGGGCAAGGGCCTCGGGCTCGGGCTCGCGATATCATCATCGATCGTGCAAGCCATGAACGGACAGCTCGAAGGCAGCAATCGCCCTGGCGGTGGCGCCGTGTTCGAAGTCCGCCTGCCGCTGCCGGAGAAAAGGAACGAATGAAGACCATGCAGGCTATCCTGGTGGAAGACGAAGCGCCGCTGCGCCTGGCCACGACCCAGACCCTGGAACTGGGGGGCTTTACCGTGCATGCCTACGCCAGCGCCGAACAAGCGCAAGGCGCGCTGGATGCGGCTTTTGACGGCGTCATCGTCAGCGACGTACGCCTGCCCGGGCGCTCCGGCTTGGACCTGCTGGCGCAAGTGGTGGCGCTGGACGCGGAACTGCCCATGATCATGGTGACCGGCCATGGCGACGTGGCGATGGCGGTCGGCGCGATGCGCGCCGGCGCCTACGACTTCATCGAAAAACCGTTCGGCGCCGAACGCCTGATGGATGCCGTCCGGCGCGCCCAGGAGCGCCGTTCGCTGGTGCTGGAAAACCGCCGCCTCAAGACCGCGTGGGCGCTGCATCCCGATACGCCGCAACTGGTGGGGCGGTCCGACGCCATTGAACGGCTCAAGGTGTTGGTGCGTAATATCGCGCCGGCCGGTGTCGACATTTTGATCCACGGCCAGACCGGCACCGGCAAGGAAGTCGTGGCCCGCCTGATCCACGCGGCCAGCGCGCGCAAGGGCAATTTTGTCGCGATCAATTGCGGCGCCCTGCCCGAGTCGGTGTTCGAGAGCGAGATGTTCGGGCACGAGGCGGGAGCGTTCACGGGCGCGCACAAGCGCCGCATCGGCAAGCTGGAATACGCCAACGGCGGCACCCTGTTCCTCGACGAGATCGAGAGCATGCCGATGGCGCTGCAGGTCAAGCTGCTGCGCGTGCTGCAAGAGCGCCAGCTTGAGCGCCTGGGCGGGAACGAGGCGATCGCCGTGAACTTTCGCATCATCGCGGCCAGCAAGGCCGACTTGCTGGAACTGAGTAACGAGGGGCGCTTTCGCGAAGACCTGTACTACCGCATCGGCGTGGCCACCATCGATTTGCCGCGCCTGAACGAACGGCGCGACGACATCGCCCTGCTGATGGCGCACTTTACGCAGGATGCGGCGCAGCGCTACGGACGTGCGGCGCCGCAATGGAGCAGTGAGCAAATGAGTCAGTGGCAGGCGGCGGAGTGGCCGGGCAATGTGCGCGAACTGCGCAACTTCGCCGAGCGGCTGGTGCTCGGCATTGTCGCCACGCCGGCGCCGGCATCGGTCGCCGCTCCCCTCGCCGGCTCCGCCCTGAGCCTGCCGCAGCAGCTCGACGCGTACGAGCGTGAACTGATCTCACGAAAGCTTGACGCAGTCGATGGCAACGTCGCCACCGCCGCCGACCAACTCGGCGTGCCGCGCAAAACCCTGTACGACAAGCTCAAAAAATATCAGCTCGCCCCGGGAAGAAAGATGTAATTTCACTACAAAGTCGTCGATAATATGCAAAAATCGGGGGCTTGGGCGAAATCGAAGTGTAGCAAACATACTCGCTGTCCCGGCGCTTCTATAACGACGACACCGGACGCCAGATGACTTTTTCACTTTTGAGTGCCGCAGTTCTCGCCGGCGCGAGCGCGTCGGCATCGGCCGCGCAGACGACAGCGGTCTGCGACAGCGGCGCTTTTCAAACGATCGTGCGGCCGGCGCGCAGCGGCATCGAGGCGCGCGCCGTCTGGCTGGACCGACGACTTGCGCAGTGGCCTGGAGTGGAGAACTCGGGGCGATTCAGGCTGTACTACTCGCCCGACGGGCGCATCGTCGCGCCGACCGGCGGCATCGTCGGCGGCGCTGCCGGCGCACTGTCGCTCGCCGCTTTCAGCGGCGCGCTGGCGCCCGAGGTGGCGCAGCGCTTCAAGTACGTCGGCAAAGGCGTGGTGCTCGCCGTGGCGGCGTCCGACCTGGCGCGCCTGCCCGGCCTGCATCGCCAGCAGATGGTGCTGGTGCAGGAAGACGCCAACGGAAAAGTACGCGCGGCGGCAAGGCTGGAGGCGGCGGGCGCGCTCGACGATCTTTACGCGGCTGCGGAATCGGCGGACGATCTCGGCGCCACGCCATCGCGCCGCAGCACCACCTTCAAGTTGTGGGCGCCGACCGCGCAACGCGTGTCCGTCTGCACCTACGACAGCGGCGGCGGGCGCGCAAAGGCGCTTGATGCGATGCGCTTCGACCCCGCGACCGGCATTTGGAGCGCCACGCGAAAAGGCGACATATCCGGGAAATACTATACCTATGCCGTCGACGTGGTGGCCGATGGCGCGGGCCTGGTACGCAACATGGTGACCGACCCGTACTCGGTCAGCCTGACAACCGATTCGAAACGCAGCTATATCGCCAACCTTGCGTCGGCGCGACTCAAGCCGGCCGGCTGGGACAAATCGACGCCGCCCGCGACCGTGAAGGCGCAGACCGACATGGTGGTCTACGAGCTGCACGTGCGCGACTTTTCGATCAACGACGCCACCGTGCCGGCGGCCAGTCGCGGCAAGTACACCGCCTTTTCCCAAGCCGGTTCGAACGGCATGAAGCACCTTGCCGCCCTGGCCCGCGCCGGTATGACCGACATCCACCTGCTGCCGGTGTACGACATCGCCAGCATTCCGGAGCGCGGCTGCGCGCAGCCTGCTCCCACAGGCGCGGCCGATGGCGAAACGCAGCAGGCGCTGGTCAGGCGGACGGCGGCGACCGACTGCTTCAACTGGGGCTACGATCCGTATCATTACAACGCGCCGGAGGGCAGCTACGCGAGCAATGCGGCTGACGGCGCGCGCCGCATCGTCGAGCTGCGCCAGATGGTGATGAACCTGCACCGGGCCGGCCTGCGGGTCGGCATGGATGTGGTCTACAACCACACCTTCGCCTCCGGCCAGAAGGAGAAATCGGTCCTCGACCGCATCGTGCCCGGCTACTACCACCGCTTGAATGCGGCCGGCGGCGTCGAACAATCGACCTGCTGCGACAACACCGCCACCGAAAACCGCATGATGGGCAAACTGATGATCGACTCGGCCGCCTTGTGGGCGCGTGAGTACAAGATCGACTCGTTCCGCTTCGACCTGATGGGGCACCAGCCGCGCGCGGTGATGGAGCAGTTGCAGGCGCGCGTAAACGGCGCCGCCGGACGTCACGTGCAGTTGATCGGCGAAGGCTGGAACTTCGGCGAAGTGGCCGACGGCGCGCGCTTCGTGCAGGCGTCGCAACTGTCGTTGAACGGCAGCGGCATCGGCACCTTCAGCGACCGCGCACGCGACCATGTGCGCGGCGGCTCGGCGGCCGATACGGGAGAAGACATGATCCGGCGCCAGGGCTACATCAACGGCCTTGTGTACGACCCGAATGCGGTCGCTGGCGAGCGAGCGCCGGCGGACCTGATGCAGGCGGCCGACATGGTGCGCGTGGGGCTGGCCGGTTCGGTGCGCAGCTACGTCATGCAGACCTGGAAGGACAGCACGCTGCCACTGGCCGCCATCGACTACAACGGCCAGCCGGCGGGGTACGCCAGCGAACCGGGCGAGGCGGTCAACTACGTCGAGAACCACGACAACCAGACCCTGTACGACATGAACGTGTACAAGCTGCCACTGGCAACCACCGGCGCCGAACGCGCGCGGGTACAGGTGCTGGGGGCGGCGATCAACGCGTTCAGCCAGGGGGTAGCCTACTTCCACGCGGGGATCGACACCTTGCGTTCGAAGTCGCTGGACCGCAACAGCTTCAATTCCGGCGACTGGTTCAACCGCATCGACTGGACCTACCAGGATAACTACTTCGGCGCCGGCGCGCCGCCAGCCGACGACAACGGCAAAGACTATGCGCTGATCAAACCCTTGCTGGCGAACGCCGCGCTCAAGCCCACGCCGGCCGATATCGCCTTTACGCGCGATGCCTTTCGGGACCTGTTGTCAATCCGCGCCAGTTCCACGTTGTTCCGCATGCGCAGCGCGCAGGACATCGGGCAGCGCCTGCGCTTCTACAATACCGGGTCGACGCAGGTTCCCACCGTGATCGCGGCCCATATCGACGGCAAGGGTTACGCCGGCGCCGGTTTCGCCGGCGTGGCGTACTTCATCAATGTGGACAAGGTGGCGCACACCCTGGATGTGGCGGAACTACGCGGCAAGCGCCTGCGCCTGCATCCGGTGCATGCGGCGCCCACAGCGGCAGACCAACGCGCCGCGACCAGCACCTTCGACAGCGCGGCGGGACGTTTTACCATTCCCGCCCGCAGCGCCGTGGTGTTCGTGGAGTAGAGTTAAATATCGAGGTGCGAGATCAGCGAGCGTTTCTTATCGTGATCGGCCGAGTCAATGCCCTGTGCGCCGAGCGAAATCCCGACCGACAGAATATCGATCAGCAGCAGCTGGAGCACGCGCGAGATCATCGACAGGAAGCTGGTGCTGTCTTCGCTGTGATCGACCGCCAGGCAAATAGTCGCCCGCTTCGCCAGCGCCGATTTACTGCTGGTGATCGCAATGACATCGGCGCCGGTGGCGCGCGCCGCATCCACGGCGGCCAGCAATTCCGGCAACTGGCCCGAGGTGGAAATGGCGATCACCACGTCGCCCGGCTTGAGCAGTTCGGCGGCCAGGGTAAACAAGTGCGAGTCGCCATACGACGAGGTGGGAATGCGGAAGCGGAAGAACTTGTGCTGGCCATCGAGCGCCACCACGCGCGAGTTACCCATGGCGTAGAACTCGACCCGGTTGGCCTTGCGCAGCAGCGCAATGGCGCGGTCGATGGAGACCACATCGAGCTGGTCGCGGAATTTCAGGATCGCCGACACCGTATTGTCGATCACCTTGGCCGACAGGTCGTGCGTGCTGTCGGACACGCGCACCTGGCTGTGGCGCACGGGGATGGTGCCGGTCAGGCTGCTCGCGAACTTGAGCTTGAAGTCGGCCAGGCCCAAAAATCCCAGCGAGCGGCAGAAGCGGATCACGGTCGGCTGGCTGACGTCGGCCAGGCGCGCGATTTCGGCGATCGGCTCGCCCAGCACCTTGCGCGGGTGTTCCAGCACCAGCGTGGCCACGCGCTGTTCGGCGGGCGACAGTTCGTGCTGCAAATGCTGCACGCGCTCCATCAGCGTATTTGCGCCGCTGCGACCGCGCAGATGTTCCGACAAGATCGTCGCCACGCCGATGAAGGCCGGGTTAGGAATCATGATCACGTACGTCGGGATCTGGCCCAGGTAGGACGAAAAGCGGCCCTTTGCTTCGAAGCGTGCGCGGAACGGCGATGTGAGGAACCACTCGCCCATGCGCGGCACGATGCCGCCGCCGATGAAGATGCCGCCAAAGGCGCCGAGCGTGACCGCCAGGTTGGCGGCGGCGCCGCCGAGCATGCCGCAAAAGCACTCGAGCACTTCGAGGCAGAGCGCGTCGTTCTCGTCCAGCGCGCCGGTGATGATTTCGGGCGAGGTGCGTGGCGCGGCCTGCACGCCGTTGCGCTGGGCCAGCGCGCGGTAGATCAGTTCCATGCCGGGGCCGGAGATCAGGCGCTCGTTCGACACGTGCGTCCATTCCTTCCATGCGTATTGGAGGATCGCGAATTCGCGTTCATCGGCCGGGGCGAAATTGACGTGGCCCCCTTCGCTGCCAAGGGTGACGAAACCGTCGACGGTCGGGATCATGCCGGACACGCCAAGGCCGGTGCCCGGTCCCACCACGCCGATGACGGCGTTGGCGGCCGGCGTGCCGCCGCCGACCTGCATCAAGTCGGCGCCGGACAGGCCGGGCAGCGACATCGCCAGGGCGGTGAAGTCGTTCACGATCAGCAGGGTGTTCAGGCCCAGTTCGCGGCGCACTTCATCGGTGGAGAATTGCCAGTCGCGGTTGGTCATGCGGATCATGTCGCCGCTGATCGGATTGGCCAGGGCGAAGGCGGCGTGATTGATGCGGATGCCGGCGTGGTCGGCCAGGTAGGTATGCAGCAGCGGGACGATGCCGGGGAAGTCGTCGCACTTGAGCACACGCACCGAGCGCAGGACGCCGGGCGCGGTTTCGAGGGCAAAGCGCGCGTGGGTCGCGCCAATGTCGGCCAGCAGCCGGGGGCCGTCGGCATAGGCGGTACGGCTGTACTTTTGTTCTGAATCGTTTTCTTTGGTCATCGCGGTCACTTCGGACAGTTCGGGAAGTCGCGCGTAGCATACCCTATTGCATGAAATGTATGAAATGCCACTACCGTCGTTCCCGGCCTCGGCGGCCCCCTTGGCGGGAATCCATGGCACCTCGGCTCATAGGTGCTATGGATCCCCGCCTGCGCGGGGACGACGGCTCCTACGTTAGTGGCTTGGGAGTCAGTTCGCGATCAGCACAATGCCGTTTTTGGTGTGGAAATCAACCTTCCCACCCGCCACCACGGCCTTCTTGCCCGAGTAGTAATCGGTTACCGACTCGCCATCCCGAAAAATCGGCGCCACCACAATCGGCGTCGACTTGTCGGTCGACAGATCGAGCCCCACCACGACCCGATCCTTCTCGTAGGTGCGCGCAAACACATACGGCGTCGCCTGCAGCTTGCGGTGCTCGCCCGCGCCCACCGCCGGATGCATCTGGCGGAAGCGGCCGATGATTCCCCAATGCTTGCGCACCTCCGCGATACGATACCCGTCGCGCTGCGCGTTGCTGGCCAGTTCATCCCAGTTCATGAATGAGCGCAGCATGGCGTCGCCCTTCGCACCCGGGTAGGTGAGCAGGCGCGCGGTCTCGTCGCCGTAATAGATCTGCGCCGCGCCCGGCGAGAGCAGCAGCTTGACCGCCGAGTCGTAAGGACGCGTGCGCGCCGGATCGAACGGCGCCGCGTCATCGTGCGAGCTCAGATAATTCATCACCGAATAGCCCCGCAGCGGCCCGGCCAGCAGCGCTGCATAGCGGCCGAACATGGCGTCGTAGCCGCCCCTGGCGTCCGACGTCATGCTGAAATTGATCACGCTGTCGAAGCCATTGTCGTAGAAGTCGACAAAGGTTTCGCCGCCCATGTCGAACTGGTGCGCGTGGCGCAGCGAGTAGTTATAGACTTCGGCTGTCATGTAGAACTTGCCGTCGCCGAGGCGCTTGGACGGGTTGTCGCGCTTCCAGTCATCGAAGGCCTTGCTGGCGACCTTTTTCAGCTCCTTCCACACGCGCGGCTCGACATGCTTGGCCGTGTCGGCGCGGAAGCCGTCGAAGCCGTACTTGCGCACCCAGTCCGCGTGCCATTTCATCAGGTAGTAGCGCGGCGCGCGCGGGTAGCCGGTCTCCTTGAAGAAGGCATCCAGGCTCGCCACTTCGCGCTCGTAGCGCCCTTCGTCCTTCCACTTGGCCACCAACGCCGGCGGCAGTGCGACCGGGCGGTCGGCGTCGGTGCGAAAATCCGGCAGGTTCTTTACCAAGGTGCAGTCGATGGTGGTGCGCGCATCCTTGAAGGCGCACACCGGTGCGGTGCGCACCCAGTCCTTCGGCCATACCGGGTCCGATGCCGTGACCGGCCCGGTATGGTTCATCACCACATCGAGCAGCACGCGGATGCCGTTGGCGTGCGCGGTGTCGACCAGTTCCTGCAGGTCCGCTTCGTTGCCCAGGTTGGCGTCGATGCTGGTGAAGTCGCGCGCCCAGTAGCCGTGAAAGCCGTAGGATTTACCGGTGCCTTCATCGGTGCCGGCATGAATCTGCTCGACCGGCGGCGTGATCCAGATCGCATCGACGCCCAACTCCTTGAAATAGCCTTCCTTGATCTTGGCGGTCACGCCAGCAAGGTCGCCGCCCATGTAGCCGCGCAGCGGTGCGGCGTCGGCCTTGCGGCCGTAGGCCAGGTCGTTGGCCTTGTTGCCGTTGTTGAAGCGGTCCGTCAACAGGAAATACACAGTCGCGTTTTCCCACACAAACGGGGTGCGCGCCACGGGCGGAGCGGCGCTGACGTGGGCAGCGCCGAAAGTGAGCGCCAGTGAGACTGCAAGTGCGGAAAATTTCATGTATTCCCTGTTGGTTGTGGTGAATCAGGTGGTGACTGTCGGCCGGTCGCGCCCCGTACGCTGGTGCAGGCCGGCCAGCCGGTCGGCGAGCGCCGCCAGACCGGCCAGCGCTTCCTGCGCCGGCATGTCGTGCATGGCCACGTCGCGCTCGTAGCGTTCGAGGTAAAGACGAATGGTGGCGCCTTCGGTCCCGGTGCCGGACAGGCGGAACACGATGCGCGAGCCATCGGTCATCACGATGCGCACGCCCTGCTTGCTGGCGATGCTGCCGTCGACCGGGTCCTTGTAAACAAAATCGTCGGCAAGATCGACAGTGTAGCCGTCGATGACCTGGCCGGCCAGTGTGGGCAACTGCTCGCGCAGGTGCGTCATCAGTTCTTCAGCCGCCACGGACTCGACCGCCTCGTAGTCGTGGCGCGAGTAGTAATTACGGCCGAAGCGCGCCCAGTGCTCGCGCACCAGCGTCGCCACAGGCTTGCCGCTCGCGGCCAGCAGGTTAAGCCAGAACAGCACCGCCCACAAGCCATCCTTTTCGCGGATATGGCTTGAACCCGTGCCGTAGCTCTCTTCGCCGCACAGGGTCACCATGCCGGCGTCCATCAGGTTGCCGAAGTACTTCCAGCCGGTCGGCGTTTCGTAGCACGGCACCTTGAGCGCTTGCGCCACCCGGTCAGGCGCGGTGGAGGTGGGCATGGAGCGGGCGATGCCCTTGATGCCGCCGCGGTAGCCGGGTGCGACGCCCGCATTGGCGGCGATGATGGCCAGGCTGTCGGAGGGCGTGACGGCGATGCCGCGCCCGACGATCATGTTGCGGTCGGCGTCGCCGTCCGACGCCGCCCCGAAGTCCGGCGCGTCTTGCACCGACATCAGCGCCACCAGTTCGGCCGCATTGACGGGATTGGGGTCGGGATGGTGGCCGCCGAAGTCTTCCAGGGGCGTGCCGTTGATGACCGTGCCGGTGGGTGCGCCGAGCAAGCCTTCGAGAATCGCGTGCGCATACGGACCGGAGACGGCGTGCATGCCGTCGAAGCGCATCGTGAAGCCGCCCGCGAAAAGGGCCTTGATGGCCGCAAAATCGAACAGCTCGCCCATCAGGGCTGCGTAGTCGGCAACCGGGTCGATCACTTCGACGTCCATCTGTTCGATGCGCGCGCCGCCGATGACATCGAGATCGAGCTCGCCGGCGTCGCTGGTGCGGTATTCGGTGATCACCTTGGTCTGCCCGTAAATGGCATCGGTGATTTTTTCGGGCGCGGGGCCGCCGTTGGCGATGTTGTACTTGATGCCGAAGTCGCCATCTGGTCCGCCGGGATTGTGGCTGGCCGAAAGCACAATGCCGCCGGACGCGCCGCGCTTCCTGACGACGCAGCTCAGGGCCGGCGTCGACAGAATGCCTCCCTGCCCCACCAGCACTTTGGCAAAGCCATGTGCCGCCGCCATGCGCAGGATGACCTGGATCGCGTGGCGGTTGAAATAGCGCCCGTCGCCGCCGACAACCAGCGTCTGGCCGGCGCAGTCGCCAAGCGTGTTGAAGATCGACTGCACGAAGTTTTCGAGGTAAGCGGATTGCTGGAACTCGCTGACCTTCTTGCGCAAGCCGGACGTACCGGGGCGTTGTCCGGAAAATGCTGTGGTGTTTACTGTGTGGATGGTCATTTTTACTCCTGTCTGTTAACAATACGATACGACAGGTAGGAAAATTTCGACGCCACCTTAGGTTTTCTGCTCGCCTTTATCGGTCACGAACACGGTCAGCAAGCCGCCGATGGCCATGCACGCCCCGGCCAGCAGCAAGGTCGCCACCGGACGCCCGCCCAGCAAGGCCTTGCTGATCGGCCCAAGAATCACCCCGCCGATAATCTGCGGGATCACGACGAAGAAATTGAAGACGCCCATGTAAAAGCCCATGCGCTGCGCCGGCAACGCGCCGGCCAGGATGGCATACGGCACGGTGAGAATGCTGGCCCACGCGATGCCGACGCCGACCATCGGAATGAGCAGCATCTCTTTTTGCGTGATGAAGAAAATGCTGGCCAGGCTGATGCCGCCGATGACCAGGCAGGCCAGGTGCGTCATCTTGCGGTTGGTGCGGCGCGCGATCACCGGCAGGATAAAGGCGGCAATGGCCGACACGCCGTTATACACCGCGAACATCACGCCGACCCAGTTGCCGGCGCTCTGGAAGGCGGCCGACTGCGCGTCGACCGTGCCGAAGACGTTTTCGGCCACGGCCGGGGTGGTGTTGACCCACATCGTAAACAGCGCCAGCCACGAAAAGAAGCTCACGCTCGCCAGTTGCACCATCGTGCGCGGCATGGTGGTGAAGCCGCCAAGGATCTCGCGCAGCGCGGTCAAGGTGCCCTTGCGCTTTTCGACCTCGGCGCGGAACGCCTGCATGTCTTCCGGCGGCGCCTCGCGGGTGGTGATAACGGTCCACGACACCGCGCCGATAAAGGCCAGGCCGCCGGCATAGAACGAGTAGCGCACCGTGTCCGGGATGCCGCCGGCGACCGGGATATTACTGACGTTGAACCACTCGGTGAAGATGGTCGGCAGCAGCGAGGCGATCACCGAGCCGCAGCCGATGAAGAAGGTTTGCATCGCAAAGCCCGAGGTTTGCTGGACCGGGTGCAGCTTGTCGCCCACAAAGGCGCGGAACGGCTCCATCGACACATTGATCGAAGCGTCCATCATCCACAGCACGAACACCGCCATCCACAGCGACGAGGAATTTGGCATCAGGAACATGGCGACGGTGGCGAGGAAGGCGCCGAGGAAGAAGAAGGGACGGCGGCGGCCCCAGAACGGGTGCCAGGTATTGTCGCTCAGGTAGCCGATCACCGGTTGCACCAGCAGGCCGGTCACCGGCGCGGCGAGCCAGAACAGCGGCAGGTCGTCGGCATTCGCGCCCAGGGTCGAGAAAATGCGGCTGGTATTGGCGTTTTGCAGGGCAAACCCGAACTGGATGCCAAAGAAGCCGAAGCTCATGTTCCACAACTGCCAGAAGCTCAGGCGCGGTTTGATCGGCGGGAATTGCATCTGCATCGGGAGTCTCCAGGCGTTTGGCTACGCATTATATTTGTAGGAAAATAACATGGCGATTTCTAAGTGTCAATCTAAACAGTTCCATAGTAGAATCGCCGCAGGAAGCCGGGTAAATCACACAACAAATTCACGGTTTTGTAGTCAAATAACAGAACAAGATGGGGACATGATGCTGGACATGCAGAAGCGCTTGAATAACCTTTTTTATGCGACCCTGAGCCTGCCGTCGACGGCCATGGGATTCGCGCTCTGCATCCAGATTTCGGCCCTGAGCTGGATTTTGAGCACGCGCTTCAACCTCCAGATCCATGAAATCGGCATTGTCTGGGCGGCGGGACCAATGGCCGGGATTTTCGGCCAGGTGATCATCGGCTTGATCAGCGACGATGCCTGGTTCTGGGGCGGACGGCGCCGGCCCTTCATCCTGATCGGCGGCACCCTGGCCGCACTGATGGTGTTCCTGCTGCCGCGCATCGACGTGGTTGGCGACTTCTTGGGCATCAAGAATATTCTCATCGTGGCGGTGATTGTCGCGCTGACGCTGGACCTGTCGATCAATATCAGCTTCAACCCGACCCGCTCGATCATTGCCGACGTGACGCCGGAAGGCGAAGCGCGCACGCTCGGCTACACCTGGATGCAAACCATCTCGGGCTTCTTTGGCGTGATGGCCTACCTGATCGGCGCGACCGTGGGCAACGACATGCTCATTTCGGTCGGCGCGGGCATCGTGCTCGTATTCTCGGTGGTGCCGATGTTCTTCATCAAGGAAGAACGCGAGATGGTCAAGAAGACCGAGACGGCAGCGGCCACCAAGGCCGACTGGGGCCAGCTGTGGCGCATCTATATTGCGCATGGCTTCGCGTGGCTTGGCGTGCAGTCGATGTTCGTCTACACCTATGGCTTCATTCAGCAGCATCTGGTGCCGGCGGGCCTGGCAACCAAGGCGGCCAACGACATGAGCGGGCAGATTATCGGCTTCGCCTTCGCGATCATGAATACGGTCGGCTTCCTGCTGCCGGCGCTGGTGCTCGCGCCCCTGGCGCGCAAGATCGGGCGCGTGCACACGCAGGCCGGCTGCGTCGCCATCATGGCGGTCGGGTACTTCTTGATTGCGGCCACGGCGCGCACGCCAATGATGCTGTACGCGCTGATGGCGGTGGTCGGCATCGGCTGGAGCGCCATTGTCAGCCTGCCGTTTGCTATCATGAGCGACAAGGTGGACAAGAGCCGCATGGGCTTTTTCATGGGCGTGTTCAACCTGTCGGTGGTGCTGCCGCAGTTGATGTCCACCGGCGTCGGCTTCGTTTTGAAACGGGTGCCGGACCAGAGCACCTTGTACATCATTTGCGGCGCCTCGCTGGCGATGTCGGCGGCCTTGTGGTGCCTGGTGAAGGACGAGGCGCCGGCCACCCAGGCCGCGATACCCGCTTCCGCGCACTGATCTCAACCCGCCGCTTGCCGGCAATGTGATTGCAAGAATTCATGAGCAAGAAACCATGACGATATCGTTTTTAGAAGAACACGATGTATCCTTGTTTACCAGATCCCTTCTGGTAGGAGCTGATCGCCCTGGGGCTGCGATCGCCGCGAGCGTTGCCGTGGGCTGGGATTGCGACGCTCGCCTGCGAATCGATGTGGCTTCTGCTGTCGAATGCATCTGCTTCCAGGCAGTCCGGATGGACGGTACCAAAGCGTATATCGGCTACGGAGGGCGCATCTTCATTGTCGATTGCGTGACAGAAGACGTGGTGATACACCAGATGGACGGGTATTTTTCCAAATTCTACGATGCTGCGCAATTACAAACGTCCGGCGAGGATTTCCGCATCCTGGCAAGCTCCGAGTCCGAGCTGTTCGCCTTCGGGCCGGACGGCGAGCTACGATGGAAAACCGCCGATCTCGGCATTGACGGCGTGCTGGTACACTGCGTCACCCCGACGCATATCGAAGGCTGCGGCGAGTGGGATCCGCCAGGCGGATGGCAGCCGTTTATCCTTGCAACGCACACTGGTGAACGCATCGGCGGTGGTTTCGCTTCGCAGTAACAGAGCGGGCGGCCACCTATTGAATCCGCAAGCAACAGCGGCGATTCGGCAAATTGCCGGCAGCGCAGCACCATGGAAAAAACCAGTCATGAAATCAGCCTCAAGGAATTTGAAAGCCTGTGCGATCCTTATCACGATCACCCTCGCTTGCGTCTCCGGAGCGCATGCGGCGGACAGGGTGAAAATGGGCGGCTTTTCAATAGCGCCACAGCCTGGGTGGTATAACAAGATAGATAGAGCAGGGCGCTTCTTTTCAAAAAAGACAAAGGAGAAGGGGCTTCCAATGCTGGTCCTTGAGGCATGCAAAGTGGGACGTGAGCTTTCCTGCCCACCAACGTGCGACTATGCAGATCTCAAACGGCTGCACATCTTTACCGCAACGCCGCTGGACGCGCGTATACCGGTCAAGCGCACGGATGCTTACGTCGAGTATGAGTCATCGGACGAGATGAGCACATCTGAAGGAAAATTTTACGCATCCACTCGCGTGATTTGCGGGCCTGCCGCGTTCATTTATGCGGTGCAACTAGACCCGGGTTCCACGCAACAGGCACGTCGGGACCTGGAAGCGGTCATCAGCACAATCAAATGGCGTAAATAGGAGCCCCATTCGATGGCGGATGCGCAGCAAGCCGTCGCTGGCAGTGCGCTTGCGCGCCAGTCGCCCGGACCGCTGCGAAGTGCCCCCCAAGCAAAATGGGCAGCCGAAGCTGCCCATTTTTTACCCGCCTGCCGCTTTACTCCGGCTTGGCCAGCTTGCGTGCTTCCTTCTTGGCCTTGGTGGCCGCGTCGTACGGCTTTTTAGGTCCGAGCTTTTTCTCTTCAAAACGACGGTCGCCCGCTTTTTTCGGAGCAGCCGCCTTCTTGACCGCCGGCGCTTCGCCATCACGCGTGATGTTCAACTGCTGGCCCGCGACCCAGACACCCTTGAGGTGATCGATCAGGTCGGCCGGCATGTCAACCGGCAGGTCGAGCGTACTGTAGTCGTCGTAGATCTCGATGCGGCCGATGAACTTGGACTCGATGTTCGCTTCGTTGGCAATCGCGCCGACGATGTTGCCCGGCTTGACGCCGTGCGCATGACCGACTTCGATACGGAAGGTGCCCATGCCCTCTTCCGACGGACGCGAAACGCGTTCGCGCTTGAAGGCCGGAGCGTCACCACGATCGCCACGGTCGCCACGATCGCTGCGCATTGGCGCGTCCGAACGCGGTGCGCGTGCGGCAGGCGAGTTCTCTTGCCACGATGGCGCGCTCTTGGCATCGCGGTTCGGTTTTTCCAGCAGCAGCGGAATGTCGCCGCGCGCCAGCTTGGCCAGGGCCGCTGCGATTTCGACGGCGGGCACGTTCTGCTCGCGCTCATACTCTTCGATCAGCGAACGGAATACATCGAGTCCGCCGGCGGCCAGCACTTCGGTGATCTGGTCCTTGAATTTGGCGATCCGCACGTCGTTGACGGCTTTCACGGTCGGCAAGGTCAATGGCGCCACCGGCTGGCGCGTGGCGCGTTCGATCGCCTTGAGCAAACCCTGCTCGCGCGGGGTGATGAACAGAATCGCTTCGCCGCTGCGGCCCGCGCGGCCGGTACGGCCGATGCGGTGGGTATAGCTTTCCGGGTCCGACGGCACGTCGTAGTTGATCACGTGGCTGATGCGTTCCACGTCCAGGCCGCGCGCGGCGACGTCGGTGGCGACCAGGATGTCGATCTTGCCGTTCTTGAGTTGTTCGATGGTGCGCTCGCGCTGCGTTTGCTGCATGTCGCCATTGATCGCGGTGGCCGCGAAGCCGCGCGCCAGCAATTTGGTCGCCAGTTCTTCGGTACCGAGCTTGGTGCGGGCAAAAATGATCATGCCGTCGAACGGTTCTGCTTCGAGGATGCGGGTCAGCGCTTCGAGCTTTTGCATGCCGCTCACCATCCAGTAACGCTGGCGGATATTGTCGGCGGTGCCGGTTTTGGCGGCGACCGTCACTTCAGCCGGATCGCGCAGGTAGGTCTTGGCGATGCGTTTGATCGCGGACGGCATGGTGGCCGAGAACAGCGCGGTCTGGCGCGATTCAGGGGTTTTTTGCAGGATCTGTTCGACGTCGTCGATAAAGCCCATGCGCAGCATCTCGTCGGCTTCGTCGAGCACCAGCGTCTTGAGCTTGGACAGGTCGAGCGAACCCTTTTCGAGGTGGTCGATGACGCGGCCCGGAGTGCCGACGATCACGTGCACGCCGCGGCGCAAGGCCTGCAGCTGCGGACCGTAGCTCTGGCCGCCGTAGATCGGCAGGACGTGGAAATCTTTAATGTGCGTTGCATACTTCTGGAACGCTTCGGCGACCTGGATCGCCAGTTCGCGGGTAGGAGCGAGCACCAGCGCCTGCGGCGTCTGCTGCTTGATGTCGATGCGCGACAAAATCGGCAGCGCGAAGGCCGCAGTCTTGCCGGTTCCGGTCTGGGCCTGCCCCAGCACGTCGCGATTGGCCAGGAGCAGCGGGATGGTGGCAGCCTGGATCGGCGACGGCGTTTCGTAACCGACCTCTTTCATGACCTTCAGCACTTGGGCGCTCAGGTTGAGTTCGGAAAACAGTAGTACAGGGGTTTCAGACATAGGACACTCACAATTTGACTAGCTAGCCCGACGGGAAAGCATCCTGCAGTTTACTCTTTTGTAGTCAAGAATGCGATTTTTTGTAACGGAGTTGCGTGCAAGTGGGGTGTAATTGAGGCTATTCGGGCAATCTGATCGTCGTTAACGCACACTCGCCATTACGAAAATGAAACAACCCCGCCACACTTGCATGCGCCGGGGTTGTGCTCAGTGCCGGGATCGCCCCGGCAGGGAAGGCATCAGAACTTGTAGTTGGCGCCCATCAGGAAGGTGCGGCCATATTTCTGGTATTCCAGCGGCTTGTTGCGGTCGCCGCCGTAGGTTTCGTACGCGGTGTCGCCAACGTTATTAACCTGCAACACCACTCCCAAGCCTTTCAGGCTGCCTTCGGTAAAGTTGTAACCGATCTGGAAGTCGACCACGTCTTCGCCCACCACGTAGCGCAAGGTGCGGTCATTGGCAAAGTTGCCGATTTCACCAACGAAATCCGAGCGCTTGCGCTGGCTGACGCGCGTCTCGAAACCATTCTTTTCATAGTACAAAGTCAGGTTGGTCACGCGCTTCGACAAGCCCGGCAGCGGAATATTCTTGCCGATGCTGCTATCCGGATCTTCGATCGCGATCGAGCTCTTGCTGTGCGTGGCGCTGGCCGACAAGCCAAAACCATCGAGCACCGGCGTGATCAGGCTCAGCGGCAGCGATGCCGACAGTTCCAGGCCCTTCAGCTTGCCGCCATTGCCGTTGTACGGCGCTTTGTAGTTACCGATCGCGGTAATCGCGTTGGTGCCGGGAATGTATTTCGAGAAATCGTAGTCCAGGGTCTGCGTGAAGATATAGGTGTCGAGCTTCTTGTGGAAAGCTGCGACCGCAAAATACGCCTTGTTGCCGAAATATTTCTCGTAGGACAAGTCGAGTGCCTTGGCGCGCCATGGATCGAGGCGCGCGTTGCCGCCGTTGGCGCTTGGCTTGAAGTCGGTGGTGCCGACGTTGAAGTCGAGCGCCGAGCGCAGCTGGTCGATACGCGGACGGGCCAGTTGCTTGGCGGCTGCAAAACGGACGGTCTGCTGGTTGCTCAGGCCGAACGAGAGATTCAGGCTCGGCAGGTAATCGGTATACGTCATGCCATCATGGACCGGCTTGACCTGGCTGCCGACCGGCGCGGTGCCGTCAAAATAGTTCGCTCGCGACGACTGCTCGGTGCGCTGCACCTGCACGCCCACATTGCCCTTGACCGTGACCGAACCGATTTCGCTGTCGATATTGGCCTTGATGAAGCTGGTCGTGATCTTCTCGTTCACTTCCCAGGCCTTCGAAATCAGGAACGACTCGGTCGAGCTCGGCTTGAAGTTCATGTACTGGCTTACTACCCCAGGCACATTCCACGACGGAATCATGCCGGTGCCGGCAAAACCCAGGTCGACCTGGCCGTACAGAAACTCGTTCGGCACCGGACCCGGCGCGCCGCGCAGGGTGATCGCGCCTTCCGGCTGCACCTTGTTCTTGCTGCGGTCGGCGTAATTCACGCCCACGTCCACACCCGAGAAATAGCTTTCCAGCACGGTCGGCACCGGCATCGAGACGACCAGCTTGAAACCCTTGAGTTCGTCTTCGATTTGCGGCGTCTTGCCATAGCCCGAACCGTAAATTGTGTTGCGCAGATACAAATTCTTCGCGTCGGTGTAGTTCAGGCGGCCGGCGATGTGCGAAAAGGTGCCGGTAGCGAACTTCAGGTCGACGGTATCGAGGAAAGGATCGGCGGCGGCATTGCTCAGTTGCAGGTTGTTTTCCAGGCTGACTTCATCGCGCGTCGCCTTCGAGAAACTGGCGTCGGCAAACACCGACCAGCCGCCATCGAAGCGCAGGGTATTGCTCCAGCCAATCGCCTTGATCTCATCCTTGCGGTCGTTGTACATGCCGCGCACCAATGGATACACGCCGCTGGCCGAGCCACCGGTCAGCACGCCATTGGCCGTGGTGGCCGGCGAATACAGCAAGCCCGGCTTGTAGCCGCCGTTGTAATCGTTCAGGGCCACTTCGAACTGGTTGGCGGTTTCTTCACGCTTGAACTTCGAAGCGTACACATCGATCATGCTGGTCCAGCTCTTGTTGGGACGGTATTGCAGCACGCCCATGACGCCGTCGCGCTTGTTGGTGCCGCTGCGCGCCACCGATTTCAAGCCATCCATCAAATAGGTGCCGCCCGGTACCCCAGGACGCGCATCGGTTTTCCACGGCTCGTACAGGCCGGTCTCGTTCGACAACACCGGCGAGGCCAAATGGGCGTAGCCGATGGCGATACCGATCGTGCGGTCGGCGAACTGGTCGATATAGCTGACGCTGAAGCGGTTGCCCGTGTCTTTCGCATTGGCGATGCCGCCGAGCGAGTTTTTCTCGCCGCGCACGTTCATGGCGATGGTGCGCTTGCCGAACGACAGCGGACGCACGGTCTGCATATCGATCGTGCCGGACAAGCCCTGCCCGACCAGGCCGGCGTCCGGCGTCTTGTAAATGGTAACGCCGCTGAGCAGCTCGGACGGATACTGGTCGAATTCGACGCTGCGGTTGTCGCCCGTGCTGACCTGTTCGCGGCCGTTGAGCAAGGTGGTGGAGAAGTCCGGCGACAGGCCGCGCACGCTGATGACCTGGGCACGGCCGCCGACGCGCTGCGCCGCCAGGCCGGGAAGGCGCGCGATCGATTCCGCGATACTAACGTCCGGCAACTTGCCGATATCTTCCGCGGAGATAGCCTCGACGATGGAAGACGAATCCTTTTTCACCGAAATCGCATCCTCGATACCGCGGCGAATGCCCGACACCTTGACCGTGGCAATCGGTTGCTCGCTCGCTTGCGGAGCGGCGCTTGCTTGCGCATACACATTGCCCGACATGGCGGAAACGAACAAGGCGCAACCGGCGGCGACCGGGCTCAGTGGAAATGCGGCACTCCTGGTACGGGTATTGGCGAAAAATTTCATTCTGTCCCCTCATCTCATCATTACTACACAATTCCCGTATATTCAGTATGGCGGCGACTGCACGGGTTCCAAAGGCAACGTTCTAAGGACGTCTGAGCCCGATTCTGTACTAAAACTAGATCTACTGTCAACGAGAGTTGCGTACGACTACGGAAAAGTGCGCTTATTACATTCAATGCCCAGCGCAAGGGGCTAGCTCGTTGTATTTCGGCTACAGAATCGTGCCTGGGTAGCTGTAGTACGACTACAAATGCAGTGAATTTCTTTCATCCGGACAAGCTCGGTGCCATTTCAGCGAGAATTTACTTTCTATAAATTTATCGCTACTACATTTTTGTAGGAATTTCGTAGTAAAACCAACAGACGTGACCGGCACTCGGATCCCTGCAAGCACAAAAAGTCACCGATCATTGGCGGCAGCGGCCGCAGCGTCGCGGACAGACAGCGTATTGACTCTTTGTGTAGCAAAACTAGCGATCAAACAGGCAGCACGCTAGTGCCGCAGCGGCCGGTTTGATAGGCATCGTCATCTGTAGTATCCTTTATCGATAACAAGGCAATGTAGCCATACTACGAGATGCCGGCCCGCTCGGTACAGATCCTGGAGATTGAATGAAGTACCTGATCACCCTGGCGGCGGCCATGACCATGCCGCTCGCCGCCGTCGCCGGCAAACCTGGCGTGGACGCCTTTTTCGACGCGATGGCGATCAGCGTGCCGCCTGGCCAGCAATCGCAGTTCGTCGTCGGCGACAACCTGGCCGGCTACTTCGAGGGCTACACGCAGAGCCATGACAGGGGCGCCGGCTACACCATCAAGAACGCGTCGGTGTACGAAGGCTACGCCACGTTCGTGGACGGCGCGGCCAACGAACGCACGCGCTCGAACGAACAGGTCCTGCCCTACGGCCACCGCGTGCGCCACGCCGGCGGCGCCCTTGAAGAAATGGCGCTGCTGTCGAAAAAGCACGCGCTCGCGATCCGCCTGACCAATCCGGCCGACGCCATATTGACTGTGCAAACCCTGTTCAAGGATCCGGGCGCCGTGCGCCGCGACGGCGACGTGGTGCTGATTGCGCCATCCGGCGGCGCCAAGCTGTTTACCGCCATCGCCGCCGACCAGCCCTTCATGCTGGGCGACGCGCTCACGCTGCGCAGCGCGCACGCCGTGCGCAGCATGACCGTGGTGGTCGCCTTTGGCGACAGCGCCGCCCAGGCCGGCGAGCGCGCGCAGGCGCTGGCCAAGGCCGACCCCATCGGCGCCGAACGCAAAGCGCTGTACGACGCCCTGACCAAAAGCTATCTCGCCACCAGCGACCTTGAGTACAACAAGGCGCTGAACTGGGCCAAGGCCGCCAGCCGCATGTTCGTGGTGGAGGAATTCGGCACCGGCATCTGGGCTGGCCTGCCCTGGTTCCGCGACAACTGGGGCCGCGACACCTTCATCGCCCTGCCCGGCACCCTGCTGGTATCGGGCCAGTTCGACGACGCCAAAGCCGTGCTGTCGAATTTTGCGCGCTACCAGAACCTGCGCGAACCGCGCGACAAGGAATACGGCCGCATTCCCAACCGCGTGTCGGCCAGCGACAAGACCATTTACAACACCGTCGACGGCACGCCGTGGATGCTGCGCGAAGCCTTCGAATATATCCAGTACACCGGCGACAAAGCCTTTGCGCGCCAGATGTACCAGCTGGCCCTGCCCTACTTCGACGGCGCCATCGCCAACTACGCCGACCAGGATGGCCTGCTGGCGCACGATTCGGCCGACACCTGGATGGACGCGCGCATCGACAACCAGGACCCATGGTCGGCCCGTGGCCCGCGCGCCGTCGAAATCCAGGCCCTGTGGCACACGGCGCTCAAGACCGGCGCTTACCTCGCAAGCGACGCCGGCGACGCCGCCCGGGCGCGCCAGTGGAACGCGCTGGCCGACAAGGCGCGCCGCAGCTTCCTCGCGCTGTACTGGGACGGCAGTGTCATGGCCGACCGCTTGCGCGACGACGCCAGCCGCGACACCAAGGTCCGTCCCAACCAGCTGATGCTGGTGTCGATTCCGTTCGACGACTTCATTCCACCCAAGGTGCAGGCGCGCGTGACGCGCAATGCGGTGTCCGAGCTGCTCTACCCCTACGGTATCGCCTCGCTGAGCCAGAACGATCCCTACTTCCATCCGCGCCACCAAAACCCGGACTTCCACCACAAGGACGCCGCTTACCACCAGGGCACCATCTGGGGCTGGAACGCCGGCTTCACCGTCACGGCCCTGAACAAGTTCGGCTACCAGGACCTGGCATGGACGTTAAGCCAGAACCTGGGCCGGCAAATCCTCGGCCTGGGAACGCTGGGAAACATGAGCGAACTGCTCGACGCCCTGCCCGGCGACGACGGCAAGCTCACCCCATCGGGCACCTACGCGCAGTCGTGGAGCGTGGCCGAATACGCGCGCAACGGCTACCAGGACTACGTGGGCTTCCGGCCACGCCTGCTCGACAACACACTTGCATTCACGCCCGCCATTCCCGCCGCATGGAGCGCGTTTTACGCGGTCCTGCCGTTCGGCGCGGGCGAGAACATCGAGGTCGATTTCCGCCGCGCGGGCAAACAGCAGCAGTGGCAGCTGCGGCTGGCCGGCGCCACCAGGCGCAAGGTCGTCTTCAGCATGCTAAGCGCCGACAAGAGCCGTTCGCAGCTTGCGTTCGAACTCGCACCCGGCAAACCCGCAACGTTGGTAACCGGCGGAGGCAAGGCCAGCATCGATGGCAAGCCGCTTGCGCTGCGTGCGCACCAGGCCAGCTACGCCGCCGACATCGGCGAACTGGTTTTCCAGACGCCCAGGCGGTACCGCGCCGGAGACTTCCCCATGCTCCGATCGAAGGACGCCTTGAAAGGCATCGTCGAGCGCAAGGAATACCGCTGATGTTCGCCGCCTCCCACCTGCTGGCCGCAGCGGCCCTGTTCCCGGCCAGCGCCGCCGGCATCGCCGACAGCGGCCCGCTGGCCGCGCCGATGTACCTGCGCGGCGGCTTCAATGGCTGGGGCATCGACCACCCGCTGGCCTACAAAGGCAAAGGCGTGTACGAAGCCGACATCCTGGTCAGCCCCGGCTACCACGGCTTCAAAGTCGGCAGCAAGGACTGGTCGGCCGAATGGGTGATCGACCCGGCCGCCAGCGTCACCGTGGCCGCCGGCGCCAGCTACCGGATGCGGACCCAGTCCGGTCCCGAGGACTACCTGTTCGTCAAACAGACCTCCACCTGGCGCTTTTCTGTCGACGCCTCCAACCCAGCAGCGCCGTTGCTGCGGGTGGCGCAAATGAGCATCCCGTCCGCCAGCAGGCAAGACCCGCACCAGGGCCACGCGGTCAGCGTCAGCCGGGAGTACGGCAGCCACACGGTGCGCTGGTCGACGCCTGATGCCGGGGCAAAGCTGCGCAGCTATACCCAATCGAGCACCATGCCGCTGCGCGACCCCGGCCCGCAATCGACAACGTACCAGGAAGCCGCGAACACGCCGACGGTGCGCAGCGGCAGCCTGGCGTTCGACGCGCTGTTTGCGCTGACGGCGGGCGAAATGAAACAGAATGCCGTCGCGCAGATCAAGGACGGCAACTACAACGGCGCGGCCGCCATCGACTGCGACTGTTTCGAAACCGGCGAGAAGTGGCATTACGTCTGGACGCGCGACCTGTCGTACGCCGCCGACCTGGGGCTGGCGATGCTCGACCCGGAACGGGTGCGCAATTCGCTCGACTTCAAATTGTCCGGCTACCGCGCCGGCATCGAGCGCGCCCCGCAGGTGGCGGGCAGCGCCGACGGCCTGCAGATCGTCCAGGATACCGGCAGCGGCGGCAGTTGGCCGGTCAGTACCGACCGCGTGGCCTGGGTGCTGGGCGCGCAAGCGGCCCTGAACAACCTGGCGCCGGCCGAGCGCGCGCCGTTCGCCGCACGCGCCTTGCGGGCGCTGGTCAACACGCTCGACAACGACCGGCTGGCCGCCTTCGATGCCGCTTCCGGCCTGTACATGGGCGAGCAATCCTTTCTCGACTGGCGCGACCAGAGCTACGCCGCCTGGATCGTGGGCGACCTGGCGTCGCTCGCCAGTTCCAAGGCACTGTCCACCAACGTGCTGCACTACCAAGCCTTGACCCTGGCCGCGTCGCTCGCGCATGACAGCGGCGACGCCATGCGCTCGACCAAATACGCCGGCTGGGCCGCCGCGCTCAAACGCAGCATCAACCAGCGCTTCTGGCTGGAAGACGCCGGCATGTACAGCAGCTTGACCGCGCCCCACTTCGACGGGGCGCCGCTGCATAAATTCGACTGGCTCGGGCAAGCGCTGGCGATCGTCACCGGCGTGGCCGACGGCGAACGCGCGCACCGCATCCTGGCCAGCTATCCGCACGGCCCGATGGGCGCGCCGGTCATCTACCCGCAGCAGCAGGGCATGCCGGTGTATCACAACCGCGCGATCTGGCCCTTCGTGACCGCGTACGGCCTCAGGGCGGCCGCCATGCACGCCAACGTCAGCGTGGCCGACGCCGCGTACGACACCTTGATGCGCGGCGCCGCGCTGAACCTGTCGAACATGGAGAACCTGGAATGGATTACCGGCCAGCCGCTCCTGCTCGACGAACAACGGCCGGCCCTGATCGGCCCTGTCATCAACTCCAGGCGCCAGCTGTGGTCCGTCGGCGGCTACCTCGGCATGGTGATCGGGAACGTGTTCGGCATCGAGGTGACAGACAGCGGCATCGACGTTCGCCCTTTCATCACCAGCAAACTGCGGCGCGAGGTGTTCGGCGCGAGCAGGACCATCACCCTCGACAACCTGGCTGTGCGCGGAAAGCGCATCAACGTGCGCATCGCGCTGCCCGATGCGACGAACGACAGCGGCTGGTTCCCGGTCGAATCGATCGCCGTCGGTGGCCAGCGCATGGCACAGTCGATCGCCTGGCGCCAGTTGCCGGACAACGCAAGCATCGATATCACGCTCGGCGCACTGCAAAGAGGCGAGCGGCAAATACGCCGCGTCGATGCCGCCCAATACGCCGAGGGGCCGGACGTATTCGGTCCGCGTGAACCGGCCATTGCCGGCATCACGAAACCGGGGACGCTGCGGATCGACGCCGGCGGCAATGGCGCCGGCGTCGTGTACAACGTCTACCGCGATGGCAAGCTGATTGCCGCCAGGGTCGCCGCCGGCGCCTGGACCGACCGCGCCGCGCCCACGGCCGCGTGCTACGCCATCGAAGCGCAGTTTTCCGCATCGGGCAACCGCAGCCACCACAGCGTGCCGCGCTGCACCGGCACGGCGATCGACATCGCGCCGGCGCTCGACGGCGTGGCGCAGCCGCACATCAAGGACTGGGGCAAGCCGGGCGAGCGCCTGCGCTTCGGCGCCGTGAACGTGGTGCAGGGCGGCGAGTACGGCGTGCAGGTGCGCTACCATAACCGCGCCAACCAGATTAACCTCGGTATCAGCGGCGGCGTAAAATGGCTGGCCCTGAAAGACGCATCCGGCCGCATCGCGGCGCAGGGCGTGGTGCAGCTGCCGCACGCGCGCATCGACCAGGCCGGCGCGCCGCTGGTGATGTCGACCCCGTTGATCGCCCGCCTCAAGCCCGGCCGCTACGCGCTGGAGATGAGCGACTTCTATAATATGAGCTACCTGCAAAGTAACAGCACCTTCAGCGCGGCCGGCGGCGCCGACGGTCCGTCCAACAAGTTCGATGTGCATGGCGCGCGCCTGCTGCGCCTGAAGTAAAAGGGAAGATGCAATGACACTGGCACGACTCACGCTTGCCGCGGCAAGCATGCTGCCGCTGGCCGCCAACGCCACCACGGTGCGCGTCCATTACGACAGCCCCAAAGGCGGTCTCGCCATCCGTGGCGACAAGGGGCCGATGTCATGGTCCAAAGGCGCCGACGCCAACAGCGGCGATGGCAAGGTCTGGACCTACACCTGGCCGGACGAACTGGGCGAGGTGCTCATGAAACCGGCCCTCGGCGACGACAAGGTGGCCATCGGGGGCGCCTACAGGCTCGCCGCCGGCAGCACGCGCGACATCTATCCCTTCTTCGGCGCGCCCTTCGGCAAAGTGAAGATCATCCCCGACTTCGCCTCGCCGCAGCTCAAGAACAGCCGCAAGCTGCGCATCTACCTGCCGCCGAGCTACGACGAGAACCGCGCCAAGCGTTATCCGGTGCTGTACATGCACGACGGCCAGAACCTGTTCGACGCCAGGACGGCCGCCTTCGGCGTCGAATGGGGCATCGATGAAACGGTCAACCGGCTGGTGGCCACCGGCGTGATGGAAGAGATCATCGTGGTCGGCATCGACAACACGCCCGCGCGCGTGGACGAATACACGCCCTGCTGCGACCCGCAGTACGGCGGCGGCCAGCTCGACACCTACCAGCGCTTCGTGCTCGACACGGTCAAGCCGTACATCGACAGCACGCTGCGCACCCTGTCCGGCAAGGAATCGACCGCCATCATGGGCTCGTCGCTGGGCGGCATCGCCTCGGTCTCGATTGCGCAGAAAAATGCGGCGGTGTTCTCGAAAGCGGCGTCGCTATCGGGCTCGTTCTGGTGGAACAAAGAGGCGCTGGTGACAACGCTGCCGCCACGCCTGCCGGTGAAGTTTTATCTCGACGCCGGAACGGTGAAGGATGGCCTGGAAGAGACCATCAAGATGCGCGACGCCCTGCAAAAGCAAGGCTACCGGCAAGATGCCGACCTGTTTTACCACGTCGCCGAAGGCGCCACCCACAACGAAAAGTCGTGGGCCGCGCGCGTCGACAAACCGCTGGCGTGGTTCTTCCCCTGGCAGTAACCGAGTTAGCGCTTGCGGCGCTGCAGGTCGAGCGACGTGACCTTGGCAAAATCGATCGGCTTGACGATATGGTCGTCGAAGCCGGCCTCCATGGCCTGCTCGCGGTCGCGCGCCTGGCCGTAGCCGGTCAGCGCAACGAGCACCGCATCGTCCATGGTGGGCAGCTCGCGCATTTTGGCCGCCACTTCGTAGCCGCTCATGTCGGGCAGGCCGATATCGAGGAACACGTACGTCGGCTTGAACTCCGCCGCGCGATCGAGCGCCTGCTGTCCGTTGTAAGCGACCTTCACATCGTGGCCGCCGATGCCGAGCAGCTCGGCCAGCATGTCGGCCGCATCGACATTATCGTCCACCACCAGGATGCGCGTGGCGGCGGCATCGGCGCCCGCCACGTTTGCGCCAGCGGCGCCGCTGCCGATGGCGTCGATCGGCAGGCGCACCTCGAATACGCTGCCCTGGTCCACGCCGGGGCTCGACGCGCTCACTGTCCCGTGATGCAGGGTCACCAGCGTGCGCACCAGCGACAGGCCGATGCCCAGGCCGTCCTGCACCCGGTCGGGCGTAAAGCCATCTTGCGCGAACAGGTCGAAAATGTAATCGAGCTTGCCGGCGGCGATGCCGATGCCGTTGTCCGCCACGCGAATCAGGATCTCCTGCCCCGTCACTTCAGCCGTGAGCGTGACGACCCCGCCCGGCGGCGTGAACTTGAACGCGTTATGCAGCAGGTTGCCGACGATTTGCGCCAGCCGCACATGGTCGCCGCTGAGCCACACTTCATGCGCCGGCAGCGCCACTTCCAGGCGCTGGTTGCGGCTCTCGGCGATGTGCGCCACCGACTCGCGCGCGCTGCCGATGAACGTTTTCAGCTCCACCCGCTCTTCGTGCAGCGTGATCTTGCCTTTTGAAATACGGGCCACGTCGAGCAGGTCTTCGACCAGCCGCACCAGGTGGCCGGTGTGGCGCAGGATGGTCTGGCGCGCCTTGTCCTGGCGTTCCGGCACGTTCGGGTCGAGACGGCACAAAAGCTCGACCGCGTTGCGGATCGGTCCCAGGGGATTGCGCAGTTCATGCGCCAGCGTGGCCAGGAATTCATCCTTGCGACGGTCCACGTCGCGCAACTCGCGCTCGACCTGGCCCAGGCGCAGCAGCGCCTTGACGTTGGCGACCAGTTCTTCCGGTTCGATCGGCTCGAACAGGTAGTTGTCGGCGCCGCCTTCGAGCGCGCGGATCTTGTCGGCCACGCCGATGTACGACGCCGACGTTTGCAGCACCAGCACGGGGCGGGTGTCGGGATCGTCCTTGAGCAGGCGGCACACTTCGAAGCCGTTAATGTCGGGCAGCTTGACGTCGAGCAGGACCAGGTCCGGCTTGTCTTCGCGCGTGCGCAGCAGGGCCGAGGTGCCGTCGGTGGCCTCGATCACCCGGAAACCGGCACGCGTGAGAATGCGCGACTTGGCGTAGCGTGCCCCTTCGCTGTCGTCGACGTTGAGGATCAATGAACCGGCAAATGGAATGGACTGCATGGTGGACCTCAATCCGGATTATGTAAATATGACGTTACCGGGGCGTCGTCCCGGTCCGCCATGGGCGTGAGCGGGACCGACACCCAGAATACCGAACCGGCGCCCGCCACGCTGTCGACGCCCACCGCCCCGCCCAGCAGGTCGGCCAGCTTGCGGCACAGCGGCAAGCCGAGACCGGTGCCCTTGACGCGCGTCTGCAAGCGGTTTTCGATCTGGCTGAATTCCTCGAAGATGAACGCCTGGTCGCAGGCGGCGATTCCCAGGCCGGTATCGGCCACGCTGAAGTGCATCATACCCTGCTCCGGCAGCAAGGCCGCACGGACCGCGATGTCGCCCTGCTCGGTGTACTTGATCGCATTCGAAATGAAGTTGCGCAGTATTTGCGCCAGCTTGCTCTGGTCGCTGCACAGCGCCAGCCCGGCCGGGGGTTCATGAAAGGTCAGCGCCACGGCCGAACCGCCCAACAAGGGCCGCAGCAGGCCGCGCAAGGTGCTGAACATGTCGGCCACCATGAAGCGCTCGGGCCGCACATCGACCTTGCCCGCTTCGATCTTGGCCAGGTCGAGCAGGTCGTCGACCATCTCGTTGAGGGCGATCGTCCCTTGCAGGATGAACCGGACCTGCTTTTCCTGCTCTTCCGACAGCTCGCCGTCGGCGCGCGCCAGCAGCAGCTTGGACAGCGCCCGGATGGAGCTGAGCGGCGTGCGGAATTCGTGGCTCATGTTCGACAGGAAGCGCGACTTGGCCTGGTCGGCGCGGCGCAGGTGCTCGGCCTTCTCGTCGAGCTCCGCGTACAGCACCTTGACGGCGCGGTTGTTCTCTTCGAGCTCGCGCGTGAGGGCCAGCAGTTCTTCCTGGCGCGCCTTGAGCTCATCGAGAGTGCCGAGCAGTTCCTGGTTCTGCTGCTGCACTTCGCCCAGCATCGAATCGGGCGCCAGCGCGTTGAGGTGGGCGCACATGTCGCCCACCATGCGCGCCGTCATGCGCGGCGCATCGGCGGCAAAGCGCTTTTGCAGCACGATCCTGGTGCCGCTGCCGGGCGCGGAGCGGATCTCGCACAGGTCCATCAGGCGGCGCGCGCCCAGGATGCCCAGGCCCATGCCGGTGGCCGACTGGTAGCCCCCGGACAGCACCAAATCCAGGTCGGCGATGCCGGGACCCTGGTCGTCGATGCGGATCTGCAGCGCCTGGGCGCCGTCGGTATCTTCGATCGAAAACTCGACCCTGCCGCCGTGCGCATAATTGAAGACGTTACGGGCCAGTTCCGACACCGACGTCGCAATGCGCACCTGATCCTGCATGGCGAAGCCGCACAGCACCGCGATCTCGCGCGCGCGCTGGCGCGCCCCGACCACATCGAGCTCGGTGCCGATGGCGATCTTGAGAATCCGCAGCGACATTACGCCAGCTCCCGCTCACGCACTACCAGCACGCTGGCGTCATCGCGCTGGCGCGCAAAATCGCGGTACAGCACCGCCGCGATCAGGCCCGGATGGCGGAATACCAGGCCGGGATAGGCATCGAGGTCCCAGCGCGTTCCCAGGCCGTCCGAATGCATGATCAGCATGGCGCCGGGCGCCCAGGGATGGCTGAACTTCTGTACCTTGCGCAGGTTGCTGCCGACGATGCCGTTGTGCGACATCAGGTGGCGGCGCGCCGCGCCGTCGAAAATGCAGCCGGCGATATTGCCGATGCCCGCAAACGTCAGCTCGCCGGCATCGCAATCGATGGCCGCAATCGCCACCGCCGCGCCACGGGTGCCGCGCAGCGCGCCGTGCGCCAGCTGCATCAGTTCCGACACGCCCACGGCGGGACGGTCGGCCACCAGCGCGACCGCCGCTTCCGAAGCGGCGGCCGCCTCCGGACCGTGGCCCAGGCCATCGGCCATGCCGACCGTCAGGCCCCAGCTGGCGAGGCCCACGTCCCAGGCGTCGCCGCAGACTTCCTCGCTGGGGATCGGCAGGCAGACCGCGCCCACTTCCCAGTCCGACACCGGCGCACCGGCCGCGCCGCTCCATACGGTCATGAACAGCACCGTGCCCTGGCCTTCGAGCGAATAGATATCGAATTCCGGCGCCAGGCGGCCAATGGCGCCCAGGCCCACGCCGTAGGTGCCGGTGGTGGAATTGCCGTCTTCCATGCGCAGCGCCACGTTGGCCATGCCGGGACCGCGATCGAGCGCGATCACTTCGACCCCGGCGCGCTCGCCCGCATGCAGCGCGCGCAGCAAAATCTCGCCTTCGCCGGCGTGCTTGACGATGTTGGTGGCCGCCTCGGTGATCACGATAGCCAACTGGCCGGCGCGCGTCTCGTCAAAGCCGAGCTGGCGCGCCAGCGTATTGCCGGCGCGGCGCGCCGCTGCGATCTCGCTCGATTCACCCACATGAAAGGTCGCCTGCCTGCCTAATCTGTTCAAAACAACTTCCATTTCGCGATGGTGACGGTGGTGCCTTTGCCTGGCGCGCTGTCGAGAATAAAGTCGTCGGCCAGGCGGCGCGCCCCGGACAGGCCCAGGCCCATCCCGCCGCCGCTGGTATAGCCGTCGGTGAGGGCCAGGTCGATATCGGCGATGCCGGGACCTTCATCGATGAAGCTGACCTGGATGCCGCGCTTGCCGCCGCGCTCGACCAGTTCGAGTTCGGCGCGCCCGCCGCCGCCGTAGCGCAGCGTATTGCGCGCCAGTTCGCTGGCGGCGGTGACCATCTTGGTTTGTTCGATCAACGAAAACTTGAGCGCGACCATTTCGTCGCGCACCAGCTTGCGCAGGCGGACCACGTCTTCATCGGTGATCAGCACTGCGTGGACCAGGCCTTCGGCGGCGGCGCTCACGGCGCGCTCCGCCGCTGTACCACGGCGGTCATTCCCGTTCCTGCTGCAGCAGGGCCAGTCCGCGTTCCACATTCAGTGCGGTGCTCACGCCTTCGAGCGTCAAGCCCAGTTCCACCAGCGTGATCGCCACGGCCGGCTGCATCCCCACCAGCACCGTGCGGGCGTCGAGAATGCGGGCCATGGCCGCCGTATGGCTGATCATGCGGCCGATGAAGGAGTCGACGATGTCGAGCGCCGAAATATCGATCAGCACGCCGGTCGCGCGGTCCTTGACGATGCGCGCGGTCAGGTCGTCCTGCAGGGTCATGGCCAGGCGATCGTGCATGTCGACCTGGATCGTCACCAGCAGCAGACGGCCCATTTTCAGGATCGGTATGCGTTCCATGCTTAGCGCGCGTTGTGCGGATGGGTGATGGTCGAACCGGTGCGCTTGAGCGCGACCACGAAAGCGTCCGCCAGGGTGGCCTTGGTGACCACGTCTTCCAGGTTCACGCCCAGGTGCACGATGGTCTGTGCGATCTGCGGGCGGATGCCGCTGATGATGCAGTCGGCGCCCATCAGGCGCGCGGCCGCGATGGTTTTCAGCAGGTGCTGGGCCACCAGGGTGTCCACGGTCGGCACGCCGGTGATGTCGATGATCGCGATCGAAGCGCCGGTATCGACGATTTTCTGCAGCAGGTTTTCCATCACCACCTGGGTGCGGGCGCTGTCGAGGGTGCCGATCAGCGGCAGGGCCAGCACGCCGTCCCACAACTGCACGACGGGGGTGGACAGCTCCAGCAGTTCCTGCTGCTGGCGCAGGATGACCTGCTCGCGCGCCTTCTGGTACACCTCGATGGTAAACAGGCCGAGGCGGTCGAACAGCGCGCTGGTGGTGGCGGTTTCCTCGACCAGCCGGATCGGATTGTCGGCCAGCGCGGTGCGCAGGTAGGCGAACAGCGGCTCTTTGAGGGCGAAGATGAAGCTGGCCGTCTCGATCGACGAGAAGCCCTGGCGCACGCGCGCCTGCGAGATCTCGGTGAGCATGTGGCGGGTATCGTCCCAGGCCGCGCCTTCGATATCGGTGGTGGCGCCGCGTTCGAGGGCGCGCACCAGCAGGGGCAGGAAACGGGTGGCTTGCTGGCGCAGTTCGGCCTCGGCGTTCTTATCGCGGCGAATCATACGCGTCATCAATCCCGACAGCCACACTTCCAGCAGCTCATGTTCGAACTGCGTAATAATCAGGGCTAACTGGGTGCTTTTGTCGTTGCTCATTGGATCCTTAGGGATAGTTCGGCTGAGATTGGGAAGGCATAGGCGGACCGGTCCCGGTCACGGCGATACCCCTGATATTATATAGATAGTCGACAACGTCCCGTGCACAATTAGTAAACCATGCGTAAACACAATACTCTCCACCAGCGGGGGTAGGAAGCCTGATTCCCCGAAGCGCGGCAAACGCCTACAACCGGGGTCAGAGCTTTATCTAGAAACATTTCCTCGTCCTGGCCAGCGTTGAACCCAAGATCGTCAAAAAGCGCGACATCCGGCCATTTTTTGTATAAAAGCGACACCTTCACGGATGGCTGACGTAAAAAAACCGGGAATCTTCCCGGTTTTTTGAAACTATTTCGTGAAATGTTTCAAGTTAAAGCTCTGACCCCGGTTGGGGCTCCATGAAATGTTTCAAGTTAAAGCTCTGACCCCAGTTGGGGGCTCAGAATTCTTCCCATTCCTTGTCGCCAGCGGCAACCGGGCGCGCCGGGGCGGCTTTGGCTTTGCCGGGCGCCAGCCGCACCGCCCCCGCGCGGGCCGCCGGGGCCGCCCGTTGCTGCGTGGTGCGCGCCGCCGGGGCCGCCGTCACGTGCTTGTTGCTGATCTTGAACACGCTGACCGCTTCGGCCAGGCTGGCCGCCTGCTGCTTCATCGCTTCGGCCGCCGCCGCCGCTTCTTCAACCAGCGCCGCGTTCTGCTGCGTGACCGTGTCCATCTGCGTGATCGCATCGTTGATCTGGTCGATCCCCACGTTCTGCTCGCCACTGGCGACGGCAATCTCGCCGATGATCGCCGTCACCCGCTGTACGCTGGCAACGACTTCGTTCATCGTGTTGCCCGCCTGCCCCACCAGCTTGCTGCCGGTTTCGACCTTGTCGACCGAGTCGCCGATCAGGGCCTTGATTTCCTTGGCCGCCGCCGCCGAACGCTGGGCCAGGTTGCGCACTTCGGACGCCACCACCGCGAAGCCGCGTCCCTGCTCGCCCGCCCGCGCCGCTTCCACCGCGGCGTTCAGGGCCAGAATATTGGTCTGGAAGGCAATCCCGTCGATCACGCCGATGATGTCCACGATCTTGCGCGACGATTCGTTGATCGAGCCCATGGTGTGGATCATCTGCGCCACCGCGTCGCCGCCGCGCACCGCCACCGTCGAGGCGTCGCTGGCCAGCTTGCTGGCCTGGCTGGCGTTCTCGCCGTTCTGTTTCACGGTCGAGGTCAGTTCTTCCATGGCCGAGGCCGTCTCTTCAAGCGAACTGGCCTGCTCTTCGGTGCGCGCCGACAAATCCAGGTTGCCGTCGGCGATCTCGCTCGATGCGCTGGCAATCGCATCGGTGCCGGCACGCACCTTGCCGACGATCTCGGCCAGGCTGTCGTGCATGTCCTTGAGCGACTTGAGCAGCATGCCGATTTCATCGCTGCCGCGCGCTTCGATCGAGGTCGACAAGTCGCCGCTGGCGACGATGCGGGCGATATTGACCGCTTCATTCAAGGGCCCGGTAATGCTGCGCACCAGCCACACCATGATCACCGCGCCCACCACCACCGTCACCAGCACGATCACCAGCAGTTCGATGCTGGCCGCGCGTTCGGCGGCGGCCTGCTCCTTGATCATGGCCGCCGTCAGCGCCCGCGTTTCAGTGCTGATATAGCTGACGATGGCGTCGATCTTCTGGGTTGGCTCGCGGTCCATGCCCTTGACCAGGTTGTCGATGTTTTTGTAGCTGTCCGGATTGGCGCCATCGAACTTTTGCAGCGCGCCCAGATAGTTTTTTCCCAGTTCGCCGGTGGCGCGGATGGCGTCGTCAACCAGCGGTGTTTTCAGCCCCAGCTCGCCGAGCAGGGAATTGACCTTGGCCAGTTCGGCCCGGGTGGTCTCGCCGCTCTTGCGGAACGAGGCGCTGTATTTTTCGAGCTGGGCCGCGTCCGAACCGCGCAGCAGGATATTTTTCCATTCCTGCACCTGGATCTTGAATTCGACCTGGGCGCCGCGCGCCGTGTCGACCGCTTCGGTGAGCTTGGCGGCGCGCTGCATCGCCAGCGCACTCTTGGCGTTGGCGCCGGACAGCGCCGTCCAGGCGCCTATGCCCACCAACAATAATGCGGCAAAAAAGAAAGCGCCGAGCGCACCGAGGCGCACGGCAATTCGGAGGTTGGCGAGTTTCATGGGCTCTCTCGGCTGGTTGGGGGACTTGCCGCAGCGCCTGTAAAGACGCTTGCTTTGCCAACCAATCATGCACTTATGAAAGATAAAAAGAAATGCGTTTCAGTTAACTGACAACAAGTATTTCAGGCAGTTGCACACAGTTGCATCGCATACAGCCGGGTGCCGGGGTCTTCCTGTGTAAGGTGGACAATCTTGTCAAAACGCAGGCCAAGTTTTTCGAGCAGGGCGCCGGACGCCGTGTTGTGCGGCGAGGTGATCGCCAGCAGGCGCGCCAGTCCCAGGCGCTCGCGCGCGTACCCGACCACGGCGCGGGCCGCCTCGACCGCATAGCCCTGGCCGCGCCAGGCCGGCAGGAAGGCGTAGCCGAGGTCGACCTCGGGCAAGGTGTCGCGCTTGATCAGGCCGCACATGCCGATCGGCGCGCCGCTCTCCTTGTGCGCCACCAGCCAGATGGCGTGGCCCAGCGCGGCCTGCATGCGCACCGGCCCATTGTCGATGTGCGTGCGCGCCGCGTCCAGCGTGCGGATGCCGCGGTCGCCGATGTGGAGCAGGAAATCGGGATCGTTGACCAGCTCCAGGTAGAACGGCGCATCGGCCGCTTCCACGGTGCGCAGCACCAGGCGCGCGGTGTCGAGGATCTTCATCAGGGCGCTCCGAGGCTCAGCGCCCGAGGCGAAAATTCGTGCCGGCCGGGCGTCCCGGCAGGTGCAGGGTCGCTTGCGCGCGCGGCGCCTCGCTCACCACCACGCCGCGCCGGATCACCATGCGCCGCGCCGCCCGCAGGCGGATCGCTTCGACCGTGCTGGCGGCGTCGAGCAGCACCAGGTCGGCGTGGCAGCCGGGCGCAATCCCGTAACCTTCCAGCCCGAGAATGCGGGCCGGGACCTCGGTCACCGCCAGGAAGCACTGGTGCATCGCCTCCTGCCCCGTCATCTGCGCCACGTGCAGGCCCATGTGCGCCACTTCCAGCATGTCGCCCGAGCCCAGGCTGTACCACGGGTCCATCACGCAGTCGTGGCCAAAGGCGACCTGCACGCCGGCGGCGATCAGCTCCGGCACGCGCGTCATGCCGCGCCGCTTGGGGTAGCTGTCGTGCCGTCCCTGCAGGGTGATGTTGATCAGCGGGTTGGCGATCGCCGCCACGCCCGCCTCGCGGATCAATGGCAGCAGCTTGCTCACATAGTAGTTGTCCATCGAGTGCATCGAGGTCAGGTGCGAGCCGGCCACCCTGCCCTGCAGGCCGAGGCGCTGCGTTTCGAACGCCAGCGTTTCGATATGGCGCGACATGGGGTCGTCCGATTCGTCGCAGTGCATGTCCACCCGCAGCCCCTGCCCGGCCGCATACTCGCACAGCAGGCGCACCGAGGCCGCCCCCTCGCTCATGGTGCGCTCGAAATGGGGAATCCCGCCCACCACGTCCACCCCCATCCCGATGGCGCGCTTGAGGTTGTCGAAAGCGGTGGCGCTGCGCAAAATCCCGTCTTGCGGAAACGCGACCAGTTGCAGGTCGAGATAAGGCGCCACCCGGCGCCGCACTTCCAGCAGCGCTTCCACCGCCAGCAGGCGATCGTCGCAAATGTCCACGTGCGAGCGAATCGCCAGCAGGCCGCGCGCCACCGCCCAGTCGCAGTACTGCATGGCGCGTTCGATCAGCGCGTCCTGGGTCAGGCCGGGTTTCAGCTCGCCCCACAGCGCGATCCCTTCGAGCAGGGTGCCCGACCGGTTCACGCGCGGCAGGCCGTAACTCAAGGTGGCGTCCATGTGGAAGTGGGCGTCGACGAAGGGCGGCGTCACCAGGTCGCCGCCGGCGTCGATCTCGCGCGCGCCGCGCACCGCCAGGCCGGGACCGACGGCGGCGATGAGCCCGTTCTCGACCGCGATATCGATCTGGAGGCGCCCGTCGGGCAGGCTGGCGTTGCGAAGTACGAGATCCATCGGGGACTCCTTGGGAACGGCGTTAGCGGGCCTGCTGATTGTAGCGAATCGGGCCCGACTTGGGGCGCGCGGACGCGTGTTTGTCATGCTGTCGTCATGCCAATAAGATAAATGCTGCATTGCAAGATATTTTCGTGAGCACAGTTGAAAAATTGCTTTTCAAGGCTGGCAATCATGGATAGACTTAGCAATATTGCAGCGCGTCATAAAACACTTCCAAGGAACCCCAATGAGCAACCTTCCAGAACAGTTTTCCGCAGCACGCAAAGCCCAGCTCGAAGCCCAACTCGACGCTTTCCGCCATTTTTCCGGCAAAGCGGTAGAAAATACCGAGAAGCTGATTGCCCTGAACCTGAAAACGACGCGCGCCAGCGTCGAAAAATCGACGGCCGCCATCCAGCAGTTGCTGACCGCCAAGGACCCGCGCGACCTGTTTGCGCTCACCGCGCACAGCCGCGACGGTTTCGACACCCTGCTCGCCTACAGCCGCGCCCTGTTCGGCATCGCCGGCAGCGCGCGCGTGAATGCGCCCGGCTCGTCCATCTTGTCGGCCCTGGCCGCGCCAGCCTCAGTGCGCGAATCGGCCAACGACGAAGCGCATGGCGCCGACGACGAGGACTACAGCGAAGATTACGACGAACAAGCCGACGACGCCAGCCAATCCGAATCCGCATCCGCGCGCGGCGTCGCGCCGGATTCGCACGATTCGCACGATTCGCATGACGTGCGCGACGAGCCGATCATCGTCAGCCTGCGCGCGGCCGACGAACCCGAGGCCGATCCCTTGCCGCTGGCCGAGGCCACGCCGATCGCGCGCGCCGCCGCCAGCGTGGCCGCCAGCGCCGTGCACGACACGCCTGCCGCCGCGCCCCTGGCGGCCGACGACGCCATCCAGATCGACGTCTCCGGCATCAAGCCGGTCGACGCCACGCCGCCGACGGGCACCTATCCGGGCAAGCCGGGCAGCGGCAAACTGGGCGAATCGTCCACCTCGAAAGGCGCGCGCAGGAAGTGACGGTAGTGCCCCAGGAGTCTGCGCGGCAGACTCCTGGCACGGGCGGCCTCTGCGCCAAGTTGCCAAAAGTAGTAAATTGACGGGCTTCGGCCCGTTTTTTTCGTCCGGGCGCAACATCCAAGGAACGTATTCAATGACTTTATCGCGCCTCGTAGGCAGCTTCGTGCGCCGCCATTGGCGCTCGTATATCTCGTCGGCCTTCATGCTGGCCGGCGTGGCGGCCCTCACTGTCTGGATCCCCCGCAAAATCGGCGCCCTGATCGACGGCCTGGCCGCCCACAGCCTCACGCGCGACGACCTGCTGCTGGGACTATTCCAACTGCTCGGCATGGGCGTGGCCATCTACCTGCTGCGGGTCGGCTGGCGCCTGCGCCTGTTCGCCGCCGCCTACCGGCTCGGGGTCGAACTGCGCACGCGTTTTTACGCGCGCCTGTCGGCCCAGGGGCCGGCCTTCTACCAGCAGCAGCGCACCGGCGACCTGATGGCGCTGGCCACCAACGACATCGACGCCATCGAAATGGCGGCTGGCGAAGCCATGCTGGCCGGCTTCGACGGCACCCTGACCCTGATCATGGTGCTGGGGATCATGACGCTCGGCGTCGACTGGCGCCTGGCCTGCGTGGCCCTGCTGCCCTTTCCGTTCATGGCGTTCGCGTTCTGGCGCATCTCCAGCCATATCCACGTGGCGGCCACCGAGTCGCTGCAGCGCTTTTCGAGCCTGAACGACCATGTGCAGGAAGCCCTGTCGGGCGTGCGCACCCTGCGCGCGCTGGGCCTGGAGCAGCGCAGCGCGACCCAGTTTGGCGAACTGGCCGCGCGCGCCGCCGACGCCAGCCTGCGCGCGCAAAAATGGGAAGCCGCTTACGAGCCGGCCGTCGGCCTTACCCTCACCGCCGCCAGCGCGCTCACGCTCGGCCTGGGCGGCTACCTGGTGTGGCAAAACCAGCTCACCATCGGCGCGCTGACCAGCTTTTCCATGTACCTGGGCCAGTTGATCTGGCCGATGTTCGCGGCCGGCTGGGTGCTCTCGCTGATCGAACGCGGTCGCGCGGCGCTGGCGCGCGTGCAGCCCCTGCTCGAGACGCCCCTCTCGGTGGACGACCATGGCAAGCTCGCCACCCTGGCGCCCGGCCCGCTGGTGCTCGAGCATGTCGGCTACACCTACAGCGGCCAGGCCATCGCCGCGCTGGCCGATATTTCGTGCAGCATCGCGCCCGGCCAGACCCTGGGCCTGGTGGGGCCGACCGGCTCCGGCAAGTCGACCCTGCTGCGCGTGCTGCTGCGCCAGGCCACGCCGCAGGCCGGCAGCGCCACCTGGGGCGGCCAGCCGCTGGCCGACTACACCCTGGCCACCTTGCGCGCGGCGATCAGCTGGGTGCCGCAGGAGTCGTTCCTGTTTTCGGCCACCATCGCCGAAAACATCGCGCTGGCCCGGCCCGACGCCTCGCGCGCGCAGATCGAACACGCGGCCCACATGGCCGCCATCCACGAAGATATCCTGCGCTTCCCGCAAGGGTACGACACGCCGGTGGGCGAGCGCGGCATCACCCTCTCGGGCGGCCAGCGCCAGCGCGTGGCGATCGCCCGTTCGCTGCTGGCCGACAGCACCCTGCTGCTGCTCGACGACGCCCTCTCGGCGGTCGATACCGGCACCGAAACGCGCATCCTCGAACACCTGGAGGAACTGCGGCGCGCGCGCCCCGAGCGCAGCGTGATCATTGCCAGCCACCGCCTGTCGGCGGTGGTCAATGCCGACTTCATCGTGGTGCTGCGCGACGGCCGCATCACCGAATCGGGCACCCACGAGGCCCTGCTCGAACGCGACGGCTGGTACGCCAGCCAGTGGCGCTATCAACAACTGGAGGCCAGCCTCGATGCAATCTGATACCACCGCCAAAGCCATGCCGGCGCAGGCCGCGCAAGCGATCAGCCTGTTGCGCCGCGCCGCCCAACCCGACCGCCGGCATTTGCTGTGGGCGACCCTGTGGCTGATTCTCGCGGCCGGCCTGGAAGTGATCGGCCCGATCCTCGGCAAGGCCCTGATCGACGACCACCTGCTGCCGCGCCACCTCGATTTTCCGCGCATGGCCATGCTGCTCGGCGCCATGCTGGTGAGCGGCTGGATCGCCAGCTGGCTGCGCTACCTGCAACTGGTGCGCCTGTCGGGACTGGCCATGCGTTCGGTGCAACGCCTGCGCGAATGGGTGTTCGGCCACGTGCTGCGCCTGCCGATGGCGTTTTTCGATCGCGCCATCACCGGCCAGTTGATCAGCCGCGTGACCAACGACACCGAGGCCGTCAAGACGCTGTACATCCAGGTGCTGTTCGTGATCCTCGACAGCAGCATCGTGCTGGTCGGGACCATGATCGCCATGGCCTGGCTGGACTGGCGCCTGATGCTGATCGTGCTGGCGCTGGTGCCGGCGGTGGTGGTCATCGTGTTCGTCTACCAGCGCCTGTCGGCGCCGGCGGTGACCCGCGCGCGCGCCCTGCGCAGCGACATCAACGGCCAGATCGCCGAATCGATCGGCGGCATGAGCGTGCTGCAGGCGAATAACGCGCAAGAACGCTTCGGTGCGCGCTTCGGCGCCACCAACGAGGCGCACTACAAGGCGCGCCTGGCCGAACTGCGCGCCAACGCCTTTTTGCTGCGCCCGGCGCTCGATTTGCTCAATGTGATCCTGCTGGCGGTGGTGATCTACAGCTTCGGGCGGCGCGAGATGAACGCGCTCGAAGTCGGGGTGCTGTACGCCTTCATCAGCTACATCGCGCGCGTGGTCGAACCGATGATCCAGATTACGATGCAGTTCAGCGGCTTGCAGCAAGCCGTGGTGGCGACCGCGCGCGTATCGGCCTTGCTGGGCGAAGCCGGCGCGCCGGAACACGACAGCGGCCGTGCGGCGCCTCCCGAGGCGGGGGCGCCGGACGCGCCGGCGGTGCGCATCCGCAACCTCACCTTCGGCTACGCGCCCGGCCAGGACGTGCTGCACGACCTGAACCTGGACGTGCGGCAGGGCGCCTTCTTCGGCATCGTCGGCCACACCGGCAGCGGCAAGTCGACCCTGCTGTCGCTGCTGCTGCGCTACTACCCGTCGCGCCCCGGCGCCATTGAAGTGAACGGCCAGCCGCTGGCGGCCATCGACAACGAGCGTTTCCGCTCCGAGGTGGGCCTGGTGCCGCAGGACCCGTTCCTGCTGGCGGCGTCGGCGCGCGAGAACATCGACATGGGACGCGGCCTGTCGCAGCAAGCCATCGAAACGGCGGCGCGCGCGGCCCATGCGCACGACTTCATCGCCGCGCTGGAAGACGGCTACGATACGCCGCTCGGCGAAAGCGGCTCGCGCCTGTCGACCGGCCAGAAACAGCTGATCGCGATTGCGCGCGCGCTGGCCGGCCAGCCGCGCATCCTGCTGCTCGACGAAGCGACCTCGCATATCGACAGCGCCACCGAGCAGGTGGTGCAGGAGGCCTTGAACGAACTGCGCGGACGGGTGACCATCATCGCCATCGCACACCGCCTCTCGACCATCCGCGAGGCCGACCGCATCGTGGTGCTCAATCACGGCCGCATCTCGGAAGCCGGTTCGCACGACGAGTTGATGCAGGTCGACGGCGGCCTGTACCAGCGCCTGTACCTGTTGCAGCAACTGGCGGTCTAGGACTCCTAGCGTTCCAGGCGGCCGGCGTTGTACAGGTAGCCGCCGGCCAGCGCCAGCGCGCCCACCAGCGCGTACAGCGCCACCGAGTGCAGGTTGGCGGCGCCATTGAAGCCCACCGCGTCGATCCTCGGCGCCTCGGTGGCGTTGAGCGCGACGTAGAACCCGAACAGGAACAGCGACAGGAACAGGCGCGCCGTCCTGCCGCAGCGGCCAAACAGGCTGGCCAACGCCGACAGGCTGGCCACGCCCACCACCAGCGCCAGTGCCCGCAGCGGCTGCGTGAAGGCCCAGCGCAGCGCCACCGGCCCCATGAACATCAAGCCAAGCAGCACGCTGGCGGCATACTGGCGCAGGTAGCGCAAGGCCACCCCGCCGCTCACCGTGCCGCTCAGGTCTTCGGTGGCCCCCGCGTAGTCGCGGGTACTGATGTCGCCCACCAGGATGCCCCACGACGCCACCGCCGCCATCAGCAGCGCCGGCAGGGCGTTCATCGGTGCGAATACGGCGGCGCCCGCACACAGGACAAACGCCAGCAGCGCGGCAGGGGCGATGATGAAGGTCAGCGCGAGGTCGGCCAGCACCTGGCCGGCCAGCCCCGGCACGCGCGCGGCCAGCGCCAGCAAGGGATTGGCCAGCACGGCCAAGGGGCGCAGTGCGGCATTGACCAGCGCCAGTGGGGTGCGGCGCAAGCGGGCGCGCCCGGGCTTGACCCGGTCCGGCGAATAGCGGTGGAACAGCCACCAGGCCGGCAGCAGCGGCACCAGTGCCAGCACGGCCGACGCCGCGCGCAGCCCGATCATGCGCGCGCTCCACAGCAGCGGCGGCAGCGACACCGGCGCCAGCGCGGCGTCGAAAGGGCTCGACCCAATCGAGAAATCAGTGCCGCTCACAAACCCGTGCACCGCCGCCACCGCCACCGCCAGCCCCGAAAAATCGAACACCATCAGCGCCGGGACCTCGCTGCTGCCGCTTTGCGTCATCAACACCAGCTGCGCTATCCACAGCATGAAGAACAGCACGTCCCCGCCCTTGCCCATCAGCGGCGCCCAGCTGTCGAACAGGATCGCGCAACTGGCCGCGAACAGCACCATCGGCGCCATCAGCAGCACGTAGGTTTGCAGGTAGACCAGCGGTTCGAGCGGACCGTCGCCGCGCAGCCCGTGCAGCACCAGCATGGTGAGAATGAAGGCGGCCACCAGCGCGCCGAGGTAGGCGCAGGCGCCCAGCCAGCGCCCGGCCAGGAACAGCGCGCTGCCGACCGGCGTGGCGCCGATCACGCCGCCGATGCCGCTGCGCAGGTCTTCGCTCATGCGCCCGCGCACCAGGTAAAAACCGCCAAGGCCGAACAGCAAGGCGCCCAGGGTGGCGCTGCCCAATGCCAGCGCGGAACTGGTGTACAGCACGCGCGCCTTGTTAAACACCAGCAGTGCATTGCCGCTGGCGGGGTCGGCGATCATCGCCCAGCTGACCGCCACCACCGCCAGCAGCGCCACCATGGTCGAGGTGCGCCGCATGCGCAGGCGTACCTCGTTGAGCGCCAGCGCGCGCAGCAGGTGCAGCATCGACAGCATCACGCCGCCTCCTTCAAGGCGTGGCGCTGGGCGATCAGCGCTTCTTCCAGGGTCGGTTCGGCCAGTCGCGCGCCGGCGCACGGCGAGGCGCCGTGCACGATGCGCAGCGCCACCTGCTCGCCCTCGCGCTGCGCGTGCAGCACATTCACCCTGGCGCGCAGCAGTTCGTAGTCGGCCGCGCCGACATTGGCCGACCAGATGCGCCCGCGCGCCTGGTCGAGCAGGGTGCGCGGCGTTTCGCAGGCGATCAGCTTGCCCGCGTCCATGGTGGCCAGCCGGCCGGCGATGGTTTCGACGTCGGACACGATGTGGGTCGACATGATCACCAGCTTGGTCGATCCGAGTTCGCCCAGCAGGTTGCGAAAGCGCAGGCGTTCCTCGGGATCGAGGCCGGCGGTGGGCTCGTCGACGACCAGGATGTCGGGGTCGTTCAGCAGCGCCTGGGCGATGCCGAGGCGGCGCCGCATGCCGCCCGAGAACGAGGCCGCAGGGCGCCTGGCCTGTTCGTGCAGGTTGACCAGTTCGAGCAGGTGCTTGACGCGGCCCGGATCGCGCACGCCTTTGAGGGCGGCGAAATACTGCATGAATTCGAGGGCCGACAGATTCGGGTACACGCCGAAGTCCTGCGGCAGGTAGCCGAGCCGGCGCCGGATGTGCTGCGGGCGCGCCACGATATCGACGCCGTCGAACAGGATCTGGCCGCTGCTCGGGCGCGTGAGCGTGGCGATCATCTGCATCAGGGTGGTCTTGCCGGCGCCATTGTGGCCGATCAGGCCGACCACGCCGTGTTCCAGCGACAGGCTCACGGCATCGACCGCGCGCACCTTGTTACCGAATGTTTTGACCACATTGCGCAGTTCGAGCATGGTGTTTCCTGACATGTTGATTGATGGGCTTGTACGGAATGTAAGTCAAACGCGCGGCGCCGGGCGGCAAATGCGACAGACGGCCTAATCGCGGTCATGAAGCACCGCCAGGGGCGTCGTATCGGACCAACACTTCCATGCCAAAGCGTCATCGAAACACACGTGCCTGCCATTTACATGTGCATTTAGGGGCACAATCTGAGTGCCGGTGGAACTTTCCCGCTTGCAACAAGAATATAATTGACCGCAGTTTTCCCGCTCGGAAAGCACCGGTTTTCACATGAAGGAACGTGATGTTGGCAGGTTTATCAGACACCCCGTCGGGCCGCCAGGTCCGCGTGCTGCTGGCATCGCTATGCCTGGTGTCGGGTCTCGCCCAGGCCCAGCATCCGGCCCTCGATGCGCGCCTGGTGGAAATCCGCGAAATCAACCGCTACGTTCCGCCCAAGGCGCTCGAAGCGCTGCGCCGGATCGAAACCGAGGCGCGCGCCGCGCCGGTGCGCACCAAGGCCGATTTCCTGGTCCAGCTGTGCCTGGCCCTGCGCGGCTTGAACCAGGTGCCCGAAGCGCTGGCCGCGGCCGAGGAACTGATCGCCTTCGGGCGCGACACGAAGGACAATGTGGTCAAGGCCAAGGGGCTGCTGACCAAGGCTTACGTGGTCTCGCGCATGGACCAGCTGGCGCTGTCGCACCAACTGGCGTGGGAAGGCGAAAAGATCGCCAACACCACCGACGACATGGCACTGCGCGTGCAGGCCGCGATTACCTCCGGCCAGGCCTACGCGGAAGACGGCAATTTTCCGGCCGCGATGGGCAAGATGCAGACCGCGCTGACCCTGGCGCGCCAGTACGGCCAGCCGATCCCCAAGGTCCAGGCGCTCAATTCGTTGGCCATCCTGTACGGCCAGTTGAACGAGCATGACAAGGGTTTCGAGGCGCTCGACGAAGCCACCGCGCTGGCCGAGCAAACCAATTCGCCGGGGCGCCTGGCGACCCTGAAGGATACCGAATACGGCCTGGCGGTCGAAACCAACCAGCCGCAGCGCGGCCTGCGCGCCCTGCTGGCGGGGCTCGAGTACGAGCGCCAGATCGGCGCCGAGGCGATGATCGCCGGGTCGCTGGTGAACCTGTCCGACAGCTACCTGAAGCAGCACGATTATGCGCGCACCCTGTCGTACGCAAACCAGGCCTTGAAGGCGGGGCGCAGCCTGAACGACGACAGCACCGTGGCCACCGCGCACCTGAACCTGGGCCAGGCGCACCTGGGCCTGGGCAGCCTGGTCGAGGGCAAGCGCCATTTCGACATGGGCCTGGCCTGGTACGAAAAGGTCGGCGACAAGCCGGAATTGCAGGAAGTGCTGATGGAATACGGCGCCGCGCTCGAACGCGCCGGCGACATGGCGGGCGCGGTCAAGGCCTATCACCGCGAGCGCGCGCTGTCGAACGAGCTGTTCGAAAAACGGCGCCAGAAAGCCACGCTCGAACTGCAGGAAAAGTACGAGACCGAAAAGAAGCAGCGCCAGATCGAACTGCTGAGCCGCGAAAACCAGCTCAAGACGACCGAAATCGACAACCGCCGCCTGCAGCAGCGCGTGTGGTGGCTGCTGGCGGTGGTGTTTGCGCTGGCCGCGCTGGTGGTCGGCATCCTGTACCGCAAGGTGCGCCACGCGAATGCCCAGCTCAAGGTCAAGAACCTGGAACTGAAGCAGCAAAGTTCGCGCGATCCGCTTACCGGTTTGTACAACCGGCGCCACTTCCAGGAGTTCATGCGCGGCCACCTGCAGGTGGAAAAACGCGGCGCCGGCACCTCGGGCGAGGAAATCGTCGGCGCCCTGTTCCTGCTCGACGTCGACCACTTCAAGCACGTCAACGACAGCCATGGCCACGCGGCCGGCGACGCCGTGCTGAAAATGATCGCCGACAGCCTGCGCGACATCCTGCGCGAGACCGACATGATCGTGCGCTGGGGCGGTGAAGAATTCCTCGCCTTCTTGCCGGCCATCCCGCGCAGCGGCGTCGAGGAAATCGCACGGCGCCTGTTGACCGGGATTTCGCAGCAGGGCATCGACTACCAGGACAAGCGCCTGTCGGTGAACGTGTCGATCGGCTTCGCGCCCTTTCCCCTGGTGCCGGGCACCGATGCGCTGCCGTGGGAACGCGCCGTCAACCTGGTCGACATGGCGCTCTACCTGGCCAAGGCGCACGGGCGCAACCGCGCCTACGGCGTGCGCGGCTTCGCCAATTTCGAAAAGACCACGATGGAAAACATCGAGCAGGACCTCGAGCGCGCCTGGGGCGCCGGCTACGTCGACATGTCGATCGTGCTCGGCACCTGGCCGGAATCGAAAAACGCGGCCACGCCGCCGAAGCTGACCATCGTCTGACATGCCCTCCATGCACGCCTCGTTCGCCAGGCTCGGATTGGGCCAGGACGCCGACATGCGCACGGTGCGGCGCGCCTATGCGCGTGAACTCAAGAGAATCGACCAGGAAGGCGACGCCGCCGGTTTCCAGTACCTGCGCGAGGCTTACGAACTGGCGCTGGCGTGGGCCGCGCAGGCGGCCGGAGCGGTGCCGGAATATGGCGCGCAGCCCCAGCCGCTGTTGCCCGACAGCGGGCGCGCCGACCCGCAGCATCTGTGCGACCTGGCCATTGCGCAGTACCGGGCCGCGCTGGCGCGCCTGACGCTGACGCAGGCGGCCGGCGACGAAACGTCGTGGCGGCGCGAGATGCAGCGCATCCTCGACGGCGACGCCATGATCAACCTGTGCGCGCGCGCCCTGTTCGAGGAAGTCATGGCGCACCTGCTGGCGGCCGGCTGGAAGCCGGGCCACGAAACGCTGCTGCCGGTGGCGGCCAGCCTGTTCGACTGGGCTGGCGACAGGCGCCGCCTGCTGCGCTTCGGCGCGGCCGGGTCGCTGGTCGAGCGCGCCGTGGGCGAACTGGCGCTGTTCAATGCCGCCGGCGACCCGGAACTGGGACGGCGCCGGCGCGTGCTCGAGCGCCTGCGCAAGCCGGCCCCACCCGCCCCCGAACAGCTGATGCGGGACCTGCCGTGGCTGGACCAGATGCTCGAACGCTTTCCGAACATGGTGGCGCTGGTCGTGAGCGTGGACGCCGTCGACGACTGGCGCGCCGGCAGCGCCGGCCGGCGCGGGGCAGCCTGACTACGGCGTGACTATTTGCGCGCCGATTCCTGGATCTTCTCGCCCGCCTGTTCCACCTTCTTGCCGACGTTCTCGGTGGCCCGGTCCAGCCCCTTGCTGGCGTCCAGGGTCGCTTCGTCGATCTTGTCGCCGGTGGCCTTGGCCGCATCGGTGATCTTCTTGCCCGCTTCCTCGGCCTTGTCGACGTTGGCCTTCAGGTTGGCGCCGACGGTGTCGCCGGCTTTATCGATATTGGCGCCGGCCTTCTGCGCCGGTCCCATGCCCTGCTCGTCCTTGTGGCAGCCGGCCAGCGCGGCGAGCATCATGGCGCAGCCGATGAGCGATGTGATTTTCATGATTTCCCCTACGGTTGTTGTTGCTCAGTAGCATACACCGGCGCCCGACATTTCGGTTGACAGTCGGGCGCCGAATGCACACAATCGCACGACCGTTCGATTTTTTGGAAAGTGCTCGCCATGACCTTGTCCGCCTCCCCGCCTACCGCCGTGCCCGCCACCGGCGCGCACCGCATTTGCCCGTTTTGCGAAGCTTGCTGCGGGCTTGAACTCGACCTCGAAGAGAACAAGGTGGTGCGCATCCGCGGCGACGCCAACGACGTGTTCTCGCATGGCTTTTTGTGTCCCAAGGCGATCGGCCTGAAAGACCTGCACGACGATCCCGACCGCCTGCGCACGCCGCTGATCAAGCGCAATGGCGTCTTTGAACCAGCCACCTGGGATCAGGCCTACGCCGAAATCGAACGCCGCCTGCCGCCGGTCATCGCCGCCGGCGGCGCCAACGCCGTGGCCACGGTGCTGGGCAACCCGGTGTCGCACAAAATGAGCCTGCTGCTGTACTTCCCGCGCCTGGCGCGCGCGCTCGGCACGCGCAATATGTTCTCGGCGTCGAGCGTGGACCAGGTGCCGAAGATGCTCTCGGTCGGATTGATGTTCGGCAGCTGGCTGTCGGTGCCGGTGCCGGATATCGAGCGCTGCGACTTTCTGCTCATCCTGGGCGCCAACCCGATGGTCTCGAACGGCAGCCTGTGGACCGTGCCGGACTTTCGCGGCAAGGCCAAGGCCCTGCGCGCGCGCGGCGGCCAGCTGGTCGTGGTCGATCCGCGCCGCACCGAAACGGCCGACGTGGCCGACGCCCACCACTTCATCCGCCCCGGCGCCGATGTCTTCTTTTTGCTGGGGATCGCGCACGCGCTGTTCGACGAACGACTGGTGCGCCTTGGCCGGCTGGCTGAACACACCGTGGGCCTGGAACAGTTGGAGGCGGCGGTGCGCGAGTACGCGCCCGAACTGGTGGCGGCGCGCTGCGGCATCGAGGCGGCCACCATGCGCCAGCTGGCGCGCAGCCTGGCCAACACCCCGCGCGCGGCCATCTACGGCCGCATCGGCACATGCACCCAGCAATTCGGCACCTTGTGTTCATGGCTGATCGATGCGATCAACGTGCTGACCGGGCACCTGGACCAGGAAGGCGGCGCCATGTTCCCGAAAGCGGCCGCGTTTTCGGCCAACACGCGCGGCGCGCCGGGTATCGGGCGCGGCGTGGTCACGGGGCGCTATCGCTCGCGCGTCTCGGGTGCGGCCGAAGTGTCGGGCGAACTGCCGGTGACCTGCCTGGCCGAAGAAATCGACACGCCCGGCCCCGGCCAGGTACGCGCGCTCATCGCCATTGCCGCCAATCCGGTGCTGTCGGCGCCAAACGGGGCGCGCCTGGCCCGTGCGCTCGACGGGCTCGACTTCATGGTCAGCCTCGATATCTATCTGAATGAAACCTCGCGCCACGCCGACGTGATCCTGCCGGGCGTTTCGCCGCTGGAGGACGCGCATTACGACGTCAGCTTCACCCAGTTCTCGCACCGCAATCACGCCCGCTTCAGCGCCCCGGTGCTGGCGCGCGCGCCGGACCAGCCGCACGAATGGCAAAGCATGATGCGCATCGCCGCCATCGTCAAAGGACTGGGCGCGGCGGCCGACATCGACGCGCTCGACGACGAGCATATGCAGGAAGACCTGGCGCGCGCGGCCGGTGCGGCGGCGCCCGCGCTGATGGCGGCCCTGGGTAGCGCGCGCGGCGCCGAACGCATGCTCGACCTGGCGCTGCGCAGCGGCCCGTACGGCGACCAGTTCGGCAAACATCCGGACGGGCTGACCCTGGCGCGCCTGAAGGCGGCGCCGTCCGGCATCGACCTGGGGCCGATGACCAGCCGCATTCCGGAAGCGCTGCGCACGCCGTCGGGCAAGATCGAACTGGCGCCGCAGCTGCTGCTCGACGACCTGGCGCGCGCCAGGGACGACCTGCGCGCGCCGGCGCCGGAACTGGTCATCGTCGGGCGCCGCCAGCTACGCTCGAACAACAGCTGGATGCACAACCTGCCGGTGCTGGCCAAGGGCGCCTACCGCTGCACGGCGCTGGTCCATCCGCTTGACGCGACCCGCCTTGGCCTGGTCGATGGCGCCATGGCGCAGATCCGCAATGGCGAACGGATGATCGAGGCGCAGGTGGAGATATCGGCGCAGATGATGCCGGGCGTGGTCAGCCTGCCGCATGGCTGGGGCCACAACCTGGAAGGCACGCACATGCGGGTGGCGGCCGAACGGCCGGGGGTGAACCTGAACGCGCTGTTGGACGAGAACCTGCGCGACCCCTTGTCGGGCAACGCGGTCCTGTCGGGAATTGCAATCGAGATGCGCCCGCTGCTGTGAAGTCGCCTGCGCTCAGCGCAGTTCGACCGCGTATTCGACCGGGACCTGTTCAACGAAGCGCATGACCTGGTTATCGCGTTTGCCGCGTGCGACCCTGGCCGGCGCATCGGCGCCGCGCGCCCGCGCGCTGGCGGCGTTGGCACCGCCCGCCGCCCCTGGCGTACGCGCGAGCGTCACCCAGCGTTCCACGCCGGCCGCCACTTCATCGTTCTGGCGCGCGGCATCGATGCTCCACTGGCGCGCGCGGAACTGGGCATAGCATTTTTCCCACGCGCGCACCTGGTCGTCGACGCGGCGCGCGGCCTGGATCGATACCGATTTGTCGGGAAACTCGGGCGTGACGCAATCGAAGCTGGCAGCTTGCACCGATGCTGCACCGCAGGCCAGCGCCAGCGATGGGAAAATTCTGCTGAGCGCCATCGACGTCTCCGGTGAAGTGGAAAACGTGATCGTAGACCAAGAAGCAACATTTCTGCAAGAACTTTGGCAATCTTTACAAAAAAGATACATGTCTGACGAGTTGCCACGCGCTGCGCACCTGAGTTGTACTTACATGCAGCGGTCGTTAATCCACTCGCGTCCCGCCCCCACGCAATGGCGCATGTCCGTGAGCAGGCGGTCGGCGTGCTTTTTGAAGGCGGCGCATTCGCGGCTGCCGTCGACCATGGCGATGCAGGTTTCCAGCTTGTCGGAGGCGGCCTTGTAATTGCCCTGCGCCAGTTCACGCTCCGCTTCGGCGATCAGGTTGCGCGCCGACTGGCCGGCCGGGCGTTCGATCACAGGCCGTTCCACCACCGGCGCCTCGGGTTTGACCGGCACGGCCGGCGTGTCGCGTTTGGGTGCGCTCTTGGCCTTGGCGCCGCGCGTGCGTTTGCGCTCGCAGGCACTGGCGGCCGCGCCGATCGACGACTGCAGGCGGTCAAGCTGGGCCTCGCTGGCCTTGTCGCGCCTGAGCGCGTCCAGTTCGGCCCTGGCCTCCTTGATATTGCAATCCTCGGCCTGCAAAATCGCCTGCTCGATGCGCGCCTCGAACTTCTTCGGCTCGGGCCTGGCCATGAACCAGATGCCGGCCAGGACGGCGAGCGCCATCAGCCAGTAACGCAGGCGGATCGGTTTGCGCAGCGCCGGCCCGGAGGGTGCGGCGCGCGGCACGGCTTTGGGCGGGGCCGGAGGGACGGCGGCGGCGGCCGGACCAGGGATCGGCGGCGGCGGAGGCGGAGCGGCGGCGGGGCCGGGCCTGGCCGGTGCAATCGGCACTTCCTGCACGAACGCCGGCGCTTCGACCGCTGGCGCGACGTAGGCCGCCACGGGCGGCGCGGGCGCGGGCACAGGCTCGCTCACGGCGGCGGAGGCCGGCCGCAACGCGCCCTCGTGCTGGGCGGTGCCGCAGTACGGGCAAAAATCGACCCGGCGCGGCATCGGGCGCGCGCAGGCGGCGTGGATGCAGCGGTAGATCACTTGGTCTTGCAGGTTCATGGCGTCAGTCCGGATCGGGTATGTCGTTGTCGGGGTCCGGGATGGCATCGTCGAACAAGGAGGCCAGCTCCGGCAGTTCGCCCGCGCTCTTCCACTTGTCGGCCTTGGGATTCCACTGCATGTTCCAGACCTTGGTCTGCGGCCCGGCTTCCGCGCGAGCGATGCGCAGCGCGATCTCGTCAATCGAAAACGGTCCCTGCTGCGCGCCGTTGAGGAACAGTTTATAGCGCGCGCCCGCTGCCTGCGGCGGCGGCGCCAGCGCGCGCGCGGCCAGCGCCTGCGCCGCCTCGGGCTCGCTGGCCAGGAAGGCCGCGCGAATGGCGCGCTTGTCGACCGACTTTTCCACTTCCCACGCGTAGGCGTCGCTGGCCGAACCGGGCACCGGTTCGGTCCACTCGGCCAGCGAAGCGCCGGCGGCGTCGATATCGCGCTGCGCCAGCGCCGGATTCATGGCGCGTGCGCGCTTGAACCACTCTTCGTACAGGCGGCGCGCGGTGATGTTCGGCAGCGATGGCGACGGCAGCTGGGCGCCGGTTTCATCGACTTCGAGCTTCGGTTCATACACGCGCTGCTGGAAGTGGCGCATCAGGGTCGCCAGCATGGTGAACTGGTTCGGTCCCAGCCTGGCCAGGCGCTGCTGCACGGCGGCGATCACCTGCTCGCGGTAGTACGGCGGCAGGCCGTTGGAGCGGATCGCGAACTCGTTGCCGATCTGGAGCCACTCGCCGGAACCCGGTTCGACTTCGAACAGGTACTGCCCGCGTGGCTGGAACGACGCTTCGCGGTCGGCCAGATCGCTCTTGCGGCGGATCACGCCAAGCGCGTTGGCCTGCAAGAACCACTCGTAATCGTCGGCCAGGCGGTTCAGTTCATCCATCGACGGCGAAATCGGATGGCGAAAGCGCGTCGCGTCGAAATGCAGGTGGGTCGGAATCTTGGGGTTTTCGATCTGGTACGAGGTGCGCCAGGTCGGCAGGCCGCGCAGCACCGTCATCGGAAAGCCCGACAGCTCGATGTAGCACACCGCCTTGCCGCTAATGCCGGTGTTGACCACCGAAACCAGGTCGCCATGGAAGGAACCGGCCGGCACGGCGGCGCGAATTTCGGTCTCCATCAGGCGCCAGGCATTGACGTCGCCCACGCCGATGAAGCACTTGAACTGGTCGGCCCTGGGCGTGAACTCGGCGGAAAAGCGCGCGTTCATCCACGGCATGGCGCTTTTGAGCCACTCGCCGAAAATGCGCGCGCGCTCCTGCGGGGACATGGCGCCGAGGCGTTCGAGCAGGGGATCGACGGGTTCGGCGTCGTCCAGTTCTTCCACGCTGAGCTGGGTCTGGGCGCGGCGGAACAGTTTGAGCAGCAGGCTGGCGCGCAGTTTTTCGTCGCCCAGTTGCGGGAACAGGCGCGCCGAGCCGCCGAATTCGAGCAACACTTCCTCGCTCCAGGCGTGGATGTCGCCGCTCAGTGCCACCGGGTCGGGCAGGATGTCGCTGGCCAGCTTGATGTAGGTCGCGTGTTCGTGGCGCGCGTCGGCGCGCAGCTGGTCGATGCGCTGGTCGACCGCGCCGAGCATGGCCTGCACGCAGCGGCGTCCCTCCTGGAATTCGCCGGCGATGCCGCTCCACACGGGCTGCCCCTGTTCATCGGTGCTTTGCGGGTCGCCCAGCCAGGATGACATGGTGCGCATGACCTCGATCGACTGGCCCGCCGCCACCGCCAGCAGGTGGAAACGCAGGTAGTCGGCAATGTCGCGCTTGAGGTGGGCCATTACTTCGCGCGCCTGCGCATCCTTGCCGAACAGGCGGCTGGCCGCCTGCGACAGGTTACCGAGCGACTCCTCGACCTGGCGCGTGCGCAGCGCGTCGCGGATGTCGCGATAGCGCTTGCCATTGCGTTCGGCGTTGCCCAGGTCGCGCTGCAGCAGGCGCGCCTTGATCTGTTCCAGCAGCGAGAGCACGAATTCCAGGCCGCCCTGCTTGCGATCGTCCAGCAGCGCGTACAACTGGGTGCGCGCGCGGCCCTTGAGGCGCGTGGTCAGCTCGGAAGTATGGCGCTTGATGCGGTCTTCGCTCGTTTCGGCGGTGGCGCCGGCTTCGCGGATGGCGTCGCGCTCCAGGTGCGGCAGCAGCTCGGCCACTTTTTCGCGCCACACGCCCAGGTCGTACGAGGCCATGATGCGGTCCATCTCCAGCTGCACCTTGCTCTCGACCCGTTCCAGCAGCGAGCGCTGGTCCTTGTCCATCAGCAGCTGGTCGGTCAGCGCGTATTCCTGGAACGGGGTCAGGTCGACCGTGCCCTTTTTGAAGTCGGGGAATTCGTCGAACGGATGCTCGCTCATCGACATCTGCTCGCGCATGAAGACGTCGCGTTCCTGATCGCCCGCGCGGCGCGCCGCCACGCCGTCGCTGCCCGCCAGGCCGAAGAAGGCCTTGACCATCAGCGCGGCCAGTTCGTAGGCGCGGATATCGTCGCGCAGGCTTTGCTGGGTGTCGAGCACCGCCTGGCCGAAGGCCGAATACACCTTGGAGTACGACAGGCGCATGTCGCCGAAGCGCTGTTCCGGCACGCGCGGGTTGAACGGCCCGAGCTTGTGCTGCTGTTGGTTGACCGCGATCGAGCGCTTGCGGTTGGCAAAATCGGCCGACGCGAAGTCTTCGAACAGGGTGTCGGCCACCATCTGGTAGACATCCTTGACGTCGCTGGTGGCCTTGTTGGCCAGGTTGGCGGTATCGACGAAATACACATCGTCGAAGGGCGCGCCCTTGCCGACCAGGTTGTCCGGTTCGGCCCAACGGACTTGCGCGTTCATGTCGCGCATGGTCGTCTCGAGTTCCATCAGGGTGGCGTAGGCGTTGGCCTCGGTGCGCTCCTTGTTGGCCTTGGCGAAACCGGACGGCATGAACAGGACCAGGTCGACCTGGTTGTCGGACACTTCCTGGCGCGCGATGGCCTTGGAAATCCAGCCCAGGTCGATGGCGCTGCCGGCGCCCGTGCCGCCCGCGCACGAGGCGATGACGACGATGCGGAACTTGGACGTATCGACCTGGAGCCCCAGGCGCTGGTAGGTTTCCTTGCGCTCGTTGCCGGCGTTGCTGCTCAAGAAATTGAGGGCACCCTTGATGCGTCCGCGCAGCTTGGGATATTTATCGAACAGGTACAGGCGCGCCAGCGCGCGGATCTGGCCCGCGCCCTTGGACGGATCGATCCCGAGCGAGCGCAGTTTTTTAGGCCGCAGCGGCATCCAGTTTTCGATCAGCGGAAAGCGCGCCAGGCTGTCGTCGGACTCGTGATACTGGGGCAGGTCGAGCGACTCGACCAGGCGCTCGTCGTCGCCCAGCTTGACCAGCTCGTACCACGGGTCGGTGCGCTGCGATTTTCCTTCGTCGATGATGGCGTTGTTATCGAGGTCGAAGTGCAGGAAGCGCGCGACCGGGAACTGCGCGATCGATTCGACGCGGGTCGGGTTGTGGCGGTTCCAGACCTCCGACAGGATGCGGCGGCGAATCCGCAGCATCACTTCCATGCCGGTGCCGCCGGCGCCGATGAACAGCGTGGGCCGCAGGTCGACCTTCAGTTCGGCCTTGGCCGCTGCGCTGCCGGTGTTGGGAAATTCTGCCATTGTCATTGTCTTTCAATCATTGGGTCGTCGGAGGCGGGGGCGGATCAGCGCCGGCCCACGAACAGGGCCGCGCCGAGGGCGACCAGGCCAATCCCCACCAGCGGCGCGGTGATCGCCAGCGTCAGGAATTTACTCGCGTTGATGACCGCCAGCACCGCCGCCGCGCTCACGAACGACAGGCCGACGAACAGCAGCCAGCCGGCGCTGCCGGCAGTCGACGGCGCCACGCGCTTGACCACCAGGTGGTGCACATACGCGTTACGCACGAAAAAGTACACGATCAGCAGCACCAGGAACACGGCGCCGCCGATGGCCAGGTCGCGCGAGGCGGTATCGGTTGCGGGCGCGCCAAGCACGGGCGCCACTTCGATCGGCGCCTGCGTGCTCAAGGCGCCGTCGGCGTCCTTGCCGGCCTGTCCGGCAGGCGCGCTGCTGTCGCCGGGAAGCTTGAAGCCGGGATCGGCGGGTGCGCTTGCGGGAGCCTGGGGATTTTGCATGAAGATCGTCCTGATAGAGTAAAAGTTTAGCGGCCCAAGCGTACCTGCGCGCCTTCGCGCAGGTCGATCAGTTGATGGCCGAACAGCGTGGTTTTCAGTTGCGCCACCTTGTTGCCCGCCTTGTCGTAAATCGGCTGCACGGTGCCGGCGCGCGCCTGCATGGTACGCAATTCATCCTCCACCGTCACGTAGGCCTTGCGCGGGCGCGCCATGGCCAGCATGGCCCAAGCGGCGGCGCCCAGCAACGCCAGCGCCGCGCCGATGGCGGCCAGCAGCGGGCCGACGCCGTAATGGACCCGCACTTCGATCGGCAGCGCGGCGCTCGAGCCCTTGATCTGGGCCGGCGGCGTAAAGATATCCGGCAGCGGGTCGCCCGGGAACAAGGTCGCCATGCGCTGGCGGAAATCCTGCGACAGCTCCAGCCGCTGCTCGCTCAGTTGCAGTTCGATCCGCCCTGGCAGCACGTAGGCCGAGCCGGCCGAGGTGACGGCCTTGAGCGACCACGTGCCCGGCAATTGCGTCACCGGCAGCTGCATGGTCGACGCCAGCGGCGCGCTCTTGCCCGGTGCGAGCTTGCTGACCTGGGTGCTGGCCAGTTCGATGGCGCGGTTTTCGCCGCCCAGCACCGAACGCGCAGCGAGAGTGGCGCTGGCGATGGTGTAGGGGTAGATGGTGTTCTCCAGGTTCCACTCGATTTTTGCGGCCGGGGCGCGCGTGCCGGCATCCACGTCGGCGTGCAGCACGCCGCCGGGCGCCATCGAAAACGCCACGCCCGGCGCATCGCTGACCTTGCGCGGCACCAGGCGCAGCGTGTCGCGGTCGAGCGGTTTCAGGCGCGCGGCCGGTTCGGTGATGACGCGTTGCAGGCGGCCCGACAGCAGCAGCGCATCGAGCTCGCGCGCGCCCTGCGCGCCCACCGCGAACACGTACACCATCAGCCCATTGGCGCGGTACTGCGCGCCGCGCACCGGCATTTGCAACGGGAACGCGAGCGCCTTGCTGATCGCGTCGCCACGGTGAATCAACTGGTAAAAATCGCGGTTGCGCAGCGCCGTGGCCTGGTCGTTGTTCGGGCTATTGCGGTTGTTCGTGACCAGCCACACCAGGCCCGGCTTGCCGCCGAGCGCCGTGCCGATGGCCGAACCGACGGCTTCATTGAGGTCGGTGTCGGCCAGCGCCGTGCCACCCGGCTTGTGCGCGACCTCGAGCGCGGCCAGCGCCTTGACCACCTCGCGCCGCGTCGGCACCGGGTCGACCTTGAGCGAGAGCAGCGCCCTGGGCGAGGGCGCGCCGGGCAGGCTCTGGTTAAAGGCGGCCAGCACCATCGGGTCGCCCGGGCCGGTGGCGGCCATGATGATCTCGGCCACCAGCGGCTTGAAGGGCGAGGCCGGGTCGGTATAGAACGGCTCCATCCAGCCGGAATTCTGGATCAGGAATACGTGCGAGGCGGCCAATGCGGGAACGCTCGCGCACAGCAGGGCAACGCTGGCGGGAATGCACGCGTAGCGCGACAGCGCGCCGGTCACGGCAGTGCGTCCAGGCGCCAGCCGCGCACCTGGTTCCAGTCGGGATGGTGCAGCCACAGGCAGTTGTCGTACACGAAGGGCACGCACTCGAGCGGATGCGCCAGGCGCGCGATGTCGTCGAGGATGACGTTGCGCTTGCCGATCCATTCGAACGTGGTGCGTGGGATGATGCGTCCGGCCAGCGCGTCTTCGGCCATGCCGGTGTACTGGTGGAAGCGCAGCACCAGGCCACTGGGCTGGCTGCGGTTGTTATTGAAGCCGCGCAGCAGCGGCAGCACCATGGCGTCGTCGTCGTGCGGATCTTCCACGTGCTCCAGGCCCCACGGTTCGTCCACCACCGCGTGGCCGCGCCGGAACAGCAGGCTGGCGAAACCGAGGCGCGCGCCGCTCAAGGCTTCGCGCTGGCCGGCCAGCTTGCCCAGTTCGAGGAAAGAATAGGCCTGGCCGTCATGGCCGATCAGCCACAGGCGGCCGTCGCGGCTTTGGGTGGGGCCGCCGAACTGCAGGCGCGGCGACCAGCCGGCCGGCCAGGCGATCCATTGCGGCGGCGCGCCCGGCTGCCATACCAGCTGGCCCTGGGCGTGCAGCCAGAACAGCTTGCCGTCGTAGCCGACCGGGCGCGCCCACTGGCCGGCCGGTGCGTCGCAGGCGTAGACGGTTTCATTACTCATGTCGCTGTGCGCGCTCCACAGGACCGTGCCGGCCTCGCCGTGGACCAGGCAGGCCACATGGCGGCGCATGGCGCCCGGGGCGCTGGCGAGCTGGCCGTCGAACACGACTTCGGTGCGATAGGTCTCGCTGACCGGATTGATGAACAGGCGGCGCAGGCCACGGTCGGTCGGCACCAGCGCCACTTCGCCGCGCCGCGGATCGCTTGCCGGCAGCCAGGCGTAGGACGCGGCCGGGACGCTGAAGGTCAGGTCGGACGCGTTGTCTTCGGGCGCCATGACGTGCCAGGCCTGGCCGAGCGGGTCCCAGTACTGCAGCACGTTGCGGGCGTGGGCCAGCGCGATCAGGCGCTGGGTGGGAAAACCGAAGGCGCCGGCCGCGAACACGCAGTGCGCATTGGGCGGGGCCGGCATATTGAGGTCGGGGCGGCCGGGGGCCGGCGCGGCCGGGCGTTCTTCCAGGTTCTCGCCCAGCGCCAGCGCGGTCACGTTCAGGCCATGCGGCACATGGCGCGGCAGCAGATGGTCGGACCATGGCCCCCACCAGTCGGGCGACGTCTTGGCGCGTCCGGCCAGTTTGTCGAGCGGCGCGCCGCAGGTGGGGCAGAAGGCGAAACCTTCGGGATAGATGGGCGAGCAGTCGCAGGACAGCGGCAGCGAAGCGCCCAGCAGGTGCGCGATATCGGGGAGGCGCCCGCGCGACTGCGCCTGGCGCTCGATGCGGCCAAGTCCCTCGCTCGACGCCAGTTCAAACTGCGCCGTGTGTTCGTCTTCCAGCCATACGCTGCCGGGCGTTTCCCATCGGTGTGCCATGTCGCTTGCCGCCATATATGTATAAGAGTCGCGGCCCGTCGATGAGGGCCAGTGTTGCTCTTCAAATCATAGCGCAAACAGATTGCACACGCGGTTTATTTACCGGGTACCGTTCCACGGCATGTCAAGGGGCGGCTCGGGATGCCCGGAGGGAATCGTCCATTCCGCCAATGGCGAAACGGACAGGAACGCTATTTATAAGTACCCACGCCAATGAGCACATCGCCATTGCGCTCGATGTAGGTATTTTTCTCTTCCATGGCCTTGGTGATCGAATTGGGCCACTTGTAGCCGAACCAGCCGGTCCCCGCGGGGCTTTTGGCGATCTTGATGAATTCACGGATCGGAAACACCTCGCCGGCCTTGAGGTCGATCAGGTTCTTGCCGACCATCTTGGCATTCTGCCCGTGCGCGAGGGCGGTGCCGTCGAAGGTGAACATGAAGACGTACAAGTCACCCTTGATGAACTCTCCCTTGGGATCGTTGAAGGCGGCGATCGCCTTGTCGCGGCCATTGTCGTTAAGGTAGGCGCTGGCCTTCTTGACCATGGCCACCGCTTCGTCGGCCGTGCCGCGCTTGGGGGCGTCCTGCGCGCTGGCGGCGCCGGTCAGGGTGATGGCAAACAGCGCGAACATCAGGTGCTTGAACAGTGACTTCATCTTGATCTCCTTGGTTGGTCAGATGGTTGGGTCCGGCTTTGCGCCGTGTAGTTTTACCTGACGTTAACACATGCCCATTGGGTCATCGCAATTAATTACACGAAGCATTATTGCTTCGACAAGGAAGTGTGGCTCCCGAGCAAAACAGGGCACGTATAATGGACGCCATCGAAGACCTTGCACCGCACCATGACCTCCCCTGACCTGACCGCCGCCCCCTGGGGCGAGATTCCCGCGCACGCCGTCGACGCCGCCACCGCCCACCTGCGCGAGGTGCTCGCCACCGTCGTCGAACACGGCCCGGCGCAGCGCGCACTGGTGGTATACGACTGCCGCTCCGACCTGGCGCGCGCGCTCACCGAAGGCTACCGCCGCAACCTGCCCGACGCCGTCTTCATCGACTTCGACAGCGTCGCCCCCGAGGACGTGCTGGCCGCCTTCAAGGGCATGGCCGCGCACGACCTGGTGCTGCTGATCCAGTCGACCAACTTCCGCCTCGAAGCGTTCCGCATCCGGGTCGAGCTGTTCAAACTGGGGCTGAAAGTGATCGAGCATGTGCACCTGTCGCGCATGCCGGGCGCGCAGGGAGAGCATTACATCGCGTCGCTGGCCTACGACAGCGCCTATTACCGCGGCGTGGGCAAGGCGCTCAAGCGCCGCATCGACGCGGCATCCTCGGGCGTGGTGCACAGCGGCGGCGAAACGCTGGTGTTTGCTTCGCCCTTCGAATCGGCCAAACTGAATGTGGGCGACTACAGCGGCATGAACAACGTCGGCGGCCAGTTCCCGATCGGCGAAGTGTTCACCGAAGCGCAGGACCTGGAGGCGGTCAACGGGCGCGTGCGCATCCACGTCTTCGGCGACACCTCGTACATGGTCAACCGCCCCGAGACACCAATCACGCTGATCGTCGAACGTGGGCGCGTAGTCGGCACCGAGGGCGCCACGCCGGAATTCGAACGCGTGCTGGAGATCATCCGGCTCGAGGAAGGCGAAGTCTGGCTGCGCGAGCTGGGCTTCGGCATGAACCGCGCCTTTACCCGCGAGCGCCGCGTCAACGACATCGGCACCTATGAGCGCATGTGCGGCATCCACCTGTCGCTGGGGGCCAAGCACGGCGTCTACCAGAAGCCGGGCTTCAAGCGCAAGGATGCGCGCTACCACGTCGACATCTTCGCCGTGACCGAGGCCGTGTACCTGGACGATGAACTGGTCTACCAGGATGGCGCCTGGCAGGTCGGCGCCGGGGAATAGACCAAGAGCGCCTGACAAAACCGTTCAACATACCGCCAAAAGATGAGCGGGCAGGCAAGCGAAAGGAACGCCTGATGAATGTCTGCTCGTCGTTCGTGTCGGATGCGCAGCCTGCGAAAGCGGCGTATCCAACCTGAGGTACGCTCGACGACCCAACGCCATCGTCCAAGCCTTTCCCGCGACTCCATGCCATAGTGCGCGATCCTCGCTGCGATCCCCCGACGGCGTAGCCAAACCCGCTGTGCTCTCGAAGCGTACGCCCGATCGGCATGCGGCTTGCCTGGACGTTTGCGCGCACGGCCGGCCAGCCCTTTGACTGCCGGGATTGACTTTACGAGTGGGATGACGAGACGCGAGTCATGCACCTGCGCGCCCGAGATCCGGGCGACCAGCGACGGCTCACGCTGATCCACCAGCACATGGTGTTTGCAGCCGAGTTTGCCATGATCGGTCGGGTTACGGCCCGTATGGTCGCCACTGGCAGGTGCCGGTACGCTAGCGGCGTCAACGCTAGCTCGATCCCACATGATCTGGTCGTGCTCGCGGAGCAGTCGCAGAAGCGCCTCATGGATACGCTGCCAAACACCGGCTTGCATCCATTCGTGAAGTCGACGCCAGCATTGTCATGTGCCGTAGCCGAGTTGGCGCGGCAGGTACTCCCACGGTATTGCAGCCTTGAGGACAAATACGATCCCAGTCAGGGTCGCGCGATCATTGATACGTGGCCGACCGCCCTTCGGCGATCGTCGGTGGGCCGGGAGATGGGCTGCCATGAGCGACCAAAGGTCTTCGGGAAGAAGTGCTTGGGCCATGGCATTACTCCGTCTGCGAACACTGCCGCTATCTTAATGCTCCGACTGAGCCCGTGTACGTCCGCTATCGCCCCAAACCGGACCGTGGCGTCTCATCAGGAGTCGCTTAGAAATTGAAAGGTCCGGACCACTATTCCTGATCGAATGACCCGCCTCGGGCTTTCAGGTATCCGCAAATGTCTCAAAAAAACACATAGATTTATGCTTTTTCTATAAAACATCTATGGTTAGGCTTTCTATTATTCTGCACATGCCACGGTTACGCGTCCGATAGGCAGTTGAGAAGATGTGCCCCCGGGAGCCCATTTCCAGTTTGGTCTTACATTGATTTCCATCGGTTCTTCCCTCTGTATCTTGTGACGTTGAGTATGGAAAAGCCCAATGACGTCATGGTCATCGGGCTTCGTGAATCTGGTCCAGCGGAGCCTTTTGCGCTAATTGATCTTGAAACCTGCCACGAGAGACTTGGAAGAGCGAGTTCGATCGGACGAGGTCATTCTCCACCACGCGTATGAGCGAGCAACACAAGCTCGATCCAACATGATTTGGTCATGCTCTCGGAGGCGTCGAAGAATCGCCTCATGGACGCGCTGGTTCGCAATTAGCCTGAGACCTTCCACCTTCGGCATTTTTGACGCGTTTCCAGATGAGGCCGGGCGCCGGGTACATCTGGCCGGCAAGGTCGCAGCCGCGCTCGTGGAAAAAGCCGGTGAATTTTTCGCCACGCCGCCATCGATCCAGAAGGTTGACGTTCCTGCGGCCAAGCTGCCCGGCTAAATTCATTGCCATCCGGAAGAGGGCTAGAATGGTCACATTCCACCGTTTGCATGTGAACGGTGCCTGCGTGCGCCGATGTAAATGGAGAGGTGAAACATGGAACGCGAACCTGACTCACGCGCTGCCCAGCCGACAGACGTCGCTGCCGGCCATCCGGCGCCCGCCCACCTGAGCGACATGCTCGATAGTCTGAGCGATGGATTCATGTCGATCGACAAATTGTGGCGCTTCACATATCTCAACCACACAGCCGAGCGGTACCTGCAGCAAAAGCGGGAAAACCTGCTCGGACGCGACATGTGGCACTGTTATCCGGACCTGGTGAACACCGATTACTATTGCGTTTACCGGCAGACTGCTGCCACCGGTATTCCCGGCAGGCACACCGGCTACTACGCACCGTTGAAGACGTGGTTTGAAGTACGCTCGTTCGCACACGACGATGGCATCACCGTGCTGTTTCGCGATGTGACGAGCGAACATGAGCACGGGGCGATGCTGGCCTATGAAGCAAGCCACGACTACCTGACGGGATTGGCAAACCGGCGCAAGTGCATGGAGATGATCGCCCTTGCAGTGGCCGACGCTGCGTCGCCGGCGCTGCCGCGTGCCGGTCTCGTCGCTGTACTGTTAATCGACCTGGACCATTTCAAGGAAGTCAATGATGCATTTGGCCATGCGGTCGGTGACGGCGTGCTGCGCGACTTTGTGGAAAGGCTGCTTGCCGTTCTCGATCCCGCCGTCTTTGCCGCCCGGATTGGCGGCGACAAGTTCATCCTCCTGCTACGCCAGGCTACCGACCGCGCGGCGGAACAACTCGCGCAAGTGGTGCTGCGGCAGTTCGCGACGCCGTTCGAAGCAGGTGGACGCTCGCTCTCGCTGTCGGCGAGCATCGGCGTTGCTCTGCTGAGGGATGTGTCGGAGTCGGCCGAGACCCTGTTACGCCACGCCGACGCAGCCATGTACGCGGCCAAGTTTGCCGGCCGGTTTCAGTTGCGCGTGTACGACGAGGCGCTGGACCGCGGCATGCGCGACCGGCTCGACTTGCGCATTGAGCTGCGCGAAGCATTTGCCGGGAACCAGTTCGAACTGCATTTTCAGCCGCAGATGGCGCTCTCCGATGCATCGATCACCGGCGCCGAGGCACTGCTGCGCTGGCGTCACCCAGCACGGGGCCTGCTCTCACCGGCTGCGTTTCTCGACGTCCTGCTCGAGTCGGCGTACGAAGGCCTGCTGGTCGACTGGCTGGTCGCGGCAGTCTGCCAGCAAATCGATGGATGGCGACGCATGGGAATACGCGTGCCGCGGATCAGCCTGAATTTGTCTGCCCGGCAGCTGACCGGCGCGGGACTGGTCGACAAAATTCTTCGCATCGCGCAGGAACACGGCATTGATCCCGCCATGCTCGATGTTGAAGTCACCGAGGACTCGCTGGTCAGCGATATCGAAAAAGCGGCGGCGGTTCTCGCCGCCTTGAATGGAGCTGGCATCTCCACCTCGCTCGACGACTTCGGCTCGGGCTACTCCAGTCTCGGCTATCTGGTACGGCTGCCGATTGACACCCTGAAGATCGACAGATCGTTTGTGCTGGCGCTGCTCGATTCGGCAAAGGCAGCGGCGGTGATACAAGGGGTCGTTGCTCTCGCCCGCTCGCTGGGCATGCGCACGGTCGCTGAAGGCGTGGAAACCGAGGGCCAGCTCGCCGAACTGAAAGCGGCCGGGTGCGATGTTATCCAGGGGTATTTCATCAGCCGTCCACTCGAGGCGACTGCCTTTGCCGCTTTCATGCAGCGCATGTAGCAGACACCTTTGTCGATTCAACGAAGCGAACTCGAGAGGTTTACATGAGAGGTATTGAGCTAAGTTCTTGATCTCTTAGAGCACGCAGCGGCCTGCAAAACCGCCTAGACGGGTTCGATTCCCGTCCTCGCCTCCAGCATAACCGCGCATCCTCGATGGACATCGAGGTTTGTCAAATAACAGCCCCCTTCGGGAGACTGTTTGCATTTGTGCTTCAAAACCTAGATTTGATACAGTTTTTCTCGAATCGAAGGGCGCTACCGTTGGTCTGTTTTCGACCCATAACAGCCGTAGACCCTGAGCCGCTGAGTGCATTTTTGATCGCCGCACTGGTCCGAGAGATAGTCAGCAGCGCGTCTTCTAACTCTTCGACCAACGATACGAAAATCCGCCGATCGCTACCAGTCCGATAACGAAGTAGATGGCTACGTCTAGCGTGAAAGCGCTCACTGAGAAACTGTCCTCGGGACCGAGTTTTCGTGGAACCGAAATGCCTGGCGCGTCGAACACGTATGCAATCGGAAAGCCGGCCTTTAATACCGGCTCGTAACAGAACTCGTCATGTAGTGGCCCACACAGGTTGCCAAACTCGATCACCTCAGGACCGTTGCGCTGCACGACGAATGACACGAGCGTCAGCGTAAAAGCCAACAAAAATGAGAGGCAGATCACGTGTATTGAGTTCGGATAGTCATCATCTCCACATCTTGCATTCAAATTTTCGAAGGTCCGCTTTTGGCCGATAGCAGACCGTCGGTATGACTCAGTGTACGAGCTTGTTGCCGTCAGGGCAAGTAACAGGCTTTGTCAGGCGCTCTAAAGCAGGATGCCGGCCTGCGCCAGCGCCAGGTCCCACGGCGCCACGCGATACTCCTCCACCAAAAAATCGACCAGCGCCCGCACCTTGGGCGAGAGCTGGCGGCTGGCCGGATACAGGGCCGACAGATCGTTAAGCGGCAGCTGCCACTGCGGCAGCACCGGCGCCAGCGCGCCGTCGATCAGCTTTTGCCACGCCAGGAAGGTCGTGTTGTAGACGATGCCCAGCCCGCGCTCGGCCGCCTGCTGCAGCACCAGCCCGTTATTCGAGGTAAAACCGGCGTTGACCCGCACCGTGCGCCGTTCGCCGGCGCGCGTGAAATGCCAGCTGGTGCCGTCGGTCAGATGGGAAAAATGCAGGCACTGGTGATCGAGCAGATCCTCGGGCGTTTGCGGCACGCCCCAATTGGCCAGGTAAGCGGGACTGGCGCACAGCACCCCACGGCACGGCGCCAGGCGGCGCATGGCCAGGCCGCTGCTGTCCGGGATGCCGCCCACGCGGATGGTCAGGTCGAAGCCATGCCGGATCGGGTCGAGCAGCGCATCGTCGACGAACAAGGAGGGCGTGAGCAACGGGTGGCGCAGGCTGAAACGGGCCACCGCGTCGGCCAGCCACGCGCCGCCGAAACCGGACGGCGCCTGGATCCGCAGCGCCCCCGCCAGGTCGGCGCCGGCCGGGCTGATGGCGCGCGCCGCCTCGCGCGCCTGCTCCACCGTCGCCTGGCACGGGGCCAGGTAGGCCTGGCCGGCGTCGGTCAGGCTCACCTCGCGGGTGGAGCGATGCAGCAGGCGCGCATCAAGCTTGCTTTCTAACTGCATGATCTGCTTGCTGACCATCGCGCGCGTGACTCCCAGGCGGCGAGCGGCGGCCGAAAAGCTGCGCAAGCGCGCCACCTCGACAAATATCTCCATTGCGCGCAATTGATCCATGCCGACGATTGTCAACCGGATGGCGACAATCTGTCAACCGATCCGGCGATTGCCGGGTTGCCGGAGCAACCCTACAATGGCAGCTTCCATCATGGCAGGAGCCACACCCATGCTCAGCACCGAACAACGCGACCAATTCCAGCGCGACGGCTACCTCGTCGTCCCCGATTTCAAGTCGATGGACGAGATCGCCCGACTGCGCCAGCGCGCTGGCGAGATTGTCAACGAATTCGATCCAGGCCAGGGCCGCTCGATCTTCACCACGCGCGACCAAACCACCGCGACCGACGAGTACTTCCTGCGCTCGGATAACACCATCCGCTGCTTTTTCGAGGAAGAAGCGTTTGGCCCGGACGGCCAGCTGCGCCAGGAAAAAGCCCTCTCGATCAACAAGATCGGGCACGCGATGCACGATCTCGATCCGGTGTTCGCCGCCTTTTCGCGCGATCCGAAACTGGCCGCGGTGGCGCGCGAGCTGGGCCTGGTCGACCCCAAAGTATGGCAATCGATGTACATCTTCAAGCAGCCCGGCATCGGCGGCGAAGTGCGCTGGCACCAGGACGCCACCTTTTTCGAAACCACGCCGGTCAGCGTGACCACCTTCTGGTTCGCGCTGGAAGACGCCACCATCGACAATGGCTGCCTGTGGGTCGAACCGGGCGGCCACCGGGGACCGATGCGCGAGCGCTTCGTGCGCAACGGCGACGACATCAAGATGGAAACGCTCGACACCATGCCGTGGCCAAGCGACAGCAGCGCCGTGCCGCTCGAAGCGAAGGCCGGCAGCCTGGTATGTTTTCACGGCCTGCTGCCGCACTACAGCGCGCCGAACCGCTCGCCGGTGTCGCGCCATGCCTACACGCTGCATGCGACCGACGGCGCGACCGCCTACTCGCCGCGCAACTGGATCCAGCGCGACGCCAGCTTTCCTGTGCGCGGCTTCGAGTAAGCGATGGACATCCGCATATTCGCCCCGCACTGGGGCAGCAACGAGCTCGCGCCCGCCGTGTTCATCGAGCGCGTGAAGGCGGCCGGCTTCGACGGCATTGAAATGTCGCTGCCGCTGGACGCCGCCGCGCGCGACGACTGGAGCGCGCGCATCGCCGACGCCGGCCTGCTGCTCATCGCGCAGCAGTGGGAAACCGCGTTCCATGCCGGGTTCGACGCGCACCGCGAGGCGCTGGCGACTTACCTCGCCAACGCCTGCAGCGCGCGTCCGCTGTTGGTCAACACGCACACCGGCAAGGACTTTTACACGCATGAACAGAACCTGGAACTGATCGCGCTGACGCAGGCCATCGCGCGCGAGCACGGCGTGCCGATCGTGCACGAGATCCACCGCAGCCGCTTCTCGGGCCACCCGATGCTGCTGCTGCCGTACCTGCGCGAACTGCCCGACCTGGAACTGACGGCCGACCTGTCGCACTGGTGCTGCGCCTGCGAATCGCTGCTGGAGGACCAACCGGCCGCGCTGGCGGCGACCTTGCCGCGCGTGCGCCACATCCACGCGCGCGTCGGCCATGCGCAGGGACCGCAGGTGAGCGACTTCCGCGACCCGCGCTTCGCGGCCGAGCTGGCGTGCCATCTTCAGTGGTGGGACCGCATCGTGGCGCTGCGCCGCGCCGCCGGCGCCACATTGACGACGCTCACGCCCGAATTCGGCCCGCCGCCGTACACCCAGAGCATGCCGTTCAGCGGCGAGCCGCTCTCGAACGCATGGGACCAGAACGTGGCGATGCTGCGCCTGCTCAGGGAACGCTACGGCGCCTGAACCTGCATCCGCGCCACGCCGGTGGCGCGCGTTACATCAGCAGCATGTTCACCTCGGCCGCTTCGCTCTCGCGGTTGGGCGCCTTGCGCGGAATGCGGATCGTCACGCTGGTGCCATGCTCGGGCGAGGATTCGATCTCGATGCTCCCGCCCAGCATGCCGGTGACGATGTTGTAGACGATATTCATCCCCAGCCCCGAGCCGCCCTGCCCCATCTTGGTCGTAAAGAACGGATCGAACACCTGGTGCAGGATCTTGGGCGGCATGCCCACCCCATCGTCGCTGAAAATGAGCAGCAGCTTGTCATCCTCGATTTCGCGCGCGGTGATCGTAATGAGCGCGCTGGCGCGCCCCTCGAACGCGTGCAGCAGCGCGTTGTTGAGCAGGTTCGACAGCACCTGTCCCACGCTGCCAGGATAGGAATCGAGCGCCATGCTGGTCGGGCCATCCACACGCGTCTCGCAATTGGCGCGCCGCAGCTGCGCCGCGTAGGTCGCCAGCGTGTCGCGCACCAGGTCGCACAGATCGAAGCGGCGGCGCTGGTCGCAGGTCTGGTCCACCGCCACCTGCTTGAACGAGGTAATCAGGTCGCCCGCGCGGCGCAGCGAACTGGCCATGATGTCGCACGCCAGGCGCGTGTCGGCCATGTGCGCCTCCAGCGCCGAACGCTTGATGCCGCCGCCGGCATACTTGCGCTCGAAGTCGGCCACCATGTCGGCCAGCGCGGTGGCGGTCAACAGGCTGTTACCGATCGGGGTATTGAGTTCATGCGCGATGCCGGCCACCAGCGACCCGAGGGACGCCATTTTTTCGGATGTGATCAGATTGGTCTGGGCTTGCTTGAGCGTGGCCAGCACCGTCGACAGGTCGCGATGCGCGCTTTCGACGTTGGCCTTTTGCTGTTCGAGTTCGGCCAGGCTGTGCTCCAGGCCATCCTTGGCGTCGACCAGCGCCGCCTCGGTGTGTTTGCGGTCGCTGATATTCTGGATCACCCACACGCCGCCCTTCGACAGGTCCGACGCGTCGAGCGCCTTGCCGTTGATCAGGCACCAGATCGTGCTGCCGTCCTTGCGCAGCAGTTTCAGTTCGCCCTGCCAGCGCCGGCTTTGCGGATCGACCGCGAACGGATCGGCCGCGCCGGCCGCCGCCGCGCGCGAGAGCACCTGCGTCTGGCAGCCCGCCAGCTCGCCCGGCGCATAACCCATCATCTCCTCCATGCCCCGGTTGCAGCGCATGATCACGCCATGCGAGAACAGCGCGATGCCGACATTGGCGCTGTCCTGGAAGGCGCGCTGCTCGTCGAGCGTCACGCGCACCTGCTGCGCCAGGGTGCGGCTGCGGCGCGAAGCGATCATCAGCGCCGCGATCAGGGTGCTGATCACCAGGCCGCCGGCGGCGATGACCAGCACCGGCCGCACATCGCGGCTGTAGCGGCTTCCCGGCAGCGCCTGGAAGCGCATCACCCACTGGCGCTGCGCCACGTTCAGGCGCGCTTCGTTTTGCACGCCGGGCAGCGCCAGCGTATCGGCGCGGGTGGTATCGAACATCACGTTCGACGCGGCGAAAGGCGCGGCCGCGCCGTCGGCCACATTGCCGGCATCGTGGATGCGAAACGCCATCTGGTTCAGCAGCGACGGGTCGATCACCTCGTGCATCAGGTTCTTCACGCGGAACACGATCGCCACCATGCCGATCAGCGCGGCGCGCCGTTCGGCCACGGTGGTCAGCGGCATGTTCTGGCGATAGACCGGCGCGCGCGCCACGAAACCGGGCTGGCCGGTGTTGTCCTGCACCAGCGTGATGCGTTCGGTGGCGACGATCTCGCCGCTGTCGCGGCCCGATTCGACCGCCTGCAAGTGCGGCGGCAGCGCGGCCAGATCGAGGCCGAAGGCGTTCTCGTTCCCCTTGAGCGGCTCGGTGTATTCGATGATGAAGTGCTCGGCGCGCACCACCGGCGGATGGACTGCGAAGGTCGGATAACCTTGCGCGACCAGGCGCGTATCGCCTCGCACGGCATCGGTGAAGCGGGCCAGGTCGGCGGCCGGCACCTGGCGCACGAACTGGATCGCCTGGAAGCCGGGGTAGCGCGTGGTCAGATTGAGTTCGCGCACGAAGCGGGCGAACTGCGCGCGGTCGACCTGGTCGGTGACCGCGAAGGCGCCCTTAATACTAAGCAGCATATCGAAATAGGTTTGCAGGCGCACGTTGGTGTCGGTGGCGACCTTGTCGGCGTCGCGCTGGAAGGCGGCCGCGATGCGCGCCTGCTGCGCATCGAGTACGGCGATGCAGGTCCACATGGTCAGACAAATACCGACTACAAAGGCCAGGTATCCTTGAGTCCGCATCGGTTTGCTCCACGTTGTACCGAAGGCCGGGCGCGCCCGGGTATGCGAATTGACTATAACATATTGGTATGCGGAAATCGCACAAATGGCGCGGCCCAACAACACTTCCGTACCGCCCCGACTTCCTACCCGGTCTCCTCTAAACTTCCTACAACCGGGGTCAGAGCTTTAACTTGAAATCTTGCCCACTGAACACAACCCCGCCAACCGGGGTCTGACCTCTGATTCGAAACATTGCACCAGAACAGCCCTTGCAATCCACGTACAGAACCCGTTTTTGCCAAGAAAACGGTTTCAACACGGGACGAGCACCGCTGACCGACCGCGTTATCGGGTTTTACAAGGGCTGGGGGACTGTAAATCGATGTCGCGATGAAAAAAATTTCGAATCAGAGGTCAGACCCCGGTGCGGCATCAGTGCGGCAACAAAAAAGTTGCAAGTTAAAGCTCTGACCCCGGTTGGCGCGGCGGGAAGTCGGCGGCGATGGCTTTGAAGCGTTCTTCGATCGCCAGCATGGCGTCCACCACGTCCGGATCGAAATGTTCGCCGCGCCCCTGGCGGATCAGCTCGACCGCCGTTTCGTGCGTGAACGCCGGCCGGTACGCGCGCGCCGTGGTCAAGGCGTCGTACACGTCGGCCACCGCCATCAAGCGCGCCGACAGCGCAATCGCATCCCCTGCCAGCCCTTGCGGATAGCCCGAGCCGTCCCACTTTTCGTGGTGCGAGTAGGCGATCTCGCGCGCGTAACGCAAAAAGCCGTTGCTGCCCCCGAGCGTGCGTTCGACGCCGGCAATCGCGTCACGTCCGTACACGGTGTGCAGTTTCATCAGCTCGAATTCGCTGTCGCTTAATTTGCCCGGCTTGAGCAGGACCGCGTCGGGCACGCCCACCTTGCCGATGTCGTGCAGCAGCGCCGCCTTGTGCAGCAGCGCGATCGCCTCGTTGGTCAGTTCGGCCGTGTAGGCCGCCACAAAGCGCAGCTCGCGCGCCAGCGCCGTCACGAAGCGCTGCGTGCGCAGCAGATGCTGGCCCACGCCGGGGTCGCGCGATTCGGCCAACACCGCCATCGCCAGCACCGTGGCGTCCTGCATCAAGCCGGCGTCGCGCATCCGCTCGGCCACCAGGTGCTCGAAATGGCGATGCTGGTCGCGCAGCATGGCGTCGGCCGCGCGCATGTGGAGCTGGGTGGCCACGCGCGCCAGCAGCGCCGCCGGCGACAACGGCAGCCGCACCACGTCGGCCACGCCGTCGTGCCACGCGCGCTCTTCAAGCTGCGCGTCACCTTCGGCAATGAGCATGATCACGGGCGTCTCGCTGCTCAATACCTGGCACTTCAAGCCGTGAAACACGCGCAGGCTGTCGGCATCGGCCAGCGCGCCGCCGAGCACAATCAGGTCCGGCAGCGGCGCCTGCTGCGCAATGCGCAACGCGTCCTCGCCATTGCGCGCCAGGCGCACGTGATAACGCTCCTGCAGCAGCTCTTCGATCTGTACAAGGTTGTCGGATACGCCATCCACGATCAGGATGCTTGCCTTGAAATTCATGTCCATTCCGCCACGCCTCCCCGCGCCCGCACGCCGCAACAATCGGCCCCGGCAATCATAGCGTGCGCCCGCGTGTATGTTTCAGCTTTTTTACAATTCCCTGAAACAATTGACTAATCGGTACGTTTAGAATACCTCCTCTTTTTCACGAGAAAAGTCAGGGAAAACATGATCCGTATGCCGGTCTTAGCTGCGTTGTTCGTCATTGCGGGCATCGCCCCGGCCGCCGAACCGTTCGACGACAAGTTCCGCCAGCTCGAGGAAGTGCTGCCGACGCCAAACACGATCCGCAATGCCGCCGGCGCTCCCGGCCACGCTTACTGGCAGCAGCGCGCCGATTACACGATCCGCGCGCGCCTCGATGAAAACAAGCGCAGCATCAGCGCGACCGAAACGGTCACCTACCACAACAACTCGCCGGACACCCTGTCCTACCTGTGGGTGCAGCTGGACCAGAACATCTTCAAGAGCGATTCGGATGCGCGCATGTCGGCCACGGTGGCCTCGCGCGAGGCCTGGGCCAAGGCGCGCAGCGACGAAGACGGCATGCGCTTCGAAGGCATGCGTTCGATCCTGGAAAACCCCGGCTTCGATGGCGGCTTTGCCATCGGCGCGGTCAAGGGCGCGGACGGCAAGCCGCTGCGCTACACGATCAACAAGACCATGATGCGGATCGACCTGCCGCAGCCGATGAAGCCGGGCGCGCGCCTGTCGTTCAACATCGACTTCAGCTTCAACATTAGTGACGCCAAGGTGCAGGGCGGGCGCACCGGTTACGAAAAATTCGACGACAAGAACGACCTGTTCGAAATCGCGCACTGGTTCCCGCGCATGGCCGCTTACTACGACGTGTACGGCTGGCAGCACAAGCAGTTCCTCGGCGCCGGCGAGTTTACGCTCGAATTCGGCGACTACGACGTCCAGCTGACCGTCCCGGCCGACCATATCGTGGCCAGCACGGGCGAGCTGCAAAACCCGGGCGAGGTGTTGACGGCGGCCCAGCGCGAGCGCCTGAAAAAAGCGCGCACCAGCAGCAAACCGGTGATCATCGTCACCCAGCAGGAAGCCGAGGCGGCCGAAAAATCGCGCGCCAGCGGCACCCGCACCTGGCACTACAAGGCGAAGAACGTGCGCGATTTCGCCTTCGCCAGCAGCCGCAAGTTCATCTGGGACGCGCAGGGCTACAAGAAGGGCGGCACCGACACGATGGCCATGTCGTACTATCCCAAGGAAGGCAATCCGCTGTGGGAAAAGTATTCGACCCAGGCCATCGTCCACACCATCGAACAGTACAACAAGTATTCGCTGGACTACCCGTACCCGGCCGCGATTTCGGTCAATGGCCCGATCGGCGGCATGGAATACCCGATGATTTCGTTTAACGGCCCGCGTCCGACCAAGGACAAGAAGACCGGTGAACTGACGTATTCCAAGCGCACCAAGTATGGCCTGATCGGCGTGATCATCCACGAGGTGGGCCACAACTACTTCCCGATGATCGTCAATTCCGACGAGCGCCAGTGGACCTGGATGGACGAGGGCCTGAACACTTTCATCCAGGGCCTGGCGCAGAACGCGTGGGAAGAAAATTACCCGCAGTCGCGCGGCGAAGCGCGCACCATCGTCGACTACATGCGTTCGCGCGACCAGGTGCCGATCATGACCAATTCCGAGTCGCTGCTGCAGTTCGGGAACAACGCCTACGCCAAGCCGGCGGCGGCCCTGAACGTGCTGCGCGAGACGGTGCTGGGGCGCGAGCTGTTCGACTTCGCTTTCCGCGAATACGCGCAGCGCTGGAAGTTCAAGCGGCCCACGCCATCGGACTTTTTCCGCACCATGGAAGACGCTTCCGGCACGGACCTCGACTGGTTCTGGCGCGGCTGGTTCTACACCACCGACGCGGTCGACGTGAGCGTGGACGCCATCACCGAATACGGCGTGAGCACCAAGAACCCGGAGATCGAAAAAGCCTGGAAGAAGTCGCAGAAGGAGGCCGAGCCGGTGTCGGTGACGACCCAGCGCGACAAGGGTACGCCGCGCCGCGTGGACGCGCATCCGGAGCTGAAGGACTTCTACAACGAGCACGACGACTTCACCGTCACCAACAAGGACCGCAACAACTACCAGGAAGCCGTCGACGGCCTGGAAGACTGGGAAAAGGCGCTGCTGGCCAAGGGCAAGCACCTGTACCTGGTCGACTTTTCCAACATCGGCGGGCTGGTGACGCCGCTGGTGCTGGAGATCGAACTCAAGTCCGGCAAAAAATATATCGAGCGCATTCCGGCCGAAGTGTGGCGCTACTCGTCCAGGAAGATCACGAAGCTGATCGTCACCGACGAACCGCTGGTGGGCCTGACCCAGGACCCGTACTGGGAAACAGCCGATATCGACAACAGCAACAACGCCTGGCCGCGCAAGATCACGCCATCGCGCCTGGAACTGTTCAAGACCGACCGCACCAAGGACGACTTGATGAAGGACTTCAACACGCCGTTGAAGACCAAGTAGCAAGGCGGGCGCGATAAGGCGCCCGCTTTTTCATGACACTACCCTGCCCCCAATGATCATCAAACACCTTTCCCTGGCCCTGGCGGCCTGCCTGGCTGGCGCCGCCGCCAGCGCGGCGCCAGCCTTCGACGACAAGTTCCGCCAGCTCGACGAACTGCTGCCCACGCCCGGCATCACGCGCACCGCGTCCGGCGCGCCCGGCCACGCCTACTGGCAGCAGCGCGCCGACTACAAGCTGCGCGCCACGCTCGATGAAGCCAGGCGTCGCATCGACGGCAGCGGCACGGTCACGTACCACAACAATTCGCCGGACACGCTGTCGTACCTGTGGGTGCAGCTGGACCAGAACATGTTCCGTGCCGATTCGGACAACCGCGCCATTGCCACCGTGCCGTCGCGCGAGGCCTGGGCCAAGGCGACCGAGGCGGACGGCATGCGCTTCGAGGCGATGCGCTTCATCGTCGATAGCCGCACGTTTGACGGCGGCTTCAATATCACCGCGCTGACCGATGGCGGCGGCCAGCCGCTCAGGTATACGATCAACAAGACCATGATGCGGATCGACTTGCCGCAGCCGATGAAGCCCGGTTCACGCTTTTCGTTCCAGATGGCGTGGAACTTCAACATCCCCGAAATGAATGTGCTGGGCCGCCGCTCGGGCTACGAAAAATTCGAGGAAGACAAGAACGACCTGTTCGAAGTGGCGCAGTGGTACCCGCGCATGGCGGCCTACTACGACGCCGCCGGCTGGCAGAACAAGCAGTACCTGGGCGACGGCGAATTTACGCTGGAATTCGGCGACTACGATATCGAACTGACCGTCCCGGCCGACCATATCGTCGCCAGCACGGGCGAATTGCAAAATCCGGGCGCGGTACTGACGGCCACCCAGCGCGAACGCTTGCAACAGGCCCGCGGCAGCGCCAAGCCAGTGCTGATCGTCACCCAGAAAGAGGCCGAAGCGGCCGAAAAATCGCGCTCAAGCGCCAGCAAGGCCTGGCACTACAAGGCCAAAAACGTGCGCGATTTCGCCTTTGCCAGCAGCCGCAAATTCATCTGGGACGCGCAGGGCTACAAGAAGGGCGACACCGACGTGATGGCGATGTCCTACTACCCGAAGGAAGGCAATCCGCTGTGGGAGCGCTATTCGACCCAGGCCATCGTCCACACCATCGAGCAGTACAACAAGTACGCCTTCGACTATCCGTATCCGATCGCAATCTCGGTCAACGGCCCGGTGGGCGGCATGGAATACCCGATGATTTCGTTTAACGGCCCGCGTCCGACCAAGGACAAGAAGACCGGCGAACTGACCTACTCGCGCCGTACCAAGTATGGACTGATCGGCGTGATCATCCACGAAGTGGGCCACAACTACTTCCCGATGATCGTCAATTCCGACGAGCGCCAGTGGACCTGGATGGACGAGGGGCTGAACAGCTTCCTGGAGTACCTGTCCGAGCGCGCCTGGGAAGACAACTTCCCCGACACGCGCGGCGATCCGCGCGCCATCGTCGACTACATGCGCAGCAAGAACCAGGTGCCGGTGATGACCAATTCGGAGTCGGTTCTCCAGCGCGGCAACAACGCCTACGCCAAGCCGGCCACCTCGCTGATCGTGCTGCGCGAGACGGTGCTGGGACGCGAATTGTTCGACTTCGCCTTTCGCGAATATGCGCAGCGCTGGAAGTTCAAGCGCCCCACGCCGGCCGACTTTTTCCGCACCATGGAAGACGCTTCCGGCACGGACCTCGACTGGTTCTGGCGCGGCTGGTTCTACACCACCGATGCGGTCGACGTCAGCGTGGACGGCATCACCGAGTACGGCGTGAGCAGCAAGAACCCGGAGATCGAAAAAGCCTGGAAGAAGTCGCAGAAGGAGGCCGAGCCGGTGTCGGTGACGAGCCAGCGCGACAAGGGAACGGCGCGCCGCGTCGATGCGCATCCGGAGCTGAAGGACTTCTACAACGAGCATGACGACTTCACCGTCACCAACAAGGACCGCAACAAGTACCAGGAGGCGGTGGAAGGACTGGAAGACTGGGAAAAAGCGCTGCTGGCCAAGGGCAAGCACCTGTACCTGGTCGATTTTTCCAACATCGGCGGGCTGGTGACGCCGCTGGTGCTGGAGATCGAACTCAAGTCCGGCAAAAAGACCATCGAGCGCATTCCGGCCGAAATATGGCGCTATTCGTCGAAGAAGATCACGAAGCTGATCGTCACCGACGAACCGATGGTGGGCCTGACCCAGGACCCGTATTGGGAAACGGCCGATACGGACGTGTCCAACAACGCCTGGCCGCGCAAGATCACGCCTTCGCGCCTGGAGCTGTTCAAGACCGACCGCAGCAAGGATGACCTGATGAAGGACTTCAATACACCGTTGAAGTCCAAAGACAGCAAGGCCGCGCAATGAAGCGTCGCCTCGCGCTCGGCGCGCTGCTGGCGTGCGCCTGCGCAGGCGCGTGGGCGCACCGCTTCCACGCGGGGATCACCGATATCTCGTTCAACCGGAACACCGGCAGCATCGAAGTCGTGCACACCTACATGGCGCACGATATCGAGGCGCTGCTGGCCAACCTGTACCAGCGCCAGTTCGACCTGTCCGACCCGCAGGACGAAGCGGTGCTGCGCAAGTACATCGACAAGCAGTTCTACCTGCTCGGCGCCGACCGCGCGCGACTGCCCCTGCGCTGGGTCGGCGTGACCACCAGCGTCGAGAGCGTGGTGATCTACCAGGAGGTGGAAAAGACCGCGCTGGCGGACGCCGTGCGCGCGCACGACGAGGTCTTGTCCGATTTTTTGCCGGACCAGGTCAATACCGTCAACATCAACCGTGCCGGCGCCATCGCCACTCTCACCTTCGACCGCAACAAGAAAGAACTCGACTTACCGTGACCAAGCACAGCGCCTTACGCCTTACCCCGATCGCCCTTTCCTTCCTGTTGTGCCATGTCGCCGCGCGTGCCGACGATCTTGCCTTGCAGCGCGTGCTGATCGACGGCTCGCGCGCCAGCCAACTGGGCATCGCCGATTCGGCCAATGCCGGCAGCATCAATCAGAAGCAGCTGGAAATGCGCACCGTGTACCGGCCCGGCGAACTGCTCGAAGCGGTCCCCGGCCTGATCGCCACCCAGCACAGCGGCGAGGGCAAGGCCAACCAGTTTTTCCTGCGCGGCTTTAACCTCGATCACGGCACCGACCTGCGCACCACGGTCGACGACATGCCGGTCAACCAGCGCAGCCATGCCCACGGCCAGGGCTGGACCGACCTCAATTTTCTGATTCCCGAGCTGGCCGCGCGCATGGATTACCGCAAAGGCCCGTACTCGGCGCGCGATGGCGACTTTGCCTCGGCCGGCGCGGCGGCGGTCACCTACGCCAACCGGCTGGCGCAAACGACCACCAGCGCCAGCGTGGGGCAGAATGGTTTTGCGCGCGCGCTGCTGGCCGGCTCGCCCGAAGCGGGTGCAGGCAACCTGCTGTACGCGCTGGAAGCGATGCGCAACGATGGCCCGTTCACCCGCCCCGACGACTACCGCAAGCTCAACGCCGTGCTGCGGTTCAGCCAGGGCTACGCCAACAACGGTTTCACGGTCAGCGCCATGGCCTACCGCGCCAGCTGGAATGCAACCGACCAGATTCCCCAGCGCGCCGTCGATGACGGTTCCCTCGGCCGCTTCGACGCCATCGACGACAGCGACGGCGGCCAGGCGCGCCGCTACAGCGTCTCGGGCGCGTGGCGCCGCACCGGCGCGGAGCAGGCATCGAAGGTCAACGCCTACGTGATCCGCAACCAGCTCGACCTGTATTCGAACTTCACCTATTTTCTCAACGATCCGGTCAACGGCGACCAATTCAGCCAGCCGGACCGGCGCGTGACCAGCGGCGTGGACGCCACCCACACCTGGCATGGCCACGGCACCGGGATCAATGCCGATGTCACCATCGGCCTGCAACTCCAGAACGACAATATCTTCAACGGTTTGTACAACACGCGCCGGCGCGAGCGCCTTTCCACCACGCGCGCAGACCACGTCGTCGAATCCAGCCTCGGCCTGTTCGCCGAACACCAGGTGCGCTGGAGCGACAAGCTGCGCAGCGTGGCCGGCCTGCGGGCCGACAGCTACCGCTTCGATGTGCAGGGCAGCGCCAGCGGCACCGCTGCGCGCTCGCGCGACCATCAGCTCAGTCCCTCGCTGAACCTGATCTTCGGGCCGTGGGCGCAGACCGAGTGGTATCTCAACGCCGGCAATGGCTTTCACAGTAACGATGCGCGCGGCACGGTCGAGCGCACCACGCCGGCTCCGGGCCTGGCGCGCACGCGCGCTCTGGAAGTGGGCGTGCGCAGCGAACTTGTGCCCAAGCTGCAAAGCGCGCTATCGCTGTACCGGCTCGACATGGCGTCGGAACTGGTCTACGTCGGCGACGCCGGCAACACCGAAGCCGGCCCCGCCAGCCGCCGCACCGGGATCGAACTGTCGAACTACTACAAGCCGTTCAAGTGGCTCTCGCTCGACCTGGACCTGGCCTTTGCCAAGGCACGCGCACGCGGCGTGGGCGTGGCTGCGGGCGAGGACCGTATCGCCGGCGCGGTCGAAGGCGTGGGCCAGTTCGCGCTGACGCTCGAGCGTGGCCCCTGGTCGGGCGCGCTGCGCCTGCGCTACGTGGGCGCGCGTGCGCTCGTCGAAGATAACAGCGTGCGCGCAGCGGGCAGCACCAGCATGAATGGCCGCATCGGCTACCGCCTCGCCAACGGCCTGCTGCTCGAGATCGAAGGCTTCAACCTGACCAACCGGCGCGATTCGGCGATCGCCTATTATTATGAATCGCGCCTGCCAAATGAAATGGCCGCGCGCGAGGACGTGCACTTCCACCCGATCGAATCGCGCTCGCTGCGGCTGACGCTTGTGAAAAAGTGGTAAGTGCCCACTCCTCACATCCCACGGCGAAAAATGCTACGCTATCGGGATGACAACACACGCGCCACCCTTTAACGATATCGCCCAACTCACCGATGCGCTGCGCACCAGCGGCTACGCCCTGCTGCGCCCTGCGGACGTGGCCTCGCTGGCGGGCTGCAGCCTCGATGACCTCAACACGCTGGCCGCCAGCTGGGACCATCTGGCGCCCGATAACTACCTCAAGGACGGCGGCAATTACCGGCGCCGGCGCCACTCCTGCTTCATCCAGGACGGCGCCACCTTGACCCAGACCGCGCACCGCGCGCACTGGCAGCCGATCGAATACAACGCCCTGCACGGCGGCATGCACCGCCTGTTCGAACCGGTCGAGCCAAGCACGGTGGCGCTGCCGGCATGGGGCAAGCTGCTGCGCGCCCTGGGCGACGCCTGCTCGCGCGTGCGGGCGGCGCAGCCCTGGTACGTGGAAGCGCACCAGTTCCGCATTGATACGCTCGAAGGCATCGGCCGTCCCACGCCGGAAGGCGCGCACCGCGACGGCGTCGACTTCGTGGCCGTGCTGCTGGTCGGGCGCAGCCATATCAAGGGCGGCGAGACGCGCATTTTCGAAGCCGCCGGTCCGGACGGCAAACGCTTCACCATGCTCGAGCCATGGACCCTGATCCTGCTCGACGACGCCACCGTCATCCACGAATCGACCCCGATCCAGCCCGACGGCGAGAACGGCCACCGCGATACCCTGGTGCTGACCTGGCGCACGGGAGGCTTCCAGGGCGACACGGAGTGAAAAACAGTGACATTATGGTATCTGTAAATTTACCATGTGGCGCGATAAATCCGATATAGTCGTGTGCAACGCAGCCGTCGTGCAAGGAGCCATGTCGTGGACTCGACGTACCAAATCCAGCCAGAAGAATTCGAGATACTGATCGTCGAAGACAGCCCGACCCAGGCCGAGCGGCTGCGGCGGCTGATCCAGTCCAAGTCATACCGGGTGCGCGTGGCGCTGAACGGCCAGTTGGCCCTTGCCCTGATCCGCGAGCAAAAACCCGACCTGGTCCTGTCGGACATCATCATGCCCGAGATGGACGGCTACGAACTTTGCCGGACTATCAAGTCCGACCCGGCCCTGCGCGACATTCCGGTCATTCTGGTGACGGCGCTGAACGACCCCAAGGACATCATCCGCGGCATCGAGTGCGGCGCCGATAATTTCGTGCGCAAGCCGTACGCCGAGGAGTACCTGCTCGGCAGGATCAGCCACATGCTGCTCAACCTGCGCCTGCGCGAAGGTCCCCCGGTGGAGGTGGAAGCGGGCATCGCGCTTTATCTCGGCAACCAGAAGCACTTCATCAACGCCGGGCGCCAGCAGATCCTGGACTTGCTCATTTCGACCTACGAACAGGCGGTGCAGGTCAACAGCGAATTGCAGGCGCGCGAGCGCCAGGTGATCGAACTCAATATGCGCCTGGCGCACCACGCGGCCGAGCTGGAAACCATCAACCGCGAAATCGCGCACAAAAACCTGGAACTGGCCGAGGCGAGCCGCATGAAGTCGGCCTTTATCGCCAATATGTCGCACGAGCTGCGCACGCCGCTCAACGCCATCATCGGCTTTACCGGGGCGCTGTTGATGAAGCTACCCGGCCCGCTCACGCCGGACCAGGACAAGCAGCTCAACACCATCCGTTCGAGCGCGCGCCATTTGCTATCGCTCATCAACGACATCCTGGATGTGGCCAAGATCGAGGCCGGCAAGGTAACGCTGGCGCTCGAGCGCGTGCAGTGCCAGGACCTGATCAACCATACGGCCGACACCCTGCGCCCGCTGGCCGCGCAAAAGGGCTTGTCGCTGTCGCTGGAGCTGCCGCCTGAAGCGATCGTGATCGATTCGGACCGGCGCGCGCTGACCCAGATTATTATCAATCTGGTCAATAACGCGATCAAGTTTACGGACCAGGGATCGGTAAGGGTGGCCTTGTCGCAGCGGCTCGAGGCCAGCCAGTTGCTCACCGAGTTCAGCGTGACCGACAGCGGGGCCGGCATCAAGCCGGAAGACCAGTCGAAGCTGTTCCAGGCGTTTTCGCAGCTCGATTCCACCTCGACCCGGCATGCCGAGGGGGCGGGATTGGGACTGTATCTGTGCCAGAACCTGGCCAATCTGCTGGGCGGCAGCCTGTATTTCACCAGCGCCTACGGCAGCGGCAGCACCTTCATCCTCGCTTTGCGCGAAAAACGCTGAACGCCGCGATAGCGACAATTCTCGCGTTGACCTGACGACCGTCCTGCCACCCAAAAAAAACGCCCGCGACCTTGACGGTGCGGGCGGCAATCCAATCTTCTGAGAAAACTGGAGGAGACAAGTCCACTATATTCTCATTCATGGTGCACTGCAATACGGTAGTTCTACGGTGTTGCGCTACAGATACAAATATTTCACCCTACACTTGCAATAATTGAAACCCGAGTGCTTTGCGTGGCATGTCCGGAAACAATCTGGCCAGTTGGCCATCCGGCAAACGCAGGTGTTTTTCGGCCACCTGCGCCAGCACCGAGCGAAAATCGGTACTCACCGGCAGGTCGCGTCCTTCGTTGAGCGCGTCGTCGCCCACGCCCTGCCAGTCGCCATACACCTTGCCGCCGGCCACGCGCCCGCCCAGCAGCCACATGGCGTTGCCATGACCATGATCGGTGCCGGCGTTGCCGTTCTGGCGCGCGGTGCGGCCAAATTCCGACATCACGATGATGGTCGTGTGCTCGAACATGGGCCCGAGGCGCTGGGCCAGGGTCGCCAGTCCCAGTCCCACGGGCGCCAGCCGGTTGGCCAGTTGTCCGCTCGCCGCGCCCTGGTTGGCATGCGTGTCCCATCCGCCCAGCGCGATAAACGCCACCTGCATGCGCGGGTCGCTGCGCATCAGGCCCGCCAGCCGCGCCGCATCGTCCGGAAAACCATTCGGCAGAGGCGCCCCGTTGTCGGCGGCCTGCATTTCCTGGCTCATCGCCGCCTGCATCACCTCTTTGTGCGCCACCCTGCCCTCGCTGTAGGCGCGCCCGAAGCGCGCGTGCGACGCATACAACTGGTCGAACGCGGCGCCCACCGCCGGGCGGTCGAGTACATCGGCGCGCGTCGCCCCGGCGCCATTGGGCAGGTTGATGGCCGCCGCCGGCCCGCTCAGGATGCGTGGCATCAGCGGGCCGATACTGATGGCGCGGCTGGCCGCGGAGTGACCCGGCAGCGCCGTCACCAGCCGGTTCATCCAGCCATCCGGCGTGCTTTTGCGGCCCGGCGTGGCCGTCTCCATATAGATCTGCGCGTCGAAGTGCGAACGGCTCTCGTCGGGCGAGCCGCTGGCATGCACGAACGCGAGCTGCTTTTGCCGCCACAGCGGCATCAAGGGAGCCAGCGCGGGATGCAGGCCGAAGTAGCCGTCCAGGTCGAGAGCGCCCCCTTCCGCGCCAGGCAATTCCAGCCCGATGGTCGGGCGCAGGCGCCGGTAGTTGGCGTCGCCCACCGGCGCGACCACGTTCAGGCCATCGACCGCGCCGCGCAGCATCACGACGATCAGTTTCTGGCGCGTGGCGCCGGTGTCGCCAGTGTCGCTGGCCCCGCTGGCGGCCCAGGCGCTGCGCCCGACCGGCACCAGCAGGCTGGCGCCGGCCGCCATCGAGGATAGAAAGTCTCTGCGTTGCATGTGGTTCTCCTGTTAGCGCTGCATGAAATCGGGGCCGCCGAGCAGCATCGCCGCGCGCAGGGCGACCGGCGACGCCGCCACCAGCTCCTGGGTGCGCGGCGATACCGAAGCACCCAGGGTCGACGCCAGTTGCAGCGGATCGAGCGGGGCCGGCGTGACCGAACTGGCATCGGCCAGCGCCACCACGGGCGCGCCTTTGGCCAGCGCCAGCCGCCCCGCGCCGAGCGCCGTGGCGAACACGATGCGCCGGGTCAGCGCGTGCGGATTCATCCAGGCCGCCTCGGTATTCTTGTAGCCGTCCGGCGTCTGGCAGCCGTACAGCGGCATGCCGAGCTGGTTCAGGGCGCCGAGCAGCGGGCCGATGTCGCCCGGCGGCGTGGCGCTGGCGCGCGCCGCCGACACCACATACTGGTACGGGGTCTTGAACTTGGCGCCGATTGCGCTTGGGGCCATGAATTCGTCGCTGGCGAACAGCACCCGCAGCACGCCGCGAATGTCGCCGCCATTGGCCTGCCAGGTTCCCGCCAGCCGCTCGACCAGCGCCGGCGGCGGATCGTCGCGCACGAAATACTGGGCCAGCTTGTAGCTCAGGTGGCGCGCCGTGGCCGGATGCATGGCCAGCACGTCGAGCGCCATCTCGCCTTCCTGCTGGCCGGCGGCCGGCACCGCGCGTCCCAGCCAAGTCTTGGCGCCCTGGTCGTGGCGCTTCGGATCGAAGCGAAATAGCTGGTCTTCGCCGATCAGGGCGCGCTGGTCGTAAGTCCAGCCGGTCAGCATGCGCGCCAGTTCGGTCACGTCGCGCTGGCTGTAGCCGCCGTCGACGCCGAGCGTGTGCAGTTCCATCAGTTCGCGCGCGTAGTTTTCGTTCAGGCCGCGCGCGCGCCCCTTGGCTTTGGCCGGCGCGGGGCCGGCGGACAGGTAGTTGTCGAGGTAGTACAGCATGGCCGGGTGCTTCGCGGTGGCGCCCAGCAGTTGGCGGAAGGAGCCGAACACGTAGGGCCGGATCGCATCGCGCTCGTAGCTGGCGACCAGCGCCTGCACATTGCCCTTGGAGGCGGCTACGTTGAAGTGGTTGAACCAGAAGTCGACCATCACTTCTTCGAGCTGGCGCGGACTCTGGAGCGCGCGCAGCAGGCGCGCTTCGGCCGTTTCGCGGGCAATGCGCGCCACGCGCGCGCGGCGCAGCTCCTGAGCGGCCGGCGTTTCGTCGCGCGCGTTGCGGCGCGCTTCTTCAAATTCGGCCAGGGTCTTGCCGGCGCTGCGGTTCGGCGTTTCCAGGCCGGCCAGGCGCGCGCTCAGGGCGGCCGGCAAGGCGATCGATTCCGGCGCGAGCTGGCTGTCGATATAGGCGCGCACGCCGCTGCGGCTCACGCGTTCCAGGTCTCCCGGCGCGGGGCCGAAGGCGATCCGGTTCAGTACATGGGCGGCCTCCTGGCCGGGCGGCAGCGGCGCGGCGCGCGCGCCGGACAGCGCGGCGGCGGCGAACAGGGCAAATACATAGCGTTTCATGGGCAAGCCGATCGAAAAGTGGCGGGAATATCCCCGCCTTACAGGTATTGCGCCGGAACCGGCAAAAAGTTCCCGTTCATTTGCATACAAGTTGGGCCACAATGTAACCCAAATGTAAAGATTTGTCGGTTTAGTTAAAACGAACGCTTTAGTTATATCAATCGTTTAGTTTTCGTGATTAAATCGCGGAATGGAAAAAACACCGACTTCACTGGCCGACGATGCGCGCCGCACGCGCTCGGACGGCGCGCAGTCGCGCGAGCGGCTGCTGCTGGCGGCGACCCGCCTGTTCGCCGAGCAGGGCTTCGCCAAAACCTCCACCCGCGAGATCGCGCTGGCCGCCGGCACCAACATCGCGTCGATCAGCTACTACTTCGGCGACAAGGCCGGCCTGTACCGCGCCGCCTTCACCGAACCGTCGCCCGGCTGCGAGGCCAGCCTGGACGCGTTCACCGCGTCCGACGCCACCCTGCGCGAGACGCTCGAAGGCTTCTACGGCATCATGATGGCCGACCTGAAACGCGGCGACAGGGCGCGCCTGTCGATGCGGCTGTGGTTTCGCGAGATGCTCGAGCCGACCGGCGTATGGGCCGAGGAAATCGACAACGGCATCAAGCCGGCCCACGCGGCGCTGGTGATGGTGCTGGGCCGTCACCTGGGCCTGGCCACGCCGGACGACGACCTGCTGCGCCTGGGCTTCTCGGTGGTCGGCCTGGCGGTGCAGCTGATGGTCACGCGCGACGTGATCGACCGCATCAACCCGCACCTGCTGGAAAACGACGCCGCCATCGATACCTGGATGGCGCGCCTGGTCGACTACGGCGAAGCGATGGTCAATGCCGAACTGGCGCGCCGCAAGGCCGGCGCCGCACAACCTATTACCAAGCCACGAAAGAAGAAAGCATGAAGATCGTCTATGTACTGAGTGCGGCCCTGCTGCCGCTGGCGCTGGGAGGGTGCGCGCTGGCGCCACCAGGCAAGACCGAGGCCCCCATGCCGCCCCAATGGCAGGCGCCCCTGCCGCACAACGGCAGCCTGACCGACCTGTCGCTGTGGTGGCGCGAGCAGGGCGACCCGCTGCTGGCGCAACTGGTGGAGGCGGCGCAGACGGCCAGCCCGAACGTGGCCACGGCGCGCTCGCGCATCGTGCAGTCGCGCGCCGACCGTGTCGCCGCCGGCGCCGCGCTGGCGCCGACCCTGGACGCGAGCATGAGCGTGAGCCGCGTCAACCAGCAAGGCGCCCAGCCCGGCGGCACCACCGGCCAGGGGGGCCTGCAAAGCGCATGGGAGATCGACCTGTTCGGCGGCCTGCGCGCCACCCGCAACGCCACCGAGGAACGCCTGGCGGGCGCGCGCGCCAGCTGGCACGATGCGCGCGTGGCGGTGGCGGCCGAAGTGGCGAACCAGTATTACAGCCTGCGCTCGTGCGAGCAGTTGCTGGCGGTGGCGCGCCTGGACGCCGCCTCGCGCGAAGACACGGCGCGCCTGACCGGCCTGTCGGCCGACGCTGGCTTCCAGGCCCCCGCCACGGCGGCCCTGGCGCGCGCCAGCGCGGCCGAGGGCAAGAGCCGCGCCACCTTGCAGCGCGCCTTGTGCGACATCGATATCAAGACCCTGGTGGCGTTAACGGCAATCGACGAACCGGACCTGCGCGCGCGCCTGCTGGCCACGACGCCGGTGGCGCCGCCGGCGCCCGCGATTGCGGCCTTGCCGGCCCAGGTGCTGGCCCAGCGGCCCGACGTGTTTACCGCCGAGCGTGAAGTGGCCGCCGCCAGCTTCGAGGTCGGCAGCGCGCAGGCGCAGCGCTACCCGCGCCTGTCGCTGCAAGGCTCCATCGGCCGTGCGAATTTTCGCAGCGGCGGCGAGAACAACCAGTTCGACACCTGGAGCATCGGCCCGCTGGCCTTGACCCTGCCGATCTTCGATGGCGGGCGGCGCAGCGCCAATGTGGACGCGGCCAGGGCGCGCTACGACGCGGCCGTGGTGTCGTACCGCGCCAGCGCGCGACGCGCCGTGAGCGAGGTCGAACAGGCGCTGGTGAACCTGGACAGCGCGGCCGAGCGCGGCTTTGATGCGCAAGTGTCGCTGGACGGCTACCGCGCAGCTTTTCGCGCCGCCGAAGACCGCTACAAGAATGGACTGGGCAGCCTGCTCGAACTGGAAGACGCGCGCCGCACGCGGCTGGCCGCTGAAAATGCGGTCGTGACCTTGCAGCGCGAGCGCAGCGCCGCATCGGTGGCCTTGTACCGCGCCGCCGGCGGCGGCTGGACCGCCACCCCGAACTGACCGCCCCGACACGACTACGGATAGAACACCATGACAAACTCCACACACTACACTTTGAAGAACCTCAAGCTCAAACCGGCCGCCGCGCTGGTGATCGGCGCCCTGGTGCTGGCCACGGGCGGCCTGATGGCCGTCTCGCCCGATTCGGTGGCGGCCGACGACAAGAAAGACGCCGCGCCCAAACCCGCGCTCACCGTCACCACCACCCGGCCGTCGCCAGCCAGCCTGGCCATCAAGCTGGGCGCCAACGGCAACGTGGCCGCCTGGCAGGAAGCGGTGATCGGCAGCGAGTCGGGCGGGCTGCGCCTGACCGACGTGAAGGTCAACGTCGGCGACGTTGTCAAGAAAGGCCAGGTGCTGGCCGTGTTCTCGGCCGACAGCGTCAACGCCGATGTGGCGCAGGCGCGCGCCGGTTTGCTGGAAGCCGAGGCGAATGCCGCCGAAGCGGTGGCCAACGCGGCGCGCGCCCGCACCCTGGAAAATTCGGGCGCGCTGTCGGGCCAGCAGATCAGCCAGTACAAGACGGCCGAGCAGACCGCCAGGGCGCGCATCGCCTCGGCCAAGGCGGCGCTGTCGTCGCAGCAGCTGCGCCTGAAGTACACGCAGGTGGTGGCGCCCGACGATGGCGTGATTTCGGCGCGCACCGCCACCGTCGGTTCGGTGGTGGGCGTGGGCACGGAACTGTTCCGCATGATCCGCCAGGGGCGCCTCGAGTGGCGGGCCGAAGTCACGGCGGCCGAACTGGCGCGCATCAAGCCCGGCACCAGCGCCGTGGTCAAGGCGGCCAACGGCAGTGAACTGACCGGCAAGGTGCGCATGATCGCGCCGACCATCGATCCGCAGACCCGCTCCGCGCTGGTGTATGTCGACCTGCCGCAGAGCGCAGGCGCCAACGCGCCCTTCAAGGCCGGCATGTTCGCCAGCGGCCAGTTCGAACTGGGCACCTCGGACGCCATGACCGTGCCGCAGCAGTCGGTGGTGGTGCGCGATGGCTTCAGCTATGTGTTCCGCCTGAACCAGGACGGGCGCGTCAGCCAGCTCAAGGTGCAGGCCGGTCGGCGCCTGGGCGAGCGCATCGAAGTGACCAAGGGCTTGACTGCCGATTCGCTGGTGGTGGTCAGCGGCGCGGGCTTTTTGAACGAGGGCGACCTGGTACGCAACGTCGCCGCGCCCGCAGCCGCGCCGGCGAAGGTGTCCGCAAGCGCCGCCAAATAAGGAACCGCCATGAATTTTTCATCTTTATCGATCAAGAACCCGATACCGGCGATCATGCTGTTCGCGTTGCTGACCCTGGCCGGGCTGCTGGCCTACAAGGCCAACGCGGTGCAGGACTTTCCGGACATCGAACTGCCGATCGTGCTCGTCACCGCCACGCTCGACGGCGCCGCGCCGGCCCAGCTGGAAACGGAAGTGGCGCGCAAGATCGAGGATTCGATCGCCACCTTGCAAGGCGTGAAGAACATCGCCACCAAAGTGCTCGATGGCGTGGCCACGGTCACGGTCGAATTTATCCTCGAGAAGAATATCTCGGAAGCCGTGAACGATGTGCGCGACGCGGTGGCGCGGGTCAAGCCCGACCTGCCCGCCGAAATGCGCGATCCGACCGTGACCAAGATTTCCACCGCCGGGCGCGTGATCCTGACCTACACCGCGGTGGCCGCGCCGGGCAAGGGCGGCGTGCCGCTGGACGACCAGGAACTGAGCTGGTTCGTCGACAACACGGTGGCCAAGCGCCTCTTGAACGTGCCGGGCGTCGGTTCGGTCAAGCGCGTGGGCGGCGTCACGCGCGAGATCCGCGTGGAACTCGACGATGCCCGCATGGCGGCGCTGCAGGTGGCGGCGGTGGACGTGTCGCGCCAGTTGCGCAACGTGCAGCGCGAGGCGCCGGGCGGACGCGGTGACGTGTCGGGCGCGGAGCAGTCGGTGCGCACCATCGCCACCGTGCAGACGGCGGACCAGCTGGCGGCAATGGATATTCCCCTGCCGGACGGACGGCGCGTACGCCTCGACCAGATCGCCAGCGTAAGCGATACGGTGGCCGAGCCGCGTGCGGTGGCCGAGCAGGATGGCAAGCGCGTGGTCGCCTTCGAGATTTTCCGCACCAAGGGCGCCAGCGAAACCAAGGTGGCCGAGGGCACCCGTGCGGCCGTGGCCGAACTGCAGGCGGCGCACGCCAATGTGGGATTGAAAGAAGTGATCGACAACGCCCAGCCGGTGGAAGAAAATTTCGACGGCTCGATGGAACTGCTGTACGAAGGCGCGATCCTGGCGGTGCTGGTGGTGTGGTGGTTCCTGCGCGACTGGCGCGCCACCCTGGTGGCGGCCGCCGCGCTGCCGCTGTCGGTGATTCCCGCTTTCCTTGGTCAATATTTGTTCGGCTACACGCTCAACACCGTGACCCTGCTGTCGCTGGCGCTGGTGGTCGGGGTGCTGGTGGACGATGCGATCGTCGAGATCGAGAACATTTCGCGCCATCTGCGCATGGGCAAGACCCCGATGCAGGCGGCCATGGAAGCGGCCGACGAAATCGGCATGGCCGTCATCGCCACCACCTTCGCGCTGGTGGCGGTGTTCCTGCCGACCGCCTTCATGGGCGGCGTGCCGGGCCTGTTCTTCAAGCAGTTCGGCTGGACCGCGGTGCTGGCGATCCTGGCCTCGCTGGTGGTGGCGCGCCTGCTTACCCCGATGATGGCGGCCTACATCCTCAAGGACCTGCCGCACGAGGAGGAAAAAGACGGCTGGATCATGCAGCGCTACATGGCGGCCATGAAATGGTGCCTGAACCACCGCCTGGTGACCGGGATCGCCTCGGCCCTGTTTTTTGTCGGTTCGATCGCGCTGGTGCCGCTGCTGCCGACCGGCTTCGTGCCGGCGGCCGACCGCGCCCAGACCATGATCAACGTCGAACTGCCGCCCGGTTCCACCCTGGTCGAAACGCGCGCGGTGGCCGAACGGGCGCGCCTGGCGGCGATGGAAGTGGCGGGCATCAAGGGCGTCTTCAGTTCGATCGGCGGCGGCTCGAGCGGCGACGCGTTCGCGCCTGGGGCCTCGGCCGAAGCGCGGCGCGCGGTGCTGACCCTGACCACGCTGCACCGCAACGACCGCAAGGAATCGATGGACCAGCTGGAACGCCAGATCCGCGCCAGGCTCGATCAGATTCCCGGCGCCAGGTTCAACGTGGGCCCGGCCGATACGGGCGTCAAAATGCAGCTGGTGCTGCGCAGCGAAGATCCGCTGGCGCTGACCGGCGCGGCGCAGGCGGTGGAACGCGAACTGCGTACGCTCAAGGGCATCGGCAACGTCAGTTCGAGCGCCTCGCTGGTGCGTCCGGAAATCATCGTGCGCCCCGACTTTGCCAGGGCGGCCGACATGGGCGTGACCGCCGCATCCATCGGCGAGACGGTGCGCGTGGCCACCGCCGGCGACTACGACACGGCGCTGACCAAGATGAACCTGAGCGAGCGCCAGGTGCCGATCCGGGTCAAGCTGCCGGACGCGGTGCGGGCCGACCTGTCGGCGCTGGGACGGCTGACGGTGCCGGGCAAGAATGGCCCGGTCATGCTCGACAACGTAGCATCGATCACGATGGAAAGCGGACCGGCGCAGATCGACCGCCTCAATCGCAGCCGCAATGTGACGCTCGAAGTGGAGCTGTCGGGCCGCTCGCTGGGCGAGGTCAATGACGAAGCGCGCGCCCTGCCCTCGATGAAAAACCTGCCGGCGTCGGTGAAGATCGCGGAACTGGGCGACGCCCAGGAGATGCAGGCGCTGTTCGCCAGCTTCGGCGTGGCGATGCTGATCGGGGTGCTGTGCATCTACGGCGTGCTGGTGCTGCTGTTCAAGGACTTCATGCAGCCGATTACCATCCTGGCGGCGCTGCCGCTGTCGATCGGCGGCGCTTTCGTGGCGCTGCTGCTGACCGGGAAGGCGCTCTCGATGCCGTCCATGATCGGCCTGATCATGCTGATGGGGATCGTGACCAAGAACTCGATCCTGCTGGTCGATTATGCGATCCTGGCGCGCCAGGCGGGCATGAGCCGCTTCGATGCGCTGGTCGACGCCTGCCACAAGCGCAGCCGCCCGATCATCATGACCACCATCGCCATGGGCGCCGGCATGATGCCGCTGGCGCTGGGATGGGGCGCCGACCCGAGCTTCCGTTCGCCGATGGCGATTGCCGTGATCGGCGGCCTGATCACTTCCACCCTGCTCAGTTTGCTGGTGGTGCCGGCCGTGTTCACCTACATCGATGACCTGGAACACTTGCTCAAGAGCGGCATGGGGTATCTGCGCCGGGACAAGGGCGCACCCGCCCACAAGCCGGCGGTCGAGTTGTCGAAATAGGACGGCAAGGCCATCATCCTCGACGCCAGCCTCGCGCTGGCGTTTTTCTTTATGCAAGGACCCGCGGAAGTTGCTGTTGTGTTTTTATCAGTTAAATTGCATCAATATAACTTTATTGCTTGAAAAACAGCAAAATTCGCGCTATGGTGTGCGCCGTTCCTGCATTTGCAGCAAGCCTTGCCTCATCCCCGCAATGCTTTCTTCCTTCCCTCCCCGTCATCGGAAACGACATGAAAAACATTGCTAAAAATATTACCGTGGGTGCGGCATTGTGCACCTCCCTGCTGTTCGCCTCGAGCGCGCAGGCGACCTGGAACGGCACGACCGCTAAAAGCGATGTCACGCTCAATGGCGCCGGCGCCGACGCGGTCGACTACGCCGTGCTGGTCAATCCCCAGGGCTTTTTCGTCACCAAGGGCGGCAGCGGCGGCTTTGCCAGCGACTTCGCGCTGTACGGCTCGAAGCAGGGCTGGACCTCGATCGCCGCTTTCGGCAGCAGCGCCGACAATGGCGTGGCCATCACGAGCCGCAAGCTGGGCACGAACCTGACCTTCACCTTCGACAAGTCCGACAGCCGCCACGGTGCGTGGACCGTCGCCAACAACGATACGAAGAACAACGTCAAGCTGGACCTGGTGTTCGCCATGTACGGCGGCATGGGCAGCTCGGCCTTCTTGTTCGACAATGAAACCATCGGCGCCGGGTCGACCAGCAACGGCAGCTGGACCTTCAACGGCCTGGCCCTGTTCGGCAACAAGGCCGGCTACGAGAACCTGACCATTTTCGCGCGCGATGTCAGCAAGACCGCCTTTGAGGTACCGAGCACCCCGGTGCCGGAACCGGAAACTTATGCCATGCTGCTCGCCGGCCTGGGCCTGGTCGGCTTCATGTCGCGTCGGCGCAAGGTCGCACAGCCGCTGTTCAGCTGATCAGCACGCGTTCGCGCACCTCGATTGACGCCAGCCTCGCGCTGGCGTTTTTGTTGGATTGAAGCAACGTTGCGCCTTGCATCCCGGGCGCGTCGATGATCGGCCGATACTAAGCCGGCGTGGCGCGCGCAGCCCGCCGTTGAGCCCGGTCCAATGATTTTCCCGACCCGATGATATTTCATAAGAGAAAGATAGTAAGGCGGAATAGTTGTATTTGAGCCAGTAAAATTGCGCAAATATAACTTTCTCACTTGAATCTCATCAATACATGGGGTACTATGTGAGCTGTACTTCCGCATTTGCATCAAGCGCTGCCTAACCCCCGCAATGCTTTCTCGATCACTTTCTTAAACATTGGAAACGACATGAAAAACATTGCCAAAACGATTAGCATCAGCGCGGCGCTCTTGACGACCATCCTGTTCGCCACCAGCGCGCACGCCGCCAATGGCAGTGCCGGCAAGACGAGCAAGAGCGATGTCAGCCTCAACGGCGTGAGCGCCGACGCGGTCGACTATGCCGGCAGCGTCAATCCCCAGCAAGGCAGCAACGGCAACAGCAGCGGTTTCGCCAGCGACTTTGCGCTGTACGGCTCGAAGCAGGGCTGGACCTCGATCGCCGCCTTCGGCAGCAAAGCCGACAACGGCGTGGCCATCTCGACCAGCAAACTGGGCACCAGCCTGACCTTCACCTTCGACAAGACCGACGGTCGCCATGGTTCGTGGACTGTGGCTAACAACGACCTGAAAAACAACGTCAAGCTCGACCTGGTGTTTGCGATGCACACCGGTGGCGGCAGTTCGGCCTGGTTGTTCGATGACGAAGTGCTCGGCGCCGGTTCCAAAACCAGCGGCAGCTGGACCCTGAACGCGCTCAATCCGGGCGGCAAGCTGTCCGATTACTCGAGCCTGACCATCTTCGCACGCGACCTCGGCAAAACCGCCTTCCAGGTGCCGACCACGCCGGTGCCGGAACCGGAAAGCTATGCCATGCTGCTGGCCGGCCTGGGCCTGATCGGCTTCATGTCGCGTCGCCGCAAGGGCGAGCACGACACCTTCCGCTGCTGATCCGCACGCCGTTCTTCAGACGAAAAAAACGCCAGCAATGCTGGCGTTTTTTTCGTTTGTGCGTTCCACGCCGTGCCTTGCCCCCCCGCGCTTACACTTTCGGTGGATCAGTTTCGCGCGCGAAAGAACGGTGACCGGCCAGCGCCTTCTTGAACGCTGTCAAGGCCGGGGCCAGGGCCCCGCTTTCGGTGCCGATCAGCGCCGGGTCGGCCGAACCGTCCGGCAGGGCCGGCGGCACGCCGGCGTGTTTCAGCAGCGCGGCCCCGGCCCCGACCACCAGGATCGGCTTGCAATGACGATACTGCTCACGCACGAAGTCGAGCGCATGGGCGTCGCGGCTGAGAATGGTGACGGCATCGCCATCGGGCACGACCACCGCGTCGTACAGCACCGAGGGACCGGCTTCGAGCGTGATTTCCACGTCGAGCGGGGCGCCGTCGCTGGTCTTGACCTTGCCCAGCTGACTGGCCACCACGCGCGGCACGGCGCCATCTTCCAGCAGCGAACTATAGATGGCGCGCACCATGGCGCCGTCGACGCCGTTGGCCACCAGCAGCGCGACCTTGCGCGTACGGATCCCGGTTTCGCCCGGACGGCTGAGCAAGGACAGGGCCGGCGACGGTTCGTACTCATGCATCGGACGGTCGGTCGCCAGCGGCAGCGCTGGCGGCACCTCCATGCCCAGGCCGCCGGCAACGGAACCGGCCAGGACCGGATTCACATTGGCCAGGGTGGCCAGCACGCGCTCGCGCACGGCCGGGGTTTGCACGCGCGTCAGCTCGAAGCGGAAGGCGGCGGCAATGTGGGCCTGTTCGACCGGGCTCTGGCTGTTAAAGAACAGGCGCGCCTGCGAATAGTGATCGGCGAACAGCTCCGGATTGCCGCGTACCTTGTCTTCCGAAATGGTCTGCGGAAAGCTGGTGAAGCCGTTTTTCATGCCCGCCTGGAACGGGCAACCGCCGGCCAGCGAGTTCGGCTCGTAATTGACGCGGCCACGGTGGATAGCCTGGCGGTGCATGCCTTCGCGCTGGTTATTGTGCACCGGCGCGAGCGGCGCGTTGACCGGGATCTCGTGGAAGTTCGGACCACCGAGGCGGCTGATCTGGGTATCGAGGTAGGAATGGATACGGCCTTGCAGCAGCGGATCGTTACTGAAATCGATGCCGGGAACGACGTGGGCGGTACAGAAGGCCACCTGTTCCGTTTCGGCGAAGAAGTTGTCCGGATTACGGTTGAGCACCATCTTGCCCACCGGCGTGAGTGGCACCAATTCTTCGGGCACGAGCTTGGTCGGGTCGAGCACGTCGAAGGCGAACGATTCGGCTTGCTCTTCGGTGAAGATCTGCAGCGCCAGCTCCCACTCGGGGAAATTGCCGCTGTCGATGGCTTCCCACAGGTCGCGCCGATGGTAGTCGGGATCGGCGCCGACCAGCTTGGCGGCCTCGTCCCACACCAGCGAGTGCGTGCCCTGCAGCGGGGTCCAGTGGAATTTGCAGAACACCGAGGCGCCGGCCGCATTGACCAGGCGGAAGGTGTGCACGCCGAAACCCTGCATGGTGCGGTAGCTGCGCGGAATGGCGCGGTCCGACATTTGCCACAGCAGCATGTGGGTCGATTCCGGCATCAGCGAGACAAAGTCCCAGAAGGTATCGTGGGCGCTCGATGCTTGCGGCATCGCATGGTGCGGCTCGGGCTTAACCGAATGCACCAGGTCGGGGAACTTCATGGCGTCCTGGATAAAGAAGACAGGCATGTTGTTGCCGACCAGATCCCAGTTGCCTTCGTCCGTATAGAACTTGACGGCGAAACCGCGCACATCGCGCACGGTGTCGGAGGAACCTCGTTCGCCGGCGACGGTCGAAAACCTGGTGAACACGGGAGTGCGCTTGCCGGGCTGGGCAAGCAGCGAGGCGCGCGTGACCGCGCTCAGGTCCTGGTAGCTCTCGAAATAGCCGTGCGCAGCCGAGCCGCGGGCATGCACCACGCGCTCAGGGATGCGCTCGTGGTCGAAATGGGTGATTTTCTCGCGCAGGATAAAGTCTTCCAGCGCGGTCGGGCCACGCAGGCCGATCTTGAGCGAATGCTGGTTATCGGCAATCGGCACGCCCTGGTTGGTGGTCAGGACTTGTCCGCCGCTGTCGACGCGCACGCGGTCGAGCGGCCCGACGGTCGGATTGACGCCCGCTGGCGGCACGCCGCTGCCGAGCTTGGCGGAGGCGATGGTTTCGGTCGGGGTGCTGCCGGTGGCAAGCGGGGTCGATGGCTCGGCCGTGGCGCCAGGCGGCGGCGTGCGCGACGCGTCGCCGTACTCGGCCGGCTTGTTCGGATTGAACGGCATCGCTGCCGCCAGCTGTTGGCCGGCGACGGTCTTGACCAGCAACTGTTCGGCGATCGGATCGCTGCTGCCCAGGCTGGTGGGCGGCTGCGCGTTGGAGGGTCCGGAGACGGTGCTCAGGATGGAGCCGGCGCCATCTTCCGAGGAGCCAGTTTTCTTACGTGTGACCATTGAATACCTCAACTAAAATGTGTGGGACGAGAGACCGGCGCGGGAATGCGACACCACCTGCCAGGGCAAGGTAGCGAAACGATCAAAACGGGAGTGTGGGGACGTACGGGGCTGGCCCGGACGGCGTGAGCCGGCCGGGACCATGCCAGCGCATGACAGCGCAGATCAGTTACGACGGCCCAGCAGTTTCGACAGCGTGTAACCGACGCCCAGCGCTACCAGGATCGAGGTCGCCGGGCTGGTGCGGACGTAGTCGCGGCCGGTTTCTGCGAAGTTTTTGTAGGCGTCGGTCAGCTGGCGGGTTTTTTCGTCGACGCGACCGGTCACGCCGCTCAGGGCGCCGCTGACTTTGTCGACACCGGCGTGGGCGCTGGAAGCCATGCGATCGACGATCGGCTGGGCGGCGTCGGCGGCCTTGTCGATGGTTTTGTGCATATCGGTCGCGCTTTTGCTCAGATCGCTACCCATGTTGTCATTGGGCTTGTTGTTGTCATTGGGCTTGTTATTGTCGCTACGGCCGGCGCCAAGATCCTTGCCCATGCTGCTGCCCGAACCTTCGTTACCCAGATTGCTTGCGTTGCCGCCGTTCGATTTTTGATTGTCCATGATCCATTCCTCTAAAAGTTTGTTACCAGCGCGGTGGTGACACCTGTTGTTGGTGCCGAATACAAAAAATATAACGATTGCCGTTTGCTCACTGTGCGGTGACTAACAGAGTTGCCATGCATGCCAGGAGGCATTGTTATGCGGGAGGGTGGGAATGGGGGTTGCGGGCGCTTTGCGCGCACTCAACAGTGCCTTATTGACGCGGGCCGATGCCGGCCTACGATGGGCAGGTGAATGAGCCGGATCAATGGCATTGCCGGGTACGCCAGCTGCGACGCCGGGCTACCGGGACAGGCTCTCAGTACCCGCCCATGAATATGGGTCATTTTTGTGTTCCACGGCCGGCGCGCTGCGGCCTTGCCCTCCGCTCGCAGGGCTCTGCGAGCGGAGGATGCATGGCAATCGCATCCGGCCATGTTCGCCAAATTCTGGCTTGTATGTCTGCGCGCGTACTTCGTACTTAGCAGTCGGCCCGATGGCCGCCATGATGCGACAAGCCAAAACCGGCCCCATGCGCCCTCCCCGTCGGGCCGAACAGCGCGGCAACCAGCGGATCGCGGTAAGGATGGCCCTTCCATTCCGACGCCAGGACGCGCTGGATCGGGTGCGGATCGGGTTCGGTAGGATCGGGCAGGCCGGCGGCCCGGTACACCATGTGCGCGCGCCGCGTGCGCGGATCGCGCCCGATGGCGCCTTCGCGGAACAGCTCCAGGCATTGCTGGCGCACCTTTTCGGCGTCGGCGCCCAGGCGTTGGGCCAGCGGGGCGACTTGCGTGGGACCGTGTGCGAGCGCGGCCAGGATGTTGCAACGCAGTTGATCAACCAGATAACGTCTCATGCTGCCCTCCAGTAAGTGTCGATGGCTTGGGCCAGGGCATCGCCGTCGAGGCGATGGCGCAGCGCGGTTAATTCCCCGATCACGCCACCGGCGGCGACGGCGGCGTTGCGGCTCTCTCGCCAGGCGCATGCGACGGCGAGCAACTGGCGCGCTTCGTGATTGAGTTCTGGTTGGACGGTCATCTGTTCTCCTTGGTGGAATGCCTGCCGCTGGCGCGGGCGTGGCGGGGCGGCCGCCATTGCAACTGCAATGACGCCGGACTTGGGGTCAAACTGGTCGAACTGCCGGATCAGGCCCGGCGCGCAGCACGGTGCGCGGGCACCGGTGGCGCACATCTAGTGTCCTGGACTGATCCTGCCAGCCACCGGCGCAACACGCAGGCTCGGCCGGATGGCCGGGTCAGGCGGCTTGCACCGGCCGCGCGCGCGGCTGGCGACCGCGAGCTCCGGGCGCAGCAAGGCGCTGGTAAAGCCGGGTAAAATCGGGACAGGTATCGCTGTGTTCATAAGTAGTATATTAGTCTTACTAATCACGTTTGTCAACAGTCAGACTGATTGCTTTTTATTAGTTTTCCTTATATTGTTCGGTGTATGCCAGCCCTCCCCCTAAACCAACACGAGCTCGCGGAAGCAGCGCAGCTCAAGCAACTCTTCATTGAGTGGCAACACGCGCGCCGCAGCCAAGGGCTGCCTGCGTCCCAGGAAGCCGCCGCCAACCAGATGGAGTTCGGCCAAAGCGCGTTGAACCAATATCTCAACGGCAAAATCCCCTTGAATATCGACGTCGCCATCAAGTTTTCGAAACTGCTGGGCGTGCCGATCTCCGCCTTCAGTGCCGCGCTGGCCTCGCACGCGGACGATTACGCCGCAGCCAAGGATGCGATGGCCATGGCGCAGTCGCGCGAGAACGATTTCCGCCTGGTCGGCAGGCGCATCACGATCGATGCCGACCAGGACGAGACCATCCCCATCAAGAAGGTCAGCCTGACGCTGCGCGCCGGCGTCATGGGCTTCGAGGCATCGCAGGAGGATCAAACCGACACCACCATCAATTTGCCGCGCCGCTTCATCGAGAAAAACGATCTGGTGCCGCAATGCCTGCTGGCCATCAGCGTCAAGGGCGACAGCATGTGGCCGCTGATGATCGAAGGCGATGTGGTCGTCATCAATATTGCCGACACCAAACCGATCAACAACGAGTTGTACGCTGTTAATTTCGATGGCGAAGCCGTGGTCAAGCAACTGGTGCGCGAGGGCCGCGAATGGTACCTGTCTTCCATGAATCCGGACCCGGCCTACCACCGGCGCGCCTGCCGCGGCGGCGAATGCATCATCGTCGGACGCGTGGTGCGGCAGGAAGCGCGCACCTTGATGAATCGCGTCTGAGGACGCCTGCGGGCATCCAAGGGACGGATTTCACTGTCCGCCTACCTCACCGCGCCCGCCACGTGCGGGCATGTTGACGCGCCTGTCGGCCGTGGTCGCACCTCGAATTATCAGTCGGACTACTCGCCACAAAAATTAGTCGGGCGAATAGGTAAAGTGGGTATCTGCATTGCGCTGCCTCAAACGCGCGGTCTTGACGCTGGTCGGCATGACGTTATGCTTGACAGATGAACGGACCATCACGCGAGGAGATCGAGTCACGCTTGGCAGCCCATAGAAGCTGGGCGGAGACACGCATGTCCTTGATCGACGCGAATGTCCAAACGCTGGTCCTGCGGATGGACGAACGCGACCGCATAGACGCCGAGCGTCGGGCTGAACGGGCCCGGCTGGAAGCAGAGTGGCGCGAACAACAGCGGGCCGAGCATGCGCGCCTGGACGCCGAGCGTGCCGAGCGCTATCGACTGGAAGTAGAACAACGAGAGGAAATCAGGAGAGAACGCGAACGCCGGGAAGCCGAGAGCGCGAAGGAACGCGAGCGCCTGGAAGCGGAACGCAAGCAAGCCGAAGCCGACAGCAAAAAGGAACGCGAGCGCCTGGAAGCCGAGAGCGTGAAGGAACGCGAGCGCCTGGAAGCTGAACGCCAGCATGCCGAGGCAGAAAGCAAAAAGGAACGCGAGCGCCTGGAAGCGGAACGCAAGCAAGCCGAAGCCGAAAGCAAAAAGGAACGCGAACGCCTGGAGGCGGAACGCAAGCAAGCCGAAGCCGAGAGCAAAAAGGAACGCGAACGCCTGGAAGCGGAATACAAGAAAGCCGACGCCGAATGGCGGCAAACGCAAGCGCAATGGCATCAAGCCGAGCTCGAAGAACGAAAAGAACGTCAACGCGTCGAAGCGGAGCTATGGGCCGAGCACCGTCGCCAGTCGGCCGAGCGCGAACAACGGGAAGTCGAGCGCCAGCGTGAGGCGCGGGAACAGTGGGTCGAGTACCGGCGCGTGGAGGCGGAGCGGCGCGCTGAATACGAAAAACGCCTCGATGAGCGCTTTGACAACATGGATCGCCACTACCTTGAGATCAAGGCCGACATGAAAGACCTCAAGAAAACGGTCATCATCACCGCGATCACGGCATCCCTGGCAACCGTATTCGGGGTCGCCGCCTTCAACGCGACACTACTGTCGGGCATGATCAGCAGCTTTGAATCCGGCAAAAATACCGCCCGCGCGCAGGGCGGAAAAACGCTGTTACCGATCCCGTTCCTGCGCCCATCGACGCAGGGCTGACACCACCATGAAGCCGCAACAGCGGCCACCCATAAGAAAAAACCCGCTACGCCGTGAGGCGTGCGGGTTCTGACTTACTGCATATACTTGGTGCCGATTGCCGGAATCGAACTGGCGACCTTTTCATTACGAATGAACTGCTCTACCAACTGAGCTAAATCGGCGAAGACGCGTATTCTAGCAAAGAACCCGGCAAAATTGCTAGTCCGAATGCGCGTTCTTTCGGTTTTTTGTCAAAAAAACCAGTTTTACTCGGCGTGATAGCTGCTCACGCGCTCAACTTCGCTCTTCGAACCGAGGAACACCGGCACCCGCTGGTGCAGCTTGTGCGGGGCGATATCGAGGATGCGGGTGCGTCCGTCGGTCGCCGCGCCGCCAGCCTGTTCGACGATCATCGCCATCGGATTGGCTTCGTACATCAGGCGCAGCTTGCCCGGCATCGAGGTATCGCGCGTATCGGCCGGATACATGAAGATGCCGCCGCGATTCAGGATGCGGTGCACGTCGGCCACCATCGAGGCGATCCAGCGCATATTGAAATCCTTGCCGCGCACGCCGGTCGACCCGGCCAGCAGCTCGTCGACATAGCGCTGCACCGGCGCATGCCAATGGCGCTGGTTCGACATGTTGATCGCGAATTCCTTGGTCGCCTCGGGAATCATCATGTGGCGCTGGGTTAGCACCCAGGAACCCATTTCGCGGTCCAGGGTGAAGCAGTTCACGCCATTGCCGGTGGTGAGCACCAGCATGGTCTGCGGGCCGTACACGGCGTAGCCGGCGGCGACCTGCATGCTACCGGCCTGCATGAAGTCCGCTTCGGTCGGCGTGCCCATGCCTTCAGGCGCCTTGAGCACCGAGAAGATGGTGCCGATCGAGACGTTGACGTCGATGTTGGACGAGCCGTCGAGCGGGTCGAACAGGAGCATGTATTCGCCCATCGGATAACGGTTCGGGATCGGATGGATCGATTCCATCTCTTCCGATGCCATCGCCGCCAGGTGGCCGCCCCATTCATTTGCCTCCAACAGGATCTCGTTCGAGATCACGTCCAGCTTTTTCTGCACTTCGCCCTGGATGTTCTCGGTGTCGGCGCTGCCGAGGATATCGCCGAGCGCTCCCTTGCCAACCGAATGGCTGATGGTCTTGCAGGCGCGCGCGACCACTTCGATCAGCAGGCGCAGTTCGGCCGGAATGGAGTTATGCAGCCGTTGTTCTTCGACCAGGTGTTGCGTGAGACTGACGCGTTTCATTCACTTCCCTTTGGTGTGTTTAATATTCTTTGGTCGTCGCGGCGATTAGTTGGCAAGCGCCTTGCTCACCACTTCGCGCACGTCGTTGGATAATTTTTTCACGCCGGCGACCTTCTGCAAGGCCTTCTTCATCTGCGCCTGCAAGGCCGGCGCGTACCTGCGCCAGCGGTCCATCGAGCGCGCCAGGCGGCTGGCCACTTGCGGGTTCAGGGCGTCGAGCGCGATGACCTGCTCGGCCCAGAAGGCGTAGCCACTGCCGTCCGGCGCGTGGAACTGCGACGGATTGCCGACGCAGAAAGTAAATACCAGGCTGCGCGCGCGGTTCGGATTTTTGATGTTGAAGGCCGCATGGCGCATCAACGCGCGCACCGCCGCCACGTCGGTGGCCGGGGCCGAGGCCTGCATCGCGAACCACTTGTCGATCACCAGCGCCTCATTGTCGAAATCGGCGTAGAACGCTTGCAGCGCCGCCTGCGCCGAGCCGGCGCCGGAGTGGATCAGGGCCGCCAGCGCGGCCACCCGGTCGGTCATGTTGCTGGCGTTGTCGAACTGCGCCTGCGCCAGCGCGATACTGTCTTCGCCGGAGGTAGACGCCAGGTAGGCCAGGGCCAGGTTCTTCAGGCCGCGTCGCCCCGCCGACAAGGCATCGGGACTGTACGCGCCCGGGGTCTGGTTGGCGTCGTACTGTGCGCGCAGCTCGACGCGCAGCGCCTCGCCGACGGTGCGCCGCATGAACTGGCGCGCCTGGTGGATGGCCTGCGGATTAACGACCTCCATCTGATCGGCGATCATGCTCTCGGACGGCAGCAGCAAGGCCTGCTCGCGGAAGGCGGCATCGAGCGATTCGTCGGCCAGGATCTTGCGCAGCGCTTCGATGAAGGTGCTGTCCAGTTCAAGCGTGTCGCCCGCGGCCACGGCGCTTGTGAGCTTGAGCAGGCGCGCCATGGCCAGGCGCTGGCCCGCTTCCCAGCGGTTGACCGGGTCGCTGTCATGGCTGAACAGGTGCAGCAATTCGGTATCGGTGTAATCGTATTCCAGCACCACGGGCGCCGAAAAATCGCGCAGGATCGATGGCGTCGGCGCTTCCTTCACACCGGTAAAGCGGAAGGTGCGGGTGGCGTCGGTCAGTTCCAGCACGGCGGTCACGGCGTCAAGGCCATCGACGTTCAGGTGCAGGTCGCGCCCGTCGGCGCCGAGCAGGCCCACCGCCACCGGAATATGAAACGGCAGCTTGTTTTCCTGGCCGGGCGTGGCCGGGCAGCGCTGGGTCAAGGTCAGCTCGTAGGTTTGAGCGTCGCCGTCGTAGCGTCCTTCGGCGCGCACCACGGGCGTGCCGGCCTGGCTGTACCAGCGCTCGAACTGCGACAGGTCGCGCCCGCCCGCATCGGCCATGGCGGCGCGGAAATCGTCGCAGGTCACCGCCTGGCCGTCATGCCGTTCGAAATACAGGTCCATGCCCTTGCGGAAGCGTTCGCGCCCGAGCAGGGTCTGGTACATGCGCACCACCTCCGCGCCTTTTTCGTAGACGGTCACGGTGTAGAAGTTATTGATCTCCACAAAAGAATCGGGCCGCACCGGATGCGCCATCGGCCCGGCGTCTTCCGGAAACTGGGCCTGGCGCAGGGTGCGCACCTGGTCGATGCGGGTCACCGCGCGCCCGCTCTCGGTGCCGATCATGTCGGCCGAGAATTCCTGGTCGCGGAACACCGTCAGCCCTTCTTTCAGCGACAGCTGGAACCAGTCGCGGCACGTGATGCGGTTGCCGGTCCAGTTGTGGAAGTACTCATGCCCGACCACCGCTTCGATACCGGCGTAGTCGATATCGGTGGCCACGCGCGGGTTGGCCAGCACGAACTTGGTGTTGAAGATGTTCAGGCCCTTGTTTTCCATCGCGCCCATGTTGAAGTCGCCCACGGCGACGATCATGAAGCGGTCCAGGTCGAGTTCGAGCCCGAAGCGCTCTTCATCCCAGCGGATCGAGTTCTTGAGCGACTGCATGGCGTAATCGGTCTTGTCGAGGTTGCCCTCCTCCACCCACACCTGGAGCAGCGCCGAGCGCCCGTCGGCCAGTTTGAACGTTTCTTCCTGGCACACCAGGCGCGCCGCCACCAGCGCGAACAGGTACGAGGGCTTCTTGAACGGGTCTTCCCATTTGGCAAAGTGGCGCCCATCGCCCAGTTCGCCTTCTTCGATCAAGTTGCCGTTCGACAGCAGCACCGGATAGGTGGCCTTATCGGCGCGCAACATCACCGTGTATTTCGCCATCACGTCGGGACGGTCGGGGAAATACGTGATGTTGCGGAAACCTTCCGCCTCGCATTGGGTGAAAAAGTTGCCGTTCGATACGTACAACCCGTTCAAGGTCGTATTCTTGACCGGTGTCGTCAGGGTTTCGATTTCCAGGGTCACCGCGTCGGGCGCGTTGGGGATGACCAGCATCTTGTCGTCGAGGCGGTAATCGCGCTTGGACAGGGTCTTGCCATTCATGCGCAGCGCCACCAGGATGATATTTTCTCCGTGCAACTCAATCTCGCGCACCTTGCTCTCCGGATTGCGCGTCATGGTCAGGCGGCTGGCGACGATGGTGCGCTGCGGGTCGAGATCAAAGCCAAGTTCGACCGTTTCCACCATAAAGCCGGGCGGGGTGTAATCTTTGCGATAGATGGTTTGCGGAGTGTCTGTGCGCATGGGATCTCGGAAGGGACGGTGAGTCGGGAGTCTATTTTACCAATACCACAAGCTTGCGCCGCGCCTCATTGCCTCGGATTGCCTCGCTTTTGCCTGTATCGCAGTGTGAACGGGGGTAACAACTTGTAAAAATTCTGCGAAAATAGACTGTGAGCCATAAAGTTAGCTTCGGTGAAATCCGTTTTGAGTGATGGGAGTAGCGTCATGGGAGTAAGACAATGAAACGATTATTGATGGCCGCCGGTGCGGCCTTGACCCTGCTGCTGGGAGGCTGCGCCACCACCATCCGCAGCGATGTGACCACCTTCCACCAGTGGCCGGCCGAGTTGCAGGACAAGACCTATGTGTTCGAAGCGCCGCCGGTGCAGGACGACACGCTCGAACTGCGCAGCTACCAGAACCTGGTGCGCGGCGAGCTGACGCGCCTCGGTTTCCGAGACGCCGGCGAAAGCGGCAAGCCGACCCTGAAAATCTCGATGCGCTTCACCACCACCGATATCCCGGTGCGCATCGTCGAAGTGGTCGATCCCTTCTTTTACGCCAGCCCGCGCTTCGCCTTCGGCGGCTACGGCTATCGCGGCCGCCACTGGGGCGCGCGGCGCTACTGGGGCGGCTGGCACAGCCCCTTCTACGATCCGTTCTGGACCGGCGCGCCGATGTACCGCGAACGCATCGATCACCAGTACCGGCGCGAACTGCAGGTCGGCATCAAGTCCATCCCCGACGGCAAGCGCCTGTTCGACGTCACCGTGCATAACATGAGCCGCGACATGTCCACCCCGGCGCTGATGCCGGCGCTGGTGCACAGCGCCTTTGCCGAATTCCCGGGCGTGAGCGGAGTGGCGCGGCGGGTCGAACTGAAACGCGAAGGCTGATTGGCCGGCATTACAAACAACGCGCTCCACGGAGCGCGTTTTTTCATGGATGGCCGAGCCACGCTTCCGAACCGAAGGTGATGCCGACGATCAGCAGCACCGCCAGCACCAGCCCGATCAACAAGCGCCCGAACTTGGGCGAACCGTCGTCGGGCTTGCCATCCGGCGCGCTCATGGCACCAGGATCGACGAACCGGTCGTCTTGCGCGCTTCAAGGTCAATATGCGCCTGCGCGGCGTCGGCCAGCTTGTAGGTCTGGTGGACAGCGATCTTCACCTCGCCGCTGGCAACCACCGCGAACAGGTCGGCGGCCATCGCTTCGAGGTCGGCCCGCTTGGCGGCGTAGCTGAACAGGGTCGGGCGGGTGATGAACAGCGAGCCGCGCGAGGACAGTTCGGCCAGCGAAAAATCGGGCACGGGGCCGGAGGCGCTGCCGAAGCTGACCATCATCCCCAGCGGGCGCAGGCAGTCGAGCGACTTGATAAAGGTGTCCTTGCCGATCGAGTCGTACACCACCGAGACTTTTTCGCCGTTGGTGATCTCCATCACGCGCGCCACGAAATCCTCGGTGTTGTAGTTGATGACATGGCTGCAGCCGGCGGCCTTGGCCAGCGCCGCTTTTTCGTCGGAACCGACGGTGCCGATCATGTTCACGCCCAGCGCGCGCGCCCACTGCGAGGCGATCAGGCCTACGCCGCCGGCGGCCGCGTGGAACAAAATGGTGTCGCCGCGCTTGAGCGGCACGGTGCGGCGGAACAGGTACTGCACGGTCAGCCCCTGCAGCATCATGGCGGCGCCGGTTTCGAACGAGATCGCGCTTGGTAAGCGCAGCAGCAGCGCGGATGGCATGTTGCGCACCTCGCAGTAAGCCCCGTTCGGACGGCCGGCGTAGGCCACGCGGTCGCCTACGGCCACCTCGGTCACGCCCTCGCCGATCGCCTCGACCACGCCCGCGCCTTCCATGCCCAGGCCCGCCGGCAGCGGCTGCGGATACAAACCGGTGCGGAAGTACACGTCGATAAAATTGATGCCGCAGGCGGCGTGGCGCACGCGCGCTTCGCCCGGTCCGGGCTCGCCCACTTCCACGTCGACGTATTCCATGACTTCGGGACCGCCGGTGCGGTTCATGCGGATTGCTTTTGCCATCATGCTGGACTCCTGTCTGTTTCTGGTTCTGGGATGGATTGGGCGGCCGCCAGCCTGAGGTGCGAGAGCAGCACATGGGCGGTCGACAAATTGGTGGCGCAAGCGACGTTGTGGACGTCGCAGGCGCGCACCAGCGCGTTGATGTCCGGTTCGTGCGGCTGCGGCGTCATCGGGTCGCGCAGGAACACCACCGCGTCGACCTGCCCTTCGACCAGGGCCGCGCCGATCTGCAGGTCGCCGCCGAACGGGCCGGACTCCTTGCGTTCCACCGCCAGCCCCAGTTCCATGATCAGGCGCGCGCCGGTGGTGCCGGTCGCCATCAGCTGGCAGCCGCGCAGGAAATCGACGTACTCGCCGGCGAGCACGATCATGTCGTCCTTCTTCTTGTCGTGCGCGATCAGGGCGATGCGCGGCATGGTCGGTGGGTTCATTCGGTCGCTTTCATGGGTCGGGGTTGATGGTGAATGACTGATGACTACTTTTTCTTCGACAGCATATAAATCCCCGCCAGTACCATCGCGGTGCCGCCCAGCTGCACGGCGGTGATCGGCTCGCCCAGCACCAGCGCGCCGAGGAACAGGGTCGAGACGGGGCCGATCATGCCGGCCTGCGAGGCGGTGGAGGCGCCGATGCGCTGCACCGCGATCATGGTCATGAAGACCGGCAGCACGGTGCAAAAAATCCCGTTGGCCAGCGAGTACCAGTACACCGCCGCCGGCTGCACCAGCATCGAGGCGGGCCGCAGCACGAAGAACTGGCCGATGCACACCGCGCTCGAGACGCACATCGCATACGCCACCAGGCGCAGGGAGCCGATGCGGCGCACCATCTCGCCCGACATCAACAGGTAGACCGCGTACGACAGCGCCGAACCGAGTACCAGCAACGCCCCGATGCTTGTGCTGCCGGCGCCGCCCTGCAGGTCGTGCACGAACACCAGCACGATGCCGCAGTACGACACGAGCAGCGCCAGCCACTCGATGCGGCTGATGTGGCGCTTGAGGAACACCGAGGTAATGAGCAGGACAAACGTCGGCGTGAGGAACAGGATCAGGCGTTCCAGCCCGACCGAGATGAATTGCAGGCCGAGGAAGTCGAGAAAACTGGAGAGGTAGTAGCCGACCACGCCCAGCAACACCAGGCGCCAGCGGTCGGCCACCGGCAGCGGCGCTTCGCTGCGCATCTTCCAGATGGCGACGGCGGCGAACACCGGCAGCGAGAACAGCATGCGGAACGCGAGCACGGTGACGGCGTCGACGTGGTAGCGGTACATCAGCTTGGCCAGCACCGCCTTGGTCGAAAACAGCACCGCGCCCGCGATGGCCAGCGTCAGGCCGGCCATCACGGCCGGGCGCGGGGTCGGGTGGGCGGCGGTGGCCGTTGCGCTTTTGTTCATGCAGCGATTGTAGAACGAATCGCGCAAACTGGCTGGAGGCCGGCGGATTTTGACAAGGCCGCTATGGTAAAATGTCGGCCATTGATGCATACCGTCTAAGGAAATTTCGACATGGCTGGACACAGCAAATGGGCCAATATCAAACACAAGAAGGCCGCCACCGACGCCAAGCGCGGCAAGATCTGGACCCGATTGATCAAGGAAATCACCGTTGGCGCGCGCATGGGCGGCCCCGACATCGCCACCAACCCGCGCCTGCGCCTGGCGGTGGAGAAGGCGGCTGACGCCAATATGCCGAAAGAGAACGTCACGCGCGCCATCCAGCGCGGCTCGGGCGGACTCGAAGGCGTGAACTACGAAGAGGTGCGCTACGAAGGCTACGGCATCGGCGGCGCGGCCATCATCGTCGACTGCATGACCGACAACCGCGTACGCACGGTGGCCGAAGTGCGGCACGCCTTCAATAAACACGGCGGCAACATGGGCGCCGAAGGTTCGGTCGCGTTCATGTTCAAGCACTGCGGCCAGTTCCTGTTCGCGCCCGGCGTGGATGAAGACAAGTTGATGGAAGCGGCCCTGGAGGCCGGCGCCGACGACGTGGTGGCCGACGAAGAAGGCGGCTTCGAAGTGCTGTGCGATCCGTTCGCTTTCGCGGCCGTGAAAGAAGCATTGGAAGCTGCCGGCTTCAAGGCCGAAGTGGCCGAGATCATCATGAAGCCATCGACCGAAACCGTGATCGGCGGCGAAGACGGCATCAAGATGCAAAAAATTCTCGACGCGCTCGAGAACCTCGACGATGTGCAGGAAGTCTATACCAACGTCCTGATCGAAGATTAAGCTCCTATGAAAATCCTGGTAGTCGGCTCTGGCGGCCGTGAACATGCACTGGCCTGGAAACTGGCCCAATCCGAACGTATCCAGATGGTCTACGTCGCCCCCGGCAATGGCGGTACGGCGCGCGACATCCGCCTCGTCAACGTCGAACTGTCGGACCCGGAGCAACTGGCCGAATTCGTCCAGCGCGAAGGCATCGCACTGACCGTGGTCGGCCCCGAAACGCCGCTGGCGGCCGGCATCGTCAACCTGTTCCGCGGTCGCGGCCTGAAGATTTTCGGCCCCACAAAGGAAGCGGCGCAGCTCGAAAGCTCGAAAGACTTCGCCAAGGCGTTCATGCAGCGTCACGGCATTCCGACGGCGACCTACCAGACGTTTTCGGATGTGGCGCAGGCGCATGCCTACATCGACGCCAACGGCGCGCCGATCGTCATCAAGGCCGACGGCCTGGCTGCCGGCAAGGGCGTGGTGGTGGCCATGACACTCGAAGAAGCGCACCAGGCGGTCGACCATATGCTCGCTGATAACCGCTTCGGCGACGCCGGCGCGCGCATCGTGATCGAAGAGTTTTTGGCGGGCGAGGAAGCGAGCTTCATCGTCATGTGCGACGGCAAAAACATTTTGCCGCTGGCGACCAGCCAGGATCACAAGCGCCTGAAGGATGCGGACGAAGGCCCGAACACGGGCGGCATGGGCGCGTATTCGCCGGCGCCGATCGTCACGCCGGCCATGCACGCGCGCGTGATGCGCGAGATTATCAACCCGACCATCAACGGCATGGCCAAGGACGGCATTACGTTCACCGGCTTTTTGTACGCAGGGCTGATGATCGACGACAAAGGCAATCCGAGGACGCTGGAATTTAACTGCCGCATGGGCGACCCGGAGACGCAGCCGATCATGGCGCGCCTCAAGAGCGACCTGGTATTGGTGATGGAGCATGCGGTCAATGGCACGCTCGACACGGTCGAACTGGAATGGGACCGCCGCACGGCGGTGGGCGTGGTGCTGGCCGCTGCCGGCTATCCGGACGATCCGCGCAAGGGCGATGTGATCGACGGCATTCCCGCCGAAACGCCGGAATGCGTGACCTTTCATGCGGGTACCCGGCAGCTTGACGGCAAGCTGGTGACCAACGGTGGACGCGTGCTGTGCGTGGTGGGCTTGGGCGACAGCGTCAAGATGGCGCAGAAGCAGGCTTACGAGACGGTCGACAAGATCCACTTCAACGGCGCGCAGTTCCGCCGTGATATCGGGTGGCGTGGGTTGAAGCACTAAGAATAGACCACGACCGCTTACATCGTCGTCCCCGCGAAGGCGGGGATCCATACCACCTCAGATCATAGGTGCCATGGGTCCCCGCCTGCGCGGGGAAGACGTTTTCAGGGGCTATATCATAAAACACCGGCACGGTGTACAATTCGTCCTCAATTTTTATTCCCCGATCCCGCTCCCCCGATGTCATCCCCCTCCCCTGCGGCCGTCAAGGCCTGGCTACTCGACCTGCAAGCGCGCATCGTGCAATCACTCGAAGAAGCCGACGGCAAGCCCTTCCTGCGCGAAGAATGGCAACGTCCCGAGGGCGGCGGCGGTATCTCGCGCCTGATCGAGGAAGGCAATGTCCTGGAGCGCGGCGGCGTGAACTTCTCGCACGTGATGGGCGCCAACCTGCCGCCGTCGGCCGCGGCCTCGCGTCCCGAACTGGCCGGCCGCGCCTGGGAAGCGATGGGCGTGTCGCTGGTGATCCACCCACGCAATCCGTACGCGCCCACGGTTCACATGAACGTGCGCTTCTTCACCGCCACCGCAGCGGGGGAAGAACCCGTTTGGTGGTTCGGCGGCGGCATGGACCTGACGCCCTACTACGGCGACGAGGGCGATACGCGCCACTTCCACCAGACCTGCCACGATGCGCTCGCGCCCTTCGGCAGCACCTTGCACGCGCGCTTCAAGCACTGGTGCGACGATTACTTTTACCTGAAACACCGCAAGGAGCCGCGCGGCGTGGGCGGGATTTTCTTCGACGACTTCAACGAAGCCGGGTTCGAGCTCTCGTACGCGATGACGCAAAGCGTGGGCGACTCCTTCGTCAATGCCTACCTGCCGATCCTGATGGCCCGCAAGGACACGCCGTATGGCGAGCGCGAACGCGACTTCCAGGCCTACCGGCGCGGGCGCTATGTCGAATTTAACCTGGTGTGGGATCGCGGCACCCTGTTCGGCCTGCAGTCGGGCGGACGCACCGAAGCGATCCTGATGTCGATGCCGCCGATCGTCAAGTGGCGCTACGACTGGCATCCGGAAGCCGGCAGCGCCGAAGCGAAGCTGTACAGCGACTTCCTGGTCCATCGCGACTGGCTTCTTACGTGACCTTGTGCGTCGCACTGCTGGGAGGCAGTTTCGACCCGGTCCATAACGGTCATGTGGCGTTGGCCACCTTGTTTGCCACCCTGCTCGAACCGGACCAGTTGCGCATCCTGCCGGCCGGCAGTCCGTGGCAAAAAAGCGGCTTGCAGGCGCGCGACGCCGACCGCATCGCCATGCTGCGGCTGGCCTTCGGCGGCGCCGCTGCCGATATTACGAAGGCGGTCACGCTGGACCTGCAGGAAATCGAACGCGGCACGCCGACCTACACCATCGACACCTTGCGCAGCGTACGCGCCGAACTCGGGCCGCAAGCATCGATCGTATTCCTGATGGGGTCCGACCAGTTGCAGCAGCTCGACAGCTGGCGCGAATGGCGGCAGCTGTTCGAACTGGCCCATATCGGCGTGGCTGCGCGCCCTGGATTTTCGATGGCCGATGCGGCGTTGCCGGCGGCCGTCGCCGAAGAACTCACCATGCGCCGGGGCAGCCTGGCGCAATTGCGTAACACCCCGTCCGGCAGGGCTTACCTGGCCGAGACGCTGGATGTGGACATCTCCGCCACCCAGATTCGTGCGGCATTACAACGGGGCGAGAAGGCAAACTCGCTTATCTCCCCGGTAGTGCTAGACTATATTCAACAACATAATTTATACGAAATCTAATGGATATTAAAAAACTGCAGACCCTCGTCGTCGACGCCCTCGAAGACGTGAAGGGCCAGGACATTACCGTGTTCGATACCGTTCACCTGACCAGCCTCTTTGACCGCATCGCCGTCGTTTCCGGCACCTCCAACCGTCAGACCAAGGCGCTGGCCGCCTCCGTGCGCGACAAGGTCAAGGCAGCCGGCGGCGACGTGATCGGCATCGAAGGCGAAGACACCGGCGAATGGGTCCTGGTCGATCTGGGCGACATGATCGTCCACATCATGCAGCCGGCGATCCGCCAGTACTACCGTCTCGAAGAAATCTGGGGCGACAAGCCGGTCAAGCTCGGCGCGGCCAAGCGCAAGGGCACCGTGGAAGCGGCCGAAGCGGCCGAAGTCAAGCCGAAGTCGAAGCACCTGGCCTCGACCCAGGAAGCGCCTGAAGTCAAGCCGGTCAACGAGCGCAAACCAGCCGCCAAAAAAGCCGCCGCCGCCAAGACCACAGCCGCCGCCAAAAAAGCGCCAGCCAAAAAAGCCGCGTCGAAAGCCGTCGGCAAAGTGGTCAAGGTCGCCGCGACCAAGACCGAAGAAGCCGCCGTCAAGGCCCTCAAGGCACTGCCGCCGAAACGCGCCGCCGCCGTCAAGGCCCCGAAAGCCCCGGCCGACGCCGTGCCGGTCAAGAAAGTCATCAAGCGCGTCGCCAAAAAAGACGCAGAGTAAGCATCGATGCAGCTCATGATCGCTGCGGTCGGCCACAAGATGCCCGCCTGGATCGAGACCGGCTTTTCCGAGTACACGAAGCGCATGCCGCCTGAATTGCGCATCGTGCTCAAGGAAATCAAGCCGGTCGAACGTTCCGGCAGCAAGACGGCGGCCACCGCCATGGCGCTCGAACGCGAGCGCATCGAAGCGGTCCTGCCCAAGAACGCACGCATCATCGCGTTGGATGAACGCGGCAAGGACCTGACCAGCGTGGGCCTGTCCCAACAGCTGATGCAATGGCAGCAGGACGGGCGCGACACCGTCTTCCTGATCGGCGGGGCCGACGGCCTCGATCCCGAACTCAAGGCGCGCGCCGAGGGGCTGATTCGTATTTCCAGTATGACGCTCCCGCACGGCATCGTGCGTGTTATGCTTGCCGAGCAGTTGTATAGGGCGTGGTCGATCACGCAGAATCACCCTTATCATCGCGTCTGACAAAAGGGAATGCGGGAATCCGATGAAACCGATCGACAGAAAAATCTACCTTGCCTCGAAAAGCCCGCGCCGGCGCGAATTGCTGCGCCAGATCGGCGTGGAATTCGAGCTGCTCACCTTGCGCAACGATACGCCGCGCGGACCGGACGTGACCGAAGTGGTGCACCCGGGCGAAGCGGCCATCGACTACGTGGCGCGGGTGGCCAACGAAAAAGCGGCCTTCGGCTGGAACATGGTGCAGAACCGCCGCCTGACCCTGCGTCCGGTGCTGGCGGCCGACACCACCGTCACCATCGACGGCGCCATCCTCGGCAAACCCGGCTCGCCCAACGAGGCCATGGAAATGCTCGAACGCCTGTCCGGCCGCACGCACCAGGTGCTGACCGCCATCGCGGTCCACCACACCGACATGAAGCGCCAGGTCACGCAAGTGTCGCAGGTGCGCTTCGCCAAGCTGTCGGCGGCCTCGATCAAGGCCTACTGCTCCACTCCCGAACCGTACGACAAGGCCGGCGGCTACGGCCTGCAAGGCCTGGCCGCGCTGTTCGTCGAACATATCGAAGGCAGCCATTCGGGCATCGTCGGACTGCCGCTGTTCGAGACCGCGCAACTGCTGCGCGAAGCGGGCATTCCGCTGGCCTGATGCGCGTTTGCGCGCGCGCCGGTCGCGCCTCCTCGGCCTCGTCCCTAACACTCACATCTGCACGGCGGCCCTGAACCATGAACGAAGACATCCTGATCAACATCACTCCGCAGGAGACGCGCGTGGCGCTCATCCTGCAAGGCGCCGTGCAGGAACTGCACATCGAGCGCACCCTCACGCGCGGGCTGGCCGGCAACGTCTACTCGGGCAAGGTGGTGCGCGTGCTGCCGGGGATGCAGTCGGCCTTTATCGACATCGGCCTCGAACGCGCGGCCTTTTTGCACGTGGCCGACATCTGGGAAGCGCGCACCCACGAAGGCCCGAGCGTGGCGCCGACCCCGATCGAGAAGATCCTGTTCGACGGCCAGGTGCTGACGGTGCAGGTGATCAAGGACCCGATCGGCACCAAGGGCGCGCGCCTGTCGACCCAGATTTCGATCGCCGGGCGCATGCTGGTATACCTGCCGCAGGACAGCCATATCGGCATCTCGCAAAAGATCGAAAAGGAGTCCGAGCGCGAACTGCTGCGCACGCGCCTTCACAGCCTGCTGCCGGCCGAGGAAAAAGGCGGCTACATCGTGCGCACCATGGCCGAGGAAGCGTCCGACAGCGACCTGGCGGCCGATGTGGACTACCTGCGCAAGACCTGGAGCGCGATTCTGCACGGCGCCAAGACGCGCCCCGCCACCAGCCTGCTGTACCAGGACCTGAGCCTGGCCCAGCGCGTGCTGCGCGACTTCGTGCACGACGAAACGGCCACCATCCAGGTCGACTCGCGCGAGAACCACGCCATGCTGGTCGAATTTGCCAAAGCCTACACGCCGACGGTGCTCACGCGCTTGCAGCACTACACGGGCGAGCGCCCGCTGTTCGACCTGTACGGCGTGGAAGAAGAGATCCTGCGCGCGCTGGGACGGCGCGTGGACCTCAAATCGGGCGGCTACCTGATCGTCGACCAGACCGAGGCCATGACGACCATCGATGTGAATACCGGCGGCTTTGTGGGCGGGCGCAATTTTGCCGATACCATTTTCAAGACCAACCTGGAAGCGGCGCATGCGATCGCGCGCCAGCTGCGGCTGCGTAACCTGGGCGGGATCATCATCCTCGACTTCATCGACATGGACAACAACGAGCACCGGCACGCGGTGCTGCAGGAGTTGAAAAAGACCTTGTCGCGCGACCGCACCAAGGTATCGGTGTCGAATTTTTCGGCGCTGGGACTGGTGGAAATGACGAGGAAGCGCACGCGCGAGTCGCTCGCGCACATCCTGTGCGAGCCCTGCCCGGCCTGCGCCGGCAAGGGCCAGGTAAAAACCAGCCGCACGATCTGCTACGAGATCCTGCGCGAGTTGATGCGCGAAGCGAAGCAATTCAATCCGCGCGAGTTCCGCATCCTGGCCTCGCAAGAGGTGGTGGACCTGTTCCTGGAAGAGGAGTCGCAGCACCTGGCGATGCTGGGGGATTTTATCGGCAAGCAGATTTCGCTGCAGGTCGAGACCGCGTACCACCAGGAGCAGTACGACGTGATCCTGATGTAGTTGCGCGGCTGTCGTTCATCCGCTGCGGCGGATCGAACGCGCTAGCAGCTGGCGCCGCCGATGCTTTTACCGGTGCGCAAATCGAATCCGAAATAGCAAGCGTAACCACTGTCCGGATAATAGAAGCACGACACGCCATCCTTGTTCCGCTCGCGGTACCCCGGTTCGGTCGTGCACTTGTTCTTTTCATCCGGGTGCATCGCATCGAACAGGTCTTTTGCCACCTTGCCTTCGACCCGGATCGACACCTTGCTGTCATTGCGGGTCGGAGGCTGCCGCTCGCCCAGGGTGCCACTGTAAACCAGGTACTCGCCCTTGAGCGGCTTGTAAGGACCTTCCCAAGGCTCTTTCTCGGCGGCGCTGGCGTGTGAAACCAAGCCGGTCGCAAGCGACAGCAATATAAGGATATTCTTCATTCCGGCTCATGCATCAGGATAAGGTCGATCTGGGGTGTCGTGAAAGTAAAAGGGCGGCCAGCGGCCGCCCCTGCGTCAGACCACTTTATTGGCTGCCGCGTCCCAGCCGCCGGACGTGTTGCCGCCGGCGCCACCGCCGATTTTTTGCTGGACGTACTTCCACTTCACCTTCGAGAATTTCAGGGCCACGCTTTCAGTCATGATGCTGCCAGCGCCAACGCTCGGCGCCACGTGCCCGACCAGCACGTTTTCCAGTTCGATCTCGTAATACTTGATCCGTTCGCCGGCGCCATCGGCACGCCAGAATTCAAACTTCGCTTTTGGCAGCGTCTTGCCCGAAGCGCAGTTTTGCGCGAGCAAAGGCGAGGCCAGGTCGGCGATTTTGACAAAGCTAATTTCCGACAATTCGGCGCGCTCGGCGGTGTGGCCGCCGGCGGTCGAGGAAGTCGCGGAACGTGGCTGCGAAACAGCCCACGCGACAGATTCGCACTCGATCCAATCCTTGTGCGTGGAATCGGCGGACTCGCCTTTGATGCCGTCGATTTGGAGGTAAACGTCAATTGCCATAAGAGCTCCCGGAAAAAGGCGAAATCGCCGCCTTTATTATAGCAAGATAATTAATGTTGATTTAATTGGTAACCTGATGATTAACTGTTAAATATGCGCAGGCCGATCGCCACACATGCCGCTGCCGGGCATTCGCTTGGAGGATCGGGCTGGCGCATGCTATGCTAAAAAATTGCAATATGTATAATGATAACTGGTAAAACGATGACTATCCTGGCAAACAACGATACGCCAATGGGCACATTGACGGCGCCCTTCGCCCACCGGCGTGCGCTGGGCATGGCGGCCACTGTACTGCTGTGCGCTTGCCTGATTCCGGCCGCCCATGCGAAAAAATGCACCGAAAAGCAGGCGGACGCCTTCGAAGCCATGGTCGATCACCTCGACAGCTGGGAAAAGGTCGACCAGTTACGCAAACAATACGGTCACTGCGACGATGGCGGTCCTGCCGAACTCCTGTCGGAAGCGATCGCATTGCAGTTGGCGGACCGTTGGGAGTCACTGCCTGAACTGGCAAAATTGATCGAGCGCGATCGCGCGCTCAAGCCCTTCGTGCTGGGGCATGTGGACAGCACCCTCAATGACAGAGAAGTAAACAGAATCCAGGTACAGGCAACGTCGTCGTGTCCGGCGGGCTTGAAAAGGCTGTGTGCGGAACTGAAAAAAAGGGCGGCGGACGCATTCAAGTAAAGAACGCGAGGAGCGTCAGCCAGGCGGCCGCAGAGGCCCTCGGATAAAAAAACGCTTGCGGAGAATGACTCTCGCGCAAGCGTTTTTGCTGTGCACCGTGGGCGGTATCCGCCCCGGTGCGGCGAACGGCAGCGACTAGGCCGCCGCCCTCTTATACAACCTTGTTGAGCGCCGCGTCCCAACCGCCGGACGTATTGCCGCCGGCGCCACCGCTGATTTTCTGTTGGGTGTATTTCCACTTCACCTTCGAGAATTTCAGGGCGACGCTTTCGGTCATCACGCTGCCAGCGCCAACGCTTGGCGCCACGTGGCCGATCAGAACGTTTTCCAGTTCGATTTCGTAGTATTTGATACGTTCGCCGGCGCCATCCGCGCGCCAGAATTCGAGCTTCGCTTTTGCCAGGGTTTTACCGGAAGCGCAGTTTTGCGCGAGCAAAGGCGAGGCCAGGTCGGCGATCTTGACAAAGCTAATTTCCGACAATTCGGCGCGCTCGGCGGTGTGACCACCAGCGGTCGAGGAAGTTGCCGAACGTGGCTGCGAGACAGCCCAAGCGACGGATTCGCACTCGATCCAATCCTTGTGGCCAGAATCGGCCGACTCGCCTTTGATGCCGTCGATTTGGAGGTATACGTCAATTGCCATAGTAGTTTCCTAAGGTCAGGGCGGAATTGCCTTTCACTATTATAACAAAAGCAGCAACGTTGAAATTATGTATTACCATAAAAATAATTGTTAAATCAAGCGTATGAAAGCGCTCGTGCAGCCTTGGCCTCGCTGGACCGGTCCTCACGCGCGCTCCCGCCGGCCGCCAATGCCGGGATTTGAAGTTTGTTTCGATGATTTTATGCTATGCTGCCAAATTGCAATTAAGTCAACTCTGATGAGAGTAAAACATGTCTACTTTGGTATGTAATGGCGCCACGCACCCGATTCATCTTTACGATAACGACACGACGCTGAACGGCTCTTGGGTGGCATATAACAATGTAGACAGTCGCGCCACATTGCCCCATGTTCCCAATCGCAGCTATATGACGCACGTCCGGGATGCGAACGGCAAGTATGGTTTGCATGGGATCGTCCGCTTCTTCGTGCCAGGCCACAAAGGGATCGGCGCGCATTCCGGCCGGCTTCATTACCGAACCAACCCAGGCCCGCAACATCCGACTATGGGATGCATTCGCACCACAGACGAAGCAATGGCGGTGATCAAGGACCATATGCGCACATCTCCCATCACTGCGGTTCGCGTGGAACACAACTGTGGCACGCATACACACTGCGCACCACACCGCAACAGGCCTGCTCATGCATAAGGCCGCCTTGAAGATTGGCGCCGCACTTCTGTTGTGCGCTTTCCTTAGCCCGGCCGCCCATGCGAAAAAAAGATGCACGCGAGCTGACGCCGACGCCGCCCAAGCGATGATCGATCATCTCGGTAGCTGGGAAAAGATCGACGAGGGACGCAGGCGATACGGTCAATGCGACGACGGCAGCATTTCGGAGGGCATTTCAGAAGCGGTGGCGCGCCGGCTGGTCGACAATTGGGACACATTGCCCACGCTGGCGAACCTGATCAAGAAAGATCGCGCGTTGCAGCCTTTTGTAACGAGGCATTTGAATGGAACGTTGAATAGCGACGACCTGGAAAAAATCCAGGTGCTGGCAATGTCTTCGTGCCGGCCTGAATTGAAAAAGCTGTGCGCCGATTTGAAACGCGCGGCCACGGAAGGACTCCGATAAAAAAACGCTTGAGGAGGATGCACTCTCCCTCAAGCGTTTTTGCTTGCACCATGAGCAGCATGTGCGCATGGTGCGCGAACGGCGACCAGCGGCCGCCGTTCGTTTATACAACCTTGTTGAGCGCCGCGTCCCAACCACCGGACGTATTGCCGCCAGTGCCGCCACCGATTTTTTGTTGCGTGTATTTCCACTTCACTTTCGAGAATTTCAGTGCAACGCTTTCAGCCATGATGCTGCCGGCGCCGACGCTCGGAGCGATGTGCCCGATCAGTACGTTTTCCAGTTCGATCTCGTAGTACTTCACGCGCTCGCCCGTGCCATCGGCACGGAAGAATTCGAACTTCGCTTTTGCCAGGGTTTTACCCGAAGCGCAGTGTTGCGCCAGCACTGGCGAAGCCAGGTCGGCGATTTTTACAATGCTGATTTCCGACAACTCAGCGCGCTCGGCGGTGTGACCACCGGCGGTCGAGGAAGTGGCCGAACGTGGCTGCGAAATTGCCCAAGCCACCGATTCACACTCGATCCAGTCCTTGTGGGTGGAATCGGCGGACTCGCCTTTTACGCCTTCGATTTGGAGGTATACGTCAATTGCCATAATGATCTCTATATGTGCAAGGCGAAATTGCCTTTTACGATTATAGCAAAATTACCAACGTTAAAATGTTGACTTATTCAAATCTTAATCTTTAACATTTTGAACGCCGTTTTTGGGCCAATCGGGGCAAGAAACTTCCGCCGTCGATCTTATGTGTTGCGCATATGCTACTGAGCGCACGAGTTCGCCTGATACGATCCGCTGACACGTGGCCTTCACGTGGCAGGCCGGGTGCGCTGTCGGCCCCGGGCATTCGTTCCATCCTCAGCGGAGGTAACCATGTTCTTCAGATTGATCAGCGCTGCGACGCTTGCCACTTGCGCCGCAGCAGCCCAAGCCGGCCCCATCGAGTTCCACTTCAGCTACACGGGATTTTACGACAAGGTGAGCAACCAGTTCGATCCGGCGGCTTTGATCGCAGGCAGCTTTATCGCCGAAGACCTGAACGGCGACGGCTTGTTTGCCAAGGAAGAACTGCTTTCGTTCAAACACAATGGTTCGAACGATTACATCGGTTGCGGCGTCGGCGACCAGTATTACTGGAAATGCAGCATCGAGCGCTTCGGCTACCGCATTGGCGGGCCGCTGAAGTTTTCCAGCACCTGGGCGCAATCGGATGTCGCCTACCAGATCAGCAGCTCGACCATCACCGGTGAAGAGTACGTCTACAACTACCGCAGCGCCACCGACGTCCATAGCCGCGGCCTGATCTGGACCGGCCAGACCCGCTTCGCGATCAACGCCCTCAACGCGGTGCCGGAACCGTTTTCGCTGGCGCTGATGGCGATCGGCGCCGCCGGCCTGGGCGCGGCGCGCTGGCGCCGCCGCACACGCTGATGCGCGGCACGGCGCGCAGGCCGTGTCAGCTTTCGACGTCGACGCCCTGGATGCTGCCGTCTTCGGCAAACTTGACCGCGACCACGTAGTTGGTCAGGTCTTCGCCGAAGGTAAAATCGAACATCGCAAACGAGGCATCCGAGTCGTCCGGCATCGGATGCAGGCCCACATGGCTCAGGTGCAGGGTCGCGAGCATGCGCTCCTCGACCGGCAGCGCGGGGTCGGTGCCCTCGATCAGCGTGGCCAGTTGCTCCGGCGAGAACTCTTCCAGGTGATGATCGATATACGTGTCCCTGACCACGCCCCCGGCGTGGAAGTCGGCCACGCAGGCGGCATGCGCACGCGCGATCTTGCTGTCGAGCTGCTCCATGAAGCCGCTGACACGGTCGAGCACGGCCGGATCGAGGTCCTTGACCGCGGAGAACTCGGTAAACCCATCCTCTCCGGGAAATGCGTTGAAGAAAGCGAGTGACAGGTCGATTTCCCGTCCATCGACCAGATACGTGGCTTCGTTGTATTCCTCAGGCAATGCCAAGTTGATGGCGCCGAAGTGGGGGATGATTTTTTCCATGTTGATTCTCAATTGACCAGAACTTGCTATTTTATCAGCCGGTGACATCGCGCAGGAAAGCCCGGCAGCGCCTGGCGGCAACCTTTGTCCACCGTCAGGAACACAAGGAATGGTTGTTTTCCGTACATGATTGCCGGATAAGCTCAGGCCTGCCACACGCCGTAGCCGGCCTCGCGCAAGCCGATGCCCAGTTCGACTTCCATGTCGGCCGCGCCCGCATAAGGCATCGGGTTGTAGACCGCGTACAGTTCCGGCAGCAGGCGCAGCCCGTACTCGCGCACGAACTTGTTGGCCTGGATGCCCGCCTTGTGCTTGTCGAAGCGCAGGTCGACGCTCAATCCCGTCATGCCCACGTACACGCACGGTTTGCCGCTCACGTAATCCGGATTGGACTTCTTGAAACGCGGCTCGTACAGCACGTCCTTCGACAGCTCGATGACATACACACTGTGGTGGTAGCGCCGGCCCATCGGCGCCTACGGCGGCGTGGCGTTGCGGCCGAGCGGGCCGATGTCGGCGCTGCCCAGCACGCGCTTGCGCGCGCCGCCGCGCACCACGGCCAGCATGGCCTGCCCCACCTGGCGCGTGGTCAGCACGTGCCGGGGCATGGCGGCGCGCAGCAGCGGCAGCACGGGCTTCATCAGCGCATAGAAAATGCGGTAGGCGGTGGTCTTGGACTTGATGCCGTCGAGAGGCTCGATCATCCCCGGCCTGAAAATGTACACGCCGCGAAACGGCAGCGCCAGCAGCGCGTTTTCGGTCTTGCCGCGCACGCGCTCCCACATGGTGGCGCTCGTTTCGCTGCTGTCGGCGCCGGCGCCGGACACATACACGAACACCATGCGCGGATTTTTCGCGACCAGCGCATTGGCCGCCGCCAGGGTCAGGTCGCAGGTCAGGCGCGTGTAGTCGGCCTCGCTCATGCGCGACGACGTCACGCCCACGCAAAAGAAGCAGGCGTCGATATCGTCCAGCTGCGCGGACAGCGTGGCGTAGTTGAACAGATCGGCGTGCACCACATCGCGCAGCTTGGGGTGGCGCTGCCCGGTCGGGGTGCGGCCGATGGCGACGACCTGCTCCACATCGGCGGCCTGCAGGCACTCGCGCAGCACGCCCTGCCCGACCATGCCGGTGGCGCCAAATATCAGAACTCTCACGTGGTCTTTCTCCTTGCCGCGCAGGGGCGCATCAGGGCGATATGATAGGCCTTATTGCGTGCCCGCGCAGGCTGGCGAATCGGGTTCGGGGATGATGCCGCTTGAAGCCTCGCTTTGCATTATCGTGCCGGCAGGGCCGACGGAAAAAACAGTTGCTGCCCGTTCGGGCGGAAGGCGGCGATCCGGGCCTGCCCTTCGCCGGAGGTGATCCAGTCGATCAACTGATACGCCGCGCGCTCGTTGATGCCCGGATGGCGCGCCGGATTGACCGCGATGATCCCGTACGGATTGAACATCTTCGGGTCGCCCTGCACCAGGATCGCCAGCGCGGCTTTGTCCTTGAAGGTGGCGTAGGTGGCGCGGTCGGTCAGGGTGCAGGCTTGCAGCTCGGCCGCCATGCCCAGCACTTGCGCCATGCCCAGCCCGGCCGACAGGTAACGCGGCGGCGGCGGGCGTATGCCGGCCGCTTTCCAGTAGCTCTTTTCCATCTGGTCGGTGCCGGAATTGTCGCCGCGCGAAACGAAGCGCACCTCGCTCGACGCCAGCCTGCGCAGGGCGGCGACGATATCGGAGCCGCCTTTGATGTCGGCCTTGTCGGACGGCGGGCAGGCCAGCACGAAGTCGTTGTACATCACGTCGCGCCGCTTGATGCCATGGCCCTCGGCCACGAACGTGTCTTCGGCGGCGCGCGCGTGCACCAGGGCGACGTCGACATCGCCATTTTTCGCCAGTTCCAGCGCCTTGCCGCTGCCGACGGCAATCACCTGCACTTTTGTGCCCGTCCTTGCCTCGAACACCGGCAGCAGCCAGGCCAGCAGGCCGGAATTGTCGGTGCTGGTGGTGGTGGACAGGCGCAGCACCTGCTCGCCCGCCAGAGCCAGCGGGCAGGCGATGCCCAACCAGAGGGCGAATGCGATTTTCCCGGTCATTTGTATTCGAGCTTTCCATCACGTAGTTTAAGGCGTTGCACGCCGGGCATGCCGATCAGGTCACGGTCATGGCAGGCCGTGACCACCGCGCCGCCGCCGGCCGTCAGGGCGGCAATGAGCGATATCACCTGTTCGCGCGCGGTGCCATCGAGGTTGGCTGTCGGTTCGTCGAGCAGCAGCAGGGAAGGCCGCAGCACCGACGCGCGCGCCAGCGCCACGCGCTGCACCTCGCCGCCCGACAGGCGGGCCGGATCGCTCTCGTGCAGGTGCGCGACGCCGGCCCATGCCATGGCCTGCGCCACCGCCTGCGCCACCTGTGCCCGCGGCACGCCGCGCGCGCGCAGCCCGTAGCCGATGTTGGCCGCCACGCTGGTCGAAAACATCACCGGATGCTGGTGCACGTACACGATCGCCGCGCGCAGGGCGGGCGGATACGGCGACAACGCCGCCGGCCGCCCCTGCCAGGTCAGGCCGGATGCCTCGCCCGGTTCCAGTCCGGCCAGCACGCGCAGCAAGGTGCTCTTGCCGGCGCCGTTGATCCCGGTGAGCACGTAAGCGCGGCCCGCGTCGAGCGCAAAGGCGTCCAGGTCGAACAGCACGCGCGCGCCGTGCGCCTTGCGCAGTTTGTCGATGCGCAGCAAGCTCATTGGCGTGCCCCGGCGGCGCGCGTGTCGCCCTGCAGCAGCATCAGCGCGCCGTTCATGAGCAGCGCCAGCGCCACCAGCACGATGCCGAGCGCGATGCCTTGGGCGAACTCGCCCTTGCTCGTTTCGAGCGCGATGGCGGTGGTGATGGTGCGCGTCTCGCCGGCGATATTCCCGCCCACCATGAGCGCGCAGCCCACTTCCGACAACACCCGTCCGAACCCGCTGATCAGCGCCGCCATGACGCCGAAACGCGCTTCGCGCAGCACCGTGAACATGGTGCGCCAGCGCGACGCGCCCAGGGCGATCGCCGTTTCGGCGTAGCGCGCATCGAGCGCCTGCACCGCCGCCAGGGTGAAGGCGACCAGCACCGGGGTGGCGATGATGCACTGCCCGAGCACCACGCCCGGCTGCGAAAACAGCCAGTGCAGCGAACCCCACGGGCCGTGGCGCGACAGCAGCAGGTACAGCAGCAGGCCAATGAGCACCGTCGGCAGCGACAGGCTGGCCTGCACCAGCCAGATCGCGACGCGGCGCGCGGGAAAGCGGTAACTGGCGATCGCATACCCGAGCAGCACCGCCGGCGCGGTCGCCAGCAGCAGGCCAAGCACGCTGGTCTTGAGCGAGACCCACACGATGGCCCACAGCGCGGCGTCGCCCGACAGCAGCAGTGCAAACGCGGCGTGCGTGGCGTCAAGCAGCGACATCAGGGCGCGAGCGGCTCGAAGTCCAGGCGCTCATGGCCGGTCAGCAGCAAAAAGTGCTTGCCGCTGCAGCGCGCCAGCAGCGCCATGCCGATCTTGCCGGCCACCATGTGGCCCATCTGGGTGGTGCCGGAGCGCGACAGCAGGAACGGAATGCCCATCTGCGCGCCCTTGATCACCATCTCGGACGTCAGGCGGCCGGTCGTGTAGAACACCTTGTCGCCCCCGGCCACGCCGTCGAGCCACATGCGCCCGGCGATGGCGTCGACCGCGTTGTGGCGGCCCACGTCTTCCACAAAATACAGCAGCTCGCCCGTGTTCGAGAACAGCGCGCAGCCATGCACCGAGCCGGCCTGCTTGTAGATCGATTGCTGCGTGCGGATGGTGTCGACGATGCGGTACACGGTCGATTGCGCCAGGCGCGCATGCGGCGGCAGCACGATCCGGTCGATGTCGTCCATCAGGCCACCGAACACCGAACCCTGGCCGCAGCCGGTGGTGACCACCTTTTTGGAGGTGCGCGCCTCCACGTCGGCGATGCCGGAACGCGTGACCACGGCCACCGCGTCGACCGACCAGTCGACCTGCACCGAGACGATGTCGGCCACCGCTTGCACCAGGCGCTGGTTGCGCAGATAGCCCAAGGTGAGCGCTTCCGGGGCGCCGCCCAAGGTCATCAAGGTCACCAGCTCGCGCTTGTCCACGTACACTGTCAGCGCCCGCTCGGCGGGAATGGCGATGGTCGAGCGGCGTCCCCGTTCATCGAGCACCTCCACCTCGTGGGTGAGCGGTGCGCGCGCGTCGCTCAAGCGCGGCAAGCTCATGCTGCGGGCATCCCGGCGAGCAGCTGGCCGCCGCCAAAGCTGCCCTGCGGCTCGACCACCCCGCCCAAGGTCACCCGGATGGCGCAGTATTTGAACTCGGGGATCTTGCCGAACGGGTCGAGCGCGGCGTTGGTGAGGCGGTTGATGGCCGCTTCGTAGTAACAGAACGGCACGAAGATCGCGCCGCGCGGCGAACTGTCGTCGGCCCGCGCGTAAAGAACCACCTGGCCGCGGCGCGACGCGATCGTCACCACGTCGCCCGGTTTGCCGCCCAGCGCCGCCAGGTCGAGCGGATGGACCAGCGCCACCGGATCGGGCTCGATCGCGTCCAGCACCGCCGTGCGGCGCGTCATGCTGCCGGTGTGCCAGTGTTCGAGCTGGCGCCCGGTGATGAGCACCATCGGATACGCCGCGTCGGGGCGCTCGTCGGCCGGGATGATATCGGCCGGCACAAAGCGCGCGCGCCCGGACTCGCGCGGGAACTGCCCGGTAAAGACCACCGGCTGGCCCGGATCGCCCTCCTTCGTGCACGGGTAAGTGACGGCGTGCTCGCGTTCCAGCCTGTCCCAGGTGATCCCGCCGATGCTCGGCATGATGCGGCGCATTTCGTCGAACACTTCCGACACGTGCCCGTACCGCCAGTCCAGGCCCAGGCGCTGCGCCATCTGCTGGATAATCCACAGATCCTGCCTGGCCTGGCCGGGCGGGTCGATCGCCTGGCGTCCGATCTGCACCAGGCGGTCGGTATTGGTGAAGCTGCCCGTCTTTTCGGGAAACGCGCTGGCCGGCAAAATCACGTCGGCCAGGTAGGCGGTCTCGGTCAGGAAAATATCCTGCACCACCAGGTGCTCGAGCGCGGCGAGCGAGGCGCGCGCGTGGTTGGCGTCCGGGTCGGACATGGCCGGGTTCTCGCCCATGATGTACATGCCGCGGATCTCGCCGCGCGGAATGGCGTGCATGATCTCGACCACCGTCAGGCCGGGCCGGGAGTCGAGCGGCATGCCCCAGGCCTGCTCGAACTTGGCCAGCGCCTGCGGATTGTCCACCCGCTGGTAATCGGGGAACATCATCGGGATCAGGCCCGCGTCGGACGCGCCCTGCACATTGTTCTGGCCGCGCAGCGGATGCAGGCCGGTGCCGGGGCGCCCGATCTGGCCCGTCATCAGCGCCAGCGCGATCAGGCAGCGCGCGTTGTCGGTGCCGTGGATGTGCTGCGAAATGCCCATGCCCCACAGGATCATCGACGCTTTCGAGGTGGCGTACAGGCGCGCCACGTAACGGATGGTGTCGGCGTCAACGCCGCAGATGGGCGCCATCAGCTCCGGGCTGTAGCCGGCCACATTCTGTTCCAGCTCGGCGTAGCCGATGGTGCGGCTGGCGATGAAGTCCTGGTCGACCAGGCCTTCGGCCACGATCACATGCATCATCGCGTTGAGCAGGGCCACGTCGGTATCGGGCTTGAACTGCAGGTAGCGGTGCGCGCTGCGCGCCAGGTCCGAGCGGCGCGGGTCGCACACCACCAGCTTGGTGCCGTTCTTGATCGCGTTCTTGATCCAGGTGGCCGCCACCGGATGGTTCACGGTCGGGTTGGCGCCGATGACGATCACCACCTCGGCCAGGGTCACGTCCATCACCGGGTTCGATACAGCGCCCGAGCCGATTCCTTCCAGCAGCGCCGCGACCGACGAGGCGTGGCACAGGCGCGTGCAGTGATCGACGTTGTTGCTGCCAAAGCCGGTGCGCACCAGCTTCTGGAACAGGTAGGCTTCTTCGTTGCTGCCCTTGGCCGAGCCGAAGCCGGCCAGCGCGCGCTTGCCGTGCGTATCGCGGATGCGCGCCAGCGCGCCGCCGGCGGCATCGAGCGCCTCGTCCCAGGTCGCTTCGCGGAACACATCGAGCACGCGCGCCGGGTCCATGGAAAATTCGCCGCTCTTGGGCGCATCAAGGCGGCGGATCAGCGGCACCGTCAGGCGCTGCGGATGGTGCGCGTAATCGAAGCCGTAGCGGCCCTTGACGCACAGGCGTTCGCGGTTGGCCGGGCCGTCGCGCCCCTCGACGAACAGGATCTTGTTATCCTTGATGTTGTAGGTCAGCTGGCAGCCCACGCCGCAGTACGGGCAGACCGACTCGACCTGCTTGTCCGGCACCGCCAGGGCGGCGTCGCGCGCCGGGCTCAAGGCGCCGGTCGGGCAAGCCTGCACGCATTCGCCGCAGCCGACGCAGGTGGAGTCGCCCATCGCATCGTCCATGTCGAACACGATTTTTGCGTGGTCGCCGCGCCAGGCCAGGCCGATCACGTCGTTGACCTGCTCGTCGCGGCAGGCGCGCACGCAGCGCGTGCAGGCGATGCAGGCGTCGAGATTGACGGCAATGGCCGCATGCGAAGCGTCGCGCGCCGGCTGGCTGCGTGCGGCGAAGCGCGGCTGGCCAAGGGCCAGCTTGCGCGCCCAGAAATCGACTTCGTTGTGGCGCGTGTAGGCGCGTTCCGGCATATCCGACTGCAGCAGTTCGAGCACCATTTTTTGCGCGGCCACGGCGCGCGCGCTGTTTGTCGCAACCTTCATGCCGGCGGCCGGATGGCGGCAGCAGGACGGCGCCAGCACGCGCTCGCCGTCGATCTCCACCATGCATGCGCGGCAGTTGCCGGCCGTGTCCATGCCCGGTTTGTAGCACAGGCGCGGAATCTCGATGCCTTCGCGCGCGGCCACCTCGATCAGGGTTTCATGGGCAAAGGCGGCGACCTGCCGGCCGTTGATTTCGAACTCCACGGGCGCGCCCTGCAAGGCCGCTTGCTTGTTCCTGCTGATCGCATTCATGGCTGCACCAGTTCATGGGAAAAGTACTTGACGACGCAATCGACCGGATTGGGCGCGGCCTGGCCGAGGCCGCAGATGGAGGCGTCGCGCATCACCTGCGACAGCTCGGCCAGCAGCGGCGTATCCCATTGCGCTTGCCCGATCAGCGCCAGCGCCTTGGCGGTGCCGACCCGGCACGGCGTGCACTGGCCGCACGATTCGTCCTTGAAGAAGCGCATCGTGTTGCGCGCGGCGGCCACCGCCGAATCCTGGTCCGACAGTACCACCACGGCGGCCGAGCCAATGAAGCAGCCGTACGGCTGCAAGGTATCGAAGTCGAGCGGGATCGCGCCCAGCGCGGCCGGCAGGATGCCGCCCGAGGCGCCGCCCGGCAGGTAGCCGTAGAACTGGTGGCCGGGCGCCATGCCGCCGCAGTATTCGTCGATCAGCTCCTGCACGGTGATGCCGGCCGGCGCCAGCTTGACACCCGGTTCGCGCACCCGGCCCGAGACCGAAAACGAGCGCAAGCCCTTGCGCCCGTGGCGGCCCTGGGCGCTGTACCAGGCGGCGCCGTGCTCCATGATGGCACGCACCCAGTGCAGGGTTTCGAAGTTGTGCTGCAGGGTTGGCAAGCCAAACAGGCCGACCTGGGCCACGTACGGAGGGCGCAGGCGCGGCATGCCGCGCTTGCCCTCGATCGATTCGATCATCGCCGATTCTTCGCCGCAGATGTAGGCGCCGGCGCCACGGCGCAGGATGAACTCGGGCATGGAGGTAAACGGCGGGTCGGCGCGCAGGCGCGCCAGCTCGGTCTCGAGCATCGCGCGGCAGCCGTGGTATTCGTCGCGCAGGTAGATATAGATGGTGTCGACGCCAGCCACCCAGGCCGCCACCAGCGCGCCTTCGAGGAAGCGGTGCGGGTCGCGCTCGAGGTAATAGCGGTCCTTGAAAGTGCCCGGCTCGCCCTCGTCGATATTGATCGCCATCAGGCGCGGTCCCGGCTCGCCGCGCACGATGCGCCATTTGCGCCCGGTCGGAAAACCGGCGCCGCCCAGGCCGCGCAGGCTCGACTCCTCCATGGTGGCGATCAGCGCCTCGGCATCGCGCTGGCCGTCGTGGCACGCGTGCGCCAGGACATAACCGCCGGCGCTGCGGTAGCTGTCGTAATCGATGTAGCCGGTAGGCTCATGGGTGGTGTGGCCGTTGCTCACTGCGGCGGCCACCGAGTCGCAACTGGCGCGGGCGAGCGGGTGCTGGCCGACCACGGCCGCCGGCGCCTGTTCGCAGCGGCCGATGCAGGGCGCGGCGAGCACGCGCACGTCCATGCCGACGCCCGCGCCCAGGATGGCGGGCAGGCGCTCGAGCAGGTCGCGCGCGCCAGCCATCTCGCACGAGAGGCCATTACAGACGCGCACCGTCAAGGCCGGTGGCGCGCTCCCGCCTTCGCGCACGACGTCGAAGTGATGGTAGAAGGTGGCGACCTCGTAGACCTCGGCCTGGGCCAGCTTCATTTCCTGCGCCAGCGCCGCCAGGTGGGCGTGCGACAGGCAGCCGAAGGCATCCTGTATTTTGTGCAGGTGCTCGATGAGCAGGTCGCGCTGGCGCGATTGCGCGCCGAGCAAGGCTTGCACTTCCAGCAGGGCCTGCGGATCGACGCGCCGGCCCTTGGGCGCCTGGCGCTTGCGCTGGCGGCTGCTGGCCTGGGGCACGATCGGAATGACGGGATGGTTCATGGAAGATCCTGAAAGCAGCCACGCTGGCTGACGATGACGAATTCACATCATACCCTTGCCAGCATCACATTTCACCTCCCACTGCGGTGTCAGGTCTGACATTCGGACACGGCCTCGACCTTAAATGGTCAAACTTGGTGCCAGGTATTGATCAAACCCGGTGTCAGGTCTGACATTCGGACACGGGCTCAATAGTGGGCCGCATGGTTCCCCCATCTAAAGTCGAGCTCGTGTCCGAATGTCAGACCTGACACCGGGGGTAGGGGGTGGGGTTACATCTGGCGCAGCTCCTGCCAGACCATGCCTGGCTCGAGCTTTTCCATGCAGTCGTGGTGACCCAGCGGGCATTCGCGCTGGCGGCACGGTGCACAGGCCAGCCGCAGCGAGATCGAGCGGGCGACGTCGGAAAACGGCGGGGCGTGGTCGGGGTCGGTCGGGCCGTACAGGGCAATCACCGGCCGGTTCAGCGCCGAGGCAATGTGCAGCAGGCCGGAGTCGTTGGCCACCACCGCGGCCGCGCCGGCGATCAGCGCGATCGCTTCGCTGAGCGAGGTGGCGCCGGCCACGTTGTGGATGCCGTCGGTGCCGGTGAGGGCCGTAATCTCGGCGCAGGCTTCACGGTCCTTGGGCGAACCGAGCAAGGCGATGTGCGCCGACGGGTCTTGTTCGCGCACCGATTGCGCCAGCGCGGCGAAGTGGCGCGCCGGCCAGCGCTTGGCGGCGCCGAATTCGGCGCCCGGCGCAAACACCACCAGCCGCCCCGCCCCGCCCATGCCGTGGCGCGCACGCACCTCGATAACCTGCTCCGGATCGACACACATGGCCGGGCGCGGCACGTCGGCGCGCAGCGCGGCCCCGGGCGCACCGGCCAGCGCGGCGTAGAACGGCACCATTGCGCGCTTTGGCGCATCGTCGTGATGGACCACGTTGAGCAGGCCGTAGCGCATCTCGCCCTTGTAGCCGACCCGGCGCGCGATGCCAGCCAGCCAGGGGATGAGCGCGTACTTGATCGTGTTGGGCAGCACGTAGGCGTCGACGTAGCCGCGCACGCGCAGCACCTTGGCGTAGCGCCAGCGCTCGCGCAGTTGCAGCGCGCCGTGGCGGAACGGGGTTTCGAGCACGCTGTCGACTTCGATCATGGCGCGCCACGCCGGCGCCACCGAGGGCGGCGCCAGCACGTCGATCGGACGCGCCGGATGCTGCCGCTTCAACATCTGCAGCAGCGGCTGGGCCATGACCGCGTCGCCGATCCAGTTCGGCGAGATGACCAGGGTGCGTCCTTCGCTCATGCTTCTGCCTTGTTTTCCGACTTATTGGCGAACTGCAGGCGGTACAGGTTGGCGTACATGCCGTCGTGCGCCAGCAGTTCGTCATGGCGTCCCGCTTCCACGATCCGCCCCTGGTCGAGCACCACGATGCGGTCGGCCCGTTCGATGGTCGAGAGGCGGTGCGCGATGACGAGCGTGGTGCGCCCTGCCATCAGGGTGTCGAGCGCGCCCTGCACCGCGCGTTCGGATTCGTTGTCGAGGGCGGAGGTGGCTTCGTCCAGGATCAGGATCGGCGCGTCCTTGTAGATGGCGCGCGCGATCGCCACGCGCTGGCGCTGGCCGCCCGACAGGCGCATGCCGTTTTCGCCGATCGGCGTATTGACGCCTTCCGGCAGGGCCGCCACCACATCGTCCAGGTGGGCCGCCTTGATGGCCGCGGCCAGGCGCGCCGGGTCGACCCGTTCGGCGCCGTAGGCGATGTTGGCGCCCAGGGTGTCGTCGAACAGCACCACGTTCTGGCTGACCATGGCCAGCTGCGCGCGCAGGCTTTGCAGGGTGATGTCTTCATATGGCACGCCGTCGAGCAGGATGCGCCCTCCCTGCGGCGAGTAAAAGCGCGTCACCAGGTTCACGAAGGTCGACTTGCCGCCGCCGGACATGCCCACCAGCGCCACGGTCTGCCCCGGCAGCACGTCGAGCGTGACATCGTTCAGCGCCAGCGGGTTGTTGTCGGTGTAGCGGAACTGTACGTTCTGGAACTGCAGATGACCGCGCGCGCGCTCCAGCGCGACCTTGCCCGGATCGGCTTCGACCGGGGTGTCGATCATGGCGAACACGGTTTCGGCGGCGGCCATGCCGCGCTGCAGCGGACCGTTCACGCCCACCAGCGACTTGAGGGGCGCGAGCAGCATCAGCATCATGGTGATGAAGCTGATGAATTCTCCCTGGGTCATCCCGGAGCTCATGGCGATGACGATCACCACCGACACCGCCAGCGCGGTGGCGCTCTGGGTGATCGGCACGGTGGCGGCGCTGGCGACCGTGATGCGCTGCGAGAAGCCGAGCAGCGCGCCACTGCGCTGTTCGAACCGTTCGCGCTCGTAACGCTCGCCGGCGAACACGCGGATCACCTGGTGCCCGCGCGCCGCTTCTTCGACCACCTGGGTCATTTCGGCGGTCACGCGCTGGTTGTCGCGGCTCAGGCGGCGCATGCGCTTGGCGGTGGTGCGCACGATGGCGGCGGTGACCGGCATGACGACCAGCGCGATCAGGGTCAGTTTCCAGTTGGTCCACATCAGCATCAGCAACAGGCCGACGATGACGAGCGAATCGCGCACATAGGCCACGAACACGGAATTGATCATGTCGACCACCTGGCGCACGTCGCCGATGACGACGTTGATGATCTTGCCGGTCGATTCTTCGTGAAAGCGCGCCACCGGCAGGCGCAGCAAGCGGTCGAACACCATGCGCCGCAGGTCGTTGAGCACGCGGCTGATCACCCAGTTGTTCAGGTACGCGGTGGAGAAGGTGAAGATGCCGCGCCCGATGAAGATCGACAGCAGCACCAGCGGCACCAGCCACAGGGAAAATTCGACCCGGTGCGGACCGAAGCCTTTGTCGATCAGCAGTTGCAGCGCGTAGCCGAGCGCCGGCTCGGTGACGGCGGTGCCGGCCATGGCCAGCAGCGACATCAGCGCGCGCGCACGGTACGGTTTGACGATAGCCAGCAGGCGCCGGACTATGACACTATTTTCCATCGTTTTCTCTTTCAGAGCCTGGTCCGGTTGCGGCATGCCGCGCTTGTAAATACGCAGCCTGTACCAGAGGCTCGACATTTTCGCACACGCGGTCCGGGTGCGGCCACTACAAACATCGCGGGCACGCCAAATACAGCCGCGCCGCCGCTTCCCCGCGCGCGCATCCGGCCGCCCCGGGCCACCTGCGGACCGTACTGTAAAATGGCGAACAAATTTTAGGGGGGCAGGCGCCGCGCACGACGGCGCCCGCTATCGCCACGCTCAACGCGCGGCATGCACGACCCAGGTCGCTTAACAAGGCTATTGCTACAATGCAAGATTTTCCCGGTTTTCCGATTTCACGGCTTGAGCGCGCGGTTCAGTACCTGCTCTTGCTGGCGCTGTTTTGCGTACCGTTTTCCACCTGGCTGACGAATGTCTTTGCCGGTTGTTGCGTGCTCTGTTTCGGCGCCGCCCTGTACACCAGCGCTGCGCTGCGGGCCGCGCTGCGCGCGCCGCCGGCGCTGCTGGCCTTTGGTTTGCTGGCGCTGCTGGTGCTCGGCGCCAGCTGGTCGATCGGGCCGCCGGCCGATATCGTCTCGGCCCTGAAAAAATACTCGCGCCTGCTGGTGCTGCCGATCGCGGTGGCCACCAGCCTGCGCGACCCGGGCATGCCGGGGCGCGCGCTGGCCGCCTTTTTCGGCGGGGCGGCGGTGCTGGCCATCTCGAACTACCTGGTCTGGCACGACCTGATGCCCGCCTCCCCGGAAGGCTACTGGCGCATCGGCACCGCCAAGGATTCGTTCTCGTTCAAGAATCACATCACGATCGGCATCCTGCTCAGTTTTGCGACGGTGACCTGCCTGCTCGGCGCCACCTATGTGCAGGGCGCGCGGGCGCGCGTGGCCTGCGTGGCGGCCGGAATCCTGTTCAGCGTACCGATCATTTTCCTCAACCAGGGCCGCACCGGTTACGTTGCCCTGTTCGCGGGCATGGTGGTGCTGTTCCTGCTGCGGGTGCGCTTTACGCTGCTGCGCACCAGCTGCGGGATGGCGGCCATCGTGCTGCTGTTCGTGGGTTTTTACGCCAGCTCGAACAACTTCAAGCTGCGCACCGATGACCTGATCACCGAGGTGCGCACCGACCAGAAACGCTCGCCCAACGGCCTGCGCATGAGTTATCTGCGGGTCGGCTCCAGCATCATCGCCGCCCACCCGCTCGCTGGCCTCGGGACCGGCTCGTTCGCCGAGGTGTATGCGCCAACCGCGCTGCGCGACTGGCCCGAGGACGAACTGGGAAAAACGCGCCACCAGCCGCACAGCGAGTTCCTGCTGATCGCCGCGCAGCTTGGCGTGCCCGGCCTGCTGCTGTATTTCGCCATGCTGGGCAGCCTGCTGCGCCCGGCCCTGCGCACGCGCTCCTTCCATGCCGATGCGCTGGTGCTGCTGTGGGTGATCTATGTGGTCAGCTCCTCGTTCAACAGCCTGCTGTGGGATGTGACGGAAGCCTACTGGTTCCTGCTGCTGGCCGGCTCCCTGTATGTGAGCGCACGCCACCAGACGACGCCCGGCAAGTTCACCTTGCAGGGTAGCTAGATGCGCGCCGACGTCCTCATTTCCATCATCGTCGCCACCTACAACCGGCCCGACGCGCTCGAAGCCGTGGTCGACGCCTGCTTTGCGCAGAGCGACAGGCAGTTCGAAATCATCATCGCCGACGACGGTTCGGGCGAGCCGACCCGCGCCTGTGTCGCGCGCCTGCAAACGCGTGCGACGGTGCCGCTGCGCCATGTGTGGCAGCCGGACCAGGGCTTCCGGCTGGCGATGGCGCGCAACCAGGGCATCCTGGCCTCGCGCGGCGAGTACATCGTGCTGCTCGACGGCGACTGCATCCCGCAACGCGATTTCGTGGCGCGCCACCGCGCACTGGCGCAGCCGGGCTGCATGGTCACCGGCAGCCGCATCCTGCTCGACGACGCCTTCACGCAGCGCGTGCTGGCCGACAAGCGCGACCTGCACACGCTCGCTGTCGGCGAAAAGCTGGCCCTGCGCGCGCGCGGGCACCTCAACAAGGTGCTGCAATTGCTGTTCAAGCTGCCCGACCTGGGGCGGGTGCAAAAACGCTTCAGCTGGCGCCGCATCAAGGGCTGCAACATGGCCGCCTGGCGCAGCGACATCGACACCGTCAACGGCTTCGACCAAAGCTTCGAGGGCTGGGGGCACGAGGACGCCGACTTCGTGGTGCGCCTGTTTAACGCCGGCGTGGTCCGCAAGGATGGCGCGTTCGCCACCGAAGTGTTTCATTTGTGGCACCGCGAAAACGCGCGCGACGAAGCCTCGAGCAACCGCGCGCTGGTGCGCCAGCGCGCCGCCGAGCACACCGTGCGCGCACTGCGCGGACTGGCGTGACATGGCGCGCGTGGATAAGCGCTTTGATGCCGTAAGCGCTGGACCTTGTGCGGCGGGGACGTATAATAGGTATGTACGCGTTGGGCGCTGCCGCTGGCAGTGAATGTCGTTTCACCGGGAGTCCATCTTGTCACGTCCGCACACCATTTCTCTGATCGTCACCACCTACAACCGGCCCGATGCCCTGGAAGCGGTGCTGCGCGCCTGCCTGGCGCAGGATGACGAGGATTTCGAGATCATCGTCACCGACGATGGGTCGACCGAGGCGACCCGCCACTGCGTCGAACGCATCGCGGCGGGCACGCAGCGCCGCCTGGTGCATGTGTGGCAGCCCGACGACGGTTTCCGCGTGGCGCGCGCGCGCAACCAGGGCGTGCTGGCGGCGCGCGGCGATTACGTGATTTTCCTCGACGGCGACTGCGTGCCGCGCAAGGATTTCGTGGCCAGCCACCGGCGCCTGGCGCAGCCGGGCTGCATGATCACCGGCAGCCGCGTGCTGCTGTGTCCCGAATTTACCCGCGCCGCCCTGGCCGAACAGCGCGACCTGCACGAGGCGGGGCTGGGCGTGTGGTGGCGCGCCTGGCGCGCCGGGAATATCCAGAAGATCCTGCAGCTGGCGATCCGCCTGCCCGACCTTGGGCGGGTGCGGCGCGGCTTCACCATGCGCCGCATCAAGTCCTGCAACATGAGCGCCTGGCGCAGCGACATCGAGCGCGTGAACGGTTTCGACGAATCGTTCTCCGGCTGGGGTCATGAAGATGCCGATTTCGTGGTGCGCCTGTTTAACGCCGGCGTGCGGCGCAAGGACGGCGCCTTCGCCACCGAGGTGTTCCACCTGTGGCACAAGGAGCGCAATCGCGACCAGGCGGCGCATCACGACAAGCTGGTGTACCAGAGCCAGGTCGACAAGATCATTCGCGCGCCGGTCGGGCTGGCGCGCTAGCCCGGGCACCCATGGTCACGCACGCCGCGGCGCCGCAGCCGCTATTGAGCATCATCGTCCCCGCCTGGAATGTGCAGAACTTCATTGCGGCGTGCCTGGAATCGGTGCTGGACCAGATGGGCCCACGCCATGAACTGATCGTCATCGACGACGGCTCGCGCGACGCCACCCTGGCGCGCGCGCGTGCGCTAATCGAGGCGCGCAGCGACATGGCGTGCACCGTACTGGCGCAGGACAACCAGGGCATCGCCATGGCGCGCAACCGGGGCCTGGCTTGCGCGCGCGGCGAGTACATCGTGTTCGTCGACAGCGACGACCGCCTGCTGGCAGGCTCGCTGGCGGCGCTCGAGCAAGCCATCGACGCGCATCATCCGGACGTCATCGCCTGCGACTTCCGCGTGTGGCTGCCGGACCAGGAAGACAAATCGCACCGGGTCGGCCTGCGCTATCGGCCTGGGCTGCTGCGCGACCAGGCCACTATTCTCAATACCTTCTTTGCCGACCGCCAGATGTATGTGTGGGCCAAAGTCTTCAAGCGCGCCGTGTACGAGCAGCTGGAGGCGCCCGTGTTCCCGCCAGGGCGCGTATTCGAGGATATGTCCACCCTGCCCCGGCTATTGAGCCAGTGCGCCAGCCTGCTGTACCTGCCGCACGCGATCATCGATTACCGCCAGCACCCGGACAGCATCACCAAGCTCATTTCGGAGACTTGGTGCATGGACCTGGCGGGGGCGCTGCCGGTCGCGCGCGGGCACCTGGAGCGGCTTGGGGTGGCGCCGTCAGTGAAAACCCACTTCGATATCGCGGCCGGGTACTTTTATATCGGCGTGGTCAAGGATTCGTACGAACTGCCGCGCGCAAGCGGGCGCCGCGTGCGCGCGTTCATCAAGTCGGTGTTCGTGGAGAGCCTGTTCGGCGACTGCGCCAGCATGCTGGCGGCGGTGCAGGCCGGGCAGACGGTGTCGATCGACAGGGAGCATGATGCACGCATGATCCGCCAGGTGGAACGCGCGCTGGCGGGGAATTTTGTGTTCCGGGCCAGGCAGACGGCCAGTCGCAAGATCAAGGTGTGGAAGCGATTGCGCAGGACTCAAAAGGCGGCGCTGGGGTTGTAGGCCCCTCGTTCCACGCGGATCAGTACTCGACCGCGACCTCGCGCGCGCCCAGCACCTGCTCCAGCGCCAGGGTCAACGCATCCGACGGCGCCACCCTCCAGTCGTCGCCGAACTGCAAGGTGCAATCGACGCCCTGCGGCTTGACCCGCATCGCCACCGGCAAGCCGGTCATGGCGCGGTACGGTTGCAGCACTTCGGCGATTTTCGACGAGGCTACCTTGCCCGGCAGGTACAGCCCGAGCTGGCGCCCGTAGTGCACGCGCGCCGAGGTCAGGTCGAACACCTTCTCGGCCGTGATGCGCAAGCCGCCGTTGAAGCGGTCTTCCGACACCTTGCCCACCACCGCCAAAAACTCGTCTTCCTTGAAGATGTTCTTGTTCGACTCGACCACTTCGCTGTACACCGTCACTTCCACCGTGCCGCTCTTGTCGTCGAGCGAGACGATCAGGATCTTGCCGCGCTGGGTCATCTGGGTGCGCACGCCGGTGATCACGCCGCACATCATGCGCGGCTCGCGCGACGGTTCCAGGTCGGTCAGCTTGGTGCGCGCAAAGCGCCGCGCCTCGGTCGCAAACGAATCGAACATGTGCCCCGACAGGTAAAACCCGAGCGCGATTTTTTCTTCCGACAGCTTCTGGCGGTCGGTCCACGGCGTCGCTTTCACGTACTCCGGCGGGGCCACCAGGTCGCTGTCGTCGCCGCCGAACAGGCTGACCTGGTTGACCGAGGCCGAGGCCTGGTCGGCCACTTCGACCGCGAACGGCACCGAGGCCAGCAGAATCGCGCGGTCGACCTTGAAGCAGTCGAACGCGCCGCTGCGGATCAAGGATTCGATGGTGCGGCGGTTGATCTGCTTGCGGTCGACCCGCTTGCAGAAGTCGAACAGGTCGGTGAACGGCCCGCCGGCGGTGCGCGCGGCGATGATCGCTTCGATCGCCGACTGGCCCGAACCCTTGACCGCGCCCAGCCCGTAACGGATGTTGGTGACGCGCTTGCCGGTGACCGACGGTGGCGGGCCTTCCGGCATGAAGCGGTAGTCGGAATGGTTGATATCGGGCGGCAGGAGCGTGAGGCCGCAGATCTCCAGCGAGTCCACGACCAGGATCTTGATCTTGTCGGTGTCGTCCATCGCCAGCGACAGGTTGGCGGCCATGAAGGCGGCGGTGTGGTGCGCCTTCAGGTAGGCGGTGTGGTACGACAGCAGCGCGTAGGCGGCGGCGTGCGACTTGTTAAAGCCGTAGCCGGCGAACTTTTCCATCAAGTCGAAGATCTCGTCGGCCTTTTCGGCCGTCAGGCCATCCTTGGCGGCGCCGGCGCGGAAGATCTCGCGGTGCTCGGCCATCTCTTCGGCCTTCTTCTTGCCCATCGCGCGGCGCAGCATGTCGGCGCCGCCGAGCGAGTAGCCGCCGACGATCTGCGCCATCTGCATGACCTGCTCCTGATACACCATGATGCCGTAGGTTTCGGACAAAATGGATTCGGTGCGCGGGTCGGGATAGTCGAAACGCTCGCCGTGCTTGCGCTTGCAGAAGTCGGGAATGAGGTCCATCGGGCCGGGACGATACAGCGCCACGAGCGCGATGATGTCCTCGAAGCGGTCGGGACGCGCGTCTTTGAGCATGCCCTGCATGCCGCGCGACTCGAGCTGGAATACCGCGACCGTCTTGGCCTTGGTCAGTAGCTCGTAGGACGCCTTGTCGTTGAGCGGCAGCTTTTCGAGCGCGAAGTCGGCGTTGGCCGGGTCGAGCTGCTTGATGTAGCGTACCGCGCGGTCGAGAATGGTGAGCGTGGTCAGGCCCAAAAAGTCGAACTTGACCAGGCCCACGGCCTCCACGTCGTCCTTGTCGTACTGCGAAACCACGCCCGAGTCGCCGCCCTGGGTGTACAGCGGGCAGAAGTCGGTCAGTTTGCCGGGGGCGATCAGCACGCCGCCGGCGTGCATGCCGATATTACGGGCGATGCCTTCGACCTGCTGCGCCAGCGCCAGCAACTGCTTGACCTCGTCCTCGTTTTCCAGCCGCTCCTTGAGCATCGGTTCTTCTTCGATGGCGTCGGCGATCGTCACTGGCTTGCCCGGCTTGAAGGGAATCAGCTTGGAGATGCCGTCGCAGAAGTTGTAGCCGAAATCGAGCACGCGGCCGACGTCGCGGATCGCGCCCTTGGCCGCCATGGTACCGAAGGTGGCGATCTGCGAGACCGCTTCCTTGCCGTACAAGTCCTTGACGTGCTGGATGACGCGGTCGCGCCCTTCCTGGCAAAAGTCGATATCGAAGTCGGGCATCGAGACGCGTTCGGGATTCAAGAAGCGTTCGAACAGCAGGTTGTACTGCAGCGGGTCGAGATCGGTGATGAGCAGCGAATACGCCACCAGCGAGCCGGCGCCCGAACCGCGGCCCGGGCCGACCGGCACGCCGTTTTCCTTGGCCCACTTGATAAACTCGGCCACGATCAGGAAGTAGCCGGGGAACTTCATGTTACAGATCGTATCGGTCTCGAACTTGAGGCGCGCTTCGTAGCGCGGGCGCGCCGCTTCGCGCTTGACCGGGTCCGGGTACAGGTGGAGCAGGCGCTGTTCCAGCCCGGCCTGCGATTCGGAGACCAGGAACTGGTCGATCGTCATGCCGGGCGGCGTGGGGAAGTTCGGCAGTTGCGGCTTGCCGAGGGTGAGCACGACGTTGCAGCGCTTGGCGATCTGGACCGAGTTGGCCAGGGCCGCCGGCATGTCGGCGAACAGCTCGGCCATCTCGGCCTGCGACTTGAAGCGCATCTCTTCGTTGAAGCGCTTGACGCGCTTGGCGTTGGCCAGCATTTCGCCTTCGGCGATGCAGGTGCGCGCTTCATGGGCGATGAATTCCTCGGGCGAGAGGAACTGGATCGGGTGGGTGGCGACCACCGGCAGGCCCAGTTTGGCGGCCAGCGCGACCGCGTGGCGCACCTGGGCTTCCTGGTTGGGCTGGCCGGCGCGCTGCACTTCGATGTAGAAGTGGCCGGGGAAGACCGCCGCCCAGCGCTGGGCGCAGCGTTCGGCCAGCGCCAGGTTGCCGTTTTCGATGGCGGTGCCGACGTCGCCGAAGTGGGCGCCGGAGAGCACGATCAGGCCATTGGCCTGGTTCTCGTCGGGCGAGAGGGTCGAGACGCTGGTGGCCAGCGCCTCGAGCCACTCGGGGCGGATTTCGGCGCGGCCCTTGTGCTGGTTGGTCAGCCAGGCTTTGGAGAGCAGTTCGCACAGCTGCAGGTAGCCCATGCGGTTCTTGGCCAGCAGCAGCAGGCGCGATGGCTTGTCGCGGTTGTCGTCGTTGCTGATCCAGGCGTCCACGCCGATGACCGGCTTGATGCCCTTGCCGCGCGCCGATTTGTAGAACTTGACCATGCCGAACAGGTTGGCCAGGTCGGTGATGGCCAACGCCGGCTGCTTGTCCTTGGCGGCGGCGGCGACGATATCGTCGATGCGCACCAGGCCGTCGACGATCGAGTACTCGGAGTGCACGCGCAGGTGGACGAAGGCCGGTGCGGCCGGCTTGGCTGGCGCGGCGAGCGTGGTGCTCCCGGCTTCGATGACATCGGTACTCATGTGTGTTTCGCCTGCTGTACAAAGAGTGCTATTTTACCGCGCTGGCGGCTTGCGCGAGAAAAGCGCGTGGCGGCGCCACATACCCCTGATGCCAACGTGGACATTGTTCTATAATATCGGCTTCCCCGTTTTCCGATCGTTCACCGATCCTTCGCTCCCATGCAAGCTAATACTGCTTTACAAGCTGAAGCGCATGCCGCCATCGCCGCAGCTGCCGCTCACGTCAATATCGCCGCCTACAAATTTGTCACTTTCGACAACATTGAGGAAATGCGTCCCCTGTACCAGGATATCTGCAAGCGCCTGGCGCTCAAGGGCACGATTCTGTTGACGCCGGAAGGGATCAATATGTTCCTGTCCGGCCCGCGCTCGCACATCGACGAGTACCTGGCGTGGGTACGCGCCGATGCGCGCTTTGCCGATATCGAGGTCAAGGAAAGCTATTCGGAAGAGCAGTCGCACAAGCGCATGCTGGTGAAGATCAAGAAAGAAATCATCACCATGCGCATGCCGCTGATCCAGCCCGAAAAGGGGCGCGCGCCGGCGGTCGAGGCGAGCACGCTCAAGCGCTGGCTCGACAACGGCGTCGACGACGAAGGCCGCGAGGTGGTGATGATGGAAACGAGGAATGCCTTCGAGGTCGATGTGGGCACGTTTGAAAACACCCTGGACTACCGGATCGACAAGTTCAGCGAGTTTCCGGAGGTGGTGGCGCAGCACCGCGAGCAGTTGCAGGGCAAGACCGTGGTGACGTTTTGCACCGGCGGCATCCGCTGCGAAAAGGCGGCGATCCACATGAAAAATATCGGCTACGAGAGCGTGTACCAGCTCGACGGCGGGATTTTGAAGTATTTCGAGGAAGTCGGCGGCGCCCATTACAAGGGCGATTGTTTCGTGTTCGACTACCGCACCGCGCTCAATCCGCAGTTAGAGGCGACGGTGACGACGGTGCAGTGCTTCGCCTGCCGCGCGGTGGTGACGCCGCGCGACCAGTTGTCGCCGCTGTATGTGTACGAGAAATCGTGCCCGCAGTGTCATCCGGAGCGGGATCAGGAAAAAGACCAGGCAGCGCCGTAAAACCAGGGCGTCCAGGCGCTCTCTCCGGTACAGTTAAATGCAAAACCGTCTTTCCCGCGCAGGCGGGAATCCAATTCTGTTCCGCAGCCTCAGGCGGCTCAACAAAATTGGATTCCCGCCTGCGCGGGAAAGACGGTTTTGGGGTTTACGGCCGGAAGGTAACCCGACTTTACGCCAATGTCGCAGAATGACCACGGCATTGCGCAGCACTCAGATCAAACGCGCCCGTAGTTATCCTGGAAGCGCACGATATCGTCCTCGCCCAGGTAATCGCCGCTCTGCACTTCAATCATCACCAGGTCGAGCACGCCCGGGTTTTCCAGGCGGTGCTTGTGGCCGGCCGGAATATAGGTCGACTCATTGGTCGAGACGAACAATTCACGATCCCCATTGACCACCTTGGCCATGCCGCTGACCACGATCCAGTGCTCGCTGCGGTGATGGTGCATCTGCAGGCTCAGGCTGGCGCCCGGCTTGACTTCGATGCGCTTGATCTTGAAGCGGGTGCTGTCTTCCAGCACCGTGTAAGTGCCCCACGGACGGTGCACGGTGCGGTGCAGCTTGTGCACGTCGTGCCCTTCGGACTTGAGGCTCACGTACAAATGCTTGACGTCCTGCACCCGGCTGCGGTCGGCCACCAGCAAGGCGTCCGGCGTGTCGACGATGATCAGGTTACTCACGCCGACCGCGCCCACCAGGCGCTCATTGCTCTGGATGAAGCAATCGCTCACATCGTGCAAGCGCACGTCGCCATCGATGCGGTTGCCGTCGGCGTCCGGCGCGATCAATTCGCCCAGCGCATTCCAGGAACCAATGTCGCTCCAGCCGATATTGCACGGCACCACCGACACCTTGTCCGATTTTTCCATCACCGCATAATCGATCGAATCGTCGGCGACTTGCTCGAAAGCGGCGGCGTCCAGTTCGCACTGGGTAAAATTCTTGCCGCTGGCGCTGCGCGACTCGGCCAGGCAGGCGCGCGTGGCGGCCAGGATCTGCGGGCAGTGCAATTCCATCTCGGCGATCATGCTGCCGGCGGTAAAGCAGAACATGCCCGAATTCCACAGGTAGCGTCCGCTAGCCAGATACTCGCGGGCTTTTTCCAGGCTCGGCTTTTCGACGAAGCGCAGCACCGTGTTGCCTTCCGCCTCGATGTAGCCGAAGCCGGTCTCGGGCGCATGCGGCTCGATGCCGAAGGTCACCAGGCGGCCGGACCGGGCCAGCGGAATGGCCTGGGCCACGGCGGCGCCAAAAGCGGCCTGGTCGGCAATCAAATGGTCGGCGGCCAGCACCAGCAGCACCGCATCAAGTCCGTGCGTGGCGGCCACGTGCAGGGCGGCGGCGGCGATCGCGGGCGCGGTGTTGCGGCCGAACGGTTCCAGGATGTAGCTGTTGGACAGTTCCTGGTGGCCTTTGGCGACGGCGCGGTAATCGTCTTCCGTCTTGAAGAACAGTTCGCGGTTGGTCACGGTCAGCACTTGCGCTACCTCGGGCAGGGCGGCGCCGCGCAGCCAGGCTTTTTGCAGCAGGCTTTGGCCATCGGCCAGGCGGATGAACGGTTTCGGGTGAAGTTCGCGGGAAACGGGCCACAGGCGCGAGCCGGCACCGCCGCAAAGAATGGTAGGGATGAGTTTCAACTGCGGTTCCTTTAGGCATGCATGCCGGATCGCCCGGCGATTGATGTGACTACGCAAATAACGTTGCGCATTCTACATCATTGTATGCACCGGAGGAATCGCAGCAACCCGCCCGCGGCGCCAGCACGGCGCAGCGGAGGGTCCGGTGGGTCTTATTGCGCCGTTTTTGGCAACAGGTCTTTCAGCACGCTCTTGTAGGTGCCGCGCGCGGTTTCATACACGGCCAGCTGGGCGTTCAGGCGGGCGATTTCCGACTCGACGTAACGCAGGTTGGTCACTTGCTGTTGCGCTTCCGGGGACAGGTCCGACACTTTGTAGCTCAGGCCGCCGGTGGTGATTTCAAGTTCGTTGGTGCTCATGTTTCCTCTTATGATAAAAATGGCCGGCGCCACGTGGCCGCCGGCTGGGGGTTGATCAGCGGAAGTAGGATGCGGTGCGGCTCACGTCGCTCGCGTCCAGGGTTCCGGCGGCTGCGCGCAAACGCAGCGACGACATCATATAGTTATATCGCGCTTGTGCAAGGTCGCGCTTGGCCGTAAACAGCTGTTGCTGGGCATTGAGCAAGTCCAGGTTGATGCGCACGCCGCCCTTGATGCTCTGTTCGGTCGCCTTGATCAGCAGGTTGCTCGATTCCACCGCGCGGTTCAGGGCGTTGATCTTGGCAATGCTGCTCTGGACCGCCGAAAACTGCTTGCTCACTTCGATCAAGGTCTTGTCGGTCTTGCCTTGCAGGTCGGCGCGCGCGCGTTCCAGCCCGGCCACGGCCTGGCGCGAGGTGGCGTTGACCGAGCCGCCCGAGTACAGCGGCACGTTGAGCTGGATGCCGATCGCGCGCACGGTCGAATCCTGGTTGTAGGTATTGATCGTCTCGGACGCGTTCTTGCTGTAGCTGGCCACAAAGTCCAGGCGCGGCGCATGGCCGGCGCGGGCTTTCAGGATTTCCTGCTTGGCCACTTCGAGCGCGGTGGTCTGGGCCTGGAGCTCGGGATTTTCCTTGAGCGCCAGGGTTTTCCACTCCTGCACATTATTCGGCGCCAGCGGCAGCGCGCGGAAGTTATCGTTCAGGCCCACCAGATTGCCCGGGTCGCCGCCGATCAGGCCGGCCAGGGTGTTGCGCGAGGTCGCCTGGTTATCCTTCGCTTCGATCAGGTTCGCTTCCGACAGTTCCAGGCGCGCCTGCACTTCGAGCACGTCCGTGCGGGTGCCTTCGCCATGCTTGAGCAGGCGTTCGTTAACCGTGCTTTGCTCGGCATAGGCGTCGCGCTGGGCGGTGTTGAGCGCCACTTGTTCGTCCGCGAACAGGGCGTCGAAATAGGCGCTGATGACGCGGATCAGCACTTCCTGGCTGCGCACGCCAAACACCTGGTCGCTCAGCAGGGCCTGGGCCTTACCCTGCTTGTAGCGCGCGTACGCGTCCACGTTGAACAGGGTCTGGCGCAGCTGGATGGTGGACACCCGGCTGATGTATTCAGGATGCGTCAGCGAGAGCGCGCTTTGGATATCGGCCTTGTTCTTGCTCGCATTGTAGTTGGCCTGCACGTTCGGCAGCAGGCCGACCCGGCCAAGGATCGCGTTTTCCTTGCCGCTCTGGTTCTCATAGAACGCCGAACGGTAGGTCGGGTCGTTCTGCAGCGCCTGCTCGTAAGCCTGCTGCAGATTGATGGCCGACGCGCCGGCGCTGGCCAGCAAGAGTGCGGCGGCGGCGACGGCCTTCATGCGGCCCTGGGCGGTGATGCGAAACATGGTCAGTCCAAACGTCATCTTAATCCTCCGACAGGGATGTCTTGGCGCGGTCGAAGACCGGCTTGAACAGGTAATTCATCATGGTGCGTTCACCGGTCTTGACGAACAATTCCGCCGGCATGCCGGACTGGATATCGAGTTTGTGCGAAGCGATCAGCTTGGCGCCTTCCGGTGTCACGCGGGCTTTGATCTTGTAGTATGGCATGCCGGTACGCTCGTCGACGGTACGATCGGCCGAGACCTGGGTCACGATGCCGGGAATGTGCGGCGTCTTGTTGGTATTGAAGGCCGAGAAAATGAATTCGACCGGCAAGCCGACCTGCACCTTGTCGATCAGATTGACCGGCAACTGGCCTTCGACCACCATCGCATCCGAGGTCGGCACGATATCCATCATGCGCGCGCCGGGGCCGATCACGCCGCCCTTGGTAAAGATCTGCAAGCCGACCACCACGCCATTGACCGGCGCCTTGACTTCGGCGTTGGCCAGGTCGAAATCCTGGGCCAGCATGCGGCTGGCCAGGGCGCTGGTTTCCTTTTGCACGTCGGCCAGCTGGGTGCCGACTTCCTTCTGGTATTCCTGGGTGCGCACGATGCGGCGCAGGCTCAGTTCCATCAACTGGTTCTGGGCGCGGCTGATATTGCCGATATCTTCCGAAATGGTGCCTTGCACCGCCATGAAGGTGCGTTCCATTTCCAGCAGGCGCGAGCGCGGAATGTAGCCATCCTTGGCCAGTTCGCGCATGCCCTCGAGTTGCTCCTTGATGATGACGCCCTGGCTCTTTTTCGAGGCCATCGATTCCTGCAAGCCCTTGGTCTGCGCCTTGAGACCGGCGGCGTTTTCTTCCAGCGCGGCCAGTTCGTTCTTCAGGCTGGTCTGGCGCGAGGCCATCAGCTGGGTCTGGGCTTCCATCGATTCCTTGGCGCGCGGGTCGTCCTTGTTATCGAGCAGTTCCTTGGGGAAGGTAGGCTGGGTCTTGCCGCTGCGCTCGGCTTGCAGGCGCGCTTCCGCCGCCAGCGCGCTGAAATACTGGGTGCGCGTCATTTCGATCGCGGAACGGGCCACGGTCGGATTGATGCGCACCAGCACCTGGCCAGCCTTGACCACGTCGCCATCCTTGACCAGGATGTCTTCCACAATGCCGCCAGTCAAGTGCTGGACGGCCTTGCGGCTCGTTTCGGTGGCCACGGTGCCCGACATCGGCACGCCGCGGTCGAGCGGGGCGAACGAGGCCCACAGAATGAAGCCGAGCACGCCGACCAGCACGATGATCCAGCCCATGCGCGAATATTTTTTCGAGTCGACGCTGGCGACCTCGGGCACCACGTCGCGGGCAACGACGTCGGTGACATTTCTGGTTTGAATGTTGCTCATGTTCTTATTCCTTTTCCGTTGTTACTGGCGCGCTTGCCTGGGCAGGCTGGGCCTGGCCCGGCTGGCCCGGCTGGCCCGGTGGCTGACCCGGCTGGCCCGCTTGCTGCTGGCGCTGCTGCTGTTGCTGCGCTTCCAGCATTTTCTGGTTCGCTTCCTGAATCGCCTGCAATACCTGGGCGGTCGGGCCGAACATCTGCACCGCGCCGTCGCGCAACACCAACAGCTTGGTCGAGACATTGATCGCGGCCGGACGGTGGGTAATGAGCACAATGGTCTTGCCGCGCTGGCGCATGTCCTGCACCGCCTGCATCAGGGCGTGTTCGCCCTGGTCATCCAGGTTCGAGTTCGGTTCGTCGAGCACCAGCAGGGCCGGGTCGCCATACAGGGCGCGGGCCAGGCCCAGGCGCTGCTTCTGGCCGCCGGACAGGCCGGCGCCGCCGTCGCCGAGCACGGTATCGTAACCGTTCGGCATTTTCAGGATCATGTCATGCACGCCGGTGCGCTTGGCGGCCAACACCACCTGCTCCGGATCGATCTCGCCGAAACGGGCGATGTTTTCGCTGACCGTGCCGCCGAACAGTTCAATATCCTGCGGCAAATAGCCGAGGTGAGGGCCGAGCTGGTCTTTGTTCCAGTGGTAGATGTCGGCGCCATCGAGGCGCACCTTGCCGATCAGGGCCGGCCACACGCCGACCATCAGGCGCGCCAGGGTCGACTTGCCCGAACCGCTGGGGCCGACCACGCCGAGCACGTCGCCCGGAGCAATCGCGAAACTGACGCTTTTGAGCACAGGGTGGGTCGCGCCCGGAGGACCGGCCGTGATGTTGTCGATCAACAGGTTGCCGACCGGTGGCGGCAGGGGCATGCCTTCCTTGCGCTCTTCATTTTCTTCCAGCAAGGTGGTCAGGCGCTCGTAGGAACTGCGCACGCCGGCCACCGATTTCCATACGGCAATCACTTGCTGGACCGGCGCCATGGCGCGGCCCACCAGAATTGAAGCGGCGATCATCATGCCGGGCGTCAGTTTGCCTTCGATCACCAGCAAGGCGCCGAGGCCGAGAATGAGCGATTGCAGCGAGGTCTGAAAGAATTTGGTGACGGCGCCGACAGTACCAGCTTTTTCACTCGCTTCAGCCTGCAATTGCAGGAATTTGCTGTGGACTTTGTACCAGCGCGCCTGCAACTGCGGCAGCATGCCCATCGCTTCGATGACTTCGGCATTGCGCAGGTTGTTGGTGGCCAGGTTGCCGGCCACGATAGACATGGTGCTCGCTTCGGCCAGCGGCTTGTGCGAGACGCGCTCGTTGATGATCGCCAGGATCACCAGGATCACGGTGCCGCCCAGGGCGAACCAGCCCAGCAGGGGCTGGAAGAAGAAAATGACGACCAGATACAGCGGAAACCAGGGCGCGTCGAAGAAGGCGAACAGGGCGCTGCCGGTGAGGAACTGGCGCACATTGGTCAGGTCGCTCAAGGCCTGGCCGGCATTGCCGCCGGCCTTTTTCAGGTTGCGCTCGAACGCGGCGGTGTACACGCGTTTATTCATCTTCATGTCGAAGCGCGCGCCGACCCGCACCAGGATCATGCTGCGCATGAATTCCAGGGCGCTCATGAGCACATAGGCGCCCAGCATGAGCAAGGTCAGCATCAGCAGGGTGATTTCGTTCTGGCTGGCCAGGACGCGGTCATACACCTGCAGCATGTACAGGGACGGCACCAGCATCAGCAAATTGGTGATCGCGCTGAACACGCCGACCGTATAGAAGGTGCCCTTGAACGCGAGCAGTGCCTGCGCAATTTCGTTCTGCTTGTCGAGAAGTTTTTTCATTAGAGACCAACACAATTCATTAGTAATTCACGAGGGGACAGCGCGGACGGCGGCAACTTCCCGATCCTGGTGAGCGCTACGCCAGCCGGTTTCACAGCGAAACTCGGCAAAGGCGACAGGATGTCAAAAAAATCCGCTTGGAAATGTGATGTGGATCACAAGTTCGAAAGGTTAGCATAAAGCAGGTTTTTACACCAGAGAAGATTAACTGAACGCGGCACTGGCGCCGCAGTTTTCGCCGGCACGAACGGCGGCGGATGAAAAAAGGCCAGGCGGTGAAGCCTGGCCTTTCGGTTGCATCGAACCACAGGCCGAAGCCTGCGGTTCTTTGCTACTTATAACAACAATTAAGCAGCGATTACCAGCGAACCTGCACCGAAAGCGGTGTTGAAGGTTGCGACGGTAGCAGCTGGGTTGGCGCCGATAGCAACATCAGCACCACCAGCAACACCGGTCAGGTGAATCGTGGTGGTGGTAGCACCGTTCACAGCAACGATGTCAACGATACCGTCAGCGGTGCCGACGTTGTTGATGGTCACAGCGCTGCCGTTGATGAAGCTCAGGATGTCGCCAGCCGCGAAGTTCGCCACGTTAGCGGTGTAGGTACCGGTTGCAACGTTGAACTGGAAGTTGTTGTTCAATGCATCGAAGTTCAAGTTGCCGGAGTTGACTGCAACAGCCGTCGTCGAATTGTCAACCAGCGAACCAGCGCCGAAGAACGCATTGAATGCAGCAGTACTGTTCAATGGGCTAGGGAAGACTGCTGGGCTCTGAGTCTGAACGGTAACGGTCGAGGTGAAAGCACCGTTCACGCCCGTCACAGTGACGACATTGTCGCTAGCGACGCCGTCAGCCACGGTTACAACCGTACCTGGAGCGAATACCAGCTTGTCGCCGGCAGCGAAATTGCTGATTACCGACGAGAAGTTCTGGTTCGATGCAGCCGTGAACGTCACGTTGGTGTTGTTACCAGCGTTGTAGCCAGGAACCGTGTTGTTCAGTGCAACAGCGACGCTAGCCGTTGGGAGGGTCACGACCGTAGGTACGAAGCCCGAAGCGCCTTCCAGCAGGTAGTAGTTAGCAGCCGACGAGTTGACGAAATGAGCCTGGGTCAGACCGGCCCAGTTGTTTGCGCCAACCAGTGCATTACCGGTCGAGGCCAGGTCGATCGTGCCTTCCAGGGTAACCGTTGCGTTCGCAGCACCGATCGCGTCAGCGATCGAGTACACGGTACCGACGTGGGTCGTCGAATCAACAGCAACGTACACGTGGGTCTGTGCAGCAGCGTTGTCAGCGGTGTACAGGGCAGCGATAGCGGTCGTAGCCAGTGCGGTAGCTGCGGTCGTAGGCGCGCCGATCGTGATCGACTTGTTGGTCGTCACGGCACCGGTCAGGACATTACCACCGATAGCGGTGAAGTCCAGGTGATCGATGCCAGCACCGATGACGTCGAAGTTGACGATCGTGTCGTTGCCGAAGCCAGCAGCGTAGACAACGGTTTCGTTATCCGAAATAGCGTAGTCAGCAACGGTAGGAGCCAGGATCTGAGCGCCAGCGTTCAGAGCTTCGTGGTTGCCCAGAGCGATAACGTCATTGCCCGAACCTGGGGTGATGATGTTGTCGCTGACTGCGGTGCTTTCAGCGCCGGTCAGTTGACCCAGGGTGATCAGGGTGTTGTCGGTGTAAGCAGTTGCAAAGTTCGAAGCGTAGTCACCGTTGGTGCCGTAGGTGGCCAGTGCAGCGACCATTGCTGCGTAAACACTGCTACCGTCAGCTGCTGGGCTGGTGATGCCGTAAGCGGCAGCAGCAGCGGCCAGGTCGCTGATCGACAGGGCGTTCAGCGCGCTGGTTGGAGCAACCAGACCAACGGTCAGGTCACCAACAACGTGCAGGCCGTCGGTCAGTGCGGTAACGGTCAGGGCGCCCGATGGGGAGTCCGTCGCGACCAGCAGCTTGCTCAGAACTGGGCTGTCGGTGATGATTTTCTTGATAGCCTGGTTGATCTGCAGATCGGTCGTTTTGTACGAACCATCGGAGATCAGCAGCGAGCTGGTGATACCTTTGTACGTGACGTTGACGGTCGTGTTGTACAGGAAGTAGCTGTCGTTGAAGTCCGAACGCATGTTGCCTACGAAACGGTCAGCAGGAGCCACGGCAACTTGGTCGGTCGTGTTGAACGCCCAGGTTGCAGTGGTGCCGGCAGGGATCGCACCAATACCAGGAACCGCAGGCACGCCTGGAACAGCAGGAGGACCAACCACTGGTGGAACAGCAGGGATACCTGGAATAGCAGGGGTACCGTAAGCAACGGTGTACAGGTTGGTCGCGCCGGTGTTTTCGCTGTAGATGGTGTCATCGCCAGCGCCGCCGTCGATGCGGGTGTCGCCATCGCCCAGTTTGCGGATGGTGTCGTTGCCGTCGCCGCCGCTGATCGAGATGTTGTTGTTCAGATCCTGATTGCTGTTCCAGAAGGTACCGCCACCAGCGACAGCAGGAACGATGCGCAGGGTCAGCGCGTCGTTACCCGAGTTGCCGTTCAGGTTGAACGTGAAGTCTTCCAGGCCGCTGATGATCTGGCTACGGCTGCCTGCAACGCCTGCGTCGAGGTCAACGACGATGGTGTCGTTGTTCAGGCCGCCGGTGTACGAGAAAGCAACGTTGTCAGCTGCCGAGTTCGATTGGGTATCGATCTTGTTGATGTACTTGGCAACCGAACGGTCGGTGATGACAGCGGTCAGGGCCAGGTTACCGACCAGGGTCGATGCATCGATCAGGCGAACGTCATGGAAACCATACTGGTCGCCGTGCTGTTTGCCGCCGTTGGTGGTGTCGGTACCTGGCAGTGGGGTGTCCACGCCGAGGCCTGGCAGGGTCACCTGGCCGCCGCTAGGAGCGGTACCACCGATCGAAACTGCTTTCAGGTTGGCATTGCCATTGACGTACAGGTCGCCTTTGGTGGCGCCGTTAACCAGGATAACTTCTTGCAGGAAGTTGTCGGTCGAGTTGATGGTTTGCAGGCGGCTGGTGCGCTCAACGGTGATTTCGAAACGCTCAACGCCTTTCGAGGTCGAGGTGTCGCCGATCGACAGGCCACCGATGACCAGGTCGCCACCGTTCGAACCACGGCCCACGTCGTCCAGGATGACGGTGCTGGTGATTTTCGAAACGACAGCGGTTGGGTTGCCTTGCAGAATCGCGGTGTGCAGACCCGAATCAGGTGGAACTGCAGCTTCTGCAACCCAGCCCGAACCTTTTGGCAGGGTGATGGTGCCTGCGCCTGGGTTGGTGATGACGATTTCGTTACCGGTTTGTGGCTTGCCGGTTTTGGTATCCGCAACGATGAACGCATCGCCGAGCCTGACCGTGAAGTTTTCGATGCCTGGGGTCAGCTTGATTGCGGTTTGCAGTGCGGTAACCAGTTCAGCGTACGACTGAGCTTGGTCGATTGCTTGCGAAGCGACTTTGATTGCTTTGCCGTTGAAGCTGAAGATGAAGCCGTTGTACGGATTGTCCAGCAGCTTGGCCAGGCCTTGCTCACTAGCACGGGTGTCCATCAGTTGCAGGCGCAGGGTGGCGCCCGACGCTGATACCGGCGCTGCGCGCAGGGAGTGCTGGTCGAACAGGACGCCGAAGTCGACGTTACCGGCATCGGTTTGCACCATGGCGATGGTGATGTCTTTGGTGATCTGCGAGTCGAGGATACGGATATCTTCGATGACCAGGTCAGCGCGGCTGTTGCTGTCTTCGAAACGGGTAACGCCTTCCATGCGCTCTGCGTCGATCTGGACTTCAACGGTGCGTGCGGTGTTGTTGTCGGTTGCGTCAGGGCCGATGGTCTGTGCGCTGATGATGACGTTTTCAACGCCGGTGGTTTCTGCACGGAAAGCGAACAGCTGCGATTTGCCCACGTCAGCGCGCAGGGTGTCGTTGCCGCCGCCAGCTTCGATGCGATCGCCGCCTTGCAGGGTGTTCTGGTTGTCGAAGATGGTGCCCTGGAAGATGTCATTGGCATCGGTGCCGATCAGGGTGTCACGCTGTTCGGTCAGGCGCTGGGTGGTACCTGGGGTCGAACCCAGAGCCAGGCTTGCCAGTACCGAGTTCACGGTTGCCTGGTAGACGGTTGCGTCGGTGTTCGCGTTAACGTTCGACAGCAGCTTGCGTGCTTCGGCAGCGGCGAAGTTGCCGTCGTAGCCTTTGACTTCAGCTGGGGTGTCGATAGCGGCGGTGAAGGCGCTAGCGATGACAACTTTCTTGGCCACGGTCAGTGCGTCAGCACCTTTAGCGTCGATAGCGCCGGTCAGGATGTTGTAAGCAGCTGCGCCTTTGCTGACGACGCCGGTGTCGATCTGCTTGGTCCAGTAGGCTTGGCCTTCTGCATCAGGAGCGCGACCGAACAGGTTCAGGTAGACACCTTTCAGGAAGTCGGCGGTCGAGCCTGGGTACAGAGCTGCGGACTCGGCGCTGTTGCCGAAGTTGTCCATCAGCTGTTTCACAGCTGGGTTGGTGTTGTAAGCAACAGCCAGGCCAGCCGTGTCCGTAGGAGCTTTAGCAGCGGCCAGGGCTTCGGTCATGCTTTTCAGACCGGTCGAATCAGCTGGACGGCCAAAATAGGAGAGGTAAAGTTCTTGTGCTACTTTTGTGTACTCGGTTGCTACGGCCATGATTGATCCTTTAGTTGAACTTAGATATAACCAAATTTCTGCGGCCCGGCGGGGTTAAATAACCCTCGCCTGAGCCCTTTTTTGCAGAACAGGGAGTATATTGCCACATCGTGGGGCGCGGGTTGTGATCACCATCACAAATCGCGGTTTATTCCGCTTTTTTTCCGACTATTTGATGAATTTGTTTTGATACTGAACATGTTTCTGCCTGTTTCTTGAGCACCTGCCGCCGAATTGGGCAATATTCCTCAGGATTGGCTTCTGGCGCTTGAATGAGGAATCGGGACAATATGCGCGGCCCGATTATGTCCGCCGGCATCCGCTTTTACCGGAAAGCGCGCCGCCCCCTAATCCAGGGCCGGCGCGGCGCCATGCAACCTTATATATGTCTATATATATGCACGGTGCGCGCCGCGCGCGCCCCAAAAGAAAACGGCCGCCATGCCGGCAGCCGTTTTTTACAGATCATCGCTCCCCTACCGGCGCCGTTTGCATGGGCGCCGGCGCAATGGCATTACAGCGGCATTAACGGGTCCAGCGCGCATAGCCCTGCGCGGTCCAGCCCTGCGCATTCCAGATGTCGCCATTAATGCTCTTGAAAATGAATTCCGCGCCATTGACTTTATCGCCGCCGGTCAGGTAGCCGCTCAGGGCGGTGTTAGAGTCCGGACCATGGGCCAGGGTGCCGTTGGACCACACCTGGCCGACGGCGCGCACCAGCAATTCACCTTCATGGCTGCGCACCAGCATCTTGGTCTCGAAACTCTGGGCGCCGAAGTTCACGTTCAGGCTGCCTTCCTTGATGGCGGCGGCCTGGGCGTCCCCCCCCTTGCGCGTCAGGCTGGCCGTTCCCTCGGCCAGCGCGAACGAAGCCTGTCCTTCGGACGGCAGGACCATTTTGGCGTCGAGGCGGCGCTTGATCGCATACGAGCCGACGAAGTAACCCTCGTCATAGGCCGGGTTCTTCAATTTGGCGACCACCTCCGGATCCGACACCGTGCCGGCGATGCGCTCGTAGCGCCCCCACAGCACTTCCGGGCCTTTTGGCACTTCCGGCACCGGCACCACCGGCACCAGGACCACCGGCGGCACCGGCGGCAGCACAGGGACCAGCGGCGGCTTGCTGATCTGGTTGATGGCGTCTTTTTTAGGGTCCAGGTTAACGGTCGTGCCGGGCAAGGCCGGTACCGTCGTGGCGGCCCCGACTGCGCGCCCGCTCGGCTCGTCGCTGCGCGGAGGCACCGCCTGGTCCGGGCTGTTGCCCGGATTGTTCAGCAACTTCGGCACCAGCTGGCCCTTCTCGACCTGCAACAGCATGCCCGGCTGGCCGGCGAACAGTTCGCGGCTGCTGCGCCCTTCGCACGGCCCGCCGCCTTCCGGCCCGCAGGCGCCGGCAAAGCCCGAGACCACCACGCCGCCGGAAACCACGGCCACGCGCGTGGTCAGCTGGTCGGTCGAGACGATAAAGTCGGTGCCGCGCACGCCAATGGCCGCCACCGGCGTATTGAAGCGGTAGTTCTGGCGCGACAACTTGACGCCCTGCCCCGAAATGCTGCGCGCCACCCCGTTGAGCAGCTCGAGCTTGACCCGGGTATTGGCCGGATTGTCAGCGTCGATCTTGTAGGCGATGATGCGGGCACGGCTGTTCGGACGCAAGATCAGGAAGCCGCCGTCGACGGTCTTCATATACACGTAACCCTGGGCGCCGGTACTGAGCTCGTCGCCCTCCTGGACCGCCGAATCGAGCACGGCCGCCTTGCTGGCGACCTGCACCTCGCCGGTGACGAACACGATGCGCCCCGCCTCGGCGGCGCCAGCCTGCCCGGCGGCGGCGAACGACAGCGCCAGTGCGAGGGGCAGATAGCGGAATGTGGCAATGGATTGATTAAACATAAATTCTCCCTGATGCCGGATTATGCGCCCGCAAAACCCTTCAAAATGTGTTGCTCGTCACATTATTGCATTCTGATACAAATCTTGGACGGTTCAGCAACATCTCTTGCGCCCTTTGCGGCCTATGATGAAGCTGCACCCTCGTACGTACGCGACATTGCGTTGAGAGTAATGTTGCAAAAAAACTTGCTTTGGTAGTATTACTGCCACTCTGGCGTTATACTTGCGTCATTTTCCAGGTCGCGCACCTGCGTCGGGAGCACCAATCCCGTCGGTCGGCGCGCCATACTCATTGGTCCACTTGCGCTCCTTCTCTCCCCCTCCCCTGCTGCACCTGTCGATTCCGTTGGCGGCGCTGATGCTCGCTGCCTGGGCACAACTGCCGCGCGGCGCCTCGGGGCTCGACGCCGCCGACGAATGGCTGCGCGACCGTTTCGTGGTGGCGCAGGCGGTCGATACGCCCGAGCAGCGCATCCTGGTGGTCGATATCGACGAGACCAGCCTGGCCACCCATCCCTGGCCCTGGTCGCGCGAGCGCCTGGCCACGCTGGTGGAAACCCTGATCGGCGACGGCGCGCGCGCGGTCGCGCTCGACATTTTGCAAGGCGAACCGGGCGACCCCGCCGGCGACATGCGCCTGGCCGTGCTGGCCGGGCAAGGCCCGCTGGTGCTGGCCCAGCTGTTCGACTACGAACAGCGCCCGCAAGCGCTGCGCTTCGGACGCCCCGCCGGCGGCGCGCCGTCGGCGGCGCCCGGCGCCGCCGTGCCGGCCTACGGCTTCATCGCCAACCATGCCGGGCTGGCGCAGGCGCCGCATGTGGGCAATATCGGGGTGCGTCCCGATTCCGACGGCGTGCTGCGCCGCGTCCCTATGTATACCTGGTTCGAACAGCGCCGCTTTCCAACCCTCTCGCGCGCGCTGCTCGACTGCTGCGCCGCAAGCGCGACGGCGACGGCGCCGGACCAGCGCGACGGCTACCAGCGCGTGCCGTTCAGCCGCTCGCTCGACGCCTACACCGTGGCCAAGGCCGGCGAGATCCTCGACGGCCGGCTCGACCCGGCGATGGTGGCCGGGCGCCTGGTGCTGATCGGCTCGTCATCCCTGAGCATCGGCGACCGCGTCGCCACCCCGCTCGGGCGTTCCAGCCCCGGCTTGCTGGTGCACGCCTCGATGCTCACCACCCTGCTCGACCAGCAGGCCGGCCTGGCCCCGGCGCCCTGGCCCGGACGCCTGATGGCGGTGCTGTTCGCCAGCGTCGTCGTGGTGCTGGCCGGCTACACCTTCGCGCGCCTGTCGGCCGCCGTCAATGTGCTGATGCTGGCGGCAGCCTCGCTGACCTGGCTCATGCTGGCCTACGGCCTGTCGGCCCACGATCCGGATTTTTCGGTGAGCGGCCCGCTGCTGTCGATCGGGTTCTTGCTGGCGGTGGGCGTGCCCTTCCACTGGCAGTTGGCCCAGTCCGGCTCGCGGCGCCTGCTCGACACCATGCGCCGCTACGTGGCCGGGGAAGTGGTCGATGAATTGCTGCGCAGCGGCCTGAAAGACCCGCTCGCCCCGCGCCAGCTGCAAGTGACCACCCTGATCGCCGACATGCAAGGCTACACCACCCAGGTCGAAGCGCTGCCGGTGGAAGAAGCGGCCAGGCTGACCACCGATTTTCTCGATTGCCTGACCCGCCCTGTGCTGGAAAACAAGGGCACGCTCGACAAATACACGGGCGACGGCCTGGTCGCCTTCTGGGGCGCGCCGATTCCGAACGCGCAGCACGCCGACCTGGCGCTGGACGCGGCCGCACGCATCCTGCGCGAAGTCGCCATCCTGAGCGCGCGCCGGGTGCGCGCCGGCGGCCAGCCGCTGCGCGTGCGCATCGGCATCGAAAGCGGCCTGGCCATGGTGGGCGACTACGGCACCTCTTTCCGCAGCATCTATACGGCGGTCGGCGACAGCGTCAACACCGCGTCGCGCCTGGAACAGGCGGCGCGCGACTTCCCGCACGATGTGATCATCGGCCAGGGCACGGTCGGCTACGCCACGCGCCACCGCTTCCTCAGCCTGGGCCGGCATGCGCTGCGCGGCAAGGAGCATCCGATCGAACTGTTTACGCTGGAGCAGCCGGCATGAGGCGCCCGACCCTGGCACTACTGCTGGCGCTCGGCGCCCTGGGCGCACTGGCCCCGGCGCGCGCCCAGCAGGGCGATGCGCCCGAGACGGCGGCGGCCGAGACGACGGCGGCGGCGGAGGCCCCGGCCCCGCTCAGCGACGAGCAGGCGGCCGAGGAAGAAAAACTCTACCTGGAAGCGCTGCGTTCGCTGTCCGAAGGGCGGCCCGACGAAGCCACCACCAAGCTTGGCCGCCTGCTGGAAAAGAACGCCCTGCACGCCGGGGCCTGGCTCGACCTGGCCATCAGCCATTGCGAACTGGGCAACAAGGCCGAGGCCGAGCGCCTGTTCGGGCAGATCGTGCAGCGTTTCCATCCGTCGGACGCGATCCTGGAACTGATCGCGCACTACCGCACCTCGGGCTGCAAGGGCCAGCGCGCCCATCCGCGCTCGATGTCGTTCAAGCTCGGCGCCGGCTACGACACCAACGTCAACCAGGGCTCGAGCAGCAGCGTGGTGCAGATCGGCGGCGCGGGCAATCTGAAAACCTACGATCTCGGCCCCGACTCGCTGCCGCGCGCCGATCATTTCAAGGTGCTCTCGGGCGACTTCAACCAGCCGATCGGCAGCCGCGGCATGCTCCTGATCGCCCAGCTGCGCGCCTTGCGCTACAACCAGGTCAAGAGCCAGGACACCGATTCCGTCCTGCTGGGACTGGAGAGCCCGTGGAGCGGCGCCGGCTGGACCGGGCGCGCCACCGCCGCCTACGGCCTGGTGCGCCTGGGCGAGGAGCTGTATCAGCGCCAGGCCCAGGTACTGCTGCGCGCCGTGCCGCCGGTCGACCTGGGCGAGTCGCTCGGCTGGTCGCTCAGCGCCGGCTACAGCAGCGCCATCTATCCGACCCGGCGCTATTACGATGCGCGCACGCTCGACCTGGGCACCAGCCTGGCGATCCGCAGCAAGCGATCGACCGTGGTCCTGTCGGCCGGCCTGCTGGCGGACCGGGGCAAGGAAGCGCGTCCCGGCGGCGAGCGCGACGGCTGGTACGGCGGCGCCAACCTGGTCGCGCTGATGGGCGATAAAGCCATCGGCGAACTGGGCGTGTCGCGCCAGTCGTGGCGCGGCGATCGCATCTATTCGAAAGACTTCATCGAAATCAAGCGCCAGCAAGACACCACCCAGCTGCGCGCCAGCCTGCTGTTCCCGGTCGGCACCCACAGCGCCGTGCAGCTGGAAGTGCGGCGCACCTTCAATCGCGAGAACATTCCCCTGTTCCAGTACGACAGCCGTTGGTTCCAGTTCAGCTGGCGCACCGACAACTGGTAAGATACCGCTCCAGCACGTTTGCTGGCGCTGGTACGGTACACGCCGGCGCCGGCGGAACGACTGTTGATGTGGATAAGATGACTTGGGAATTGATTGTGTTTTTACTGGCCACGGCCGGCATCGTGGCGGGCTGCCTGGTACCGAACGAATGGCTGCCGCCATTGCCGAACGATAAGCTCATGCATTTCCTGGCGTTCGGCCTGCTCGCCCTGTTGCTGGCACGCATGGTTCCGGGCGGCTGGTTCCTGCAACTCTGCCTGCTGGGCTTGCTGGGCGCCGCCCTCCTCATCGAAATCCTGCAAAATTTAGTACCCGGAAGAAAGTTTTGCTGGCGCGACATGGCGGCCAATGCCGCCGGCATCGCCACGGTGGCGCTGTGCGCGCCGCTCGCGCATGCCTATTTATGACGGAAACAGTGCATGAGTACAAATAATTTCATCGTTACCGCGACCAAGAACGGGGTCCCGCTCGGCCCCGAGGATGCCTCGGTGATGCCGGTGCCCAAGGATTCGCAGAACAAGGTCAGCGTTCAGATCCACCTGCGCAAGATTCCCCTGCTGGCCCAGCTGAGCGAGGATGAAATGCGCCAGGTCATGACCGACCTGCGCATCCGCACCTACGCCAAGCGCGACGTGGTGCTGCAAAAAGGCGCCAGCGGCGACAGCCTGCTGTTTTTGCTGTCGGGCCAGTTGCAAGTGATCGACGTGACCGAGGACGGCCGCGCGATCGGCTTGCGCATGCTCGCGCCGGGCGACTTCTTCGGCGAAATCGCCGTCATCAACGGCTCGACCCGCTCGGCCTCGGTCGTCGCGCTCAGCCCGGTGATGGTGGCGCTGCTGCCGCGCCTCACCGCCCTGCACCTGTTTTCCCATTCGCCGTCGGTGGCCAAGCACATGCTGCGCTTCCTGGCCGAAAAAGTGCAGCGCGACTCGCAATTTCGCGCGCTGCTGAGCATCCACAACACCGCCAAGCGCATCTACACCTTCCTCGAACTGATGAAGGAAAAGAAGGAAGGCGATGTGGAAGTGGTGGAAAACCTGCCGACCCACCAGGATATCGCCAACATGATCAACACCAGCCGCGAAACGGTGACCCGCACCCTGCTCGCGCTGGTGCAGCAAGGCATTGTCGAAAAGGGCACGCACCGCCTGATCATCCTCAACCCGGCCGAGCTGCACAAGCTGGCGCAGAACTGAGGCGCACCAAGGCCTGGCGCGATGGCGCCGCCGCCGCCGGCGCCAGCTTTGACTGGCTACCGCGAACTGAAATATTGTATACTGCGTATCGTTTTATCCGGTACATCAGGCGCAAGCGGCAGCGCGACCGAGCGCCGCCCACCCTGGCCAGGACGGCGCAACGCTTCCCGGCGGGCCAGCCATCGATGCGGGTCCACCAGGGCGCGTGCGCCACAGCAGCCGGGCCATCCCCCTGCCCGACCAACCCGCAAGGAATCGCAGCACCCATGAACGACTCTTCTTCCCCAGCCGTCCAGCCTGCGCGCGTGTCGCCGGGACGCGCCCAGTTGCCGGCATGGCGCCGGCGCAGCCGTGGCGCGCGCCATCTGCTGCGCCTGCTGCTGGTGGCCCTGGTCTTTACCGTCAGCCTGGTGCCGGCCCTGCCGAAACTGGCAGGCTGGCACAGCGCCAAAATTCCTCCAGTGGAAGAATTGCGTCCACTGGCGGCCTACCCGACCACCTGGGAAGGCGGTCTCTTCGATACCGACAAGAATTACGCGCGCTTTGAAAAAGCCTTCGCCGATCAACTCGGCTTGCGCAGCCTGATGATCCGCGTCAAGAACGAAATCGACTATCGCCTGTTCCGTACCTCGCGCCGCGTGTATTACGGCAAAAAGGGCGAACTGTACGGCCGCAGCATCGCCGAGGTCGAATTGCCGCTGACCGAGAAAATCCTCGGCACCCAGGCCGCGCAGGACGCCGCCCACGAAGGCGTGCTGGGCCTGGCGGCGCGCCTGCGCGCGGTGGGCGTCACCATGGTCCTGATGACGCCGGTCCAGAAACAGTATTTCACGCGCGAGCGCTTGCCCTTCTTCGCCCCGCGCGTGCCCGACGACTCGCATTTCATGCACTTTTACCAGCGCCTGAAAAGCACGCCCGAGCTGCATTTTGTCGATGTCGTCGGCTTGATGCGCGCCAACGAGGACAAGTTCGCGCCGTTTTTCAAGCAGGATTTTCACTGGTCCGAACCGATGGCCATGGCCACGGCGGCCGACGCGGTGCGCGTGATCGCCGAACTGGAAGGCTCGCCCGTGCGCTGGCGCCACCGGCTCGAACTGGACGTCAAGCCCTTCGTCGGCGTCGAAATGCGCTTTGCCGGACGCCTGAACATGCACAAGGACGTGCTCGAGCCGCAACTGAAGACAACGTGGACCGCGCTGCACCAGCGCCGCCAGTTCGATCCCGCCGCCACCGGCCTGGAATTCGATACCGCCACCGTGGAGCGGGCCGACCTGCTGCCGCCGACCTGCATGTACGGCAACAGTTTCAGCGACGGCATGCTGGTCGCCGGCCTGATCGAGCATTTCCAGAAATTCACCAAGATCAGCCGCGCCCAGGAGCTCAAAGAGGTCGCGCCGCTGATCGCGGGGCGCTGCAAATACCTGATCGTCCAGGTGCTCGACATCCAGGCCGACCGCTGGGCGGCGTTCACCGTCAAACGCTGACACCACGACCGGCCTTTCCCTTCGGCGCACAAAGGCGCTGACCGATAACTCTTTTGCCGCGCGGGCCACAGGCCCGCGCCCACGGATCACCCATGGTTTTTTCTTCTCCCGGCTTCCTGTTCCTGTTCTTCCCGGTGTTTTTCGCCTTGTACTTCGTGCTGCCGAGGGCTGCCCGCAACAGTTACATTTTGCTGGCCAGCTTCGCCTTCTACATCCTGGGCGCGGGCGCGCTGACCGTGGTGGCGCTGGTGCTGCTGCTGCTGAACTTCATGCTGGGCCAGCTGATCGGACGCCTGCGCCGCGCCGCAGCGGAGCGCGCCGCCACACTGGCGCTCGGCGCCGGCATCGTGATGAACCTGGCGCCCTTGATCTTCTTCAAATACCTGCTGTTCCTGGCCCAGGTGCTGCACGACATCTCCGGCGCGGCGCCGTTCGCCACGGCGGCCACCTGGAAGATCATCCTGCCGCTCGGTATCTCTTTCTACGTGTTCCATTTCCTCTCTTACCTGCTGGACGTGCATGCGCGCCGCATCGAGGCCGAAACCAGCATCCAGAAGTTCGCCATCTACATCTTTTTGTTCCCCCACCTGATCGCCGGCCCGGTGGTGCGCTACGCCGAGGTGCGCGAGCAGCTCAACCTCAAGTACCGGCGCCTGGTCGGCAGCGACGTATTCTGGGGCATGGTGATCTTTTGCATCGGCCTGTCCAAGAAAATGCTGATCGCCGACCCGCTCGGCGCGGTGGTGGACGTGGTGCACGGCCCCACTGTGGCGATGAGCACCTACGCCGCCTGGCTCGGCGCGCTGTGCTACTCGTTCCAGATCTATTTCGATTTTTCCGGCTACACCGACATGGCCATCGGCATGGCGCGCATGATGGGGTTCCGCTTTCCGCGCAACTTCAACCGCCCGTACGCGGCGGCCAGCATCACCGAATTCTGGCAACGCTGGCACATGACCTTGTCGCGCTTTTTCCGCGACTATGTCTACATTCCGCTGGGCGGCAACCGGCGCGGCAACCTGGCGACCTACCGCAACAGCTTCATCGTGTTCGGCCTGTGCGCGCTCTGGCATGGGGCCGCCTACACATTCCTGATCTGGGGCCTGGGGCACGGCGCACTGCTGGCGCTCGAACGCGCGGGCGTGCTCAATTCGGCGCGCTGGCGCCTGGGCAGCCTGCCGGTGTTCGTGCTGGCCACCTTGCTGTGGGTGCCGTTCCGCGCGGTCGACCTGGGCCAGACCGGCAAGCTGCTCGGCGCCATGAGCGGGCTCGATCCGGCCGTGCCGCTGTGGCAGGACGCCAACCGGGTGCTGGCGGACCCCAAGGTGATTTTCCTGCTGGCGCTGGCCGGCGTGATCTGCCTGCTGGGCGACAAACCATTCCAGCGCCTGCGCCGGCGCAGCCTGCGCCAGCCCTTGATGATGGGCCTGTACGCCTGCCTGCTGTATGCGCTGTCGTGCCTGGCGGTGGTCGAAGGCGGCTTCAATCCGTTTATCTACTTCCAGTTCTGAGCGGGGCGGCGGCGCGCCGCCACACGCCGCATTCTGAACTTGCAGAGAATCAATGTCCGTGGAAAACGAGAAAGCCGGCTTGTGGCGGGAAAACATCGTCCATCCACCCTGTTCAATTGTGCGGAGAAAGCAACGGTTTTGTCGGGTGTAAGATGAATTTGCATCTCAACCCCGCTGGAGAACCATCAGCAGTGCGCGGGGCGGCCTTACTCACAAGCAAGGAGACCGTTCAATGCCTCAACCGACCTATGCCAGCGCGAATGGCTATATCAGCGAAAATTTTTTCAGCATCATCTTTGACACCGAGCTCGATGCTGCCAATCCGCCGCCAACGAGCGCCTTCCTGGTCCAGATCAACGGTAGCGGCGCCGCAGTATCGGCGGTGTCCGTCGACAGCGCTGCCAAGATGGTCAGGCTGACCTTTACCGCAAACGCCCTGACCGCCGGCGACATCATCGAGTTCAGCTATACCGACCCGAGCGGCGGCAATGACGTCAACGCCGTGCAAGGCCTCGATGGCACCGACAGCGCGACCTTCTCCAACACCACCATCGTCTTCGGCGGCCGTCCCGGTCCGGCCGCGCCGCCCCTGCCGTCGCTGGCGAGCGCCAGCGACAGCGGCAGCCTCGGCGACGGCATCACCAATATCGGCACGCCGACCCTGAACGGCACCGCCCTGGCCAACGCCACGGTCAAGCTGTACGACACCGACGGCACCACCCTGCTGGGCAGCAGCACGGCCGACGGCAGCGGCAACTGGAGCATCACCAGCAGCCTGCTGGGCGACGGCAGCCATACCTTGAAGGTGACCCAGACCAACGGCGCCAACGAGACCTCGGCGCTGAGCGCCGGCCTGAGCCTGACCATCGACAGCGGCGCCAATGCACCGGCGCAACTTGCGCTGCAGGCAGGCAGCGACAGCGGCACCATCGGCGACGGCATCACCAATGCCGGCACCCCGGTCATCACCGGCACGGCCGAGGCCAACGCCACCGTGCGCCTGTACGACAGCGACGGCAGCACCGTGCTGGGCACGACCACAGCCAACGGCGCCGGCGCCTGGAGCATCACCAGCAGCAACCTGCTGACCGGATCGCACACGCTCAGCGCCAAACAGACCGACGCCGCCGGCAACGTCTCGCCCGCCTCCAACGGCTTCGCCTACATCCTCGACACCATCGGCCCGGTCGGCATGGCGCTGAGCACCACCTCGGTCGACGCCAGCAGTGCCACCAACGGCAGCACGGTGGCCACGCTGTCGTCGACCGACATCACCAGCGTACAGTACGGTTTTGCGGTCGGCAACGGCACCATCGACGCCGACAATGCCAAGTTCAGCATTTCCGGCACCAGCCTGGTGGCCAGCCAGAACCTGCCCATGGGCGCGTACCACATCTACCTGAAGGCGACCGATGCCGCCGGCAACGACGCCTTCCAGATCTTCACCATCAACGTCACGAACACCCCCAGCGTCAGCGCCATCGTGCGCGCCGGCGGGGCCGCCGTGGCGGTACCCGCGGCTGATACCGCGGTCAGCTACGCGGTTACCTTCAGCCAGAGCGTGACCGGGGTCGACGCGAGCGACTTTACCCTGGTCACCAACGGCACGGCCGCGGCGGGCATCACCTCGGTCACCGGCAGCGGCGCCAGCTACACCGTGACGGTGGGCGGCCTCGGCGGCGACGGCAGCGTGCGCCTCGACCTCAATCCCAGCGGCACCGGCATCGAGAATGCCAACAATGTGGCCATTGGCGGCGGCTACGACGGCGGCGAAACCTATGTGCTCGACCATACCGCCCTGGCGCCCACGGTCCCGGCCATGACCAGCGCCACCGACACAGGGGTCTCGGACAGCGATGCGATCACCAGCAACGCCACCCCCGTATTCGAGGGCAAGGCCGAGCCGGATGCCACGGTCAGGCTGTACGATACCGATGGCACCACCCTGATCGGCACCGTCATGGCCGACGGCAAGGGTAACTGGAGCATTCCCAGCAGCATGCTCAGCGCCGGCCAGCACACCGTTACCGCGCGCCAGACCGATCTGGCCGGCAACGTGTCGTCCGCCAGCGGCGCGCTGACCGTCGTCATCGATACCGGCGCGGCGCCACTCGGCGCGCCGCTGCTCACGCCCAAGAGCGACAGCGGCGTCGCGGGCGACAACCTGACCCGCTTCGCCACCCCGACCCTGAGCGGCAGCGCCGAAGCGTATGCCAGCGTACAACTGTTCGACAGCGACGGCACCACCGTGCTCGGCACCGCCATTGCCGATCCGAATGGGGTCTGGAGCATCCCCACCAGCGTACTGGGCGACGGCAGCCATACGATCACCGCCAGGCAGACCGATGCGGCCGGCAATATATCGGATGCCAGCGCCGCGCTGACCTTGATGATCGACACCGAAGCGCCGGCCGCGCCCGCCGCGCCCAGCCTCGCCCCAGCCAGCGACAGCGGCACGCCGGGCGACCTGGTGACCAATGTGAGCACCCCGCGGCTGACCGGCAGCGCCGCTCCCAACGCCAGCGTCACCTTGTACGACGGCGATGGCGTGACGGTGCTGGGCACCGCGCTCGCCGACGCCGGCGGCCAGTGGAGCATGACCACCCTGCCGCTCTCGCTCGGCTACCACGCGCTCACGCTCAAACAGGGCGATGCGGCAGGCAACCTGTCGCCGGCCAGCCCCATCATGGGCCTGCTGATCGAGGCGCCGCCGCTGCCGCCGGTCATTCCGGTGCCGCCCACGCCAACGCCACCGGTGCCCGTGGTGGCGACGGTCGATGGCGTGCCGGTCTCGACCGTTGCAGTGACCCTGCCGGGCGGCGCCAGCGGAACCCAGACCGTCATTCCGGTGGTGAGCGGCGAGCGCGCGGAATCGAATGGCGGCGCCAGCACGGCCGACATCGCGCTGGCCACCAGCAGCGGCGGCAACCTGCTGCTGGCCCAGCTCGCAGCCGGCGTCGGCCTGACTGCCAGCGGCGGCCCGAGCCAGGCTGCCGGCAATTCGACCGAGCACCTGATCCAGGCCATCCTGGCGTCCACGCCGGGTCATCCGGCCGCCGACCAGTCTCACCTGACCGGCAACGGCGTGGTCTTCCTGGGCAAGCTGGGCGCCAGCCTGCCCTTGCTGGTCGAAACCATCGTGGCCGTCGGCGGGGCCAACAGTGCATCGGGCGCCCTGACCCTGACCGGCACCAGCAGCGCGACCCAGGCGACGGCGCTGGTGGTGGACGCCACCAAGCTGGCGGCCGGCAGCCAGATCGTCTTGAATGCGGTTGACTTCGCCGCCATCGTCGGCGCCGCCAATGTCAGCGGCAATACCGAGGGCCAGATCCTGACCGGCGACGCCGCCAGCCAGACATTTAGCACCTCGGCCGATACCGCCTATATCTTCTCGGGAGGCGGCAGCGACAGCCTGCGCCTGAACTGGGCGGTGGGCAGCGCCACCCGGGCGGCGGCGGCCGAGCCGGCGGCCACGCCCTTGCCCACCATCCTGCATGGCGGACTCGATGCGGACGCCGGGGTCTTCATGGGCAACAGCGGCGACTACACCATCGCGCGCCACGAATCGTACGTGGCCATCACGCCCAAGGACCAGCCGCAGCACACGGCCCTGGCGATCAACCTGGAAAGCCTGGTGTTTGCCGACACCACCATCGCGCTCGAGCACCGCGGCGAACAGAGCGCATTGGCCGGACTGTACAAAAACGTGCTGGGACGCCAGGCCGACTACCAGGGTTTCGAGTTCTGGGCCCAGGCCGAGAAGAGCGGCGTAACCCTGGGCCACATTGCGCTGGAGATCATCAGTTCGCCCGAAGCGCAGTTGCTGAACAAGGCGCCCTTCAACGGCTTCATCGAGCATGATCTCAATCTGCTCTACCAGAGCATCTTCGGCCGCCAGAGCGATGCGCCCGGACTGGCCTTCTGGCGCGCGGCCATGGAGCAAGGGGTGAGCCTGGAGCATGTGGCCGACGAGTTCCTGCATTCGCCCGAAATCGCGGCGCATGTGGTGGCGCCGCTGCAGTGGGACTTTATCGTGTAGGTGCCGCCATTGTCCGAGGTGGGTAAGCCCATCTCGTTATACACAAGTCTCCTGACCTCCTGATCGGCGCATGGCACGCATCATTTTTACCGCAACATGGACGTCCTTCAGTCCGAGCCAGATTGTTTTGACGCCGGGCTCCCCGTCGCCTTTGCGAGCAAGAAAGCCGCCGATGCATGCGATCCGACGCAGGACCTCGTTGAGCGTCGGCTTGGCCGGCGGGACTTTATCGTGCAGCAGGTAGGCAGCTTGAATTTCGTCGGGATCGAAGAACAGTTCCGCATCCAGATCAGGGCAGGTTCTGCCCAATCTCATCAGATGGGCGATTCGCCATGCCACCACCATGAACAGTGCCAGAGCGCGTTCCAGCTTTTCCATCGAACCGAGCTGAAGTGCTTCGACCTTGCAGGCATTTTTCAGGACGTTGAACAGGATTTCGATTTCCCACCGGGCACGGTACCAGTCGATCAGTTCGACCACAGCGGCCAGCGTGCCGGCTTCCCGGTTAGTGAGCAAGCGCCATTCAATCGCTTTGGTGCCTTGCGGCGCATCGGTTTCGCGTGCGATCAGGCAGGTTGCGCTGACCGTTTTGCCTTTGCCGGCGGGAAGGTCGACCTTGCGTACCCACAGTTGCTGGCGCACCGTCCGGGCCTTGACGCCGTGGCGCGCCGGCATCGCAAACGCTATCTCGCCGATCGGCTCACCGGCGCCAGTGTGCTGCCAGAGCTTCTCGCCATCGGCCAGGCAGCGATTGTGCGAGGCACGCACCAGTCAATCCGCTGGCGTGCCCAGTTCCTGCGCCCGCAGCATCAATGGCATTAGATCTGCTTCCCGGTCTGCCACATACACCAAGCGCGTTTCCGGCAAGTGTGCGGCCATCTCGGCGATACGCTCGTACCCCTCGATCCAGCGCAGGCTTTCTTTTGGCCCGCCACGAATCCCGGACTTATCCTTTTTTTCGCGTGCCCACATCCATGCATCCATGATGCCCAGCGGTTCGCGCTCAGGCGTGACTGCGTAGGTCGGGTGCAAGTACATGCCACGCTGCGCTTCGTAACTCAACGGTCCGAGGCCAAAGGCGTCCTGACCGTTGAAATCGAGTTCGGTCGTGTCCTGCAAGCACAGCACTACCGGCTGCGCCGCCATGCGCTGCTCGGTTTGTTCCCAGTGTGGCGCCATGATCGCGCGCCAGTCGATGCTGGCGTTGTCGAAGAAGCGGTATGCCGCCATCGTTTCGCCCCAGCCCCGGCACGCCTTCGGTACACTGGCCGTCGGATCGGCCGTAAATCGCTCCATCAAGATCCTCGCTCGCTTGTTCAGGCGCGCATCACCCAGGTCGAGTTTTGCAAATTCTGTCTCAGTCCAGGGTGCCGGTGCGGTAGCCAATTCGTTCACTCAAAAGACGAGAGTAAACATGAAACGGCCTCAGTTTACAAGAGCTGCGGTAAGTTGTTGAATGTGAACGAGTTTTTCCAGGTCGGTCGGCGGTCAGTCGGACTTGTGTATAACGAGGTGGGGTAAGCCGGCCTCGCTCAGAGCGAGGCTGCGCCAGCAATGGCGAGCGCCCCTTTGCGCCGGATCCACTCCGGCGTAGCGCTCTCTCCGGACTCACGTGCATCTGTACGGCACCGGATTAGTCGCGGCGCACCCACCATCGAACCGAGTGGCGATTCGTCAGACGTATCTGCTCCCATGTCGACTACATCGATGCCAAGATGTGCCTGCAATGGCCCCTATTCAAAGCGCAATGCGAGCCTACCTCCCATGGCTGCCGGCGTTTTGCGCATTCTCGCAAATGAGAAATACGCGAAGACGCATCCCGGCCTCCAGATGGTCAACATCACAAAAATATGCCGCCTAACACCGTATAATACTCAACTTGTCTCTGCGAAATCCTACAATAGCTATCCTGATGTACATCGATCTAAAAGTTTTCGCATCCAACAATGGCGTAACGCTCCTTCGTCTTGAAGCCCGGAGCATCGAAGAGGCTCGGAAAAAAGCGCTTGCACAAGGATTTCAGGTCATTAGTGCACGTCGCTCATGGGGGCGCCTTGCGACCAGGACTCCCGTGTTTTCCGTCCCTCTCTTCACACAGGAACTGGTGTCGTTGCTGGACGCAGGCTTAAGCTTGATTGAAACGATCGACATCCTGACGCGAAAATCCAAACACGCCGATGGCCGGACTGTACTCCAATCGATATCCCGGCATCTTCAGGAAGGCTTGTCGTTTTCGAGGGCCTTGGAAGAATTACCGAAGATATTTCCCGTTCTATACATTGCCACAGTACGCACATCTGAACGAACTGGCGATTTAACCGAAGCGCTAAAGCGATTTTTGCTTTATCACAGACAACTCAATACTGTGCGCGAGAAGGTTGTTGCTGCGGCCATCTATCCGGCGCTCCTCCTCGCAGTCGGGTTCATCGTCGTTCTCTTTTTGCTGGGCTACGTCGTTCCACGATTTAGCCTAGTTTATCAAGATCTTGGTGAAAACCTTCCCTGGATGTCGCAGGCGCTCATGATCTGGGGCCAATGTATATCGCAGTATGGGTGGCAAATGTCCGGTGGACTGGTCGGCGTGAGTGCATGTCTTTGCTACGTCGCTACCCGCCCGCTGCTGATGGCGCGCTTCCTCCAGTTACTGTGGTCGATACCGGCTGTCGGTGAAAAACTGCGCCTGTATCAATTGGCGCGCTTTACGCGCACGCTTGCAATGCTATTAAAAGGTGGCATTCCATTTGTCATGGCACTGGACATGGTAGGTGATCTTTTGAAACAGCCGGCGCTGCAGTCAGGCTTGCTTCAAGCCGCCAGCCTGATTCGCGAAGGACGAACCGTATCGGAGGCGTTTTCCGCACATTCGCTGGCGACTGAAGTGGGAGCGCGACTGATCACGGTCGGCGAACGCTCGGGCGAAATCGCGCAAGCGATGGAACGCATCGCCACGCTCTACGACGATGAAATTTCCAGCTGGGTGGACTGGTTTACAAAACTGTTCGAACCCATCCTCATGATCATCATTGGCGTCGTCATCGGTGCGATCGTTGTGCTCATGTATCTACCTATCTTTGAACTCGCGAACAGTCTCCAATGATTCCCGCACCCGTTATGGCGCCAAGCGAAGCGATTCCAACAGAGCTCCTAAAAAATGCGCGCCTGCATGCAGCTTCCGCAGGCCGGAGCATGGCCGATATTCTGGACGAAGACCTGTCGCTTCCTCCTGACCAATTTGTGGCATGTCTGGCGCGAACCTTGCATCTCGATATTGCAACAATGGACGTCCTGTATAGCTTGACGCCGGCGTTCGAACTCTTGTCGTTCCGCGACTCTTACAAGCGCGGCTGCTTCCTTGCGTGGGATGGTGCCGTACTGGTCTGTGTGGTGGCCGATCCTTTCGATCTGGCCTTGCAAGCCTATGTTGACGCGATCGATCAAACGGTGTCGTGGCGCCTCGCACATCGGCATGACCTGTCCGCGTTTTTCGCAGTACATGAAGACAGTCTGCGTGCGATCGACACTGCCATTCACGGTGCCGACCAGGATGCCGTGGTTGCCGAAAAGTTTCAAGACCTGTCCCTCGCATCGATTGACGAAGACACCAGCCCGGTAGTTAAATTAGTCAATTCTACTATTTACGATGCCCTAAAAATAGGTGCAAGCGATATTCATCTCGAAACGACAAACACTGGCCTGCAAGTCAAATATCGGATTGACGGTGTGCTTGCGAGCATTATTAACGTGACCGGTAACGCGATGGCCGAGCAAGTGGTATCGCGTATTAAAGTGATGGCCGAGCTCGACATTGCTGAGCGCCGCATTCCGCAGGACGGCCGCTTCAAACTTTCGGTCAAGGGACAAGAGATCGATTACCGGGTCTCGATTATGCCGAGTTTGCTCAGCGAAGACGTTGTCATTCGTATCCTCGACAAGCGCAGTCTGACTGACCAGATTCAAGGTTTGCGCCTGGACCTGCTGGGATTCGATCCCGCGTCCTTGCTGAAAATACGTCAACTCGCCACCAAGCCCTATGGGATGCTTCTTGTGACCGGTCCCACTGGAAGTGGCAAGACCACCACGATGTACGCCGCCCTCTCGGAAATCAACAATGGGCAAGACAAAATCATCACCATTGAAGACCCGGTCGAGTACCAGTTGCCTGGTGTGCTGCAGATTCCGGTAAATGAAAAGAAGGGCCTGACGTTCGCACGAGGACTGCGGTCCATTCTTCGCCACGATCCGGACAAAATACTTGTGGGCGAGATTCGCGATCCGGAGACTGCGCAGATCGCCGTCCAATCAGCCCTGACCGGGCACCTGGTTCTCACAAGCGTGCACGCAAATAACGTACTCGACGTATTAGGCAGATTTTTACACATGGGAGTCGACACTTATAGTTTTGTTTCTGCGCTTAACGGTATTCTTGCGCAGCGTCTGGTGCGCTTGATCTGCACGCATTGCAGCGAACCCCATGCACCCGCCCAGGACGAATTGCAGGTGTCAAAAATTAGTATCGAATTGGCCTCGACAATGGCGTTCAGAAAAGGCCGCGGCTGCGCTCACTGCCGCGCCAGTGGATACAAGGGCAGGCATGCAATCGGAGAAGTCCTCATGCTCAACGACGAATTGCGGGAACTCATCGTTTCACGTGCCCCCATTCGCAGCATTAAGGAGGCTGCGCGCAGTAACGGGACAATTTTTCTGCGCGAATCGGCGATCGCACTGGCTGCAGCTGGAAGAACTACATTGGAGGAAATAAATCGTGTTACGTTCGTTGACTAGCCAGTTGGAGGTTCACTTGCATTCTCATTGCGTGGCCATCGCGACAAAGCGCCTTGGCAAGCGCGCCGAGGCGCGTCAACTTATTGCTGTCGCGCCTCCTTCGGGTGCGCACGTTGCAGGGTGGGTCGCATCGCTCACCGTGCTAGATGCCTGCCTGGATGCCGCTCCCCAGAGCGGAGCGAGCGTGGAATTTGTCGTCTCCGATCACTTTGTCCGTTATGGATTGATCCCGTGGTCTCCCGACGTGCAGTCATCCAATGAATTCAATGCCCTGGGGGGAGCAGCATTGCATGCGATATATGGTGCCATGTCCGCCGAGTGGGAAATTCAGGTCGAGCACGGCGGTTACCGTGCAGCCGGCCTTGCGTGCGCGATGGAACAAGCGCTGATCTCGAAAATAGCCCAGTTATGCGACAAGCACGCGCTCAGATTAAGAAAAATGCAGCCATTATCGACGCAGATATTCAATCGTTTGCGTCGGACGACGGGGAATGACGGGCTAGTTGCGGTTGTCGAGCACAATAGATGCATACTGGCGTGCATTCGCAATGGCGCCTGGCATAGCATCCGCGCCTTATCGGTCGGTCTTGGCGCAGCGAACGCACTCGATGTCTTGATCGAACGCGAACTCGTTCTTCAAGGCCTGGATCAGGATATCCCCATCCATGTTCACGCCGTGGCCGGGACCGATATTTCGGCGACATCGAGGTTTTTCAACGCCGTGCTGACGCAAGATTTGCACTGGCAGGTTCCGGCCGCAGCGCCAGCGATGGATGCACAGTCGGCGCAAGCATGATGCGCCTATTGCACTTTAATTTTGCGCCAAAGCCGCGCCAGCCTTATATTGCTTATGCTTTTCTGGCCGCCGCTCTTCTTCTCGCTTCCTACACCGGATGGTGCTATTTGACCGGGGCTGCGGCGCAAACATCAGCCGATGCACGGTTAAGCAGAGGAGTTGGTGCGTTATCCGCTGGAACGGTCGAATCTGCCGCCAAGCCAATCGCCGCCCAGGAATCCAGCGACGACCTTGCCTATGAACGCGATGTGAACGACAGGCTTTCAGTCCCCTGGGACGCGTTATTCAGAGAGATCGAATCATCCGTCGACGATGAGGTGGTCCTTCTTGGCGTTGAATCGAACAGCGGGCGCGGCACTGTCAGCTTTATTGCCGAGGCGCGCAGCTTGAACGCCATGATCGCGTATGCGCGCCGGCTTCGAACGGGAAACCTGTTATACGAAGTGGAAATAATGAGCCATAAAATCATAGTCCAGGATTCGCTGAGACCGGTGAGATTTGTTGTCAATTCGCGCTTGCGAGCGCGTGCCCAGACGCGACCTGCCGCGCCAACAGCGCCGGATTAAGGGCGGCGATTATTAATCATGGCGTCGGGCATTCGGTTATAATCGTGCGCTCGCGATTAACTCCTCCACCAACGCGAAACGTAAGATATTTGCGACCGGCGTTCCCATGACCCCTCCTACATTCGCTCAAATTCTTTGGACAGTCAAGCGTCTTGTCTTGTCACAGAGCTGGGCTACTGTTGCGGCGGCCATCGTGTTGCTGGGGTGTGCCATGGTCATGGGCACGCTCGTGATACCGGCCGATGGCAAGCTGCGCGCTACTGAATTGAGGATCGCTGCCCTACGCGCCGCGCCGGCAATGGGCCTAACGCCGCTGCAACAGGGCAAAATCGATCGTCAGAACGACGCCGCCGAGTTCTATCGGATGTTCCCGCCACGTGATGCGGAACTCGATGCGATGGGCAAGATCTACAGCGCCGCCGAGTTTTGGAAAATTGAACTGCACGAGGGAGAATATCGCCGTATTCCAGAGAAATCGGGCAGATTGAGCAGGCTGGAAATCGTCTTGCCGGTCAAGGGTAACTATATTGAAATCCGAAAATTTCTCGCACAAACGATGACCGACGTTCCCACCTTGTCCCTCGATAGCGTCAATTTTCATCGCGAAAAAATTGATGATCCAAACCTTGAGGCGACATTGCGGTTCACTCTTTTCCTGAGTAATCAGTGAGCCCAGGCCGTCGTCGCGTCGCATTGTACGGGGTACTGCTGCTGTGCCTTGCTGCCGCGCGCTTGCTCGTGCCTGATCCGGCGCGGGAAACAAGCCTCACCGCGCCGTCGAGCCGCTCTGGCGAGGAGCGTGCGCGCCAGCGACCGCTTGACCATCGATCGACGAACGTGAACGAGCTCCAGGCAATGGCGTGGCCAGACCGCTCGCGGGGTGCGCTAGCGCGCGACGACAAAAATCCCTTCGACGTCAAAACATGGGCGGTGGGGCCCAGCGCAGCAAGCACCCGAGACGCGTCCCCACCGCCTGCCCTTGCTCCCCAGCCAACCGCACCGGCGCTGCCATTTTTATTCGCAGGAAAACTTGAACTCGCACCAGGCAAATGGCTGGTGTATCTCACTAAAGGTGAGCAATCGATTGCGGTGGAAATGGGAGAAACCTTCGAGGGTATTTATCGATTCGAGGGGATCGAGAACGATCACATTGTCATCGTCTACTTGCCGCTTCAAACAAAACAATTACTGCCGATGGGTAGTGCATCATAGGGATACCGATGGGCCGATTTGAAATGGTCGTGCTAGCCACGGCAGTGACGCTGATGACGGCATGCACCGGCAGCAGACTGCATAGCCAGGGATTGAACTTGCTCGAGGATGGGAAAGTCGAAGAAGGCATTCGCCACCTTGAGCAAGCAGTGATCGCCGAACCTCGGAATGCCGAGTTCAAGACGGACCTGATACGGCGCCGCGCCGAAGAAGTCAACCGGCTGCTGGTCACGGCGGAGGCGGCGCGGGCCGCTGGCCAGTTCGATGCATCCCTGGGCTTTTACAAGCGCGTGCAGGAGGTGGAGCCAGGCAATATGCGTGCGGCCCAGGGTAGGGAGGCGGTCGAGCGCGAGCGGCGATCCGGATCGTTGCTCGAGCAAGCGCAAGCGGCATTCAAACAGGGAGAGATTGAAGCTGCCCGCTTTCAGGTGAGGGCCATTCTGGCCGAACATCCGAACAATGCGGCCGCACTCAATTTGAAGCGCGAGATTGACAATCAGGCAGTCAAGCTGCAGGCAGCGGAGGTGCCGCTCGTCAGCTCCACCAACCCGATCACGCTCGAATTCCGGGACGCCAGCCTGAAAATGGTCCTCGACGGCCTGTCGCGCGCGACGGGCATCAGTTTTATGCTCGACAAGGATGTCCAGCCGGATCTGCGCACGACCATCAATTTGCGCCAGGCTTCACTGAGCGACGCGCTCGACACCATCTTGCAGAGCACGCGGCTGGAAAAGAAGGTCATCACGCCCACATCGATTTTGCTCTATTCCCGTACCCCGGAAAAACTGAAGGAGCATCAGGAATTGCTGGTAAAGGGGTTTTATCTGGCAAATGCGGATGTGAAGCAAACGCAGGCAATGTTGAAAGAATTGTTGAAGGCCAAGGATGTGTTTATCGATGAAAAACTCAACTTGCTGGTCATGCGCGACACGCCCGATGCCATCCGACTTGCCGAGAAATTGATCGGCATGCAGGACTTGAGCGAACCCGAAGTCATGCTGGAAGTCGAGGTGCTGGAAGTAAAACGTTCGCGCTTGACGGAACTGGGGGTTAAGTTGCCAAACCAGCTGACCTTGACGCCGCTGGTGGATGGGGCGACGGCGACCCTGAACGAACTGCGCCGTCTCAATTCGGACAATATCGGCTTAGGCCTGCCCACCGCGACCCTGAATCTGCGCCGCGAAATTGGTGACGTCAAGATTCTTGCCAATCCGCGCATCCGGGCGCGCAACCGGGAAAAGGCCAAAGTCATGATTGGCGATAAAATCCCGGTCGTGAGCATCACGACGACGTCGAATGGCGTTTCCTCGGAGAGCGTGCAATACCTCGACGTCGGCATCAAACTCGATGTCGAGCCGAATATCTATCTGCAGGATGAAGTAGCGATCAAGGTGGGGCTGGAGGTCAGCTCGCTGGTGCGCGAAATTCGCACACCGGCCGGCTCGCTCGCTTATCAGATCGGATCGCGGGCGGCTTCGACCGTGCTGCGCTTGAAAAATGGAGAAACCCAGGTATTGGCTGGCCTGATCAATGATGAGGAGCGGCGCACGGCCAGTCGCCTCCCCGGGGTCGGCGATATTCCCGTGCTCGGCCGCTTGTTTTCGAGCCAGAAGGACGAGTCCGAGCAGACAGAAATCGTGTTGTCGATCACACCGCGCCTGGTGCGAAATATCAACAAGCCGGAGGCGATCGACCGCGAATTCTGGTCCGGCACGGAGGCATCGCTTCGCTCCAAAAAACTCGCTACCGCGCTCGCTGATGGCGCAGCGGAGCCGCTGCGCGCTGCCGGCCCAGCGCCAGCTGCGGCGCCGGTCAAGGATGCCAGCAATCTCGCGCCGACCGCCTTGTCCCTGAGTTGGCAGGGGCCGGCACAGGCGAAGGTTGGCGAGCTGTTCAAAGTCGCCATCATGCTCAAGGCCGATGGCGGTGTACGCAGCCTGCCGTTTCAACTCGGTTTCGATCCGGCGGTCCTGCAAATTATCGAGATCACCGAGGGGAATTTTTTCAAGAAAGGTGGCGCCAGCACGAGCATGTCCAACAATGTCGACCAGACATTGGGCAAGGCGTTTGTGAGCGTCATTCGCTCCGGTGCCGACGGCGCTTTCGGTGAGGACACCGTGGTCACGCTGACCCTGCGTCCGCTTGCCGTCAAAGCGCAGTCCGAGCTGAAGTTTCTGATGAGTTCACCAATTTCGATTGGCGACAAGCAACTCGTACTAGCGCCCCCAGCTCCGCTGACGATTAACATTGTCAACTGAGCGTGACGTTCCTCACATGAAAAACGGTTTCACGATTGTCGAATTGCTGGTTACCATCGTTATCGTTTCCATCCTGGCGACGGCGGCCGTTCCAATGGCGGAACTGGGGATCCGCCGCAGCAAGGAACAGGAGCTGCGCCTCGGATTGCTTCAAATCCGCGAGGCGCTCGACGCGTACAAGCAGGCCAGTAATCAGGGACATATTCAAGTCAAGTCGGGCAGTTCTGGGTTTCCGCCCAGCCTGGACGCACTGGTGGAGGGGGTCGATGACGCTAAGAATCCGGCCGGTGCGAAAATATTCTTTTTGCGCCGCGTGCCGCGCGATCCGTTTGCTGCAAAAGGCCTCCCGCCGGCGGCGACCTGGGGAAAGCGTAGTTATGCCTCGACAGCGCAGGCCCCCAAGGAAGGCAGCGATGTATATGACGTCTACTCCATGGCCAGCGGCCATGGCGTGAACGGAATTTTGTACCGTGAATGGTAATGACTAGACATCGACGACCTGCCGGTTTCACCCTGATCGAACTGCTTGTGGTGATGGCCATCATCGCGGCGCTCTTGTCCCTGGCGGCGCCGCGCTATATCGGCAACGTCGACAAGGCACGCGAGGCGGTCCTTCGTTCCAACCTGGCCAGCCTGCGCGACGTGCTGGACAAATACTATGCAGACAATGGCACCTATCCGATGAAGCTCGACGACCTGATCCAGGGCAGATATCTTCGCAGAATCCCCCAGGATCCATTTACCGAGAGCGAGTCGACATGGATCGTCTTGCCGCCTGCAGATAAAGAAAAAGGCGCCGTTTTCGATGTTCGCAGCGGCGCTCCCGGCAAGGGGGCTGACGGCAAGCCGCTGCGTGAGCTGTGACGGCCATACAGCGCTCACAGGGCGGATTTACCTATCTCGCGCTGCTGTTCATGATTGCCATCATGGGGGCGGTGTCGGCTGTTACCGGCGTACTCTGGTCGACCTCCCAGCAGCGAGCCAAGGAGCGCCAGCTGCTTTTCATCGGAAATGAATTTCGCAAAGCGATCGGCGACTACTATGAGCGCTCGCCCGGTGCCGTGAAACGCTACCCTGCAGATCTCAAGGCGCTGTTGTTGGACGAACGTCACGTGGGAACTGTGCGTCATCTGCGCCGCATTTACATGGATCCGATGACATTGGATCAGGAATGGGGGTTGGTGCGCGCGCTCGATGGTACCGTGATGGGCGTCTACAGCACCTCAAGCCTAAGCCCCATAAAAAAGCGTTTTTCAGAACACAATGCCGGTTTCGAAAACGCCTCGGCTTACTCGGAGTGGAAGTTTGTTTATGTCCCGCGTGAGCGCTAAGGCATGCCATTCACCGTATCCGTCAGCGCTTTTCGCCGATTGACCAATAGCGTCGTTCGCTTCCCGCTTGGCGCGCCAGGATCGGCGCCGCCGTCACCGCTGTTGCGCATGCGTGAGGCGTGGCGCTGCGATACACGCCCGTCGCGCCGCGCACTTCTGGCTAGACCGGCCGGGCTACCACCTCCTGCCATCCTGGGGAAATCCCCTGATCGACGCCGCACAAGCGTGAATTTCGAGCTAAAAATGGCGTGGCGATTAAAACACAATAGTCAAGAAAATAATATTTTGAAACATTTTTTCCGCGTGGAATTTTTTCGCGCCTGATATATTCCCCACAAATTTCCTGAATACCTTGAACCGCACGCGCAATCGTCGGATGAACCGGCCATAAACAAGCCGCCAGCGGCGCCGCGACCACTCACTACGCTGGTCCGAGTCTGACCAGCACCGTGAGCAGTGACGGTATAGGGCAATCCACCACGCTGACCTATTGGCCGGCGGATCTGAATAACTGGATTGTCGGCGCTTGAAACGTTCGGTGGGCACCAGCAGCAGTCCTTAATTGCGTCGGTTGATCTACACCGGTCCTGGAACGGCGTTCCAGAAATCAGCTGCAAGCGATGAGAGCAAGAAAACGTATGTATTCATGACGGCCGTCGGCATTACACAGTGCCCTTTGCTCTCAGAGCAGAGGACGCATGCCAAGCAATCGATCGTTGCGACAACGCGGCGATTTAAGAGTAGCAAACTCGTCGTGTCCTTAACGTACCGTCCACACTATTAGATGGCCTAGGGCCAGCTTTGCCAACAAAAAATCGAGCGATATTTACGAGCAATTTCATTGCCTGGGGCTCAGTCGATCCGAGCCCGGCTGTGCGGCATAAAGACATCGAAAAATAGTCAAGAAATTAATTTTGATTTTAAAAGATATTTTACTTGGCGCAACTTTTACAATTTGATATATTTTCGCAGCAATATTTAGGTTTTAAGGCTGTTTCCTCGCATAGGAAAACGGCAGGACTTGGCATTGCTTCTGCAACTTCAAAGCAAAGCTGCCTCTCCAGTTGAGCAACCCCGACATACGAATTTCGATGGTAGGCATCGAAGCTTTTAACAGTAATCTTGATCGATCGGCGAAAAGAACCATGCTTCAAGTAAGATATCCCATTCGCGCACGGACGCGCGATCAATTGTCCCGTGCAGTGGCGTTGGCTTGGGCGGTCGTTGTACCCGGTGCCGCTTTCAGCGCTCAGTCGCAAACGATTGGACTGGCGACGCCACCCGGTCAATTCGCGGTTTCTCAAGACGGGGGCGCGTCTTACTTCCTCCCGTTGAAAGTGGGGCCAGGTTTGGCGGGCATCGCTCCGGAGCTCGGCTTAAGCTATCAGAGCCAGTCCTCAAGCGGAGACGGCTTGATGGGCATGGCCTGGAATCTGACCGGATTGTCCTCCATTGAACGCTGCGCGAATACGATGGTTCATGACGGTCTGCAAAAACCGGTGCAGTTTCTGGACTCCGACAAGTACTGTCTCGACGGTCAGCGTTTGCTGCTAGTCAGCGGAACCTATGGCCAGGACGGTGCCCATTATCGAACCGAGATTGATTCGTTCAGCAAAATAGTTGGCGTTGGACGCGCGGGCAATGGAGCGGCTTCATTCAAGGTATGGCCCAAAAACGGGACGGTCAGGGAATATGGCAGCAGCACCGACTCCCGCATTGAAGCAAACTTTCGACCAGGTACCGCGCCTTCGCCATCTGCTTCCACAGTTCGGGTCTGGGCGTTAAACAAAATTTCCGATGCAAAAGGTAATTACCTCACCGTCAGCTACAACAAGGATACTGTCAACGGCGTATACAGTCCCGCGCGCATCGACTATGCAGCTAATAATGTGGCCAATACACAGCCGCAAAGTTCGGTGGTGTTCAGCTATATTGCACGGGTGAATAGCATACCGAAATACAATGCCGGCACCATGTCGAAGCGAATCACTACATTAAGTGAAATCAGCACATATTACCAGGGCACCACCTTACTCAGCAAGACGAAATTGGCCTACCAAAACGCTGGGCCAACGCTGACTCCCCGGCTGAACTCCGTCCAACATTGCGATGCCGCTGATAATTGTTTGCTTCCGTTAAATATGCAGTATGCAACCCAGTTAAACGGGTTCGCCAGTACAGGCACGAACTGGCCTTTGCCTCTTGGGCATGCGCAAGGGGAATCCAGTTTTACTGAAACCAACGGTACAGCGACGACCGTTAGTCTTGAGGATATGAACGGCGATGGACTACCGGATCTATACACCACGAAAAATACTTACGAAAATGGCGTGATGGTCGGTCCCAGAGTCTATCTGAACTCGGGTAGGGGCTTCTCCAGCCCGAAAAACTGGCCATTGGGGCAAGGAGCATTTGCACAAGGCGAGGCATCTGTAGGAATTTACGCTGGATTGACGACGAATTACACCACTGTGGATCTAGTCGATCTCAATGGCGATGGCTTACCCGATTTGTACGTCTCCAAACAGACTTATGAGAACGGGGTGCCGGTCGGCCCGCGGGCCTATCTGAACTGGGGCGGCGGCTTTTCCGCAGCAACGAATTGGCCATTGGCAGGGATAGCTCAAAGCGAGTCCAGTAGTTCATCAAATGGAAGTCAGACAGCAGTAGGACTACATGATTTCAACGGCGACGGTTTGCCAGACCTGTATATCACGAAAAACGGCGTCGACGCCAACGGTACTCCGGTAGGCCCGCGCGTGCATTTCAACAGCGGCGCTGGGTTTTCCGGCGCTGCGACGGCTTGGCCATTGCGGCCAGGGGTTTACGCGCAACATGAGTCCCACAATGGCGCTACGATGGTAAGTCTGGTCGATCTGAACGGGGATGGCTTGGCGGACTTGTATCTCACGAAAAGCGGCGTTGACGAAAACGGCACCACCTTAAGGCCAAGCGTCTATTTCAATACCGGAAATGGATTCTCCACCGTATCGACAAGCTGGCCATTGCAGGCTGGCGCGTTCGCTCAAGGGGAGTCTTACTCTGGCAATACCACGACAAGTCTGGTGGATCTGAATGGTGACGGATTGCCGGACTTGTATGTGACAAGAAGCGGCGCTAACGAAAACGGTACCGCGTACACCCCTGTGGTTTATTTCAATACTGGTAACGGTTTTTCCGGCATCGCGACGCCTTGGACTTTGCCAGGTGTAGTCGCGCAAGGTCAAACCCTTACGCAGACTAGCGATGAAGTAAGCAATAGTACGACGACGGTGAGCCTGAGGGATTTCGACGGGGACGGCATGCCGGACTTGTATGTCAGTACGGCCGGTGTCAACGAGAGTGGCATCCCCGTTAGCCCTAAGGTTTTTTTCAATCAAAGCCGACCGTTGCATCTGTTAACCCAGGTTGGCTCAAGCATCGGCGCCAATACCACCATTTCCTACGGCACCCTGGCCAATTCTGCTCTGTACACGAAGGATAGCGGAGCTAGCGCAGCGGCCTTCCCGAAAATCGACATGCTGAGTGCTGCTCCTGTCGTCGCCACTGTGGCATATGACAACGGCATCGGTAGCGCCAACACCATTGCCTATACTTACGGCGGCTTGAAGAAGGATGTCGGGCCGCGGCGTGGAACACTCGGTTTCCGCTGGATCAAGAGCAGGAACGTCGCGACCGGGGTTGAGCAATACAGCGAATACCGCCAGGATTTCCCCTATATCGGGATGCTGGCCAGGAGCGAAATGCGCCTGGCAGCCGCCGGTAACTCGGGCGTGCTGAAACGTACTACCAACACCGCCGCGTGCCATATCGCCTCCACTGGCGCGGCCTGCACGCCCGCCACTGGCGTTATCTACCATCCATATTTGGCCAGCGTGGTGGAAGAAAACTGGGACCTGAACGGCGTAAGCATGCCCGGATTTACTCACACAACCCAGTACACGAGCTTCCCTCATTACGGCGATCCGAGTCAGACCAGCACCGTAAGCAGTGACGGTATCGGTAAAACCACCACGCTGACCTACTGGCCGGCGGACCTGAACAACTGGATTGTTGGACGTTTAAAAAGTTCGGCTGTAACCAGCAGTAATCCATGATTCAGGGTATCTGAACTGCTACGCCCCTGGAAGGGGCATGGAATCCATTCGCAGTAGCCTATAACGACACAACAAAATAGAGCCTTTATGCCGTCTTCTATCAATTTACAGCGCCGCCTACGGCCCTTTATGTACACGGCACTAAGCGGTTTATTCCTCGCAAGCATGGCGCATGCGGGAACAACCACGCGCACTACAAACTACGAATACGAGCAGGCCACGGGATTAATGACTGCGCAAGTGCAGGAACCCGAAAATGCACAACTGAATTTGCGCACGCAATATACGTATGGACAATTCGGCAATTTGTTAACGACCCAAGTATCGTCAAGCGCAACCGGTTTAGGCGCTATTCCGGCACATACCACCAACACGCTACAGTACGATGTCAACGGCGTGCTGCCGACGAGTACTACAAACGCTTTAGGCCATGTCGTCCAAGCGGCCTTCACGCCGTCCAGTCTCCCGCTATCCCATACGGATTCAAATGGCTTATCGACGACATGGCAATACGATAGCCTGGGTCGTAAGACGCAAGAAAAGAAGGCTGACGGAACGATAATGCGCTGGCAATACCTGCTGTGTGGAGCTGGCGCAAGCTGTACAGGACAGGCAAGATATCTCGTGCTGGTGAGCCAATTCGCGGCTGACGGTTCGACCACGAATGGCCCATGGGTCAAGACCTACTTCGACCGCCTGGACCGGGTTGTTCGTGTAGAGACAGACGGTTTCTCGGGCGTGAGCATTGTAGATACCGAATACGACGGACAGGGGCGTATCGCGCGCGTCAGCCGTCCTTATTTTGCAAACGCCCCCATTCAGTGGGCTGTCAACAGTTACGACGTGTTGGGGCGATTGCTCAGCACGACAAGCCCTGACAATAGCGTTATCAGCAAATCCTACAACGGATTGACGACCACGACGACCAACGCCTTGAAGCAAACTCAAACCTGGCTAATCGATAGCCAGGGGAAGGTTCTTAAGGTCACGGATGCACAAAACAATGTGCTGAGCTACAACTACGATCCGCTCGGCAACCTGACGAAGACGACCGACCCCAAGGGCAACACGATCGTCATTGTGTATGACGCGCTCGGTCGTAAGACGTCGTTGTCCGATCCTAATCTGGGAACGATGTCTTTCTCTTACGATGCCTTAGGCCGGGTACGCCAACAGACAGATGCGAAGAGCAAGGTCACAAGTATGACCTATGACCTTCTCGGCCGCATGCTAACCCGGGCGGAGGCTGATCTGGTCAGTACATGGACGTACGACAGTTGTTTCATGGGCAAGGGGCGCATGTGCAGAGCAAGCGCCGACAACGGATATAAAATCGACTACACGTTTGATAGCGCAGGGCGACAGACTCAGAGCACGACCAAGATTGATAGCGACTACGTGTCTGCGGTAACTTACGGTACCGATGGCCGCGTTGCTACCATCGTGTATCCTACCGGCCTGACTCTGAAACACCTTTATAGCCCTTCCGGCTATCTAAAAGAGATCCGAAACAACGCAACCAACGCCATGTATTGGCAAGCAAATGCCGTTGATGCACAGGGACACCTGCTTCAGCAAACCTATGGTAACGGAGTGGTTGTACAGCAGATTTTTGATATCGCTACGGGTCGAACAAAGAACATCTACGCGGGCCCTGGAAACGCGGTCCAGAATTTGTCGTTCACCTACGATCCACGCGGGAACATGTTGACGCGTAACGACGCGAATCAAAACCTGTCAGAAACGTTTTTATATGATCCGCTCAATCGCCTGACGAGCAATACCGTTAACTCGCTCGGTGCTGGCGTGTCGACGCAAACTTATGGCTATGACAGTATCGGTAACATTACTTCACGTTCAGACATGGGTAATTACACTTATGGTGCTGTGAACGCGCGCCCGCATGCGGTCGCAGAGATTAGCCTGGCGGGCGGCGGCAAGCGTCTGTACACCTATGATCAGAGCGGCAACGTGATCAAAGAGGAGCAACGCGACAGCGCTGGAACAGTACTCGCGTCGAAAGGCCGTAGCGCGTCGTATACCAGTTTCGACATGCCTACTACGCTGGCTAACCCCGCTACTACCATCAGCTTCGTGTATGGCCCAGACCACCAGCGCGTTAAACAAGTATCGCCAGCAGCCACGACCATATACGTGCATCCAGATAATAATGGGGGGCTGGCATACGAAAAAGATATCAAGTCCGATGGCAGTATAGAACACAAGCACTTCATCACAGCGCCCGATGGCGTTGTCGCACTCGTCACACAGACGACTTCAGGAACCAACACGCTGTATATGCATCGCGATCAACTGGGATCAACCAGTGCCGTAACCGATGCGGCAGGCGCAGTCGTGGAGCGAATGGCTTACGAACCGTTCGGCAAACGCCGTGCACCTGCAGGAATAATCGACACAAACAACACCATTGTGGGCAAACTGACAGACCGTGGCTTTACAAACCACGAACACTTGGACGAACTCGGCTTGATCCATATGAACGGGCGTGTGTATGACCCTGCCATCGGCCGTTTCATGTCAGCCGATCCATCTGTACCGTACCCCACCAATATCCAGTCATACAATCGCTATTCCTACGTTCGAAATAATCCGCTGGTAATGATTGATCCGAGCGGTTTCTGCGACACAATAGGGAAAAACCCGTGTGATGAAGATGCCTTCAGTGGAGATGGCGGTGGCGGCACGCAGGCGGACGCGAATCAAGTTGTCGGCGCTACTCAAACTACCCCCGAAGGCTACGGAATCGTTATTATCAAGGCAAGTGATCAAAACCGGGAACCAGAACTGCCACGAAACTCACCATCAGACTTCGGACCGTCGGCGTTAAATTACAGCCCTAGCGATAATCACATCAGCATCGGTGGAGGTTCAGGCGGCCCATCGCCAGCCGAGAGGGACCTCGGCACCATGGCGGAGATTGCGTCAAACGGCCTTCCGCTGCCTGGACTCAAATTTGGCAAACTCTTGGGATTTTTCAGAGGAGCCGAGAACGTCATCAACGCATGCTGCTGCTTCCCTGCTGGAACGCCAGTGGAAACAGAATTCGGCCCCGTGCCAATCGAGCAGATCCGCGTAGGGCAGATGGTCTATGCGCGCGATCCGGACACTGGTGAAACGCGGTTGAAAGCAGTAACTCAGGTAATGATCACGCAACCGAAGGCACTGTACGAGCTGGTCACCCTTGATTCCAAAGGAAATCAAGAACGTGTGGAAGTCAGCGATAATCATCCGTACTGGGTCCTGGGCAAGGGATGGGTTGACTCCAAAGATCTTACCACTAGCATGACATTGCAGAATCTGTCTAATGAGCAACTGATAGTAGTGTCGCTGCGCCCACTCGGCAAGAACGAAGTTACGTATAATTTCACTGTTGCTGACTTCCATACTTACTTTGCCGGGAAGCAGAAGGCATTTGTTCACAATTGTGCTTGTGCGGTTGTAGCGAAAGACATTGTTACGGCAGCAAGATACACCCAACCGGGTTGGATACAGAAAGATTTGTTCTCGACGCTCACTAAAATGGCCGATAAACATGAACTTCCAAAAGGCGCGCTTGATAAAATGACCAAAGCCTTGAAAACGTTCACCAGTGGCGAAGGTGGGCAGGGCATTAAACACCTGGGGGGAGGAAAAACGGTCGGCGGCACCAAGTATCTTTATGAGCTAAAAATTTTGGGAGATTCGGGTGGGTACAGACTCTATGGAAATATGGGGGAAGAAGGGCAAGTTATTTTCGAAGCTATGAGAAAGGGCCATTAATGAAAATACATGATTTAGAACATCATATAAATCAGTCGCTTTCTGTTGAAAAAATCACTAGCGATTTTTATGTACGGGCTGAATTTTGCGGCATGAAAAGTGGCTCCAATATAATTTGCTCAATTGATGATGAAAATTTTGAGGTTCCCATCGGCACCCCTCTCGAAATTATTGCTCGAGTTATTCAATTCAATTATTTCCCTACATTCGTGGAAATAAGGGTAGTAGCAGCGGTGGGTGGAATTATTGACGAAGGTAAGGTTTATGTACCGCACGCAAAATATTTTTTCGCCAAGATGTACTACAATGAAGACTTAGAATTATGCAGCACAGACTTGGAGAAATTTCAGTAACTATCTATGATTTAAAATAGTAGCGAAATGAGAGCTTCAAGTCGTTGGGCGATTAATATTCATTGGAGATATCGTTTACAACGATGAAATCGATTGATGAATGCTCTGCGGCCAGGATAACGAATACATACTGGCCGCAGGTTGCATGAATACATAATGGAACGTTATCGAGAGAGTTCAAAAATCCAATCGACACCCTCGTGCGCTTTGATGAGCGACTAGTGTTAAATCGGCATGTGGTCAGGAAATTTTGCTATCTGGCTATGGGCGAGCAAACCGGAACCAGCGAACCGCTTTTGACCAGCCGGATGAGCGCAAGCTTTTATACGGTGGTATCTTAACAGCGACATGCCATTTTTTGAAAGCCATGGCGAATCGCAGGCAACTGCCCGACACATATTCCAGCTGTCACCGCCAAGTCTTCGCCAAGCTGCGCAAGTTGCCATCACAGGTGGCAAAAGCAGCCGCAGCGCCAAGTAGATTTTCTGACGAAGTGGTAGATCGATCGGTGGGGTTTGCATATCGACGGCATACACGGGCCCCGGTCAGGCGCGGGAATTTTGCGGAACAAGAGGTGCTGCTAATGCTAGAACAGCACCGCCAGCGCACCTGCGAAACGCAATAGGTCGATCCCCGCTATGTTGATTGGCAGCGGGTGGAAAAGCGTTCATGTGATTGCCCATCACAGAAAATATGCTAAGTAAGTGTGCAGAAATTATTGTGATTTATAGCGAACAGAAGCGGATGCCTTGCAAGGCGCACGCCGCGACGCAGTGCGAGCACTGCTAGCGGTGGGCAACACAGCAAGGCGCCGCTTATGGAAGCTAGAAATTACAAGAATTTATGCGCACTTACTTAGTCATTACACAGTCCCATCACTGCACCATCGCCCTCCCCACCCTCCTTTTTGCCCCGTTGTGGTCCAAAACCTGCATGCTATAATCTTCCGCCCCGCAGCCCCGGCAAGCCAAGTTAACTTCCAGGCGCGGCGCGGCCGCTTGCGGCCCCGAGCTGTTATTTCCCAACTGCCTGATAAACGACCCACACCATGACCTTGCCGTTCGCCGCCCGTGCGCCTGCGCTTCCCACCAGAGACCACGCGCCCCGCGCCCCGCGCGCATGATCTCGCTGTCGATGTTCCGCGGCGTCTGGCGCTACCGCGGCTTCGTGCTCGGCAGCGTCAAGCGCGAATTCCAGTCCAAGTACCGCAATTCCCTGTTCGGCGCGCTCTGGACCATCCTCAATCCGCTGGCCATGATCACCGTCTACACCGTGATCTTTTCCGAAGTCATGGGCAGCCGCCTGCAGGGCGTCAATTCGACCTTCGCCTACAGCATCTACCTGTGCGCCGGCGCGCTGACCTGGGGCTTGTTCGCCGAAATCACCACGCGCGCGCAGACGGTGTTCATCGAAAACGCCAACCTGATCAAGAAGCTGCAGTTTCCGCGCATTTGCCTGCCGATCATCGTGGTGCTCAACGCCTGCGTCAACTTCGCCATCATCTTCGGCCTGTTTACCGCCTTCCTGGTCTGGTCCGGCACCTTTCCCGGCGCGGTCTACCTGCTGCTGTTCCCGGTGCTGGCGCTGCAGATCCTGTTTTCGATCGGCCTGGGCATGGTGCTCGGCGTACTGAATGTGTTTTTCCGCGACGTCGGCCAGTTCTTCGGCATCCTGCTGCAATTCTGGTTCTGGTTCACCCCCATCGTGTACCCGGTCACGGCGCTGCCGAAACCGATCCGCGAACTGCTGGTGTTCAATCCCATGGCCGCCGTGATCGCCTCTTACCAGACCATCCTGGTGCATGGCCGCGCGCCGGACTGGGCCAGCATGCTGCCGATCCTGGTCCTCACCGTGCTGTGCTGCCTGATGGGTCTTTTACTGTTCCGCAAGCGCTCCGGCGAAATGGTGGATGAACTCTGATGGGTACCATACGCGTCAATCAACTGGGCAAGGCCTACAAACAATACGGTAACCGCTGGGGCCGCCTGGTGGAATGGGTCCTGCCCTTCCTCGGCCAGCGCCACCGCCTCAAATGGGTGATCCAGGATGTCAGCTTCCAGCTCGCGCCGGGCGAAGCGGTCGGCATCATCGGCATCAACGGGGCCGGCAAGAGCACCCTGCTCAAACTGATCACCGGCACCACCACCCCGACCACCGGCAGCGTGCAGATCACCGGCCGGGTGGCGGCCCTGCTCGAACTGGGCATGGGGTTTCATCCCGATTTCAGCGGACGCCAGAACTGTTTCATGGCCGGCCAGCTGATCGGCCTGACCGTCGATGAAATCAGCGCCCTGATGCCCGAGATCGAAGCCTTTGCCGACATCGGCGAGTACATCGACCAGCCGGTGCGCGTGTATTCCTCGGGCATGCAGATGCGCCTGGCCTTCAGCGTGGCCACCGTCAAGCGGCCCGACGTGCTGATCGTGGACGAAGCGCTGTCGGTCGGCGACGCCTACTTCCAGCACAAGAGTTTCGAGCGCATCCGCCAGTTCCAGAAGCTCGGCACCACCTTGCTCATCGTCAGCCACGACCGCGCCGCGATCCAGTCGATCTGCGAACGCGCCCTGCTGCTCGACGGCGGGCGCCTGGCTTCCCAGGGCAGCCCGGAACAGGTGATGGACTACTACAACGCCCTGATCGCCGCGCGCGACGGCGCCGGGGTCGAGCAGGTCGTCACCGAGGCCGGCCGCACCCAGACCAGCTCCGGCACCGGCGAGGCGAGCGTGACCCGCATCACCCTGGAAGACGAGGCCGGGCGCGCGCTCGAGACGGTCAATGTCGGCGCCGCCGTGACCCTGTGCATCCAGGTCAAAGTGCACCGGCCGGTTGCGCGCCTGGTGCTCGGCTACATGATCAAGGACCGCCTCGGCCAGCAGATGTACGGCACCAATACCCACCACATGGACATGGCGCTGCACGACGTGGCCGCCGGCGAAGAGATTACCTTCCGCTTCGCCTTCCCGCTCAACCTGGGCGAAGGCAGCTATTCGCTCACCACCGCGCTGACCAGCGACGAAACCCATTTGGGCGGCAACTACGAATGGCGCGACCTGGCCTTCCTGTTCATCGTCATGAACATGAACCGCAAATACTTTGTCGGCACCAACTGGCTCGAGCCGCGCGTGGAGATCCTGCGATGAGCGACAATTTTTACCGCGCATTCGAAGACCGCTACCGCGGTTCGCGCGAATTGATCAAGTCGCGCCTGACCGCGTATCAAGCGTTCTACGGCCCGCTGGCCGCGCGCTATCCGGGCGCCACGGTGCTCGATCTCGGTTGCGGGCGCGGCGAATGGCTCGAACTGCTGGGCGAGCAAGGCTTCAAGCCGTTCGGCGTGGACCTGGACGACGGCATGCTGGCGGCCTGCCGCGAACGCGGCCTGCACGTCGAACTGACCGACGCCCTGTCCGCGCTGCGCGCCACGCCTGACGCCAGCGTGGCCATGGTCTCGGCCTTCCACCTGGTCGAGCACATTCCGTTCGAGATGGTGCAGGACCTGATCCGCGAAGCGCGCCGGGTGCTGCTGCCGGGCGGCCTGTTGGTGATGGAAACGCCGAATCCCGAAAACCTGGTGGTGGGCGCGTCCAGCTTCTACATGGACCCCTCGCACCTGCGTCCGATTCCGCCGCCCCTGCTCGAGTTCGTGGTGGGCTTTGCCGGCTTTGCGCGCCAGAAGGTGCTGCGCCTGCAGGAAGCGGCGCAGCTACACGAGGGCAAGCCGATCGGCCTGATCGATGTGCTCGACGGGGTCAGCCCCGATTACGCGGTGGTCGGCCAGAGCAATGCGCCGGACGAGGTGCTGGCGCCGTTCGCCGCGCCGTTCGCCGCCAGTTACGGCATTTCCCTGGCCGACCTGGCGCTGCGCTTCGAACACCAGGACAGCGTGCGCCGCGCCGAACTGCACCAGGCGCTGGGACAACTGGGCGACCGGGTCGGGCGGCGCGAGCAGGCCGACATCGAAGCGCTCGACATCCTGCACAAGGGCCTGGCGCGCATCGCCGAGGGCGTCGAAGACAACCGCCGCCGCCACGACGAGGCGGCGCCCACGCTGCACAGCGTGCCGCACCTGCAAGCCCGGTTGGTGGAGCAAGCGCAGCTGGCCGAGCAAACCCACGCGGCGGTCCAGGAAAAATTCGATGCGCTGGCCCACCGCATCGGCGCGGCCGAAGAGCGCGCCGCGCAGCACCAGCGCCGCGTCGAGGAACTGCTCGATAGCACCTCATGGCGCGTCACCGCGCCGCTGCGGATCGTCACCGGCTACGCCTACCGCCTGCGCAACGCCGTGCGCGACGGCCGCATCGGGCCCGGCATCAAGCGCCGCGTCACGCCGCCGCTGCTGTCGCTGATGCGCGCCCTGCTGCGCCGTCCGCGCGCCAAGCGCACCGCACTGGCCGTGCTGCGCCGCTTCCCCGGCCTGCACGCGCGCCTGTACGGCGTGCTCAGGCGCGGCAACAACCCGCCGCCGCCGCCCCCGGCGCCGTTCCCGCCCAGCACCAGCGTGCTGGACCTGACGCCGCGCGCGCAACGCATCTACCAAGAACTCAAACAAGCTATCGACTCAAGGAAGAACTGATGCGCATTGTGATCGACCTCCAGGGCGCCCAGTCGGAAAGCCGTTTTCGCGGCATCGGCCGCTACTCGCTGGCCCTGGCGCTGGGCGTGGCGCGCAACGCCGGCGAACACGAAATCTGGCTGGTACTCAACGGCGCCCTGGGCGCCTCGATCATCGACCTGCGGCGCAGCTTCGCCGGCCTGGTGCCGCCCGAACGGATCCGCGTGTTCGACATCGCCGGCCCGGTGGCCGAAATCGACGCGGGCAACAGCCCGCGCGCGCGCGCCGCCGAACTGACGCGCGAACACTACATCGCCCAGTTGCGCCCGGACGCGGTGCTGGTCACCAGTTTGTTCGAAGGCTTCGTCGACGACGCCGTGGTGTCGGTCGGCGCCTTCGCCGGCGCCGCGCGCACTGCGGTGGTGCTGTACGACCTGATTCCGTTCTTGAATCCCGAGGCTTACCTCGGCAGCGCCATCCAGCGCGCCTACTACGAGCGCAAGATCGCCTCGCTGCGCAGCGCCGGCCTGCTGCTGGCCATTTCCGACTACTCGCGCCAGGAAGCGATCGACGCGCTGGCGCTGGCGCCCGACTCGGTGCACGCCATCTCCACCGCGGTGGACGACACCTTCTGCACCGACGCCGCGCAAACGCCGGAGCAGGTGGCCGAGTTGCGCGCGCGCTTCGGCATCAAGCGCGGCTTGCTGATGTACGCGCCGGGCGGCTTTGACGCGCGCAAGAATATCGATGGCCTGATCACCGCCTACTGCCTGCTGCCGCCGGCCCTGCGCGACAGCCACCAGCTGCTCATCGCCAGCAAACTCGGTGAGCGCGACCGCGCCGACCTGCTGGCCCACGCGGCCAAGCGCGGCATGGAAAAGGATCACCTGATCCTGACCGGCTACGTCAGCGACGCCGACCTGATTCGCCTGTACCAGATCACCGACCTGTTCATCTTCCCCTCGCGCCACGAAGGCTTCGGCCTGCCGGCGCTCGAAGCGATGGCCTGCGGCGCGATCGTCATCGGCGCCAACAACACCAGCATTCCCGAAGTGGTGGGCTGCGAGGAAGCGCTGTTCGACGCCGACCGCCCGCAATCGATCGCCGAAAAAATCGGCCAGGTGCTGCAAGACCCGGCCATGCGCGAACGCCTGCGCGCGCACGGGCGCGCCCAGGCCAAGCGCTTTTCGTGGGACGAGAGCGCGCGCAAGGCCCTGCGCGCGATCGAGCGGCGCTTCGGCGCGGCGCAGCCGGTCGCGCTAGCCGACGCGGTAGCCAATGCCCCGGCACGGCGTCCGCGCCTGGCCTTCGTGTCGCCGCTGCCGCCCGAGCGCACCGGCATCGCCGACTACGCCGCGCAAGTGCTGCCGGCCATGCTGGAGCACTACGAGATCGACCTGATCGTGCACCAGGATAAAGTCGCGCTGCCGCCGGCCCTGGCCGACCTGCCCCGGCGCGACCTGGCCTGGTTCGAGCAGAACGCCGGCCAGTTCGAACGCATCGTCTACCAGTTCGGCAACAGCCCCTTCCACAGCCACATGTTCGGCATGCTGGCGCGCCATCCGGGCGTGGTGGTGCTGCACGATTTCTTCATCAGCAGCGTGCTGGCCTACGAGCAGCTGGCCGGCGGGATTCCCAATGCCTGGACCGACGCCCTGTTCCACTCGCACGGCATGGCCGCGCTGCTGGCCGGCCTGAAGGTCGAGCGCGCGCTGGAAACGCGCAGCCTGTATCCGTGCAACCTGACCGTGCTGCAGCAGGCGCGCCGCGTGGTGGTCCATTCCGAACACGCGCGCAGCCTGGCGCGCCACTGGTACGGACCGCTGGCGGCGGGCGACTGGAGCGTGGTGCCGCTGCCGCGCGCCCTGCCCGCGCCGGGCGACCGGGCCAGCGCCCGGCGCGCGCTCGGCATCGGCGACGAGGTGTTTTTGGTGTGCAGTTTCGGCTTTGTCGCCAACACCAAGCATAGCCAGGAATTGCTGGACGCCTGGATGGATTCCGGGCTGCACCGCGACCCGCGCTGCGAACTGGTGCTGGTCGGCGCCAACGACGGCGGCGAGTATGGCAAGCGCGTGGCCGCCACCTTGTCGGCCGGCGGCAAGCGCATGCGCGTGGCCGGATGGACCGACGAAGCGGTCTACCAGCAGTACCTGCAAGCGGCCGATGTCGGCGTGCAGCTGCGCTGCCTGTCGCGCGGCGAAACCTCGGCCGCGGTGCTCGACTGCCTCAATTACGGTTTGCCGACCATCGTCAACGCCAACGGCTCGATGGCCGAACTGCCGGCGGACGCGGTGTGGGGCCTGCCCGACCTGTTCACCCAGGACCAGTTGCGCGAAGCGCTGGAAGGCTTGCATGCCGACCCGGCGCGCCGCGCCGCGCTGGGCGAACGCGCGCGCGCGCTGCTGCACACGGTGCACAGCCCGGCCCATTGCGCCGCCCTGTACGCGGTGGCCATCGAAGAGGCGTATGCCGGCGCGCCTGGATCGCGCGCGGCCCTGATGAGCGCGCTGGCGGACCAGCCGGCGCTGCGGCATGACGACGCGCTGGTGCGCATGAGCGCCCAATGCATCGCCGCCGCGCCCGAGGCGCTGGCGCCGCGCCAGTTGCTGGTCGACGTCACTTCGACCGCGCGCCATGGCCTCAATACCGGCATCGAACGGGTGGTGCGCATGCAGTTGACCGAACTGCTGGCGCGCCTCGAACCGGGCCTGCGCATCGAACCGGTCTACCTGGCCGAGCACAATGGCCGCACCGAATACCGCTATGCGCGCGAGTATGCGCGCGGCCTGTACGGCATCGATTCGCCGCTGCCGTCCGACGAAGCGGTGGAAGTGAACGCGGGCGACCGTTTCTACTGCGCCGACTATGCGCCCGGCGCGGTGCTGGCGGCCGCGCGCGAAGGCCTGTTCGCGGCCTGGCGCGCGCGCGGGGTCGAAGTCACCTTCTTGATCCACGACCTGCTGCCGGTACTGCGTCCCGAATTCTTCCCGGAGGGCGCGGATGCCGGCCATGGCGCCTGGCTGGCGTGCGTGGCCGCCAATGCCGACCGCCTGCTGTGCATTTCAGGCGCGGTCAGGAGCGAACTGCAGGACTGGCTGGCGCAGGCGCGCCTGGAACTGCGCGGCCCGCTCAAGCTGGCGGTGCTGCACCACGGCGCCGATATCGGCGCGCAGGTGGCGCCCGTGGCTGGCGCCGCGGCGCGGCGCGACGGTCCCGCCACCTTCCTGATGGTCGGCACGATCGAGCCGCGCAAGGGCCACCTGCAGGCGCTCGACGCGTTCGAGGTGCTGTGGCGCGAAGGCGTCGACGCGCGCCTGGTGATCGTCGGCGCGGAAGGCTGGACCCCGCTGCCGGCGGCGGCGCGGCGCACCATTCCGCGCATCGTCGAGCGCCTGCGCGGCCACGCGGAACTGGGCAAGCGCCTGGAATGGCTGCAAGGGATCGGCGACGCCGAACTGCTGGCGCTGTACCAGTCCAGTTCCTGCCTGCTGGTGCCGAGCGAAGGCGAAGGTTTCGGCCTGCCGCTGATCGAAGCGGCGCGCTACGGCTTGCCGCTGCTGGCGCGCGACCTGCCGGTGTTTCGCGAGGTGGCCGGCACGCACGCGGCTTACTTCAGCGGCATGCACGGGACCGAGCTGGCGCAGGCGCTGCGCACCTGGCTGGCCCAGCGCAGCGCCGGCACCGAGCCCGATTCGGCCGGCATGCCGTGGATCACCTGGCGCGACAACGCCGGCCAGCTGCTGGCGGTGCTCGACGGGCGCGGCGAAGATCTTCTGTGGAGCGAGGGCGACAAGGGATAGAACGATCAACGCATTGCGATAGAGCGTTATGCGGCGACGATGCTATTTGCCGGTGGCCCGAGCGGGGTGGCGGCAACTCAGCGCTCCATGAATCCGGCTGCCGTTATCAGCACGGCTCGCAGTTCACCCTGCTGCAACGCCTGAAGCGCAGTGAGGCCGCTCAGGGAAGCCTTGGGCGTGGTAAAGAATTGCCATTTGCTTGACGCCGGTATGTCGCCCAACGCGCGCGTCACCGTCTCCAGATCACGCCGCGACATCGTCTCGTCAGAATAGAATGCGGGATACAGAAAGCGGCCGCCTCCGCACTCGAGCGCAAACATCCGCCCTGCCTTGAGGGCCTTGCTGACGGCCTGCGGCGACAGTGTCAGACGATCAGCCAGATCCCGGGCCGCGATCAACTCCCCGCTGCCGGCCAGATCGGCACGCCGCGCCTGTTCCTGACTCGCCATATTGCGCATGAAAGCGTCGTTGTCGGCGGGCCGCTTCAACAGTTCCTTCACACCAGTCACAGTGCCGCCATGATTGCTCTTTCGGGAGCTTCGATTGTACGCCTCTCCGGTTTTCAATCAACCGAATCAAGCAGCAAGCCAAGCAAGCCCATGGATAAGCTAGCGGACAAACACTAAGCCTTGGGCGGCGGCAACAGCCGCTCGGTGCCAAAACGCAGCACGTCGAACATGGCGCCGGCGTCGTGATACAGGATCAGGATGTCGGTATTGCCGGGGTCGCGGTACAGATAGTTCGTGAGGATCAGGATCTGTTCGGGCGTGAGCTGGTCGGTGTTATTGGTCGCGAACTGCTCCACCGTGCCGTAATAGCGCGCATACCAGGCCGACACCTTGGAGCCGAAGGAGTCCGAGATGATCAGCAGGCGCCGCGCGGGCGCCTTGGGATTGCTGAAGCGGCTGATGTCGCGCAATTTTCCCGCCACCGCCGCGATTTCGGGATAGCAATCGCCACCCCAGCAGCCCTTGACCTGCGACGCTTCCAGGTCGGGTTCGATGATCTCGCTTTCCAGCAGCACGCCGTCGAACAGGTGCGACACGTCCGAGTGATGCATGTATTTTTTGGTCGCCAGGACCGGCGCCTGGTCGAGCGGACGCTGCCAGAAATGGGTCAGGCTGGCGCGCGCCACCTGGTCCAGGCCGTCGCCGGTCCAATGGAACCAGGTTTTCGGAAACAGCACCGCGCTCTTTTTGATCTCGCGCATTTCGCGCACCGGATAATACATATTTTCCCTGGCCGGTTGCTCCAGTTGCGGCGACGCCAGCACGCCCGCGGTCGGCGTGTCGGGGCTGGCGCAGGCGCGCTCCAGGAAGCGCGGCACGTCTTCCGGATACACCACCGGCGCCGAGGGCACCACCATCAGCTTGGGCGAAAGGCCGGCCTGGTGGAAAGCGCTGAACATGCGGTTCAGGTGCGGGATGGTCGAGGCGCGCGCGGGCGTGCCGCCGCAGGCGGCCATCACCGCCTGGAACGGCGGCATGTTGGTGCCGTGTGCCGCCAGGAAGTAGCGGCCGTGGCGCCCGGCCGCCATCTGCACCGTCGGAAATTCGCGGAACAGCTTGAAGCGCATGCGGTTGTTCAACTGGAGCAGGTCGACCCGGTAGCCGAAATGGTCGTTGATCCAGGCGTCGAGCTTGGGCGGCGCTTCCAGCAATTGGGCAGTGGTCGCGGGGCGCGCCGGCAGCTGCGCCAGGTTGGGGTCGGGCGGCTTGGTGCGTGCGTTGTACAGCGACATCACGGCCGGCACCGACAGCAGGGCCACCACGGCGAACTTGCCGGCATTGCGGCCAAGCATTGCGAGAACAGGGTTGCGCATATCAGAAGCGGAAATAGATGAAGGGATTGTAAGTGCCGGCAGCCAGGCTGGCGATGCACAGCAGCGCCAGCGACGCGGTCAGCACGGCGTGGCCGCCATGCACCAGCACGGCCGGCAGGCGCGCGGCCGGGGCCGCGCTCGCCGCCCCGGGCGACAGCGCGGCGCGCCAGCGCCAGCAGGCCAGCAAGGCGCCCACCACCAGCGCCAGCAGCGCACTGTGGCCGACATCCATGCGCCACGAATGCGCATGGGCCTGCTCGACGTGGGCGCCGAACATGCTGCCCAGGTAATTGAGCGCGTGCGGCACATCGTTGGCGCGGAAGAACACCCAGCCGATCATCACGCACAGCAGGGTCCAGGCCTGGCCGACGATGGCGGGCAGGCGCGCCAGCAGGGCCGCGCCGCCCAGGCGCTCCAACACCAGCAGGGCGCCGTGCCACAGGCCCCAGATGACAAAGGTCCAGGCCGCGCCATGCCACAGGCCGCACAGGAAGAACACCAGCGCCAGGTTGAAGTAAGTGCGCAGGGGCGAGCCGCGGTTGCCGCCCAGCGGAATGTACAGGTAGTCGCGGAACCAGCTCGACAGGCTGATGTGCCAGCGGCGCCAGAAATCGGTGATCGAGGTGGCCGAATACGGACGGTTGAAATTGGGCGGATAGCTAAAGCCGAGCATGTGGCCGATGCCGATCGCCATGAGGGAGTAGCCGGCGAAGTCGAACAGGATCTGGATCGAATAGCAGGCGATGCCGATCCAGGCCGCCGGAGCGTCGAGCTGGGCGGGATCGATGGCGAAGACGTGGTCGGCAGCCTGTCCCACGGAATTGGCGATCAGCACCTTTTGCGCCAGGCCCAGCACGAACAGGCGAAACCCCATCCACAGGCGCGCGTTGCTGATGGTGCGCTGCTCGACTTCATGGGCAATCTGGCGGTAGCGCACGATCGGGCCGGCGATCAGTTGCGGGAACATGGCCTTGTACATGGCGAAGCGCAGGAAGCTGCTTTGCGCGGTGATGTCGCGGCGGTACACGTCGATCAGGTAGGAAATGCCCTGGAACACGAAAAACGAAATCCCCAGCGGCAGCACGATGGCCGGCAGCGCGCCTTCGCGCAGGCCGATGGCGTTCAGGATGCCGGCGAAAAAGCCCAGGTATTTGTAATAGCCCAGCATCGCCAGGTTCAGCCCGATCCCCAGGCCCAGCAACGCCTTGCGCTGGCCGCCGGCGCGCGCGATCAGCCAGCCGAAGCTGTAGTTAAGGAAAGCCGAGAGCATCAGCAGCGGCACGAAGCGCGGCTCGCCCCAGGCGTAGAACACCAGGCTGCCGATCAGCAGGACGGCATTTTTCCACGGCAGCAGGTAATACAGCAGCAGGAAGCAGGGGAAGAAGTAGAACAGGAAAACGGCTGAACTGAAAACCATGGGTGTCTCGTCAGAAGAAAACCGTGGCGGCGGCGGCCCGCTCGGGGCGCGTCGCCTGGCATCGGCATGGTGCTAAACATCGACCCGGGCGGACCCGGGGTCAGGGCTTGGCGGCCGGCGCGCCCGGCAGGATCGGCTCGGTCCCGAGGCGCAGTACGTCATACATGGCGCCACCGTCGTGATACAGGAGCAGGATATCGGTGTCGGCCCGGTTGCGGTAGATATACGCCTTCATCGCTTCGACCTGTTGCGGCGTCAGCTTGGCGGTATGGCTGGTGCAAAAATGCTCGACCTCGCCGTAATAGCGGGCGTACCACTGCGAGGCCTTCTGGCCGAACGAGTCCGACAGGATCAACAGGCGGCGCTTGGGCGCGTTCGGGTTGTGGAAGCGGCTGATGTCGCCCAGCACGCGGCCGACGCCGTCCATCTCCGGATAGCAGTCGGGGCCGAAACAGGGCTTGATGCCGGAGGCTTCAAAGTTCGGCTCGATCAGTTCGCTCGTGAGCTTGATGCCGATGATCATGTGCCCGAGGTCCGAGTCGCCGATGTGCTTGTACACCTTGAGCGGCGGCTGGTCCAGCGGGGTCTGCCAGAACGCGGTCAGGGACAGGCGCGCGACCTGGTCCAGGCCGTCGCCGGCCCAGTGGAACCAGGTCTTGGGAAACAGGGTCGTGTTCTTGGCGATCTCGCGCATTTCCTTGAGCGGATACAAGATCGACCGGCGCGCTTCGGGCAACAGCTCGGGCGAGGCCAGCACCCGCGCGGCGGCCGTGTCGCTGCTGCTGCATTCCGCCACCAGGCTGCGCGGCACGTCCTGCGGATACACCGCCGGGGACGAGGCCACCACCAGCAGTTTCGGGTCCAGCCCGGCCGCGTGGAAGGTGCTAAACAGCTTGTTCAGGTAGGGAATCGTGGCGTCGGTGGCCTTGCCCTTGCCGCACACCGCCGTCATGGCCTGGTAAGGGCCGGCGTTCTTGGCGTGCGCCGCCATGAAATAGCGCCCGTGCTGGCCGTACGCCACCTGCACCGTGGGAAACTCGTGGAACAGCTTGAAGCGCACGATGTTGTCGGCCATGATGAAGTTGGCGCGAAAGCCGAAGTGATCGCTCACCCACGCCGTCACCTTGGGAGGCAGTTCCACCAGTTCGCCGAAGGTGTGCGGACGCGCCGGCAGCGGCGTCAGGTTGGGGTCGTCCGGCAGGCGCAGCGCACGCAGCGACAGGCAGGCCGGCACGGCCAGCAGGGCAATAATGATGGCCTTGGCGGTGTGCCGGCCGATGCGCGCAAACACAGTCGGCCGCATGTCAGAACCTGAAATAGATGAAGGGATTGTAGGTGCCCGCCGCCAGGCTGGCGATGCACAGCAGCGCCAGCGCGGTGGTGGCCAGCACGCTGGCGCCGTTGACCAGCACGCCGCTGCGCGGCGCCACGATGGCCGGCACCGCCTTCGCTTCGTCCTTCTCGCCCGCCTTCGGACGCAGGCGCCAGCAAGCGAGCACGATGCCGATCGCCAGCGCGCACGCCGCGGTACGGGTGAGGTCATGCTGCCACGGGTGCAGCACGGCCACGCCATCGTAGGCGCCGAACATGCTGCCGAGGTACTTGAGCGCGTACGGCACGTTGTCGGCGCGGAAGAACACCCAGCCGATCATCACGCACAGCATGGTCCAGGCTTGTCCCACCACACCCGGCAGGCGCGCCAGCAGGGCCGCGCCGCCCAGGCGTTCGAGCACCAGCAGGGCGCCGTGCCACAAGCCCCAGATGACGAAGGTCCAGGCCGCGCCGTGCCACAGGCCGCACAGGAAGAACACCAGCGCCAGGTTGAAGTAAGTGCGCACTGGCGAAGCGCGGTTGCCGCCCAGCGGAATGTACAGGTAATCGCGGAACCAGCTCGACAGGCTGATGTGCCAGCGGCGCCAGAAATCGGTGATCGAGGTGGCCGAATACGGACGGTTGAAGTTGGGCGGATAGGTAAAGCCGAGCATGTGGCCGATGCCGATCGCCATGTTGGAATAACCGGCGAAGTCGAACAGGATCTGGATCGTGTAGCAGGCGATGCCGACCCAGGCGCCGGGCGCGTCGAGCTTGGACGGGTCGACGGCGAAGATGCGGTCGGCCGGCAAGGCGACGTAATTGGCGATCAGCACTTTTTGCGCCATGCCCAGCACGAACAGGCGAAATCCCATCCAGATCCGTTCATTCGTGAGCGAGCGCTGGTCGACTTCGCCGGCGATCTGGCGGTAGCGCACGATCGGGCCGGCGATCAGTTGCGGGAACATGGCCTTGTACATGGCGAAGCGCAGGAAGCTGCTTTGCGCGGTGATGTCGCGGCGGTACACGTCGATCAGGTAGGAAATGCCCTGGAACACGAAGAACGAAATCCCCAGCGGCAGCACGATGGCCGGCAGCGCGCCTTCGCGCAGGCCGATGGCGTTCAGGATGCCGGCGAAAAAGCCCAGGTATTTGTAATAGCCCAGCATTGCCAGGTTCAGTCCGATCCCCAGGACCAGCAACAGCTTGCGCTGAGACTGGGCAGCGGCGCGCGCGATCAGCCAGCCGAAGCTGTAATTGAGGAAGGCCGAGAGCATCAGCAGCGGCACGAAGCGCGGCTCGCCCCAGGCGTAGAACACCAGGCTGCCGATCAGCAGGACGGCATTTTTCCACGGCAAAACGTAATACAGCAGCAGGAAGCAGGGGAAGAAATAGAACAGGAAGACGGCCGAACTGAAAACCATGAGATGTCTCGTCAGATAAAAACGGCGGCGATGGCGGCGCCGGATAAGCGCGCGATTATAGCATCGCCTTGTTGTAAAAAATCAAAAGTTGCCAAATCGCAATCACGAAAATGACGCGTCGGCAAGCTTGATGTCAGCCCTGCTTCGGCAGCGCCGCCGGCAGCATGCTGTCGGTCCCGAGGCGCAGCGTGTCGTACATGGCGCCGCCGTCGTGGTACAGGATCAGGATGTCGGTCTGGGCCGGATCGCGGTACAGGAAGGTTTTCAAGTCGGCAATTTGTTGCGGCGAGAGCTGGTCGACCCGGTTGGTGGCCATGTGCTCGACCTGGCGATAGTAGCGCGCATACCAGGGCGCGATCTTCACGCCGAAGGAGTCGGAAATGATCAAGAGGCGGCGCGCCGGCGCCTGCGGATTGTCGAAGCGGCTGACGTCTTGCAGGATGCGCGCGGCCGCCACTTCGGGAAAGCAATCGAGCCCGAAGCAGGCCTTGATGCCGGACCCTTCCATGTCGGGCTCGACGATCTCGCTTTTCAGGGTGATGCCCTCGAACAGGTGCGACACGTCCGACTGCGCCACGCTTGAGCGGGTGCGCAGCGGCGGCCCCTGGTCGAGCGGGCGCTGCCAGAAATGGGTCAGGCTCAGGCGCGCCACCTGGTCCAGCCCGGCGCCGGTCCAGTGAAACCAGGTGTTGGGGAACAGGGTCGCGCTTTTCTTGATCTCGCGCATTTCCTTGAGCGGATAAAACATATTTCCCGAGGCTTCGGCTGCCAGTTCCGGCGCGGCCAGCACGGTGCTCACCGCGGTGCGCTCGCTGGAACACTCGGCCACCAGCGCCATCGGCACGTCTTCCGGATACACCGCCGGGGCCGACGGCACCACCAGCAGCTTGGGCTGCAGCCCGGCCGCATGGAAGGCGCCGAACAGCTTGTTCAGGTAAGGAATCGTGGTGGCGTTGGCCACGCCGTTGCCGCACACCGTGGTGATGGCCTGGTATTGGGCCACATTGGTGCCGTGCGCGGCCAAGAAGTAGCGCCCGTGCTGGCCGGCCGCCATCTGGATCGTCGGAAATTCATTGAACAGGTGAAAGCGCACGAAAGTGCCGAGGCGGATGAACAACTTGCGTCCGCCGAAGTGGTCGTCGACCCAGGCGGTGAGCTTGGGCGGCGCGGCGGTCCAGTCGGCCAGGGTGCGCGGCTTGGGCGGCAGTTGCGTCAGGTTGAGGTCGGCCGGCTTGTTCAGGGCGCGCTCGAGCGACAGCACCGCCGGCAGCGCCAGCAGGAACACGATCACGATCTTGGCCGCATGGCGGCCCGGGCGGGGGGAAATGGCGCTCATGGCAGATGTCCTACTTCGCACAGTTGATAAGCATCGCTGGCGCCACCGCCGAAACGGGCGTCGTACACGACGCAGCTCGCTTCGTTGAAGGTGAGCCGGTAGCGCTGGAGGACCTTGTGGCCGGCGTCGTACAGGCGGCGCTGGCGCTGTTCGGTGTCGGCGTCGGGCGCGGCGGCGCCGCGGCGCGGTCCCAGCGGCAAGCCGCCGCCGGTGAGCATCACGAACAAGGGACCGCGGCGCGCGGCCACCATCTGGGCGACGCGCTCGGCGAAGGCGGGCGACTCGGGAAAGCCCGAACCGAGCGCGGCGAACGCCAGGCGGTTCGGAAAATTCGGCACCAGCCACGACATCGGCGGGTCGCCATGGACGGTAAACACCATGCTCTGCTCCGGCTCGGCAAACGCCGGCACCTGCACCGTGAAACTTTTCTCGCCATTGTAGTGATGGCCCCAGTCCACGCGCGGCAGGCCGGCAATGGCCGAGAGCACGATGCACCAGGCGCCGATCGCGCGCGCCACCGGCAAGGTGCACACGCGGTGCAGCAGCAGCCACAGCACCAGCGGCGCGAGCAGTTCGAGCGGCACCATGTAGCGGTAAATGCCGAACAGCTTGAGCCAGATCAGGTAGGAGAGCGCGAAAAACACCAGCAGCAAGCGTGCGCCGGGGGCCTCGCCGTGCGCGACGATGCTCGTGGCGGGCGCGGGCGCGGCCAGCCACAGGCGGCGCAGGTGCTGCGCGATCAGCGCGAGGAAGGCGATGTAGACCAGCGGCCAGATGATCTGGGTCATCGGCAGCTCGATCACGCGTTTCGAATTGAAGGTGAAGATGAAAGGCCACAGCAGCGCTTCGAGCGCGCTCTTGGGCACCCAGCCCATGTCGGCCACGGCGATCGGCGAGGCCAGCGGCGCCTTGAAGATATTGTTAAATTGGGGAAACAGGGGATTGCCGAACTGCTTCCACATCAGCCAGTACCAGTGGCCGGCGGTGGCGCCGATGCCGGCCAGGGTGCCCAGGCCGAACACAAAGGCCGTGGTGAAGCGCCGCCACAGGGAGACGCGCAGGGTCAGCAGCGCCAGGCACAGGGCCAGCGCATAATTCGCATTGGTCAGCTTGAGCCCGGTGCCGGCGCCGATGATCAGGCCGGCGAGAGCGGCGATCAGCGCGGCGCGCACGCCGCCGGCCAGCAGTTGCGGCCACTGGCGCAGCAGCAGCGCAATGGCGCCCAGCACGGTGAGCGAGGTGAGGTTGTCGCCCATGGTGTTGCCGAGCTGGGTCAGGAAAGAAAAGCCCATGCAGCCGGCCACGCCCAGCAGCAGCGGCAGGCGGTAGCGCGCGGTGGCGAACGCGGCCGGCTCGCCGGCCACCAGGACCTGGCGCACGATCACGATCAGCAGCACGAAATTGAGTCCGTGCAAAAAGCCCATCACAAACCCGGTCACGCGGGTCGGAAAATGCGATGCCAGGCCGTAATACAGCAGGTCGATGGTGGGATTGAAATAGCTCTGGAACTGGCCCGGATTGAGATCGAAGCCGATCTTGTCGTTCAGGAAGGCGTACGGGTTATACCAGTGATAGTTACGCAAGTCCCAATTGGCGTCCTGCCCCAGCAGCACCGACACCAGGCCGGCCAGCAGCGGGACGAGCCACATGGACAGGCGCAGCAGCTTGACACGGTCGAGCCCATCCCACAGGCGCAGCACGCCGGCGTCCACACGCGAAATTGCCCGAGTCACGACATTCATGCGATTCCTGCGATAAGTAATTACGAATTACGTTGAAAAACAAACCAGCGCGCGCCGATGAAATTGACCGTCATGCCGGCCAGCGAACCGGCGCACACGCCCCAGTAGGGGCTGTACGGCAAGGTGGGAAAACACCAGACGATGGCGCTGTAGGTGGCAAAATTGACCAGCCCGCCGCCGCTCATGGCCAGCAGGTAACGCCACCATTCGGTCCACAGCGAGATGCCGGCCGGATGGAAGGTGTAGCGACGGTTGATCTGCCAGGTGGCGAACACGGCGCACAGGAAGGAGAGCGCGCGCCCGGCATACGGATCGAGGCCGGCGCCGCGCGCCAGCGCCAGCACGCCCAGGTCGACCAGCAAGCCCGCCACGCCGGCCACGCCGAAGCGCAGCAGCTGGACCCCGAGCTTCATGCCCGTGGCGCGGCGGCGGTGGCGGAGGCGCCGCCATGGGCGCCCCGCTCAGACATGTTTGACACGCGGCGCCGAGATGGCCAGGTAGGCGAAGCGCTTCTGTTCGATGCGGCCCTTGGTCACGGTGTCGAGGATCAGGCCGCAGTTGAGCGAGATCACGCCGAACAGGCTCAGCGCGACCGACAGGATCGCGGTCGGCAGGCGCGGCACCAGGCCGGTCGCCAGGTAGGTCTGCAACAGCGGGACGGCAAAGCCGACCGCCGCCAGCATGAAGGCGAAAAACGCCAGCGAGAAAAAGGCCAGCGGCTTTTCGGTCTTGAACAGCTTGATGATGGTCCACAGGATGCGCACGCCATCGCGGTACGTGTTGAGCTTGCTGACCGAGCCTTCCGGACGCGAGCGGTAGATGGTTTCCACCTCGGCCACCGGCATGCGCAGTTCGAGCGCGTGCACGGTCAGCTCGGTTTCGGTTTCGAAGCCGGCCGAGTGCGCCGCGAAGGACTTGGCGTAGCGCCGCGAAAACACGCGGTAGCCCGACAGCATGTCGGTGAAGGTATCGCCGAACACCGCCGCGACCGAACCGGTCAGCAGGCGGTTGCCGAAGCGGTGGCCGAAACGGTAGGCTTCCTGCTCGGTCGACACGCGCGTGCCGACCACCATGTCGAGGCCTTCGTCGACCAGCTTTTCGGCCAGCTTGGGCGCCACGCTGGCGTCGTAGGTATTGTCGCCGTCGACCATGATGTAGATGTCGGCGTCGACATCGGCGAACATGCGCCGGATCACATTGCCCTTGCCTTGCAGGGGCACATTGCGCACCACGGCGCCGGCTTCGCGCGCCAGGCGCACGGTGGCGTCCTTCGAATTGTTGTCGAACACATACACCACCGCCTGCGGCAGGCAGGCATTGAAGTCGCGAACAATCGCGGCAACCGTCAGTTCCTCGTTATAACAAGGCACGAGGATGGCGATGCTTTGATTAATTAGTTTGTTCATCGTTTTACAGTGATAAAAAAGAGAAACGCCGCAGCGCGTGACCAGGGACCACACGCAGGGCGGCATTACATTTGGGCAAATTATACATCCAGGCAACACTTTGAGGGGCCAGGCTGGGCCGCGCCATGCCGACGCGGCCGCCTCGGCCCGGGTGCTTAGAGCCTATCTCAGTCGATCGGCGTCGCTGCTGCCGCGCCTGGCAAGCGAGTGCTGCGTTGCTCGTCGTTGCATGGCTAGCCATGCGGTCTCCTCGCGCCTTGCCCTCGCTTGCCATGCATCGCCATCAGCTTCCCCCGATCGACTGAGATAGGCTCTTACTGCTTGGGCGAGCCGCCGAGCAGCACGGCGATTTTCTGCTTGGGCTTGGTGCTGGCGCTGACCTGGTCGGCCACCACCGGCGTGCTCTTCTTGGCCGGTTCGTACGGGGTCAGGAACCAGGGATCGACTTTTTCGCGGCGCGGATACGGACCGGAACGGCCCGGCGCGCCGCTGGTCGAACTGCGCTCGGTGCTGGAACTGCGCTCGGCACTGAAACTGCGCTCGCCGCCGCGTTCGCGTTCGGGCGGACGGCTCGACGAACGGGGCGCACCGGCGCCGGCGCTGTCATCGCGGCGCGGACGGCGTTCGGTGGACGACTCCAGGCGCCCCGCGCCGGTCGTGCTCGCTGGCACGAAGCCGGGCAGCTCGCCGCGCGTGATGGTTTGCTTGATCAGTTTTTCGATATCGACCAGCAAGCGCTCGTCCTTGTCCGAAAACACCGACAAGGCGTCGCCCGAGGCGCCGGCGCGGCCGGTGCGGCCGATCCGGTGCACATAATCTTCGGCGTTGTACGGCAGGTCGAAGTTGATCACGCATGGCAGGTCGGAAATATCGAGCCCGCGTGCGGCCACGTCGGTTGCGACCAGCACGTCGATCTCGCCCTTTTTAAAGGCGTCGAGCGCGGCCATGCGTTCCTGCTGGGTCTTGTCGCCGTGGATCGCGGTGGCCTTGATGCCGCCCTGCTCCAGGTGGCGCGACAGGCGCGAGGCGCCGATCTTGGTGTTCGAAAACACCAGCACTTGCTTGAGGTCACGCCCGCGGATCAGGAATTCGACCACGTCGCGCTTGGCTTCGTCGGCCACCTTGTAGACGATCTGGGTGACCTTGTCGGCGGTGGCGTTGCTGCGCGCCACTTCGATGGTCACCGGGTCGGTCAGGAAACTGTTGGCCAGCTTCTTGATCTCCGGCGAGAAGGTGGCCGAGAACATCAGGTTCTGGCGCTTCTTCGGCAGCAGGTTGATGATGCGCTGCAAGTCCGGCAGGAAGCCCATGTCGAGCATGCGGTCGGCTTCATCCATGACCAGCATCTGGACCTGGCCCAGGCTGACGTTTTTCTGTTCGATATGGTCGAGCAGGCGCCCCGGGGTGGCGATTACGATTTCCACGCCGCCCTTGAGGATGATGGTCTGGCCCTTCATGTCCATGCCGCCGAACACCACGGTCGAGCGCAGCGGGGTGTGCTGGGCGTAGGCCTTGACGTTCTCGGCCACCTGCACGGCCAGCTCGCGCGTCGGGGTGAGCACCAGCGCGCGCACCGGGTGGCGCGCCGGCGACATGCTCGGGCTGGCGTGCGCCAGCAGCAGCTGGATGATCGGCAGCGAAAAGCCGGCGGTCTTGCCGGTGCCGGTCTGGGCCGCGCCCATGACATCGCGTCCCTGCAGCACGATCGGAATGGCCGCGGCCTGGATCGGCGTCGGATGGATATAGCCCTGGTCCGTCAGTGCGCGCAGGATCTCCGGCGCAAGGCCGAAATCGGCGAACTTGACGGTGGGTGCACTGTCGGCTTCGATGGTAATCGGTGTTTCAGACATAAGTTTTCCGGGCGTAAGTTCAATCTGCTCTACGCCCGGACAAGCCGACGCGGGGAACTTCCAGGATGGACGGGGACGAGCCGGCTGGCAGCCTGTCAGGCTTGGGGAGTCGAAGCGAAAAAATAGCTGGGCGAGGCCCTATTTCGACGATTTCGCAGTGCCAATAGCGAGCTATTGGCCGAGAAAGCGGTGAGATATGGCCCGTCCAGATATTTTTGCAGCCGACGATCCCAAGTCTGACAGGCTGCCAGTGGCAAGACCGATGGCCAGCTCGAATAGTGCCACGACAGCGTCGGCAGAACCGGGCGTACGGACGTAGATGCAATAATAGTGCCGTAAACGATACCCTAAATCCCGGCAACTGTACATCGATAATACATCTTGAAAGAGGTATTGCCGCACAGCCAACTTGGTTTACACTGCCCGGGTTCCCCGGCATTCCCGGGGTGGCCGGTACTGTAGACACCTATTTGCCATGCTCAGCGTATTTACCGCCTTCGCGCGTCACCCCTTCGCCCTGCCGCGCCTGCTGCTGTGCGCCCTCCTGTGCCTCATGTCGATCGCCGCCCAGGCCGGCACCGCCCCCACCTCGGCGCTGCGCTTCAAGCGCCTGCCCTCGTTCGATTCGAGCGAGCTGTCGATCCTGGCGCTGCTGCAGGACCGCCAGGGTTTCGTGTGGATCGGCACCCACAGCGGCGGGCTGTACCGTTACAACGGCTACCACGCGGTCAAGTACGTGAGCAACGCCAACAGCGGCGGCAACCTGCCGCACGACCGCGTCTCCGACCTGTATGAAGACCCGGCCGGCGCGATCTGGGTGGCGACCCAGAACGGGCTGGCGCGCTTCAATCCCGAGACCAACAATTTCACCCGCTTCGTGCCGGCCCCCGGCCCGGCCTCGCAGCGCATCGTCAAGAAGATCATCGGCGACGGCAAGGGCGGCATGTGGCTGGCCACCTGGGGCGGCTTGCAACACTTCGATCCGGCCAGCGCCCGCTTCACCCTGCACCTGCACGACGCGGCGCGCCCCGGCAGCCTCGCCTCGAACGACCTGAACGCCATCGCCCTGGACGCCGGCGGCGGCCTGTGGGCCGCCACCTGGCCGGGCGGGCTCGATTACCTGGCGCCCGGCGCGCGCGATTTCACGCACTTCCGGGTCGACCGGCCGGAGGCGCCCGATCCCAAGCTCAACATCGTGCGCGCCCTGCACTTCGCGCCCGACCAGACGCTCTGGATCGGCACCGAGACCGGGGTGGTGAGCTGGCGCGCCGGCCAGCCGTGGAACACGCGGCGCCAGGTGGACTCGCCCGCGACCCGCATCAACACCTTGTACGGCGACCGCAACGACACCGTCTGGGCCGGCACGCTCGGCGCCGGCCTGCTGCGCTGGGATAAACAGCGCGAGCGCCAGGAACAACCCGGCGCCCAGGCCGTCCATTACGTGCACCGCGCCAACGATAGCTACAGCCTGCCGTCGGACGATATCCGCGCCGTCATGCACGACCGCAGCGGCATGCTGTGGATCGGCTCGATCACCGACGGCATCAGCCTCGTCAACCTGAACAGCGAAGGCTTCCAGCGCTTTATTCCCTTCGACGTCGATGCCAACAACCTGCGTCCCAACAATGCCATGCGCGCCATGGAAGGGGCGCCCGACGGACGCTTGTGGCTGGCCAATAACGCCGGCCTGTCGCTGTTCGACAGCGCCAGCGGCGCCGTGCTGCGCAGCTACCGCGCCGACGCCAGGGCCGGTCCGGGCGCGGCGCCAGCGGGCCCGCCCGGACCCGCCCTGAGCAGCAATATCGTCTACAGCCTGTACCAGCAGCCGGACGGCCCCTTGTGGATCGGCACATCGGCCGGCCTGAACCGCCTCGACGCGCTCGACGCGCCGCTGCGGGTGGTCAGTTTCGGCTCGGTCGGCAGCGACTTCATCAACACCATCGCCCCGGCCGCCGGCGGCGCCCTGTGGATCGGCACCGGTTTGCACGTGCTGCGCTACGACCCGGCCAGCGGCCAGAGCACGCCCTACCCGTCCGACCCGGCGCGCGCGGACAGCCGCAGCGTCAGCGGCACCACCAGCATCGTCGAAGACCGGCTCGGGCGCGTGTGGATGGGCTCGGAATGGGGCGGCGGCGGGCTCGACGTGCTGGACCAGGCCAGCGGCCGCTTCCGCCACCTGCGCCAGCGCGCCGGCGATGCGCGCTCGCTGTCGGACAACAATGTGGTTGCGTTGTACCAGGACCCGCAGGAACGGCTGTGGGCCGGCACCGCGCGCGGCGTGAACCAGGTCATGACGGACGCGGCCGGGGCGATCAGCTTCCGCCGCTACGACGGGCCCGACAGCGTGGGGCCGCTGAAGATCCTGGCGATGCGCAGCGACCGCGCCGGCCAGTTGTGGCTGAGCACGGCGAACGGCTTGCTGCGGCTCGACCCGGACAGCGGCAAGGTGGCGCGTTTCTCCGCCGCCGATGGCTTGTCGGAAGGATTTTCCTCGGGCGCCGCGCACGCCGCGCCGGACGGGCGCCTGTATTTCGGCGGGGTCAAGGGGATCACCGGGGTCAGTCCGGCGGCGGTGCGCAGCGTCTCCTCGCCGCCGCAAGTGGCGATCACCGACATCAGCGTGTTCAACCGCTCGCTGCGCGACGGGCGCGCGGTGCCGGGCCTGAAACTCGACGGTCCGGTGACGGCGCCAAGCAACCTGACCCTGGCCGGCGACGGCTCGGTGTTTTCGATCGAATTCGCGGCCCTGCACTTCACCGATCCGGTGCGCAACACCTACGAATACCGGCTCGACGGTTTCGACCGCGCCTGGGTGCAGACCGACGCGGCGCACCGCAGCGCCACCTACACCAACCTCGATCCGGGCAGCTACACGTTTTCGGTGCGCGCCGCCAACCACCAGGGCGTGCGCAGCGAGAACGCGGCCAGCATGACGGTGACGATCCTGCCGCCGTGGTGGAAAACCTGGTGGTTCCGCACCATCCTCGCGCTGCTGGCGCTGGGGCTCCTGAGCGCGGCGTACCGCGCGCGGGTGCGCGACCTGACCCGGCGCCAGAAGCAGTTGCAGCACATGGTGGCCGAGCGCACCGCCGAGCTCGAAGCGAGCAACGCCAAGCTGGCGGCGCTGTCCTCCACGGACGGGCTGACCGGCATCGCCAACCGGCGCGGCTTCGACCATGCGCTCGAAGCCGAATGGAAGCGCGGCGCGCGCAATGGCTATCCGGTGGCGCTGGCGATGCTCGACGTCGACCATTTCAAGAGCTACAACGACCATTACGGACACCAGGCCGGCGACCAGTGCCTGCGCGCGGTGGCCGGGGTGATCGCGGCGCACGCGCGCCGTCCGTCCGACCTGGTGGCGCGCTACGGCGGCGAGGAATTCGCGCTGCTGGCGCCGGCCACCAGCGTGGCCGAAGCGCACGAACTGGCCTGCGCGCTGTGCCTGGCGCTGGAACAGCTGGCGCTGCCGCACGCCAAGTCGCCGTACGGGGTGGTGACGATCAGTATCGGGGTGGTGTCGCTGATGCCGGACGAGAACGGCGCGCCGGAGCAACTGGTCGAACATGCCGACCGCGCCATGTACCGCGCCAAGACCGAGGGACGCAACCGGGCCTTGTGCGCCTGACATCGTCGTGCGCCGGCGCCTGACCTGGCGCAGCCGCCCTCAGCGCTTCCAGCCGCGGTCGCGCGCGGCGCGTTCCGCGATCGGATCGAGCGGCTCGTCGGCGCGCCGCTCGATGGCGCCGCGCAGCGCCTGCGGCATATCCTGGCCGGGGCTGCGGTACTCGCCCGGCGCGCCGTCCATGCTGGCGAACAGGTCGATCTGCCAGCCGCCGCCATCGATGCGGCAGGCCAGCCCGCCGCCGTTGGCAACCCGGAAACTGCGGCAGTAAGCGCCTTCTTTGGACAAGTAACTGCGGGCGATCCGCACCGGGGCGTCGGCCGCCGGGGCGCCCGACAATTGCTGGGTCAGCGCCAGCGCCAGCGCGCCGCGCGCCATCAGGGCCGCGCCGTCGCCGTCGGCCAGCGCCAGCGGGACCGGGCCGATCGCGTAGCCGAGGCCGGCGCCGGCCAGCACCGCGGCCGACAGCATGCCGCCCAGCTTGGCCCAGGCCGGCCACGACCAGATCTGCGGCGTTTCTTCGGCCACCGGCGCGGGCGTGCCGACCACCCGCGCGGCGCGCACCGCGTGCAGGTGCACCACCTTGGCCGAGCGCGGCGCCTGCGGCTGGCGCTGGGCCGCACCATCGGCGCTGCCCGGACCGAAACCGGCAAAGGCGTTGCTGTGCTGGGTCAGGAGCAGGCGCACCCGTGCCGCCAGCAGCGGATCCTCGCGCAGGGCCGCCTCGACCGCCTGGCGAGTGTCCTCGCCCAGCGCGCCGTCGGCGTAGGCCTTCAGGATTTCATCGGAAAAGCTCATACTGCCATCCTCGTCTGATCGGGGCGCCCGTGCGGCAGGGGCAAAAGTCGCTTCCTGCTATCTTATCATTGCGCCGTGGCCGCGCAAGAGGCGGACTCCGGAACACGTTTCAGGACGTGATCAGGCCATGTTCGTCCAGCATATCGTGCAACAATTCGAGCCGGATGACCGGGTTGTCCAGCATCAGCAAGCGGTATTTCTGGTCGTTCGGCAGCGGCAGCAGGTCGCACCAGCGGTTGGCGACCCAGCCGCAGTCGTCCAGGCGGAACGGCGGCAGCACCGGCCAGCGCTGTTCGGGCACCTCGTCGAGCGAGGCCAGCACGCGGTCGAGCGCGTCGGCCGCGCCCTGCAGCTCGGACGGCACCGGCACCGGGTGGTCGTCTTCGACCAGTTCGGTCTCGGCCATCCACAAGCCGTTCGGGCGGCGCTCGCTGGCCAGGATGCGAAAGCGCGCGCCGCCGCGGCAACTGACCTGCATCAGCCCGGGCGCGCTCATGGCGCTGTCCTGCACCGAAGCCAGGGTGCCGGCCGGGTGGAAACGCTCCTGTCCCTCGGGCGTGCGCACCTCGTGGCCCTCGGTCAGCAGCACCACGCCGAACGGACTGCCGCTGGCGATGCACTTGCCCACCATGTCGAGGTAGCGCACTTCGAAAATCTGCAAAGGCAGCACGCCGTCCGGAAACAGGACCGTACCAAGAGGAAACAGAGGGAAAGAGAGGGTCGCCATCACCCCATGATGCCAGAATCCGGGCCGGCAGCGAAGCACGATTGTCCGGCCGCGTGCCGGCGTGTGTGTATCGCCATTTTACTTTTTTTACATCAAGCAACCCCTTTTTGGAGCCGCTTCCGTTACATTCCATGTCCCGCCAATGCGCAATAGTCGCTGCGGGGAAACAACAAGAGACAAGAAAAGACAACCACCAGGAGAGCCACCCCATGTCGCACTTTTTCGCGGCCGGCCTGGCGTTGCTGCTGCTCGCGGGCTGCCAGCAGCGCGCCAGCGAGCCGGCGCCACCGAAAACCCTGCACGCGTTCGAGGACGACGCGCAGCTGGAGGCGTTTTTCAAGGACCAGCCGGCAGCGGCCGCGCCGCTGCCAGCGGACCCAGCGCCACCGGCCGACAGCGCCCTGGCCGCCGAGCACGGGCGGCATTTGGTGCTGCTGCGCCACGGACGCCTGTTTACCGTCGAGATCGGCAAGGACCAGCTCAAGCCGGTCGTGGCGGTCGACGCCTTCGCGCCCGGCGCCGCCGCCATGAGCCGCCATGACGCGCTGATCGTGTCCGATGACACGGTGGCGCTGATTGGTTACAGCGACCCCGAGCGCAGCACCGGGATCAACCTGTTCGACATCGACGCCGGCGGCCGCCTGGCGTTTCGCGCCAGCTACCTGCTGCGCGCCGGCGATGGCGGCGCGCCGGGCACGGTCGCCGTCAGCCAGGTCGACAGCAAGCTGGTGCTGTACGCGGCGCGCGCGCCCGATGCGCTGGCCGCCGACCCGCTGGCCGCGCTGCCGGCGCTGCGCGCGGGGGCGGCGCCGTTCCAGCGCATCGCCCCGGCCAGCCGCGTGTATCGCCTCGACGCCGCCATCGACAGCGGCCTGGCCTTGCACAGCGTCACCGTGTGCGACCTGGCCGCGCGCGCGCTGCGCTGCGATGCCAGCGTGCTGCTGGCGCCGCGCGCGCGCGCCTTTTACATGGCGCCGCAAGCGCTGTACGTCTGGACGCTGCCGTACGCGGGCGACGCCGGCGCCGGCCTGGTGCGCATGCCGCTCAACGGTGGCGCGCCAGGCGCGCTGCGCGTGGCCGGCGCGCCGTACGACCAGTTCTCTTTCCACGAAAGCGCGGACGCCCACTTGAACGTGCTGGTGGGCGCGGACGGGGCCACCCGTTCCTGGCGCGGCCAGGCCGGCGCCAACGCCCTGGCCTTGCTGCGCCTGCCGCTACAAGCGTTTTCCGACGGCAGCGAGCGCGCGCCCATGGCCAGCTACAAGGACTTGCCCGATTTTTCCTCGGCGCCGATGCGCAACCGCTTTATCGGCCCGTGGCTGGTGTATGGCGGCGCGGCCAGCACGGCCGATGGACGCGCGCCGCTGTTCGCGCTGCGCTGGGATGGCAGCGGCGGCTTGCAGCGCCTGCAACTGGCGCACCCGGTCGAACGCATCGCGGCCATGGGCGTCGATGCGGTGGTGGCCGGCCAGGCGCGCAGCGCGCTGCACCTGAGCAGCATCAGGCTGGGGCCGGGGCCGGACCAGCAAGCCACCCTGGCCAGCACCTATGTCCATCCGAACGCGCGGGAGACGCCGGCGCGCGTCCAGGAGCCGTATTACGCCGCCCAGCGGCCCGGCCAGGGCATGCTGAGCCTGGCAATCGTGGAAGAAGCCGCGCAGCCGGATCGCAGCGAGGACGCGGTCGCGGTCGCCGACGCGGCCTCTGTGCTGTACCTGCGCAACACCGCGCTCAAGCTGCGCGAACTGGGCGCGCTCAAGGCCGGGCACGACGCACCCGGCGACGCCGCTGTGTGGTACGGCAATGCCCGTCCGCTGTTCGCGCAGGGACGCCTGTTTGCGCTGCTGGGCGATGAATTGGTGGAAGGCAAGCTGAAAAACGGCCGCCTGCGCGAAGCGCGGCGGATTAACTACGCTCCGGCGGCCCCTTGATGGCGTAACCGCGCAGCGCCTGTTCGAGCGCGTACAGGCGCCAGCGCAGGCGGTCCGGTCCGGGATTCGGATGGATGCTCACGAGCACCGTCAGTTCACCGCTGACGCGCGCGCTGCACGGCAGTTGCAATTCGGTGGCGCGCTCGAAGGGCAGGCGGAATTCCTGGCCCGGCATCAGGCGCAGGCCGCCGACCTGGTGCGGCACGCTGTCGCTGTTCCTGAGCAGCAGCACGTCGCGCAAGCCCACGGTCAGGCGCACCACCGGCGGCAGCACCTCGGCCTTGTCGCCGGCGCGGCGGCGTTCGGCGGCGTGTTCGGGAATGTCGAGCAAGAAATCGCGGCTGCCGGGGCGGATCGGCGCCATCGCGGCCCAGACCAGCGACAGCAGGAACGCGGCGAGCAGGAGCGAAGCGAGCCAGTGGCGGCGCAGGTGCTGTTCCATGCTCAACGGCCCGCCGGCGGGCTCGCCCGGCGCGGCGTCAAGGATCGATCACCGCGGCGCAGGCGTCGGTCGGCAGCGCCGCCACATGCCCGACCACGGGAACCATCTTGATCACGGCCGAACCGACGCGGCAAGGCGCCGCCATCACGCCGCAACCGCTCAGTACGGCAGGCAGCAGGAGGATGGCGGCGATACGGCAAACCAGGCGGGCATTCATTGTGAAATCCGGGAAAAGTGAAAGTGAGAAAGAATTGTAAATGGCGCGCCACAGCGGCGACAACAAATTCGAGGTAACAAAACGTATGTGCGCCACATTGTGCGCCACACAGTGCTAGGATATTCCGTATGGAATCGCATAACAGAGAATTACATATCGGCATCGTCGCCTGCTCGGCCGAGGGGGCGGCGCTGTGCTACCGCACCATCTGCCACGAGGGCGCGCGCCAGCTCGGCCCCTACGAGCATCCGCAACTGACCATGCATTCGCACGCGCTGGCCGCCTACATGCGCTGCATCGACGCCGACGACTGGGCGGGCGTGGGCGAACTGATGCTCTCGTCGGCGCACAAGCTGGCCAGCGCCGGCGCCGATTTCCTGATCTGCCCCGACAACACGATTCACCAGGCGCTGGCGCCGATCCTGGCGCGCTCGCCCCTGCCCTGGCTGCACATCGCCGACGTGGTGGCTGACGAGGCGCTGGCGCGCGGCTACAAGCGCATCGGCCTGACCGGCACGCGCTGGCTGGTCGAGAGCGAAGTCTACCCCGAACGCTTCGCCGCGCACGGCCTGGCCACGGTGCGTCCCGGCCTGGCGGCGCGCATGGAAATCAACCGCATCATCATGGACGAACTGGTCAACGGCGAATGCAAGCCGGCGGCGATCGCCTATTTCCAACAAACCATCGCGAAAATGAAAGATGGCGGTTGCGACGCGGTCGTGCTGGGCTGCACGGAAATTCCGCTGATCATGAACAACGGCAATTCGCCCCTGCCCACGCTCGACTCGACCCGGCTGCTGGCGCGCGCCGCGCTGCGTCATGCGATTGGGCAAGAATGACAGGCAGCCTGCACGGCCCGGCCTGCGCGGCCCGGTCCGATGGATTGACACGACCGCTTAAAACTGCGACGATACGAGCATGACAACGTTTAACTCACATGCCCGGTATTTGAATTGGTGGCTGCGCTGACATCGCGCGGCGCTTGCACCATCATGTGTTTTCCATGAACGCCGCCTCGATTGGGCGGCGTTTTTCATGAGCGTTTTCCGATAGGGGCACCCACCCAAGGACTATCGAAATGTCTTCACCCGCATCGACCGCAGCACCCATCATCCTGACCGGCGACCGTCCGACCGGCCCGCTGCACCTCGGCCACTACGTCGGCAGCCTGCGCAACCGCGTCACTTACCAGCGCGATTACCGCCAGTTCATCATGCTGGCCGACGCCCAGGCGTTGACCGACAATATGGACGACCCGTCCAAGGTCCAGCGCAACGTCATCGAAGTCGCGCTCGACTACCTGGCGACCGGGATCGACCCGGCCCAGTCGACCATTTTGATCCAGTCGCAGATTCCCGAACTGGCCGAACTGACCTTTTACTACCTGAACCTGGTCACGGTGGCGCGCCTCGAGCGCAACCCGACCGTCAAGGAAGAAATCCGCCTGCGTGGCTTCGAGCGCGACATTCCGGCGGGATTTTTGACCTATCCGGCCAGCCAGGCGGCCGACATCACGGCCTTCAAGGCGGTGCTGGTGCCGGTCGGCGAAGACCAGGTGCCGATGATCGAGCAAACCAATGAAATCGTGCGCCGCTTTAACCGCATCGTCAATAAAGAGGTGCTGGTCGAAGCCAAGGCGCTGGTGCCGGAAATCGGCCGCCTGCCAGGCATCGACGGCAAGGCCAAGATGAGCAAGTCGCTCGGCAACACCATCAACCTGTCGGCCACCGCCGACGAAGTGCGCGCCGCCGTCAAGAAGGTCTACACCGACCCGCTGCACCTGCGCGTGGCCGATCCCGGGCATATCGAAGGCAATATCGCGTTCGCCTACCTGGACGCCTTCGATCCGGAAAAGGACGCATTGGCCGAGATGAAGGCGCACTACCAGCGCGGCGGCCTGGCCGACAGCATCGTCAAGGCGCGCCTGGAAGCGTGCCTGCAAGAGTTCCTGGCGCCGATCCGCGCCCGCCGCGCCGAGCTGGAAAAGGACCGTGGCCACGTGATGCAGATCCTCAAGGAGGGCACGGCGCGCGCGCGCGAAGTGGCGGCGCAAACGGCCGATGAAGTCAAGCGCGCGATGGGCCTGAGCTACTTCTGAGTTACTTCTGGGTTACTTTCAAGCTGCTGGCGCCGCCCTCAGCGGTAGCGCGCCAGGATGGCGTCCACGCTGCCATCGTCGATCAGGCCGTTGATGGCCTGGTTGACCTGCCCGAACGGCACCCCCGCCTTTTTCGAGAACGCGCACTGCGCCTTGAACGAGGCGAACACCAGGTCCTGGCGCAGTTTCAGGGCATGGTTGGTACGCATCTGGTAGGCCAGCGTGGCCTGCCCGATCACGGTATGGAGCACCTTGCCGGCCATCAGTTTGCGTAAATTCTCTTCCATGGTGGCCGATTCGCTGCGCTGGAAGCGCAATCCCAGCACTTGCTCGACACGCGGATAGCGGTAACCGGCCACCGTGCCGACCGGGCGGTCGCGCAGGTCGGCCAGCGAGCGCACCGGCGGCGCGTCCTGCTGCGAGGCGACCACTTCGGCGTCGGCAATGAACGGACGGCTCCAGTCGTATTGCCCGTCGATCCAGAACGGGCGCACATAACAGATCCCATCGGCCATGCCGGCAGCGAGCGCGTCGCTCACTTGCTCGCTGGCCACGCTGACGTAGACGACGCCGCGTCCGAGCCGGTGCCCGATGGCGTCGCCGAGGTCCTTCAGGATGCCGCCGCTAAGCTTGTTATTCTGAAACTGGGCCAGCGGCATGTTCTGGTTCAGGGGCGCGATCATGACCAGGTCCGGGGCAGCGGCGGACGCGAGCGGCGCGCAGAGCGGGACAGTCAGTGCGAGGAGGCAGGCGGATCGCTTGAACATGGGGTGGCCAGGTGGTCGGACGGTGTGTCCAATGTACCATCGGCATCACGCTCGCACGCATCATCCTGATGCAATTTAGCAATATTTATCGCATAGAAGCGGCGAATATGCCACAAGCGCCCCAGCGCCAGCAACAGCAGGCAGGCGGGGCCGCCACAATAGGTCAGCATGGATTGGGCGTCGCGCACGCTCGGCAGCGGGCGCGGTATATCGCGCAGCATCAGGACGAACACCAGCGCGCAGAACAGGTAGCCGGCCAGCACCCAGCGCGGCGTCGGGCTGATGTAGGCGTCAAAGTGGCGCGCGGTCCAGAACAGGGACGCCAGGCTGACCCAGCCCATCAGCAGGATGACGCCCATGACGGCGCCGGGCAGGAGCTGGGGGAGCCAGGGGCTGCCGCCATGGGGAAGTAGCAAGGCCACGGCGATCATGGTGCAGAAAGCCCAGCCCGCCACTGCCGGGATCGTGAAGATAGCCATCAGGATGGCGAGCGGGCGCAGGATGTGCATGGAGAGAGGAAAACGGTGTAGCCCGGGATCATATCGCACATGCACGCACGCGCTCAAAAGTCGAGCGCCGCCGACAGCACCACGCTGCGCGGCGCGCCCGCGATCAGGGTGCCCCAGGTCGAGGCGCCCGCCCAGTAATTGTTCTCATTTTTGACCTATACAAAATAATGCCGCCAATCTTCGCCTGCCACAACATGGCAGTGCCGGCCATCCCTCTTTCCGGTGATGCGCCTTCCGGCGCATCGCTCTATCCTGCCGCGGCGGGCGCATCCCGCGCTTGCCAACCATCCCACGGAGAACCAGCGATGAGCACATTGACAACCAGCGACGGCGTCGAGATCTATGACAAGGACTGGGGCCACGGTCAGCCGATCGTGTTCTGCCACGGTTGGCCGCTCAATGCGGACAGCTGGGAGTCGCCGATGATCTTCCTGGCCGGCCAGGGCTACCGCTGCATTGCCCACGACCGGCGCGGCCACGGCCGTTCGAGCCAGCCGTGGGACGGCAACGACATGGACCACTACGCCGACGACCTGGCCCAGTTGCTCGACAAGCTAAGCTGGCGTTTATCCAGTCCTGATTCCTTTTTGTCGCCACCCGGCTGACAAGCTGCATCCATCAACACATCGGCCGGTGCCCCGCGATGGCGCCGCCATTGCTGTCCACTCCTCTGAAAGAAGCTTCCATGAACAAACTGACCACGGCCGCGGGCGCACCGGTGCCCGACAACCAGAACACGCAAAGCGCCGGTCCACGCGGCCCGCTATTGCTGCAGGACGTATGGCACCTGGAAAAACTGGCCCACTTCGACCGCGAAGTGATCCCGGAACGGCGCATGCACGCCAAGGGCTCGGGCGCGTTCGGCACCTTTACCGTCACCCACGACATCACGCGTTTCAGCAAGGCCACCCTGTTTGCCGAGGTGGGCAAGACGACGCCGCTGTTCATGCGTTTTTCGACCGTGGCCGGCGAGCGCGGCGCGGCCGACGCCGAACGCGACATTCGCGGGTTTGCCGTCAAGCTCTACACCGAACAAGGCAACTGGGATATTGTCGGCAACAACACCCCGGTGTTTTTCATGCGCGACCCGCTCAAGTTCCCGGACCTGAACCATGCGGTCAAACGCGACCCCAAAACCAATCTGCGCAGCGCCGAAAACAACTGGGACTTCTGGACCCTGCTGCCGGAAGCGCTGCACCAGGTCACCATTGTGATGAGCGAACGCGGCATTCCTGCCTCGTACCGCCACATGCACGGCTTCGGCTCGCACACATACAGCTTCATCAACGCCGCGAACGAACGCTTTTGGGTGAAGTTCCACTTCGTTTGCCAGCAGGGCATTAAAAACCTGAGCGACGCCGAAGCGACCGAACTGGTCGGGCGCGACCGCGAAACCCACCAGCGCGACCTGTTCGACAGCATCGAGAACGGCGAGTTCCCGCGCTGGCGCTTCCAGGTGCAAGTGATGCCGGAACGCGATGCGGCGACCTATCACATCAATCCCTTCGACCTGACCAAGGTATGGCCGCACAAGGACTACCCTTTGATCGATGTGGGCGTGCTGGAGCTGAACCGCAACGCCGAGAATTACTTTGCCGATGTGGAACAGGCCGCATTTGCGCCCGCCAACGTGGTGCCGGGCGTGAGTTTTTCGCCGGACAAGATGCTGCAATCGCGCCTGTTCTCGTATGGCGACGCCCAGCGCTACCGGCTCGGCGTGAACCACCACCAGATCCCGGTCAACGCGCCGCGCTGCCCGGTGCACAGCTACCACCGCGACGGCGCCATGCGGATTGACGGCAACCATGGCGCCACCATCGGCTATGAACCGAACTCCAAAGGGCAGTGGCAGCAGCAGCCCGATTTTTCCGAGCCGCCGCTGGCCATCGAGGGCGCCGCCGCGCACTGGGACCACCGGGTCGACGAGGATTATTACAGCCAGCCGGGCGCCCTGTTCCGCCTGATGACGCCGGCCCAGCAGCAGATTTTGATGGACAACACGGCGCGCTCGCTGGGCGGCGCTTCGCGCGCGGTGCAGGAACGGCATATCGCCAACTGCGCCCGGGCCGATGCGGCCTACGGCGCCGGGGTGGCGGCGGCGTTGGCGCGCGGGGTGGCGTCGGCGACGCCGAACAAGGTGCTGTAAAGACGTCGATAGCATCCGGACAGCAAGGGCGCTGCGCCGCCCTTGCGATGCAAGCTTGTCAGGCGCACCATCGCGGCGCGACGTTTTGCCTCCGATTGTCTCAATCGCACCACGCCGCTACGCGCTTCTTCCGCGCCAGGCGCCAAATGGCATACACTACGCATTTCCTTTAAGCATCAATATTTTCGGATGAGCTACATCTTGAAAGTGGTGGTCCCGCCAGTGCCTTCCGACAATCTGTCAGTGCGGGGGTTTGCCAACACGCTCGCGCATACCTCGATGGACTTGCCGCCGTCGGCGCGCCTGCTGCAGTTCTACGAGGCCATCACGGCGCGCTATCCGTGCGCTTCGAGCGGCGCCTACAGCCGCGCCAGCGCGGCTGCCTGCCCGTGGGGCGACACCCCGCTGCTCGACTGCCTGACCGGCGACATCGGCGTGCTCACCCTGTCATACAAGAATATCGAGGTGCTCTCGTTCGTGCTGCGCCGCGCCGGCGCGCTGTCGCTGACGGTGATCGACACCCAGGCCGGCCTGGTGTACCGTCCGGCGCGCTTTCGGGTGGTGCTCACCAGCATCCAAAAAAATGTGAATACGAGCGCCCTGCTCGACAAGCTGGCGCCGCTGCTCAAATGCACGCGCGAACAGGCGCTGGCGATGCTGGGGTCGCCGAACGCCGTCGTGCGCAGCCGGCTCGACCATATGACGGCGCAGCGCCTGGTCGCCACCATGCACCTGCTCGGCTGCAACTGCAGCGTCGAGAAAGAACCGTCGCGCTCGGCGCAGAAAGCGGCGGCCAAGGCGGCCATCGCTTCACCGGCGCCACGCGCTGCGGCCCCGCGTGCGCGCGTAGCGGCGCCGTCGGGCTTTGCGCTGGCGTACAAGTCGGTGCTGAACCGGGCCGTATGCTTCATGCAAGGGCTGTTCGAACGCCTCTGGGAACGCATGACGGCCACGCGCCCGTATTCTTAGCGCGCCGGCCAAGTGGTAGGATGCGCGCTCGCGGGCGTTTCGACAGCGGCCGCACCCTCCTCCACGGCAACCCAGGACCCCACATGAAACTGCTGCTGAACATCATCGGTTGCCTTGCCGTGCTGCTGGGCATCCTCGGCATTTTCCTGCCGCTGTTGCCGACCACACCCTTCCTGCTGCTCGCCTCGGCGTGCTTCGTGCGCGGCTCGCCGCGCCTGCATGGCTGGCTGCTGGGGAACAAAGTCTTCGGCAAATACCTGAGCGATTTCGAGCAAGGGCGCGGCATCCCGCGCCGCGCCAAGATCACCATCATCGTGCTGATGTGGGCGTCGCTGGCGTATTCGATGCTGCGCCTGCAGCGCACCGGCCTGACCGTGCTGCTGCTGTGTATCGGCGCCGGCGTGAGCATCTACCTGCTGCGCTATGTGCCCACCGGTGCGCCGCGTGTCGCGCGCCTGGAGAGGCCCGGCCAGGAGAGGCCCGGCCAGGACTAGCACCTGCCCGGCGGCGCCGCGCACGACTGATGCAGCGCAAAGGTTCAGCGGGTTCGCTGGCTAGAATGCCTCATGTCCGCTCATCACGACCTTGGTTACCGTTCGCTGTTCGCCCATCCGGAGCTGGTGCGCGAGCTGGTCACGAGCTTCACGCCCTTCAAGCTGTTCGACGATGTAGCGCTGTCCTGCTTCGAAGCGGTCGATCCGGCGTATGTCAGCGAAGGCCTGGCGGCGCGCCAGAACGACATCGTCTGGCGCGTCAAGATCGGCGAGCAATTCCTGTACGTGTACATCCTGCTCGAATTCCAGTCTGGCGTGGACCGCTGGATGGCGCTGCGCATGCAGAACTATGTGGGTTTGCTGTGCCAGAGCCTGGTCAAGCGGCATGCATTGCCGCCGTCCTTGCTGTTGCCGCCGGTGCTGCCGCTGGTGTTCTACAACGGCGTGCCGCATTGGAGCCCTAGCACCGACCTGGCCGCGCTGTTCATGGAAGCGCCCGCCGAACTGGCGCCGTTCCAGGCATCCCAGCGTTACGTCCTGATCGACCAGCAGCGCCTGGATGCCGAGGCGCTGGAAGCCAATGCCACCCTGCTGGCGCTGCTGTTTCGGATGGAACTTTCAAGCGCTTCCGAGGTCAAAAACACGATCTTGCCCGCGCTCGTCACCTGGTTCAACGATGCGCCGCAAGCGAGCTTGATGCGCTCGGTGGTGGTATGGATTGAATGCCTGGCGAAGCGGCGCGGCGAGCCGGCATCGTTCACGTTCGACAGTGCAGAGGAGGTCACCGACATGGGACGTAAATATGCAACCTGGGCCGAGGAATTCGAAGATATCGGCTTTCAGAAAGGAAGCGAAATTGGCAAGGCGGAAGGGCAACTGAGCGCATTGCGCGGCGTGCTCACGCATCTGTTGCGCAAGCGTTTCGGCGACCTGCCGGAAGCGGCGGTGCAACGTATCGCCGCAGCCACCCAGGCGGACCTCGAACAGTGGTGCCAGCGCAGCCTGGACGCGCCGGGTCTGGATGCCGTCTTCGGCGACAGAGCGACGTCGGCCTGACTAAAAGAAACGCCGCGCACGCCTGATGCAGCGCAAAGGTTCAGCGGGTTCGCTGGCTAGAATGCCTCATGTCTACCTATCACGACCTCGGTTACCGTTCGCTGTTCGCCCATCCGGAGCTGGTGCGCGAGCTGGTCACGAGCTTCACGCCGTTCAAGCTGTTCGACGATGTGGCGCTGTCCTGCTTCGAAGCGGCCGATCCGGCGTATGTCAGCGAAGGCCTGGCGGCGCGCCAGAACGACATCGTCTGGCGCGTCAAGATCGGCGAGCAATTCCTGTACGTGTACATCCTGCTCGAATTCCAGTCCGGCGTGGACCGCTGGATGGCGCTGCGCATGCAGAACTATGTGGGTTTGCTGTGCCAGAACCTGGTCAAGCGGCATGCATTGCCGCCGTCCTTGCTGTTGCCGCCGGTATTGCCGCTGGTACTCTACAACGGCGTGCCGCATTGGAGCGCCAGCACCGACCTGGCCACGCTGTTCATGGAAGCGCCCACCGAGCTGCTGCCGTTCCAGCCATCCCAGCGCTACTTCCTGATCGATCAGTAGCGCCTCGATGCCGAGGCGCTGGAAGCCAATTCCACCCTGCTGGCGCTGCTGTTTCGGATGGAACTTTCGAGCGCTTCCGAGGTCAAAAACACTATCTTGCCCGCGCTGATCACCTGGTTCAACGACGTCCCCCAGACCAGCTTGGTGCGTTCGGTGGAGGTATGGATTGAATGCATGGCGAAGCGGCGCGGCGAGCCGGCATCGTTCACGTTCGACAGTGCAGAGGAGATCACCGACATGGGACGTAAATATGCAACCTGGGCCGAGGAATTCGAAGACATCGGTTTTCAGAAAGGAAGCGAAAAAGGCAAGGCGGAAGGCCGGGCGGAAGGCCGCGCGGAAGGGCAACTGAGCGCACTACGCGGCGTGCTCACGCATCTGTTGCACAAGCGCTTCGGCGACCTGCCGGAAGCGGCGGTGCAACGTATCGCCGCGGCCACCCAGGCGGACCTCGAACAGTGGTGCCAGCGCAGCCTGGACGCGCCTGGTCTGGATGCCGTCTTCCACAGTGAAGCAGCATCAGCCTAGCCAGCACCCAGGAGTCCACGCGGCAGAAGCTTGTCGGCCGCGCAGACTCCTAGCCGCGCGGCGGCGTGTTCAGTTCGCGCATGGCCATGTTGGCCAAGTCTTCCAACCCCTGCAGTTCGCGGCTCTTGAGCCGGCGCGGCTCGCGGTCGATCACGCACAGCGTACCGAGCGCCAGGTCATTGACACCGACTAAAGGAAACGCCGCGTAAAAGCGGATCTCCGGTGCGCCCGTCACCAACCGATTATGGCGAAAGCGCGGGTCCTGCAAGGCGTCTTCGACGATGAATGGCTCACGCTGCAGGATGGCGTGCGTGCAGAACGCCCATTCACGCGGCGTCTCGGCAGCTTTCAAACCAACCCGTGCCTTGAACCACTGGCGCTGCGCCGTCAGCAAGGTAATGAGCGCGATCGGGCAATCGGTCACCAGCGACGCCAGGCGCACGATGCGGTCGAAGCGCTCCTCGGGGGCCGACGGCACCAGCTGCAGCGCCGCCAGCGCGGCCAGGCGCGCCTGCTCCTCTCGCGGCACCGGATACGGCGGGTCGGCCAGCAGGGTGAATTCGGGCGCCAGCGGCGCAGCGGGGCTGACCTGCGCCGTGGCGGCGGATGGGGCCGGCCGGGTCATGCGCAGCACCGAACTCATCAACGCACGGCGATGTCCGCCCGGGGTCTTCCACGAGGCAATCGCCCCGCTTTCCATCCACAGCTGCACCGTACTGGTGGCCACACCCAGGAGGCGGGCGGCGTCGCTGGTAGTCATGACGGGATCGGAGGTCGCTGTTGATGGGCCAGACATGGTTAATTGCTTTGACGAAAAATTCAGTGTAACGCGCAAATGTCATTTGCCCAAGCGCGCAGTTATCGAAATTGACGAAAGTTGCGCAAACACCTTCAAATTAACGATTAATCGGCATTATCGTCAAATATTTATTGATTATTGGAAATTTTTGATTCAAAATATCAACAGATTCAGCAATTTTGCCGTGCTCACACTGTTGCCTGGTTGAGCGACGCCATCGATTCCCGACCGCTCGACCTTGCTCACCTTCCCCACCATGAAAATTGCTACCAAACTCTACAGCGCCTTTGCCTTGATGCTCTTCATCACCTTGGGACTGGCCATCTTTGCTGTCGTGCAAATGCACAGCGTCGAAAATGATGTTGTCAGTCTCAACAAGGTGACCGCCGAGCAACTCGATCCGCTGTACGTGGCGCGCGAAGCGCTGGACCAGACCGGCATCGCCGCGCGCAATGCCTTCATCTTCGTGGACAACGGCGCCGCCACCAGAGAGCTCGACATCGTCGACCAGCAGAAGGCGCTCTACCTGGACGCGCTGGCACGGCTCGATAAAGTGTTCGGCGCCGATGCCGACTTCGCCAAGGTCAAGGCGGGCTTGCAGGCGATGGCGAAGGAACTCGAACGCCCGCGCCAGTACCGCGCCAAAGCCGAGATGGATGCCTTCGGCCAGTTCCTGGTCAACGAGTGCAGCCCGCTGCGGCGCCAGATCGTGGCCGACATCGACGTTCTGCTGAAAAAAGTCCAGTCGCAGAGCAACGCGGCCAGCGGCCAGGCCGGCCGCCGGGCGGCCAGCGCGACGCTCTGGATCGGCGCGCTGAGCATCCTGGCGGTGCTGGTGTGCACCAGCGTCGCCTTTCTGATCGTGCGTGGCCTGCTGCGCCAGCTCGGCGGCGAACCGGCGTATGCCACCGAAGTGGCGCAGCGCATCGCCGAGGGCCAGTTGCAGCATGCGGTGAATGTGCAATCGGCCATCCCATCGAGCCTGGTGTTTGCGATCAAGACCATGCGCGACAGCCTGAGCGGGATCGTCGCGCAGGTGCGGCACGGCACCGAATCGATGGCGCTGGCATCGAGCGAAATCGCGGCCGGCAATATCGACCTGTCCAGCCGCACCGAGCACCAGGCCTCGGCGCTGGCCGAGGTGGCGGCCTCGATGGCCCAGCTGGTCGGCTCGGTCGAACGCAATGCCGGGTACGCGGCCAGCGCCGGGAAAATGGTGCAGGCGGCGTCGGAAGTATCGGTGCGCGGCGGCGAAGCGGTCGATGGGGTGGTGGCGACAATGGGCGTGATCAATGCCTCCTCGCGCAAGATCGTGGACATTATTTCGGTGATCGATGGGATTGCGTTCCAGACCAACATCCTGGCGCTGAACGCCGCCGTGGAGGCGGCCCGGGCCGGCGAACAAGGGCGCGGCTTCGCGGTCGTGGCGACCGAAGTGCGCAACCTCGCGCAGCGCTCGGCGGCGGCCGCCAAGGAAGTCAAATTGCTGATCGACGATTCGGTGGCCAAGGTCGGCACCGGCACCATCCTGGTCGAGCAAGCGGGCAACACCATGCGCGAAGTGGTCGCGGGGGTGCAGCGCGTGAGCCAGATCATGGACGATATTTCATCGGCCACGCGCGAGCAGAGCGCGGACATCCGCAGCGTCGACCAGGCCATCGTCAAGCTCGACGAAATGACCTTGCAGAATGCCGCGCTGGTGGAACAGGCGGCAGCGGCGGCCCAGTCAATGCAGAATCAGGCGGCCCAGTTGGCCGACGTGGTGCGCGTGTTCAAGCTCGACGCGGCGCACGCCTGAGTTACCCGACCTTCGGCGGACGTAAAAAAGCCGGGAGTGCCCGCTAACGGCGCTCCCGGTTTTTTTACGTCATGCTCTTAATGCATGATGCCTTCTTTGACAAAATACTTGCGCGCGAAGGCCAGCAATTGGCCATCGTTCGGATGGTCGACCGTTTCGACGCTGACGACCTTGGCGGCGATGGCGGCGTGCTGCTTTTCCAGGTGCTTGATGAACACCAGCTTTTCCTGGCCCGGGCCGACGATCAGGATTTCCTGGGCGGCTTCGATGGCGGCGGCGATCTCGTTCAGGTAATCGGGATTCTGTTCCGATTGGACGCTGGCATCGACGCCGGCTTTTTTATGCTGCGAATGGACGGAAGCGGTCTTGATGACTTCCGACTCGGCGGCATCGCGCGTGAAATGGATAACGTGAGCTTCGGCCTGGTCGAGCCAGACGACGACGTGATTGAATGACATGGTGTATTCCTTGATAAAGCGTGATCGTGCGCGGACGGCGGCCGGGAATGCAAGGCGCGACGCTAAAAGACGGCGCGGCTCTTGAAGCCGCGCCTTAAACGGAAAATGCACCGGCTGGGGGCCGGGCATTGCAATCGAATGAAGCCATTGTGCCCGCTTGGAGCGAGGCCGTCCGTTCGGAAGCGCACGTAGCCGGGATGACAATCTTTTTGGCGCGCGGGCACACCGCATTGCACTACGCGCCGGCTGGCTGCCGCTCTCTCAGTGGCCCATCAGCCGGCTCAGTTCGGTGGTCAGACTGCCATCGCTAAAAAGTTTTTCATCATTCAATCGGAGTATGGCTGGTGCGCCCCTGCAAAATCGCCTCCAGCGCCAGCTCGGAACTGTTCAACGCCCCTTCCACGAACCCCTGGTAATCCGAATACGCTTCGCCGACGATGTGCACGTTTTTCGCGCCGCTGCCAAAGTCGAAGGCCTTGAAGGCGTCCATCACTTTCCATGAGCGCACGCCCGGCTGCCAGCCGTGGTTGGCGGCCCCATACGGCGCCCGAGCCCAGTCGCGGATGCCATAGGTGATGATCGAATTCTTGATGTAAGCCGTGGCCTGGGCCAGGGTCTGGTCGCGAAACACTGCCTTCGAGTGGTCGTTGAGCTTGAGGTGCGATTCGTTCGTTTCCAGCAGGCGCTTGACGTCGCGCGCGACGAACAGGGCGAAAGCGTCGACGATGCGCGCATCCTGGTCGACTTCGGCGCGGTCGTGCTTGTCGGGCTCGCTCAGGTAATGGCGCCAGAATTCGGTCGAAGGGCGGTCCATGTACAGCAGCACCATGCCGTGGCCGTCAAGATCGCGCCCCTGCGGACGGCGGAAATAGTGCACTTCGCGGGTCGGCAGGCAGTTCGCGTACTGCTGCGGCGGCTGGTCATAATCCCACCAGGGCGCGTTGCTGACGAAGAAAATCTTCAGCATCGGAAAGCCGTTGACGGCATCCAGATGGGTGGCGATGTGCTCCGGCAGATGCTGCGCCAGCTTGATCAGCGGCATGCGCGGCAATGCCAGGATCAGGCGCGCCGCCGGCAGCTTGATGGTGTCGTTCTTGGTGCGCACGTCCAGCTCCATGCTGGACTGGCCCAGGCCGGTCGGACGGAAACCGAGCAGGGTGTGGCCGCCGGCCAGGGTGATGTTGGGCAAGCTGTGGATCTTGGCCATCAGGCCATCGGTCAGCTTGGCCGAGCCGCCGGCGATGCTGGCCAGCTTCTGGCCCACGGTTTTCAAGGCGCGCAGCCACCAGATGATCCATTCGATCGCGTTCAGGTTCTCGGGAATCATGTGATAGAAGGTGCCGGTGTCGCGCAGCTTGACCAGCGCCCGGTGGCTGAGGATGCCCTGGCCCGACATCACGTTCCAGAAACCGGTGGCCCACAGCGGATGGCCGTGCAGTTGCGCGTGGCGGCGCAGGCGGTTGTAGTCGGCTTCGGTCAGGCCATCGATCCAGGCCTGGTCGGCCGGGTCGCGCCCCATCACCAGCATGATGCCGCGCTTGAGCAGTTGCAGCGAGTTCAGGCCCTGTTCTTCGGGCGGCAGCTGGCTGTCCGGTACGCTGATTTCATCGGCCGAGGGGCCGGAAAAATCGACCAGGCCCACGCCCAGTTCGGCGCACAACTGGGCGAAGCGCGGCTGCAGGGTCGGTTCGAAACGCATCGGACCGTATTCGGCGATGAAGCCGTCCATGTCTTCGGTTTCGATGCGCCCGCCCCAGCGGTCGGACGAGGCTTCCAGGATCAGCACCTGGTGCCCGGCTTCGGCCAGGCGGATCGCGCAGTACAGGCCGGAAACGCCGCCGCCGGCGATGACGATTTGTTGTTCAGACATGGGAACCATTCACGCGGATGTTGTGCCTTTGGCACCGAGGGCGCGATTGTGCCATGTAATTGATGAGCTTGGCAGGACCGGCATCCGGCGACACCGGAGCGTTGTTGTAGTTTGGCATCACTCGCTCATAGGTTGTTTATGGGCAATGTTTGTGATGCCCAGCTCTTGCATAGTTGAGCGGATGAATCACCCGTCCGCCTCTCTCTTTGCAGGAGTGCATGCATGATTGCCAGTCCCCAGCCAGCAGCTTTCCTCAGCGAAGCGAACCGTCCGATCCGTCTGCGGCTGTGCGGCGACGATGGCGTACTCGACGACAAATTGCTCGTCAAACAGGTGAGCGGCATCGAAACCATGTGCGGAGGGATAGAGTATTGCCTGCTGTGCGTCGCCACGCAGGCTGGCATGGAGCTCAAGCAATTCATCGCCAATCCGGTAGAACTGCAGTTTGTCACCGCCAGCGGCGGCTTGCGCTCGGTGTGCGGCATCGTCGCCGGTGTGGCCGAAGGCCAGAGCGACGGTGGGCTGGCAACCTATCAGTTAATCGTGCGCGATGCGTTTTCGCTGCTCGACAAAACCTGTAACACACGTGTTTTTCGCAACGCCAGCGAAATCGACATCACCAACGTGGTCCTGCGTGAATGGCGCCAGTCCAACCCGATAGCGGCGCGCGCCTTTGAATTCGACCTCGGCCACCTGAACAGCTATCCGGCGCGCGAATTCACGATGCAGTACAACGAATCGAGCGCCGCGTTCTTGCGCCGCCTGTGGAAACGGCGCGGCATCGCCTGGTTCATCGAGCCCGGCAAGGCGAGCGAACGAGGCAGCGACGATACGCCGGTTCACACGCTGGTACTGTTCGACGATGCCATGGCTTTGAAAAAGAATGCCGCCGGCACGGTCCGTTACCACCGCGACGCGGCAACCGAAACGAGCGACACCATCACTGCCTGGCATGCCGTACGCAGCCTGACGGCGGGCCGGGCGAGCCGGCGCAGTTGGGACTATACGCAGGCATGGTCGATGGCCAGCCAAGAGAGCGGCGCTAACGACCAGGGCATGCTCGGCAACCAGTTCGCCGCCAGTCTCGACGATTATCTGATCGACGTGCCGCATGCAGGCGACAATGCCGGCGACTACCGCAGCCTGGCCGCGCTGCGCATGCAGCGCCACGAATACGAGGCCAAGTTCTTCCAGGGCGAAGGCAGCGAGCGCAATATGTGTGTCGGCCAATGGAACAGTGTCACTGGCGATCCGGAGCTGGCCTCGCACGCAGCACACGAATGCGAGTTCGTCATCACCGAACTGCGTGTGGAAGCCGAGAACAACTTGCCCAAGGCGCTGGACGAACGTGTACGACGCCTGTTCGCGCTCAACCATTGGCGCAGCGACAGTGGCGGGCTCACGCAAGCCAGTGCCGAGCGCGACGTACGCTACACCAACCGCTTCACCTGCGTGCGGCGCGGCATCCCGATCGTCCCAAGCTACGACCCGCGCGTCGACCTGCCGCGCACGGAAGCACAAAGCGTGACGGTCGTCGGACCGCCCGGCGAGGAAATCCATTGCGATGCAATGGGACGCGTGAAGATACGCTTTGCCGGTTGCCGGGTAGAAGACCACGCGCACGCGCAGGGCGCCGGGGCGTCCGACAGCGAGCGCGACTCGGCTTGGGTGCGCGTGGCCAGCGGCTGGGCCAGCGCGCACTATGGCGCTATCTCGCTACCACGTGCCGGCGACGAAGTGATTTGCGTCTTTCTGGGCGGCGACCCGGACAAGCCGCTCATCATGGGCCGCGTGCATGGTGGCGATACGCCGCCGCCCTCGTTCAGCCACACCAGCCGGCTCCCGGGCGAGCGCTGCCTGTCGGGCATCGTGAGCAAGGAAGTCCATGCGCAGCGCTACAACCAGCTGCGCATGGATGACACGCCGGGGCAGATCAGCGCCCAACTCGAGAGCGAACACGGACACAGTCAGCTCAACCTGGGGTATCTGACGCATCCGCGCTGTAACGGCGCTGCGGAGCCACGCGGTGAAGGCTTCGAGCTTGCCACCAATGACAGTGGCGCCATTCGCAGCGCGAAGTCGCTGCTGATCTCGGCGTGGAAACGGCTCGACGCCTGCGCCGGGCAGTTAAGCAGCGAGGAACATCTGGGGCTGATGCAGGATTGCCTGGATTTGTTCAAGTCGCTGGGGCAGTACGCGGCAGAACACCAGGCGCTGGAACTCGACCCGGCGCCGCAGCAGGAACTCAAGGACGACCTCGACGCAGCGGCCGGCGGCAGCAATACGGCGCCGCAACAGCCGGGCGGCAAGCCCACCTTGAGCATGACGGCGCCGGCCGGGCTGGCGTTGAGCACGCCGAAGACGCTGGTCAGCTACGCCGGCGTCAATGTCGATACGGTAGCGCGGCAGCACATACAACTGATCAGCGGCCAGCGTTTCAACCTGAATGCGGGCAAGGGAATATCGCTGTTTTCGCAGCGGGATGGCATCACGCAAATTGCCCATCATGGCAAGTTCCTCATGCAAAGCCAGCACGACGACATGCTTGTCGATTCGGCCAAGGACATCAAGATCACGGCCGGGAAACGCGTGATCGTCATGGCGGAAGACGAAATCACCTTGATGGTTGGCGGCGGCGCCTATCTGACCCTGAAAGGCGGCAATGTGGAGATCGGCGGGCCGGGACCGATCGACATCAACACCAACGGCCATCACTGGAATGGGCCCGCCAGCGCCACGCCGGTCCTGCCCTCGTTCAGCGACGGCGAGTTCGGCCGCATCCCACGCCTGCTGCGCCCCACCGACGGCAAACCGGTCGAAGGCATGAAGCTGCATGTCGAGCGATCGGACGACGGCCCGCTGTCCGGCAAAAGCAATGCCGCTGGCGAAGGCGACAAGATCACCAGCGACCGCTTGCAACTGCTGACCGCTACGTTTTTCCGCTCAGATTCTGAATGAGGAACCTTGATGACCGCAGCTTCTAACCCGGAACAAGCGCAGGGCGCGACGGCGGCCTGCAGCCCGCTTGATGAACCCGATGCCCTGATGGTGGGCGTCAATTGTGGCATTTCCCTGCTCAATGCCAAGCATCTCGATGTGCTGATGCAGTTACCGCTGCCTGGCATCATCATCTTCGTCCATGGCGTCAATTCCGACGGCGAATGGTATGAGCAGGCAGAGGATGGATTATGCAAGGGACTGAACGACAGGCTCAAGCGGCGCGATGAACACATGGTATTTCCGACGCCGGCGGGCGGGCAACTGAGACCGGTGCAGTATCGCGCGGAACTGACGGAGGATGGATTTCTCAACCCGGACTGCACGGCAAAGCAGTTCATTTCAGAGGAGGAGCATTTTTCTCCGGTGATCCGGTTCCGCTGGGGCTATAAAGCTAGTGACGTAGATCTGCAGCAATACGGCGACGGACTGTATCTCAATGAAAAGAACTATTGGGGTGGTGGGCCGTTTGCGAATGGATGTACGGGGCTGCCCGATTTGTGGAGCAGTGGCTTGTCCGATCAACTGTTTCTATGGCTGCATGTGCAGCACTTAAATCCCACCAATAACCGCGACGTGTATGCGTGCCCGCCGCGCCCCTATTATGTGCTGGCGGCGTTGCGCCTGGCGAAACTGATCGAATCTCTGCGCAAGAAGCAGGCTGACGTGCCGATCACCATTGTCTGTCATAGCCAGGGCAATATGGTCGGCATGGCCGCCGCGTTTATTGGCGACGAACTGGCCGATGTGACAGATAAAAAGGGGAAAAGCGGTCGCTGCGTGGCCGATACCTATGTACTGTGCAATCCGCCATTCAGCCTGGTGGGTAAAAACGCTACCCAAGGCTGGGCCGAGCGCGATATGAAAGATGCTCAGGGCAACGGGGGACGCCAGTCCTTGTCCGCGCGAAACCGCACTCTCGCCGCCTTCTTCGACATCCTGCGCAAGCAAGTGCCGAAGGAACAACCGGTGCAGAGCATCGACGAATTCATGAAGAACGAAGCGCACGGCTTCGACGCCCAGTCCGACCGCAACAAGTACGGTTACGGACTGAAACCGTCGACGTATGGCCGCGTGACACTGTATTTCAATCCGCATGACCAAGTGATCTCTGCAAGCACCGTGCAGGGGATCGGCTGGCGCGGCTTGAGTCAACAGGAAATCAATGCCACCAACGGCGGCGGGACGTTTTGCCAGCGTGTCTTTTCCCAGAATTTTTTGGTGGGGTTGCAGGGGCAGTACGATTTCTGGGAAAACCAGTACGGCAAGCCCAAGCGTGGTAGCCAGGCATTCTGGTCTCCGGAGTCGCCCAAGGCAAGGTATTCGATATCCAAAGGCCTCGATGCCAACACGTCCTTTGTCGGAAAAATATGGACGGTCATAACAGCGCCAGTGATGATCGTCGCGACGGGGGTAACGAGCATCCGCATCAACGCACTACCGCCGGACGACTGGACGGTTCCGCTGACCGCGCCGATCCTGCCGGAAGCGTTTTTACCCGAAGGCCTGCGCTTGGGCGAGTCCAGCAAAAACTTCGATCAGGGTTTCGACGCGCCGGGGGAATATCGCAACAAGGATCGGGAATACAAAGATGGCGATCCCTACAAGGACGAGCAGGCGGTGAGCGCAGGGGAAACCGCAGGTGCCGAGGCCAAGCCGGGTGGCGCCGCTAAGGGCGACAAGGAGAGCGAAGCATCGCTGCGTTATGAACACCATGCCATGCTGCGCATGAAGGCCAGGCGCGAGGGTTTGTACAAAAAAGACGCGAAGGTAGATGAAGAAGACAAGCCAGACAGCGCCAGGGAAGACTACAAGGCGTGGCGCTCGAAACATATCAAGTCCAATCTGGCCGCCAATATCAATGCGCATGCGACCGATCACTCAACGATCATGACCAATGGGATGCATGCACAGAAGGCGCTGGCGTATGACGTGGCGATTGGTTGTTGCTATATCAAAAAGGAAGATTTGCATACGTTGAGAATAGCGGCAGATTGGCGGCATCTTGACGGATTAGAAACAAGCGATAGCAACAGAGTATTTTTAGAGTATTTCAAGGACGGAAAAATACGAGCTAAACCAGTGGAGAATTGGGCAACAGACGTTAAAGAAGGACTTATGCCAACAAAAATTGTCAATCAGCGAGAAATTTTCGGGAGCAGCAAAGGTGAAAAAATATGACCTATCTTATTTCTAACTGGAAGAGACGCATCGGCTGGACGTTGATTTCCTTCTGCTTCGCTTTTAGTGCTTCGCTATGGATAATTTATCGGCTGGACAACATCTCATCAATCAAGTTAACCGACGGAGAACTTATGCGCCGCTTGTTCATTTTACCCACGCTACTTGCAGCCGCAGTACTTGCGCTAACCACTGCGTGCGCAAGCAAACCAACAACCACGCAAGTCGATATCGTCCCAGACATTTCCACTAAACCAGACACTCCCTTCATCGTTCAGGTAGTAGGTTTGCAATGGCTGAATCCCCTTCAACGACGAGACTACCCAACAGAATGGCAGTTACTGTGGACGTTAGGACTCGTAAAGCCCAACAAAGATGACGATATGGTCAGAACCAACCCGAAAAAATATACCATGCTTGGGGCAATCGCAGAAATCGCATACGGCAATGAAGGACGAGAAACATTTAAAGGTTTTCACGAAAAATACTTCGACAAGTTGACCACTATTTTCCATGACATCTACTTCTCCAATTCCAAGTATTTCTATAATGCGCACTCGCTCACTGACAAGAAAACCTGGCGCGAACTGGCAGGTATCCGAGTGGAATATGCACTTCCTGTCGACAGGCTCGATCCGGTTACCGCTGCAGAAATGACACGCGACAATCTCATTCAGACTTTTTCCATCGGTAACGTCTATGCGCCAACCACTTGGTCGCGCAACACCCCACCTGACGTTCATGTAACCATGGGCGGTCCGAATGCCGGCTTCACGTCCCTGTCCGCCGGACTCGACTACCTGCAAGCACACCCGAACGAAACGGTCTGGGTCATGAACTGGGACGCCCCGAATTTTCCGCCCAAAGACGAACAGATCAACGAGAACATGGTGCTGCTGGTTCTCGCCGGTCCCAACTACAACACGGAACGCGCCGCACTCGCATGGCTGAGCTACCCAAGCACCAAGAAGGTCGCCGACTTCGACGCTCAACAAGGCAAACCAAGCCGCGCCGTGCAGGCATGGCAAGCCACGCTGTCCGCCGCCGCCCTCAACGCTGGCAAAACGACGGCCGACATCGGCTTCGTGATTCACGACGCCAACAACACCCATGCGGCATCCTCGGACCGGCTGGCCAACCTGGCCCACACCTTCACCACCGAGCTGGCCGAATTCGATTTCGCCAAACAAACCTTCAACACGCCCGCCTTGCTGGGAGAAATGGGCGCTGGCACCGCGCTGACCAACGTTGCACTCGGCATTGCCGTAGCCAATCACATGGGCAAACACGTCCTGGTCGCGGGCACGACCGATGCCGACGAAACGACCGCAGTGCTCGTCACCCCGCCGGCAACGGTGCGCCCTTTGAATCCGGACGCGCCATGGTTTCGTGCGCGTGGCGAAAACAATGCCTACCTTCCATGGTGGGGATTGCGTCACGACGCCACGCCGGGCTCGCAAGGCTATTCCAAATGAATGACTTCAACCGCCCTGTTTACGAGGAACCGTGATGCGTCTCGTCATTCGCCTGAACGACCCCACGACCCATGGCGGTAAAGTCATCTCCGCCGCCCCGACGACCACGGTACTCGGCATCATGGTCGCGCGCCTCGGCGACCGCTGCTCCTGCCCGATTGCGGGCCATGGAGCGTGTGTCATCGTCGAGGGCGATCCGAAAGTGCTGATCCACGGCATACCGGTGGCCTTTGAAGGTCATGCGACCAGTTGCGGCGCCAGGTTGATATCGACCGTGCCGGACAGCGGCCGCGGCTAGCTGTCGGCTGACAACGTGCCCCCCGCCCGCTTGCGGCCAGCCATGCCATTCCCGCCCTGATGTCACGGCACGCCCGGCGAGCGCCCCGCTTCGGCCTGGATCCAGTCCACGAACGCGCGCGCCCCCGACGCGGCAAAGCTGTCCGGCAAACCGACCAGGTAATACCCGAACCGCGTCGGCCACTGCCCCTCCAACGCCTTGCACAAAGTCCCCTTCTCCAGGTCGGCGCCGGCGTAGATATCGCGCACCAGCGCCAACCCCTGCCCTTCGCTGGCGGCGCGCACCAGCAAATGTTCGTCGCTGAACGACAGCCCGCGCCGCGCCTTGGGCGATGGGCTGCCGTTGGCCTGCAGCCACAAGGTCCAATCCTGGCGTTCACGGTCATGCAGCAGCGGGTAGGCCAGGCAATCGGCCGGACAGCGAATCGGCGGCCCCTGGCGCAATAAATCCGGCGCGCCGACCACGATCATGGCAGGCGACATCAACCAGCGCGCTTCGAGTCCGGGATAGTGTCCCAGGCCATGCCGGATGGCGAAATCGACCGCCTCGGTTTTCAGGTCGACCACGCGCGCATCGCTGTCGATCGAGAGCGAGACGGCCGGATGGCGCCTGGCAAAGTCGCCCAGTCGCGGCAACAGCCATCCGGACGCGAACGAGGGCATCACGCTCACCACCAGTTGCCGCGCAGCGTCATCCGCCACATCGCGGCGCGCCACCGTTTCGATCTGCTGGAACGGCGCCCGGATATCGGCGTACAAGGCCGCTCCGGCAGCCGTTGGCGTGACGCCGGCCCGGGTGCGCTCGAACAGGCGCTGGCCGTGCCGTAACTCCAGCTCGCGGATGCGCTGGCTGATCGCGCCGGCCGTGACATGCAACTCGCGCGCGGCGTCCTTCATGCTGCCGGCGCGGCACACGACAAAGAATGTATAAAAGCGCTGGAGCGGAATCTGCATGGCCTCACTTTAGCCCAGCTATAGTGAAAGCGGCAACAGATCGTTTGCGCGCGCCGGGCGCCGGCTTTACGCTCGGGACCACACAATCAATAAGGTGCTTGCAAACCGCCATGAAGACCATTTCCCCGTTTCGCCCTGCGCTGGAAAGCGCACTGAGCCACGCGCTGGCCCATCTCGACCATCTGGAGCAACAGCCGGTCGGCGCCCGCGCCAGCCTCGACACGCTGCGCGCCCGCTTATCCAGGCCGCTGGCCGACGCCGGCCTGCCGGCCGCGCAAGTCATCGACGAACTGGCCGCCGACACGGCCGGCGGCATCAACGGCAGCGCCGGCGGGCGCTTCTTCGGCTGGGTGATCGGTGGCGCCTTGCCGGCAGCGCTGGCGGCCGACTGGCTCACCAGCGCCTGGGACCAGAACGCCGCCACCTTTGCCTGCGCACCGGCGGTGACCGTGATCGAAGAAGTCTGCGGGGTCTGGCTGAAGGACTTGCTCGGCCTGCCGCGCGACGCCAGCTTCGCCCTCACCAGCGGCTGCCAGATGGCGCATGCGACCGCCCTGGCGGCGGCCCGCAATGCGCTGCTGGCGCGCCGCGGATGGGATGTCGAACGCGACGGCCTGTGCGGCGCTCCGCCGATCCGCATCCTGAGCGGCGACCAGCTGCACGGCAGCATCGCGCGCGCGGCCCGCTTGCTGGGCCTGGGCACGGGTGCCGTGCGCGGCCTGCCGGTCAACCCGGCCGGCCAGCTCGCGGCGGCAACCCTGCAACAGGCACTGGTCGAGAGCGCCGGCGCCCCGCTCATCGTGGTGCTGCAGGCGGGCGACCTCAACATCGGCGCCTATGATTGTTTCGCCGAGCTCATTCCGCTGGCGCACCGCTACGGCGCCTGGGTGCACGTGGACGGCGCCTTCGGCCTGTGGGCCAACGCCAGCGCGCGTTACCGCCATCTGCTGGCCGGCGTCGCACGCGCCGATTCCTGGGCGACCGACGGTCACAAGTGGCTCAACGTACCCTACGACAGCGGGTTCGCATTTATTGCCCATGCGGATGCGCAGCGGCGCGCCATGTCCTACGAAGCCAGTTATGTTGCCCACAACGATCATGTGCGCGAGCCCAAGGACTGGAATCCGGAATGGTCGCGACGCGGGCGCGGCGTGGCTGCGTATGCCGCCATGCGCGAGCTCGGGCGCGATGGCGTCGCCGCCCTGGTCGAGCGCTGTTGCGCGGCGGCGCACGCGCTCGCGACCGGCATTGCCGCCCTGCCCGGCGTTGAACTTGTATGGGAACCGACGGTCAATCAGGGACTGGTGCGCTTTCTCGATCGCGCGCCGGGCGCAAGCGAAAGCGATCACGACCGCTGGACGGATGCGGTCAGCAACGCCGTGCTGGCCGGCGGCGAGGCCCTGTTCAGCAACACGACCTGGCGTGGAAAGCGCTGCATGAGGATATCGGTATGCAATTGGCAAACCGGCGAGGCCGATGTCGCGCGCGCCGTCGCGGCCGTCGCGCAGGTGCTCCGAACGCATCAATACTAGCGAAACGAGGGGCATGGCGGCCATTGTCGGGCCAGTGTCGGGTGCTTTTCGTCACCGACACGGCTAGAATCGCGGAATACTCGTGGTTCACCAGCATCGGGAGAGAGCATGATTCTTAAACAACTTCGCCTCAGCCGCCATCTTTCTCAAGAACAATTAGCCCAGATGTCGGGCTTGAACGTGAGAACGATCCAGCGCATCGAAAGCGGCCACAAGGCCAGCGTGGAGTCGCTTAAATGTCTTGCTGCAGCGCTTGATGTGGAGGTGTCAACCCTGAACGAGGAGAACTTCGTGATCGACAAACATGCGCACAACTGGCAGGCGCTGCCGCTATGGCTGCGCTGCTGGTTCGGCTTCGGCTTTTTGCACATGCACCCGACCCGGCGTGTCGCCAAACGCATCGAAACCATGTCGCACGCCACCGGCTTCCTGTTTTGCCTGCTGGGTTTCGTGAGCGAAGCGGCGCTGGCGGGCGGCTTGATCATGCTGGCCACGGCGTATCTGTTTTACTTGTTTTCGTGGCAAGGCGACCGCTACGGGATCTGGTTCGATACCCCCGCGCCGGGCGAACGGCAGAGCGCCTGACGAAAGCACGCAAGCCGCGCCGGCTTACTCCAGGTTCTCGTGAAAGCCGCTGCCACCGCGCTTCCAGTAGGCGGCGGCGCGGATGGCCGTCTTGTGCAGGCCCTTGACGCCGACCAGTTCCTGGCGCACGGCGGCCATGCTTGCCGCTTCCCCCGCGCACCAGGCGTAGCCGTCGCCGGCCGGCAGCGCCCACGCCTGCACGGCAGCGATCAGTTCGGCGTCGTTGCCGACCCAGCGCAGGTCGACCTTGGCATCGCCGGCAAAGGCGCGGCGGTCGGCCGCATCGTCGACCTTGACGATGACGGTGGCGCGGGCGCCGGCCGGCAGTTCTTCCAGGCGGCGCGCAATCGCGGGCAAGCCGGTTTCGTCGCCCACGAGCAAATGCCACTCGTAATCGACCGGAATGATCAGCGAGCCTTTCGGACCGCCGATGATCACCTGCTGGCCGGGCGCGGCCTGGGCCGCCCAGGCCGCGCACGGGCCGTCGCCATGCAGGGCGAATTCGATCACCAGTTCGCCCGCGGCCGGATCGAAGCTGCGCGGGGTGTAATCGCGCTTGGCGGCGTCAGGCCCATCGCCGAGAATGAACTTGATATGGTCGTCGAACGAGGCGCTGTGAAAATCATTCAGCGCCGCGCCGCCGAAGGTAATGCTGCGGAAATGGCTGCCAATGGCGCGCACGCTGAGCACCTCGACCCGGCGAATCTTGAGCTCGTGGCGCACACGCTGCACACGGCTGACTGGAGCGTCTATACTCATCTCTTTATCGTTCAATTGGTTGACAATGTCCCCCATCATCCACGAATCAAATGACAATGTCAACCATTCCGACGAATCGCGCCGGGATGCCGTGCTGGAACTGATCCATACGATCATGCACCAGTACCGCTCGCAGCAATTCCAGGCCTTGCGCGACGGCCAGCATGAGCTCACGCACATGGAAGCGAAGGTGCTGGCGTTTTTCGGCCGCCATCCGGGCGCGACCCAGAGCGAGCTGGCGCGCCACAGCGGCCGCGACAAGGCGCAAGTCGCGCGCCTGATCACGGCGCTGCGCGAACGCGGCTTGCTGCATGGCGAAGCCGACCCGGCCGACCGGCGCAACACGCACCTGTCCCTGACCGAGGCCGGCAAGGCCATCCAGCAAGCGGCCCAGGCCGAAGCGAGCAAGCTGAACGCGCAAGCGGTGCGGGCAATGAGCGGGGAACAGCAACAGGTACTGCTCGGCCTATTGCTGCAAGTGAAGGACAATCTGGACCGGAACGACTGAGACGGAGCGCAGGCGCCCTCCTCCCGGATCGCCGTCCCGGGTGGACCTTACTGCTGCACGACACCTGCCTGATTGCCGCTGCCGCTTTGGGTAATCGCGGCTGCGAAGCCATTGCCCTTCTGGATGATCGAGGCGATGTTGGGCGTGTCGTACTGATTGCCGCCGTTTTGCGTGACGGACGCGATATTGTTGTTGCCCGTCTGGTCAATCAGCGACTGGCTGTAATCGAGGCGCTGCACCACCGTCGCCTTGTTCAGATTACCGGTCTGGACGATTTTGCTGGCGTTATCCTGGCCTTGCTCGTCGGCGCTGGCCACGTTGTAATTGCCTTTCTGAATAATGGTTTGCTCGCGCGTGAAATAGGAATCTTTCTGCTTGACGCTGGCGTTATTCCCATTGCCGCCCTGCTGCACCCACACGCCCGAATACACCGCATTATCCTGGTCGATCGTGACCTTGTTCAGATTGCCGACCTGTTCCACCAGCGGCCCGCCGAAACCCGAATTGACCTGCTTGGCGGTGATGTTGTTGTCATCGCCCTTCTGGTAAGCGCGGATACTGAACGGGAACAAGTAAAGCTGATCGACATTGACCGCATTGCGATTGCCGACCTGCTCGATCGTATTGCCCACCTCACCGGAATCCTTTTGCTTCACGACCGCCTTGTTATCGGCGCCGATCTGCTTGATGGCCGTGCCGCTGCGGTAGATATTGTCCTGCGAAATGGTCGCGCCATTCTGGTTTCCGGTCTGCACGATGTCCGCATACGCATCGTAGGAGCGGATCTGGAAAATGCCGGGTATCTTTTTGAGCGGGTCGCCGGCGACGTTGTTCGTGCCTGTCTGCTTGATCGTGGCAGTCAGTTCGTAGAATTCCTCCTCGGGCGCCTGCTGCACCACATACAGGCTGTTGCCTGTGCCCACTTGAGAAGTGGACACCGTGGGCTGGGCCGAGACGGCGCCGCTGGCGAAGGCCATCGCGACAGCGCTGGCGATGGTCGAGAGTATTGTTTTCATGATGTTTCTCCTTGAGAGTGCTGCGCAAAAAGGTGGCAGCGAAAGGTCCTGATGCCGCCGTGCACCCAGTGCAAAACCGGCTGCTTCAATGGTCGAGTGTATCGGCCGGTTCCCGGCCGCTTTTGATGGTTCTCAAGTGCTGAGACCGCTGCTTTTCGCGAGCGATCCCGTATGCAAGAGCGCGCTGCTCATGCGCCGATCGATGCTTGAGTTCCCGCCACCGGCGCATGCCAGCTCGCCTGTGTTACCCTCCCTTCAATATTTTTGAACGGAAATTACATGGTCAATTTGCGCCGCTTGTTCTTTTGGGGATGGATGCTCATTATCAGCGCGGGGGCGTTTGCCCAAGCGCCCGCACCGGCGCCAGCGCCACAAGCGCCGACTGCCGGCGCGATCAAGACCGACTTGATCAGGCAAATGCAGAAAGATGGTTATCTGAGCGAGCCGGTCGCGCGCGAAGTCACCGGCAAATATGTCACTCCGGGCGATTTCCGGCAAGCGGTGAGTGCGGCCGGCCAGGCGCAGGCAAGCGAGCCATCGCTGTGGGCGAAGTATATGTCCTGGGTAAACCTGATCAAGGTCGTCGCGGTCATCTGCTTTTTGCTGGTGTTTTACGACACGCTGCTCAAGATGAGAAAAGCGCTGTGGATTCACGTAAGCAAAGTGCCGACCATCGTTTATCAGCTGGTCTTTTTGAGCTTGACCATCTGCGGAACGCTGCGCGCGCAAGCGATCTGGCCGGCGCAGGCTTTTTACCTGGCGCTGTTTTGCGCCTGGGGCAACCTGATACTGGTGGCGTGGATGATGTCGACCTATAAGGTCATCGGAGAAACGCTGAACAAGCTGCCCTTGTACCGGCTGGCGCCCCATAGCGCCGACTGTGTGCTGGCGATGATTTATTTCGGCGCACTGGCATTAAGCTACCAATCCGCCATTTTCGGATTTTTCGCCGCCGTCTGCCTGTCCGGGGTTTTCTCGTTCAGCATGATGTACACGCCCCGCACGCTGTCCCTGGAGTTCAAGGAGCGCCTGCTCAAAGCCATGGTATTCGGCCACCTGGTGGTGCTGACGGCGTATTGCGTCATGCGCACCACCGGCATGCAATGGGAATCGGCCCGCTATTTCGAGGCCGGCATCGAGTACTACTGCACCATTGCGCTGTCGGTCGCCTTGCTGGTGGGCGCCTCGCCGTGGCCGTTCAAGGCGCAGCGCATCCACTACATGCCTTTGTTTATAGCGCTGGCGATCGTGGCCAGCATGATGTATGTGTTTCTCGACCTGAAAGTCATCGCCAGCATCCTGTTATGTTTTTTCGTCCTGGTGACGCTCGAGTGGATCTGCTACCTGGGATTCAGGACCAATATGCTGGTGGGCGCCGGCATGCTCGGCGCGATCCTGTATGGGATTGCCGTGCTGATCGAAAAATACGGCGCGCTGATCGTGCTGGCGCCGGCCTAAGTAAGTGTGCAGAAATTATTGTGATTTATAGCGAACAGAAGCGGATGCCGTGCAAGGCGCCCGCCGCGACGCAGTGCGAGCACTGCTAGCGGTGGGCAACGCAGCAAGGCGCCGCTTATGGAAGCTAGAAATGACAAGAATTTATGCGCACTTACTTAGCGTTATGCGTTTTGACGGGCGGCGGTCATATGTGCGAAATACTGCCCGTACGCGCTGAGAGGATGGGTTGGAGAAATGTGGCGCCAGTAAAGCGAAAAAGGGAGAACAGCCGATGCTGCTCCCCCTTCTTCTGTTTGGTAGGCCCGGACGGACTTGAACCGTCGACCAAAGGATTATGAGTCCTCTGCTCTAACCAACTGAGCTACAGGCCCAAAATTTGTACTGAATATCTGGGGACCTCGAAAAACCTACTGCGCGGCGTCATTTTCGAGGTCCCCACTGTCGTGCTTGGAATACAGCCCCGGCATCGGTGCGGCAGGGAGCCCGCCATCACCAATTCCTCCCGTCACAAAGTGGCGTGAGGATATGGCTTTTCGTATCAGCCCGTCAAGGCTTAATTACCTTCCAGGAAGCTCTTGAGCTTGTCGGAGCGCGATGGGTGGCGCAGCTTGCGCAGCGCCTTCGCTTCGATCTGGCGAATCCGCTCGCGCGTGACGTCGAATTGCTTGCCCACTTCTTCCAGGGTGTGGTCAGTCGACATCTCGATGCCGAAACGCATGCGCAACACTTTCGCTTCGCGCGGCGTCAGGGAGTCCAGCACATCCTTGACCACCCCGCGCATCGAAGCATGCAAGGCCGCGTCCGATGGCGCCAGGGTATTGTTGTCTTCGATGAAGTCGCCCAGGTGCGAATCGTCATCGTCGCCAATCGGCGTTTCCATCGAGATCGGCTCTTTCGCGATCTTCATGATCTTGCGGATCTTGTCTTCCGGCATTTCCATCTTGATCGCCAGGGTCGCCGGATCGGGTTCGGCGCCGGTTTCCTGCAAGATCTGGCGCGAGATGCGGTTCATCTTGTTGATCGTTTCGATCATGTGCACCGGGATGCGGATCGTGCGCGCCTGGTCGGCGATCGAGCGCGTGATGGCCTGGCGGATCCACCAGGTCGCATAGGTGGAGAATTTATAGCCGCGCCGGTATTCGAACTTGTCCACGGCCTTCATCAGGCCGATATTGCCCTCCTGGATCAGGTCGAGGAATTGCAGGCCGCGGTTGGTGTACTTCTTCGCGATCGAAATTACCAGGCGCAAGTTAGCCTCGGTCATTTCGCGCTTGGCCTTGCGCGCCTTCATTTCACCGGCCGCCATCTGGCGGTTAATGTTGCGCAAGTCAGGCAGCGGCAGCACCACGCGCGCCTGCAGGTCGATCAGGCGCTGCTGCAATTCCTTGATCGTCGGAATATTGCGTCCGAGGATGGCCGAGTAGGCGTGGCCGGCGCCCACTTCGCCATCGACCCAGTCCAGATTCGTTTCATTGCCCGGAAATACCTTGATGAAGTGGGCGCGCGGCATGCCGCACTTGTTCACCGCCACATCGAGGATTTGCTTCTCGATATGGCGCACTTCATCGACTTGCCCGCGCAGGGTGTCGCACAGCTTTTCCACCACCTTGGCGGTGAAACGGATCCCGAGCAGCTCGTTGGAAATCGATTCCTGCGCCTTGACGTAGGCTTTCGAGTTATAGCCATCTTTCTCGAAGGCCTTGCGCATCTTGTCGAACTGCACCGAGATGATGTCGAATTTTTCCAGCGCCTGGTTTTTCAGCGCTTCGAGCTGTTCGGCCGAGAAACCCGCGGCGCCGGAAGCGTTGTTCTCTTCTTCCTCTTCCTCTTCTTCCTCGTCGGCTTCTTCTTCGTCTTCATCCTCGTCGGTGGCGACCGGGGCCACGACCGGCTCGAGCGGCTCGTCCGGGTCGACCATGCCGTCGACGATCTCGTCGATCTTGATTTCGTCGTTCTGGATGCGGATCGCGGCGGAAATGATTTCGGCGATCGTCACCGGGCAGGCGGAAATAGCCTGGATCATGTCCTTGAGGCCATCTTCGATGCGCTTGGCAATCTCGATCTCGCCTTCGCGCGTGAGCAGCTCGACCGAGCCCATCTCGCGCATATACATGCGCACCGGGTCGGTGGTGCGGCCGAAGTCGGAATCGACCGTCGACAGCGCCGCCTCGGCCGCGGCCTCGGCTTCGTCATCGCTGGTGACGGTGGCCACATTGTCGGACAGCAGCAAGGTTTCGGCATCGGGCGCGTGCTCGTAGACCGCGATCCCCATGTCGTTGAAGGTGCCGATGATGCCTTCGATCGCTTCCGGATCGACGATGTTTTCGGGCAGGTGATCGTTGATTTCGGCGTAGGTGAGGAAACCGCGTTCCTTGCCGAACTTGATCAGGGTTTTCAGTTTCTGGCGCCGGCGCTCGAGTTCTTCCTCGGTCGCTTCGGTGTCCGACGAGAAGGCATCTTTCAGCAGCGCCTTTTCCTTGGCCTTGCGGTCCTTGGCCTTGGCCTTGTCGACCGCTTTCAGCTCGGCCCGCTCGACCGCGTTGAGGGCGGCCACTTCATCGTTCTCGGGCTGGAATTCTTTCGGCTTGCGCCCGCGCCTGCCCGGTACCTTGACTGAGGGCAGCACGTAACCGGACGTGTCGATCGCGGCCAGCGCGGCGGCATCGGTGGTCTGGCTGACGACAGGCGTGGCGCTCGCGCTCGTACTTGTACTGGCGCTGCGCGTTTCAGCCTTGTCTTGCGCTTTATCCGCCTTGGCGGACATTCTCGTTGGCTTATCAGCCGCTTTGGTTTCAGGTTTCTTGATTGGCACAGGCGCTTTCGATGTCACAACGACTAGCTTTATGGTGGATTAAGATAAAGTTTGTTGCCGGCCTTTTCGGCCCTACGTCCCCGGACCGGCCTTCGCAGACCCCTCCGGCATTGCTGCACTCATAACACCTTTACATCACCTTACGGGCACGACCCGCGCGATTTCGGCAGTAGTCTACTGCATACAACGGCGGTTGGAGGCGCGAGCCGTGTGTGGCTGAAAAGCAAACCGATGTTTGCCCCCGACAGCGCAACGCCGTCGCAACCAAAGCTGGCCCTGGCCGCCGACGCCCACCCTCTTTGCGCCGATCAAGAGCCTAACTCACTGAAAGAAATACAACTTACGGACAACGAAAAAATTTCTGCGAACACAACACTTATCGTTTTATTATAGCACGCAGTCCGTCTTTTTCCAGTGCCAAACGCCCCCTGTGCGGGCCTCCGATTTCATGCTTTGCGCGGGGTCTAACTCGGCCCCCCTTCATCCTCCAGCCGCTTCTGCTCGGCCATGATTTCGCGGTAGCGCACACCCACCTGATCTGAGGTCAGGCCGGCGGAAAACAACTGGGTCAACTCCTGTTTAAGCGCTGCAAGTTTGATCTGCCTCACAGCCCCGACCAGCCACAATTTCACGCTGTCGATATCCGATTCTGGCTCCGAGGCAATTTCGGCGATCAAGCCGTCGTATTCGTTGCTGGTATCCTTCAAATGCTGGGACAAGGCCGCGAAGCCGCCGTTCGGCCCCAGTGCCTGGCCGCAGGCGACCAGGTACAGCAGGCGCTCGGCCGCGTCCGGGCCAAAATGGTTGAACGCGGCCAGCGCCGCCTCGTCCAGCTCCAGGCTGAGCGGCGGATGGGCCACCAGGTGGCGCAAAATCTGCAATTCCAGCCCCACCGGTTCCGGCCGGCCCTGGCGCGGCGGCGCGCGGCGCGCCACCGAGACCGGCTTGGACAGCTCGAACAGGGCCTCGATTTCGGCCGGGCTCGACTCGGTCATGCTGGCCAGGCCGCGCACGATCTGCAGGCGCAGCGAGCTGGGCGACATCGATTGCAGCAGCGGCTTGGCGTCGAACTGGACGTGGGCGCGCCCTTCCGAGGTGGAAAGATCATGCTCGCCCGACACTTCACGCAGCAAAAATTGCGACAGCGGCATCGCTTCGTGAATTTCTTGCTCGAATACATCGGCGCCGAATTCGCGCACGAAACTGTCCGGATCGTGCTCGGACGGCAAAAACAGGAATTTGATGATCTTGTTGTCGCTCACCTGCGGCAGGCAGGCTTCGAGCGCGCGGCGGGCGGCGCGGCGGCCGGCCTTGTCGCCATCGAAACTGAAAATCACGCTGTCGGTCTGGCGCAGCAACTTTTGCACGTGGGTACTGGTACACGCCGTGCCCAAGGTGGCCACCGCTTGCGGAAAGCCGAGCTGGGCCAGGGCGACCACGTCCATATAGCCTTCCGTCACCAGCACGTAGCCAGCGTCGCGGATGGCCTGGCGCGCTTCGTACAGGCCGTACAGTTCCAGGCCCTTCTGGAACAGCGGGGTTTCCGGCGAGTTCAGGTATTTCGGTTCGCCCTGGTCCAGCACCCGCCCGCCGAAGCCGATTACCTGGCCCTTGGTATTGCGGATCGGGAACATGATGCGCTCGCGAAAGCGGTCATAACGCTTCTTGTTGCCGCCATCCTCGTCGACCTTGTCGATCACCAGGCCGGACTCGACCAGCGCCAGCACCTCGTAATCGGGGAACACGGTACGCAAGTTATCCCAGCCGGACGGGGCGTAGCCCATGCCGAAGCGGGCCGCCACTTCGCCGGTGAGGCCACGGTTTTTCAGGTAGGCGATGGCATTCGTGGCGCCGCGTAACTGGCCGCGATAGTAATCGCAAGCCTGGGTCATGGCCTCGGTCAGGGCCAGCGCCTGGGCCTGGTTGGCCGCGCGTTGCAGCGGAGGAATCTTGTCATCCGCGTCGGGCACGACCATGCCCACACCCTGGGCCAGATCCTTGACGGCATCGATAAAGCCCATGCCCGAATACTCGATCAGGAAACCGACCGCGTTGCCATGCGCGCTGCAACCGAAGCAATGGTAAAACTGCTTGGTCGGGCTGACGGTAAAACTGGGGGATTTTTCGCTGTGGAACGGGCACAGGCCCATGAAATTGGCCCCGCCCTTCTTCAGCTGGACGTAGCGGCCGACCACATCGACGATGTCGATACGGTTGAGCAAATCGGTAAGGAAGGATTGTGGAATCACGTGCGATGAACAGTCTTTGTGTCAGGTCAGACTATACCGCCGCGCCCGCCGCAGATTTGATCTGCGACAAGACGCGGGCTTGCTGGCTTGCCTTGTCGGCTTGCCTTGTCGGCTTGCCGGGGCGGCTTGCGCGAAAACGTTCCGCGCAACGCGCCATACGACGATCAGGCCGGCGCGAGCGCCTTCTTGATCAAGCCCGACACGATGCCCATGTCGGTGCCTTTTGGCAATTTTGCCTTGAGCAAGCCCATGACCTTGCCCATGTCCTGCGGACCGGTGGCGCCGGAGGCGCTCACGGCGGCGGCGACTTCGGCGGCGATTTCTTCTTCCGACAGGCCGGCCGGCATGTAGGCGGCGAGGATGACCAGTTCGGCCTTTTCGATATCGGCCAGGTCCTGGCGATTGCCATCTTCAAACTGGCTGATCGAATCCTTGCGCTGCTTGATCATTTTTTCGATGATCGCCTGGGTTTGTTCATCGTCGAGTTCGATGCGCTCGTCGACTTCGCGGCGCTTGATCTCGGCCAGGATCAGGCGGATCGTCAGCAGCTTGGCCGCTTCTTTCGCGCGCATCGCCGCTTTCATATCGTCGGTAATTTGTTCTTTCAAGCCCATGGCAATCCTCGTCTAAATAATGAATAAATATCAGGTAACACACAGCAAAAACCAAATAGCAAAACCCGCTGCGGTAAACCGGAGCGGGTCTGCGACTACAGTAAAAACAATGACCCGGACAGGCTGTTGGCCGTCACCGGATCAGGTTCGACTGGACAGTCTTAGAATAATTTCTTAGGCAGTTGCTGGCTGCGAATGCGCTTGTAGTGGCGCTTAACGGCAGCTGCCAGCTTGCGCTTGCGCTCAGCCGTTGGCTTTTCGTAGAACTCGCGTGCGCGCAGTTCGGTCAGCAGACCCGTTTTTTCGATGGTGCGTTTGAAGCGACGCATTGCGACTTCGAACGGCTCGTTTTCTTTAAGGCGAATAGTGGTCATGTAAAAATCAAACCGTTAGATTTAGGGAAGAACGAGATAATAGCACCGTTTCCCTCGCTGTGGAAGCTTTTCGCTTTTCCCCTGTTCCTTTTGCTGTTTCACAACACCGTCACGGAACCGCTCACACCGCCTGCCCGGCCGCCACGCCCGAGGCCCACGCCCACTGGAAGTTATAGCCGCCCAGCCAGCCGGTCACATCGACCGCTTCGCCGATGAAATACAAACCCGGCACCTTGTTGGCCATCATCGATTGCTGCGACAGCTCGCGCGTATCGATGCCGCCCAGGGTCACCTCGGCCTTGCGGTAGCCTTCCGAGCCGGTCGGCACGATGGCCCAGCGGTTGATGGCGTCGCCCAGCTTGCGCAGCTTTGCGTCCGGCAAGTCGGCCAGGCGCGCGTCGGGTGTCAGGCCGGCCACCGAGATCAAGACCTCGGCCAGGCGCACCGGCAGCCACTGCGAGACCACGTTGCCCAGTTGCTTCTTGAGCGTGCTCTTGCCGTCGATCAGCTCCTGCGCCACATCCATCTCGGGCAGCAGGTTGACGATGATCGGCGTGCCCGGCTGCCAGTAGCTGGAAATTTGCAGGATGGCCGGACCCGACAGGCCGCGGTGGGTGAACAGCAAGTCCTCGCGAAAATGGCCGCGCTTGTTGCCCTTGCCCTTGTTCGAGCCCGTTTCCACCTCGACTTCGAGGGCGATGCCGGCCAGCGGAACGAAGGCTTCCCAGCTGGGGCCGTCGAAAGTGAGCGGCACCAGGCCCGGGCGCGGCTCGACCATGTTCAGGTCGAACTGGGCCGCGATGCGGTAACCGAAATCGGTCGCGCCGATTTTCGGGATCGACAAGCCGCCGGTGGCGATGACGACGCTGTCGGCCAGGATCTCGCCGCTGTCGGTAAGGATGAAAAAGCCCTCGGCGGTTTTTTCCAGCGACTCGACCTTGGACGGCATGCGCCAGGTCACATCCCCGCTGGCGCACTCGGCCTTGAGCATCTGGATAATCTGCTCGGCCGACTCATTACAAAACAGCTGGCCGCGATGTTTCTCGTGATAGCCGATGCGGTGTTTCTTAACGAGGGTCAGAAAATCCTGCGGGGTATACCGAGACAAAGCGCTCTTGCAAAAATGCGGGTTATCCGATAAAAAATTCTGCGGCGTCGCATTCATATTGGTGAAGTTACAACGTCCACCACCCGAAATCCTGATCTTCTCTGCAAGTTTCTCCGCATGATCGATCAACACCACCCGTTTGCCGCGCTGGGCGGCGACGGCCGCGCACATCATCCCGGCCGCGCCCGCGCCGATCACTGCTACATCAAATTGTTTTGCCATGGCGTATGCCGGTTTCCGCTAATCACTAAAACCGTCATTGTAAACCGCGCAGGCCGGCCAAGTCCCCGAACCACCGGTAGAAACTCCTACAACCGGGGTCAGAGCTTTAACTTGCAACACTTTTGTTGCAAGTTAAAGCTCTGACCCCGGTTGTAGGAGTTTGAAGCTGGTGGGGCGAGTGAAACTCTGTACAGCGTAGGAAAAGTCAGGCCGGTCGGGCGTGGGCCTGGAGTTGCTCGACGGCGATGTCGGCGCAGCGCACCACGTCGCCAATCACGATGATGCTGGGACTGCCGAGGCCGGACACGGCCAGATCGTCCGCCAAATCCGCCAGGGTCGTCAGCAGTTGCGTCTGCCCCGCCCCGGTCGCCGACTGGATCACGGCCACCGGCGTGCTGCCGGCCTTGCCGCCGGCCAGCAGCGCCGCCTGGATCTGCCTGCAACGCGCCACGCCCATGTAGATCACCAGGGTCAACCCGGTCTGCGCCAGCAAGGCCCAGTCGGGCGTGCGGGCGCTGCCCGCCTCGTCGCCACGCTCGTGGCCGGTCACGAAAATCGCGCCCGAGCTCCAGTCGCGGTGCGTCAGCGGCACGCCGATCGATGAGGGCGCCGCCAGCCCGCTGCTGATGCCGTTGATGACCTCGACCTCGATGCCTTCGGCCATCAGGTGCGCGCGCTCTTCGCCGCCACGCCCGAAAATGAAGGGGTCGCCGCCCTTGAGCCGCACCACTTGCCGTCCGGCCCGCGCTTCGGCCACCATCAGCCGTTCAATGAAGTCCTGCGAGGTCGAGCGGCAGCCGCCGCGCTTGCCCACCGGTACGATGCGCGCCGAGGGCGCGGCATGCGCCAGGATCGCCAGGTTGACCAGGTCGTCCACCAGCAGCACGTCGGCCGTGCCGATCGCTTTCACCGCCTTCAAGGTCAACAGCTCCGGATCGCCCGGACCAGCCCCGACCAGATAAACCTTACCTTTGTTCCCCATGATGCGCACCCGTGTTTGCTTGTATTGACTTTGAAACTAGCAAGCACTGTGCCACTTGCTCGGTGATCGAGGCGGGCACGGCCACGCTGCCCTCCAGCGCGCGGGCGATCCAGGCCGCCGTGGTGGCCGCATCGCGCTCGGCCGGGGCCTCCGCCACGTCATCCGTTGGTGCATCGCGCTGCACCAGGATGGTGCACTGTGTGCCATGGAACCAGTCGATCTGCTGCGCCCGGTTGGCGTTGGCCACGGTTTCACCTTCGGTGCCGCGCATCAGGAAAGCGTCGCCCCGCCCTTCGCGCGCAATGGTCGTGAAGTATTCACCCAGCATCTCCAGGTATTCCGGATGCGTGTACGAAACCAGCCGCAGCGCCGGCCCGGCAAACGGCTGCAAGATCTTGACCAGGGTATGCGTCGAGTTGCGCACGCCCAGGATGCGGCGCAGCGACAGCAACTGCGCCATCTTCGGGGCCAGCGTCTCGATCGGCATGAAAGCCGGCTTGCCCGCCGCGAACGCGGCCTGCACGTCGCCTGCCGAAGCGGCCGCCTCGAATCCCATCTCACGAAGAATTTCGAAGCTTGTCACCCTGCCCGGATCGCTGCTCACGCCATGCACCAGCACCGGCACGCCTTCGCGCGCCAGCAGCAGCGCCAGCAGCGGGGTCAGGTTGGCCATCTTGCGCGAACCGTTGTAGGTGGGAATGAGCACCGGCGCGTACGCACCCGCCGGCGCCACCAGCGCCTCGAACGAGGCCTCGGCCGCGTCCAGGAAGCCGGCGATCTCGTCCACCGACTCGCCCTTGATGCGCATCGCCAGCAAAATGCCGCCCAGTTCCAGGTCGGACACCCTGCCGTCGAGCATCGCGCCGTACAGCGCCTGCGCGTTTTCGCGCGTCATGCTGCGCGCCCCTTTTTTGCCACGCCCGATTTCTTTGATGAAAGTGGCGGCCAGGAATGGTTCGGTTGTTTTGTTCATGGGGTTCAGCTTAACACTGCATTCATAAAGATTTATTTGGCATAAAGTGAATCCGGCGACGAAGCCGCCGCGTATATCTGCATGCACATCAGTGTGAAAACCTATAACGAGGAGAGCAACATGAATCAGATGAGATTACGGGCGACCATCGGCGCGGTACTGGCAGGCAACCTGCTGGCCTGCGCATTCGCGCCGTCGGCATTCGCATCGAGCCACCGGGAAGCGCCTTTCATCACGCGCAATCCGAAGATCGATGCCACCGACTTTTACATGTTCCGCAGTTACCAGGCCGGCCGCAGCGATTTTACAACGCTGATCGCCAATTATGTGCCGCTGCAGGATGCCTACGGCGGCCCGAATTACTTCATGATGGACCCGGACGCGCTCTACGAAATCCATGTCGATAATAACGGCGATGCCAAGGAAGACATCACCTTCCAGTTCCGCTTCAAGAATACCAATAAAGATACGCAGCTGACCGTGGGCGGTAAAAAAGTCTCGATTCCGCTCGTGATCAACGGCGGCCCGATCGCCGACGCCAACGCCGCCGGCGCCAATGTGCGCGAAACCTTCACCGTCACCGTGGTGCGCGGCGACCGTCGCAGCGGCGCCCGCGCCGTCGTCGCCAATGCCGACGGTGGCGGCGCCACCTTCGACAAGCCGCTGGACAACATCGGCAACAAGTCGATTCCCAACTACGACGCCTACGCCGCCCGCCACCTGTACAACGTCACCATCCCCGGCTGCACGGCGCCGGGCAAGCTGTTCGTCGGCCAGCGCAAGGATCCGTTCGTCGTCAACCTCGGCGAAACGTTCGACCTGATCAACATCAAGGCCCCGGCCGTCGAGTTCAGCGCCAACGCCGAAAAAGGCGCGAAGGATGACCTGGCCAACAAGAACGTAACCACCCTGAGCATGGAAGTGCCGACCTCGTGCCTGCTCAACGCGACCGCCGGCGACCCGGTCATCGGCGCCTGGACCACGGCCAGCCTGCGCCAGGGCCGCCTGATCAACCCCACGCCGAAGTCGGACGCCGACGTCTCGAAAGAAGGCGGCGCCTGGGTCCAGGTATCGCGCCTGGGCATGCCACTGGTCAATGAAGTCGTCATCGGCCTGAAAGACAAGGACCGTTTCAACCACAGCAAGCCAGCGGCCGACGGCCAGTTCGCCGACTACGTCACCAACCCGACCCTGCCCGCCCTGGTCGAGATTTTGTACGGCAGCGCCGGCGCCAAGGCCCCGACCAACTTCCCGCGCAACGACCTGGTGGCCACCTTCCTGACCGGGATCAAGGGCGTGAACCAGCCGAAGACCGTCACCGCGTCCGAGATGCTGCGCTTGAATACCTCGATCGCACCAACCGCGCCGGGCGCGCAAAAACGCCTCGGCGTGATTGAAGGCGACAACGCTGGCTTCCCGAACGGCCGCCGTCCGGGCGACGACGTGGTCGACGTTGCGCTGCGCGTCGTCATGGGCAAGCTGTGCACCATCAACATCGGCTGCGCACCAGCCGACGCCCCGGCCGGCGCGCTACGCTTTACCGATGGCGCGTATCTGGATGAGACGATGGTGGGCACCGCCTTCCCGTACCTCAAATCGCCGATCCCTGGTTCGCCACAGAAGTAATCACCACATCAGGAGAGCACCATGAAAAAACTCAGTCTGATCTGCGCCATGCTGTTGCTGACCGCCTGCGGCAGCGACACGCAAACCTCGTCGCCGCCGGACGTGCTGACGCCACCGCCGCCACCAACCGGCCCGGTCGCCGACGCCTTTTTCACCACCGTGAAGACGACCGTGGCGGCCATGCCGGACGACAGCGAAGCGGTCGCCATCGACGCCATCGCCAGCACCGCGCCGGAAGACACGGAACCGTCGGCCTTGTAAGCACTTGCAGTCCATCCGGCCGGGAAGCAGCTTTCCGGCCGGAGTCGTACCCAAAAAAACAGAATAATTCTCACGCACCGGGAACACACCATGCCGACACGATTCGCACGCCTTACCGCACCGGCGCTGCTGGCGTACGCGCTCCTGGCGCCGCTGGCGCAGGCCGCGCCGCACATTCCGGCCAGCGGCAGCACCGTGCTCGAGCGCCTGCCGCGCCGCGCCGACCCGGTCCAGCGCGAACTGGCCACCTTGCGCGCGCAACTGGCCGCCAGCCCGAGCGACCTGGCGCTGGCCAGCCGCACCGCGCAGCGCTACATCGCGGTAGCGCGCCAGGAAACCGATCCGCGCTACTTCGGCTACGCCCAGGCCGCGCTGGCGCCGTGGTGGTCGATGGCGGCGCCCCCGCCCGAGGTGCGCCTGCTGCGCGCCATCCTGCTGCAAAGCACCCACCACTTCGCCGAAGCGCTGCGCGACCTGGACGCCATCGTCGTCGCCGACCCGGCCAATCCGCAAGCCTGGCTCACGCGCGCCATCGTGCAGACCGTGCGCGGCGACTACCAGGCCGCCACCGCGAGCTGCGCGCGCCTGTCGTCGCTGTCGACCGAACTGGTGACGATTACCTGCGTGGCGAATGTGGGCGCCATGACCGGACGTGCAGCCAAAAGCGAAGCGCTGCTCGAGATGACCCTGCGCCGCAACCAGGAAGCCGACGCCGGCATGCAGGTCTGGGTCCTGACCCTGCTGGGCGAAATGGCGCAGCGGCGCGGCGACGCCAGGGCCGCCGAAGAACGCTTCAAGCGCGCGCTGGCGCTGGACGCGCGCGACAGCTACCTGCTCGGCGCCTACGCCGATTTTTTGCTGGACCAGCGGCGCGCGCCCGAGGTCATTGCACTCGTCAAGGACCACACCCGCATCGACGCCCTGCTGCTGCGCCATGCGCTGGCCCTGCGCCAGGGTGGCGCGGGTGCGGGCGACGCGCTGCGCAATGCCGACGCCGAACTGAAGGCACGTTTTGAGGCCGCCATGCGGCGCGGCGACACCGTCCACCAGCGCGAACAGGCGCGCTACGAACTGCACATCCGCGCTAACGCCAACACCGCACTGGCGCTGGCGCAGCAAAACTGGGCGGTGCAAAAGGAATCGGCCGACATGATCATTCTGCTCGAAGCGGCCGCCAAGGCGGGCGACAAGGCCGCCGCCGCACCGGTCATCGACTGGGTCGCGAAACATGCGCTGGAAGACGTGGCCGTGGCGCGCCTGGTCAAGCAGATCAGGGCGGGCACGTGATGGGCCGCGGCTTCCTGGCCCTCCTGACGCTGGCCCTGGCCCTGGTGGCCGCGCCGGCGCGCGCCCACAAGCCGAGCGACAGCTACCTGACCCTCAAGGTCGCCGGACAGCAGATCAGCGGCCAATGGGACATCGCCCTGCGCGACCTGGAATTTGCTTTGAATCTCGACCAGGACGGCGACGGCGCGCTGACCTGGGATGAAATCCGCAGCCAGCACGACGCCATCGCCAACTACGCGCTGGCGCGCCTGGCGCTCACCAGCGGCGACGCCCCCTGCCCCATCGTCGCCGGCGAGCAGTTGATCGACAATCACACCGATGGCGCCTACACGGTGCTGCGTTTTCGCGCCACCTGCCCCGCCGCCGGCGCGGCCCTGGGCGTTAGCTACCGCCTGTTCGCCGACCTCGATCCGCAGCACAAGGGCCTGGTCAAGCTGGAACATGATGGCGCCACATCGACGGCCATCTTCAGCCCCGAGGCGGCGCGCCAGGACCTGCCGCTGCGCGCAGCGGGCAAGTTCGCCCAGTTCGCCGACTACGTCAAGCACGGCGTCTGGCATATCTGGATCGGCTTCGACCATATCCTGTTCCTGCTCTCGCTGCTGCTGCCGGCGGTGATCGCCCCGCTCGCGATGAAACAGGCGCAAACCCTCAGGGCCGCCTTTATCGACGTGCTCAAGGTGGTAACCGCGTTCACGCTGGCGCATTCGCTGACATTGACCCTGGCCAGCCTGCAGGTGCTGTCGCTGCCGTCGCGCTGGGTGGAGTCGGCGATTGCGGCCTCGGTGGTGCTGGCGGCGGTGAATAACCTTTACCCGCTGTTTCGCGGACGGCGGCCATTGGCGGCGTTTGCGTTCGGCCTGATTCACGGCTTCGGCTTTGCCGGCGTGCTGGCCGACCTGGGACTGCCGCAAGGTGCGCTGGTGCTAAGCCTGGCCGGTTTTAACGTCGGCGTGGAACTGGGGCAGCTGGCGATCGTGGCGGCGTTCCTGCCGCTGGCCTTCCTGACGCGCCGCACCTGGTTCTACCGCCAGTTGATGAGCACCGGCTCGGTCGTCATCGCCCTGATCGCCGGCGTATGGCTGTTCGAGCGCGCCTTCGACATGAAGGTGCTGCCCGTGTAGTGCGTTAGTGCGTGGTTTTGGGGACGGAGCCGCATTCCACCGTGCGCCTCGTCCCCCTTTTTTGTCCGGCGCTATGCTGCGATCAGCTTGCGGTTGGCGGCGCCCGGCAGCGTCTTGAGGACCTTGCCTGGCACGACCGTGTAGCTGGTCGACTTGACCGTGCTCACAAAACGGTACTCGGCGCGCGCGTCCAGCGGCGTCACCGTCACCACCATGAAGCCGCGCGACTTCGTTTCCGCGTACACCAGCGGCCCGATGATCTGTTCCAGGCCGGCCGCCACCAGCGCCGGATCCTCGTTCTTGAAAATCTCTTCAAAACCCGGCGAGGTCACCGACGACACCCCGAACTCCACCCCGACCGCCTGCCCGTTCATGTCGGCCAGGTCGCTGGCCCATGCGTTGTGCGTGTCGCCGGCCAGCACCACCAGGTTCTTGTTCAGCGCTTTGGCGGTGGCCAGCACGGTTTCGCGCGCGGCCTGGTAGCCGTCCCACGCATCGAGGTTGTATGGCACCGATGGCTGGGCCAGGATCTGCTGTTCGGCCGCGCTCAAGCTGGCCGGCGCGCTCTTCGCTTTGGCCAGCAGCGCGACGTAGGCGCCGAAGCCGATTGCGCCCAGCACCAGCGGCGCCGGCAGGTTCATGCGCGCCATCAGCACCTGCTGGCCCAGCATCTGCCAGGTGGCGCTCGACTTGGTCAGCTGGCCTTTGAGCCAGGTGGTTTGCTCAAGGCCCATCAGCTGGCGCGCCGGGTTGCCCGCATCGGCCGCGAACGCGGCGCCGTTGAACGCGCCGCCGGCGCCGACGTAGCTTGGGTAAGCGAGCTGCTTGTCGCGCCCGATCACGCGCGTGTCGAGCATGTGCAGCGACAGCAGGTTGCCGAAGTCGAAGGAACGGTAGATGCGATCGGGCTTGCTGGCGTCCGGCAGGCGGATCGGCATCCACTCGTTGTAGGCCTGGATCGCCATCTGGCGGCGCGCCAGGAACAGGCCTTCGGTGGCCGGGTCGTGGTTCTCCGCACCTTCGCGCCAGGTGTCGTTGGCCAGTTCGTGATCGTCCCACACGGTGATGAAGGGCATGCGCGCGTGCAGCGCCTGCAGGTCCTTGTCGGCGCGGTACTGGGCATAGCGGCGCCGGTAGTCGCTCAGGGTAATGATCTCGTTGGCCGGCACCGACACGCGGCCCATCGCCTCGGCGTCCTTGGCGGCGTAACCGTCCTTGGCGTATTCGTAGATATAGTCGCCCAAATGGATGGCGGCGTCGATGTCGTTCAGTTTTGCCGCTTCGGCGTAGACGTGGAAGTAGCCTGCCGGGTAGTTGGTGCAGCTGAACACCGCCAGCTTGACCTGCGCCAGGTTGCCGCTGCCGATCGTCTTGGTGCGGCCGACCGGCGAGACCACGCCGTACGCCACGAAGCGGTAGTAATAGGCGCGATTCGCGGCCAGCCCGGTCACGTCGACCTTGACGGTGTAGTCGCGCGCCGGGCCGGTGCTGGTGCTGCCTTTGGCGGCGATGACGGCGAAGTTGCTGTCTTCGGAGAGCTCCCAACTGACGTCGATATCGCCGCTGGCGGCGGTGCCGATGCGGGTCCAGACGATGACGCGGTCGCTCAGCGGATCGCCGCTGGCGACGCCGTGCGCGAAGCGGACATCGATATCGCCGCCATCGCTGCCGCCGCAGCCGGCCAGTGCGACGCCGGACGCCGCGACGGTCCCGAGAGAGAGGTTGCGAAGGAACTTGCGGCGCGAATTCGGTTGGGTCATGACAGCTCGTGATAGGCAGTTGAGAAGCCGGCAAGCTTAAACGGGCGAGATGACTCGTTGATGACACGCACCGTCGCAATCGGGCCGGCTTTTGATGCAGCTTGTGCAAGAGTGCCCGATTCGGGCTAAACTCCCGTATCCACGCCGAAAAACACGAGAAAAAGCAGCCTTCATGATTACTACTCCAGACATCGAAAATACCAACGTCACGTCGTTCGCGACCATGCCGACCCCGGAAGAGCTGCACAAGCGCCTCCCCCTGACCGACAGCGCGTTCGCCACGGTCATGCAGGGCCGCGCCGCCCTGCGCGACATCATCGACCGCAAGGACAAGCGCCTGTTCGTCGTCGTGGGCCCGTGCTCGATCCACGACCCGGTGGCCGGCATCGACTATGCGCACCGCCTCAAGGCGCTGCAGGCCGAAGTGGCCGACACCATGCTGCTGGTGATGCGCGTGTATTTCGAAAAGCCGCGCACCACGACCGGCTGGAAGGGCTATATCAACGACCCGCACATGGACGATTCCTTCCGCGTCGACGAAGGCATGGAAAAGGCGCGCCGCTTCCTGCTGGACGTCTGCGAAATGGGCCTGCCCACCGCCACCGAAGCGCTGGACCCGATTTCGCCGCAGTACCTGGGCGACCTGATCGCCTGGACCGCGATCGGCGCGCGCACCACCGAATCGCAGACGCACCGCGAGATGTCGTCGGGTTTGTCGACGCCGGTCGGTTTCAAGAACGGCACCGATGGCGACATCAGCATCGCGATCAACGCCATTTTGTCGTCGGCGCATCCGCACTCGTTCCTGGGCATCAACGGCCAGGGCACGGTGTCGATCGTGCGCACCAGCGGCAACGCCTACGGGCACGTGGTGCTGCGCGGCGGCGATGGACGTCCGAATTACGATTCGGTGTCGATCGCGATTGCGGAGCAGGCGCTTGAAAAAGCCAAGCTGCCGGCCAACCTGGTGGTCGACTGCTCGCATGCGAACAGCTACAAGAAGCCGGAGTTGCAGCCGCTGGTGATGTCGGACGTGGTGCAGCAGATCCGGCACGGGAACAAATCGCTGGTGGGCGTGATGATCGAGTCGAATATCGTCGGCGGCAACCAGAAGATCCCGGCGGATCTGACGCAGTTGAAGTATGGTTGTTCGGTCACCGACGGCTGCATCGACTGGGATGCGACCGAGAAGATGCTGCGCGCCGCGCACGCGGAGCTGTTGCAGCGTCCTTAAAGCCCCCCCCTCAGAGCCGTCGTTCCCGCGCAGGCGGGAACCCAAGGACGTAGCGCAGCTAACGGCTTATCGACGGACTTGGGTTCCCGCCTGCGCGGGAACGACGGGGCAGTGCTTTACAATGGCGCATTCCCCCTTATCTTCCATACCCTCCATGATTGTTCTCGGCGTCGAATCCTCCTGCGATGAAACCGGCCTTGCGTTGTACGACACGCAACGCGGCTTGCTCTCCCACGCCCTGCATTCGCAGGTCGCCATGCACGAAGAATATGGCGGCGTGGTGCCGGAACTGGCCTCGCGCGACCATATCCGGCGCGCCATCCCGCTGCTCGAAGAAACCCTCTCGCGCGCCGGCGTGGCCATGGCCGACATCGACGCCATCGCCTACACCCAGGGCCCGGGCCTGGCCGGTGCGCTGCTGGTCGGCTCGTCGATCGCGTGCAGCCTTGCGCTGGCGCTCGACAAGCCGGTGCTCGGCGTGCACCACCTCGAAGGCCACCTGCTCTCGCCGCTGCTGGCCTCCGATCCGCCGCAGTTCCCCTTCATCGCGCTGCTCGTTTCGGGCGGCCATACGCAGTTGATGCGGGTCGATGGCGTCGGCCAGTACACCCTGCTCGGAGAAACGCTGGACGACGCGGCCGGCGAGGCGTTCGACAAGTCGGCCAAGCTGCTCGGCCTGGGCTACCCCGGCGGCCCGGCGATTTCACGCCTGGCCGAATTCGGCGATCCGCTGGCCTACAAGCTGCCGCGTCCCATGCTGCACTCGAAAGACTTCAACTTCAGCTTCTCGGGCCTGAAAACGGCCGTGCTGACGGTGGTGAAGAACCACGAAGAAAAAGTCATCGCCAATATCTGCGAACAGGACAAGGCCAATATCGCGCGCGGCTTCGTCGACGCCATCGTCGATGTCTTGACCGCCAAGTGCGTCAGCGCGCTGCGCCACACGGGCCTCAAACGGCTGGTGATCGCCGGCGGCGTGGGCGCCAACTCGCAGCTGCGCGCCTCGCTCAACGCGGCGGCGTCGGCCAAGAAATTCCGCGTGTTCTATCCGGAGCTGGAATTTTGCACCGATAACGGCGCCATGATCGCCTTTGCCGGCGCCATGCGCCTGCAAATCAACCCCGACGCGGCCACGCGCGACTACGGCTTCAATGTGCGCCCGCGCTGGCCGCTCGACGAGATCAAGGTGGTCTGACCAACACCCGCGCGGCGCACGTGCGGAGCGGATGACGATCCTACCGTGTACCGTATTTTTCCAAAGAATGGCACACTCGCCCGGTTCTGTTTTTCCGGAGGTGCTGTATGCGTGTTGTTAGCTGGAATATTCACTGGGGTTGCGGCAAGGATGGCAGGATCCGCATTCACGCCATCATCGATGTGTTGCGCAAATTAAATCCCGATGTGATTTGCCTGCAAGAAGTTGCGTCAAATCATGCTGAGCTCGAAGGCAACGCGACATCCAACCAGTTCCGCCAGTTGGCGGGCGCCTTTGGTGGCTACCAGCCGGTGATCGAACCGACCAGCGAAATCTACCAGAACAACCTGCCGCGCCAGTTCGGCAATATGTTGCTCTCCAAATACCGCATCAACCAGGTGCACCGCTACCTGCTGCCGTGGCCGCCCGATCCGAACAGTCCGGCCGGCATGCCGCGCGGGTTGATCGAAGCCGTCATCGACGCCCCCGGCGGCAAGGTGCGCGTGCTGACCACGCACCTCGAATATTACTCGCCGCTGCAGCGCATGGCGCAGGTGCGGCATCTCAAGTACCTGCATTGGGAAGCGTGCGAACGGGCGCGTATCTTTCAACCGGACCCGAGCATGGATTCGCCCTACCAGCTCGGTTTCCGCCCCGGTTCCGCGATCTATTGCGGCGACTTCAACTTCACGCCCGATTCGCCCGACTACCAGGAATTGATCACGCCCGACGACAACATCGCGCTGCCGCTGGTGGACGCCTGGCGCCTGCGCCATCCGGAGATCGCGCGCGCGCCCACCGCCGGCTTGCATGGCTTCAAGTGGCCGGAGCGGGCCGATTGCTTCGACTACTTTTTCGTCACGAACGATCTGGCGCAGCGCGTGACGGAGGTGGAAGTGCAGTCGGAAACGGCGGCCTCGGACCATCAACCGATCGTGCTCGATATCGCCTGACAGGCTGCGGCGCCGCCTGCCCTACGCCGCCTGCGGCCGTGCCTGGCGCTGATACAAAAACTCCAGCACGCGCGTGCGGTAGTCCATGTACTGCCGGTCATGCGCCAGCGCCAGCCGCTCGCGCGGGCGTGCCAGCGCTACCCGCACGATGTCGCCGATGGTGGCGGCCGGCCCGTTGCTCATCATCACGATGCGGTCCGACAGCAGCACCGCCTCGTCCACGTCGTGGGTCACCATCACCACGGTGGAGCCGGTGCGGACCACGATGCGCAGCAATTCATCTTGCAGGTGCGCGCGCGTGAGGGCGTCGAGCGCGCCGAAGGGCTCGTCCATCAGCAGCACCTTCGGCTCCATCGACAGCGCGCGGGCAATGCCGACGCGCTGTTTCATGCCGCCCGAGATTTCGTTCGGCCGCTTGCGGGCCGCCGCGTCCAGCCCCACCAGCGCCAGCGCCGCCGTGGTGCGCTCGCGCATCTGGCTGCCTGACTCCTTGCTCGCGAACACGCGCTCGACCGCCAGGTACACATTCTCGAAGCAGCTCAGCCATGGCAACAGCGAGTGATTCTGGAACACCACGCCGCGCTCGGGCGATGGTCCGGCAATCTCGCGCCCGGCGCAGATCAGGGCGCCGTCGCTAGCCTTGGTCAAGCCCGCCAACAGGTTGAGCAGGGTCGACTTGCCGCAACCCGAGTGGCCGATCAGGGTGACGAACTCGCCCTGCGCCACCGTCAGGTTGACGTTGCTGAGCGCGTGAAAGCGGCCCTTGCGGGTCTCGAACACCATCTCGGCGTGCTGCACTTCAATGAATTTCTTGTTCATGTCAGGTCCCCGCTTCTTCATAGGTAAAGGCCTTGGCCAGCGTCACCAGGGCAAGTTCGAGCAGCAGCCCGACCACGCCGATGACGACGATTGCGATGATGATGTGCGGCACGTTCAGGTTGTTCCACTCGTCCCACACCCAGAAGCCGATACCGACGCCGCCGGTCAGCATTTCGGCCGCGACGATCACCAGCCAGGCGGTGCCGATGGCCAGGCGCACGCCGGTCAGCATGTGCGGCAACACCGAGGGCAGCAAGATCCTGGTGAAAATTTTCCACTCCGACAGTTGCAGCACGCGCGCCACGTTCATGTAGTCCTGCGGCACGCGCTGCACGCCGGCGGCGGTGTTGACGATCATCGGCCAGATCGAGCAGATGAAGATCGACCAGATCGCCGCCGGATCGGCCGACTTGAACACCAGCAAGCCAATCGGCAGCCAGGCCAGCGGCGAGACCGGCTTGAGCAGGCTGATGATCGGGTTGAACATGCCCGCCAGAAAGCTGAAACGCCCGATCAGGAAGCCGAGCGGAATCCCGACCGCCGCCGCCAAGCCGAAACCGAGCGCCACCCGCTTGAGCGAGGCCAGGATATTCCAGCCGATGCCCTGGTCGTTGGGGCCGTTGCGGTAGAACGGGTCGGCGAACATGCGCAGCGCTTCGGCGAAGGTGACGGCGGGCGAAGGAAAGCTGCTGTTGTTGAGCGACAAAATCTGCCACAGCAGCACCAGCAAGCCCAGCCCCAGCAGCGGCGGCAGCACGGCCAGCAAGAAGGCGCGCAGGCGCGGCTTTCCATTGCTCAAAATCACGCCCTGGCTGGCGAGGCGCTCGCTGCGCGCACGTTTTTCCGGCGTGGGCGCCGCCAGCGGGGCGGCCTCCGCGTTCATCGATTCCAGTACGGCACTCATCATGGGCTCCCGGTTCAGGCTTTGATCTTGAAGGAATCGGCGTAGGCCTTGGGATTCTTGCCATCCCAGACCGTTCCGTCGAGCATTTTTACCGTGCGCAGCGGCGACTTCGGCACGCTTACTTTGGCCATGGCGGCGGCCTCGGTGTACAGGGCGATCTGGTTGACCCTGGTGGCGGTGGCCAGGTAATCGGGCTCGGCCTTGAGCAAGCCCCAGCGCTTGTGCTGGGTCATGAACCACATGCCGTCCGACAAATACGGATAGTTGACCGCGCCGTCGTTGTAGAACTTCATGCAGTCCGGATCGTCCCATGTCTTGCCCAGGCCGTTCTGGTAGCGCCCCAGGATGCGCTGGTTGATCACATCGACCGAGGTGTTCACGTAGGACTTGTCGGCGATAGTGGCAGCCATCCTGGCCTTGTTGACGAGGCCGGCGTCGATCCACTTGCTCGCCTCCAGCACGGCGGCGATCAGGGCGCGCGCGCTGTTCGGGTATTTTGTGGCCCACTCGAGCGTGGTACCGAGGGTTTTTTCGGGATGGTCTTTCCAGATGTCCTGGGTGGTGGCGGCGGTGATGCCGACCCCGTCCACGATGGCGCGGTGGTTCCACGGCTCGCCCACGCAAAAGCCGTCCATATTGCCGACCCGCATGTTGGCCACCATCTGCGGCGGCGGCACGGTGATCACCTTGGCGTCCTTGAGCGGGTTGATGCCGTAGGTGGCCAGCCAGTAGTACAGCCACATGGCGTGGGTGCCGGTCGGAAAAGTCTGGGCGAAGGCATACTCGCGCTTGTCCGTTTGCATCAGCTTGGCGAGGGAGGCGCCGTCCACGCCGCCTTTGTCGGCCACTTTTTTGGAGAGGGTGATGGCCTGGCCGTTGTGGTTCAGGTTCATCAACACCGCCATGTCCTTTCTGGCGCCGCCCACGCCCATCTGGACGCCATACAGCAGGCCGTAGAGCACGTGCGCGGCGTCGAGTTCGCCGTTGACCAGTTTGTCGCGTACGCTGGCCCAGGACGATTCCTTGCTCAGGACGATCTTGATGCCGTATTTTTTATCGAAGCCGAGCACCGAGGCCATGACCACGGAGGCGCAGTCGGTCAGGGGGATGAAGCCGACCTTGATCTCTTCTTTTTCGGGTTTGTCGGAACCGGCGGCAAACACGCCGCCGCTGGCAAGGCCGGTCAACGAGACGGCGGCGCCAGCCTTGAGCAGGGTGCGGCGGGTCAGCTTGGTGGTGCGGTCGGTGGTCATGGTTCCCTCGTTTGGCAAGCGAGGCGCGGACGTGCGCCCTTACCAACAGCATCAGCAAGCGGCGTGCCAGCGGGAAACGAGAGTGAGGGAGAGGGAATTGAACGGCATGGGGCGCCGCGATGGGTGGTTTTGGGCACCGTTATTGTGCGGCGCACCAAAACGGGAAGTCGCTTCCGGCAATGCCGGAGACGACGGTTTTCAGGTCAACGCTGAACGGTCACACCCTTCCAGAACGCCACGTGCCCCGCAATCTGCCTGGCCGCATCGAACGGCGCGCGGTAGGTCCACACCGCGTCGCGATTGGTTTCACCATCAACCAGCAAACTGAAATAGTTCGCCGTCCCCTTCCACGGGCACTTGGTCTCGGTCGCGCTCGGCTGCAAATATTCCTGCTTCACCGCCGACATCGGGAAATACACATTATTTTCAACGATCTGCACCTGATCATCCGATGCTTCGGCGATCACGGCGCCATTCCAGCTGGCTGTAGGCATCTTATTGCTCCGTTGAAGTGAGGTTGTCTGTGGACTCGGCCGCGATCTGGCGCAGCGCCTGTTCGAACACGTCCGGCGGCTGTCCACCGGAAATCAAATGACGGTCGTTGATGATGATCGCCGGCACCGAATGGATGCCCTGCCGCTGGTAGAACTGCTCGCGCTCGCGCACCTCGGCGGCATACGCGCCGCTGGCGAGCACCTCGGCGGCCGCCGCCGCGTCCAGGCCCACTTCGCCCGCCACCCGCGCCAGCACGGCATGGTCGCCGGGACTGTCGCCCTTGGTGAAGTACGCTTCGAACAAGGCCATTTTCAGTTCGCGCTGGCGCCCCTGCGGCTCGGCCCAGTGCAGCAAACGGTGCGCGTCGAAGGTGTTGTAGATGCGGCTGCGCGCACCCATGTCGAAGGCAAAGCCCAGCTCGGCCCCGCGTGCGCGGATCATCTCGCGCGTCTGCGCGCCCTGCTCCGGCGTGGCGCCGTATTTTTCGCTCAGGTGTTCGCCGATATCCTGGCCTTCGGCCACCATGCGCGGATTGAGTTCAAACGGTTGGAAGTGCAGTTCGGCGCTGGCCACGCCGTCCAGGCGGCCAATCGCCTGTTCCAGCGACTTGAGGCCAATCACGCACCAGGGGCAGGAGATGTCGGATACAAAATCAATTTTCAGCTTGGTCACCAGGGGCTCCTGTCAGTCGGGCGTTCCATTCTAGCCCCAAGCGGCAAAACCCACTTGCACACCCTATTTTTTGGCCTCGCCCGATTTGCTGCCGATCTTGCTTTCCTTGCCGGCCATCAAGTTGGCGATGTTCTGGTTGTGGCGGTACAGCAGCAGCGAACTCATCGCCAGGACGGCGAAAAACAGTTCATTGATGCCGAACATGACCCCGAAATACAGCGGTGCGAACACCGACGCCACCAGCGCCGCCAGCGACGAATAACGGAAGGTGTAAGCCACCGCCAGCCACACCAGCGCGGTGGCCAGGCCCAGCCAGATGTTAATCCCGAGCAGCACGCCGAGCGCGGTCGCCACGCCCTTGCCGCCCACGAAGCGGAAGAACACCGGCCACAGGTGCCCCAGGAACACCGCAATGGCCACCAGCGCGATGCCGGCCGTGCCCACGCCAAACTTGGGCGCCAGCAAAATCGCCAGCCACACCGCGAACCAGCCTTTGGCGGCGTCGCCGATCAGGGTGGCGATCGCCGCGCCCTTGTTGCCGCTGCGCAGCACATTGGTCGCGCCCGGATTTTTGGAACCGTAGGTGCGCGGATCGGACAGGCCGTACACGCGGCTCATCACCACGGCGAAGGAAATCGAGCCGATCAGGTAGGCGACGATGGCGAAAATTGCTGTATTCATTGTTGTCTCTCGTGTTGTGAACAGGCGCCACGCGCCGGGCGTGAATATACACCATAGTCGCGGCCCGATCACCCCCGGCCGGGACGCATGCCCTCGCCAACATCGCTTCCACCCCGTCGGCAGTTGGCGCGCAGCGACAGCGGGACCCCGCGCGGAGCGCATTCCTATTGCGCAAAAGAAACGATGATGCGTGCAATATTGGCTTCTTTGCACGCTATAATTCCCGCATGCAGCGCCCGCTCACCGCCACAAGGCGTGACCGTTGGCGCCACCACTTTTTGAGGATGAACATGAACGAGATAGGACGCGGACAAAAAGGGAAGCTGGCCGACATAGGCTGCTCCGGCCCCTTCAACGTCACAGTGGAGATGGCGCCGGCCGGGCTGGTGATCGACGTTGCCTGCTTCGGGCTGGACGCCAACAGCCGCCTGTCGGACGAGCGCTTCATGATCTTTTTCAACCAGAAAGCCAGTCCGGCCGATGCCGTCAAGTACGACACGCGCGGCGACGCCAGCATCTTCGCGATCGACCTGGCCAGGCTGCCGGCCAGCATCGAGCGCCTGGTGTTCGCCGCCTCCATCGATGGCGAGGGCGACATGAAGCGCCTCGGGCACAGCGCGATGACCCTGGGTTCGGCGCGCTTCGCTTTTTCCGGCGCCGATTTCGACACCGAAAAAGCGGTCATCGTCGGTGAACTGTACCTGCGCGACGGCGCCTGGCGCTACGGCGCCGTGGGCCAGGGCTTCGCCGGCGGCCTGTCGGCCCTGCTCGCCCATTACGGCGGCGCGGAAGATACCGGCGCCAAGGCGCCGGCTGCACCCGCGCCGGCGCCGGCGCCCGCCGCGCCCAAGGTGTCGCTGTCCAAGGTCACCCTGACCAAGCCCGGCGAGCGGCATGTGGTCTCGCTGGTCAAAGGCGCGGGCGCGCCCAAAAAACTGGTGGTGCGCGCCACCTGGCGGGACAACGGCGACAGCAATAGCAACAACGACGACCTCGACCTGCGCGTCGGCGTGCTGCTGCCCGACGGCCGAATGAACTTCATCACCGCCCCCGACCGCGCCGGCGCCTTCGACAAGGCGCCCTACGTGCATCACATGGGCGACGTCCAGGTGGCCTCCGCCAAGCAGCCGGCCACCGAAACGGTCGAGGTCAATCCGGCCCTCGCCCAGCTCTCGGGCGGACGCGTGGCGCTGGTGTTCAGCGTCTACTCGGCGGTGGGCAATGGCTCGGTGTCGGTGGCCTCGCTCAAGCCAATCATGCGCATGGAATACGGCGAGCAAGTGGTTGAATGCGCCTTCGACTTCAACAGCAGCAAGGCGGCCACGAGCAGCAGCGTGTACACCTACGTGATCGGCACGGCGATTATCGACGGCGACCAGATTTCGCTGGGGCCGTCGGGCCAGACCTCGGAGCCGGGCAGCGAGAATACGCCTTGGCTGCAGTGGGACGGCGAGCGCGTGCTCGTCACCATGGACGGCCCGATGGTATTCAAGGGAAAAGGCTTTGATGGCTTCAACGGCAGTTCGTACAGATACTCCTGACGGGCCGGGCCAGCGCGCAACTGAGCGCGCGCGCCAGGTTCCTGGTCGAAGCCTTGCAGTCGCCGTGCATCAGCTCGATCAGCGGCCTGGCCGCCTCGTCCTGCGGCAGCACCGCTAGCTCGTCGCTCGACATGCAAAAACAAAACGGCCCGTGTGGGCCGTTTTCTGTTACGACGGGTTAATCGCCCCTTACTGGGCCCCGCTTGCGCGCGACTGCTTGACGAGCACCGAATTGACGCCATCGGACAGGCTCAATTCGAACGCGCCACCGGCCGGCAACGCACCCAGCGACAAGACCGCACTCCCCCCTTGCAGATCCTGCGCCAGGGTCGAGCGCCCGGCATCGTTGACCACGGTCACGGTCAGGTACGGATAGCTCGCGCGATCCCAGTTCAGTTGCACCGTGCCGGCTTGCTCGCGCACCCGCACCACCGCTGCCTGGCCCTGGGCACTGTTCTCCGCAACCGGACGGGCGCTCGCCTGCATCAGGTTGGCCGTGCCCTTGAGCACCGAGATACTGACGATCGGACCCGGATTCGGAATCGCGAAGCTGAAGTTGAGCGCTGCCGCTTCGTCGGCATGGTCGACCACCAACGTGGCGAACGGATACGCGAGCGTGCCTTTGGCGGTCACGATGCGCAAGGTGTACTCGCCCCTGGCCGGCAGGCTGGCACGGCCGACGAACGATTTCAGTGGCGACAGGCTTGCCTTGTCGCCGCTGATCTGGCCGCTGATCAGCACCAGGTCCTGCGCTGCGGCGCTCGCCGCCGACGTCCTGAGGGCGTCGGCCGGGGTCAGGAATGCCTGCATCAGATGGGTGTTGTAGTCCGAAAAGGTGCTGCCTCCGCAATAACTCATGATGTCATGCAGATTCGGGCTGCGCGGATCGAAGAACGCCCCACGGCTGAACAGATAGCCCCAGGTGTAATGGTTGCCCGTGCCCAGTTGCGCGTTCGGGTAGGGATACTTCGGGTCCGGCGAGCCGGCGCCGCCGCAAGCGGCGTGGTTCAGGCGGTAGTTGTGGCCCAGTTCGTGGACGACGGTGCCGCGCAAGCCGTCTTCGCTCATCGACGGAATATCGGCGGCCACGCCGGCATTGCCCGGCACATAGGCCAGGCCGGCCAGGCCGTAACTGGCTTTCGGAATGATGCCGAAGTAATGCTGGCGATTGTTGGCGCCTTCCAGGCGGTGCAAATCGCCGATTTCGCCCAGGATCTTGCCGAACGCGGTACTCCATTCGGCCTCGGTGGCTGGCAGGCGGGTCACGCGCGACGAGACATACGGCGCGCGGCCGCTCTGGTTCACGACCGACACCGGAATGCGGTCCTGCACGAAGTCGCGCAGATTGCTGACGACCTTGCCGACCGAGCTACCGATCTGGACCGGAATCACGATCAGGTCCATCGGCACGCCGCCGCCCACCCTTGGATTGATGGTCATGCTCTGGCCATTCGACAGGACCACGCTCAAGCGCAGGCCGGGACGCACCAGGTCGGCGGGCACGATGCCGATGTACGAGGTGTTCCTGTCGGGCACGACAGGCACGCTGGCAGGCAGCGCACCGGCAGGTTTGCTCAAGGCGATCTCGCGCAGCACATTGCCGTTCGCATCCTTGACCTGGATTTTGCCGTCCGGCTTGGCCACCGCTGGATTGTTGCTCAGGGCATTGACCTTGACCATCACCGCCTTGCTGTTAATCAGGATCAGGGCGCTGTCGCTGCTGTCGAACAGCTGCGATTGCGCCAACTGGATGCTGCCGATGCGTGGATCGCCGACAGCAGGTGGCGTGGCGTCGGCAACCGGTGCGCCGGGGATATAGCAGTTTTTCACCAGGCCCGGGGCCGGGTTGGCCATGGCGGGACCCACGGCGCAATCGACGCCATCGGTCTTGGTATAGGTGTAATACTTGCCCTCCGCCCCGAACAGCACCGCATTGGTGCCGCTGAAATTGCAGCGGCCGCCTTCGGTGGCGCACAAGGTCCATGTGACGGGGGCGCTGTCGCAGCGCTTGGCGATGCCTGGCGTCGGATCGCCGAAGACATTGCTGTTGCAGGCGACGCCGCCGGTCGCCGTCTTGCTCATGAAGCTGGTGCCGGAACCGAAGCGCACGGTGCGCGTATCGGTAAAGGCGCACTGGGCGCCCTCGACGCTGCACGCTTTCCAGGTGCTGGTGACGTCGCAATGCTTGGCTACGCCCGGCGCCGGATCGCCGAAGGTGGCGCTGTTGCACGCGGCGCCCCAGCCAAGCGTCTTGCTGACGAAGCGATCGCCCGCGCCATAGCGCACGGTCTGGTTGCCATTGAAAACGCAACTGCTGTTTTCGTTGGCGCAGAATGTCCATTGCGTGGTCGAGGCAGCGGCGGCCACGCCCATGGTGGTGGCGTTGGCGATCGGGGCGACGCCAGGCTCGGCGGTGGCGGTGGCGTTGGCAGCGGTGCCGGCGACGTTGGCGCCGCCTCCGCTCATCACGCCGGCCACTGCGACATCGGGAGCAGCGGCGGCAGCGGCGCTGACGACAGGCGGCGTGTCCGCCCCTGCTGCGCGGCCGGGGCCGGATGCGCCGGTGTTATCGCCGCATCCGGTCAACACCCCGCTGGTGAGGGCAAGGATTGCCAGGTAGTTCAACAGACGTCTCATATCAACTCCGGTTCAGCGTTTCAGGATCTATATATATGCAACTTGGGTGCGTATTATCCTGCCGGACTGGACCGCGCTAACTTTTGAGCATGCGATTTTTCACATTTCCATGAACTATTTGCAATAAAACCACGTATTTTTGTGATAATTGGACGTTTTCACAACGATGGCGGCGGGCCGCAATGCCAATAATGAAAGTATTTCATTGCCGGGTGCGGCCGACCATGACGCAGTATCGGCCTATTCTTCCAGCGCACACAGCACCGGCCGCGCCGCCAGCAGCGTCACCAGCACCTGCGGCGCGATGCCGACCAGGTAGCCGCGCCGCCCGCCATTGATATAGATCTTTTCCAGCGCCAGGATGCCTTGCTCCACATACACCGGCAAGGCCTTCCTGGTGCCGAACGGCGAGGTGCCGCCGATCTGGTAACCGGAATGGCGCTGCGCCACCTCCGGCTTGCACGGCTCGACCGACTTGCAGGGGATCGCGCGCGCCAGGTTCTTGGTCGAGACCTTGCAGTCGCCATGCATCAGCACGATCAGCGGCTTGGCCGCCTCGTCCTGCATCACCAAGGTCTTGACCACCGAATGTTCGGGCACGCCGAGCTCGCGCGCCGACACCGAGGTGCCGCCATGTTCTTCATACGGATACGGGTGTTCCGAGAAATCGACCCGGTGCTTGCGCAGGAACTGCGTCGCCGGTGTTTCGGAAATATGCTCTTTCTTGGCCATGCGTGATACGCTAAACGTTCAATGAGGAGTTTCTTATTATGCAGCAAGAAATTCGCTTTGCCACGTTTAACCTGTACAACCTCGCCCCACCGGGCGTGAAGCTGTACGACAATCTCTTGCCCTCCACCCCGGAGGAGTACGAGGCCAAGCTGGACTGGACGGCGCGCCAGATCGACCTGCTCGACGCCGACGTGATCGGTTTCCAGGAGATTTTTTCGCAAGCCGCCCTGCTTGAGGCGCTGGCGCGCACCCGCCGCTACCGCAACGCCTTCCACGTCGGCTTCGATCCCGATCCGGCCGCCGAACGCCTCACGCCGAGCGTGGCGCTGGTGTCGCGCCTGCCGCTGGCCGCGCCCGGCGTGGCGCACCTGGCATTTCCCGAGGGCGTGGCGCTGCCGCCCGGCAGCCGCGAGGCCGACCGCTTTTCGCGCGCCGTGATCCATGTGCCGGTGATCGTCTCGCCCGACTGTACGGTCGATGTGGTGGTGGTGCACCTCAAGTCCAAGCGGCCCGACTACCGCAACGGCGACAATAGCGAAGATGCGCAACTGTACGCGCTGGCCTGCCTGCGCTCGCTGATCCGGCGCGGCACCGAGGCCGCCGCCCTGCGCGTGTTCCTGAGTCAATTAGCCAAGGAAAAACGCCGTCCGCGCGTGGTGCTGGGCGACTTCAACGACGTGGCCGACGCGGTCACCACCATGCTCGTGCTAGGCAACGGCAACACCCTGGGCGACCGCATGTTCGACGCCTACCAGTTGCAGCAGCGGCAAGACCATCTGCGCCACGTGGGCTTTTCCATCGTGCACGACAGCCACTACACGACCATCGACCACATTCTGGTGTCGGAAGAATTCAATGCCGCCTTGCCCAACGCCATCGGCGAAGTGGTGGACGTGGTCTACCTGAACGACCACGTGGTGCTGGAGCTGCCCGAGGCGTCCGACCACGGCCAGGTGCTGGCGCGCATCCGCCTGTTCGACGGCCCGCGCGGGGTTAACGAGGGCGCGGCTTGAGGTCCGGCTCGGTCGAGGCCATGCTGGCGTAATAGCCCTGGTAATCGTCGCAGCCGTGCTGCTGTAAAAACATCAGCTGCTCGGCCGTCTCGACCCCCTCGGCGATCACGCGCAGCTTGAGGCTGCGCGCCACCGCGATGATGGCGGGAATCAGGTTGGCCGTGGTATCGTATTCCGGAATCTCGTCCACGAAGGAGCGGTCGATCTTCAGCTTGGTCAATGGGTAGCGGCGCAGGAAGTTCAAGCTCGAATAGCCGGTGCCGAAGTCGTCGATCGTCAGTTGCACCCCGCGCTCGCGCAGGGCGGCGACGGTGGCCACGGTCGCCTCGTCGCCGCGCATGATGACGCTTTCGGTGATTTCCAGGTCGAGGAACTCGGGCGCCAGCCCGGACAGGCGCAGCGCTTCATCGACGCTGTGCACCAGCCCGCCGTGCAGGAACTGCGCGCCCGACAAATTGACCGCCACCACCACCGGACAGCCTTCATCGCGCCACGCGCGCGCCTGCGAACAGGCCTGGCGCAGCACCCACTCGCCGATCGGCACCATCAGCCCGCATTCTTCGGCCACAGGAATGAACTGGTGCGGCATGAGCAGCCCGCGCTGCGGATGGCGCCAGCGCAACAGCGCTTCGACGCCGATGGTCAGGCCGGTGGCGATGTTGACCTCGGGCTGGTATTCGAGCAAAAACTCCTGGTTCGACAGCGCGTGCCGCAATTCGTTCTCGATCTGCACCCGCTCGATGACATGCGCGTTCATGTCGGCGTTGAAAAAACTGAAGGCGTTGCGCCCGTTCTGCTTGGCGTGATACATGGCCACGTCGGCATGTTGCAACAGGGTATCGACGTCGAGCCCGTCGTCCGGGCAGATCGCGATGCCGATCGAGACCGACAGGCTGATCGTGTGGCCATTGCTGCGCACCGGCTGCGCCACCGCGTGCATGACGCTGGTGGCCACGTGGGCGGCCTGGTCGACCCCGCCGATGTCGGCCAGGATCACCACGAACTCGTCGCCGCCCTGGCGGCTGACCGTATCGACCCCGCGCACGCAGCCGGTCAGGCGCGTGGCCACTTCCTTGAGCACGGCGTCGCCCACGTGGTGGCCGAAACTGTCGTTGATGCCCTTGAAGCGGTCCAGGTCGAGGAACATGACCGCCACCTTGTTGTGCTGGCGCCGCGCCGACACCAGCGCCTGGTGCAGGCGGTCGAGGAACAGCACGCGGTTCGGCAGGTCGGTCAGGAAGTCGTGTTCGGCCAGGTGGCGGGTCTGTTCCTCGGCACGCTTGCGCTCGGTGATGTCGGTCATGATCGCCATGTAATTGGAGACCTGCTCGGCGCTGTCGCGGATCGCCGTGACCGCCACCCACACGGGGTAATCGTCGTCCTCGCGCCGCACGCAGCAAACTTCGCCTTCCCAGTGGTCGTGGACGGCGACATAATCCCAGATCTGCTGGTAGAACGAGGGTTCGTGCATGCCCGAACGCAAGCCCGGCACTTCGCCGCCCATCACCTCGCCCGCCTCGATGCCGGTCAGCGTCGTGAACGCCTGGTTGACGGCGATCACCCGGTAGTGGCGGTCGGTGATCAGGATGGCGTCGCGCGAATTTTCGAACACGCGCGCGGCCATGGCCAGCGCATGCTCGGCCGTCTTGCGCGGGGAAATGTCGCGCAGCACCGCATAGGACAGGAATTCATGGTCCAGGGTCACCGAGGTGAGCAGCACCTCGGCCCAGAAATGGATGCCATCGGGCAGCGCGTATTCCCACTCGTAGCGATAGTTGCCGTCGATGAAGGCGCGCGCGGTCACGGCGGCGTCGGCCACCACCGAAGTTTCGCCGGTGGCCTGCACCTCGGGCGAAAAATCGAGCAGGGTCTTGCCGACGATGTCTTGCTTGCCGACGCAGCGGAACAGCGCCACGGCGGCCGGATTGACATCGACGATGCTGTTGCCCTTGATGAGCACGATGGCGTCGGTCGAGCGTTCGAACAACTGGCGGAAGTTGGCGCCCGCCTCGATCAGCTCGGCTTCATCGACCTTGCGCTTGCTGATGTCGACTTCCATGCAGAACAATTGCTGCGGCACGCCGTCGCGCAGCACCGGGAAGTGGGTCGAGTACAGCCAGCGCTCGGCGCCGTCGAGGCGCCGGATGTGCCAGTCGCGCGGCGGCGCCGTGCGCCCGGTCTTCCACACCGATTCGAGGGTGTTTTTGAAGTCTTCCTCGCGCTCCAGGTGCGAGGCCAGGCTGGTCAGGGGACGCCCGACCGCCTCGGCGGCGGTAACGCCGAACACGTCGGCGCAGGTATGGTTCCAGTAGCGCACGATGCCGTTGCGGTCGGTACTGTGCACGGCCACCGTCGGCGCCAGTTCAAGGGCAGCGACGAAACGGTACAGGACGTCGAGCGCTTCGCGTCCTGGTCCTTCCGGCTCGAAACTGCCCGCTTGGGCAGGGGTGTCAGCACTCACGGTAATCCCTTCATCTCATTAAGCAAGGCCGGCGGCTGGCCGGTCCGTATCGTGAATCAATAGTTAGACCCATTCTGACCACGCGGGTTCGGTTCCGTTTGCGCGCACGCAAAGCCAAGGCCGGGAGAATTGTTTCTTATTCGCAAAATTTGCGCTTTGTCGGGTTTTTTTGCAGTTCGTCGTGCCGGAACGGCGGTCTGTCGCATTCGGGGTGCGCGCGCGGCGCGCATTTTCTATAGTGACAACATGCGCACCTGCCTCCATCCTGCACCCAGGACGGAGCGGCGGCGCTCCCGAATCGCCTCCAGCCACCCGTCCGACCAGAAGAAGACCAAGCCACCATGAAACTCGAGACCTTGCCCAGCGCGCCGGCCCAGATTCCCCTTCGCAAGCCACGCTGGCGCGCCCCCGCGCTCGGCGTACTGGTCGTCGCCGCCAGCGCCGGCGCCTGGTTCGCCCTGGCCGGCCCCAAGCCGGCCGAGGCGACTGAAAAACCGGCCGCCAAGGCGCCACCGGTGTACGAGCTGGCGCGCGCCGACGTAACGGCGGTCGCTAGCGCCGCCCTGAGCGTGAACATGCCGCTGTCCGGCTCGCTGGCGCCGCTGACCCAGGCCACCGTCAAGTCCAAGGTCTCCGGCCAAGTGCTGGAAACGACCGTGCAGGAAGGCATGAACGTGGCCGCCGGGCAGGTCCTGGCGCGCCTCGACCAGGCCGACCAGAAAGCGCGCCTGGCGCAGCAGCAAGCCGCGCTCGACGAGGCCAGCGCGCGCCTGTCGATGGCCACCAAGAACAATGCCAACAGCGGCGCTTTGCTGGCGCAAAAATACATTTCGCAAAACGCGTACGACACCACCGACAACAGCGTGGCGCTGGCGCGCGCCAGCGTGCGCGCGGCCCAGGCCCAGGTCGACCTGGCGCGCATCGCCTTGAACGACACGGTCATCCGCGCGCCGCTGGCCGGGGTGGTCAGCAAGCGCCACGTGCAGGCCGGCGACAAGCTCTCGCCCGACATGCCGGCGTTTTCCATCGTCAACCTGCGCCAATTGACGCTCGAGGCGCAGGTGCCGGCCTCCGACATTCCGCGCGTAAAAATCGGCCATGAAGTGAACTTCCGGGTCGACGGCTACCCGGCCCGCACCTTTGCCGGCAAGGTGACGCGCATTAACCCGACCACCGAAACCGGTTCGCGCGCGATGCTGGTCTATATCAGTGTCGACAATGCCGATAGCGCCCTGCGCGGCGGCATGTTCGCCAAGGGATCGATCACCACGCAAAAGTCGGCCGTGCGCCCGCTGCTGCCGTTCGCGGCCCTGCGCAAGGACAAGGAGAAGGACGTGGTCTACGTCGTCGAAGCCGGCAAGGTGGTCTCGCGCCCGGTCACCCTGGGCCTGCGCAACGAAGATGAAGGCATGGTCGAAGTGACCGAAGGCATCGAACCGGGCGCGCGCGTGATCACCGCCAGGCTGGACGCGGTCAAGCCGGGCAGCCAGGTCAAGCTCAGCGAGCCGGCCGCCACCGCCGCCGCCAACACGGCGCCAGCGGCCCCCGCCGCCCCGAAAGGCTGACACCATGTGGATCACAACAACCAGTATCAAGAATCCGGTGTTCGCCACCATGGTCATGGTGGCGCTGGTCGTGCTCGGCCTGTTCTCGTACCGTCGGCTGGGCGTGGAAAGCATGCCCAATGTCGCCATTCCGGTGGCCTACGTGCAGGTCAACTACCCCGGCGCCTCGCCCGAACAGGTCGAGAACGACATCACCCGCCCGCTCGAAGACGCCATCAACACCGTCAGCGGCGTGAAGAAAATCCGCAGCAATTCCTGGGAAGGCCGGGCCGGGGTGCAGGTCGAATTCCACCTGTCGACCAATATGGACAAGGCCATGACCGACATGCGCGACAAGATCGGGCTGGCGCGCCCCGGCTTTCCGAAGGAAGCCAAGGAACCGTTCATCGCCCGTGAAGAAGGCGACAACAGCCGCGCCATCGTCGAACTGTCGCTCATGTCCGACACCCGCAAGCTGCGCGAACTGTCGACCCTGACCGAGCAGGTCATCACCAAGCGCCTGCAAGGCGTGGCGGGCGTGGGCCAGGTGCGCGTGCACGGCACCACCAACCGCCAGATCCTGGTGCACATCCGGCCCGATGGCCTGACCAGCCAGAACATCGGCGTGGACGAAGTGCTGCGCGCGATCCAGAGCACCAACACCAATCTGCCGGCCGGCAATATCGCCTACGGCGCGGCCGAACGGCTGGTGCGCATCGAAGGCAAGATCAAGGATGCGCGCGGTTTCAACAAGATCATCGTGGCGCGCCGCGCCAGCGGCCCGGTGTACCTCGACCAGGTGGCCGACGTGATCGACGGCGAGCAGGAAGAAACTTCGATCTCGCGCATCAACGGCAAGCGCGCCATCACGCTCGAAGTGACCAAGATCCAGGACGCCAACGTGGTCGAAGTGGGCACCGCGGTCAAGAAGGCGGTGACGGCGCTCGGCGCCACCTTGCCGGCCGATATACACCTTAACATCGTCGAAGACCAGTCCGACCGCGTGCAAAAGCAGCTCGACAACGTCAAGCGCACCATCATGGAAGGCGCGCTGCTGACCATGCTGATCGTGTTCCTGTTCCTGCACTCGTGGCGCAGCACCATCATCACCGGGTTGACGTTGCCGATTTCGGTGATGGCCAGCTTCATCGCCATGAAGTTCTTCGGTTTCACGCTCAACTTTCTCACGCTGATGGCGCTGTCGCTGTGCATCGGCCTGTTGATCGACGACGCCATCGTGGTGCGCGAAAACATCGTGCGCCACCTCGGCATGGGCAAGAGCCACCACCAGGCCGCCAACGACGGCACCAACGAAATCGGGCTGGCGGTGATGGCCACCACGTTTGCGATCGTGGCCGTGTTCGTGCCGGTCGCTTTCATGGAAGGCATCATCGGGCGCTTCTTCCTGCAGTTCGGGATCACGGTGGCGGTGGCGGTGATGGTGTCGCTGTTCGTCAGCTTCACGCTCGACCCGATGCTCTCGTCGGTGTGGCGCGACCCGGTCAAGGACCGGTTCAAGTACCTGCCCTGGCTCGGGCGCGGCATGGAGAGAATCGAGCATGGCATCGAACGCCTGCACCTCTGGTACGGCAAGGTGCTGGAACTGGCGCTGCGCTGGCGCAAGGCCACCCTGGCGCTGGCCGCCGCCCTGTTCGTCGGCAGCTTGGCCCTGATGCCGCTGATCGGCGGCGAGATGTTCCCCGAAACCGACGACGGCTATATCCACATGGAATTCAAGGCCCCGGTCGGGTCGAGCCTGGAATACACCGACCAGAAGATGCAGCAGGTCGAAGCGGCGCTCAAGGAGTTCAAGGACATCGACAGCGCGATCACCACCGTGGGCACCGACAACGGGCGCCACACGGCCCAGATGAACCTGAAACTGACCGACCGGAACAAGAACAAGCGGCGCTCGCAGAAGGAAGTCGAACGCCTGATCCGCGAGCGCCTGCAAGCGGTCGCCGGGATCACCATGTCGGTCGGCTGGAAGCCGATCTTCATCGCGATCCTGGGCCAGGATGAAGCCAATCTCGACGCCGTGGCGCACCAGTTGATGGACAAGATGCGCGCCATTAAGGGCATCGCCGACCTGGAATACAGCCAGGAAGGCGCCAACCCGGCCACCATCGTCAAGATCAACAACGAGCTGGCCAGCGACCTGGGGCTGTCGACCCAGCAGATCGGGCTGGCGCTGCGACCCTTCGTGGCGGGCGACCAGATCAGCCGCTGGCTGGCGCCGGACGGACAGAATTACGACGTCAATGTGCAGCTGCCCAAGTCGGGGCGCCAGAAGGTGGCCGACCTGGCCGACCTGTCGGTGGCCTCGACCAAGCGCGATGCCGATGGCAATCCGGTAATGGTGCCGCTGCGCCAGGTGGTCGAATTCGTGCCTTCGACCAGCCCGCAGGTGCTCAAGCGCCAGGCGCTGGAACGGCGGGTGGCGATCTACGCCAGCGCCGAAGGGCGTCCGACCGGCGACGTGGACGGCGACGTCAAGCTGGCCATGAAGAGCATCACGCTGCCCGACGGCGTGCGTTTCGACGTCGGCGGCGACGCCGAGCAGATGGCCGAAACCATGGGCGCGGCCGGCGCGGCGCTGGGGATCGCGGTGATCTTCATTTACCTGGTGCTGGCCTCGCAGTTCGGCAGCTTCCTGCAGCCGATCGCGATCATGGTGTCGCTGCCCTTGTCGATGATCGGGGTGCTGATTGCCCTGCTGGTGACGGGCAGCACCTTGAATATTTTCTCGGTGATCGGTATCGTGATGCTGATGGGGCTGGTGACCAAGAACGCGATTTTGCTGGTCGACTTCACCAATCACGGCCAGCGAGAGGGCAAGAACCAGCACGATGCGATCCTGGAAGCGGGGCAGGTGCGCCTGCGGCCAATTTTGATGACGACCCTGGCGATGATCTTCGGGATGCTGCCGATGGCGATCGGCATGGGCGACGGCGGCGAATCGCAGGCGCCGATGGGACGCGCGGTGATCGGCGGGGTGATTACCTCAACCCTGCTGACTTTGGTGGTGGTGCCGGTGGCGTACACCTACCTCGACAGCCTGGGCAAGCGCGCGGCGCGCTGGTTCAAGGGTGATCAACAGGACGAGCATGAGGGCCAGCATGAAGAAGACAAGGTCGCGGTCGGCGTTTGAGCAGCCGCGCCATTTTTGAATCGCAACAAGCGTCGATGGCATGGGAACCGGTCCGAGCTTCCCATGCGCATCCCGCCCACAACCGAAGGATACACATGCAACGCTCTTTACTGTTTCTGCTGTGCGCCACAGCGCCGCTGATGGCGCAGGCGGCCGATGCCACCGATAATGCCTTGATCGAGCGCGCGGTACGCGACTATATCGAGTCGCAACACAAGGTCGATCCGGCGCGCATGGAACGCGGCCTCGATCCCAAGCTCGCCAAGCGCACCTACTGGCAGGCGGCCGACGGCACGGAATTCATCATGCAGACCGATTTCGACGCCATGGTCAAGGTCGCCAGGACCTACAACCGGGACGGTACAAAATTTCCGGCGCAGCCGCGGGTGGACATCAAGATCCTCGATGTCGACCAGCGTGTGGCAACCGTCAAGCTGAGCGCCGACGAGTGGATCGACTATATGCACCTGTACAAGAACCAGCGCAGCGAGTGGAAGATCGTCAATGTGCTCTGGCAGTACCATGACACCACGCGCCAGGTGAACAAAAAGTAGGTTTGCCGATCGCTTGCTTGCGCAAGGCCGGCTGCCGGTTCCGGCGCGAACCTGGCCGCGCCTGCCTGCGCCAGTGGCCGGGAGGACGCCTTGCCTATTCGGGCTTCGCTTCCTCGGTGTCATCCTCATCGGCCGCCTCATTGTCTTCACCGCCAGGCGTCGTTTTGGCTTCCAGCTTGCGCTTGGCCTTCTCGTCCGCCTTTTTCTTTTTCTCTAATTCCCTCTGCCGCTTTTCGTACTGGAAATTAGTTTTAGCCATGGATCACCTCTTGGGTTATAAAAGAAAGGGGGGTAGTAAGACAGCATTATGACGCAGTTATGCGTTCGGCATTTGAATTAACCACGTGGGTGATGCTCGGCGTGCAGTCGCTTCATGCGCTCGCGCGCAACATGGGTGTAAATCTGGGTCGTCGAAATATCGGCATGTCCCAGCAGAAGTTGCACAACGCGCAAGTCGGCCCCGTGATTGAGCAAATGCGTGGCGAACGCGTGGCGCAAGGTGTGCGGCGACAAGGGCGCCGTGATGCCCGCCGTGCCCGCATGCTTCTTGATCAGGATCCAGAACATCTGGCGCGTCATCGGTCCCCCGCGCCCGGTCACGAACAGCGCATCGTCCACCTGGCCGTTCAGGATGACGCCACGCGCTTCTTTCAGGTAGCGGTCGATCCACCGGCGCGCTTCCTGGCCAAACGGCACCAGCCGCGTTTTACTGCCCTTGCCGGTGATGCGCAGCACGCCATCGTTCAGGCTCAGCTCCATCATTTTCAAGGTCACCAGCTCCGACACCCGCAGGCCGCTCGCATACATCACTTCGAGCATGGTGCGCTCGCGCAGTCCGAGCGGCGTGCTCACGTCGGGCGCCTGCAGCAAGGCTTCCACCTGCGCTTCGGTCAGGGTATGCACGAAACGCTGCGGCTGCTTTGCCGACGCCATCTGCAAACACGGATCGGCCGTGACGTCCTTGTTGCGCAGCGCCAGTTGGTAAAAGCGCTTGAGCACCGACAGGCGCCGGTTGGCCGTGCTCGGCTTGGACTCGGCATGGCGGTCGGAAAAATACGCTTCCAGCTCGCCGGCGCCGACCGCGTGCAGGCTGGCCAGCGCCGGGCGTGTCACTTCGAGCCAGCGCGCGAACAGGCGCAGGTCGCGCCGGTAGGCGTCGATCGAATTCTTGGCCAGGCCCTGCTCGAGCCACAGCTGGTCGCAGAAGGCGTCGATCAGTTGAAGATTGATTGCTGTTGCCATGGTCCCTTGCCGGCCCCTTCGTGCGCGAGCAGCCAGCGCTTGACGCCCAGGTGGAAACCATTTTCATCGTCATGGTTCGAAAAGCCGCCCAGCCCGCCCGCGGCGGTGACCCGGTGGCACGGAATGATGATCGGAAACCAGTTGGCGCCGCACGCCTGCCCCACCGCGCGCGGGGCCGAGCCGATGTACTTGGCGACCTGGCCGTAGGTGCGCACGGTGCCGCGCGGGATTGACGCGATCGCTTCCCACACCTTGCGCTGGAAGACGCTGCCGGCGTCCAGCAACGGCAAACTGAAGCGGAAATCGGGATCGCGCAGGTATTGCCCGACCTGCTGCGCGGCCAGCGCGGCGACCGGGTCAAGCGCCTCTTTCGCACCGAAATGGGGCGGCAGGTACACCAGTTCGCGCACGCGGCCCGCGTCGGTGCGGATGCCGACCGCGCCGAAGGGCGCCTCCACGATGGCGGAAAAGATGTTCTCTGCTTGAGGGTTCATACACGAGAGTATATGCGCAGACGGCGTCAAACCAATCCGCCGCGCTTTCCGGCAGACGAAAAAAAACGCACCTCGCGGTGCGTTCCAAATTTTATTCACGTTCCCGGCTGTTTGGACATGCCAACAGCATTCTGTAAAACGCGTGTCTCCTCGATATTTCTCCGGTATGGACTACCGTTTCTTCTATCTTCCCACTCCCCCAACCTGCAATCCGTTCGCCCCCATCCGCACCAGTATGGTGCTGGATCGGTGCCCATCATAACTTATTTGATTTAAGAAAATGTGGCTTTTTTTTCACGGTGGGGGAAAATATATTTCACTTGTAAATTAAATTAGGCAGCCACAGCGAGATCTGTGGTACGTAGGTCACGATCACCAGGAAGCCGAGCATCGTCAACAGCCACGGCATCACCGCTACCGTCAACTCCGAAATGCCCATCTTGGTAATGCCCGAGGCCACGTACAGATTGAGCCCGACCGGTGGATGGCACATCCCCACTTCCATGTTGACGATGATCAAGATGCCGAAGTGCACCGGATCGATGCCCAGCTTCATCGCCACCGGGAACAGGATCGGCGCCATGATCAACACGATCGACGACGGTTCCATCACGTTGCCCGCCAACAGCAGCAAGATATTCACCACCAGCAAGAAGCTGACCACGCCGAGGCCCTGGCCGGTAATCCAGGCCGCCATCGCTTGCGGAATGCCTTCGCTGGTCATCAGGAAGGAGAACAGCATCGCGTTGGTGATGATGTACAGCAGCATGGCCGACATCGACGCCGAATCGAGCAGCACCTTGGCCACTTGCTTGAGCTTCAAGTCCTTGTAGACGAACACGGCGATGATGAAGGCGTACACCGCCGCCATCGCGGCCGCTTCGGTCGGGGTGAACTTGCCCGAATAAATCCCGCCCATCACGATGACAATCAGCAGCAAGCCCCAGGCGCTCTTGCGGAAGGCCAGCCAGCGCTCGCCCCAGCTCGCCTTCGGCATGCGCGGATAGTTATGCTTGCGCGCCAGGAACCAGGTGGTCAGGCCCAGCAGGCTGGCCAGCATGAGGCCCGGCACCACGCCGGCCATGAACAGCTGGCCGACCGAGGTATTGGTGGTGACCGAATACATCACCATCACGATCGATGGCGGAATCAAGATCCCGAGCGCGCCCGAGGTCGTGACGACGCCGGCGCCGAAGCCGCGCGGATAGCCCTGGCGCACCATGGCCGGCAGGATGATCGAGCCGATCGCCACCACCGTCGCCGGGCTGGAACCGGACACCGCCGCGAACAGCGCGCACGCCACCACGCCGGCCAGCGCCAGGCCGCCGTGCCAGTGGCCGACCATCGAGGTGGCGAAGTTGATCATGCGCCGCGCCACCCCGCCGTGCGTGAGGAAATTGCCGGCCAAAATGAAGAACGGAATCGCCATGATTTCGAACTTTTCGATGCCGGTAAACAGCTTGAGCGCGACCGACTGGATCGGCACGTCGGTCATGGTGAACAGGAAGGTCAGGACGGTCAGGCCGAGCGAGATCGAAATCGGCATGCCCGTGAGCATCAGGACGATCAGCAGGCTGAAGATGATGAGGGCGCTCATGCGGCACCGCCTTTCGCCGCGGCGATCTCGTCTTCCAGGCCTTCGACATGGCCGTGGTCATGCTTGGGCAGCTCGCCGGTGCGGATGAAATGCACGGCCACCTGGATGAAGCGGAAGCACATCAGGTAGGACCCGAGCGGCACCGCCAGGTACACCAGCCACATCGGCACTTCGAGGTCGGACGAGGTCTGGTCGGTGTGCGCCATGTGCCAGACGAAATTGGCGCCCAGGGTGCCGACGATGGCGGTAAAGGTCGCGCCGGCCAGGAGGCCGAACACGATGAACTTGTTGCGCCACGGGGTGTCCAGGCGGTTGATCAGCACATCGATGCCGACGTGGATGCCGGTGCGCACGCCGTAGGCCGCGCCGAACTTGGCCATCCAGACGAACATGTAGATGCACAGTTCCTGGGCCCAGCTGGTATTGATTTGAATCAGCCAGTCCTGCACCACGGGAATGGGCAGGCCGGACAGGTAGCGGTGGACCACCGCGACGAACACAACGAGCGTGGCTGCGCCCATCAGGCTCGCAATGATCCACTCTTCCAGATGGTCGAGAAATTTCATGTCGAATCCTTATGTTGAATCTGTAAATTAAGGAAAGGGGAATGGGGAAATGCGTGCGGGCGGGCGCCGCATGGCGCGGCGCCCGCCCGGGACCTGCGTGCTTACTTCGCTGCGGCGGCGGTCTTGTTGATCGAACCGATCAGCTCGGCGCCGATACGGCTTTCCATCTGTTTGTGCACTGGCAACAACACCTTGCGCCATTCGGCCTGTTCGGCGGCGGTTGGCGTGTAGATGGCGGTCTTGCCGGTTTTCTTGATCGCTTCCAGCGCCATGTCGTTATCGCGCTGGGCGATGGCTTTTTCGAACGTGGTGGCGTCGCGCATCGCGGTCGTCAGGCTGGTGCGTATATCGGCCGGCAAGCCATCCCAGAACTTCTTGTTGACGATGACGGCATAGCCCAGGTAGCCGTGGTTGGACAGGGTCACGTGCTTCTGCACTTCGTGCATTTTCTGGGTGAACATGTTCGACGGCGGATTCTCGGTGCCGTCGACCACGCCGGTCTGGAGCGCCTGGTACACCTCGGAGAAGGCCAGCACCTGCGGATTGGCGCCGAGTGCGCGCATCTGCGCGTCGAGCACCTTGGACGACTGGATGCGCAGCTTCTGGCCACGGAAATCGGCCGGCACGCGCAACTGCTTGTTGGCCGACATCACCTTGAAGCCGTTATCCCAGTACGCCAGGCCGGTAATGCCTTTTGGCTCGAGCTTTTGCAGCAAGCTCTTGCCGATCGGGCCTTCGGTCACGCTGTACAGCGCGGCCTTGGTCGGGAAAATGTATGGCAGGTCGAACGCTTCGAATTCTTTCACGCCCAGCGGACCGAACTTGGCCAGCGAGGGAGCCAGCATCTGCACCGCGCCCAGTTGCAGGGCTTCGAGCTCTTCCTTGTCCTTGTAGAGCTGGCTGTTCGGGTAGACTTCCACCTTGACGCGGCCCTTGGTGGCTTTCTCGGCCAACTCCTTGAAGCGCTCGGCGGCCTGGCCTTTGGGGGTATCGGTTGCCACGACATGGCTGAACTTGATCACGATCGGCGCTTGCGCCCATGCATTCAAACTGAGTGTGGCGGCGAGCGCGACGACGAACGACTTCATTTTCATACTTATCTCCATATTTACGAAAACCAACGTTTCTTGACCGCAATGCGGAATCCCGACCTACATTCTGCACTGCAACAGTGGATATCCACAATAGCCAGGACCGACTATTACGGACAAGGTGTGATGATGACTTCAACCGCGCGGCCCGCAAGGCCTCCCTTTGTACTTGGCGGCCCCTGGCGCTGGCTGTTGCCGGTACTGTTGGTACTGTTGTTTTTAGCGGTACTGTTCTGGCTGCCGTGGCAGGCGCGCCAGATGGAAACCACCGAACGCCAGGAACAATTGATTGCCGACACACTGTGGGTCGAGCAAACCATCCGTTTCGAGCTGACCCGCAACGAAGAAGCGCTGGCCGCGCTCGGCGCCGAACTGGCCGAGGGCAAGCTGGCCGCAGCCGCGCTGCAGGCGCGCCTGGCCCAGATGCTCAAGCTCAGCCACGAGCTCGAGCAGGTGCGCTGGTTCGACCCTGGCCTGCGCCTGCAGGCGGCCAGCGCCGCGCCCGGCGCGCCGGCCCTGCGCGCGCCGGCCCGGGACGCCGCCGAGATGGCGCGCGCCGGGCGCCTCGGGCGCTACGCCGAACCGTACGCCGGCGCCCTGCCCGGCCAGCACCTGCTCGACTACCACCTGCCGCTGTTTCGCGACGGCGCCTACGTGGGCAGCCTGGTGGCCACGGTCGACCTGAAAATCCTGCTCGACGAAACCGTGCCCTGGTGGTTCGCGCAGGATAACGCCATTTCCCTGGTCGACCGCGACGACGGCGTGCTGGCCAAGCGCGCCGCCGCCGGTCCCGGGCGCGGCGTGTACACCCACAAACGCGCGCTCGACCTGACCGGCGCCACGCTCATGCTGGCCACCGACAGCGTCAAGAGCGAACCGCGCCTGCTGCCCAATCTGCTGGTCGGCTCGGTGGTGCTGCTGGCGCTGGGCCTGTTGGCCAGCCTGATGGCGCTGTGGCGCCACATCGCGCGCCGCCTGGCGGCCGAAGGCGCGTTGCGCCAGCAGATGGCGTTTCGCACCGCCATGGAAAATTCGCTGGTCACCGGCCTGCGCGCGCGCGACCTGGAAGGCCGGGTCACCTACGTCAACCCGGCGTTTTGCAAGATGGTCGGCTTGCCGGCCGAGGAACTGCTGGGCAAGACCCCGCCCATGCCCTACTGGGCGCCGGAAGCGATGGCGGTCTACCAGCAGCGCTTCGCCGCCGTGCTGGCGGGCGAGGCGACCGAGCAGTTCGAAACCATCTTCCAGCGCAGCGACGGCGTGCGCGTGCCGGTGCTCATTTTCGAAGCGCCGCTGGTCGACAGCGAGGCGCGCCAGACCGGCTGGATGAGTTCGATTCTCGATATATCGGACCTGAAACGCGTCGAGGAACTCAACCGCCAGCAGCAGGAAAAATTGCAGGCCAGCGCGCGCCTGGCCACCATGGGCGAGATTTCCTCGATGCTGGCGCACGAGCTGAACCAGCCGCTGGCGGCCATCGCCAGCTACACCACCGGCGCCCTGAACGTGCTGGGACGGGCCAGCGCCCAAGGACAAAGCGTCGACGCCGGCCTGTTGCAGCCGGCCCTGGAACAGGCCAGCCTGCAAGCCCAGCGCGCCGGCCAGATCATCCGCAGCGTCCACGAGTTCGTCAAAAAGCGCGAACCGCAGCGCCAGCGGATCGGCGTGCATGCCCTGGTCGACGGCATTTACGCCCTGATCGAACTGCAGGCGCGCAAGTTCTACGTCATGGTCGAGACCAGCATCGCGCCCGACCTGCCGTGCGTGAGCGCCGACCGCATGATGCTCGAGCAAGTCTTGCTGAACCTGACGCGCAACGGCATCGAAGCCATGCAAGACATCGCTCCCGGCCGGCGCCTGCTGCGCATCGCCGCCAGTTGCGAGCACGGCCAGGTGTGCGTGGCCGTGATCGACCAGGGCCACGGGATTGCGCCGGAGGTGGCCGCACGCCTGTTTTCGCCCTTCTTCTCGACCAAGGCCGAAGGCATGGGGATGGGCTTGTCGGTGTGCCGCAGCGCCGTCGAATTCCACGGCGGCAGCCTGAAACACGCCGCCAATCCGGACGGCGGCACCATCTTCAGCTTCAGCTTGCCGGCGCAAGCGGCCCCGCTGGGGTAGACTACGCGAAAAACCGGAGACTCCCATGTTGCATATCGTCGATGACGAGGACGTTCTGCGCGACTCGCTCGTCTGGCTGGCGCGCTCGCGCGGTATCGAAGCTTGCGGGCACGCCAGCGCCCAACTTTTTCTTGATCAAGCCGCGGCCCGCTTCGACGCCCACGGCGACTGCCTGCTGCTCGACGTGCGCATGCCCGACATCAACGGCGTGGCCGTATTCGACCAGTTGATCGCGCGCGGCCTGACCGCGCGCCTGCCCGTCATCTTCCTGACCGGCCACGGCGACGTGCCGATGGCGGTCGACAGCCTCAAGCGCGGCGCCTTCGACTTCTTCGAAAAACCGTTCGACGGCAACCGCCTGATGGACCGGGTGGAACAAGCGCTGGCCCTGTCGCGCCAGGCCGGCGCCGGCGCGCTGGTGCAGGCGCGCCTGGCCAGCCTGTCGGCGCGCGAACGCGAAGTGCTCGACCTGATCCTGGCCGGCAAGATGAACAAGGTCGTCGCCGACCAGCTCGGCATCAGCATGCGCACGGTGGAAGTGCACCGCGCCCACATCTTCGACAAGATGCAGGTCAAAACCGCGGTCGAGCTGGCAGGCTTGCTGAAATAGGCCATCAGGACGCGCCGGCATAGCCTCACGCTATGGCCCCGAGTGACACAATTGACTGTCTTTTCTAAATGCGAACGATTATCATTTACTGATCGAGCACGCATTCGAAGGACAGCATCATGGTCAGGGCCGCCGCACAAACCACCAGCAGGATCGCCACCCACATGGTCATCGCCTTCGCGCTGACCTGGCTGATGACCGGCTCGCTCGCGCTGGGCGGCCTGGCCGCCGTGATCGAGCCGATCCTCAACGTGGCCTTGCTGCCGCTGCACGAGAAAGCCTGGCACGCCTTGGGCCAGCTGGCGCGCACCGCGCGCGGGCGGATGCTGGCGCTGGGCCTGGAAAAGCTCAGCCAGACCGGCTTGCACATTGCGGTGGCGTTCGGCGTGATGGCCTGGGCCAGCGGCTCGCTCGCCTTTGGCGGCCTGGCCGCGCTGATCGAACCGGTGCTCAACGTCATCGTCCTGCCCTGGCACGACCGCCTGTGGGACCGCTGCGGCAAAGGTGTCCGCATAGAAACCGAACAACATAATCAAAATGAAAATGAACGCAATGGTGCGTACCCCGGTCAAACACTGGTAGCATAATTTCGCTTCCTAATTCAATCTGGGTACGATCCGATGAGTGAAAAGACGATAGCCGACAAGATGTACCTGAAGACTGCCAGGTCGCTGGCGGTGTTCAATGGCGCGGTCCATCCGGCCATGATGGAACAGTTGCCGAAGAGCTTGATCAACGAGGAAGAAGGGCCGGCCGACGTGGTGCTGGTCTTCGCGCTGAACCAGGCTGAGCTTGAAAAATGGTTCCCTGCCGCCTTGCGGCGGCTGGGCGAGAAGGGGTCCTTATGGGTGGCTTACCTCAAGCCGAGCGCGCCCAAGGCCACCGACCTCACGCGCGACACCATTTTTGCGTGGGCCAAGGAACGCGGGGTGACGGGCGTGGCGATGGCGTCGATGGACAGCGACTGGTCGGCGGTGCGCTTGAAGCGCTTGTAGGGAGCAGAATTTGACAGGGTTGTATCGTTACATTCCAAACCGTCGTTCCCGCTCAGGAGGCTGTCTCAAAAGGGACGCGTTCAACGACTACCACCTCCAGCACCGTCATTCCCGCGCAGGCGGGAATCCCATTCCGTGGCATAGCAGCGAACTTGGATTCCCGCCTGCGCGGGAATGACGGATAAGAGTCTACCGCCTAGCGGTGATTTTAGCGTTTTGAGACAGCCTCTCAGGCGGGAAGTCGTTGCTGGCAGTGCCAGGAACGGCGGGGGGCTATTGAGCATGCCGCCCCAGCGCCCACGCCACATGCTCGCGCACCATCGGCGAGTCATGGTCCGCGCGCGTCCGCAAGGCCGCCACGATGGCGGCATCGCCCTTGCGCCCCTCGGCGGCATTGCCCAGGCCCACCGCCAGGTTGCGCAGCCAGCGCTCGTGCCCGATGCGCCGGATCGGACTGCCCTCCAGCCTGCGCCCGAACTCTTCCTCGCTCCAGGCGAACAAACTGACCATATCGGCACTGCCGAGCGCATTGCGTTCATCAAAATCGGGCACCACCGCCTTTTGCGCGAACTTATTCCACGGGCACGCGGTCTGACAATCATCGCAGCCATACACCCGGTTGCCGATCAGCGCCCGCAGCTCTTCCGGGATGCTGCTTTTTAACTCAATGGTCAGGTACGAAATGCAGCGGCGCGCATCGAGCCGCCCGGGCGCCAAAATCGCCTGGGTCGGGCAGGCTGTGATGCACGCGCTGCACTGGCCGCAATGGGCGCTGGCCGGCGCATCGACCGGCAACGCCACGTCCACCAGGATTTCGCCAATGAAAAACATCGACCCCGCATCACGATTCAGGATCAAGGTGTGCTTGCCGCGCCAGCCGATGCCGGCTTTTTCGGCCAGCGGCAGCTCCATCACCGGCGCCGAATCGGTAAACACCCGAAAACCCAGTTGCCCGGTCTCGCGCTCGATGCGCTCGGCCAGTTGCTGCAAGCGGCTGCGCAACACCTTATGGTAATCGCGGCCGCGCGCATAGATCGAAATGACGGCCGCGCCAGGGTCGCGCAGGCGCGCCGCCTCGCGCTCGCGCCAGTCGTCCGGCGTGGCGGGCGGCAAATAATCCATGCGCGCACTGATGACCCGCACCGTGCCCGGCACCAGTTCGGCCGGACGGGCGCGCTTCATGCCATGGCTGGCCATGTAATCCATCTCGCCATGGCGGCCGGCGTCGAGCCAGGCTTGCAAGCCCGCTTCGGCCTGCGACAGGTCGGCGTCGCTGATGCGCACCTCGCCAAAGCCGAGCTCGCGGCCCCAGAGCTTGATGGACTGCGCTAAAGCGGACAGATCGGGTTGGTCAGGGGAAGAAAGCATGCTGGGCGGGAGTACAATCGAAGGCTGGCAAACATCACAGCGACTATTCTATTCCATGCAGCACTTCAAAGCCCACCTCCATGACGAAGCCGGCACCAACGCACTGGGCGCCGCACTGGCGCGCGCGCTGCTGCCGGGGCTGTCCATCCACCTGCATGGCGACCTCGGCGCCGGCAAGACCGCCCTCACCCGCGCGCTGCTGCACGCGGCCGGGCACGCCGGCAGCGTCAAGAGCCCGACCTACACCTTGTCCGAGCCGTACCGCATCGAACTGGCCGGGCGCGCCGTGAATGTCATCCATTTCGACCTGTACCGCATGGCCAGCGCCGAAGAATTCCTGGACGCCGGTTTCCGTGAAGAATTTAACGGTGACAACATTTGCATCGTCGAATGGCCCGAAAAAGCCGATCCGGTGCTGCCGCCCCCCGACCTGCGTGTATTCCTTCACGTTGCCGGGCTCGGCCGTGATGTAGAATTGCAAGCGTTGTCTGACCTGGGTTTGCTATGCCTCGACCGCCTTACATTCGCACCAAACCTTTGATGCCGGGAGCAATAAGCCGGCGCACCATCCTGAAAGCTGGCGGCACCCTGCTGCTTTCCGTCTTTCCCGTGCTGCCCGCTAGCGCCGCGCAAATTCTCGCGGTGCGTGTCTGGCCGGCCGCCGATTACACCCGCGTCACGCTCGAAAACGACAGCGACCTCAAAGTCACGCACTTCACCGTGCCCGACCCGCAGCGCCTCGTGGTCGACATCGAAGGACTCGAACTCAATCCGACCCTGAAAAGCCTGGTGGCCAAGATCCAGTCGGGCGACCCGTACATCAAGCAGGTGCGCGTGGGCCAGAACCGGCCCAACGTGGTGCGCCTGGTGTTCGACCTGAAAGAAGAAATCAAGCCGCAAGTGTTTACGCTCGCGCCCGTGGGCAACTACAAGCACCGCCTGATTTTCGACCTGTATCCGGTCAAGGCGGTCGACCCGATCGCGGCGATGATCGAAAAAGGCGAGTGGTCGCGCGCCGATGCGCCGCCCGGCAACCCTGAACTGCCGACGCCCGCGCCCAAGCCGCCGATCGCCGCGACGCCGCCGCCGGTGGCCGCCACGCCGCCTGCCGCCACGCCAGCGCTGCCAGCGGTGGTCACGCCGCCGGTGGTGGTGGTGGTGCCGCCCGCGCAGCAGCCGGCGCCGTTGCCGCCGGCCGGCCCGGTACTGGCCCAGCCGGCCGTGCCGACGCCCAAGCCCGAACTTCCCGACCCGGCCCCGATCCGTCCCGACCCGCCGCGCGTGGCCGCGCAAAAGAACGACAAAGGCGGCAAGGTGGTGCGCATGATGACCATCGCGCTCGACCCCGGCCACGGCGGCGAAGACCCGGGCGCGATCGGCGCCTCGGGCACGCGCGAAAAAGACATTGTGCTGGCCATCGCCAAGCGGCTCAAGTTCAAGCTGGAGGAGCAGCCCAACATGCGCGTCATGCTCACCCGCGACGGCGACTACTTCGTGCCGCTCGGCGTGCGCGTCGAAAAAGCGCGCAAGGTGCAGGCCGACCTGTTCGTCTCGATCCACGCCGACGCCTTCATGCTGCCGACCGCGCGCGGCTCATCGGTGTTCGTGCTGTCCGAAAAAGGCGCCACCTCGACCGCCGCGCGCTGGCTCGCCAACAAGGAAAACCTGGCCGACGCCATCGGCGGCGTGAACATCCAGAGCCACGACAAGCAGATCGCCAGCGTGCTGCTGGACCTGTCGACGACGGCCCAGATCAACGACTCCATGAAGCTCGGCAAAGCGGTGCTCGGCGAAATCAGCGGCATCGCCAAGCTGCACAAAGGCTCGGTCGAACAGGCCGGCTTCGCGGTGCTCAAGGCGCCCGACATCCCGTCGATCCTGATCGAGACGGCCTTCATTTCGAATCCCGAAGAAGAAGCCAAGCTGCGCGACAATGGCTACCAGGACCAGATCGCGGCCGCCATCACCAAGGGCATCAAGCGCTATTTCGCGGCCAATCCGCCGCTGGCCAAGGGCCGCCAAACATGAACGACTCCATGAACAACACCATCGAGATGGTCGACTACGGCCAACTGCCGGCCGTGCGCATCCGCGGCGCCGACGGCGCCCAGGCCATCGTCACCTTGTACGGCGCGCACCTGGTGTCGTGGCAGGGCGCCGATGGCGCCGAGCGCCTGTTCTGCAGCGCCGCATCCAGGCTTGACGGCAGCCGTCCGATTCGCGGCGGCGTGCCGGTGATCTTCCCACAGTTCGCCGAACGCGGCGCCGGCATGCGCCACGGCTTTGCGCGCGTGGCCACCTGGCGCTTGCAAGAGAGCGGCGCGGGCTTCGCCGTCTTCGCCCTGGCGCCTGGCGACCTGCCGCCCGCGCTGGCGCAAGCGTGGCCGCACGGCTTCGCCTTGACCTTGCGGGTGGATGTGAACGGCGGCGTGCTGGCGCTGGCGTTCGAGGTGAGCAACACGGGCGCCGATGCGTTTGCGTTTTCGGCCGCGCTGCACAGCTACTTTGCGGTCGGCGAGCTGGCGCGCGTGCGCATCGGCGGCGTGCAGGAAGGCGAGCTGCACATCGACGACAAGTTCGACCGCATCTACCAGGGCATCGAAGGCGGCATGCTGCTCACCGACGGCCACTCCACCCTGCGCCTTGCGCAAAGCGGCTTCACCGACGCGGTGGTGTGGAACCCGGGTGCGCTCGACGCGGCCGCGCTGGGCGACATGCTCGACGCCGAGTACCAGCGCTTCGTGTGCATCGAACCGGCCCTGATCGCACCGCTGACCCTGGCCCCGGGCGCGGCCTGGCGCGGCGCGCACACGGTGTGCATCGACCCATAAGAACTTAGTTCGATTCCTTGATCATGCGTCCCGAGCTGGCCTGGATCGGCCGGGCGTTGAGCGGATACATGCGCGAGAACAGCGCCATCTGGGCCGGCGAGGCCTGCATCGGCTGCTTCATCACGAGCCACAGCACGCCCTCGTTGCAGGGCGGCGTGGTGAGCGACCCCATGAAAGTGAAGTAATCGCGGCGCTGCGGCAGCATCTCGGCCACGTCCAGCACCACATTCGGATTGACGACGTCGAGCTTTTCGAGCGGCAGGTTGTTCCACACCGTCTGGATCATATTGTTCCCCTTGCCGCGTTCGAGCAGCACCGCCAGCACCGCCAGCTTGCCCTCCGGGTCTTTATGCACCATGTGCACCACCATCTCGAAACCCTTGCCGTTGACCCTTTCCTCGGACGGGCGATGGAAGTGAAACTGCAGCAGTTCGTACGAGCGGTTCTGCACCGTGATGAAATTGCCGCCGCCGACCGTCACCTGCACCGTGTGGCCGTTATCGACCACGTTGAAGCCCGTCGGCTTGTAATCGAAGGTGATCTGTTCGAGGTCGACCTTCATGCCATCGCGCAGGTCGATCGGCGACTGGCGCGTGCCGGTATCGCACTTGCTCCAGGCCGCGTTGATTTTGCCCCAGTTGGCCGGGCCGGTCTCGCCCTCGTACGACCAGTGGTCGCTGTGGAAGGGACGCGCCGGCGCCGGCTGGGTGATCGCGCTGACCGCTTCGCGGCGCGTCACGGATACCTTTTTCGCCTTGGCGGCGGCGGCCAGGCGGGCTGCCTGGTTGGCGCGCATGAGGGCCAGGCGCGCCGCGATCTTGGCCGACAGCTCGGCTTCGGCGTCCGCTTCGCTCAGGGCCTGGGCGGCGGCGGCCTTGGCCGACGGCGGCGCCGGCTTGGGCGTCTCGAGCGCCGCCAGTTTGACTGGCTCGGCCTTGGACGCGCCGGGCTTGGCGGCAGGGGCGGCAGGGGTGGCGGCAGCCGGTTTGGCGGCGGCGTGAGGATCGTTGGCGCTTGCCGTCGAGATGGCCAGCGTGCAAGCGAAGAGGGCGATCAAGTTGCGCATGATGTTCCAGAAAGTAAGAAATACAGTCTGGTTATCGGCGGGTATGCCCGGAAACTTGAGTCCACAAAGCAACATCGGCGCGAAAATGTCGCGCCGATGGGGGAAGTGCTTAACGGCTGAGCATCTTTCGACTGACTTTGTACACGCCGCCGAGCAGCAGCGGGATGATGGCCGCGCCCACGCCGAGCAGCACGATCAGGGTCAGGTTATCGCGCACGATAGGCATGTTGCCAAAGAAAAAGCCCGCCGTGACCAGGCTGACCACCCACAACAGCGCGCCGGTGATGTTATAGAGCTGGAAACGGGTATGTGTCATGTCCGACACGCCCGCCACGAACGGAGCGAAGGTGCGCACGACCGGCACGAAACGCGCCAGGATGATGGTCTTGCCGCCATGCTTTTCAAAGAAATCGTGGGTGCGGTGCAAGGCATCCTTGTTGAGCCAGCGGTAATTATGGGTAAATACGCGCTGCCCGATGGCTTCGCCGATCCAGTAATTGAGGGTGTTGCCGGTGACGGCGGCGGTGACCAGCAAGGCCGTCAAGATCCACGGGTCGAGCTGGCCGGTGGCGCAGGCTGCGCCCGCAATGAATAGAAGAGTATCGCCAGGAAAGAAGAACAACACCACCAGGCCGGTCTCGCAGAACACGATGGCAAACAGGACGGCGTACACATAGACGCCATATTGGGCCAGCAACACCCCCAGCGTCTTATCGACATGCAGAATCATGTCGAAGAATTGCATCAGATCCATAAATATCCTAAAAGGTAGCGCCGCATAATAACATCACTCGGAGTCAAAATTTGTATCCGCCACAGGGGGTCCCGCAAGAAAATTGCGCCGCGTCAGAAGTTTCCTGACCAGCTATCTTGCGGTTTACAATTGTGTCGAGCGGCGCAGCGGACGCCATGCGAGCCAACCGACCTGGAGACAACAGATGGATGTACAACACCGAATAAACAAGGCCGGCATCGTCGCGGCCGTGCTGGCCGGCGGCCTGGCGTTGCCCGCGCACGGCGCCGCGGTAGCCAGGGAACTGCCATCGAAGAACACCGTGGCCGACGTGATCAAGGCCTCGAAGCCATCGGACTGGCGCGCGCTCGATCCCGACAATACCCTATATATGGAGGTGCCTGGCGGACGGGTGGTCATCGAACTGGCGCCCACATTTGCTCCACAGCACGCCGTCAACATCAAAATGCTGGCCCGCGAGAACTACTTCGACGGCCTGGCGATCATCCGTTCGCAGGACAACTGGGTAGTGCAATGGGGCGACCCGGATGAAAAGAACCCGCGCCCGATGAAGGCCGCCAAGGCCACCTTGCCCGCCGAATTCACGGTCCCGATGAAAAACGACAGCCGTTTCACGCGCCTGCCGGACCGCGACGGCTATGCGCGGCAGGTAGGGCACTCGAACGGTTTCCCATCGGCGCGCGACCCGAAAACCGGCCAGGCCTGGCTGGCCCACTGCTACGGCATGGTTGGGGTGGGGCGCGACAATGGCGCCGACAGTGGCGGCGGCTCCTCCCTGTACGTGGTGATCGGGCACGCCCCGCGCCACCTGGACCGCAACATCACGGTGGTGGGGCGGGTGATTGCCGGCATGCCGCTGCTGTCGACGCTGCCGCGCGGGCCGGCGCCGATGGGTTTCTACGAAAAGAAAGAGCAGCACGTCCCGATCGCCTCGTTCAAGGTAGCGGCCGACGTGCCCGAGGCCGAGCGCAGCAAATGGGAAGTCATGCGCACCGACAGTGCCGCCTACAAAGCGGCGGTCGAAGCCCAGCGCAACCGCGGCGGCCCCTGGACCAAAGTCGCCGCCGGCCACATCGACCTCTGCAACGCCCCCATCCCCGTGCGCGAACAACAATAATCTCCACACCGAGGCCAGCCCCCCCGCCCAAGCTCCCCAACCGGGGTCTGACCTCTGATTCGAAACTTTTTATCTGGAAAACGCGTGACGGGCTCCCGTTTTGCAGCATCTACGCCACAAGTCGACAAACGCGTTCGCGCAGGTTGTAGAACAGCGCTCCGTTCACACTTCCCTGCCCGGGGTTTTACAATGTTTCGAATCAGAGGTCAGACCCCGGTGGGAAGTTGGGGGCGCGCTGCGGCATTCGCGGACACTGGGGATATAATTCGCGCATGAACGCTCCTATTTCCGCGCACCGCCCGATCCAGGCCCTCCCCGACCAGCTGATTTCGCAAATTGCCGCCGGCGAGGTGGTCGAGCGACCGTCCGCCGTGGTCAAGGAGTTGCTCGAAAACGCGCTCGACGCCGGCGCCACCCAGGTCACCGTGCGCCTGGAAGAAGGCGGCGTGAAACGCATCGCCATCACCGATAACGGCCGCGGCATCGCCCCCGACCAGCTACCGCTCGCCCTGGCCCGCCACGCCACGTCGAAAATCGCGTCCCTGACCGACCTGGAAAACGTGGCAACCCTCGGCTTTCGCGGCGAGGCGCTCGCTTCCATCGCGGCCGTGGCCGCCGTCTCGGTCACCTCGCGCACCGCCGACGCCCCGCACGCCTGGGAAATCGTCGGCTCCCATCTCGGCGCCGTCGCGCCAGCCTCCGGCGCGCACGGCACCACGATCGATGTCCAGGACCTGTACTTCAATACGCCGGCCCGGCGTAAATTCCTCAAGTCGGAACAGACCGAATACGGCCATTGCGCGGAAGTGGTGCGCCGCATCGCGCTGGCGCGCCCGGACGTGGCGTTTTCGCTGTCGCACAACGGCCGCACCATCGATCACTGGAACGTGAGCGAGATGGCGCGCCGCAGCGCTCATATCCTCGGCAACGACTTCGCCGAGGCGCGCCTGGCCATCGACGAAAACGCCGGCCCCCTGCGCGTGCACGGCTACGCCGGCCTTCCGACCGCCTCCAAGGCGCGCGCCGACGGCCAGTTCTTCTACGTGAACGGGCGCTATGTGCGCGACAAGCTGCTGGTGCACGCGGTGCGCGCCGCCTACCAGGACGTGCTGCATGGCGACCGCTTCCCGTCCTATGTGCTGGCGCTCGACCTCGACCCGGCGCTGGTCGATGTCAACGTGCATCCGTCGAAAATCGAGGTGCGTTTTCGCGACAGCCGCGCGGTGCACCAGTTTGTGTTCCACGCGGTGCAGCGCGCGCTGGCCAAAACCTCGGCCACGGACCACGGCAACGCGCCGGCGCCGCAGATGGCGGCCGAGGTGGGCGGCGTGTCGTCATGGCGCCGCGAACATGAGCAAACCAGTTTCGGCGCCCAGCTCTCGGCCACCTATTCGCCCTCGCCCTACCCGCCCGGCAGCCGCTACGACGGTCCCGGCGTGGCGCAGACCATGGACAGCTACGGCGCGCTGTTCGCTGCTTCGTCCAGCGCGGCCAGCGCCCCGGTCACGCCCTACACCGCGCCGACGCAGACGATGTCGAACGATGAATACCCGCTCGGCTTCGCCCTGGCCCAGCTGCACGGTATTTATATACTGGCCCAGAACACCAAGGGCCTGGTGCTGGTCGACATGCACGCCGCGCACGAACGGATTCTGTACGAGCAGCTGAAAAACGCGCTCGACGCGCAGGTCGGCGGCCAGGAGATGCAGGTCCAGGCCCTGCTGATCCCGGTCACCTTTTTCGCCGACGCGGTCGAAGTGGGCACCGCCCAGGAAAACCGCGACACCTTGCAGGCGCTCGGCTTCGACATCGCGGCGCTCTCGCCCACCACGCTGGCGGTGCGCTCGGTGCCGGCCCTGCTCAAGAACGCCGACGCGCAAACGCTGGCGCGCGACGTGCTGCGCGACGTGCGCGAATTCGGCGGCTCGCGCGTGCTGATCGAGCGCCGCAACGAGCTCCTTGGGACCCTGGCCTGCCACACGGCGGTGCGCGCCAACCGCATCCTGAACCAGCCCGAAATGAACGCCCTGCTGCGCCAGATGGAAAGCACAGAACGCGCCGACCAGTGCAACCACGGCCGCCCAACCTGGGTGCAGCTCGACATCTCCTCGCTCGACAAGCTGTTCCTGCGCGGTCAATGACGATGCGCCAGCCCGACACCATCGCTCCGCTGGCGCCGTACGCGCACGCGCCTGTTCTTCTGCTGATCATCGGCCTGCTGATGCTGCAGCCCCTGTCCACCGACTTGTACCTGGCGTCGCTCCCCAGCCTGGCCAGCGGCTTCGGCGCGCCCGCCGCCACCGTGCAACTGACCTTGTCGATGTTCGTGATCGGCTTCGGTGGCGCGCAGCTGATCGTCGGCCCGCTGTCGGACCGCTTCGGACGCCGCCCAGTGCTGATCTGGGGCCTGTCGCTGTACGTGGTGGCTAGCCTGCTGTGCGCGGCCGCACCCGATATCACCTTGCTGATCGTGGCGCGCTTCCTGCAGGCGCTGGGCTGCTGCTCGGGCGTGATCGTCGCGCGCGCGATCGTGCGCGACGCCTACCCGCCGGCCGACAGCGTGCGCGTGATCGCGCGCGCCAGCTCCTGGATTTCGCTCGCGCCGCTCACCGGGCCGATTCTCGGCTCCTACCTGCAGGTGGCCTTCGGCTGGCGCGCCGCCTTCGTGGCGCTGTCGGTCCTGTCGTTGCTGCTGCTGGCGGCGGTTGTGCTGCGCCTGCCAGAGACGAACATGCATAAAAACCCCAGGGCGACCGACTTGAGCGGCCTCGCGCAAAACTACCGGCTGGTGCTCGGTTCGCGCCAATTCTGGGCTCACGCACTGCCCGGCGCACTGTCGTTCGGATCGATCTTCGCCTTCATTTCCGGTTCCTCGCTGGTGCTGATCCGCGTGCTGGGCGTGCCGACCGAGTGGTTCGGCTACTGCTTCGCGATTGGCGTATCGGGCTACCTGGCCGGCACCATCGTGTGCCGCCGCCTGCTGCCTTTGTTCGGCGCAGCGGTCACGCTGCGCATCGGCAGCACCGTCTCGCTGGCCGCCGGCGCCGTGTTCCTGGCCGCCGTCGGCGCGGGACTGGCGCATTGGAGCGTGGTGGTGCTGTCCCTGTTCATGACGATGGGCGCGCACGGCGTCAATTTTCCGGTGTCGCAATCGGGTTCGGTCACGCCCTTCCCGCAGCAGGCCGGCACCGCCGCCGGCTTGATGGGGGCTTTATATATGTGCGTCGCGTTCGCGGTCGGCAGCGTGGTCGGCGCGAGCTTCGACGGCACGCTGTATCCGCTGGCGCTGGTATCGTGCGCGCTCGGCCTGGCCGTATTCGCGTCCGTGCGCCTGACCGCCACGCCACTGAGGGTCACGCAATGAAACCAAGGATCACGCCATGAAGCCGTTCGCCGTTGCCATCATGGGTCCGACCGCGTCGGGCAAGACCGCCGCCGCGCTGGCGATTGCGCGCGCCATCCCCGCCGAAATCATCTCCGTCGATTCGGCGCTGGTGTACCGCGAGATGGATATCGGCACCGCCAAGCCGACACAAGAGGAACTGGCCAGCGCGCCGCATCACCTGATCGACATCATCGACCCGACCGAATCGTATTCGGTGGCCCAGTTCCGCGACGATACGCTGCGCCTGGTGGCCGAGATCAACGGGCGCGGCAAACTGGCGCTGCTGGTCGGCGGGACCATGATGTACTTCAAAGGCCTGGCCGATGGCCTGGACGACCTGCCGGTGGCCGATCCGGCCCTGCGCGTGCAGCTCGACGCCGAAGCGGCCATCATCGGCTGGCCCGGCATGCACGACAAGCTGCGCGCGCTCGACCCCGCAACGGCCGACAGGCTCGCGCCCAACGACGCCCAGCGCATCAACCGCGCGCTCGAAATCATCGCCCTTTCGGGCAAGCCGATGTCGGAACTGCTGGCCAAACGCGAAAAAACCGCGCTGCCCTTCGACCTGCTCTCGTTCGGGCTGGAGCCGTCGGACCGCAGCGTGCTGCACGCGCGCATCGCGACCCGCTTCGACCAGATGCTGGGCACGCGCGACGATGCCGGCATCGTGGCCGAAGTGGCGGGCCTGCGCGCGCGCGGCGACCTGCACGCCGGCTTGCCGTCGATGCGCTGCGTGGGCTATCGACAGGCTTGGGATTATCTCGATGGCAAGATCGACCGCGCCGCCCTGCGCGAAACCGGCATTATCGCCACCCGTCAGCTGGCCAAGCGCCAGCTGACCTGGCTGCGTTCGATGCCGGATCGGGTGGTAATTGATTGTCTGAGTGACAATCCGGCCGGGGAGATGCTGGAGTTGGTTGTGGCGCGGCAGAAAAAATAATCGCACAGCCTTGACATGGAAAAATGAGATCTCTATAATCTTGGTCTGTCGGGTGATATAGCTCAGTTGGTTAGAGCACAGCATTCATAATGCTGGGGTCGGTGGTTCAAGTCCACCTATCACCACCACGAACACGGCAAATAGCGATTTGCCTTAAAACCCCTGAGAACTCAAGCGCTCAGGGGTTTTTTTACGTTCGTGACAGCGTGGCTTGCTAGGTAAAATTCATCGGCCCACCCTCGCTGTCGATAATCGCGCACACCCGCGCCAGGGCGGCGGCGTCGCCCACGAACACGTACAGCACTGGATCGGTGCCGTCGATGGGAATGCACAGCGCTTCGGTCTGGTTATGGTCGAGCACATTGAGCGCGGCCGCTTGCAGGTCGCGCATCAGCTTTTTGTTGCGTGCGTCAAAAAAATCGTTCATGGACAACTCCTTGGCAGGTGATCTCACCTCCTTGGACGTCGCCCGCCGCCATCTGGTTCAGTGCCGCACCCGCTTTTTCCCCATCAACTGGCCCAAGTCGAGCGCTTTTGCCAGCGCGCGGTAGCCGGCGTCGCCCGGATGCAGATGGTCGCCCGAGTCGTAATCGGCCCGCATGCGCGACGGCCGCGCCGGGTCGCGCAGCACGGCATCGGCATCGAACACCGCATCGAACTGGCCACTGCCCACAATCCAGCGGTTCACGCGCTGGCGCACTGCTTCCTTGGCGGGACTGTAATGGCCTTCGTAGGGCGTGCCGGCCAGCGCGCCCTCGAACGGCAGCAGCGTGGCGCCGACGATGCGCAGCTTGTGCGAGCGGGCGCGCGCGATCAGCTGGCGATAGGCCTCGATGACCTGCTCCGCGCTGACGGCGGCATCGCCCGGCGCGAACGGGCTGCCGGGCCAGCCGATGTCGTTAATCCCCATCATGACGATCACGCTGGCCACGCCGGGCCGCGCCAGCACATCCTGGTCGAAGCGCGCCAGCGCATTGGCGCCCATGCGCTCTCCCAGCAGGCGCGCGCCCGAAATGCCGGCGTTGACGACGCCCACGCCACTTGGGGCGAGCCGCTGCGCCAGCACGTCGGTCCAGCGCCGGTCCTGGTCGGGCGAGGAGCCGTTACCGTCGGTGATCGAGTCGCCCAGCACCACCACGCTGCGCGTCGCGGCAGGCGCTTCGACCAGCACCGCGTTCAAAAAAGCGCGTCCAGCGAATCGCGCCGCCGCCGGCAGGTCGGCCGCCGCTGTGGCATTGCCGTTCGCCAGATACGGCGTTTGCTGGCCGCCCCAGTGAAAGGTCGACACCGGCGTGGGCGCCGGGTAGTAGGTGGTGATGGCCAGCCGCGCCAGCGCGCCGGCCGGCAGGTCGACCGGATCGCTGACCAGCACCGCACCGGGTGCCGCGCTGGCATTGGCACTGCCGCCGAAGGTGACCGCCCGACTCCTGCCCATCAGCGCGGCCCCGTCGCCGGCCAGCGCAACGCGCATCTCGCCCACCTGCAGCGGCGTGGCGCCGTAGCGGTTCGACAGCACGATGCGCAGGCGCTTGCCGCCCACGCTCAGGCGCACCACGTCACGCACCGACTGCTGTTCGACCGACGCCGGCACGCCCACCGGCAGGATGAAACTGTCGTCCCAGCGCGCCTGCGCACTGGCGCCCCAGCTGGCGACCCAGTGCGGCTCACTGGCGGCGGCAAGCTGCAATGAAAACAATAACAAGAACGGCAGCGCGCGTAATCCCGACATGGCATTTCCCCTTGAATGAAGTGAAGGCAAAAGGTAGACCATTCCGCATTGCGCCGATAGACAGGCGGATCGACTATCATCCATTCCAATCTGGAATAAGGAGCAACGATGGATACCTTGCGCTTGATGCGCCTGTTCACCCGCGCGGTCGACCTGGGCAGCCTGTCGGCGGCAGCGCGCGAGGCCGGCACCACGCAGCCGACGGTCAGCAAGGCGATCAACGCGCTCGAGGCCCACCTGGGCGTGCGCCTGCTCGATCGCAGCACCACGGGCCTGCTGGCGACGTCCGAAGGCTTGCGCTTTCATGAGCGCGCCCGCCGCCTGCTTGACGAATACGAGGATGCGCTGGCCGATGTACGCGGCCACGCGCACCAGGCAACGGGCCTGCTGCGCGTGAACGCGCCGGTGGCGCTGGGCCAGTTTCACCTGAACGCGCTGGCGCAGGAGTTCCTGGCGCTGCATCCGGACATCGGGATCGAGCTGATTTTGAATGACCGTTTCGTCGACCTGGTCGGCGACGGCGTGGACGTGGCGGTGCGCCTGGGCGGTCCGCTGCCGCCCGATTCGGTAGCACGGTCGATTGCGCTCTCGCCACGCTCGCTGGTGGCGGCGCCGGCCTACCTGGCGGCACATGCTCGCCTTGAGCGGCCGGACGACCTGGCGCAGCACGATTTCATTCGCTTTGCCTGGCTGGCGGACGGCGACGAAGTGACACTGCAACGCGGGGCGGAAGCGGTAACGGTGACGACGCGCGGGCGCTATCGGGTCAATAACGCGCTGGCGATTCGCGACAGCCTGCTGGCCGGCGCCGGAATCGGCCTGTGTCCGCACTGGCTGGTGCACGACATGCTGCAAGCGGGCCGGCTGGCGCGCGCGCTGCCCGCGTGGAGCGGCACGCCGCAGCAACTAGCGCTGGTGTATCCGTCGCGCCGCTACCAGCCGGCGCGCTCGCGCCTGTTCATGGACTTCCTGGCGGCGCGCATCGGCGCCCTGCCGGGATGGACCTCGACCGTCGACGCCTAAGTAAGTGCGCATAAATTCTTGTAATTTCCAGCTTCCATAAGCGGGGCCTTGCTGTGCTGCCCACCGCTAGCAGTGCTCGCACTGCGTCGCGGCGTGCGCCTTGCAAGGCATCCGCTTCTGTTCGCTATAAATCACAATAATTTCTGCACACTTACTTAGCCCGCGCGTTTACTCGGGCTGGCCCACATCGGCATCGTCGCTCAGGGCAAAGTCGCCGTGCTCGCGCGCGGCCAGCAGTTGCTGCGCCTGTTCCAGGTATTCCTGGGGCGCCAGCACGCGCACCCCGCCCATCGCCGGCAGCAGGAACTGGTCGGCCTGGGCGTGGTTGACATCGGCCACCACCGCCGGAATGCCGGAAGCGACCAGGAAGCTGCGCGCCAGGTGCGCTTCGGTCGGCGTGAAGAATTTGGCGACGATGAACAGGTCGCGCCCCGGAATCGCTTCAGATTCGGCTGTGCTGTCGTCCGGGAAGGACTCAGGGCCGCTCAGGGTATCTTGCATAGTGCCTCCGCAGGGTGTTTGACTGTGACGATCTTACTCCTGATCGCCCCAAGCGCTGGTTAATCGGGCCACACAAGCGCCATATCGATAAGAACGCTCCTTAAATGACGCCCTGCGCGGCCAGGGCGGCAATCGCATCATCATCCCAGCCCCAGTCTTTCAGCACCGCCGCGCTGTGCTGGCCGGGCCAGGCCGGTGCGCTACCGAGTTCCGGCACGGTGCGCGAAAAGCGCGGCGCCGGCGCCGGCTGCATCACGCCGTCGACTTCCACGAAGGTGGCGCGCGCGGCGTTGTGCGGATGACGGGGCGCTTCGTCCAGGTCGAGCACGGGCGCGAAGCAGGCGTCGGTCCCTTCCAGCAGCGCGCACCACTCATCGCGCGTGCGCCGCGCAAACAAGGCCGCCAGTTTTTCGCTCAGCCCAGGCCAGCCGGCCGGCTCCATCTGCGCGTCGAAGGCGGGATCTTCGGCCCCGGCGAGTTTGCGCAGCAGCGCGTAGAACTGCGGCTCGATCGCGCCCACCGAGACGAATTTGCCGTCGGCGCAGGCGTAGGTGTCGTAGAAATGGGCGCCGCCGTCGAGCAGGTTCGCTTCGCGCCCACCGCTCCAGCCGCCCTGGGCGCGCAAGCCGTACATCATGGCGCCCAGGAGCGCCGCGCCGTCGGTCATGGCGGCGTCGATCACCTGGCCCTTGCCCGAGCCGCGCGCCTCCAGCAGCGCGCAGACGACGCCGAAGGCGAGCATCATCGCTCCCCCGCCAAAGTCGCCCACCAGGTTCAGGGGCGGCGCCGGCGGCGCATCGGCGCGGCCCATCGCGTGCAGCATGCCGGTGAGCGCGATGTAGTTGATGTCGTGCCCCGCCGCCTGCGCCAGCGGGCCGCTCTGGCCCCAGCCGGTCACGCGCCCGAACACCAGCGCGGCGTTACGCGCCAGGCAAGCGTCCGGCCCGAGTCCGAGCCGCTCCATCACGCCGGGGCGAAAGCCTTCGAGCACCACGTCGGCTTTGGCGATCAGGTCCAGCGCAATCGCTTGCGCGGCCGGCTGCTTGAGGTCCAGCGCCAGCGAGCGCCGTCCGCGCGCCAGCACGTCGTATTTCGTTCCCAGCATGGGAAACGGCGTGGCCGCGCCGGGCGCGCTCTTGCGCTCGATGCGGATCACTTGCGCGCCCATGTCGGCCAACATCATGGCGGCGAACGGACAGGGTCCGAGGCCGGCCATTTCGATCACCTTGATTCCTGCCAGCGGTCCTGCCATGCGCTTCTCCTACAGTGAACGGGCGATGATTTCTTTCATGATCTCATTGGCGCCGCCGTAGATGCGCTGCACGCGCGCGTCCACGTACATCTGGGCGATCGGGTAGTCGAGCATGTAGCCGTAGCCGCCAAAGAGCTGCACGCACTGGTCGATCACCTTGCATTGCAGGTCCGAGATCCAGTATTTGGCCATGGAAGCGGTCACGGTATCCATGTTGCCCTTGATGGTCTCATCGATGCAGCGGTCGATGAAGATACGCGCAATGGTGGCCTCGGTCTTGATTTCGGCCAGCACGAAGCGCGTGTTCTGCATCTCGATCAGGGCCTGGCCGAAAGCGCGCCGTTCGCGCGTGTAGTCGATCGTCAAACGCAGCGCCCGTTCGATCGCGGCCACGCCGGCCACGCCCAGGATGGTGCGCTCGTAGGGCAGCTCGGTCATCAGCTGGGCAAAGCCCTGGCCCTCCACGCCTCCGAGTACGTTGTCGAGCGCCACATGGGCGTCATCGAAAAACAGCTCGCACGTGTCCTGGCCCTTTTGCCCGACTTTTTCCAGGATGCGGCCGACGCGAAAGCCGGGGTTGTCCCTGGTCTCCATCAACAGCAGCGAAACGCCCTTGGCGCCCGCTTCGGCATCGGTCTTGACCACTACGACGACCAGGTCGGCCAGGTAGCCGTTCGAGATGAAGGTCTTGGAGCCATTGACCTTGTAGCCGTCCACCGTCTTGACGGCGGTGGTGCGGATGCCTTTCAGGTCGGAGCCTGCGCCCGGTTCCGACATGGCGATCGCCGCCACCATCTCGCCGCTGGCCAGCTTGGGCAGGTACTTGAGTTTTTGTGCCTCGGTGCCCTGGTTGAGCAGGTAGTGGGCGACGATGGCGTGCACGTGGATGCCGAAGGCCATGTCGCCGCAGTAGCCCAGTTCTTCGAACACGATGGCCTGGTGCGCAAAGCTGCCGTCCGATCCGCCGTACTGCTCGGGGATGTCGGCGCACAGGATGCCCATGGCGCCGCCCTTGCGCCACAGATCACGGTCGACGTGCTGCTGCTCGCGCCAGCGCTGCTGGTGCGGCGCGACTTCGCTGGCCGCGAAGCGGCGCACGCTATCGCGAAAGCCTTCCAGTTCGGGGGTCATCCAGGGCGAGGCGCCGCACACGTTCATCTCCATCATGCGCCCCGGTACATGGTGACCACGCAGGCGCCGCCCAGGCCCAGGTTGTGCTGCAACGCGATGCGCGCGCCGTCGACCTGGCGCGCGCCGGCGCTGCCGCGCAACTGGTGGGTCAGCTCAAAGCACTGGGCCAGGCCGGTCGCGCCCAGCGGGTGCCCTTTCGAGAGCAGGCCGCCGGACGGATTGGTGACGACCTTGCCGCCGTAGGTGTTGTCGCCATCGTTGATGAATTTGTCGGCCCCGCCTTCGGGGCACAGGCCCAGGGCTTCGTAGGTGATCAGCTCATTGTGGGCGAAGCAGTCGTGCAGTTCGACGACATCGAGTTCGTCGGGGCCGATGCCGGCCTGCGCGTATACCTTGGCGGCGGCATCGCGGCTCATGTCGTAGCCGACCAGGCGCATCATGTCGCCCGAGTCAAACGTGCTGGCGCGGTCGGTGGTCATGGCTTGCGCGGCGATATACACGTCGGCCTTGAGGCCATGCTTTTTCGCGAAGTCTTCCGACACCAGCACGGCGGCAGCGGCGCCGCAGGTCGGCGGACAGGCCATCAGGCGCGTCATCACGCCCGGCCAGATCATGGGTGCGTCCAGCACGTCCTGGGTCGTGACCTCCTTGCGGAACAGCGCCAGCGGATTGTTCACGGCGTGGCGGCTGGCCTTGGCGCGGATCTTGGCAAAGGCGTCGAACGGGGTGCCGTATTTGTTCATGTGGGCCAGGCCCGCGCCGCCGAAGTAGCGCAACGCCAGCGGCAGCTCGGGCATGCCGACCAGTTCATCGGTAACACGGTCGAACGGCTCGAACGGGCTGGGACGGTCGGCGAACACGGCGCCGAGCGCGCCCGGGCTCATTTGCTCGAAGCCGAGCACCAGCACGCACTCGGCGGCGCCGCTGGCGATGGCCTGGCGCGCCAGAAACAGCGCGGTGGAGCCGGTCGAGCAGTTGTTGTTGACGTTGACGATCGGGATGCCGCTCATGCCGACCTGGTACAGCGCCTTCTGGCCGCTGGTGGAGTCGCCATACACGTAGCCGGCGTAGGCCTGCTCGATGTCGTCGTAGGCCACGCCGGCATCGTCGAGCGCCTGGCGCGCGGCCAAGGCGCCCATCTGGTCATAAGGCGCGCTGGCGCCCGGCTTGGCGAAGGGGATCATGCCCACGCCAGTGACAAAAACTTTGCGGCTCATGCGCGTCTCCTGGATATTTTTATGAACTAGGTCGCTCGACCTAGTGCGCCGATTATAGGTCAGCCGACCTGCTTTGCATAGCGCCATGCGATAATCGCGCCCATGTCCCCGACCCTCGCCAGCGCCCTCAAACACAAAGCCTCCGTCACCACCGAAAAAGGATTGGGACGGGCGCACGACATTTTGCGCGTGGCGCGCACCTTGCTGGCGGCCGAAGGCTATGCCGGGCTGTCGATGCGGCGCGTGGCGGCGGAGGTGGGCATCAGCCTGTCGAACGTGCAGCACTACTACCAGAGCAAGGATGCGCTGCTCGAAGCGCTGCTGCTCTATACGATGGACGTGTTCCAGTCGAAGATGGATTCGATTTCGGCGGCCATGACGAGCGAGCCGCGCCTGGACCAGTTTTTGTCGACCTGCGACATGTTTTTGGACGAGATCACCGACCCGGTGACGCACGCAATCTTTTTCGAGATCTGGGCCCTGGCCTCGCGCAACGCCTTCGCCTCGAACCTGATGGATACCATGATGGCGCGCGAGCGCAAGGCCATCTTCAAGCTCATTCGCGGCCTCAATCCCGCCATCGGCGACGAGCAGTACCGCCAGCGCGCCATCCTGATGGTGGCGCAGATCGAGGGCCTGATGCTGTTCCGGCTCGATAAAACCGGGCGCCGCGAGGAATTCCTGGCGGTGCGCGCCTCGGTGCGCAAGGTGCTGCTGGCGCTGGCCACCATTCCGTAGGCGTCTGTACAGGCCCATGTAAACTATACTGGGGGCTCCGCCCATCACGAGGAGAGCGTCCGTATGCACCACAACATCAGCCTGATTACCACCATCGCCGCCGCGTTGGGCTTCGGCCTCATATTCGGCATGATCGCCGTGCGCTTCAAATTGCCGGCGCTGGTCGGCTACCTGGCCGCCGGGATCGTGATCGGCCCGGCCACGCCGGGCTTCGTGGCCGACGTGGCGCTGGCCGGGCAACTGGCCGAAATCGGCGTGATGCTGCTGATGTTCGGCGTCGGCCTGCACTTTTCGCTCGACGACCTGATGGAAGTGCGTGGCATCGCCGTGCCTGGCGCGGTGCTGCAGATCGGCGCGGCCACCGGCATGGGCATCGGCATGGCGTATTTTTGGGGCTGGAGCCTGGGCGCGGGCCTGGTGTTCGGGCTGGCGCTGTCGGTGGCCAGCACGGTGGTGCTGCTGCGGGCGCTGGAGGACTTGGGCATACTCGATTCGATCAACGGCCGCATCGCGGTCGGCTGGCTGGTGGTCGAGGATCTGGTGACGGTGCTGATGCTGGTGATGCTGCCGGCGCTGGCCGGCGCGCTGGGCGGAACAGGGCCGGACGGCGTCGCCGCCGGCGCCGACGCGAACATCTGGAAAACCCTGGGGCTCACCCTGGGGCAGGTGGCCGCTTTCATCGTCTTCATGCTGGTGGTCGGGCGCAAGCTGTTCCCGTGGTTTTTGTGGCGCGTGGCGCGCACCGGTTCGCGCGAGTTGTTTACGCTGGCCGTGGTCGCCACCGCGGTGGGCATTGCCTACGGCTCGTCGGAATTGTTTGGCGTCTCGTTCGCGCTGGGCGCGTTCTTTGCCGGGATGGTGCTGCGCGAGTCGCCCCTGAGCCACCGCGCGGCCGAAGAATCGCTGCCGCTGCGCGATGCGTTTTCGGTGCTGTTTTTTGTGTCGGTGGGCATGCTGGCCGATCCGATGGTGCTGGTCGAGAGCCCGCTGCGCGTGCTGGCGGTGGTGGCCGTGGTCATGTTCGGCAAGTCGCTGGTGGCCTTTGCGCTGGTGATCGCGCTGCGCTATCCGCTCAATACGGCGCTGACGGTGTCGGCCAGCCTGGCGCAGATCGGCGAATTTTCGTTCATCCTGGCGGCGCTCGGCATGTCGCTCGGCTTGCTGCCGAAAGAAGGCCAGAGCCTGATCCTGGCCGGGGCGATTATTTCGATCGCGCTCAATCCGCTGCTGTTCAAGGCGATCGAGCCGCTGCAGCGCGCCTTGCGCGCGCGCTCGGACGCGGCGCGCAAGGTGGAGCGCTCGACCGATCCGCTGGCCGAGCTGCCGATGTCGGTGCCGCAAGAGCGCCTGAGCGGGCAGGTGGTGCTGGTCGGGTACGGGCGGGTTGGCCGGATGATCGCCGATGCGCTCACGGCGCAGGGCGTGCATATCGTGGTGGCGGAGCAGAACCGCGAGCTGGTCGACCAGCTGCGCCGCCGCGATATTGCGGCGGTGGCGGGCAACGCGGCGGAACCGGCGGTGCTGATCCAGGCGCACATCGCGCGCGCGGCCTTGCTGGTGATTGCCACGCCCGATACCTTCCATGTGCGCGCCATGATCGAAACGGCGCGCGCGCTCAATCCGGGGATCCGTACGCTGGTGCGCACGCATAACGAGGAAGAAGCGGAGTTGCTGCGCAAGGAGACCGGCAGCCAGGTGTTCGTCGGGGAGAGGGAGCTGGCGCGCAGCATGGTCGAGCGGATCAGCGTGGATCTGGCGGCGGTGAAGCCGGTGAACGGCGGGCATTAAAACTACCCGCTCGCTAAATAGCACTTAGCACCGTAGACCAAAAACCGTCATTCCCGCGCAGGCGGGAATCCAAGGCACCGCCGCTAACCGAAGATGCCTTGGATTCCCGCCTGCGCGGGAATGACGGTTTTTAATACAAGGGTACTAAGGTGTGGCGTGGGTATTCAAACCGCAGCCACCTCGGTACACAGCTTCAGATTGCCCAAGCGCTGGCCGGCCACGTGAAACGCCAGCAGGTCGCGGCGCTCTTCCAGCAGCGCGAACACGGCGTCTTTCGACAGCACGTACTGGTCCAGCAAAGTATCTTTCAGCGACTCGATCACCGCCTTGTAATCGCGGATCGCCCCCAGGGTGTACGTGTAGAGCTCATCGGATTTCTCTTCCACCTGGCGGATCGTGTGCTCGCCGCTGCCTTCGTTCTTCAACTGCGTGTAATCGATCTTGGAGTGCGAATACATCGACAGGCGATTGACCATCAAATTGAGCATCTTGGTCGCTTTCTCGATGTCGTTCTGGCTGCCCACCGAAATCCCGCGCGCTCCGTAAAACAGCTCCTCGGCGGCCACGCCGCCGTACAGCTGGATCACGTCCTGCTCCAGTTCTTCCAGGGTGCGCAGCGACACGTCATCGCCCGATTGCAGCACATACCCCAGCGCGCCCAATTTGGACACCGACTCGGTACTGATCTTGAGCAGGTGCGATTTTTCCTTCACCTCGGCCAGGCTCAGGCCCTGGCGCAGGTACGGGTCGATCTGCATGAAGAAGTGCCCGAGTTCGTGCAGCGCCACCCGTTCGCGCTGCTTGTGCTTTTCGGCGGTGGTGGCGCGGTCGGTCAAGCCCAGGGTGGCGCGCTCGAATGCGCGGAACATCAGGTCGGTGTTGATGATCGCCTTTTCCTGGATCGAGATCATGCTGGCGCGTTCGACCACGGTTTCCAGCAGCGCGGGACTGAGGTTGGCGGTCATTTCGGCGACCTGGCCCAGATCGAGGTCGTTCCAGTCGACCAGGCCCTCCTTCTTGCGGCCCAAAAAGCTCTTGAGCAGCGCACCGCGCTCGCCCTTGTTCGGCAGGCGGAAGTTGATCTTGACCGAAAAACGGCGCAGCATCGCTTCATCCATCTCGACCGACGCGTCGTCGAAGTTCGAGGCCACCACCCAGATCACGCCGGCGCCCTTGTCGCTCTTGACGCCGTCCAGGAGGCCGAGCAGCGTGTTGGCGGTGTCGTCTTCCCACTTCTTCTCGCCGCGGCCGCGCGGCATGAACAGGGTTTGCGCTTCGTCCAGGAAGATGATGCAGCTGCCGCGCGCGCAGGCCTTGCGGTACAGGGCATTCAAGGCCTTGGAACCACCGCCCACGTAGCCCGATTCGAGCGCCGAGCCGGAGGCCTGGATCAGCGGCACATTGAGTTTCTTGGCCAGGTAGCCAACCAGCTTGGTCTTGCCGGTGCCGGCGGGGCCGGTCAGCATCACGTTGAACGGCTTGTCGATATTGTGCGACTTGTATTCGCTGCGGTTGCGGATCATGTCTTCCAGGTGCAGCACTTCCTGCTTGATGTCGTCCATGCCGATCAGGTCATCCATGCTGCCTTTGAGCTTGTCCGGCATGATGACGGCGGCGCTCATGCCCATGCCGGGGATGCCGAACTTGATCGCGTAGAGAATCAGCAGGATCAAAAAGATATCGAGCGCGTGGCGCTTCAGGAAAGCCACCGCTTCGGCGCTGGCGGCGTTCTGGCCTTCGTCGAGCAGGACCGCCTTGTGCGAGGCCAGGTAGTCTTCCTTGGCGATCGAATACGGAATCGCGTTCTTGAGCAGCACTTCGCGCTCCAGGCTCAGGTGCGAGGTGCTCGGCACCTTGATCACGTGCAGCTGGGGCGCACCCTTGAACTTGAAGATGTAGCGCGGCGACTCCGACAGCGGCTTGGCCACCATCAGGTATTCCAGCTTGTCCTTCTGCGAGGCCAGCGCGGTGATGCGCGAAATGTCCTGCGAATGGACCAGCGGGCTGGTGTCCTGCGCCACGTCGGCGTTGTAGATGACCAAGCCGACGAGCAGGACGAACAGGAGTCCGGCGCCGATGCGCACGTAGACATTCTTGAGGGCGAGCTGGAGCTTGGCAAGATTGGGCATGTGGTTACTCTATGAATGGTGGCTGCGGAAGGACTGACTATGCAAACATCGTTCTTCTGCCGCGCAATGGTGGGGAGCGGCAGTGACAGCGACGTTCGATATGTGACCATGATAATTTCCGCAAACCATGTGGCCGATCGATGTCGCCTGACGGTACATCCGCACGACGGGCGATGTGGCCCATGCGTGCTCCTTTGCCATCAATTTAATGCTTGAAGGCAATGGATTAGGGAGACTATACCGCCAAAAAAATGCCAGGTATACCTTGATCTGCTGAAAAAATTTTGCGACGCAACACCTCTGATCAACTCGACAATGCGTCTTGTGGTGGACCTGAGCCAGCTCAAGGCCCGCTTGGGAAATGCCGGTATGTTCGTAACATTTCGTATCAGCCCTTGATGGTAAATCGCGATCATTAGATGATCCTTAAAACCCACGAATGGATTAGTGACATGCGTCGTCTCTTCGCTTATTTCGCCAGCCTGTTCGGCGCCCGCTCCGCCGCCGCCGAAGACCCTCTGACCGGCGCAGTCGACCTGTCCGATACCGCCTACTGCCACGGCTTGCTGTCGCGCGACAGCGAGGTGTAACGAGTGGCAACCCTCGTGTCTTTTTGATAGTTTCCTTGCGTTTTGATGCAGCGCAGCATTTACCGGGAAATGTTAATTCCTCTGATCAATAAAACATCAAAAAAACGACGTTTAGAGCGGAATGGCTTTGAATTCGGTGGCGAGCGTGGTTAAATACAAGGCTGGATGATTCGCATTTAGTGCTCATCTGGTTGCAATGCAGCATGAGTAATCATGCTCTTGCGGAAACCAAAAAGAAGAGGAAACACCGTGAAAAAATACGCAGTCGCAGCAGCTTTCATGCTCGCCCTGGTGGCCGCCGCACCAGCGAGCGCTATCGAGGTATTGGACAACCAGCAGGCCGGCGCCGCCGCCATGGACAGCCACCCGCAGATGAACGCCATGCAGATGGCCGCGATGCCAGCCCCGCAGATGTCGGAATTGCCCGAGCCTGAAGTCTTCGCCATGATGCTGCTCGGCCTGGTGCTGATCGGTTACCGCGCACGCCGCGAAAGTGGCGAGAAATTCCAGTAATCGAAGAATCGCATAAAAAAATCCCGCCGAACGCGGGATTTTTTTTGCCTGCCCGATCCCGCATGGCAGGCGGGTCAGCCCTTGGGCGGTTCGGCGCACAGCGCCTGCAATTTACACAGGGTATTCCAGTTGCGCGCGGTCAAGCCGTCGCCGAGCAGCTTGCCCATCGCGCCCGCCACTTTACTTTCCAGTACGCCGTCCGGACACCACAAATACGCGGCTTGCTCGCCCACGGCCAGCATGTCCGGGGCCCAGTCGCGCGCGGCCAGCGGCGCCAGCAAGGCCGGCGCCTGCGGATCGCTGAACACGAACACCAGCAGGCGCGCGTTATCGGTGGCCACCGCCAGCAAGGGGTTGGCGGCGACGATGCGGTCGAGGTCATCGCTGCCGAGCACCATCACCCTTGCCACCACGCCCAGCTTGACCACCATCGCATCCTGGATGCGGGCGGCCATGGCCGCACGCAACTTGGGCGGCGCACGGAACACCACATTGCCACTGTTGAGCAGAGTGCGGACATCCGTACAGCCCAGTTCGCCAACGAGCTGGCGCAGGTCGGCCATGGCGATCCGTTTGGCGCGCCCGACGTTAATGCCGCGCAACAGGGCGATACAGCATGCGCCGTTCATCCGGCGCTTACTTGAGCAAGCCTTCGTCGCGCAGCGCCTGCCGCACCATCGGCCGCTCGCTCACGCGCTGTTGGAACGCTTGCACCCGGGGAAAGCCGGACAGGTCGAACTTGAGCACGCCGGCCCAGTTCAGCACCGTAAACAAATACGCATCGGCCACCGTGAACTGGGCGCCGGTCAGGTAGTCGCGTCCGTCGAGCATGCGTTCGACATAGGCCAGGCGCGTGCTCAGGTTGCCGTGCGCATAGTTAACCAGCTCTTCGCCGATGTTGGGACGGAACAGCGGGCTGAAATTCTTGTGCAGCTCGGTGGAAATGAAGTTGAGCCACTCGGCCAGCGCATAGCGTTCCGGGGTGCCGGCGGCGGGCGCCAGTTTTTTCTCGGGAGCCAGGTCGGCCAGGTATTGCACGATGGCGGGACCTTCGGTCAGCAGCATGCCGCGCCCGGTGTCGAGGGCCGGCACGTAGCCCTTGGGATTGATGGCGCTGAAGTCGGCTCCGCTGGCAGTGACCTTCTTGCGCAGATCGACCGCTTCGGTCGTAAATGCCAAGCCTGCTTCGAGCAGGACGATGTGGGGAGAAAGCGAACAAGCACCGGGACTGAAGTACAGTTTCATGATGGTCCTTTGAATGTGGAAGGGTCACGGAGGCAAGCGGCGCGCGGGACGGCGGCGCGTCGAAAGAATGGCAAGCGTACAATAAAACGAGCGCTCGCGCTTGGGCGCACGCAAGGACGGTGACTACGCCGCGCCGTCGGGCGCGCCTTCGACCGGCGTCACCCTGGGAATGCGCAAGGTGAAATGGGTGCCCTGGCCCAGCGTGCTGCTCACGGCGATGGTGCCGAGGAATTGCTTGACGATCAGGTTGTACACGATATTGAGGCCGAGCCCGGTACCGCCCTGCCCGCGCCGGGTGGTGAAAAACGGGTCGAAGATGCGGTCGAGTACGTCCGGAGCGATGCCCCTGCCGTCATCCTTGACGTGCAGTTCGACCACTTCGCCGTCGAGGCGGGCGCTGATCATGATTTCGCCGGCGGTATCGACCTCGAAGGCATGCTCCACGCAATTGAGGGTCAGGTTGGTGATGACCTGGGCGAACGCGCCGGGGTAGCTGTCGAGCACGATGTCGTCCGGGCAGTTCAACACCAGCGCGATCGGGGTTTTCTTGAGCTTGGGCTGGAGGCTGGAGACGATTTCTTCGATGTATTCGTGCAGTCCGAAGGGACGGCGCGCCTCGCTGGTCTGGTCGACCGCGATCTGCTTGAAGCTGTGGATCAGGTGCGCCGCGCGGTAGGCGTTGTTCATGATCAGGCGCGCGCTTTCGCTGGCCGTTTCCACGTACCGCAGGATGTCGGACTTTTTCAGGCCGGCGCCCTTGACGGCGATTTCCAGCTCGTCGGTGGCGGCCTTGAGCACCGAGGCGCTGGTCAGGGCGATCCCGACCGGGGTGTTGATTTCGTGCGCGACCCCGGCCACCAGGCTCCCGAGCGAGGCCAAGCGTTCCGCCTGGAGCAGCGATTCCTGGGTCTGGCGCAAGTCGTGCATCGCCTGGGCGGTCTGCTGGGACGAGCGGCGCGCCGCATCCTCGGCTTCGCGAATGCGCCCGATGGTCGATTTCAGGCGGCGCTGGATCTGGTTGAAGCCGCGGATCACCTCGCCGAGCTCGTCGCGCCGGTTCTCGGGCAACTCCTCCACCTCGTCGCTGCCGCGCGTGGCCAGGTCGAACAAGCCGTCGCGCAATTGCTTGAGCGGCTCGAACACCACCCGCAGCGACAGCGCCAGCGCCGCCACCAGGATCAGGTCGAGCAGCAGCACTTCGATCACCTTGCGTATCAGTTCGGAAGCGAGCGCCTTGTCGATCTGGGCGCGGCTGAAATTGATCACCACCCGCCCCACCGAGACCGGCTTGATCGAGGCGCTGGCGGTGCCGCCTTCGTGGAACACCAGCGCGGCGTCGACCGCCTGGCCGACCGGCTCGGGCGCGCCATCGACCGTGACCAGCTTGCCGTCGGGCGCACGCAGCTTGCCGGCGAACAGGCCGACCGAGCTGTCGTAGACGCGGATCGCCACCACTTCGGGCGGCAGCATCTCGGCCTCGACGATGCTGTCGACCTTGGACTTGTCCAGGTCCCACAGGGCCGATGGCAGGCTGATCTGCAAACGCGTGATCACCCCCTTGCGCAGGCGCTGGTTGCTTTCCTCCAGGGCTTTGCCCAGCGAATACTGGGTGTAGCTGCCGGAAATGGTGAGCACCAGGGTGACGATCACCACGAACAGCAGTTTCAGCCGGCTTTGAATACCGAACATCCGATTCCTCCCGAAAAACAGCATGCGCGCGATGCATCTCCGAATGTACGGTAAGCCCTTCTTATTGGCAAGAAATTGCCGTGTGCGGGTATGCAAAAGTAAAGCTTTTTACGTAGCGCACAGGCCCGGACAGCAATGGTAAGATCGTAGCCTTACGAGGGAGGATGCCTATGAGCGCAGCTTACCAGCACCTGGCACTGGCCGAGGTGGCCCCGGGAATGGTCTTGTCCGACGATCTGCTCGACCGACAGGGACAGATCCTGTTGCCCAAGGGAGCAATCCTGACCGACCGCACCATTGCTTTGCTGCCCAGCCACGGCATCGACGCCGTCCCCGTGCTGCGCAGCGGCGCCGCGCCGGCCGCCGCCAGTCCCGCACCCGACCACGCCGCCAGCGTGCAGCGCCTGGCGCTGCTGTTTCGCAAGCACAAGCCGGACGAACCGCACGACTGGGCCACCAGCGCCTTGCGCCGCTATATAGAAGACTACCGCGCCGCGCGCGAGGCCGCCTTATGAGCGCCATCGTGCTCGACGACGTCCTCAAGCGCCTGGCCGACCTGCCCTCGCTGCCGGCGGTGGTGATGGAACTGCTCACCAGCATCGACCAGGAAGACATCGACATCACGGTGCTGGCCAAAAAAGTCTCGCACGACCAGGCCCTCACCGCCAAGACCCTGCGCCTGGCCAATTCCTCGCTGTACGGCTTGCAGGTGCGCGTGACCACCATCCAGCAGGCGATCACCTACCTCGGCTTCCAGACCACGCGCAACCTGATCACCGCCTCGGCCCTGACCGGCTGTTTCGCCGAGGGCCGCTGCGCCGCCTTCGACCACAAGGCGTTCTGGCGCCACTCGATCGGCAGCGCGTGCTGCGCCAAGGTGCTGGCACGCAAGGTGCGCTTCAACCAGGATTACGCCTTCACGGCAGGATTGTTGCACGACATCGGGCGCCTGGTGCTGGTGAGCAGCTACCCTGATTTGTATCAACAAGTGATGGAATACCGCGCGGCCAACGATACGTATGTGCAAGATGCCGAGCTGGCGGTGATGGGTGTGGACCATGTGGAGGCCGGCATGGCGCTGGCCGAACACTGGAATTTTTCGGATACGATGAAGATGGCGATCGCCTTCCACCATGATCCGGGCGCGCCGGACGCAGGCTTGCTGGCCACTATCGTGCATGTGGCCAACGCCATTGTGCATGCGCTCGACCTGGGGCGCGAAAGCGACGATCTGGTGCCCGCCGTGTCACCGGTGGCGTGGACCGCACTGGGACTGAACGAAGAATGCTACCTGCAGGTGTTCCGCGAAACCGAACTGCAGTACGAAGAAATCACGATGATCCTGATGGGCTGACCGACCCGCCTCTGCATGCAGAGGCGGAATCAGGCGCCCCGTTCCGCTGGCATGACAGCCGGGAATGCCGAAAAACCGTAGCGAGCGGCACAAGTTTTGTCCGAGACGCGCAGCCGTACGATTGTACGGTGAGCATCACAGGGCAAAAATTGTGCCGCGCAGTAGGTTGGTCGGCGTTCCCGTGCAAGCGCCATGCCGGAGGACTTAGTGCGCATAGTTTCCGGACGTCGATGCGTCCGGTGCCGCCGGTTTTTCCTCGGTCGCTTTGGGGCGGCCTTGGGCGTCGGACAGGCGGTACTTGGTGCGGCGGTCGCCCATCAGGTCGCGCAGGTCGCGGATGCTCATGCCGGTCACTTCGTGCATGCGGATCAGCAGCGAGGCGCCGACCGGCAGGCGGTGGTGGCGGATCTTGCTGATGACCGGTGGCGCGACTTCGAGCATGCGCGACAGCGCTGCATCGTTTTTCAGCTGCATCTTGCCAAGCAAAATGTCGAGCAGATGGTTGGGGTTATAACTTTCCTGTGATGCCAGAGCATGGTGTGCCATGATTTTACCTCGTGGTGAGTGGTTGAAATAATGCCGTTACGAACTATGTTAAAGACCCATACGCGTCTTAATAAGTTCCCGGAAAATCGCCCTTGAGCGTGATTAAACAGAACAAATCTGATAACTGGCTTAAAAGCACGTTCCCGGATCGTATGCGCTCTGCGCTACTCACTTCCAACGCACTTGAAACTCCAAACACATTATTAGACTCATATGCCATAAGTACAACTTACCTGTGCATAGGTGACATTGTTTGAAATCAAGCTATCCGCCGGAAAGCTTGTCACATCGTCATTTCAACACAGCGAGATAAATTGTGGCGCACGCAAGAACTTTTCATGTGCTCAGTCCGTTCACAGAATTCTCTCGGAACTCATTGATTTACAAGAAGAAATAGCCAAGCTCCAATCGGGCAATTGTGAAACATTTCCACTGGAAACTTTTCCGGGCGATATGGAAGAATGACGGGCGGCTAAGCCGGCCGTTGAACAGGTGCAATACCGGGCTGTGCGGAGCTTGCCCTCGCGAACATGGCCGCCCCCGCTGATTTACGATAAACTGGCAACCCCGCCTGAAACCAGGCTGCAGCGCCACGTTGATCATTCCATGCAGAAAAAAGTCTTCATCAAAACCTTCGGTTGCCAAATGAACGAGTACGACTCGGACAAAATGGCGGACGTGCTCGGCGCGTCCGACGGCCTGGTTCGCACCGACACGCCGGAGGACGCCGATGTGATTTTGCTCAACACCTGCTCGGTCCGTGAAAAAGCGCAAGAAAAAGTCTTTTCCGACCTCGGCCGCCTGCGCGAGCTGAAACTGGCCCGCCCCGACTTGATTATCGGCGTCGGTGGCTGTGTTGCCTCGCAGGAAGGCGCCGCCATCGTCAAGCGCGCCCCGTATGTGGACATGGTGTTCGGCCCGCAAACCCTGCACCGCCTGCCGCAGATGATGCGCGAACGGCGCGCCAGCGGCGCCGCCCAGGTCGACATCAGCTTTCCCGAAATCGAAAAATTCGACCACCTTCCGCCGGCCAAGGTGGACGGCGCCTCGGCCTTTGTGTCGATCATGGAAGGCTGCAGCAAATACTGCAGTTACTGCGTGGTGCCTTACACGCGCGGCGAGGAAGTGTCGCGCCGCTTCGAGGATGTGCTGACCGAAGTGGCGGGCCTGGCCGCCCAAGGCGTGAAGGAAATCACCCTGCTCGGCCAGAACGTGAACGCGTTTCGCGGCGTGATGGAAGGCGGCGACATCGCCGATTTCGCCCTGCTGCTCGAATACGTGGCCGACATTCCCGGCATCGAACGGATTCGCTTCGTCACCAGCCATCCGAAGGAATTCACCCAGCGCCTGATCGACGCGTATGCCAAGATCCCGCAACTGGTCGACCACCTGTACCTGCCGGCCCAGCATGGCGCCGACAATGTGCTTAGCGCCATGAAGCGCGGCTACACCGGCCTCGAATACAAGTCGATCATCCGGCGCATCCGCGCGGTGCGCCCGAACATGTCGATTTCGTCCGACTTCATCGTCGGCTTCCCGGGCGAGACGCAAGCGGACTTCGACGCGATGATGAAACTGATCGCGGACGTCGGTTTCGACACCAGCTACAGCTTCATCTTCAGCAAGCGCCCCGGCACCCCGGCCGCCAACCTGGCCGACGATACGCCGCACGACGTCAAGCTGGCGCGCCTGCAGCAGCTGCAGGCGGCGATCGACGCCAACACGCGCAAGTACAGCGCCGCCATGGTCGGCACGGTGCAGCGCATCCTGGTCGAAGGGCCGTCGGTCAAGAACGCCGCCGAACTGCAGGGCCGCACCGAAAACAACCGGGTCGTCAATTTCGAACCCGGCATCAATGCGAGCGCGCTGATCGGCCAGATGGCCGACGTGCGCATCACCGAGAGTTTTAACTACACCCTGCGCGGCGAACTCGTTGCGCGCGGTGACACTTTAGCCTGCGCCAGTTGAAAACCAAGACCCCTATCCAGCCCCACTATTTCATTCCCGAGCCGCTCGACAACACGCGGCTGGCCCACCTGTGCGGACCGCTCGACGAGAACCTGCGCCAGATTTCCTCGGCGCTCGACGTGACCATTTTCCGGCGCGGCGAAAAATTCATCGTCAGCGGCCATAACGCCGAACACGCGGTCCAGATCCTGGAGCGCTTCTACGCCGTCGCCAACAAGATCGTTCCGATCGAAGAAGTGCAACTGGCGCTGGTCGAACAGCGCTCCGGCCTGCACAGCCAGCAAAGCCCGGACAGCACGCCGACCGAAGCGCTGCCCGACATCGAGATCAACAGCCCGACGCTGAAAACGCGCCGCCACGACCTGCGCGGACGCACGCCGCACCAGATCCAGTACCTGCGCTCGATCCTCGAACACGACATCAGCTTCGGCGTCGGTCCCGCCGGCACCGGCAAGACCTACCTGGCGGTGGCCTGCGCGGTCGACGCGCTCGAACGCGACGCCGTCAAGCGCATCATCCTGACCCGTCCCGCGGTGGAAGCGGGCGAGCGCCTGGGCTTCCTGCCGGGCGACCTGACCCAGAAGATCGATCCGTACCTGCGCCCTTTGTACGACGCGCTGTACGACCTGCTCGGTTTCGACCGCACCCAGAAGATGTTCGAGAAACAGGTGATCGAGATCGCCCCGCTGGCCTACATGCGCGGGCGCACCCTCAATCACGCGTTTGTGATCCTCGACGAAGCGCAGAACACGACCGTCGAACAGATGAAGATGTTCCTGACCCGGATCGGCTTCGGCAGCAAGGCCGTGGTCACCGGCGACGTCACCCAGGTCGACCTGCACAAGACCCAAAAGAGCGGCTTGAGCGACGCCGTGCATGTGCTCAAGGACGTGCGCGGGATCGCCTTTACCCAGTTCTCCAGCGCCGACGTGGTGCGCCATCCGCTGGTGGCGCGCATCGTCGATGCGTACGAATCGGCCGCCTCGGTCGACGACCTGGCCGCCCTGCCGAAACCTGTTATCGCTAAAAATGTCCGCAAAAAATAAGCTGTCGCTGTCGGTCCAGTATCCCGACCCCCGCCTGCGCGAATCGATCACGCGCCCGAAAGTGCGGCGCTGGGTGCAGGCGGCGCTGTTGGCGCCGGCCGAACTGACCATCCGCTTCGTCGACGCCGAAGAAGGCCGTGTGCTCAATCGCGACTACCGCGACAAGGACTACGCCACCAATGTGCTGACCTTCGCCTACAACGAAGGCGAAGACGTCGCCGAGGATGAACCCACCCGCGCCGACATCATCCTGTGCACCGACGTGCTCGAAAAAGAAGCGCTGGAACAGAAAAAGACCGTGGAAGAGCATGCCGCGCACCTGATCGTGCATGGCGTGCTGCACGCGCAAGGCTACGACCATGACGACGATGACGAGGCGACCGAGATGGAGCAGCTCGAGCGCGACATCCTCGCCGCGCTCGGCTACCCCGATCCGTACGCGTCCTGAAACCTCCGGCGACGCGCGCGCCTGTCACTTTCTTTCCACAATGCTAACGCTTTGATGGACCCGGAACGGGGCTCTGAAGTACCATACGGCACTGTATAAATCGTATGTACGGCGGCGCGCTGACGTGCCTTTGCACCTTTCCGGGATTTTCGTGACGACTTTTCTTTACCTGCAGCGCTTCGCCGACGGCGAAAGCGCTGTCATGCCTTTCGATGTCCTGCTTTCCATCCTCGCGCGCCACGGCAAACCCGGTCGCGGCCTGTACGACACCGAAATCACCTTCGCCAACGAGCTGGCGGCCGGCGCCACCCTCATCGGCGCGCGCACCGGCGGCGCCCTGTGCGTCGGCTTCGAACGCCCGCGCTTCGACGCGCCGCTGCGCGCACTGGTGTGGGAGTGCATGCGCGAGTTGGGCTGCGCCGTGTTCGACGACGCGCTCGACATGGTGTACACCCCGCTGCACGGCGACTGCACCCTGCCGCCGGCATTGATGGCCGCCTGCGCCAACGGCGTGCGCCAGGTCGACAGCGCCCAGCAGCTCTGGCCCGACCAGTTGGAAACGCGCTTGCCGGACGTGGCGCCTCCCGGCCTGCCCTATGCCAAAGGCCTGCAGCTGTTCGACGAGGGCGACTTCAGCGCCAAGGAAGTGACGATCGAGCTGGCGATCCGGCCGGAAGCCTGCAACGCCGCCACCCTGCGCGTGCTGCGCAACCTGACCGCGCGCGTCGACGCCGCCATTGGCGCCAATCCGCTCTACCAGCCGTTCTACCGCTTCGTGCACGACGACAGCGCGCGCCTGTTCCTGGCGTCGGCGCAACTGGGGCCGCTGGCCCACAGCGCCACCATGATCAGCCCCGGTCCGGGCCTGTCCACGCACCGCCCCGGCTTTGCCAGCGAGCGCGGGATCGATGCCGGCGCCCGCGCCGAACAGGCCAGGCTGGTCGCTTTCGTGCGCGCCAAATACCAGCTCACGCTCGACGGCGGCGGCGCCAGCATCGATGCGCTGTCGGCCCTGCTCGACAAGCTGCACGCCTGGTACCTGCTCGAACGCGCCAAGCAGCCGGCCAACGCCGCCTTCAGCAGCCCGCTCGCCGCCAGTTGGGCGCTGCGCGCCGGCGACTACCTCGGTTGCGTCGTCGCCAGCCAGATCGGGGGCCAGTGGGGCGCCATCACGCGCGGCGGACATCGCCTGGCGGTGGTGCGCACCCATCGCGGGCGCATCTGCCATCCGCACCTGCAAGTGCTCGACCACATCGTCAACGGCGCCGACGACAGCGTGGCGCGCTGGTACGCCCGGCTTGCCGTGAGCGACGCCAGCGCCTGCGCGCGCGCCGACGATATCGCCGCCCGCATCCCGCAGCTGTGCGCACTGCTGCTGGCGAGCGACGCCGCCGCCCTGCCGCTCGCGGCGCAACTGCCACGCGAGCAGCTCGATTACAGCGTGGCCTCGCTGCGCCACCTCGACGCCTGGCTCGGGCAGCTGCGCCAGCAGGGCGCGGCCGTGCCTGCGCACGAACTGGAGCGCGTGATCGACGCGGCCGGCGCCTATCTGGGGGAAGTCGTGCGCGGCAACACGGCGGACCACGGCCAGTGGCAATGGATGAACTACGACGACATGGTGCGCGCCTATCCGGCCTTTGCGCGCCAGCGCGCGCGCGCGCGCGGCTTCATGGCTTTTCTCGACAGCGTGGAACACACCACCTACCCGCTGGCCACGGTCGCCACGCTGCTGGCCGACGCGCGCGCCGAATCGCTGCAGGACTACGCGCGCAAGCTGCTGCCGCAGGCCGCCGACGAACGCGCCGGGCCGCTGGCGCCGGGCGAGATCGAACAATGGCCGGCCGCTCCCGCGATGGCGCTGGCGCTCGACCAGGTCCGCAACGCCGTCATGAAGTGGCGCCGCACGGCCACGCCGGCCGACTACGCCGCCACCTGCGCCGACAACCCGGGCTGGCTGGGCGGCGACAGCCTGGCCGAGATCTACCGCCGCCAGCATCTGCTGCTCGAAAGAGGCATGGTGGTGTGGGCCTCGCTGGTCCAGGCCGACAAGGCCCTGTTCGCGCAGGGTCCGCACGACATGCCGGCGCTGCTGGCGTACAGCCTCGAGCGCCATTTCGAAGCGCGCCCGCAAGCGCTGCACCGCATCGCGCAAGAGCTGTCTTCGTACAAGGGCAAGGAGGCGCCGGCCGCGCTGCAACACATCACCCACTGCCTGGCCGCCGAACAGCAACGCCCGCAGGACATGGCGGTGCCGGACATGCTCACGCAGCGGCGCGTAATGATCTCGTCCTTCCTGGCGATCCGCAAGCACATGCCGGCCGACGTGCTGCACGGCGCCTGGTTCCCGGTGCTGACCCACCCGGACACCCTGTGCCTGATGATCGCGCCGCGCGCCTTCTGGCCGCCGGAACTGGCCAGCGCATGGAAGTCGGGCGCGATGGTGTAAGCGGCGCCGGCGAGAGGGGCGCGCTATTTCCCCCAGCCGCGCGAGCGCCTCGCTCGCCAGCGCGCCTTTCCCGCGACTGCCCGTTGATGCCCACCAACGGCGCAACGGTGGCCGATGCCGGCGAAGAAGCCCGGTCCAGCGCCATCGTGCCCCGTATACCGGCCCCGGTTCCGCTTAAAAAACAGGCAACCCCGCTTTTGGTGTATCCTACGCCTATCGCAACAACGGCTCACGCCAACTATGCCAGAGCACCCTAATGACGTCCGAACGGACGCCAAGACCCACCGGTCACTGTTTGAACGCCTGACCGCACTGATCTCTCCCGAGCCCGAAAACCGCGCCGAGCTGCTTGAAGTGCTGCACGACGCCCATGAACGCAACCTGATCGACGCCGATGCGCTGTCCATGATCGAAGGGGTGTTCCAGGTCTCGGACCTGTCCGCGCGCGACATCATGGTGCCGCGCTCGCAGATGGACGTCATCGACATCAGCAAGCCGATCGAGGAATGGATGCCGCAAGTGCTGGAAACAGCCCACTCGCGCTTCCCTGCCATCGAGGGCGAACGCGACAAGGTCATCGGCATCCTGCTGGCCAAGGACTTGCTACGCTACTACGCCGAAGAAACGTTCGACGTGCGCGAGATGCTGCGTCCCGCCATCTTCATTCCAGAATCGAAACGCCTGAATGTGCTGCTGCGCGATTTCCGCGCCAATCACAATCACATGGCCATCGTCGTCGACGAATACAGCGGCGTTGCCGGCCTGATCACGATTGAAGACGTGCTCGAGCAGATTGTCGGCGACATCGAGGATGAATACGATTTCGATGAAGAAGAAGACAACATCCTGTCGATCAAGGAAGGCCAGCTCGGCCCGCGCTGGCGCATCAAGGCCTTGACCGAGATCAGCCAGTTCAACGAAGAACTCGGCACCAACCTGCCCGAAGACGACGTCGACACCATTGGCGGCCTCGTTGCCAGCCACCTCGGGCGCATGCCGCACAAGGGCGACACCTTCGACGTGGCCAACCTGCGCTTCGAAGTGTTGCGTGCCGACGCGCGCCAGGTGCATGTCTTGTTGGTGGAAAAACTTCCGCTGCCCGAAGACGAACACGATTGATGTTGCGCCGCTCGACCGTTCCGCTCGATCCGGCGCTGCGCGCTCCCCGCACCACGCTGTTGCCCATGCTGTTCGCCGCCCTCGCGGGCGCGTCCTGCGTGCTGGCGTTCGCGCCGGTCGGCTGGTGGCCGCTGCAAATCCTCGCGCTCGCCTTCCTGTTCTACCAAATCGGCATGGACACCAATGTCCGCCGCAGCAGCCTGATCGGCTGGGCCTTCGGCTTCGGCTGGTCGGTTGCCGGCATGCACTGGCTATACATCTCCATGAATCGCTTCGGCAGCATTCCGGGGCCGATGGCGGTGGCGGCCGTGTGCCTGCTGGGTCTGTACATGGGCTTGTTCGGGGCCTTGGCCAGCGGGGTGTCGACCTGGCTGCGCAAGCGCTGGTCCCTTCCGGTTGCCAGTTTCCTGCTGCTGGTGCTGCCGGTGGCCTGGGGCTTGTCGGACTGGATGCGCGGCTGGGTCATGACGGGCTTCCCCTGGGTGGCCACCGGTTACGCCCATAACGCCAGCCCGCTGGGCGGCTACGCCCCGATTGTCGGCGTGTACGGCATCGGGGCGATCGCGGCCGTCTGCGCCAGTTGCATCGTCATGCTGACCCAGCGCGCGCGCTGGCCCGGCATGGGCTTGCTCGGCGCCATCCTCGCGGCCGGCTACGGGCTCACCTTCGTGGCCTGGACCGCACCGCAAGGCAAGCCGATCAGCGTGCGCCTGTTGCAGGGCAACGTCGAACAACAGAAAAAATTCGATCCGGACCACGTACTGCGCGCGCTGGAAATGTATCGCGGCATGATCACCGCCCAGCCGGCCGACCTGATCGCCCTGCCGGAGACTGCCATCGCCAGCCTGCCCCAGTACCTGCCGCCCGATTATTTGCCGTCGCTCAAGAACTATGCCGCCGCCACCGGCAGCCACATCCTGTCCGGCATTCCCATGTCCGACGGACCCGGCAGCTATGCCAACAGCGTGATCGGCGTCAACCCGTCCGGCCAGGATTACCGCTACGACAAGCACCACCTGGTCCCGTTCGGCGAGTTCATTCCGCTGGGTTTCCGCTGGTTCGTCGACATGATGCACATTCCGCTGGGCGACATGAGCCGCGGGGCGCAAGTGCAGAGCCCTTTTGCCGTCAAGGACCAGCTGGTGTTGCCGAATGTCTGTTACGAAGATGCCTTTGGCGAAGAAATTGCCTTACAGCTGCGCACCATGCCGCATCCGGCCACGATGCTGCTCAATATGTCGAACCTGGCCTGGTTCGGCGAATCGGTGGCGATTCCCCAGCATGTGCAGATGTCGCAAATGCGTTCGCTCGAAACCGGGCGGCCGATGCTGCGCGCCACCAACACCGGCGCGACGGTCGTGATCGATGGGCGCGGCAAGATCGTCCATTCCCTGCCGATGTACAGCAACGGCGTCCTGGCGGCCCAGGTGCAGGGCATGGGCGGCATGACGCCATTCATCCGCATGGGCAACTATTTGTTCCTGGCACTGGCGGCGCTGGCGTTCGGCGTCGCCTGGTTCTCGGGCCGTAACTTTGCAAAAACGCAGCAAACATGACATTGTCGTCACTTGCCCCCCAGCGTCCCGCTAAAACCCGCTAAAATTGGTCGTTTTAGCAAACTCATTCGTTCGCGCCGTCAGCCGCGCGACAGCCACCAAGATGCTCACATTTCAACAAATTATCCTGACCTTGCAAACCTACTGGGACAAGCAGGGCTGCGCCTTGCTCCAGCCATACGATATGGAAGTCGGCGCGGGCACCTTTCACACAGGCACCTTCCTGCGCGCCATCGGACCGGAACCCTGGCGCGCCGCCTACGTGCAGCCCTCGCGCCGCCCGAAAGATGGCCGTTACGGCGAAAACCCGAACCGCATGCAGCACTACTATCAGTATCAGGTGGTCCTGAAACCGGCGCCGGAAAACATCCTCGACCTGTACTTGGGTTCGCTCAAGGCGCTCGGCCTGGACCTGCAAAAGAACGATGTGCGCTTCGTCGAAGACGACTGGGAAAGCCCGACACTGGGCGCCTGGGGCCTCGGCTGGGAAGTCTGGCTGAACGGCATGGAAGTGACCCAGTTCACCTATTTCCAGCAAGTGGGCGGCCTCGATTGCAAGCCGGTGCTCGGCGAAATCACCTACGGCATCGAACGGCTGGCCATGTACTTGCAGGGCGTCGAGAACGTGTACGACCTGGTCTGGACCGAATGGGAAGAAGATGGGGCGGCCGGCGCTCCGGTCAAGAAATCGCTCAGCTACGGCGACGTGTTCCATCAGAACGAAGTCGAGCAATCGACCTATAACTTCGAACACGCCAACACCGACCTGCTGTTTACCCAGTTCGCCAACCACGAATCGGAAGCCAAGCGCCTGATCGAACTCGAACTGACCCTGCCGGCCTACGAGCAGATCATGAAGGCTTCGCACAGCTTCAACATGCTCGACGCGCGTGGCGCCATTTCGGTCACCGAACGCGCCGCCTACATCGGGCGCGTGCGCACCTTGTCGCGCCTGGTCGCCCAAGCCTATTACGACTCGCGCGAAAAGCTGGGATTCCCGATGGCTCCCAAAGCGCCGCTCGCCGCCTGAAAGATAAAACTAGAATGATGAATCAAACCCTACTCGTCGAACTGCTGACCGAAGAACTGCCGCCGAAAGCGCTGGCCAAACTGGGCGCCGCGTTCGCCGCCGGCATTGTGAACGGACTCAAATCGCGCGACTTCCTCGGCGACGACAGCGTGGCGACAAGCTACGCCTCGCCGCGCCGCCTGGCCGTCTCGATCACCGGCGTGCGCGCCATGTCGCCCGATAAATCGGTGCGTGAAAAAGTCTTGCCGGTCAGCGTCGCACTGGACGCCGACGGCAAGGGCACCGCGCCGCTGGCCAAGAAGCTGGCCGCCCTCGGCGTGCCCGACCTCGATATCGCGACCCTGGAACGCGCCGTGGACGGCAAGGCGGAAAGCCTGTTCTACACCCGCCAGGTGGCCGGCAGCGCCTTGCAAACCGGCCTGCAGGCCGCGCTGGAAGAATCGGCCGCCAAGCTGCCGATCCCCAAATTAATGAGCTACCAGCGTCCGGACGGCGCCACCGTGCAGTTCGTGCGCCCGGCCCACAAGCTCGTTGCGCTGCATGGCGAGGCCGTCGTGCCCTTGACCCTGCTGGGCCTGGCCGCCGGCCAGCAGACCCTCGGCCACCGCTTCCTGACCGATGGCGAGCCCTTGACGATCGCGCACGCGGACCAGTACGCGGCCACGCTCGAAGCCGACGGCAAGGTGATCGCCAATGTCGAGGCGCGCAAGGAAAAAATCCGCACCGCCCTGCTGCAAGCGGCGGGCGCCGACCAGGTGCTGATGCCCGAGTCGCTGCTGGACGAAGTGTCGGCGCTGGTCGAGTGGCCGGTGGTCTACGAGTGCCGCTTCGAAGAAGAATTCCTGGCCGTGCCGCAGGAATGCCTGATCCTCACCATGCAGACCAACCAGAAGTATTTTGCGCTGACCGATGCCGCCGGCAAGCTGCGTTCGCGCTTCCTGATCGTCTCCAACATCGAGACGGACGATGCGCAGCACATCATCGGCGGCAACGAGCGCGTGGTGCGTCCGCGCCTGTCCGACGCCAAGTTCTTCTTCGAGCAGGACAAGAAGAAAACGCTCGAGTCGCGCCTGCCGCTGCTGGCCAATGTGGTCTACCACAACAAGCTGGGCACCCAGGCCGCGCGTTCGCAGCGCGTGGTGGCCATTGCCACCGACATCGCCCGCACCATGGGCTACGACGAACAACTGGCCGCGCGCGGCGCGCAACTGTCCAAGGCCGACCTCTTGACCGACATGGTGGGCGAATTCCCCGAGCTGCAAGGCATCATGGGCACCTACTATGCGCGTCACGACGGCGAGCCGGAAGAAGTGGCCTTGACCGCGACCGAGCACTATCAGCCGCGCTTTGCCGGCGACAGCCTGCCATCGACCGACACCGGCACCGCCGTGGCCCTGGCCGACAAGCTCGAAACCCTGGTCGGCATCTGGGGCATCGGCCTGCAGCCAACCGGTGAAAAAGATCCGTTCGCACTGCGCCGCCACGCGCTGGGCGTGCTGCGCATGCTGGTCGAAAAACGCATGGACGTGTCGATCATCCAGCTGCTCGGATTCGCCAACGCGCGCTTCGAAGGCATCGCCGGCTTCACCGATCCGGTGCTGGACGTGCGCGCCTTCATGTTCGAGCGCCTGCGCGGCGTGCTGCGCGAGCGCGGCTTCTCCGCCAACGAAGTCGAAGCGGTGCTCACCTCGCACGTCGATCGCCTGCACGACATCGTCGCTCGCCTGGAAGCGGTGCAAGCCTTTGCCGCCCTGCCGGAAAGCGTCACCCTGGCCGAAGCGAACAAGCGCATCACCAACATCCTCAAGAAAAACGGCGCCGTGGCCGAAGAACCTTCCGAAGCGCTGCTCAAGGAAGACGCCGAACGCACCCTGTTCGCGGCGATTGCGCGCGTGCGCCCCGAGATCGACGCGGCCTTTGCGGCGCGCGACTTTGCAGGCACGCTGAAAACACTGGCCCAGCTGCGCGACGACGTCGCCAGGTTTTTCGATGACGTGATGGTGATGGACGAAGACCTGGCGCTGCGCAACAACCGCCTGGCGCTGCTGTCGGTCCTGCACGGCATGATGAACCGCGTGGCCGACATTTCGAAGCTGGCGGCCTAGGAGAAGCACGCATGAAGATGATCATCCTCGACCGGGACGGCGTCATCAACCACGATTCGCCGGCCTTTATCAAGTCGCCGGCCGAATGGATTCCGATCCCCGGCTCGCTCGAAGCGATCGCCCGCCTGAACCAGGCGGGTTATCGGGTGGTCATCGCGTCGAACCAGTCGGGCATTGCGCGCGAACTGTTCGACATGGCGATTTTGAATGCCATCCACCAGAAGATGCACGCCAGCGCGCAGCAGGTCGGCGCGGACATCGACGCCATCTTCTTCTGCCCGCACGCGGCCATCGACAACTGCGACTGCCGCAAGCCCAAGTCGGGCATGTTCGAAGAAATCTCCAAGCGCTTCAAGGTCAGCCTGAAAGGCGTACCGACCGTAGGCGACTCGCTGCGCGACCTGCAGGCAGGCTTCATCAGCGGCTGCACGCCCTACCTGGTCCTGACCGGCAAAGGCGAGAAGACCCGCGAGACCGGCGGCCTGCCGCCAGGCACCCAGGTCTTCCCCGACCTGGCGACGATGGTCAGCGCGCTGCTCAAGGCCACTGCCCCGGCCGCGCCAGCCGGCCATGGCGCAACCTGACACCACCCCTCACGCATCCCCGGAGACTTCTTTGCGTCATACCTTCCTGTTCCTGCGTTCCCTGTTGTTTACCGTGATCATGGTCGTGGCCACCATTGTGTGGGCCTGCGTGTGCTTCCTGGCCGCGCCGCTGCCGTACAACCAACGCTTCTGGGTCACCTCGCGCTGGAATGTCTTCGTGATCTGGTGCGCCAAGGTCATTTGCGGCATCCGTTACGAATTCAAGGGCTACGACAACCTGCCCGACGCACCGGCCATCGTGCTGTCGAAACACCAGTCGGCGTGGGAGACGATTTTTCTGCTGCCGAACCTGACCCGCCCTTTGGTGTTCGTCTTCAAGAAGGAGATTTTGTATATCCCCTTCTTCGGCTGGGCCATGGCGCTGCTGCGCATGATTCCGATCGACCGCAAACAGGGCAAGAACGCCTTCAAGCACGTCGTCGCGCATGGCAAACGACGCCTGGCCACCGGTCAATGGATTATCATGTTCCCTGAAGGGACCCGCATCCCGGTCGGTCAAACAGGTAAATACAAAAGCGGCGGTACGCGCCTGGCGATTGAAACGAATGCGGTGGTGGTGCCGATCGCGCATAATTCAGGTGAATGCTGGCCCAAGAACTCTTTTCTGAAACGCCCCGGTGTGATCACGGTGTCGGTCGGCAAACCGATTTCTCCCGATGGACACACTCCCGACAGCTTGATGCAAGAGGTAGAAAATTGGATAGAATCCGAAATGCGCGTCATTTCGCCCCACGCCTACAACGCTGGCTGAGCGGAGTCGGCGCCCTGATCCAGTCATCGGCGCCGCAAAAGAACGAGTCCTCGCCCAAGATCGACGGCGACCAGCTCGAACTGTTTGCCCAGGACTTTTTTGCGGCGCTCGAACCGGCCGCAAAGCAGTCCAGCGCGCCGCAGCCGCTGTTCAAGGCGCCGCCGGCGCCGCCCAAAGTCGTTTTTCCCACGCCGGTGCGCGCACCGGACGCGCCGCCGCTGCGGCGCATTCAGCTCGGTCCCCATAGCCTCGAATTCGAACTGCGCCGCTCGAGCCGGCGTTCGATCGGCTTCATGATCGACGACCAGGGCCTGCGCGTCACGGCCCCAAAGCGCATCGCCCTGGCCGACATCGACAACGCCATCCGCGCCAAGCAGCGCTGGATCCTCACCAAGCTGCGCGAACGCGGCGAGCGGCGCGCCACGCGTCAGGAACGCGCGCCGGTGGTGTGGGTCGATGGCGCCCAGTTGCCCTACCTGGGCGCGAACATCACCCTGCGCCTGGTCGACGCGCCGCGCAGCCGTTGCGAGTTCGATGCGCAGGCGCGCGTGCTGACCGTGGGCGTGGTGGCGGGACTGGCCGAATGGCAGTTGCAGGAGCGGGTGAAAATCTGGTTCCAGGCGGAAGCGAAGCGCCTGTTCGCCGAACGGCTCGACCTGTATGCCGAAAAACTGGGGGTGCGCCATGCCTCGCTCACGCTCTCGTCGGCCGGCACGCGCTGGGGTTCATGCACGGTCGATGGGCGCATCCGCCTGAACTGGCGCCTGGTCCACTACGCGCTGCCGCTGGTCGACTACGTGGTGGCGCACGAACTGGCGCACCTGCTCGAGATGAACCACAGCGCGCGCTTCTGGGCCAAGGTGGAATCGGTGTATCCCGACTATGACGGCGCCAGGCTGGCGCTGCGCCAGCGCTCGCAGGAGATGCCGGTGGTGTTCAGCGCCTGAACAGATGCCGGCCGGCTCGCAGCCGCATCAAAGACTCTCAGCCTCTCAGTGCCCGCACCGATTCGCCGAAGCGCGCCATGCTCTCGCCCTGCGCCTGGCTCAGGCAGCGAAACGGAATCGGCAGGGTGCCGCGTTTGAGCACCATCATGAAGCCGCGCGAATAGCGCCGGATCGAACAGACATCGCCCCAAGGCACCAGGGTCACGCCGCTGCGGCTGGCGCGCACGATGCCGTGCGTGTCGATCGTGAATTCATAGGTATTGCGCGACCGCCCCTGGGCGACGAAATGCAGGGCCGCGGACGCGGTACTTTTGATTTGCATCCAATAGGTAGCCAGGGTACCGATGCGGCGCCGGCGGATGATATAGCCGGCGTGCTGCCACATGAAGCTGGCATATTCCGGCAACGCATAGCGCACCGAAAACTGCACCGTTTCGGGCGCGCTGGCCGGCACCAGGCCGGGGCCGAGGACCGGCAGCGACATCACCGGGTTATCGATGGCAATGCCGTTGGCCGGCTCGAGGCGCTGGCGTTGAACCAGCATGGCGACGGGCTTGCGGCTGCCCACCTGCTTTGGATGACTGAACCACATGTGCTTCCCCAGTTATTATTTATTGTGGGGACATGTTACCAAAGCCTAATAAATCAGTCGTCGCAATAAACCAACTGTGCGCGCGGTCGCGCCGCGATGGCGTTGGGCGTATGCGGCCGCCTGCGCACCCATGGCGGCACGGGCCTCAGGGTCGCTCAGCAGGCGCGCCGCTTCGCTCAGCAGTGCGGTGGCGTCGGGCACGCGGATCGCGCCCCCGGCGGCGATGGCGTCGTCGGTGGCCAGCGCAAAATTGAAGGTATGCGGGCCGACCAGCACCGGTTTGCCCAGCGCGCATGGCTCGATCAGGTTCTGGCCGCCCAGAGGCAGCAGGCTGCCGCCTACAAAAGCGACGTCGCACGCGGCGTAGTAGGCGAACATTTCGCCCATCGAGTCGCCCAGCAGTACCTGGGCGTCGACGCCGTGCTGCGCGATGCCTGAGCGGCGCCGCAGCGAAAAGCCGCGTTCCAAGACCTGCGCCGCCACATCGTCGAAACGCTGCGGGTGGCGCGGCACGAGCATGAGCAGCGGTGCGCCATGCGGCCACGCCATCGCCTTGAAGGCGTCCAGGATCAGCGCCTCTTCGCCATCGCGCGTGCTGGCGCACAGCAGCACCGGGCGCGCGCCGATTTGCGTACGCAGCCAGGCGCCGGTCGCCAAGGCCGCATCGGGCACCACCACGTCGAACTTGATGCTGCCCGTGACTTCCACCTTGGGCGCGCCGAAAGAACGCAGGCGCGCCGCGTCAGCCTCGGTCTGGGCGCCCACCAGGGCGATGCCGCGGCCGGCCTCGGTCATGAGTTTACCGAAGCGCTGGCCGCGCCTGAGCGAGCGCTCCGACAGGCGCGCATTGACCAGCGCGACCGGAATGCGCTCGCCGCAGGCGGCGATCAGGTTGGGCCAGACTTCGGTCTCCATCAGGATGCAGATGCGCGGCGTGAACTGGCGAATGAAGCGGTTCACCATGGCCACGGTGTCGTACGGAAGATAGGCCTGGATCAGGCGCTCGCCATGCTTGGCGAACAGCGCTTTGCCGGTGGCGCGCCCGGTGGGCGTCATGTGGGTGAGCAGGATGCGGCTGTCGGGATAGGCCTCGACCAGCGCGTCGATCAGCGGTTCGGCGGCGCGCGTTTCGCCGACCGACACCGCGTGCACCCAGATCGTGTGCCAGCCCGGCGCGCGCTCGCGGTAGAAACCGAGCCGCTCGCGCCAGTGCTGGCGGTAGCCCGGCTCCTTCATGCCGCGCCACCACAGGCGCAGCAGCACCAGCGGCAGCGCCAGGTACCACATCACGCTGTAGAAGGTGCGCATCAGGCCATGCCCCGCAATTGCTTGACGGCCGCCAGGACCTCTGCCACAGAGGGCGGCGCGCCCTTGTCGCCCAGGTTGATGATCTGCTCCGACCAGTTGCCTTCGGTCTTCCACTTGGGCGAGTCGCAGTAAATTTCGATCACGGGACGCATGAAGGCGGCGGCGATGTGGGTCAGGCCGGTGTCGACGCCGATCGCCAGCGCCGCGTTGCGCGCCAGGCTCACCGCTTCATCCATCGACAGTTTGGGCAGCACGGTGGCGTTCGGGAGGCTGGCGGCGAGCGTGTCGGCTTCGGCTTTCTCAAGGGGCGAGCCCCAGGCCAGCAGCACCGGCATGGGCGCCAGCGCGTGCCCGATGGCGATCCAGTTCTCGGGCGCCCATTTCTTGGCGTTGCGCGCGGTCCCGTGGAAGAACACCGCGTAATCCCCGGCCGGCATCCATGCCGGGCGGTTGGCGTGCTCAAGCCCCGGCAGGCCGAAGTCGGGCCGGGTATCGAGCGCGTAGCCGAGTGCCGCGCCGGCCACCAGGCGCCCGCGCGCCACCGCGTGCGTGCGCGGGTCCGTAGGAATGCTTTGGGTGTGGAAGATGCGCGAGACGCCTTCGTAGCCGGAGCCTTCGCTGCCGTTGGCCAGGCCCACCTTGCGCCCGCCTTTTTTCACGCGCGCGGCGCCCATGATGATGCCGGTCTTGAGCAGGCCCTGGGTATCGAACACATAGTCGTATTCCTCCTCGCGCACGGCCTTGAAAAAACCGCGTATCTCGGCGCACGTCTCCTTCTTGCCGAGGCTCTTGCGCCAGCGCCGCAAGGCGAACGGAATGATGCGGCGCACGCGCGGGTTCAGGCGCACCAGGCTGACATAGCCCTCCTCCACCACCCAATCGATGTTGGCGTCGGGATGGTGGCGCAAGATGTCGGCCACCATCGGCAGGTTGTGCAGCACGTCGCCCAGGGACGACACGCGCACCAGCAGGATGTTCAGGCGCGCCAAGCGGGGCTCGCGCTCAGAACGGCAGTTCGGCGTCGGGGCGCACGGCCACGATCACGCGCCGGAACTCGCCCTGGATGCGGCGCAGCGCTTCCGGCGTTTCCGCTTCGAAGCGCATCACCACCACCGGCGTGGTGTTGGATGAACGCGCCAGGCCAAAGCCGTCCGGATACTCGACGCGCAGGCCATCGATGTCGATGATGCGCTCCGAGCCAGGGAAAGACGCTTCATTGCGCAAGCGCTCGATCAGGGCCACGTTCTCGCCTTCGGCCAGGTGCAGGTGCAGTTCGGGCGTGCTGTCGGACTGCGGCAGCGCGTTCATCATGGCCGACGGATCGGCCGCGCGCGTGAGCAGTTCGAGCAGGCGCGCGCCGGAATACAGGCCGTCGTCGAAACCGTACCAGCGGTCCTTGAAGAAGATATGGCCGCTCATTTCGCCGCCCAGCGGGGCGCCCGTTTCGCGCAGCTTGGCCTTGACCAGCGAGTGGCCGGTTTTCCACATCAGCGGACGCCCGCCATGCTTCGAAATCCACGGCGCCAGATGGCGCGTGCATTTGACGTCGTACAAAATCTCCGCGCCCGGATTGCGCGACAGGACATCGGCCGCGAACAGCATCATCTGGCGGTCCGGATAAATGATCTGGCCATCCTTGGTGACCACGCCCAGGCGGTCGCCGTCGCCATCGAAGGCGATGCCGATTTCGGCGTCGGTCTCTTGCAGGCAGCGGATCAAGTCTTGCAGGTTTTCAGGATGGGCCGGATCGGGATGGTGGTTGGGGAAGGTGCCGTCCACTTCGCAGAACAATTCGATCACTTCGCAACCCATGCCGCGATACAGGTCACCGGCAAAGGCGCCGGCCACGCCGTTGCCGCAGTCGACCGCGATCTTCATCGGGCGCGCCAGCTTGACGTCGCCGATGATGCGCTCGAGGTAGGCGGCGCGGATGTCGTGCGTGCTGTAGGCGCCCGGGGTGGCGGCAACGCTGCCGTCGTGCGCGGCGATGCTGTGGTACAGCGCCTGGATGGTCTCGCCGTGGATCGCTTCGCCGGCCAGCACCATTTTAAAGCCGTTGTAGTTGGGCGGATTGTGGCTGCCCGTGACCATGATGCCCGAGGCCGCGCCCAGCACATTGGTGCCGAAGTAGACCATCGGCGTGGCCACCACGCCCAGGTCGATCACATCGACGCCGGCAGCCTGCAAGCCTTGCGCCAGCGCCGCCGTCAGTTCCGGACCCGACAAGCGGCCATCGCGGCCGATCACGACGGTGCGTTCGCCCTTGGCCAGCGCGGCGGCGCCGAAGGCCTGGCCGATCTGGTGCGCGATGCCGGCGTCGAGCGTGCTGCCGATCACACCGCGAATGTCGTAGGCTTTGAAGATCGTCTTGGAAAGTGGAAGCATGGAGTAGAAACCTCAGGTAAGTCGCGGCGCGGCAGGATGCTGGCGAGCGCCATGCGAAAAACGGCGTCAACCTGGCTTGCAAACAGTGCGTCGGGATGATGATGGGGGACAGCGATTAAAGAAAAAGACCGGGAATGCCTGATATTGTAGCGGCAAGCGGGGCCTTTGGGAATTGCCCGCCGATCCTGCCGCTACATGAAAATCGATTACACGCGCAGCTTGTCGATATCCTTGCCGCCTTCGACCCATTCCTTGACCCATTTCGGCTGACGGCCACGGCCGGTCCATTGTTGGGCTGCATTGTCCGGATGACGATAACGCACGGCGACGCTGCCGGTCTTGGCGCGGATACCGGTACCGATCAGATCCTTTAGTGGCACACCAACGCTCTGGGCAATTGCCAGGATCTGTTCGCGGGCTTTGGCGACTTCCTGGTGCTCGCGCTTCTTCATTTCTTGCTTGATTTGATCCTGCAGGTTGCGCAGATCACCGATCGACATATTTGACAGATCCATCATCGTTCCTTCAAAGTGGGTTGAAACAGATTAAGTGAAATCTCACCAATTGTCGCAATATACTACATCCGCGCATTAATGCTAGTCCTTCTTGCGAAGAATGAGCCATCGGGGTGACTTAAATCGAACAATACGCGCATACAGCCACACATAACTGACGACGAACAATAAGCAGAAGAAAATCAATACTCCGGTATCTTTCCAGAACACCGTGGCCGGGATTACCGCCATCAGGGAAAACATCCACAGGTACGGCGATGTTAGCGAATTGCGGCGCATCAGGGCGCGCGCTTCTTTGCGGCCCACCGCCCATTGCACAATGCGCCGGAAAATCAGGCTGTGCAGGTGTATCCCGTCCGGCATAGCCGGCGATTTTCCGCGCAAGAACATGCGGCGATAGGCCGAGAAAATCGTTTCGAACGCCGGATATATCAGCAGCAAAGCCGCATACCAGGTCGACACGTCGGGGTTGCGCATTACCAGCAGCAGCGCCAGCTCGCCCAGCATGAAGCCGATAAAATACGCGCCGCCGTCGCCCAGGAATATCAGGCCGACCGGGTAATTCCAGATCAGGAAGCCGGCCGTGGCGCCCGCCACCATCAGCGCCGCCACCAGCACGAACACATCGCCCACCTGCCACGCCACATAACCGAGCGAGATAAGCATACAGATGGTTACCACGCTGGCCAGACCATTAAATCCGTCGATGATATTAATCGCGTTGGCGATACCGGCCACCGCCAGCACGGTCAGCGGAACGGCCACCCAGATATACACGATGCGCCACGAGCTGAACGGAAAATCGATGCGGTCGAGTTTGGCGCCGAGCAAGAAATAGCCGAGCAAGGCGGCCGCCATCGTCAATATCAGGCGCCGCAGCGCACTGACATTGCCGGTGTAGTCTTCCACGATGCCGCCGACAAAGGCCACCCCGGCGCACAGCATCAGCGACATCAGCCAGACGGCCATGGCCGGCACGCGCCAGATCGAAATGAGCGCGCTGATCACGACCGCCATGAAAATCGGCAGCCCGCCAATGCGCGCCACGGTATGCGAATGGACTTTTTGAACGCCGAAGAAATCGGCATCGAGCGCGGGACCATGCAGCCTGGCCTGCTTGATTACAAGCAGGGTCAGCAAGGCGGAAGCGACGAAACTCACGAGAAATGAAAACATTATTATTTATATATGCTAAAACGCGGGCAGGCTCGTGCCCTACCCGGCGGACCAACGCATGCGGTGAGTGTTGCGGTCGCCATGATCTGGTATGAAAGTAATCCATGATTGTACCGGATTACCCGCCCCCCAAATACGCCAGGATGGGGGCCAGCGGGCGACGCTACGCAGGTTTTATGCAAAAAAGAGCGCTTTCGACGCCTGTTGCGGCATTTTTGCTTAGTCTTAGACAAGACCCCTGCCGGCGTCTGCTGAAGAAAGGCAGTCGGCCAGGGCTGTTTGCCAGTCCGGCAAAGGGCCGCACAGGGCCATCAGCTTGCCGCAATCGAGACTGGAATTGGCCGGTCGCGGTGCTTTGGCGCCATATTCCGCCGCAGTGATCGGCACCACCTCGCAAGCGAGGCCGGCGGTGCTGAAAATCGCCCCGGCAAAGCCGGCCCAGCTGGTGCAGCCCTGGCTGGTCAAGTGGTACAGGCCGCCGTGCCGCTCCCACCACGGGGCGCCGCCCGCCTCCGCCAGGCCCAGCAAATGCGCGCTGGTGTCGGCCAGGGTGCGGCTCCAGGTGGGTGCGCCATGCTGATCGGCAACGATACGCAACTGCTCGCGCTCCCTTGCCAGGCGCAACATGGTCAACAGGAAGTTATTGCCGCGCAAGCCGTACACCCAGCTGGTACGCAGGATCAGATGCCGGATGCCGGCGGCGGCAATGGCCTGCTCCCCGGCAAGCTTGCTCTGTCCGTAGACACTCAGCGGCGCTGGGGTGTCGGTCTCGGCATAGGCGCCCGCCGCCTTGCCGTCGAACACGTAATCGGTGGAATAGTGCAGCAGCGTCGCGCCCAGCGCCCTGGCCTCGTGCGCCATCAGGGCCGGCGCATCGGCGTTGATGCGCATCGCCAGCGCGGGCTCTTCCTCGGCGCGGTCCACGGCCGTATAGGCGGCCGCGTTGACGATCAGGTCCGGCCGCACCGTGCGCAGCACGGCGCGCAGCTGGTCGAGGTCGGCCAGGTCGCAAGCGGCGTGCGCGGGCGCGACCAGTTCGCCCAGCGGGCGCAGGCTGCGCGCCAGTTCATGGCCAAGCTGGCCGTTGGCGCCGGTGAGTAAGATCTTCATGGAAATACGTCGGACTGCGCCAGCAGCGCACCCTTGCTGTCTTTTCCGGAAAGCATAGGCAAACCGGGCAAGGGCCATTCGATGCCGATGTCGGGATCATTCCATAGAATCACCCGTTCCAGTTCGGGCGCCCAGTAATCGGTGGTTTTATACTGGACTTCGGCGCTATCGCTGGTGACCATGAAACCGTGCGCAAAACCGGGCGGCACCCATAGCTGACGCTGGTTTTCGGCGGATAAATCCAATCCGATCCAGCGCCCGAAAAAGGCCGACGATTTACGCAAATCGACCACCACGTCATACACCGATCCCGCGCTCACGCGCACCAGTTTGCCTTGCGGGTGGCTGATCTGGTAATGCAGGCCGCGCAACACATTCTTGGCCGACTTGGAGTGGTTATCCTGGACAAAATGCGCGCAGACCCCGGTCAACTGCTCGAATTTGCGCTCGTTAAAACTTTCAAAGAAAAAGCCCCGGTCGTCGCCGAACACGCGCGGCTCCAGGATCAGGACTTCGGGAATGGCGGTGGGCGTGACTTTCATCAGAAAATCCTATCATCGAAGTGGGCATCAAATACTGCCGGCAAGCATTATCTTTTATCGGCCGGGACGGTCCGGACCGGCCCGCACCAGCATATGATACGCAAATACGCGCGCGCAATCGATACCCATATTGATCAGGCTCAAACGACGGCTATTAGCATGAAAGCAATGCATGTTACAGCTCAAACCGGCACCATTGCTTACAAAAATGATTTAGTATCCGCCGGGCCTGGAAATGCGGCACCATGATTTTATGTGAACCCTGCCCGTACTGGAATTGAATTGTTAAGAACTTATGTCATCGGCGATCTGCAAGGATGCGCCCACGAAACCGCTGTCCTGCTCAAGCGCATCGAAGAAGATGCGGGCGGCCCCGCGCGCGTCCTGTTCGTGGGGGACCTGATCAACCGCGGCCCGGCTTCGCTCGACGCGCTGCGCCGGGTGGCCGCGCTGGAGCGCGCGGGCGCCGGCGAGGCGCTGCTCGGCAACCACGACCTGCATTTGCTGGCGGTGGCGGTGGGCGCGCAAAAGACCTCGAAATCCGATACGCTCGACGCCATCCTGGCCGCGCCCGACCGCGCTGAACTGATCGACTGGCTGCGTCATCGCCCGCTGGCGATGATGGCCGAAGGCCACCTGCTGGTGCATGCGGGCGTGGCCCCGCAGTGGGACGCGGCGCAAACCATGGCGCTGGCGGGCGAAGTCGAAGCGGTGCTGCGCGGGCCGGGCTGGATCGATTTTTTGCGCGACATGTACGGCAACGAGCCGGCGCGCTGGGACGATGCGCTCAGCGGCCTGGCGCGCCTGCGCTGCATCGTCAACGCGCTCACGCGCATGCGCCTGTGCGCGCCCGACGGCACCATGGATTTCAAGGAAAAGGAAAGCGCGGGCGCGCCGCCAGGGTCAAGCCTGCTGCCCTGGTTCGACCTGCCGGGCCGGCGCAGCCTGGGCGCCACCGTGGTGTTCGGCCACTGGTCGGCCCTTGGCCTGCTGCTGCGCGATGACGTGGTTGGCCTCGACAGCGGCTGCGTGTGGGGCGGCAAATTGACCGCGCTGTGCCTGAACGACCGCAGCCTGCTGCAAGTCGACTGCCCGGAGTACAAGGAACCGGGCAAGCCGAAAGCCTAGCCGGGCTTGTGCCCCAGCGCCGTTCCCACGGCGGCGTGGGCGGCGGCGCAGACATCGCGCCGGTGCGCGCCGGCGGCGTCGATCGGCGCCATGCACACCACGCGCGCGGTCACGGCGGGACCGGACAGGATCGCCACCATGCTCTCGGCGAAGGTCATCTCGCCGATGAATTCGATGGACGGATGCAGCGCGCCGCTGGCGTCCACATAGCTCACCGCGTACGGCTGCACCATCACGCCGGCATCGACCGCCGCTTCGAACAGGTTGGCATGGAACGGCAGCAGGCTGCCCTGCGCGGCGGTGGTCCCTTCCGGGAAGAAGGCGACCCGCTCGCCCTGCTCCAGCTTGTGCACCAGGCCCTTGAAAATCTGGCGCAGGTCGCGCCGGTTGCCGCGCGCGAGGAACACCGTGCCGGCCTTGTCGGCCAGCCAGCCGAGCACCGGCCACTCGCGGATCTCGGACTTGGCCACGAAGCGGCACGGGTACAGCGCATTGATCACAAAGATATCGAGCCACGAAACATGGTTGGCCACCACCATCGCGTGCGCCAGCGCCGCCACGCCGGTGGACGGCGTCACGGTCACGCCGCAGATGCCCACCAGCCGGCGCGACCAGCTTTGCGTGACGCGGTCGCGCAGCGCGTGGCTGGCCCACGGGAACACGAATGCGCACGCGGACAAGCCGGTCAACAGATGGAAAAACACGCGGCACAGCCGGAAATAGAGCTTGATCTTCAAACGACTCCAAAGGAATGGGAAAGCCGGGAGCGCGAACTACCCGATGTGCATGCGGCGTCGCGCGCCGCATGCCACTGCAAGTGCTGAATCGGCACTAGCGCTGGAACGCGATGCGTCCACCGACGATGGTCGCCCTGACCTGCCCGGCCAGTTCATAGCCCAGGAAAGGCGTGTGCTTGCCCTGGCTGGCCAGGGCCGAGGCCTCGACCGTCCAGCGCGCGGCCGGATCGAACACCACCACATCGGCGGGAGCGCCCGGCGCCAGCTGTCCTACGTCCAGGCCGGCGATGCGCGCCGCGTCGGTCGTGATCTTGGCGATGGCGCGCGAGAGCGGCGTGCTTGAGGCTGCGGCGCCGTGCTGCAGGCCGGCGTAATCGTCGGCCCACTTGATCGCCAGCGACAGCAGCAGTTCGAGCCCGGTGGCGCCGGGCGAGGCTTCGCCGAACGGCAGCAGCTTTTCGTCGTCGTCGACCGGAGTGTGGTCCGAGCAGATGGCGTCGATGGTGCCGTCGTACAGGGCGGCGCGGATCGCATCGCGGTCGCGCTGGCTGCGAAACGGTGGCGTGACGCGCGCGTTGGAATCGAAAAAGCCGATGTCGGCGTCGGTCATGTGCACATGATGCACCGCCACGTCGCAAGTGATCGGCAAGCCTTCCTTCTTGGCCGCCTTGACCAGCTCCAGGCCGGCGGCCGACGACATGCGGCACAGGTGCACGCGCGCGCCGGTGGCGCGCACCAGTTCGAATACGGTGTGCAGCGCAATGGTTTCGGACATCACCGGCACGCCGGCCAGGCCCAGGCGCGAGGCCAGCGGCCCGCTGTGGGCGATGCCGCCGCGCCCGATGTGCGCATCCTGCGGGCGCACCCACACGGTAAAGCCGAAGGTTTTCGCGTACTGCATGGCGCGCAGCAGCACGGTGGTGTCTTCGATGACTTCCTCGGCCTGCGAAAAGCCGATGCAGCCCGCTTCGGTCAGCTCCATCATCTCGGTCAGGGCCTTGCCCTTCAGGCCCATGGTCAGCGCGCCCAGCGGGTGCACATTGGCCTGCCGCAGTTTGCTGGCGCGGTGCTTGAGCATTTCGACCAGGCCCGGTTCGTCCAGCACCGGGTCGGTATCGGGCGGACAAATGAGGCTGGTCACGCCGCCCTGCATCGCCGCCTGCATCTCGGACTTGAGGGTGGCCTTGTATTCGTAGCCCGGCTCGCGCAGGCGCGCCGACAGGTCGACCAGGCCGGGAGCGACCACGAGACCGGTGGCGTCGATGCTGTTGCCGGCATTGAAGCCGGCCGGCGCCGTGCCGGTCGAGGCGACCTTGCCGTCGATGATAAACAAATCGGTGACTGCGTCGATGCCGTTGGCCGGGTCGATCAGGCGCCCGTTCTTGATATGAAGATGGTTGTTCACGTTCACCCTTGCGCTCCTGCCAGAATACTCATTACCGCCATCCGTACCGCGATCCCGAACGTCACCTGCGGCAAAATCACCGCCTGCGCGCCATCGGCCACGGCTGAATCGATTTCCACGCCCCGGTTCATCGGCCCCGGATGCATGACGATCGCATCGGGCTTGGCCAGCGCCAGGCGCTCGGGCGTGAGGCCATAGCTCTTGAAATACTCCTGCGCCGATGGCAGCAAGGCGCCGCTCATGCGCTCGTTCTGCAGGCGCAGCATGATGATCACGTCGACGTCCTTCAGGCCCTCGTCCATGTTGGTAAACACGCGAACGCCCATCTGTTCCAGCCCGCCCGGCAGCAAGGTGTGCGGGCCGATGGCGCGCACTTCCGGCACGCCCAGGGTGGTCAGGGCATGGATGTCGGAGCGCGCCACGCGGCTGTGCAAGATGTCGCCCACGATGGCCACGCGCAGGTTGGTGAAGTCTTTTTTGTAGTGGCGGATCGTGTACATGTCGAGCAGGCCCTGGGTCGGGTGCGCGTGGCGGCCGTCGCCCGCGTTGACCACGTGGACGTGCGACTGCTTCGTGTCGATCAGGTGCTTGGCGATCAGGTAGGGCGCGCCCGACTGCGCGTGGCGCACCACGAACATATCGGCATGCATGGCCGACAGGTTGTCGATGGTGTCGAGCAGCGACTCGCCCTTGCTGGCGGACGATGCCTGGATATTGAGGTTGATGACGTCGGCCGAGAGGCGCTTGGAGGCGATCTCGAAGGTGGTGCGGGTACGCGTGGAGTTCTCGAAGAACAGGTTGAACACGCTCTTGCCGCGCATGAGCGGCACCTTCTTGACTTCACGGTCGGAGATGCCGACAAAGCTCGACGCCGTGTCGAGGATATGATTGACGATCGATTTTGGCAGCCCTTCGATGCTTAACAGGTGCTGCAGTTCGCCATTTTTATTCAGTTGCGGATTAAGCATGGTCTTCTTCTATGGTGAGCGAAAATTGCCCGTCGCCGGCACGCGCCAGCGCAAGCGACTGATTGGCTTCCAGCGCGACACTGGTGGCGACGAAATCGGCCGCCACCGGCAGCTCGCGCCCGCCGCGGTCGGCCAGCGCCGCCAGCATGATGCGCGCCGGGCGACCATAATCGAACAGCACGTTGATCGCGGCGCGCGTGGTGCGCCCGGTGTAGAGCACATCGTCCACCAGCACGATGTTGGCGCGATCGACGTTGAACAAAATGTGGGTCGGCTTGACGTCCGGATGCAGGCCTTTTTTGGCAAAGTCGTCGCGGTAGAACGAGACGTCGATGAAGCCCAGGCGGGCGTTCAGGCCCAGGTCCGCCGCGAGGCGTTCGGCCAGCCAGGCGCCGCCCGAATGGATTCCGATGATGGCCGCGTCCTGCACTCCGTGCAAGCCGTCACGCACCTGGCCGAGCAGCGTCTGGTACAGCGCCTCGGCGTCGAACTGCTTGATTGCGTCGAGCTGATTAGTTGTTGTTGGCATGGTCGTCAAAGTATTGTTGCAAAATGATGGAGGCGGCTTGGTCGTCGATGATCTGGCCGCGCCTGGCGTTGATCACGGCCGACGAATAGCGTTCGTCGACCAGCGTGACCGGCAGGTTGAAGCGCCCGTGCAGCTGGTTGGCGAAGCGGCGGCAGCGCAGGGTCATCTCGTGTTCGGCGCCGTCCGGGTGGCGCGGTTCACCCACCACCAGGCGAGCCGGCGCCCAGGCGGCGATCAACTCGCCGATCTGCTTGAAGCGGGCCGCGTTGTCGATGGCGTTGACCACCGCGAGCGGCTGCGCCTGACCGGTCAGGGTGTTCCCCATGGCGATGCCAATACGCTTGATGCCGAAATCGAAGCCGAGTACGAGTTCAATCACCGCTTCAGCCACGCGCGCGGTTCCCGCAGGAGTGGTCAAGCATGGCCGGCCTCGGAGGCGAGCATCATCGGGTCGATGCCAAGCAGTTTGATGGCGGCGTTGTAGCGCTCTTCGATCGGCAGGTCGAACAGCACGCGCGCGTCGGCGCCCACCGTCAGCCAGCCATTGCGGCCGATTTCATCTTCCAGCTGGCCGGGGCTCCAGCCGGCGTAGCCGATCGACACCAGCAGCCGTTGCGGGCCGTCGCCGTTGGCCACCGCTTCGAGCACGTCGATCGAGGTGGTGAAGGCCACGTCCTCGGTCACGGTGAGCGACGACGAATAGCGCGCGCCGGGTGTGTGCAGCACGAAGCCGCGGTCGTCCTGGACCGGGCCGCCGAACATGATCGGTTCATTGACGACGGTGGTGCGCAAGCCGTCGGCAAGTTTGAGGTCGATCCGTTCGAACAGCACTTCCATGGTCATGTCGGTCGGCTTGTTGATGACCACACCGAGCACGCCTTTGTCGTTATGCTCGCAGATATAGACCACGGTGCCGCCGAAAATCGGGTCCTGCATCGATGGCATCGCTATCAGGAAATGATTTGCTAAATTCAAGGTCGATGTCATGACGTGACCTTCGTCGGGACGCAGTTCGTCGTCCTGCGACATGCCGGGCACGGGCAGAGTTTTGCCGATTTTGCTTTTCTTCATATTCGTCACTCTCTCTGCTCGCTCTCTGGTGTTCTGCTTTACTGCTAGTATCCGGGCTTGCAAACGATGGATTTTTCGATAGTTTACACTGAATTGCGGCCGCCACCACGGGAAGCGCCATCACGCGCGCGGCTAACTTCGATGGTAGCCGATAATTCCCCCACCTTTCTTGATACCAAACACCATCAATATTATGAGTAAATCGCTCGTCTGGTTTCGCCGCGACTTGCGCGCCTTCGATCACGCGGCGCTGCATCATGCATTAACGTCGTCGAATAGCGTCTATTGCGCGTTCATTTACGATAACACAATCCTCGACAGTTTACCGCGTGCGGACCGCCGCGTCGAATTCATTCACGCCAGCCTGGCCGAACTCGATGCGGAATTGCGTCAGATGGGCGGTTGCCTGATCGTGCGCCATGCCGATCCAGTGGAGGTAATTCCAACACTCGCCGCGCAACTCGGGGTGGACGCGGTGTTCGTCAACGGCGACTACGAGCCGCAGGCGATCGCGCGCGATGCGCAAGTGGCCGCGCGCCTGGAGGCCGACGGCCGGCGCCTTGTGAGCCACAAGGACCAGGTCATCTTCGAAAAGAGCGAGGTGCTCACGCTGGCAGGCCAGAACTTCTCGGTCTTCACGCCGTATAAAAACGCCTGGCTCAAACGCATGGCGGCCGAACCGGATTGCGTGGTGGCGTATGCGGTGGAGCCGCACGCGGCGCGCTTTGCGCCTCCCGCCGGCGACGAGCGCCTGCCGACCTTGCGCGAGATCGGCTTCGAGCCGACCAATCTGTCGGCCTTGTCGATCCCAACCGGCATGAGCGGCGCGGCGCAGTTGTTCGAGGACTTCATCGGCCGCATTGCCGATTATGGCGAGGCGCGCAATTACCCTTCGGTCAAGGGGCCGTCGTACCTGTCGGTGCATCTGCGCTTCGGCACCTTGTCGCTGCGCCACCTGGTGCGCACGGTGACGCAGCTCATTGCGCGCGGGGCCGGCGGCGAAGGCGCGCCGGTGTGGCTGTCGGAGCTGATCTGGCGCGATTTCTACGCCATGATTCTGTATAACCATCCGCATGTCGTCGAGCGTGCGTTCAAGCCCGCCTATGACGCGATTGCGTTCGAGACCGGGCCCGAGGCCGACGCGATGTTCGCCGCCTGGTACGAAGGGCGTACCGGCTATCCGCTGGTCGATGCGGCCATGGCGCAGTTGAACCAGACCGGCTACATGCACAACCGGCTGCGCATGGTCACGGCCTGCTTTTTGATCAAGGATCTGGGGATCGACTGGCGTCGCGGGGAGGCCTACTTTGCGCTGCACCTGAACGATTACGACCTGTCGTCCAACAATGGCGGGTGGCAGTGGGCATCGTCGTCGGGATGCGACGCGCAGCCGTATTTCAGGATTTTCAATCCGGTCACGCAGTCGGAGAAGTTCGACGCCAGGGGGAAGTTCATCCGACGCTACCTGCCGCAGCTCGATGGCTTGTCGGACAAGGAGATCCACGCGCCGTGGACGGTGCCGCCGATGGTGCTGGCGCAGAAGAAGATCGTGCTGGGGAAGGATTACCCGGCGCCGCTGGTCAGGCATGACGAGGCGCGGGCGAAGACGTTGGAGCGGTATGCGGTGGTGAAGGCGGGCTGACAACAACTTCATTGGCTCCGCCCCCGCACACAGTCGTTTGCCCGCTAGCCCGTCGTTCCCGCGCAGGCGGGAATCCATAGCACCGCTGATCAAAGGTGCTATGGATTCCCGCCTGCGCGGGAACGACGGTTTGAACGGTAGCGAAAATAAAAAACGCCTTGCACCATTTAACCGGTGTAAGGCGTTTTTGTTTGTGCCACCTGGCGCTTAATGCGCTACCGGCATCTCGCGATTGAGCAAGCCGGCAATCGCCGCGAGCAGCATGTCTTCCTGGAACGGCTTACCGAAGTAGGCATTCACCCCCAGGTCCAGCGCGTAGTTGCGGTGCTTGTCCGCCGTACGCGAGGTGATCATGATGATCGGGATTTCGTTGGTGCCGCTGTTACCGCGAATATTGCGGGTCAAGTCGAAACCATCCATGCGCGGCATCTCGATATCGACCAGCATCAGGTCGGGCACGGTCTCTTGCAAATGCTCGAGCGCGTCCACGCCGTCCTTGGCCAGCACCACCTGATAACCCTCGCGCTCCAGCAGGCGCTGGGTCACTTTACGCACGGTCAGCGAATCATCGACCACCATGATCACAAAGTCGGCCGCACGCGTCTCGGGCACCGCCGTCACCGTTTCCACCACCACGCGCTGACGCAGTTGCGGATGATGGTCGAGGTGATGGGACAAGGCCACCGGGTTCAGGATCAACACGATATCGCCCGAACCGAGCACCGTCGCACCCGAAATACCGATCATGCGCGAGAGCTGCGGGCCGATATTCTTGATAACGACCTCGCGGTTGCCCTGCACGTCGTCGACCTGTACCGCCAGGCGGTCGGTGCCGCTTTTGAGCACCATCACCGGGCACGAACGCTGCGACATCGGCCGCGCTTCGGTATCGCCCAACAAGGTTGGCAGGTAATGCAGCGCGACCTTCTGGCCCTGGAATTCGACAAAGCCTTCGGCGTGCGCGGCGTTGACTGCCGCTTCCTTCATCTGCAATACCTGCTCCACCAGGATCGATGGCAGCGCAAACGTCTTGGTACCGCTGGTGGTCAGCACGACCTGGGTGACCGCAAGGGTCAGCGGCAGGTGAATCGTGAAGCGCGCGCCCTTGCCGGTTTCGGTGGAAATCGCCACCCGGCCGCCAAGCGCTTGCGCTTGCGAGCGCACCACGTCCATACCCACGCCACGGCCGGCCAGTTCGGTCAGCGCATCGGCGGTCGAGAAGCCCGGTTCGAAAATCAGGTCGGCCGCTTCGGCGTCGGTGACGATGGCATTCGGCGCCAGCAGCCCGTTTTCACGCGCCTTGGTGCGGATGCGGGCCAGGTCGAGACCCGCGCCGTCATCGTTGAACTGGATAACCACCTCGTTACCCTGCTGGCTGACCTGGATCAGCAGCTCGCCCGTTTCGGCCTTGCCGGCCGCACCACGACGGGCACGCGATTCGATACCGTGCACGATGGCGTTACGCAGCAAGTGCTCGAACGGCGCAGCCATCTGCTCCAGAACGCTGCGGTCGATTTCGACCGTGCCGCCCCGGATGTCCAGATTGACCCGTTTGTCGATTTCTTTTGCGGTCTGGCGCGCCACGCGGAACAGACGCTCCGACAGGCTGGCAAACTGCACCATCCGAACCCGCATCAGATCCTGCTGCAGGTCGCGCGTCAGGCGCGACTGCACGTTCAAGTCGTCGGTGGCGCCGTCGACCGTGCGGGTCAGGCTTTCGTGGAACGACGCAACGTCGTTCACCGATTCGGCCATCATCCGCGTCAGTTCCTGCAGGCGGGTAAAGCGGTCGAATTCGAGCGGATCGAATTCGCGTTCGCTGGAAATCGACATACGCGACGAAATCTGCGATTCCGCCTGCATCTCGACTTCGCGCAACTGGCGCCGCAAGCGACCCAGGTTGTCCGAGAAGTCGCTCAGCGAGGCCTTCAGGGTCGACACCTGGCTTTCCAGCTTCGAACGCGTGATCGATACTTCACCTGCCTGGTTGACCAGGCGGTCCAGGATGTCGGCGCGTACCCGCACCAACGGCGTACGGGTCTGGGCCGCGTGGGCATCGTCCACGCTGCCGGCGGTTGCCGCGGCCAGGCCCGGCACCGGCACGAGGCCGAGGGCAGGCTGCTGCAGTTGTTCGAACAGCAGAAGCGCGTGATCGTAGTTGGCCATCAGTTCGTCGAACGCGGCTGGCGTCGACGTTCCGGCGTGGACCATGTTCTCGATCTGCGTTTCGATCTCGTGGGTGTGCTGGCCGAGGCGCATCGCACCGGCCATCCGCGCACTGCCCTTGACCGTGTGCAGGGTACGCAACAGCTGCTGTACCGGGCTGGTATCGGACGGATTTTGCTGCCACTTGCGCAGGTTGTTGCCGATTTCCGGCAGCAGGTCGGTACCCTCTTCCAGGAACACTGGCAGCAGGTCGACGTCAAGGTCATCGGCGAAGGCCGTTTCCGGCGCCACCGGCACGGCGGCCGTGTCGGACTCCGGCTGCAGCAAGGCTTCGAGCAGCGGCACGTGCGCCGTCATCGGCTGCATCGGCGCAGGTTCCGGCGCGGCTGCGGCGATCGGCTCTTCAAGAACCGGCGCGGCTTCGATAACCGGTTCTTCAACCACTGGCTCGGCTTCAAGCACTGGTTCGGCTTCAACCACTGGTTCGGCTTCAACCACTGGCTCGGCTTCAACCACTGGCTCGGCTTCAAGCACTGGTTCGGCTTCGATGAGCGACTCTTCGACGACTGGTTCGGCTTCAAGAACCGGTTCGGCTTCGATGACCGGCTCTTCGGCCACTGGCTCGGCTTCCAGCACTGGCTCTTCGATTACCGGCTCGGCCTCGATCACTTCTTCGGCTTCGATGACTGCTTCAGCTTCGATGACTTCTTCAGCTTCGATGACTTCTTCAGCTTCGATGAATTCTTCGGCTTCGATGACTTCTTCGGCTTCGATGACTTCTTCAGCTTCGATGACTTCTTCAGCTTCGATGACTTCTTCGGCTTCGATGACTTCTTCGGCTTCGATGACTTCTTCAGCTTCGATGACTTCTTCGGCTTCGATGACTTCTTCGGCTTCGAGCAATGGCTGCTGCGCTTCTTGCGCCACCGGCTGCGCCGGTTCAGGATTGTCCAGCAATGGAATATCGAACGGATCGTCCTCGCCGAACAGGGCGTCGATGGCGTCGATTTCCGGTTCGGACGGGGCGTCGGCCACGGCCGATTCGCGTTCCGGCATCACCGGCGGCGATGCCACCAGCTCGTCGAGCGTTTCGGCGAACAGGCCGTCCAGACGGCGTGCCAGGTCTTCGTCGGCGCCCGCAAACACGGCGGCCGCTTCCTGCGCCGCAAGCTGCTCGCGCAGAACGTGCAGGCGCGCCACCAGATCCGGTTCGGCCGGCGCAAGTTCGCCCAGCGCGAAGCGCTGCAGCATGTGGCGCACGCGATCGATGGTTTCGTCGAGCAGGTCGCGCTGGGCTTCGTCGAACACCGGCGCGGGGCTCTTGAGCACCATTTCGACTTCGTAGGCGATTTCGCGCAGGGCGTGGAAACCCACCGTGGCCGAGGTGCCGGCCAGGGTATGCGCGGCTTTTTCGGCTGCCGGCGTGACCTGGCGCTGCGGTTCGTGGCGCCATTCGGCGAAGTCCTGGCTTAACAGGCGAACCAGTTCGTCGGTCTCGGCGAGGTAAATGTTATACAGCGGCAGCGGGATTTCGAGTTCGCCAATGCGCTTGGTGTTGTCGTCGGCCGCGGCGATGGTGCCCGGAACCGGGAACTCGATCACATTGCCAGGCGCTGCGCTTCCAGCCGCAGGCAGGGCGATGATGTCGTCGAGGATCATCGGTTCGAACGAATCGTCGATCGCAAAGTGGTCGTCGTGATGCTCGTCCACCGGGGCGGCGGCCACGATTTCCTCGACCACTGGCGCCGCTGGCGCTTCGGCCGGCGTTGCATCCATGGCGAAGGTTTCGCCATGCTGCACGCGTTCGGCGGCGGCGACCAGCGCGTCGCTGGTGCGCTGCGAGCTGCCGGTGGCGGCAAGCTGCTCGACCCAGGCGGTCATGTCGGTGGTGGCGCGCGTGAGCAACGCCAACAGGTTGGCGTCGGCCGCGCGTTCTTCCGACAACCACAGGTTCATCACTTTTTCGACGGCGGCTGCGCCTTCGGCGAAGTTGTTCAGGCCAACCATGCGTCCACTGCCCTTGAGCGTGTGGAAGGAGCGCCGCAACATCGTCAGCGTCTCCAGGTTGTTCGGCATGCTTTGCGCCGCCGGCAGGGTCGAGCCGACGAAGGCCAGCACTTCCTGCGCTTCGGAGATGAAAATTTCGAGCAGCTCGGCTTCGATTTCGTCGTCGCCCGGCGGCGCGGGCGCTGCCACCACCACGACTGGCGCCTTGACTTGCGCTTCCGGCTCCGCCGGCGCGGCTGGCGCAGGCGTGTCGATCATCGGGACCGGCTCGATCTCGAGTACCGGTTCCTGGTCGAATTGCGATTCGCCGTGCGCCGGTTTTTCGAACGGGACGGCGCGCAGCATGCCCTCGACGCTGTCGAAGGTGAAGCGCTCGCGCGCCTCGTCGACGTTCTTGGCCAGCATGTCGACAAAAAAGCCCAGCGCGCCGATGTTCTGGGCGATGTTCTGCAGCGAGGCCGTTTCCAGTTCCGGATTGCCTTCGGCCGCGGCCAGGGTGCGCACCGCATCCTTGACGTGCAGGGCGGCGCGCATCGCGTCTTCCTGGTCGAGGATGGCGACGGCGCCCTGCAGCTGGTGCAGGACCGGATCGATCTGGGCCAGGGTGGCGCGCTTGCTGGTGTCGGAATAATAGTCGTCGAGGACTTTTTCGACCTGGCGCAAGCCATTTTTCATTTCGGCGGCCAGCACGGCGACGGTTTGCTCGTGCTGGATGCGGCGCGACAGTTCGCCCTGCCATTGCGGCGCTTCCGGCGGCGTTTCGCCGGCGCCAATCGCGGCGAGGCGGGCGCCGATGATGTCGGCGTGGGCGTCGAAATCGTCAGGCAACTGGCGGATTTTATCCAGGCTATTCTCGATGAACAGCATGGCGGTCGCCATTTCGAGACTGAACACGCTGTTGTGCTTCGTGGCCGCCGTGGCGGTGGCCACGTGCACCATCTGGCGCTGCAGGCGCGCCAGCGCCGGAGCGCCCAGCTTGTCGCCAGCGGTGGCCATGGTGCCGAGCAGTTCGACGAATTCGGCTTCCAGCGCCGGCAGCGGTTCGACCGACAGGCGGTCCCAGTGGCTCTTGGCCTTGGCCAGGGCTTCCTTGGCGGTTTTCAGCGCGTCGGCGTCGATGCGGCCGTAGCGGCGCGTATCGTAATCGGCCGGCACCATGCCGTCGAGATGATAGGCGCGGCGCAGGGCCAGCGCCGTCGGCGGCGGATTGGGCACGGCGGCCATGAAGAACAGGGCGTCGCGCAGCATCGTTTCGGGCAGGCTGACCTGGCCTTGCGAGAGGCGGCGGATCTGCAGATTAATCAGGCCGAAGAGCTGCTTGACATACAGGTCGCTGGCCAGGTGGCCCTGGGCCACCAGTTCGGCGAAGCCTTGCATCGCCATCCAGAAGGTGCGCGGCAAAGGCTGGTCCTGGGCGTCGGCCACGTGGGCGATCGCCTCCAGCAACACCTGGGCGTGCTGCTGCTGGCTGGCCTTGTCGGCGCTTTTCAGGAACGGCAGCAGCGCTTTTTCGAAGCGCGTGCGGCAGGCCGCGTAGTCCGGCTCCGCATCGGTCGCCACGTGGCGCTTGAGCGACACCGGCGCCGACAGGTCGGCGAAAAACAGGTCGGCCGGGTGAATCCGGTCGGCGCCCAGCATTTCCTTGAGCGCGCGATAGTAAGGGAACAGGCGCGCCGGCTGCTGTGGCGCGCCCGAAAGCAGTTCTTCGAGATACTCGATCACCGCCTGGTACGCGTGCGCGATGACTTGCGCGCGCTCGGGCGTGCAGTCGAGCAGGCCATCCTTGAAGCGGTCCAGCGCGCTCTCGGCGGCTTCGGTCATGGCGCCGGCGCCATCGACATCGACCATCTGCAAGGCGCCATGCGCCTGGTGCAGATAGGCTTTCGCATGTTTGAGCGAACTTGCCTGGGCTTCCGCCGTATGCTCCGCCGCCTCGGACAGCGCGGTGTTGGAGCGGCCCAGCGCATCGCGGATCTCGCTCATGACCCAGGACAGCGGTCCTGTGTCGAACTGCGGCACGTGCGAATTGTCAGTAGTGGTCATGCTTACCTTGATAAATCAACCGGGTTCTCAAGCCACCACGCGGAAGCGCGATACCGAGTTTTTCAGTTCCTGCGCCAGCAGCGACAGCTGGCGAATAGATTGGGCGGTTTGCTGCGTACCGTCCTGGGTATTTTCGGTCACCGACAGGATGTGCTGAATGTTGTGCGCCACATCGTTCGCCGATGTCGCTTGCAGCTCGGTTGCAAACGAAATGCCCTGAATCAGTTCCGCAAGACGGTTCGAAACGCGCGAAATGTCGGACAGCGCGGCACCCGCGGCATCGGACAGCCTGGCTCCCTCGACCACACCCTGCGTCGATTTTTCCATAGCGGCCACCGCATCGTGGGTATCGGTCTGAATGGTACGCACCAGCGCGCCGATCTGTTTTGCCGCTTCCGCCGAACGTTCCGCCAGTCGCTGAACCTCTTCCGCAACCACCGAGAAGCCGCGTCCCGCTTCGCCGGCCGATGCCGCCTGAATCGCCGCGTTCAGCGCCAGTACGTTGGTCTGTTCGGTAATGTCGGAAATCAGTTCCGTGATCTCGCCAATCTCCTGGGACGATTCGCCCAGTCGCTTGATTCGTTTCGAGGTTTCCTGGATCTGCTCGCGAATTTCGTGCATACCCTTGATCGAGTTTTCCACCGCCGTCGAACCTTGCAATGCCGCCGCAACCGACTGGCGCGCAACCTCTGCCGATTCATTCGCCGACTTCGATACGTCGGTAATTTCGTTCGCCATTTTCAGAACCGTCTCGGACGCTTCCTGGATCTCGCGCGACTGCTGTTCGGTCGCCGCCAGCAGGTCGGTCGAAATATTCTGTGCGTTGGTCGATGCCGAGGTAACCTGTTCGGCCGTCGTCGTGACGCGTTCCACCAGCCCGCGCAGCTCTTCCACCGTGTAGTTAACCGAGTCGGCAATCGCGCCGGTAATGTCTTCCGACACCGTTGCGTGCACGGTCAAGTCACCATCCGCCACTTCCTGGAGTTCGTTCATCAGGCGCAAAATAGCTGCCTGGTTCTGGTCGTTGGTCGCTTTCGCTTCTTCTTCCTTCGTCTGCGCCAGCTGGCGCATCGATTCCGCTTCCTGGCGACGCACATCGGCGCCGCGAGCCCGTGTACGCGAGTCTTGCAGCATGACGCGGGCGATACTGACGCCGACGCCCAGCGTGAACATGGTGGCCAGGGCCATCACCCAGAACCAGGCGTTGTTCGAATCCTGCTCGTTACGAAAGCCCACCTGCACCTTGGTCAGCAGCGACTTGACTTCTTCGTTTTCGTAGAAGATCGACTGTTCGGCGCCTTTGGCGGCCGTGAATTTCGGCAGGTTGTCGAGGATCGAGGCGACCAGTTTCTGGTAGGTGTCGAATTTCGATTTGATCAGTTCGAGCTTGACGCGCAGTTCCGCATCCTTGGTTGCGGACAGTTGCATCGTCTCGTTCCCGTTCAGGAAGCCTTCGACCGTGGTACGGAAGGTCGTGGTGTCGCGGCCCAGCTGGAACGCGGTTTCAGGACGAATACCGCCGGAGGTCAGGAACTCACTGGCGCTGCGCGAGAGGCGCTGGGTCAGCATCATCAAACGGCCGATCGCCGCCAGTTCACGTGGCGTGCCGCCGCGCTGGACTTTGTCGTTGAGCAGTTCCTCGGTCATCGTCAACAGCTCTGGCGAGAGGGTGTCGAGCTGGCGCAGGGTCTTTTCAAAGCCCGTCAATTCCGGCTTCATGCGCATGATGGTGCCGGCGGCGTTGTCGGTGCTGACCCACTTGGTTTTCGCCGCGCTGATCAGGCGGTTCATACTGGCCGGTGGCGTCGGCAGCTGGACGCCGCCGATCTTGCCGCCGCGCTGGAGCGCGTCCAGGTCGGCCTTGAGCTGGGCACGGCTTTGCTCGAGCTGCACGAACGCTTCCTGGTTACCCTGGATCGCGTTAGGCGCCGCTTTACCGATACGCTGGGAGTGCATCAGGGCGTCGGACGCGATCTGCGTCTGGGCCGATGCGTCGGAGCTACTGGCCGCGTTGCGCCACAGCGCCACCACGGTGACCAGGATACCGGCCACGAACACCATCAGCAAAATACGCAGCTGGCGCGGCAACGACAAATGGCCGATCAGCGGCAGGCGCGCTTCGACCTCGCCCTCGTCATCGTCGTCGCGTCGCTTGCGGCCCATGATATTGGCCAGGCGCAGCTCGTCGTGCTGATCGAGTTCGGCGCGATGGCTGTCGTCGATCACGTTCTGCTCGCCGACCAGCGCCGGCGCGTCGTCCTTGTTCAAGGCCGCAGCCTCCAGGTCGGGACCGAATTCAGTATCCGGTACCGGCTCACCCTTTGGCGTACTCTTCCATGCAAATCCCATTCCAGCTCCCAGTTTCTTAAGGTATGGCCACTTATGACTGCGGCTTAAAATCCAACGTGCAAAAACCGCGCATCGGTGACGAGGGCCGCCAGGTCGAGCGGGATCCATTCGTTTGCGTCGGTATCGCGTAATCTGTCGCCGGTGACTTCCATGTCGCCGGCGTGGCGCAGGCCGTACACGCGGGCCACCAGCAGGCCGCAGTTAAAGCCCAGGTGGGTGGCCAGGGTGACGATGCGGCTGTCCGGGCCGGCCACCGTTTCGGAGCCTCCCTGGAAGCGCGCGAAATCGATCAGGCCAACCAGATTGCCCCGGATATTGGCCAGTCCCAGGTACCACGGCTGCGTCAGCGGCACCACCGTCACCGGCGGCACCGGCACGATTTCGCCGGCCTGGGTGAGGTCGAGCAGGAAGCGCTCGGCGCCGATCAAGACCCCCAGCTGGTTGACGCGCGCGCCACTGTTGGTACGGGCCGCCTGCATGCGTTCGAGCAGCTGCACCTGGTACTGGCGCAGGCGGGTGCGGCGGCCGGCGCCATCGGTGGGCGCGGATGCGACTGGGGCGAAATCGACGTCGCTCACGGTTTAGGCGCCGCCGAGGGCGGCGATCTTCGCCAGCAGCAGTTCGGCGTCGACCGGCTTGACCATGTAGTCGCGCGCGCCCTGGCGCAGGCCCCAGACACGGTCGGTTTCCTGGTTCTTGCTGCTGCAGATGATGATCGGCACGTCGCCCAGCTCAGGGTCGCGCGCGATGGTGCGGGTGACCTGGAAGCCGTTCGCGCCAGGCATGACCACGTCCATCAGGATCAGTTCAGGTTTGTCGTCCTTGATCTTGAGCAGCGCTTCCTCGCCGTTTTCGGCGGTGGTCACGGTGAAGCCGGCTTTGACCAGGATGTCGGTCAGGTAGTAACGTTCGGTCGGGGAATCGTCGACGATCAGGATTTTTTGTATGGCCACGGGAGGCTCCAGTAATTATTTTGAAACGGTATCGGCAGTGTGCTCGCGCACCGCGCTAAGCAGACTGTCTTTGCTAAAGGGTTTGGTCAGGTAGGCGGAGGAACCGACCATCAGGCCGCGCGCCCGGTCGAACAGGCCGTCTTTCGACGACAGCATCAACACCGGGGTGGCGTGGAAACGCGCACTGCGCTTGATCAGCGCGCAGGTCTGGTAACCATCCAGGCGCGGCATCAGGATGTCGCAGAAGATCAGCGACGGATGATGGTCGTTAATCTTGGCCAGGGCATCGAAGCCATCTTCGGCCAGCACCACCTGATAACCCGCCTGGGTGAGGAAAATCTCGGCCGAACGACGAATCGTGCTGCTGTCGTCGATCACCATGATTTTCAGTACGTTCGGTTGCGGCAATGTCGTCATATTCAGTTTCACTCGGCATGAGCATGAACGATATCATAGGGCAACCCTTTTGTCCCCTTAATGTTGCGGCTGGTCAACATGTGTCGGCAATAAGCCTCATGCCAATCAGATAACTGTCATTTCGAAGTCATCTTTACGGGCGCCGCACTCGGGGCAGGTCCAATTCATGGGCACATCGGCCCAGCGGGTGCCGGGGGCGATGCCTTCTTCCGGGATGCCGGCGGCTTCGTCGTAGACCCAGCCGCAGATCAGGCACATCCAGGTCTGGAAAGCGGCGCCTGCTGCGCCGGTTGATTCATTGCTGCTCACGTTGGACTACCCTTCTATCTAGTAAAATGCCGAATCAGGCATCTTAATCTACCGGCCGTGCAAATCCAAACTTCTCCTCTGATCTTAACGTTCGGCGTGTCCGACCCCATAGGCGCTACCGGCATCCAGGCCGACCTGGCGTGTTTTTCGGCCCTCGGCTGCCACGGCCTGTCGGTCATGACCGGCATTCTCATTTCCGACACCGCGAGGGTCGAAGACGTGCAGGAAGTCGACGCCGACTGGGTCTGCGACCAGGCCCGCGTGGTGCTCGAAGACATGCCGGTGGCGGCCTTCAAGGTGGGCGCGCTGACCAGCATCGAGCAAGCCTCGGCGATTGCCGAAATCGTCTCCGACTATCCGGACGTGCCGCTGATCCTCGACCCGTTCTTATCGAGCCTGCCCGATTCGGGCCTGGCCGACGACGACATGCTCGGCGCGATCCGCCAGATCCTGGTGCCGCAGGCGACCGTGCTGCTGCTCACCCAGGTGGAACTGGCGCGCATGGCCGAGACCTGGCGCGACGGCGGCGGCGACATGCTCAAGGAAGACGTGCTTGAACTGACCGGCATGGGCTGCCAGTACGTGCTGGTCAAGTGCACCGGCACCAGCGGCACGGGCGCCGGGGCGCAGCTGGCCAACACCCTGTTCGACGAGAACGGCGTGATCGGCACCTTCAACTGGCAGCATTTTCCCGGCCCATTTGTCGGCGCCGGCAGCACCTTGTCGGGCGCGCTGGCCGCGTTCCTGGCGCGCCAGCTCGAACCGATCGACGCCATCCAGGCGGCCCAGGAGTTCACCGTCGGCGCGCTGGCCAACGCGCAGCGCTTCGGCATGGGCAAGCTGGTGCCCAACAAATTTTTTGCCCACCCTATTTCCTTATCGAGCAAGCCATGACCACAGACTCCCTGAATAACACGCTGTTCGCGCGCGCCCAGAAAACCACCCCGGGCGGCGTCAATTCGCCGGTGCGCGCCTTTAAATCGGTGGGCGGCACGCCGCGCTTCATCACCCGCGCCGAAGGTCCCTACTTCTGGGACGCGGACGGCAAGCGCTATATCGACTATATCGGCTCGTGGGGGCCGGCCATCGTCGGCCACGCCCATCCGGAAGTGGTCAAAGCGGTGCAGGACGCGGCCGCGCGCGGCCTGTCGTTCGGCGCCCCGACCGAAGGCGAAATCCTGATGGCCGAAGAAATCTGCCGCCTGGTGCCGTCGATCGAGCAGGTGCGGCTGGTCTCGTCCGGCACCGAGGCGACCATGAGCGCGCTGCGCCTGGCGCGCGGCGCCACCGGGCGCGACAAGATCGTCAAGTTCGAAGGCTGCTACCACGGCCACGCCGACTCGCTGCTGGTCAAGGCCGGCAGCGGCTTGCTGACTTTCGGTAACCCGACCTCGGCCGGCGTGCCGGAAGATTTTGTGAAGCATACCCTGGTGCTCGACTATAACAATGTGGCCCAGCTGGAAGACGCGTTCGCCTCGATGGGCGACACCATCGCCTGCGTGATCGTGGAACCGGTGGCCGGCAACATGAACCTGATCAAGGCCACGCCGGAATTCCTGCGGGCCATGCGCGCGCTGTGCACCAAGCATGGCGCGGTCTTGATTTTCGACGAAGTCATGTGCGGCTTCCGCGTCGGGCTGGGCGGGGCGCAGGCGCTGTACGACATCGTGCCGGACCTGACCGCGCTGGGCAAGGTCATCGGCGGCGGGATGCCGGTGGCGGCCTTCGGCGGTCGCGCCGAACTGATGCAAAACATGGCGCCGATCGGGGCGGTGTACCAGGCCGGGACCTTGTCCGGCAATCCGGTGGCGGTGGCGGCCGGCATGACGACCCTCAAATTGATCCAGCAGCCGGGTTTCTACGAGAAGCTGACGGCGCAGACCGCAAAGCTGGCGGCCGGACTGGCGCAAGCGGCCAACGAGGCGGGCGTGACTTTCTGCGCAGATTCAGTGGGCGGCATGTTCGGGATTTACTTCAGCGAAGAAGTGCCGGGCAGCTATGCCGAGATGATGGCGGGCGACAAGACGCGTTTCAATACCTTCTTCCACGCGATGCTCGACGAAGGCGTGTACTTTGCGCCGGCCGCGTTCGAGGCGGGTTTTGTGTCGGCGCAGCACGATGACGCGGTGATCGAAGAAACCATCGCGGCAGCGCGCCGGGTGTTTGCCAAGCTGGCTTGATCAGTCAGCGTACTGCAGCTTGCTGGCCCGATGCGGCCAGCCGGCGAGCGGGGCCGCGGTCAGGATAAACGCGCTGTGCGCTTGGGCTTGCGAGGCGATAAAGCGCGCCGCTTCTTGATTGTTTGCGCTGGCCTGCTCCTGATCGAGCGGCGGGTCTTGCCCATCCCAAATACAGCCGAGCCGCGATTCGAATCCGGGCGCATGCCAGATTCCACCTTCGACGCGTGCGATAACCAGGCCCTTGCGCGCGGCCTCGGCGCAGACCTGGATTGCGGCACGTGGCGACAGGCGCATATTGATGCTGCCGTTCGATTCAAAGAAGGCATCCGGCGATTCGTACAGATGGCTTTTGTCGATGTTCATGGCAATGTCCTCATGACGAGGTGCCGGGTGAAGATTTACATCATCGGCACGCGTTGATAACGTTCCATCGCAAACTCAGGGAAAAATTCTCCCTCAAAAAACGGCGCCCTCACCGCCATCGCACAGACGTTCGCGCCGCATACGATAGTAAGCTCATCGCCGGCGCGATTAGTCAGCACCAGTCCACTATCCGCGCAGAACTCGTCAACCTGGACCACCAGCTTGTCAATGCTCTCGATCTGCGCCCATTGCGGCGGAAGAGGGAGCATTTCCGGCAGCGTCATCTCTTCGCTGGCATCCCAGAAAACCAGTGAGCCGACCTCTTCCCAGTCGCCCAGATCGTTCATGACGCATTCAAGCCGCCAGGTCGAACCGTTACCGAGGAAGCACCAGAACGTCGTTATCCCTCCAACATCACGCCGGTTAGTGGCATAGCCTTTCAATCCGCTTGCCAGCAGGATGCCTGGGCCACCAGTGCGCCCCCAGTCAAAGGTAAAGTGCTGTTTCATTTTCCATCTTCCCGTCTCGGGCAGTTTTGCCGTGACGGGGCCGAAGATCGGTAGCATCGCATCCGGAAAAAGTGCGAAATGGCAGCACACATTCGCGTCGTTGCGACAGCGCCTTTGTCATTGGTCGGAGGGCACGCCTCAAGAATCATCACGGTTGACTCCACCGATACTTCATCTTAGTAGGCGGGTGCAGGCGACGCAAGCCCAGCATCGCCACTGCGGAGGGATCGGGCAGTAAATGGGGGAGCAGGCAGCGAAGGCATGATCGTCGATCCGGCTTGATTGAGGTCAAGCCCAGTCTAAGCTTGCCAATGGCCGCGTTCAGACCCGATCACGCCAGGACTGACGTCGATCAACATGCCAGGGAAGACACGGAACCAAAGGACTTTACTTCAACCATCCTCTGCGCAAGAACACCCACACCGGCGTAATCATCGACACCACCATCAGGGTCAGGGCCAGCGGGTAGCCGTACTGCCACTCCAGCTCCGGGAAGGCCTTGAAGTTCATGCCGTAAATACTGGCGATCAGGGTCGGCGGCAAGAACGCCACCGAGGCCACCGAGAAAATCTTGATGATCTTGTTCTGGTTAATGTTGATGAAACCGACCGTGGCGTCCATCAGGAAGTTGATTTTGTCGAACAGGAACGATGTGTGGCCGTCCAGCGATTCGATGTCGCGCAGGATCTGGCGCGCTTCTTCGAACTGCTCGGCGTTGAGCAAGCGCCCGCGCATCAAAAAGCTCACCGCGCGCCGTGTATCCATCATGTTGCGCCGGATCCGTCCGTTCAAGTCTTCCTCGCGCGCGATCGCGTTCAGCGCGTCGGCCGCGTCTTTATCGGTGAATTCTTTTTGCAGCACCAGCCCGCTGACTTCTTCCAGGTGCTGGTAAATCCCTTCGAGCGCATCGGCCGAATACTCGGCGTCGGTGGCGTACAGGTCGAGCAGCACGTCCATGTAATCGGCAATCGAGCCCGGCCGCGAGCGCGCGCGCATGCGCACCAGGCGAAATACCGGCAAGTCGTCGGTGTGTACCGAAAACAGCATTTTGCGCGCGAGAATGAAGGCGACCGTGACCACGCGCGAGGGGCCGTCATCTTCTTCCAGCAGGAAGTCGGTGCGCAGATGCAAGTCGCCGTTTTCCGCTTCGTAATAGCGGGCCGACGCTTCGATATCCTTGACTTCGTCTTCGCCCGGCAAAATCACGCCGTAAATGGTCTTGACCCAGGCCCGCTCGTCATCGTTCGGATCGGTCAGGTCGACCCAGACCGGGTCCACGTTTTCGAGATCCGCCCGCGACTCGATCGGTACCTGATTGAGTCGGCCATTTTGTAGGACAAATACGTTGATCATGCGCTTTCTCGGCCGGATTCAAAACAGCGCAAGTGTACCTGTTAGCCCTGAGGCCGGCCACCCCGAAACACTTAAATTGGCTCAGCGCAGCTGTTTTTCGATCATTTTGTCGACCATCGGGTTCGAGCCCGGCGCGGCCTTCTCCACCGGCGGCTTTTTCGGCGCTTCGAAGCCCTTGGTGTCGTGTATCTGGATGACCTTGCTGGTGCGGTTGTCAGGCGTGCAATCGGTATTGGAAATGACGGTCTTGCCGTTGATGACGCACTTGCGCATCTGGCCATCGCCATTGCCGGCCGCCTCGCTGACGGCTTGCTTGGCCGAGTCGATCACCTTGCCGGCCGGACTGGCGGTAACGGTCTTGCCGAGTTTGGCAGCGCCCTCGGCGAACAGATTGCGCTCGTAGCGCATGGAAAACAAGGCGGCCATGGCGAGCGCCGCCAGGGCGACCGAGCCGGTGGCGACCCAGAACAGCGAAATGGCGCCTTGCTGGTGACGAGAAATCATGGACATATTCCAGTAAACAATCAGGGCAAGTCTGCCGAACTCATACGGTTGACGATGAGGGTGGTGCGGCGCGCCAGGTAGCTCGAGCTGCGGTTGCGGTCGTAATACCGCGGATTGGGCAGCATCACGGCCAGCTTGGCGGCTTGGGCCACGCCGAGGTTGGCCGCGGTGCTGCGGTAATAATAGCGCGCGGCCGCCTCGGCGCCGAAGATGCCGCGTCCGAATTCGGCCACGTTCAGGTAAATTTCCAGGATGCGCTGCTTGCTCATGACCGTTTCGAGCATGAAGGCGATGATCATTTCCTGGCCCTTGCGCAGATAGCTGCGCGAGCCGGTCAGGAACAGGTTCTTGGCCAGTTGCTGGGTGATGGTGGAGCCGCCGCCGACCACCTTATGGCGCCGGTTGTTGCGTTCGTAGGCTTTTTGCAGCGCTTCCCAGTCGACCCCGTCATGCTCGGAAAAATTGGCGTCTTCCGAGGCGATCACGGCCCGTTTCAGGTTGTCGGATATGCGCTCGTACGGCACCCACTGATGCTGCAGCACGGCCGTGGGTTTCTTTTCGCGCATCAGGGACAGCTGGTCGTCCATCATGTTCGTGCTCGACGGATTGAACTGGGCGTACCAGCACACCATCAGGAAGAAATACAGCTGGACCGCGATGAACACCAGCAACGGGCCGAGGAACAGCCACTTGATCCAGCGCCGGCGCGCGCCGCCATTCTTGGCTGGCTTGGCGGCCTTGCTCATAGCGCCAGGCGCAGGCGATCCAGGATGGCCGCGGTGTCGGGACGCGCGCCACGCCACAGCAAAAAGGCTTCGGCCGCTTGCTCGACCAGCATGCCGAGGCCGTCGCGCGCGAGCGCCCCCTGGGCGGCGGCAAAGACCATGAAGCGGGTCGGAGCCTTGCCGTACATCATGTCCAGCGCCAGGGTGCCGGGACCGAAGGCGCCGGCCGGCACCGGCGGCATCGCATCAAGCAGGCTGGCCGAGGTGGCGTTGACGACGACGTCGTACGGGCCGCCAATGGCGTCGAAGGCGCAGGCGGCCAGGCGCTGATCCTGGGCCAGCTGCGATGCGAAGCGCTCGACCAGGGCGTCGGCCGTGGCCAGGGTGCGGTTGGCGATCGTCAGTTCAGCCGGCAAGGCGGCCAGCAGCGGCAGCACGGCGCCGCGCGCGGCCCCGCCCGCGCCCAGCAGCAGCACGCGCTTGCCTGCCAGTTCGACGCCGGCATTGCGGGTGATGTCGCCCACCAGCCCGGCGCCGTCGGTGTTGTCGCCGATGATGCCGCCGCTGCTGTTAAATACCAGGGTGTTGACGGCGCCGGCGGCGCGCGCGCGTTCGGTCAGGCGGTCGGCCAGGTCGGCGGCCTGCAGTTTGAACGGCACGGTGACGTTGGCGCCCTGGTAGCCGGCGGCAATGAGGGCGCGCACGGTGGCGTCGAATTCATCCAGCGGCGCCAGGCAGCGTTCGTACACCATCTCTTGCCCGGTCTGCAGGGCAAAGGCGGCGTGGATCTCGGGCGACTTGCTATGGGCAATCGGGTTCCCGATGACGCAGTAACGCTCGCTCATTTGGACTGGCCGCGCAGCTCGGCTTCGAGCTTGTCTTCACGGGTGAACTTGAAGCTCGTGATCATGATCCACAAGTCATCGCGGTCATTGGAACGCATGTTTTTCGGGAAGTGGCTGAACGGCGCGGCACGGCGCACGATGGCCAGCGCCGCCTTGTCGAGCGCGGGATTGCCCGAACTCTTTTCGATGCGCACGCCGCCTTCCTTGGTGTAAATGGTGCCGTCCTGGAAGATCGGGATGTACACGATCAGCTCGCCGTACAGTTTCTTGCCGTCTTTCTGTGGAAAGTTCAGCGTACCGACGTCTTCGATCTTCTTCTGCGTCGATTTGTAGTAAACGGCGTAACCGACTTCCTGCGTGCTCGGCGTGAAGAAGGTCTTGCGCGGACGCTTGTTCTGGTCTTCGATGCGCTGGGCAATCTCCGCCTTCTGGCGCGAGAGCGGCTTGGTGCTTTCGATCAGGTCGTTGCCGTCGCGCTCGGGATCGGGCGCTTCCTTGTCCGTCACCGGCGACGCGTGCAAGGACGAATCGTTGGCCTTGGTCAGCAGGTTTTTCTGCATCTGCTCCAGTTCAGTGATGCGGCGCAGGGTCGATTTGACGCTTTCGCCGGTCTCGTCCTTGCGCATGTCGGGCAGGGGCGAGGCGGCGCGGCCGTCCTCGGCATTGCCGCCGCCATCGAGATTGGCCTGGGCCAGCGCGTCCGCTTTCAAGGGTTTATTGGCGTGCTTGGCGTTGACCAGGATGACTTCGAGGCCGGGATCGGTCGGGGTCAGGTTGAATGCCTCGGGCGCGACGAAACGGACCGCCAGCAGGGCCGCGTGCACCGCGACCGAAACGGCCACGGCGATGGACAGGGAGCTTATATTTTGCAAGTGCTTCACACGATACCGGGAAGAATTTTGTTGAATCAGGGAACGGCCATTCTACATTCTAATGGCCGCCGTGGCGATGCTGGCAAGCTCAGCCGGCTGTCGGTTCGCTGGTCACCACCGTCACCGAACCTTCGGCTTCCACCGCTTCGGTGGCGGCCGCTTCGCCGGTGTCGGCCGGCGCGGCCGCCTCTTCTTCCTCGTAATCGAGGTCCGCATCGGCCGCGATCTCGTTGTTGGAAGGCAGTTCGAGCAAGCGCGCTTCAATCGTCAGATCGAGCTCGTCCCAACGCAGGATGTCGAGTTTGACCTGCGCCCCGCGCGCCACCTGCGGCATGCCGGGCAGGCGAATGATCAGCGGAATGTCGGCCAGGCGCAACACTTCATCCTTGAGCACGACCGCTTCGACCTGGCGCTGCTCCTGCTGGCCGAGCCAGCGCAGGCACCAGTAGCGCTCCATATTCTGCTGATGGTCGTTGTAGGCGGCATACGCGGCGTCGAAGGCCGAGACGATGGCGAACAGGTTGGCGTCGCGCGGCTTGAACGGCGCCACCAGCGGGGCCGTGACGCCGTGCTCGGCGCAGGCCAGGATCTGCCACTGGTTGACCAGGTCGGTATACCGGCGCAGCGGCGAGGTGCTCCATGCGTACTGGTCCACGCCGAGGCCCTGGTGCGGCGCGGCATGGGTAACCATGCGCACCTGCATCTTGGCGGCCCAGCCGGCGCCGCTGCCGGCGCCTTGCGAACGGTAAATACCCGGCACGCCCGAGTCGTGCATCAGCTTGCCCCAGGTGCTGTTGGCAAAAATCATCAGCTCGGCCACGATCTTGTCGAGCGGCGCGCCACGCTTGCGGCGCAGCACCGTCACGACGTCGTCTTCGACATAGAAATTGAAATCGACCCGGTTGTTTTGCTCCGGTTTCAGGCCGAAACCTTCGCGCTTGACCATGCGCGCCGCTTCCAGGGTGAGCGCCCACTGCCACAGCACGGCCATCTCGGCCTTGTGCGGATACTCGCCCGTGCCGGCGGCCAGGGCTTCTTCGCTGACCACGTCGTCCAGGTCGTTGTTGCGCAGGTTGCTCTTGATCGGCACCAGTTCGGCGCGGGTGACGGTCGACTTCACGCTCCAGTCGGCCGGGTCGATGGTGGCGTACAGCGACACCGCCGGGCAAGTCTTGCCTTCGGCCAGGGTGAAGGCGGCGACCAGCTCGTCCGGCAGCATGGTGATTTTGTCACCCGGCATGTAGACGGTGGACATGCGCGCACGCGCCATTTTGTCGATCGCGTCGTCGGGGCGGATGCCCAGACCTGGCGCGGCGATGTGAATGCCGACCTGCAGCATGCCGTCGGCCAGGGTGACGACAGAGAAAGCATCGTCGATTTCGGTGGTGGTCACGTCATCGATCGAGAACGCGGCCACGTTCGCCACCGGCAGATTGGCCGGCATCGACGGCACCGTCACCGCCGGGAAACCGGCGCCGCGCGGGAAGTTCTCGAACAAAAAGCGCGCCATGTGCAATTCCCTGGGCGAGCCGATGCCGCCGGCGGCCAGCATCAGGCGCTGCGGCGTGGTGTGCAGTTCGTTGCACGCGGCGTCGAGCGCCTTGAATTCGATGCTGTTCTTGTCCGGTTTGAACAACAGTTGCTGCACCAACGGACGCATGGACTCGGGCAGCGTGTTGGCCTTGAGCTGGTCCACATAGCCGGCCTGGATCAGGCCCTGCTGTTTCTTTTTCTCGATGCCGGCCTGGGCCGCGCGCAGCGACGCTTCGGGCGCGGCCTTGTAGCGCCCGCGTCCCTTCTTATAGAAGTAGATCGGCGCGCCGTGCAGCGCCAGGACCAGCCCGGCCGCTTCGGATGGCAGCGGGGTATGGCCGAAATACTCGGCGCCCAGCTCGGCGAATCCAAACTCGTCCTGGCCGGCGACTTCCCACAGGAACTCGAAATCGACGTCGGCGGCAACCGCCTTGGCCGCTTCCAGCAGGTCGGCCGCGGACGGCTTTTCGTACTGCAACAGGACGTCCTTGACCTTGACCTTGGTGCGCTTGCCGCTTGGCATTTCAACTTGATAGGCTTCGCCCGCTTGCGACAACACGGTGCCGACCTTGAAATCGCCGGATTCTTCAAAAAATAGATTCATGTGAACGCTTTGTCTTTGCTTTGATATTTTTACTTACTATGTTTACTTGGTATTGTTCGTTGGCGCGGGGGTCAGGTCGCGCCTGGCAAGTGCCAGGACCGGGGGCAGAAACACCTCGGTCACGAGCAAGATGCCCCGGTGGCGGCGATACAGGCAGCGCCGCGCATATAAAACAGGGTCGCCGTCCACGCCGAGCGCCGCGCGCGCGCGTTCCATTAATGGATGGCCGGCGCGGATGCGCGCAAATTCCAGCTCGCCGCGCGCCACTTGCGGGTCGTAAAACAAGGTGCTGCCGAGCGAGCGTTCGCCCAGTCCGCCGAACAGCGGCCAGTCGCTGGCGTTGGCCGACAACGGCACCACCGTGTGCGCGAACACCACCGGCGCGTCGTCGCAGCGCAGCAACACTTCGCGCTCCAGCACCTGGACCGGGCGCGGCAAGCCCAACGCGCCGGCTTCGTCAGCCAGGCACGGGGCGCGCCGCTGGTGCAGGCGCTGCACCCGAAACGCCGCGCTGTGTGCAACCATGCGCGCCGTCAGCGAACCGCCGCTGGTGAGCCAGTCGCGCAGCGCCGGCGGCGCGTTGACCCGGTTCACATGCCGGTGCCACAAGGCCTGGCGCAGCGAGGCGCACCTCACCGCGCCGGGCTCGCGGCGCCGTCCAGGCAAAACGCCAGGACTTCGTCCACGTAGTGCCCGAATTCGGCGATGGCGTGGTCGCTGCCATCGATCACGTGCTGGCGCGCGCCGGCGTAGTGCGCCGTCATGTCGCGGTAGTCGAGCACTTCGTCGCCGGTCGCAGCTAACAGGAAATAGCGCTCCGGACGCGTAATGGCGGGCACGGCCAGCGCGCCCAGTTCCTCGATATATTCGCGCTTGAATTCGAAAACTTTGTCGGAATGATACTCGGTCGTGACGCCGACATGCTTGCCGAGGTCTTTCAGGGGGTACACCGCCGGATTGAGCAGCGCCGCGCGGCAGCCCAGATGCTCGGCCAGCCAGGTGGCGTAGTAACCGCCCAGCGAGGAGCCGATGATCGCCAGGTCGGCCCCATCGTAACGCTCGACCAGGGTCAGGGCCAGCGCCATCGCCTCTTTCGGCGAGGCCGGCAGTTGCGGGCAGATCAGATCAAGCGCACGCCCCAGCGCCGCCATTTTCTCCCCCACCACGCGCGCCTTGTACGAACGGGGCGAGGAACGGAAACCGTGCAGGTAAAGAATCATTGGGCCAGCGCCTCGAGCAGTTTCTGGTGCACGCCGCCAAAGCCGCCGTTGCTCATGACCAGGATATGGTCGCCCGGCTGGGCCGCGTCGACCACGGCCTTGACCAGGAAATCGAGATGGTCGAAGCTGTGCGCGATCGCCCCCAGCGGAGCGAGGGCGTCGGCCAGGCTCCAGCCCAGCGCTTGCTGGCTGCCGAAGCCGAACACCAGGTCCGCTTCGCGCAGGCTGCCCGGCAAGGCGTCTTTCATCGAGCCGAGCTTCATGGTGTTCGAGCGGGGCTCGAGCACGGCCAGGATGCGGCCCTGGGCCTTGTCGCCGCTGCCGATCTTCTGGCGCAGGCCGTTGACGGTGGTGGCGATCGCGGTCGGATGATGGGCAAAATCGTCATACACGGTCATGTTGCGCACCACGCCGCGCACTTCCATGCGCCGCTTGACGCTCTCGAAGCGGGCCAGCGCTGCGGCCGCCTGCGCCACCGGCACGCCCACGTGGCGCGCCGCGGCAATGGCCGCCAGCGCGTTCAGGCGGTTGTGCTTGCCGGTCAGGCCCCAGGCCACGGTCGCCACGACCGCGCCCTTGAAGACCACGTCGAAGTCGCCGCCGGCGTGTTCCGTCATGGTCCAGTCGACCCCGTCGCTGGCGCCGAACATTTCCTTCTCGCTCCAGCAGCCGCGCTTGAGCACGCGGCCCAGGGACGCCTCGTCGCCGTTCACGATCAGGCGGCCAACGCCGGGCACGGTGCGCACCAGGTGGTGGAATTGGGTCTCGATGGCGCCGATATCGGGGAAGATGTCGGCATGATCGTATTCGAGGTTGTTCATCACGGCGGTTTTCGCGTGGTAATGGACGAACTTGCTGCGCTTGTCGAAAAACGCGGTGTCGTATTCGTCCGCTTCGATCACGAAGTAGCCGGACGGCTCGCTGCCGGCCAGGCGCGCCGAAATGCCGAAATTCATCGGCACGCCGCCGATCAGGAAGCCCGGCGAATAGCCGGCGTCTTCCAGGATCCAGGCCAGCATGGCCGAGGTGGTGGTCTTGCCGTGCGTACCGGCCACGGCCAGCACCCATTTATCGTGCAGGATGTGTTCGCCGATCCACTGGGGACCGGACATGAACGGCAGGCTGCGGTTCAGGATTTCCTCGACCAACGGATTGCCGCGCGCCACCACATTGCCGATCACATACAGATCGGGATTGAGCTTGATCTGGTCCGGGCTGAAGCCCTGGATCAGTTCGATGCCCTGGGCTTCGAGCTGGGTGCTCATCGGCGGGTAGACGTTGGCGTCGCAGCCGGTGACCTTGTGGCCGGCTTCTTTCGCCAGGACCGCGAGGCCGCCCATGAAGGTGCCGCAAATGCCGAGGATGTGAATATGCATGGTGTCGTGGCCAAATGAATGAATACGCGATTTTACCCGACCCAATGGGAGAGCTCGAAAAACCGTAGCGAGCGGTGCACGGTGGGTCCGAGAAGCGCAGCCGTACGAAGGTACGGTGAGCATCGCAGGACTACGCGTCCCGAACCAACCGTGCACCGCGCAGTAGGTTTTTCGAGCTATCCCATGGGTTTTTCCGTTCCAGAGTATTATCTCGCTCATGATGCCTACCCCGATTGACGATCTCTCCCTGCTGCGCACGGAAATCGCCGCCGTCGCCGCGCGCCTGATCGCCCGGGACGGCGCCGACTACGCCAGCGCCAAGCGCAAGGCCGCGCTGCAGGTGCTCGGCGAGCGCGCCGACAGCGCCAACCTGCTGCCCGACAACGCACAGATCGAGGCGGCCGTGCGCGATTACCAGGCGCTGTTCTTGGCCGACAGCCAGCCGGCGCGCCTGCTCGCGCTGCGCACGGCCGCCCTGCAAGTGATGGAGGCGCTGGCCGAATTTTCGCCCTACATCACCGGCGCGGTATTGAACGGCACCGCCGGCGAGCACGACGACATCGAGCTGCAACTGTTCGCCGACAGCGCCAAGGAAGTGCAGATTTACCTTTTGAACCGCAACGTCACGATCGATATTTCCGAAACGCCGCACTTCAAGGGTGCGCGCTTCGACCCGGTCGAGACGGTCAGCTTTTTGTGGCATGGCGAAGGCGTGCACGCCGAACTGTATGAAAAGCACGACCTGCGCGGCGCCCTCAAGGCACGCGCCGACGGCCGCCCCCAGCGCGCCGACGCCGCCGCCCTGCGCAGCATGATGACCTCTTCCGCAACGACGCCGACACCCCTTCAGGACCCGACATGAACAAGCAAACCATTTTCACTTTCGCCGGCATCGCCGTGCTGGCCGGCGCGCTGGGCGCCTGGGTCGGCACCCGCAACAAACAAGCGCCCACGGTGACCTCTGGCGCCCCGGCCGCCGAACAGCACCCGGCCGGCCACGGCCCGACCCCGGTCGAGGCGCTGTTCGCCGAAACCCTGAACAACCCGGCCGGCACGCCGCAAGCCCTGGCGCAATGGAAAGGCAAGCCGCTGGTGGTCAATTTCTGGGCGCCGTGGTGCCCGCCCTGCGTGGAAGAAATGCCTGAACTGGCCGAGGTGGCGCGCGAACACAGCGCCAAAAACATCAATATCATTGGCATCGGCATCGATTCGCCGACCAACATCGCCGAATTTACGAGCAAATTCAACATCAGCTACCCGATCTATGTGGCCGGCATCAGCGGCACCGAACTGTCGCGCAAGCTGGGCAACAGCGCCGGCGGCCTGCCCTACACCGTGCTGATCGGCGCCGATGGCCAGGTCAAGAAAACCTATCTGGGACGCATCAAGTTCGACGAGCTCAAGGCCGACCTGGCCGCACTCAAGTCCTGAGAGGCTGAGAGTCTTTCGATATGCCCGCTCATCACGCCAGAAAAACGCTTAACCTCTGAGGCACAAACCCTTGTCAAGACCGTGCTTTACGGTACGGAATGCACCAGTCAGTAACTTTTAGCAATTTTTTTCGCTTGCCAATGCCCGCAGTTGGCGGCAAAATGCGTGACTTTCGCGTGATAACGACCCTTCAACCATGGCAAAAAAGCTCCTTCTGCTGAACGGCCCCAACCTGAATCTGCTGGGGACACGGGAGCCTGAGGTGTACGGCACGGCAACATTGGCCGACATCGAGAACGCTGCGACAGCCCAGGCTGCTGCTGCGGGCGCCACGCTATCTTGCTTTCAGAGCAATCACGAAGGCGCCCTGATCGATGCCATCCATGCCGCCCGCGGCGACGGCGTGGACGCGATTGTCATCAATCCGGGCGGGCTGACGCACACCAGCGTGGCTTTGCGCGATGCGCTGGCCGGGGTGGCGATTCCGTTTGTGGAAGTCCATATTTCCAATATTTACCAGCGCGAAGCGTTCCGCCATCACTCTTTTTTGTCCGCCATTGCGCAGGGCACCATTTGCGGGCTCGGCATTGATGGATATCGCTTTGCCATCGACTTTGCGCTTAAAAAGCGTTAATCTACTGGCATCTTCAAGCATTATGCGCGGTTTTGCTTTTATGATAAGCACGCCGCATACTCTTAAAACACAATAATTCCAAGGGGTTTCACATGGATTTACGAAAACTCAAGACCTTGATCGATCTCGTCGCCGAGTCGGACATCGCTGAACTCGAAGTAACCGAAGGCGAGAGCAAGGTCCGCATCGTCAAGTCATCCGCAATCCCGCAGAATCAGATGGTCATGATGCAGCCGCAAGGCATGCAGCAGCACTACGCCGGTGGCCAGGCCCCGATGCCGGCCCCGGTCGCCCCGCCTGTGGTCGTGCCAGCCGAGCCGACCGGCCACATCGTCAAGTCGCCGATGGTCGGCACCTTCTACCGTTCCTCGGCCCCGGGCTCCCCGGCCTACGTCGACGTCGGCTCGAACATCAAGGAAGGCGAAACCCTGTGCATCATCGAAGCGATGAAACTGCTCAATGAAATCGACTCCGACTTCTCCGGCGTCGTGACCAAGATCCTGGTCGAGAACGGCCAGCCTGTCGAGTTCGGCCAACCGCTGTTTGTGATTGGCTGATCGACCACTATGTTTGAAAAAATTCTCATTGCCAATCGTGGAGAGATCGCGCTACGTATCCAGCGCGCCTGCCGCGAGATGGGCATCAAGACCGTGGTGGTTCACTCGGAAGCCGACAAAGACGCCAAGTACGTGAAGTTGGCCGACGAATCGGTGTGTATCGGACCGGCGCCCTCGGCGCTGAGCTATCTGAACATGCCGGCGATCATCAGCGCGGCCGAAGTCACCGATGCCGAAGCGATTCACCCAGGCTACGGTTTCCTGTCCGAAAACGCCGACTTCGCCGAACGGGTCGAAAAATCCGGCTTCGTCTTCATTGGTCCCCGTTCCGACTCGATCCGCCTGATGGGCGACAAGGTCTCGGCCAAGCAAGCCATGATCCGCGCCGGCGTGCCGTGCGTGCCAGGCTCGGACGGCGCACTTCCGGACGACCCGAAAGAAATCATCCAGACCGCGCGGCGCGTGGGCTATCCGGTGATCATCAAGGCAGCCGGCGGTGGCGGCGGACGCGGCATGCGCGTGGTGCACACCGAAGCGGCCTTGCTCAACGCCGTGTCGATGACCAAGACCGAAGCCGGCGCCGCGTTCGGCAATCCGGAAGTGTATATGGAGAAGTACCTGGAAAATCCGCGTCACGTGGAAATCCAGATCCTCGCCGATGAACACAAGAACGCTGTCTGGCTGGGCGAGCGCGACTGCTCGATGCAGCGCCGCCACCAGAAAGTGATCGAAGAAGCGCCGGCGCCGGGCATTCCGCGCAAGCTCATCGAAAAGATCGGCGACCGCTGCGCGGAAGCCTGCCGCAAGATCGGCTACCGTGGCGCGGGCACCTTCGAATTCCTGTACGAGAACAACGAGTTCTATTTCATCGAAATGAACACGCGCGTGCAGGTCGAGCACCCGGTCACCGAAATGATCACCGGCATCGACATCGTGCAGGAACAGATCCGCATCGCCTGCGGCGAAAAACTGCGTTTCCGCCAGCGCGACATCATGCTGTCGGGCCACGCCGTCGAGTGCCGCATCAATGCCGAAGACCCGTTCAAGTTTACGCCATCGCCGGGGCGCATCGTGTCCTGGCACGCGCCGGGCGGTCCTGGCATCCGCGTCGATTCGCATGCTTACGCCGGTTATTATGTGCCGCCGCATTACGATTCGATGATCGGCAAGGTCATCGCTTACGGCGCCACGCGCGAGCAAGCCATCCGCCGCATGCAAATCGCGCTGTCGGAAATGGTGGTTGAGGGTATCCTGACGAATATCCCGCTGCATCGCGAATTGATGATCGATGCGCGCTTTATCGAAGGCGGCACCAATATCCACTACCTCGAGCAGAAACTGGCCGACAAGCCGGACCTGCCGAAAGGCCCGACCAGCCCTAATAAATCGGAAACGAAGGCAGACGCATGAGTTGGACAGAAGTTGTCATTGAAATTGCACGTGAACACGCCGAAGCCTTGTCCGACGCGCTGATGGAAGCGGGCGCCCTGTCGGTGTCGGTGGAAGACGCCGACGAAGGCACCGACCAGGAAAAGCCGCTGTTCGGCGAACCCGGCATGGAACCGACCGAAGCGGCGTGGGATCACAGCCGCGTGGTGGCCCTGACCGACGTTGACGCCGACCAGGCTGCCATCGTGGCCGAAGCGGCTGCCGCCATTGGCATCGACACCACACCAACGTTTACTACGCGCGCCGTAGCCGACGAAGACTGGGTGCGCCTGACGCAATCGCAGTTCGCGCCTATTCATATCGGCAAGAACATCTGGGTAGTTCCGAGCTGGCACGAAGCGCCGGACCCGGACGCCCTGATCCTCGAACTCGATCCGGGCCTGGCCTTCGGCACCGGCAGCCATCCGACCACGCGCTTGTGCATGGAATGGCTGGAGGCGCATCCGGCCCCCGGCAAGACCGTGCTCGACTACGGTTGCGGCTCGGGCATTCTGGCCATGGTGGCCAAGAAAATGGGCGCGGGCGACGTGGCCGGTGTCGATATCGATCCGCAAGCGATCGAATCGGCGCGCGACAATGCCGCGCGTAACCAGTGCGAGATCGACTACTACCTGCCGGACAACTTCGCCACCTCGGCCAAGCCGCATCACGCCACTGGCAAGTTCAACACCGTTGTCGCCAATATCTTGTCGAGCCCATTGAAGCTGATGGCGCCGATGCTGGCCGGCCGGGTTGCCCCCGGTGGTTCGCTGGTGTTGTCGGGCGTGCTGGCGCGCCAGGCGGAAGAAGTGGCCGAGGCGTATGCCCCGTTCATCACGCTCGGCGTGTGGGCGGAGCAAGATGGCTGGGTAGCACTCCACGGCCAGCTTGGCAGCAACGTTCCACCTACCCCTCGCGGTCAATAAAGGCATGGCGCTCGCCACTCGATGCCCCCATTGCAGCACGACTTTCCGGGTCGCTTCAGACCAGTTGAAGTTACGTGGGGGCATAGTGCGCTGCGGCGCCTGCAATGAAATCTTCGACGGCAACGCGGCCCTGGTCGAACTCGACGCGCTGCCGCCAGCCATCCCCTCCCCTGTTGCACCGCCACCTGCCGCCGCGGCGACGGGTGCGTCCGTGGACAACGGCAATGCCGTCTCCACGCTGCAGATGGAGAGCTCGTTCGAGCCGGCTTTCGTTCCGGTGTGGCTCAGGCCGCAGCCGGCGCCGGAGCCGGTTCCCGAACCTGAACCGCTTCCCGAACTGCTTCCCGAGCCAGTGTTCGTGGCGGAGCCTGAACCTGTGCCGGCGCCCGAAGCCGAGCCTGTTCTAGAGATCGAGCATGTCCAAGAGATCGAGCCCGCGCCGGAACCCGAGCCGCCGCCCACGAAACCGTTCATCCCGCTCTCGATCGCGATGTTCGTCGAGCCCGAGGATATGTATGACGAGCCGTACGCGGCTCCCTACGTCGAGCCCGAACCGCAAGCGGCCGCCTGGCGCGGCAAGTCCAAGACGCCCTGGCCGACGATCGATATCGGCGAGCGCGGCGACGCAACGCCTGGATCGAGCCCGGCGCCATTTTCGATCGACATGCCGATCGATGAAGAAATCGTCGCGATTGCTCCTCCGGAAGATTCGTCCGAGCCTGACTTTGGCGAACTGAGTTTTAACGAGCCCTTGCTCGATCTGAACTATCCATCGGCCCCGGTGCGCGATGCGAACGCGCGCATCGAGCCGGTGTTCTTCGAGCCGGAGCGCAAGGAGACGGCGTTTGTCGAGCCGCTGTTGGAAGAACCGCGCTTTGCCGAGCCGGCCTTCGCGGAGCCGCGCTTTGCCGAACCGGTTTTCCCGGAAGACGTCCCTGCCGAAGCAGCGCAGGAACCGGGGCCGGCGCCGATCGTTGCCGCGCCCGCGCCGGCCGAGGCTGAACTGCCGCCGCTCGAGCCCGAGTTCGACGAGCCGGTCCATGTCGAGCCGGTCGTGGCCGAGCCAGATCAATTCCTGCCGCCGCTGGTCGAGCCTGTGTTCGACGAGCCGGTCGAGGTTGCGCCGGCCGTGGCCGAGCCAGATCAAGTCCTGCCGCCGCTGGTCGAACCTGTGTTCGACGAGCCGGTCCATGTCGAGCCGGCCGCGGCCGAACCAGATCAAGTCCTGCCGCCGCTGGTCGAACCCGTGTTCGACGAGCCGGTCCATGCCGCGCCGGCCGTTGCCGAGCCAACTCCATTCCTGCCGCCGCTGGTCGAACCTGTGTTCGACGAGCCGGTCCAAGCGGCGCCGGCCGTTGCCGAGCCAGAGCCATTCCTGCCGCCGCTGGCCGAACCTGTGTTCGACGAGCCGGACCGGTTCGACACGCCGGCGACCGAGCCAGCCTTCAACGCACCAGTGCGCGCCGAGCCAGCCACGACCAAGCCGGCCCGCATCGAGCCGATGCTGGTCGAGCATGCGTATGACGAGCCGGGTCACACCGTGATGGTGCTGTCCTACGCCGAAGAAGCGGACGACCACGCGCGCAGCGACGCCTTGCTCAACCCGAACACCGAACCGCTGGTGCGCGACCTGGAGCATGCGCCGCTGCCGCTGCTGCGCCAGTCCTCGGGCGACAAGCCGGCCAGCGCGCCGGTCGCGCCACCGCCGCCGCCGGCGCCCGTCATCCCCGAGCCCGAGAACGACGAGCCCGATTTCCTGCGCCGCAGCCGCGAATTTGAAGAAAAGCAAGGCTCGCGCCGGATTGCGTTGCTGATCGGCTCACTCATACTGGCGATCCTGCTCGTGGCCCAGGGTGTCACCACCTTCCGCAACATCCTGGTGGCCAAGTTTCCGGCCATCGAACCGGTGCTGGTCATGGCCTGCGCCACGCTTGGCTGCAAGCTCGAACTGCCGGCCCAGATCGACAGCCTGAGCATCGAAACGGGCGAACTGCAATCGCTCGGCGCCAACGCCTTCAACCTTTCGACCCTGCTGCGCAACCAGAGCGACCTGACCCAGGGCTGGCCGAACATCGAACTGGCGCTGACCGATGGCAACGACAAGACCTTGCTGCGGCGTGTGGTCGTGCCGGCCGAATACCTGCCCAAAGGCACGGTCATCGCCAAAGGCTTCACCGCGCGATCCGAACAAGCCATCAAACTGACTTTTGAAGTAAAACAGATCAAGGCGTCCGGCTACCGCATCGCCATCTTCTATCCATAAGGCACCATCATGACCAAGACCACCCTGATCTGCGGATCGCTCGCGTTCGACAAGATCATGCAATACAACGGCCGTTTCGGCGAAACGCTGCTGGCCGACCAACTGCACAAGGTCAACGTTTCCTTCCTGGTGCCGACCTTGCGCACCGAATACGGCGGCTGCTCGGCCAACATTGCCTACAATCTCAAGATGCTGGGCGGCGAGCCGCTGATCATGGCCACGATCGGCCAAGATGGCGGCGAATACCTCGAACGCTTCGACAAGCTCGGCATCGAGACGCGCGCGATCCGCAAGATTGCCCATTCGTACACCGCGCAATGCTTCGTCACGGCCGACCTCGACAACAACCAGATCAACGCCTTCCATCCGGGCGCGATGGAATTCGCGCATGAAAACAATGTCGGCGACCAGGGCGCGCTGCGCGTGGCGATCATCGCGCCGGACGGTCGTGGCGGCATGATCAAGCACGCGCGCGACTGCGCGGCGCTGAAAGTGCCGTTCATGTTCGACCCGGGCCAGCAATTGCCGATGTTCAGCGGCGACGAATTGATCGAATTCATCAACCAGGCGACCTATGTGGCCGCCAACGACTACGAATTCGAAATGTTGATGGACCGCACGGGCCTGAGCCTGGCCGACATTGCCGGGCGCCTGGAAGCGCTGATCATCACGCGCGGCGAAAAAGGGTCGGAGATCCACACCGGCGGCAAGCGCCACGAGATTCCCTGCGTACAAGCGGCGGCGGTGGTCGATCCGACCGGTTGCGGCGACGCCTACCGCGCCGGCCTGCTGTTCGGCATCACGAATGAGCTCGACTGGCCTACCACAGGGCGCCTGGCAAGCCTGATGGGCGCGATCAAGATCGCGCACCAGGGTGGCCAGAACCACGTCGTCACGGCCGCCCAGATCGCCGACAAGTTCGAAGCCGAGTTCGGCTACCGCTTCTAAGTCGCTTCACCGGGGTCTGACCTCTGATTCGAAATCTTTCGAATCAGAGGTCAGACCCCGGCGCCGTATGACGCCGCGTCGACGGCATTCCGCTTTTACGCTAAAGGATATGT
>NZ_VUYU01000019.1 GCF_011682065.1 Massilia rubra | reverse complement strand
TGACATTCGGGCAATCGCACCATTGCTCTATCGGTCTTGCGCAGCGCCTCATTCCACTCTGCCACAAATACCCAATATTTGTTTCTTCGGCGCGATTTTCGGCGGCCCGCCGATTACTACGCTGACAATCGGACACGTGCTCAGCACTCGCGCACAGCCTAACGTTGAGGTCGTGTCCGAATGTCAGACCTGACACCCGGGGAGGGTTGGTGTGGGAACGTACGGTGGCGACAAGCGGACTGGGGTCTAATGGCGGCTGATCATTGATTGGCAGCTCCCCATGCGCAAGAAAAACGACGACGCTCCCGCCATCGCAGCGCTGGCCCGGCCCGGCTTCGTCCAGGTGCGCGGCGCCCGCGAGCATAATCTGAAAAACGTCGATGTCGACATCCCGCGAGATGCGCTGGTGGTGTTTACGGGCGTCTCCGGCTCGGGCAAGTCCTCGCTCGCTTTCGGTACCTTGTACGCCGAGGCCCAGCGGCGCTACCTCGAATCGGTCTCGCCCTACGCGCGCCGCCTGTTCCACCAGATGCCGGTGCCCGAGGTCGACGACATCGACGGCCTGCCGCCCGCCGTCGCCTTGCAGCAGCAGCGCGGCTCGCCCACCACCCGTTCCTCGGTCGGCAGCGTCAGTACCTTGTCCAATTCGCTGCGCATGCTGTATTCGCGCGCGGGCGACTATCCGGCGCGCCAGCCGCTGTTGTACGCCGAATCGTTTTCGCCCAACACGCCGGAAGGCGCCTGCACCGGGTGCCATGGCCTGGGCCGCGTGTACCAGGTGACCGAACAGTCGATGGTGCCCGACGACAGCCTCACCATCCGCGAACGCGCCGTCGCCGCCTGGCCTACCGCCTGGCACGGCCAGAACCTGCGCGATATCCTCGTCACGCTCGGCTACGATGTGGATACGCCCTGGCGCGACCTGCCCAAAAAGGTGCGCAACTGGATCCTGTTTACCGACGAGACGCCAACGGTGCCGGTGTACGCCGGTTTTACGCCCGACCAGGTGCGCGCGGCGCTCAAGCGCAAGGAAACGCCGAGTTACCAGGGCACCTTTACCGGCGCGCGCCGCTACGTGCTGCACACCTTCGCCAGCACCGAAAGCGCATCGATGAAAAAGCGCGTGGCGCGCTTCATGGTCAGCGCCGAGTGCCCGCTGTGCCACGGCAAGCGCCTGCGCCAGGAGTCGCTGTCGGTGACCTTCGGCGGCATGGACATCGCCGACATCTCGCGCCTGCCGCTCGAACGCCTGGCAACGCTGCTGCGCCCTTTTGCGGACGGCAGCGCCAGGCGCAATGCTAGGGCGGCGGCCGCGCATCCCGAAAAAATCATCGTCACGCGCCGCATCGCCGAAGACCTGGTCGCTCGCCTCGACGTGCTGCTGGCGCTGGGCCTGGGCTACCTGTCGCTCGAGCGCAGCACGCCGACCCTGTCGCCGGGCGAGTTGCAGCGCCTGCGCCTGGCCACCCAGGTGCGTTCGAACCTGTTCGGGGTGGTGTATGTGCTCGATGAACCTTCGGCCGGCCTGCATCCGGCCGATACCGAAGCCTTGTTGACCGCGCTGGCCCAGCTCAAGGCGGCCGGCAATTCGCTGTTCGTGGTCGAACACGCGCTCGATGTGATCCGCCACGCCGACTGGATCGTGGACGTCGGTCCCGAAGCGGGCGAGCAGGGCGGCCATATCCTGTACAGCGGCCCGCCCGATGGCTTGCGCGATATCGCGGCCTCGCACACGCGCCGCTACCTGTTCGCGGCCGATCCGCCACCGGCGCGCACGCCGCGCGAACCGGCGGCCTGGCTGCGGCTCGAAGGCGTCACCCGGAATAACCTCGACAAGCTCGATATCGACCTGCCGCTCGGCGTCATGGCCAGCGTGACCGGCGTATCGGGCTCCGGCAAGTCAAGCCTGGTCAGCCAGGTGCTGGTGGAACTGGTCGGCGCGGCGCTCGGCCAGCCGCAGGTGGCGCAGGCCGACGAAGACGAGCAGCCGGAGCATGTTGAAGTGATTCCGACCGAAGGACGCATCGTCTCAGGCATGGAGCACATCCTGCGCCTGGTGCGGGTCGACCAGAAGCCGATCGGGCGCACCCCGCGCTCGAACCTGGCCACCTACACCGGCCTGTTCGACCATGTGCGCAAACTGTTCGCCGCCACCAAGACGGCGCGCGCGCGCCACTACGACGCGGGCCGTTTCTCGTTCAACGTGGCCAAGGGCCGCTGCGCCCATTGCGAAGGCGAGGGCCAGGTGATGGTCGAGCTGCTGTTCCTGCCCAGCGTGTACGCCCCATGCCCGACCTGCAATGGCGCGCGCTATAACGCCAAGACCCTGGAAGTGACCTGGAACGGCAAGAACGTCGCCGAGGTGCTGGGGATGACGGTCGATGCCGCCGCCGCGTTCTTTGCGGAAGAAGCGCCCGTGGCGCGTTCGCTGGACGTGCTGCGCGACGTCGGCCTGGGCTACCTGCGCCTGGGCCAGCCGGCCACCGAGCTGTCGGGCGGCGAAGCGCAGCGCATCAAGCTGGCCACCGAGTTGCAGCGCGCCGCGCGCGGCAAGATGCTGTACATCCTCGACGAGCCGACCACCGGCCTGCATCCGTCCGATGTCGACAAGCTGCTGGTGCAGCTCGAACGCCTGGTCGACGCCGGCAACAGCGTGATCGCGGTCGAACACAATATGCGGGTGGTCGCGGCCAGCGATTGGGTGATCGATATCGGACCGGGAGCCGGGGACGCGGGCGGCAAGGTCGTTTTTTCCGGGCCGCCGGCCATGCTGGCGCGTGAAAAACGCAGCCGCACGGCGCCTTATCTCAGCAAATTCCTGGCGGCCGATAGTTGAGCGGTGCGGGTGGGGAGGAGGGAAGAGGGAAGAACCTTGGTGCGCCACGGGCGCGCCTAAGCCGGCTACGCGCCAGAAGCGCAGCCATGCCGGCGATGGGTCGCCTCGCCGGGTACTGCTTTACCGCGCAAAAAACGGATCATCCGGGCGCTTAGTGGAAGAACAGCGCCGCGGCGTACTCGTTCAACACATAGGTGGAGCACAGCAGATACGTGGCGGCGCTGGCCAGACCAACGTGCAGGGCAGCCCAAGTCAGTGGAAATAAGCGCATCATGATGTCCTCCGGTCGTGCGTTAGATAAATTGCTACTGGTATGTGATCATCTTAGCCAAGGTTCTCGATAGTAACTATCGGCAAAACGTCCGACGCCATGTAGGACGTTGGCTCGCGACCTCGGCTGTTGTCTTCCTCCTACGAAAAATGTAGGCGGCGTCCTATGGCGCGCCCTGTGCGTGCGTCTTAAAGTTGTGACATGACTACTCACAACCGACAACTCCTCAACAACGGCGCCCGCGCCGCCCGCCGCCACACCATCAAGAAACTGCTGCGCTCGATTTTCGGGGTGGAGAGTCTGCGCGATGGCCAGCAACAAGTGATTGACAGCGTCCTCGACGGCAAGGACACGCTGGCGATCATGCCCACCGGCAGCGGTAAATCGCTGTGCTACCAAATTCCGGCGCGGATACTGGAAGGGACCACGATCGTGGTGTCGCCACTGATCTCCCTGATGAAAGACCAGCTCGAAAAGCTCGACGCGCTTGGCGTGCGCGCCGTGCAGGTCAACAGCAGCCTGACGCGCGAGGAGGAAGACGCCGCCATCGAGGGCATCCGCAGCGGATTTTACGAGATCGTGTTCTGCACGCCCGAGCGCTTGTCGATGCCGTCCTTCCTCGACACCCTCAAGGAAATCAAGATCGCGCTGGTGGTGATCGATGAGGCACACTGCATCTCGCAGTGGGGCCACGATTTCCGTCCGGCCTACCTGGAAATGGCGGCCGCCATCGACGCCTTGAAACGTCCGCCGGTGCTGGCGCTGACCGCCACCGCGACCGACGATGTCATGGCCGATATCGCCCGCCAGCTTGGGCGCGCACGCATGAATATCGTCAATACGGGCATCTATCGCCCCAATCTGCACTACCGCGTGGCCCAGGTCACCAACAACGACGAGCGCTATGCGCGCGCGCTGGAATACGTGCAGTCGGCGCAGGGCGTGGGCATCGTCTACGCGGCCACCGTCAAGGCGGCCGAAGAGATGCTCGCCATTCTCGTCGGCGCGGGCGAGAGCGCCACGATCTATCACGGCAAGCTGCCCGCTGCGGAACGCAAGCGCAACCAGGATGACTTCATGTCGGGCGAGAAGCGCGTCATGGTCGCCACCAACGCCTTCGGCATGGGCATTGACAAGCCGGACACCCGCTTCGTGCTGCACCTGCAGCTGCCCGCCAACCTCGAAGCCTACTACCAGGAGTCCGGCCGCGCCGGGCGCGATGGCCTGGACGCCGAATGCACCCTGCTGTACTTCCAGGACGACAAACGCCTGCAGCAGTTCTTCCTCGTGAAGCACTACCCGACCGCCAACGACCTGAAAGCGATTTATGACGCCATTTGCGCCGTGGCCGAGGAAGAGAAGGTGGTGGTCGACCGCCTCGACGACCAGCTGCCGGATCTCGCCTCGGGCAAGCTGAAAATCTGCCTCAAGCTGCTCAAGGACGGCAAGCTGCTGCGCCAGAACCGCAAGCTCGAATACATCGTCACGTCCAAAGAGGCCGGCGCCGACCTGTTCGAGGAGCTCGCCGCCATCTATGCGCGCAAGCAGGAGCGCGACCGGGAGTCGCTGGAACAGATGGTATCGTACGCAGTGAGCGGCTTTTGCCGCTGGAAGGTGCTGCTCGATTACTTCAAGGATGAAGTCGAAGGCTTCGACAAGTGCTGCCGCTGCGATAACTGCAAAAATCCCCCGGCGGTGGCCGAGATCGAAATCCGCGACGATGAATTCGAACGCGACCCCGAACCGGCGCCGGTGGCTCCGCACTTCGAGCCCGGCGCCCAGGTGCGCGTGCCCAGGTTCGACGTCGGCACCGTGGTGTCGATGGCGGGCGACCAGGTCACCATCGCCTTCCCCGAACACGGCGAAAAGACCTTCCTGGCGGATTACGTCGAAGCGGTCTAGGAGAGCACGCATGTCGGACATGGTAGTGGTACGCAAGGAGGGACTGTTTTGCGTCCCGGGGCAGTTCTACATCGACCCGTGGCGGCCGGTGGATCGTGCGGTGATCACCCACGCGCACGGCGACCACGCGCGCGTCGGCCACGGCCACTATTTGTCGGCTGCGAGCGGCGTGAACGTGCTGCGTTCGCGCCTGGGCGAGATCCACATCGACGGCCTCGAATACGGCGAGCGTATCGTGCATAACGGCGTGACGGTCTCGCTGCACCCGGCCGGCCATGTGCTCGGCTCGGCCCAGGTGCGCATGGAGCATCGCGGCGAAGTGTGGGTGGCGTCGGGCGACTACAAGGTCGAACCGGACCGCACCTGCGTGCCGTTCGAGCCGGTGCGCTGCGACACCTTCATCACCGAATCGACGTTCGGGCTGCCGATCTACCGCTGGCAACCGGAGCAGGAAATTTTCGACGACATCAACGCCTGGTGGCGCAAGAATGCCGACGAGGGCCGCGCCAGCGTGGTCTTCGCCTACTCGTTCGGCAAGGCGCAGCGCATCTTGTCGGGCCTCGATCCCTCGATCGGCACCATCATCTGCCACGGCGCGGCCGAACCGATCAACCGCGTCTACCGCGCCGGCGGGGTGGCGCTGCCGCCCACCGTGCTGGTGACCGATGTCGACAAGGCGGCCATCAGGCGCGCGATCGTGATCGCGCCGCCGTCGGCGGGCAATTCAACCTGGATGAAGCGCTTCGGCGACTACAGCGATGCCTTTGCCAGCGGCTGGATGCAGCTGCGCGGCGCGCGCCGCCGGCGCGGCGTGGACCGTGGCTTTGTCTTGTCCGATCACGCCGACTGGCCGGGTCTGATGACCGCCATCCGCGCCACCGAAGCGCCGCGCGTCATCGTCACGCACGGCTCGATTCCGATCATGGTGCGCTGGCTGCGCCAGGTCGGGCTGGACGCCTCCGGTTTCGACACCGAATACGGCGACGAGGATGAAGCCGTGGAAGCGGCTGTAGCAGCGCAAGCGCCGGCGCCCGATGGGACGCCCGATGGGACGCCCGAGGACAGCCCCGAGGTGACGGATGCGTGAGTTTGCCCGCCTGTACACCGAGCTCGATGAAACCACCGCCACCAACCGCAAGCTCGAAGCGCTGCAAGCCTATTTCGGCAGCGCGGCGCCCGATAACGCCGCCTGGGCGGTCTACTTCCTGGCCGGCGGCAAGCCGCGCCAGGCGGTGCCGACCAAGCTGCTGCGCCAGTACGCGATCGAATACGCCCAGCTCGACGAATGGCTGTTCGACGAGTCCTACAACGCCGTCGGCGACCTGGCCGAGACCATCGCCCACATCCTGCCGCCGCCCGAACAGCAAAGCGACATCGGCCTGGCCGAGTGGATGCAGGAGCGCATCGGCCCCTTGCGCGGCGCCGATCCGGCCGCCATCCGCACTGCCTTGTTCGGGTTCTGGAACGAACTCGATTGGCGCGAGCGCTTCTTGCTGACCAAATTGATCGGCGGCGGCTTTCGGGTCGGCGTGTCGAAACTGCTGGTCACGCGCGCGCTGTCGTCACTGTCGGCGGTCGACAGTAAACTCATTGCCCAGCGCCTGATGGGCTGGACCGACGGCAGCGTGCGGCCCACGGCGGCCGGCTTCCTGCAGTTGATCGCCGCCCAGTCGGACGAAGAACACAAGCTGCGCGGGGGCCATCCGTACCCGTTCTTCCTGGCGCACCAGTTGCAGGGCGAGCCGGAAGGCTTGGGCGAGGTGGGCCACTGGCAGGTCGAATGGAAGTACGACGGCATCCGCGCGCAACTGGTGCGGCGCGGCGCGCAAAACTACTTGTGGTCGCGCGGCGAAGACCTGATCACCGAGCGCTTTCCCGAACTGGCGGCGCTGCATCTGCCAGAAGGCACCGTGGTCGATGGCGAAGTGCTGATCTGGACCGAGGAAGACACGCCGGCCGCCTTTGCGGACCTGCAAAAGCGCATCGGCCGCAAGACCTTGTCCGCCAAGCTGCTGGCCGAACTGCCGGCGGTGCTGGTGGCCTACGACCTGCTCGAGCAGGACGGCGTGGACCTGCGCGCGCTGCCGCAGCACGAGCGGCGCGCCTTGCTGGAGGTGCTGGTGCGCCAGACCGACAAGCCGCAGCTGAAATTGTCGCCGCTGATCCGCGCCGCCACCTGGCATGAGCTGGCCACCGTACGCACCGAGTCGCGCGCGCGCGGGGTCGAGGGCATGATGGTCAAGGCGCGCGACGCCCAGTACGGCGTCGGCCGCACTAAAAATGTCGGTACCTGGTGGAAGTGGAAGGTCGACCCGTACACCATCGACGCGGTGCTGATCTACGCGCAGGCGGGCCACGGCCGGCGCGCCTCGCTCTACACCGACTACACCTTCGCGGTGTGGGACGGCGAGGGCGGGGAGCGCAAGCTGGTGCCCTTCGCCAAAGCGTATTCGGGCCTGACCGACGCCGAGATTACGGTGGTCGACAACGCGATCCGCAAGACCACCATCGAAAAATTCGGCCCGGTGCGCTCGGTGAAACCGACCATGGTGTTCGAGATCGGCTTCGAAGGCATTGCGCTGTCGAGCCGTCACAAGGCCGGCATCGCGGTGCGCTTTCCGCGCATCCTGCGCAAGCGCGACGACAAAACCATCGACGACGCCGACACGCTCGATACCTTGAAAGGCCTGCTGGCCGCCGCCGGCGCATGAGCAGGATCGACATGAACATCAGCCAATGAGCAAAAGCCAGATGGCGCAGGCCATCGACGATTGGTTCGCCGCGCGCAAATGGAAGGTGTTCCCCTTCCAGCGCGCGGTGTGGCGCGCCGCGCTGGCCGGCGAATCGGGCCTGCTGCACGCGAACACCGGCGCCGGCAAGACCTACGCGGTGTGGCTGGCGGCCCTGCTGCGCGGCGCGCTGGCCGGCAAGCGCCGCGCTTCCGGCCTGCGGGTGCTGTGGATTACGCCGATGCGCGCACTGGCGGCGGACACCCAGCGCGCGCTGGAAGAGTCGAGCGCGGTGCTGGCGCCTGGCTGGACGGTCGGCGCGCGCACCGGCGACACCGGTTCAAGCGAGCGTGCGCGCCAGTCGCGCGCCATGCCCTCGGCGCTGATCACCACGCCCGAAAGCTTGTCGCTGCTGCTTAGCCATGCGGCGGCGCAGACCCAGTGCGCCAGCCTCGACATGATCATCATCGACGAGTGGCATGAACTCATGGGCAGCAAGCGCGGGGTGCAGGTGCAGCTGGCGCTGGCCCGCCTGCGCCACTGGAACCCGCAACTGGTGGTGTGGGGCCTGTCGGCCACGATGGGCAACCTGGCGCAGGCGCAGGATGTGCTGCTCGGCGAGGGCAAGGGCACGCTGGTCGAGGGCGACCTGAAAAAGGAAATCCGGGTCGATACCCTGATTCCGGCCAATGTGTCGCGCTTTCCGTGGGGCGGGCATCTCGGCATCGCCATGCTGCAACCGGTGATCCAGGAAATCGAGGACTACAACGCCACCCTGGTGTTTACCAATACCCGCTCGCAGTCGGAGCTGTGGTACCAGAACATCCTGGAAGCGCGGCCCGACTGGGCTGGCGTGATCGCGCTGCATCACGGTTCGCTGGCGCGCGAGGTGCGCGAGTGGGTCGAAAACGGCTTGAAAAAAGGCGAATTGAAAGCGGTGATCTGCACCGCCAGCCTGGACCTGGGCGTGGATTTTTTGCCGGTCGAACGGGTGCTGCAGATCGGCAGCGCCAAGGGCATCGCGCGACTGTTGCAGCGCGCCGGGCGCAGCGGCCACGCGCCGGGACGGGTCTCGCGCGTGACCCTGGTGCCGACCAACAGCATGGAATTGCTGGAGGCGGCCGGCGCCAAGCAAGCGGTGGCCGCGCGCCGCATCGAAGGGCGGTTGGTGCCCAACAAACCGTTCGACGTGCTGGTGCAGCACCTGGTAACGGTGGCGCTGGGCGGGGGCTTTCGCTCCGGGCAGCTGTATGAGGAAGTGCGCAGCGCCTGGTCGTACCGCGCGCTCACGCCCGAAGAATGGCAATGGGCGCTCGACTTTGTGGCGCGCGGCGGGCAAAGCTTGACCGCGTATCCGGAATACCAGCGCGTGATTGCCGACGAGGACGGCGTGTACCGCGTGCCGAGCGTGGCGCTGGGGCGGCGCCACCGCATGGGCATCGGCACCATCGTGTCCGATTCGACCATGCAGGTGAAGTACATGAGCGGAGGGCGCATCGGCAGCGTCGAGGAATCCTTCATTTCGCGCTTGAAGGCCGGCGACCATTTCCTGTTCGGCGGGCGGATACTCGAATTCATCCGGGTGCACGAGATGACCGCTTTCGTGAAGCGCGCCACCGGTGCGCGCGGGGCGGTCACGCGCTGGCAGGGCGCCAAGATGCCGATGTCGTCGGAACTGGCGCACGCCGCGCTGGAAGAATTGCGCCACGCCGCGCGCGGCCAGTTCCGTGGTCCCGAAATGGAAGCGATCCGCCATTTGCTGGAGATCCAGCAGCGCTGGTCCGCGCTGCCGACCATCGATACGCTGGTGGTGGAAGCGATGACCAGCCGCGAGGGCTATCACTTGTTCATGTACCCTTTCGCGGGCCGCTCGGTGCACATGGGACTGGCCTCGCTGTTCGCCTACCGGATCGCGCGCGTGCAGCCGATAACGTTTTCGATTGCAATCAACGATTACGGTTTCGAATTGCTGTCGGCCGAACCGGTGGACTGGGCGCGCGCCTTCCTGGCCGCCTCCGGTGATGTGACAGGGCGCGACGTGCCGCTGTTGTCGACCGAAGCGCTGCTCGACGACGTGCTGGCCAGCCTGAACGCGACCCAATTGTCGCAGCAACGCTTTCGGGAAGTGGCGCGCATCGCCGGGCTGGTGTTCCAGGGTTATCCGGGGCAGCCGAAAAGCACGCGCCAGATCCAGGCCTCGTCGTCGCTGTTTTTCGAGGTGTTCCGCAAGCACGACGCCGCCAACCTGCTGCTCACGCAGGCGCAGCGCGAGGTGATGGAGCAGGAGCTCGAACTGACGCGCCTGCGCGAGACGCTGGTCGAGCTGCATGCGCGCGGCGTGGCCTATCATGAGGTCAAACGCGCCACGCCGTTCGGCTTTGCGCTGATGGTCGAGCGCTTCCGCGAAAAACTCAGTACCGAAAAATTGTCCGACCGCGTGGCGCGCATGCTGCGCGAGCTGGAGAAGGCAGCCCTTCCATGACGTACCGCGAAATGCGGCTGGCCGATGAAACGGTCCTGCTGCTGCCTGAAAAGGCCATGTATTGGCCGGCGCGGCAGATGCTGGTCATCGCCGACATCCACTTCGGCAAAGCCGCATCGTTCCGCGCGCAGGGCGTGCCGGTGCCGCGCGGGACCACCACCGAAAACCTCGCCGCGCTCGACGCGCTGCTGGCCGCGCATCCGACCCGCGAGATCGTCTTCCTGGGCGACTTTTTGCATGCGCGCGCCGCCCACGCCTCGGCCACGCTCGCCGCCATGCTGGCCTGGCGCGCCCGCCATCCGAACCTGATATTGACCCTGGTGCGCGGGAACCATGACAAGCACGCCGGCGACCCGGCCGCCTCGCTGGCGATCGGCATGGTCGACGAGCCGCACACGGTGGGGCCGTTCGCGTTTTGCCACCATCCCGACATCGGCGCGCCGGGCTACGTGCTGGCCGGGCACGTGCATCCGGTGTACCGGCTCTCGACCCGGCGCGATTCGCTGCGCCTGCCGTGCTTTTTGATCGGACCGACGCGCATGGTGCTGCCCTCGTTCGGGGCGTTTACGGGCGGCTTCGCGGTCACGCCCGGGCCTGGGGAGCACGTGTGCGTGAGCTCGGGAGAGGCTGTGCACTGCGTACGCTAGCGCACCGACGCCCGCAGGCGGTCAGCGTAACTTGACATGATTGCTGGAAATATCCGGCGCCGCTGTCCAACCTCCAAGGAGATCATCATCAAAACTACAAAAATATTTGGCGTCGCGTCGCGCGCCGCGTTCCTGGCTGCACTGCCGCTGTTTACCCTGACCATGGCCGCACCGGCCCACGCGCAGCAATACAACAATAATGCCGCCGCCTACAACCCGGTGATCCGCGGTTTCGACGTGGAAGAAGTGCGCAACCTGCGCCCGGGCGTGGAACTGAACTTCAACCTGTACGGCACCCCGGGCGGCCGCGCCACCCTCAGCATTGCCGGCGCCAACCGCAACCTGAACCTGACCGAAACCGAACCGGGCCAGTACGAAGGCACCTACACCCTCGGCAGCCGCGACAACATCACCGGCCGCAGCGCCGTGACCGCCAACCTGCGCGTCGGCAACCAGGTCACCAGCGGCGTGCTCAGCGAATCGCTGCTGCGCGATGTCGGCCGTCATCCACGCGACAACCAGGGCCGCGAGCGCGCCGCTGACGTGCCGCGCATCGCGCGCTTCGACGTCCAGGCCAATGACGACCTGACGCCGGGCAACGAACTGGTGTTTTCCGTGTACGGTACGCCGGGCGCCAAGGTCGACATGGCCATTGCCGGCACGCGCGGCGTGTTCTTCCTGCCGGAAGTCAATCCAGGCGAATACACGGGCGGTTATACGATTCGCCGCGCCGACCGCATCGCGCCGAACAGCGCCGTGACGGCCAATATGCGCGTGGGCAACCGCGTCTCGACCGCCACCCTGAACAAGCCGCTGCGCATCGCGGCCGCCACGCCGACCCCGCGCGAAGTGCGTTATTGCACCAATTGCGCCACGGTGGACGCGATCAACGTGGTTGAAGTCAATGGCGACGGCAACTACCTCGGCACCATCGGTGGCGGCGTGGTTGGCGCGGTGCTGGGCAGCCAGGTCGGCAAGGGCAGCGGCCGTACCGCCGCGCAGATCGCCGGCGCGCTGGGCGGCGCCTATGTGGGCCGCAATATCGAGCGCAATGCCAAGAAAACCCAGCATTATGAAGTGGTGATCCGCTTTGCCAATGGTGGCACCCAGACCGTGACGTACGAAAACGATCCGGGCCTGCGCGTGGGCGAAAAGGTCAAGATCAGCGATGGCGTGTTGTCGCGCGATCAGTAAGCTGGCTTGAACAAGTAAAAACGGCGCCCCGCAGGGCGCCGTTTTTGTTTGCTGAAAACGTTCAGACGGTGGTCGTGGCCAGCACTTTGGCGTCGGCCGCTTGCCCGGCTTCCGCTTCGGCCTTGGCTTTGGCGGCGGCGCTGTTCTGCTTGGCCCGCGAACGCGACGGCGGCAGGCGGCGCAGGGTTTTCAGGGCGTCGGCGTCCTTGATGCCGATGGTGCGCTGGTCGACCGTGATCAGGCCGATTTCGTTGAACGCCGACAGGGTGCGGCTGACGGTTTCCAGGGTCAGGCCCAGGTAGCTGCCGATTTCGTGACGGGTCATGCGCAGGTTGAACAGCTTGCTCGAATAGCCCATGGCGGCAAAGCGGTCGGCCAGCGACACCAGGAAGCGCGCCACGCGGGCTTCGGCGCTGAGCGCGCCGAGCATGCCGATCATGGCTTGTTCGCGCACCAGTTCGCGGCTCATGACGCCGTACATGACGTTTTCGAGTTCCAGGTGCACGCGGCCGAGCGCGGTCAGCTTTTTGAACGGCAGCAGGATCAGGTCGCAGTCGGACAGGGCCACCGCTTCCGAGGCGTAATGGCGGGTGTGGATGCCGTCGACGCCGAGCATGTCGCCCTTCATGGGGAAGCTGAGCACCTGTTCGTTGCCGAATTCGTCGATGAGCACGGTTTTGAGGAAGCCGGAGTTGACGATGTAGAGGGTGTCGAAAGCCTGGCCGATGGTGTGGACGCGCTGGCCGGTCTTGAATTGCACATGCTGGAACAGCAGTTCTTCGCTGTTGATCGAGACCGCCGCGCTGATGTGCAGCAGGTCGCAGACTTCCTTGAGGTTGGACCAGAGACGGCCCTGACGCTGCCGGCCAGCTTCCATTGGCGAGGAATGCATGGTCGAGGTGGTGGTGTTGCGGGTGTCTTGCGGGGGCGTGGTCAGCATGCTCATCTCCAGGGGTAGGAAAATTCGAAGTTTCAGGCTGCGGGTATCAGGCTTGAACAACGATCTGATCAACCTGCGACCGGAGCTTCAAAAGTGATGTACAGCACGGCTGGCTAGCTTGCGTAAGAACAATTTGTGAACCGCAGGAAAGCCGAATCGCTGGATTTAAGTATGCCAACACGAGTCCGGCATTGATATCAGCGAACGCTGAATCTGGGAGTAGGATTGGGCGCGCTCTTGTAGGACTATTCCTAGTCGAGGCGCCGTTCTACAGAGTGAAAACAGAGGTGTGGCGGGGTGGTGCGGCAAGTGCTACCGATGGGTACAGAATCTATCTACTTGAGGTTTCTCGGCACGAAACCGGCGCACCGGTGTCTAAAACTTTTCACCCTCGCCAGCGTGAGCTCAGGTCTTGAATGGCGACAGCAGGCGATGGGCCACGGCATACTGCACCATTTCCGACAGCGACGTCATGCCCATCTTTTGCATGATCCGCGTTTTATGGGTGCTGACGGTCTTCACGCTCAGGTGCAGGCTGTTGGCGATCTCGGTAATAGACTTGCCGCCCACCAACAGCGAAAACACTTCGAATTCACGGTCCGACAATTGCTTGTGCAATAACTGCTCGTTGGGCGTCATGATGTTCAGCGCCAGTTGCTCGGCCACTTCGGTACTGATGTACGGCCGGCCCGAGGCCACCTTGCGGATCGCCCCCACCAGCTGGGTGCCGGCGCTCTCTTTGGTCAGGTAGCCCTGGGCCCCGGCCCGGATCGCGCGCACGGCGTACTGCTCTTCCTCGTGCATGGTGAGGATCAGGATGGCCAGCTTGGGCGCTTCGCTGCGGATCTGGCGGATCAGGTCGACGCCGCTGCGTCCCGGCATCGACAAGTCCAGCAGCAACAGGTCGAAACCACCCTGGCGCACGTGCGACAGTACTTCAAAGCCGTTGATGGCTTCCCCGACGATATCGATGTCGAGGGCGCCGTCGAGGATGCGCTTGAGGCCCTCGCGCATGATCGTGTGGTCGTCGGCTACAACAATGCGTATCATAAAATTGCAATCAAATAAGTAGGCGGTAAGTCGATGAACGGCCGAAGCAGCGCTGGAACAAACAGGCGGCAAGCAAGCCGCGCCGCACCGGCGCGAACGCCCCGCGGTCCATCCAAGGGTACGGCAAAATTGTCAGTAGCGCCATATTCAGAACTGCTAGGTTCCAGCTAGGTTCCGGGCTCCGCGATCAGCCGGTGCACCAGGACCGGCTTGCTGGTGTGCGACAGCACCTTGTTCGTCACACTGCCCAGCAGCAACTGGCCCCAGCCGCTGCGGCCGTGCGAGCCCATGAAGATCAGGTCGCACTGGCGCTGTTCGGCCACCGCGACGATTTTCAGCGCGGCGGCGTCGGCAAACTCGGTCAGGCACTCGCAACGCACCCCCGCCGCCTGCGCCGCCTGCAGGATCGAGGCCAGGTGCTCGTTGCCGATGCGCTTCATCTGCGCCACGTAGTCCTCTTCGCTGGGGTAGGAGGGCGGGATGATTTCCACGTACACCGGGTATTGATAGTCGGGCGCCACATACAGGGCCAGCACGTCGGCCCCCATCTGGCGGGCAAACTTTACGCCGGCACAGGCTGTGTGCTTCGATATCGCCGAGCCATCCGTCGTAATCAGAATTTTCCGATACATGATGAGTTCTCCCACGCAGCAGGTCGTATTCTGTATTGTAGTGCGGGATTTCACGATTGATAGATCGCAAACCTTTGATCTTGATCAAACTGCGGGCCGAGCCGGCGTCCGGTCCGATCGCGGTTTTTTACCTTTTGGTTTTCGCCTGCCCCGCCTGCGCCGCGTCCAGCTTACGAAATACAACACTCCACAGTATCAATTGCACATCAAAGACGCGTTTTAATTATCGATGGCACAAGTTTCGCGTGCCATTTTGCCGCGCACCATGCACAGTGATTTACCAAGGGCACTTCACACTGCTAAACTCGCGTAAACCCGGCGATGTTGCCGCGCATCATGCTTTGCCCCGAACTTGCATGGCAGGACCAGACACCAGCAACTTGATTGCGAACACCTTACAAACATGGAGAAGCAGGGACTATGACCGACGCCGCTGATGATTTCGACGCACTATTCGATGAAGTGTCCGCGCAGCGCAGCAGCGAACCGGCGCCCGCAGTTGCGCCGGCGCCCGCCGCCGCTGCCGAAGACGACATGGAAGCACTGTTCGACCAGGTCGCTTCGACCCGTCCGCCCGAGCCAGCGCCCGCCGCCGCGCCGCTTGTCGCCGCCGTCGCCGCCGCCGCACCGGCTGCGGAAGGCGCCGCCGTCGAAACCGACGAGCACGGCAAACCCATGTTTGAGCGCCTTGGCGGTATCGTGCGCCTGCTGCACGACTCGCTGCGCGAACTGGGCTACGACAAGGCCCTGTCGGAAGCATCGACCCAGATCGTCGACGCCCAGGACCGCCTGGAATATGTCGCCAGCCTGACCGAGCAGGCCGCCAACAAGGTCCTCAACACGCTCGACGAAGGCATGCCGGCGCAGGACGTGCTGTCCAAGAAAGCCAAGGCGATGGACACGCGCTGGGCCGACCTGTTCGCGGGCAAGCTCAGCATCGACGAATTCAAGACCCTGGCCGGCGACTCGCGCGCCTTCGCCCAGACCGTCACCGACGCCACCGAAGCCGAAAAAGCGCGCCTGCTCGACATCATGATGGCGCAGGACTTCCAGGACATCACCGGGCAGTTGATCAAGAAAGTCGTGCTCATCACCAAGACCGTGGAACACGAACTGGCCGAGCTGCTGCGCGACAACGCACCGCCGGCGGTGCGCGAAAAACTGCTGCACAAGCCAGCGCTGATGTCGGGTCCGTCGGTTCCCTCCGTCGCACTCGATCAAGACAATGTTGACGACCTACTTGCCGATCTGGGATTCTAATGGACGATATGCTCAAGGATTTCGTCGTCGAGGCGATGGATCTTGCAGTCAACGTAGAAGAACACCTGCTCGCCCTCGAGCGCGATCCGAACAACAAGGAAACGCTCAACGCGGTGTTTCGCTCGTTCCACACGATCAAGGGCGGGGCCGGTTTCATGGGCTTGCCGGCCCTGGTGGCCGCCTGCCACCTGACCGAAAACCTGTTTGACGCGCTGCGCACCGGCGCCGCCCCGGTCACGCCAATCGCCATCGAAGCGGCGCTGCAAGCGTCCGGTTTCGTGGCCGACCAGCTGACCGACCTGTCGAACGGCGCCCGGCCCGAACAACTGGCCTCGATGCCGGACTCGCTCGAACGCATCCTGGTCAACGCCATCGAAGGCAAGGGCGATGCCCCGGCCAAGGCGGCTCCCGCGGCCGCTGCGGCGCCCGCGCCGGTAGTGGCGGCGCCAGTGGTCGCCGCGCCGGCGGCCGCCGTTTCCGTCAGCGCCCCCGGCGCCGATGGACTCGACTGGGAAGCGATGTACGTCTCGGTGATTCCGCCCGGGACCTACACGCCGGCCGAAAAACCGGCCGCCGCTCCCGCCGCCGCCGCTGCCGATCATGCAGCCGCGCCCGCAGCCGTCGCCCAGGCCGCCCCTGCCGCCAAGCCGGCCGCCGACGCCGGCGCCGACCGGCGCGAAGAAAAGGTGCAGGAATTCCGCGCCGCCTCCGCGCCCGCCAAGGAAGACAGCATCCGGGTCGACGCCGTCAAGCTCGACGCGCTGCTCGAAGTGGCCGGCGAATCGGTGCAGGCCGCCAACCAGGCCGCCGTGCTGCTCGAACGCCTGCTGCAATTCAAATTCGAAGGCCCGGCCGCCACCCTGATGGCGACCCTGACCGAAACGCTGGAACGCGCCTCGCGTTATTCGGCCGAACTGCAACGCGCCACCCTGGCCACGCGCATGCAGCCGGTCGGGCGATTGTTCCAGAAATTCCCGCGCCTGGTGCGCGAGCTGGCCAAGGACCTGGGCAAGGACGTCGAACTGACCATCGAAGGCGCCGAGACGGAAGTCGACCGCGTGGTGGTCGACAGCCTGTACGACCCGCTGGTGCACATGCTGCGCAACGCGCTCGATCACGGCGTCGAGTCGCCCGAAGACCGCCTCGCCGCCGGCAAGCCGTCCAAGGCCTTCATTTCGCTCAAGGCATGGCAGGAAGCGAACAGCGTCATGATCGTGCTGCAGGATGACGGCAAGGGCATGGACCCGATCGCGCTGCGCCGCAAGGCCGTGCAAAAAGGCCTGATCGGCGAAAACGGCGCCCCGACCGACGAAGAAGCTTACCAGCTGGTGTTTTTGCCGGGCTTCTCGACCAAGGAAGTGGCGTCCTCGGTGTCCGGGCGCGGAGTCGGCATGGACGTGGTCAAGACCGCCGTGGAAAAGAACCGTGGCGCGATCCACATCGATTCCTCGCTCGGCCACGGCACCAAGTTCGCCATCCGCCTGCCGATCGAACTGTCGATCGTGCCGACCATGCTGGTGTCGACCTCCGGCGCCGCCCTGGCGCTGCCGATGGCGGTGGTCCAGCGCGTGGTCGAATTGCCCGACAATTTCATGAACGTCGGCGGCGCGCCGGTGCTCAAGGACCAGGGACGCCCGCTGCCGGTGCGTTCGCTGGCCAGTGCGCTCGGCTACGAAGCCTGTTCCGAAAAAGTCGGCATCGTGGTCGCCGCGCCCCAGCCCTACATCCTCGCGGTGGAAGCGGTCGACGGCACCGCCGACCTGGTGATCAAGCCGATGACGGCCATCAGCGTGGACGGCATCACCGGCACCGCCCGTTCGGCCGAGGGCGAACTGGTGCTGGTCGTGGGCCTGTCCTTCCTCATGGACGGCTGTCGCGGCACCCTCAAGGTCGCCGCCTGATCTTCCTCACGACGCGCCGCCCCGGAGCCACTTCGGGGCGGCGCAGCTCGCCTTGTTTCTCTTCTCATATTTACAACAGACAAGTTGTGTTGTCAGTCAATACATGGCACGATGGCGGGCTCTGTTCTTGCAACGTGCAAACTTATATTGAGAATTGTTAATAATGGCATTGGAAACATTCGAGCAGGTGCTCGGCGCCGCGCAGGCAGGCGAATCAATGAACGCGGCATGGAAAAAATTTGTCAATACGACGTTCTTCGTCCCGGTCGCCCAGCCTGGCGGCGCGGGCGGCGTCACGCTGCGCACGCGCGACATCCAGGGCGACGGTAGCCGCGCCATCATGATTGCGGAAGTGCGTGAAGCGGCCAACGATGGCCAGGGCAGCTTGCTGGTCGCGCTCTTGGGCGCCGACGTGGTGTGCCTGTTGCAGCCCGACGCCGCCATCGTGGTGGCCTTGAGCGAGCGCACGTTCGAGATCGCCCACGACCGCGTGGCGTGGCTCAGGAAAAGCATCGAAGCGGCGCGCGCCAAGAGCGCGACGGCGCGCGCCGCCGCACCGGCACCCGCACCCGCACCGCCCCCCGCGCCCGCACCGGCGCCGGCGCCGGTCGCCACGGCCAAGGCGGCGCCGGTGCGGCGTCCCTCCAACGCCCCGCTCGACGTCGCCGCGCTCAAGCCACGCAACGTCGTCATCCCCGACATCTGCCTCGAGTTCTTCGTGCCGTCCGCATGGCGCGAGTCGGGCATGCCGCGCGGCTTGCGCTATCACGACGACAGCGGCACCGTGCTGGAAGCGAGCGGCCACCTGCGTCCCGGCGTCCCGCTCGGCAAATGGGTCGAGATGCGCCTGGCCCTGGTCAAGCACGAAATGCGCTACCTGACGCAGGTCGGCGAGCCGACCGACATCCACGGCGACGACTGGCGCGACCGGGTCAAGGGCAAGACGATCGAATTTAGCGGCACCATTCCGGGCGACGACTTCGAGAGCCGCTACCTGCTCGCCTGCGTGCGCACCGACGACGTGGTGGCCGTGATCGCGATTCGCGCCCCGGCCGACGTTTTCGAGCGCGACCGTTCGCTGTACAAGTGGTTCCTGAGCCGGGTCAACCTCAGGCCGATGAGCGCACCCGCGCCGTACCGCGCGCCCGGCGCCAGCGCCGGCTTCGACTCGGGCAAGGCGACGCTGTCCGAGCCTGGCGTGTTCGGCATGTCCATGGAAGGGCGCATCGGCCGCCTGCGCGCGCTCGCCTATTCCTTGCCGCTGCTGCTGGCCATGGTCTTGCTCGGCATCGCCGCCGCCGTCATCATGCCCAAGGCCAAAGTGCTCGGGGGTGGCTTGTTCCTGGTCGGAGGGCTGTACGCCATCTATTCCAGCGTGCGGCTGATGGTCTTGCGCCTGCACGACATCAATGTGAGCGGCAAGTGGCTGCTGGGGTTCCTGCTGCTGATCGGCCTTGCCGGGGCGCTACGCAACAGCAATTTCGTCATGATCGCGGCGGGTATTTTTTGGATCGGAACGATGCTCGTCTATTGCCTGGTTCCGGGCACCGACGGCGACAACGATTATGGCGACGCGCCCGGTCCGAATTCCACCATGGTCAAGATCGGTGCGACCCTGGTTATCATCGGCCAGCTCGGTTCGATCGGCGGGCAGTCGCAGATGCAGGGCATGGGCACTGGCATGGGCACCGGCGCGGGCGCCCACAAGCCCATTCGCGCCGACCCAACCGCATGGCATTCGCCCGATGACGGCCTGTTCATCCGCTTTCCCGGCAAGCCGGTGGAAGATCCGAATCCGGGCACGATGTCGAGCGGCACGGGCAGCATGCGGCAGTTCAGCGCCGAAGTGGCGGGGGCGGCCTACGTGGTGCAGGTGTACAGCCTGGGCGTGATGCCGGAAGACGAAACCGCAGTCCTCGACAGCGTGCAGGCGGCGCTCATCGGCAGCGACGGCAAGCTGCTGTCGGGCCGGATGGCGATGCAGTTCGACGGCCATCGCGGACGCGATATGCGCATCGGCATACCGGGTAACATGACGCGCTCGGTCAAGTTCGCCGTGGCCGGCTCCAAGGTGTATGTGGCGATGGCGGTATCGGATTCCAGCCCGGCCTCCGAACAGGCGGTCGAAGCCTTCCTTGAGTCGTACAGGGTGACCCGTTAACATGAAATTTGTAGAAGGTTGTTGAACATGATGTCCGAAACATTCGAGCAAGTGCTCACCGCCGCGCAAGCGGGGGAATCGCTCAATCCAGCGTGGAGCAAGTTCGTCAAGACGACCTTCTTCGTTCCCGTGCTGGCACCCGCCGGCGGCGCAGGCCACACCCTGCGCGCGCTCGCCGGCAAGCCAACGATCCGCATTTCCGAAGTGCGCGCGCAGGTCGACGGCGACGGCGGCGTGCTCGCCGCGCTGTCCGGCGCCGACGTGGTGCGCCTGGTGCAGGGCGACGCCGACATCGAAGTGGTCTTGAGCGATCGCAGCTTCGACATCACCGGCCAGCGCGTCGCCTGGCTCAGGAAGAGCATCGAGGCATCGCTGGCCAAAGCGGCGCAGGCGCGCGCCGCCGCTGCCGCCACCCCGGCGGCCGCCACGGCGGCCGCTTCCACCCCGCCCGCTGCCACGGCGGCCGCTCCCGCGCGCGCAGCGGTCGTTCTCGACAAGCCCGCCCCGGTGCGGCGTGCCGCCGGCGGTCCGCTCGATGTCGCCGCGCTCAAGCCGCGCAACGTCACCATTGAGAAGATCGGCTTGCAATTTTTCGTGCCGGCCGAATGGCGCGAATCGCCCATGTCGAACGGCTTGCGCTTTCACGACGACAGCACCGGCACGGTGCTTGAAGCGGTCGGTTATGTGCGTCCCGACGTCTCGCTCAACAAGTGGGTGGAAACGCGCCTGGCCGTGGTCAAGCACGAAATGCGCTACCTCAAGCAAGCCGGCGAAGCCTACGCCATCGACGGCGCCGAGTGGGGCGACCGGGTCACCGGCAGGGCCATCGAATTTACCGGCACCGTTCCCGGCGACGCGTTCGAGAGCCGCTGCCTGGTCGCCTTCGTGCGCGCCGAGGGTATCGTGGTGGCGATCACGATCCGCGCACCGGCCGACGATTTCGAGCACAACCGCGCCATGTACAAGTGGTTCCTGGCCCGCGTCGAACTCGATGAGATGGCCGCGCCCGAGCCTTACAGCGCGCCCGCATCGGGGCGTGGCTACGCCGACCTGGACCAGCCGCGCGACGAACCGGGCGTGTTCGGCTTTTCGATGCAAGGCCGCATCGGCCGCCTGCGCGCGCTGGCGTATTCGCTGATGGTGTTCATGCCGATGATCGTGCTCGCCGTTGTGTTGCCCATCTTGTCGCCGAAAGGTAAGTTCGGCGCAATGTGGCTGGTCGGCGTGGGTGTCCTGGTCTCGATGTTTTTCTGCCTGCGGCTGATGGTGCTGCGCATGCACGACGTGAACCTGAGCGGCAAGTGGATTCTCGGCTTCATGCTGGCCGTTGGCGCGGGCGGCGCCGCCGGCGGCCCCAATTTCACCACCATCGGCTCGATCATTTTCTGGCTTGGCCTGATGATCATCTACTGCTTCATTCCCGGCACCGATGGCGATAACGAGTTCGGCGAGGCCCCCGGCCCGGATTCCACCCTGGTCAAGGTCGGCGCCGGCCTGTTCATCGTCGCCCAGGTCTTCTCGCTGGTGGGGCAGTCGAAGATGCGCAATATGGACACGCGCAAGGGCCCGGACGTGCCGTCGACGTCCACGTCCGGGCGCGGCACGCCGGTGGCGAACAAGGTGTGGACCTCGCCCGATGGCGGCATGACGATCGAGTTTCCCATCAAGCCGGACGAAGAAATCGTGCGCACCCATGTGCGCGAGCGCATGGGCGCGGCCACCATGCGCCAGTTCAGCGCGTGGTCCACAAATAGCGAAAACTACCGCATCCAGGTGCTCGACATCGGCTTGCCGCCCCTCGATCCGGACAAAACCATGGTCGATCTGCAGGCGGCGCTGCTGGCCCATAACGACGTGCTGACCGTGCCGCCGACGGCGCTGGTGTTCAAGGGCTATCCGGGACGCGATATCAAGGCTGGCCGGCGTTTGATCAGGATGGCCGTGGTGGGCTCCACGGTGTATATCGCCACGGCCGACGCCAACGCCACGGCGGAGTCGATGCAGCGCGCCAGCGCCTTCGTCGAATCGCTGGCGCTGACCCAGTGACAATCGGTTCGTTCGCTCATACGATACGTTAGATGAATAAACTTCAGTAAAGGTGTATCGAAAGCGGCAAAAGTATCAAGATGGCGCGAGGCTTACTGCGGTGCACAAATATGGCATAATCAAATGCGGTACTTGATTCATGCAGTCGCCCACTACCCACCATCATGATAAAAACGCTCTACGACAAACTCTGGGAGTCGCACATCGTGCGCTCCGACGACGACGGAACGACGGTGCTGTACATCGACCGCCACCTGCTGCATGAAGTGACCAGCCCGCAGGCCTTCGACGGCCTGCGCGCCGCCAACCGCAAGCTATGGCGCAATTCGGCCAACCTGGCGGTGGCCGACCACAACGTGCCGACCACCGACCGCAAGGACGGCATCGCCGACCCCACCTCGCGCCTGCAGGTCGAAACGCTCGACGCCAACTCGAAGAGTTACGGCCTGACGTACTTCAACATGAACGACAAGCGCCAGGGCATCGTGCACGTGATCGGCCCGGAGCAGGGCGCGACCCTGCCCGGCATGACGGTGGTGTGCGGCGACTCGCACACATCGACCCACGGCGCGTTCGGGTGCCTGGCGCACGGCATCGGCACCTCCGAAGTCGAACACGTGCTGGCCACGCAAACCTTGCTGGCCAAAAAATCGAAATCGATGCTGGTGCAGGTTGACGGCGCGCTGCCGGTGGGCGTGACCGCCAAGGATATCGTGCTGGCCGTGATCGGCAAGATCGGCACCGCCGGCGGCACCGGCTACGCCATCGAATTCGGTGGCTCGGCGATCCGCGCGCTGTCGATGGAAGGGCGCATGACGGTCTGTAACATGGCGATCGAAGCGGGCGCGCGCGCCGGCATGATCGGCGTGGACGACACCACCATCCATTACGTCAAGGGCCGCCCGTACGCGCCCGCCGGCCCGCACTGGGACCGCGCGGTCGATTACTGGCGTACCCTGCACACCGACCAGGGCGCCCAGTTCGACATGGTGGTGCTGCTCGACGCCGCCGGGATCAGCCCGCAGGTCACCTGGGGCACCTCGCCCGAAATGGTCACCTCGATCGACGGCCGCGTGCCCGATCCCGACCTCGAAAAAGACGCCGTGCGGCGCGACGCCATGGAAAAGGCGCTGGTCTACATGAACCTCAAGCCGAACACCCCGATCGCCGACATCCGGATCGACAAGGTGTTCATCGGTTCGTGCACCAATTCGCGCATCGAAGACTTGCGCGCCGCCGCCGCCGTGGTGCGCGGCAAGCACCGCGCCTCGAACGTGCGCCTGGCGCTGGTGGTGCCCGGTTCGGGACTGGTGAAAGACCAGGCCGAGCGTGAAGGGCTGGACAAGATTTTCAAGGACGCGGGCTTCGAATGGCGCGAGCCGGGATGCTCGATGTGCCTTGCCATGAATGCCGACCGGCTCGAGCCGGGCGAGCGCTGCGCCTCGACCTCGAACCGCAATTTCGAAGGTCGCCAGGGGCAGGGCGGGCGTACCCACCTGGTATCGCCCGCCATGGCGGCGGCGGCCGGCATCACCGGCCATTTCGTCGACGTGCGCGCACTGCGCTAACATCCATCGTCTGTGAGTTTGCAATGAAAAAGCTGTTTGCCCTGTTCGCCATCGCCCTGCTGCTTGCCGGTTGCAACACCGTCTCGGGCTTTGGCAAGGACATTCAAAAAGTCGGCCAAAAGATAGACGGCGCCGGCAAAAAATAACAGGCGGTCCGCAAACCGCCGCGCAGCCCACGCCCCGGCGCGGGCTGCGCCCACACTGCTAGAGACCATGGATAAATTTACGATATACGAAGGCCTGGTGGCCCCGCTCGACCGCGCCAACGTCGACACGGACGCGATCATTCCCAAGCAGTTCCTCAAGTCGATCCTGCGCACCGGCTTCGGTCCCAATCTGTTCGACGAATGGCGCTATCTCGATCACGGCGAGCCGGGCAAGGACAACAGCGGCCGCCCGCTCAATCCCGACTTCGTCCTCAACGAGGCGCGTTACCAGGGCGCCTCGATCCTGCTGACCCGCAAAAACTTCGGCTGCGGCTCCTCGCGCGAACACGCGCCGTGGGCGCTCGACCAGTACGGTTTTCGCGCCGTCATCGCGCCCAGTTTCGCCGATATCTTCTTCAATAATTGCTACAAGAGCGGCCTGCTGCCGATCGTCCTGACCGAAGCGCAGGTCGAGCACCTGTTCAATGAAGTCAAGGCCTTCCCGGGTTTCCGCCTGGTGGTGGACCTGGAGCAGCAGCGCATCTCCACCGCGGGCGGCGCGCTGAGCTACGAATTCCAGATCGACCCGTTCCGCAAGTACTGCCTGTTAAATGGCCTGGACGACATCGGCCTGACCTTGCGCCACGCCGACGAGATCCGCGCCTTCGAAGAGCGCCACCTGGCGGCCCAGCCCTGGCTGGCCAACGTCATCTGAATACAATAGAAGAAAAAGAGAGCACATGAAGATTGCAATCCTGCCCGGCGACGGCATCGGCCCCGAAATCATGGCGCAAGCGGTCAAGGTATTGAATGTCCTTGGCGAACAGTTCGAGATGGAGAGCGCCGACGTCGGCGGCGCCGGCTATGCGGCCCACGGCCACCCGCTGCCGCCGGCCACGCTGGCGCTGGCCAAGAGCGCCGACGCGGTGCTGTTCGGCGCCGTCGGCGACTTTAAGTACGATACCCTGGAGCGCTCGCTGCGCCCGGAACAGGCCATCCTCGGCTTGCGCCGCGAGCTGGCGCTGTTCGCCAACCTGCGCCCGGCGATCCTGTACCCCGAACTGGCCGGTGCGTCCACGCTCAAGCCCGAAGTGGTGTCCGGCCTGGACATCCTGATCATCCGCGAACTGACCGGCGACATCTATTTCGGCAAGCCGCGCGGCGTGCGCGAATGCCCGGACGGCCCGTTCAAGGGCGAGCGCGAAGGCTTCGACACGATGCGCTACGCCGAAACCGAAATTCGCCGCATTGCGCACGTGGCTTTCCAGGCGGCGCAAAAGCGCAGCAAGCGCGTCACCAGCGTGGACAAGGCCAACGTGCTCGAAACATTCCAGTTCTGGCGCGACATCGTCACCGACGTGCACAAGGAATATCCGGACATCGAACTCGATCACATGTATGTCGATAACGCCGCCATGCAGCTGGTGCGCGCGCCGAAAAAATTCGACGTCATGGTCACCGGGAATATGTTCGGCGATATCTTGTCCGACTGCGCGGCCATGCTCACCGGTTCGATCGGCATGCTGCCATCGGCCTCGCTCGACGCGGCCAACAAGGGCCTGTACGAACCCTCGCACGGCTCCGCGCCCGACATCGCCGGCAAGGGCATCGCCAATCCGCTGGCGACGATCCTGTCGGCCGCGATGATGCTGCGCTTTTCACTGAACAAGGTGGAGCAGGCCGACCGCATCGAGAACGCGGTCAAGAAGGTGCTGGCGCAAGGCTTGCGCACGGCGGATATTTTTGAAGCCGGTACCACCAGGGTCGGTACCGAGGAAATGGGCAATGCAGTGGTCAAGGCGCTTGGTTAAAGCGGTCAATTAACGTTACATGTAGAAAGCACTGAGGAAAGAAGATGAAATTAGTTGGCTTGGTAGGTTGGCGCGGTATGGTTGGTTCGGTCCTGATGCAGCGCATGCGGGACGAGGGCGATTTCGCCCACATCGAACCGGTGTTCTTCACAACGTCGAACGCGGGCGGCACAGCGCCTGCGATGGCGAAGAACGAAACTACCCTGAAAGACGCAACCGACATTACCGAGCTGTCGAAATGCGAGATCATCATTTCCTGCCAGGGCGGCGACTACACCAGCGAGGTGTTCCCGAAGCTGCGCGCGGCCGGCTGGAATGGCTACTGGATCGACGCCGCCTCGACCCTGCGCATGAACGACGACGCCGTCATCGTGCTCGACCCGGTCAACCTCGATGTGATCAAGAACGCCATGACAAAAGGCGTAAAGAACTACATCGGTGGCAATTGCACGGTGTCGTGCATGCTGATGGGATTGGGCGGCCTGTTCCAGCACAATCTGGTCGACTGGATGAGTTCCATGACCTACCAGGCCGCGTCCGGCGGCGGCGCGCAGCACATGCGCGAGCTGCTGACCCAGTTCGGCACCATCAACCAATCGGTCAAGGCGCTGCTGGACAACCCGGCTGCCGCCATCCTCGAAATCGACCGTACCGTGCTGGCCACCCAGCATGGCATGTCGGCTGACGAAACCCGCCAATTCGGCGTGCCGCTGGCCGGCAACCTGATTCCATGGATCGACAAGGACCTGGGCAATGGCCAGTCGAAGGAAGAGTGGAAGGCCGGCGCCGAAACCAACAAGATCCTGGGCCTGGGCGAAGCCTTCGGCAGCAAGGAAATCCCGGTTGACGGCCTGTGCGTGCGCGTGGGCGCGATGCGCTGCCACTCGCAGGCGCTGACCATCAAGCTGAAAAAGGATGTGCCGCTCGACGAAATCAACGACATCATCGCCGCCAACAACCAGTGGGTGAAGGTGGTGCCGAACACGCGCGAAGCGTCGATGCGCGACCTGTCGCCGGCGGCGGTCACGGGCAGCCTGACCATCCCGGTCGGCCGCCTGCGCAAAATGTCGATGGGCGGCGAGTACCTGTCCGCCTTTACGGTCGGCGACCAGCTGCTGTGGGGCGCGGCCGAACCGTTGCGCCGCATGCTGCGCATTATCCTCGATAAGTAATTCGGATAAGTAAACACGTGTAGAATTGCGTGTTGTGCATGCATTCTGTGCACCACAACGGCAGCGGTGGCCGCCGCAGCGATGCGTTTTTGGCCACCGTTTCCCGGGTTTTCCATATCCTTCTTGATAATTCAGTTGATATTTCTTGCAAGGTAGTTGACATAGCGGCATGAATGGGGTTCTGAGTGAGCTGTTACAGAAAGCGCGAAATTGCGTATTTAGTGAGCAGCTTCCCGACATAGTTGCTCCAAAAACTTGCATGCTCTAGAGCATGATGATATGTTGAGACCTCCGGGAAACCAGCCTTCTCCCCCGTCAACTCAAGATGCCGCCAACTATGCATTTAAACACTCGCTCCAAGCTCACTTCGTTCGCGTTGAAAACCCTCACAGGCGCGGTCGCCAGTGCTGTGTTTCTTTCTTCCTCAGCATACGCGGCGGGTCTCGGTAAACTGACCGTCCTGTCCGCGCTCGGCCAGCCCCTGAACGCAGAGATCGAACTGACCTCGGTTGCCAATGATGAAGCGAGCGGTTTGGTCGCCAAGCTGGCCCCGGCGGAAGCCTTCCGTCAAGCCAATATCGATTTCAATCCCGCCCTGCTGTCGCTGCGTTTCAGCGTCGAGCAGCGTGGCGGGCGCCAGTTCATCAAAGTCACCTCGTCGCAGCCGGTTAACGAACCGTTCGTCGACATGCTGCTCGAATTGAGCTGGGGTTCGTCGGGCCGCCTGGTGCGCGAATACACCTTCCTGCTCGATCCTGTCGAAATGCGTACGACCCAGACCGCGCAAGTATCCGCGCCGGTCGACGTGCTCTCGCAGGGTAGCCGCGCCACTGGCGCCACTGGCACCAAACCGAATTCCAAGGCCGACAAGGCTGCCGCCAAAGCCGCAGCCGCCGCTGCCGCAGCCGCCGCCAAGGCAGACGCCAAGGCGGAGGCGAAAGCCGACGCCGCCCCGGCCGAGCCAAAATCGCAGGAGCCGCGCCGTGCAGGCGGCGGCGCCGGCAAGAATGCGGGCGAGAGCGACTACCAGGTCAAGCGCGGCGACACGCTGGGCAAGATCGCAGCGCAGATCAAGCCGGCCGATATTTCGCTCGACATGATGCTGGTCGCACTGTACCGCGCCAATCCGGACGCGTTTGCAGGCAATAACATGAACCGCCTGAAATCGGGCCAGATCCTGTCGGTGCCGGAAGCGGCCGCGATCAAGGGTTCGGACGGCGAAGCGCGTGGCGTCGTGGTGGCCCATGCCGCCGACTTCAACGCCTACCGCAACAAGCTGGCCGGCCAGGTCGCCAGCGGCGCCGCCGACAAGCAGCCTGAAAAGACCCAGAGCGCGACCGGCAAGATCACCGCCAAGGTGGCCGAGCGCCCGACCGCCGCCAACGCATCGCAAGACCAGCTCAAGCTGTCGAAAGCGACCGGCCCGGCCGACGCCGCCGCCGGCAAAACCGGCGCGCTCACGCCGGAAGACAAGATCGCCAAAGAGCGCGCCATGGCCGAAGCGACCAAGCGCGTCAAGGAACTTGAAAAGAACGTCGGCGACCTCGAAAAGATCGTCACCGTCAAGAGCAAGAACGGCGCCGCCGCCACTACCCCGGCTGTTCCGGCTACGCCGGCTGTTGCGCCAAAACCGTCGATCACCGAAGCGGTCAGCACCAAGCCGCCGGTCACCGCGCCAGCGGTCGCCACGCCGCCAGCGGTCGTCACGCCGCCTGCGGTTACGCCGCCCGTGGCCAGCACGCCAGTAGCCAGCACGCCCGCGGTGACCCCGCCTGTGGCGGCCGACACGCCGCCGGCAGTCGCCCCGGTTGCGCCGGTCGCCAAGCCGGTGGTCAAGCCGGCGCCGCCGCCGGCCGATCCAAGCTTCTTCGATATGCTGATGGAGAACATCGTCCTCGTTGGCGCTGTCATCGTCGCCCTGCTCGCGGGCCTGTTCGGCCTGTCGAAATGGCGCGAGCGCAAGCAGGTCGAGCGCAATCCGTCGGAGCCGTCGATCCTCGGCGCGCCGACCGACCAGGCGCACTCCCTGTTCGCCGAAACCGGCGGCCAGAGCGTCGACACCAACAACAGCGTGTTCAACTCCAGCTTCGCCCCATCGGCCAGCCAGCTCGACACCAATGAAGTCGATCCGGTCGCCGAAGCCGACGTCTATATCGCCTACGGCCGCGACGCCCAGGCTGAAGAGATACTCAAGGAAGCGCTGCGCACCCATCCCGACCGTTATCCGGTCCGTCTGAAACTGCTCGAAATCTACGCTGCCCGCAAGGACCAGCGCGCATTCGAAAGCCAGGCCAGCGAACTGTATGGCATGACCAAGGGCCAGGGCGACGAGTGGGCGCAAGCTGCCGCGCTGGGCCTGTCGATCGACGCCATGAATCCGCTGTACGCCAGCGCCGGCAGCAACGCGCCGGCCGGCGATGCGGGCCAGCCAGTGGCCCTGGCCGACCAGTTCGACGCCTCGGCGATCGACAACGGTCCGCACAGCGCACTGATGGACCTCGACCTCGACCTGGGCAAGGATGACACCGTGACCCCGGCGCCAGTCGTCGCTGCCGCGCCACCGGCCAAGATGGAAGAGGAGCACACGCTCGACTTCGACCTCGGTGGCCTGAGCTTCGAGCCAGTGACCAATACCGCGCCAGCGGCCACGCCGGCGGCGGAAGTACTGGACGAGCATCACCTGTCGTTCGACACGCCGACGGCAGCCCCGGCCCGCGTCGACCTGGTCAAGGAAGAAACGCCGGACATGGACTTCAACATGGACTTCAATGCGCCGTCGACCAGCGCACCGGCGGCCAGCACGGTCAGCCTGTCCAAGCCGGCGGCCGATGATTTCGACCTCGATGGCATGAACTTCGAACTGCCGCAGGACACGCCTGGCGCTGCGCCAAGCCTGGCCAACGGCGATCCTTTTGCGGCCGACCGGGCTGCCAGGGCCGAAGCGGCGCCGGACTTCGACATGCATTCGCTCGACCTCGACCTGCCGGCCAACGCCAGCGCCGAAGCGACCGCACTGCCTGACTTCGACGATATCGGCAGCGCCGGTAATGCACCAGCGGGCGAACTGACGCCGGTCCAGATGGAGATGGAGACCAAGCTTGACCTGGCCATCGCCTATCAGGAAATCGGCGACAAGGAAGGTGCGCGCGAACTGCTCGACGAAGTCATCAAAGGCGGCAGTGCCGCCCAGGTGGCGAAGGCGAACGACATGCGTATCAAACTGGCATAATCGCTGTCTTGATGAACCACGGCTGTTACTGGACTTAGATTGAAGCGAATAGCACTCGGAGTCCAGTACGACGGTACCGCCTTCAACGGCTACCAGAAGCAGCCAGACCGCAACACGGTGCAGGACCGGCTCGAAATCGCGCTCGAAAAATTCGCGCGCGTCGAGCTCGGTACCACCTGCGCCGGCCGTACCGATACCGGCGTGCACGCGCTTGAACAGGTGGTCCACTTCGACACCGACCTCTCGCGCGGCATGCAGTCCTGGGTACGCGGCGTGAACGCCTTTTTGCCCGACGCGATTGCCGTGCGTTGGGCCACCGAAGTGCCCGAGCATCCGGGGCAGGAATTCCACGCCCGCTTCGCCGCCTTTGCGCGCACCTATCACTACGTCCTGTACAACAATCCGATCCGCTCGCCGCTGCTGGTGGGCCGCGCCGGCTGGGTGTTTCGCCCGCTCGACGTGGACCTGATGCGCGCCGCCGCGCAATTCCTGGTCGGCACGCACGATTTTTCCGCCTTCCGTTCCTCGCAGTGCCAGGCCAAGTCGCCGGTCAAGCAGATGCACGCGGTGAACATCGAGCGCCATGGTGAAGTCATCGTGTTCACCCTGCGCGCCAGCGCCTTCCTGCACCACATGGTGCGCAACCTGATCGGCTCCCTGATCTACGTCGGCCAGGGCCGCCACACGCCGGCATGGATGAAGGATGTACTGGAAGGGCGCGACCGCAACGACGCCGCGCCCACTTTCATGCCCGATGGCCTGTATCTGGCCAAGATCGATTACGATCCCAAATGGGGTTTGCCGCACGAGGCGGCCCGTCCACTGCCCTGGTTCTGAAGGCCGCTCATGCAACGCACACGCATCAAGATTTGCGGGCTCACGCGCCCGCAGGACGTCCAGGCCGCAGTGGCCGCTGGCGCGGACGCACTCGGTTTCGTGTTCTATGCAAAAAGCCCGCGCTACGTGACGGCGGCGCAGGCCGGCGCCTTGATGTCGGCCGTGCCGCCGTTTGTCTCCACCGTGGCGCTGTTCGTCAACGCCAGCATCGACGAGGTGAGGGCGGTGGCCGCCGTGGCGCCTTTCGCACAGCTGCAGTTCCATGGCGATGAAACGGTGGAGCAGTGCGCGGCCATTGCCGCCGCCGTGGGCAAGCCGTTCATGCGCGTGCTGCGCGTGCGCCCCGAGACGAGCGGCGCCGACCTGCTGGCCGAAGAGGCGCTGTGCCGCGCCGCCAGCCCGCTGTTTTCAGGCCTGCTGCTCGATACCTTCGTCGACGCCTACGGCGGCGCCGGCAAAGTGTTCGACTGGGGCGTGATACCGGCCGGGCTGGCGCCGCGCGTGGTCTTGAGTGGCGGCCTGACGGTCGACAGCGTGGCCGGCGCGGTGCGCCAGGTGCGCCCGTACGCGGTCGATATCAGCAGCGGCGTGGAACAGGCCAAGGGCATCAAGGATGGCGCCAAAATCGACGCCTTTGCGGCCGCCGTGCGGATGGCCGACCGCGAGGGCTGAAACGCCTGGTGCGTCGGCGCCACCACACGTGGCGCCGATTTGCTAGAATACGTTCAACAATACCGCATCACCCGTCACCTTCCTCCGGCTTTTGCCCCGGAGCGCGTGACCTCCACGGTGGTGCAGGAAAGGCTGCGATGGTTTCTCATTCAAAAAGAACGCGCGCCTCGGGTCGTTTTGTGTGGTGGCTCGGGCGTACCAAACGCGATTGACGCGGGGCTAAGTAAGTGCGCATAAATTCTTGTAATTTCTAGCTTCCATAAGCGGCGCCTTGCTGCGTTGCCCACCACTAGCAGTGCTCGCACTGCGTCGCGGCGTGCGCCTTGCAAGGCATCCGCTTCTGTTCGCTATAAATCACAATAATTTCTGCACACTTACTTAGTCACGCCCCTGTATCACCAGCCATGACCGCCGCCTTTGCGCCGCGGTCTGTCAGCCGATATCACCTTCGAAAGCGAGTACCCCATGAAAGACGCACCTGCGCGCGCTGCGGCCGCCCCGATTTTCCAGACCACCGACTACCAGCTGCCCGATGCGCGCGGCCACTTCGGCCCCTACGGCGGTTCGTTTGTCGCCGAAACGCTGACCCACGCACTGGCCGAGCTGAAAGAAGCCTACGCCAAATACAGCCACGATCCCGAATTTCTCGACGAATTTCGCTATGAACTCAAGCACTTCGTCGGCCGTCCGTCGCCGATCTACCACGCCAAGCGCTGGTCCGAGCAGCAGGGCGGGGCGCAGATCTTCTTCAAGCGCGAAGACCTGAACCACACCGGCGCGCACAAGATCAATAACGTCATCGGCCAGGCATTGCTGGCCAAGCGCATGGGTAAACCACGCATCATCGCCGAAACCGGCGCCGGCCAGCACGGCGTGGCCACGGCCACCATCTGCGCCCGTTTCGGGCTCGAATGCGTGGTCTACATGGGCAGCGAAGACGTCAAGCGCCAGGCCCAGAACGTGTACCGCATGAAGCTGCTCGGCGCGACCGTGGTGCCGGTGGAGTCGGGCTCGAAGACGCTCAAGGATGCGCTCAATGAAGCCATGCGCGACTGGGTCACCAACATTGAAAACACCTTCTACATCATTGGCACGGTGGCCGGCCCGCACCCGTATCCGATGATGGTGCGCGACTTCCAGTCGGTGATCGGCGAGGAATGCCTGGTGCAGATGCCGGAACTGACCGGACGCCAGCCCGACTACGTGCTGGCCTGTATCGGCGGCGGCTCGAACGCGATGGGGATTTTTTATCCTTACATCGACGACAAGAACGTCAAGTTGATCGGGGTCGAAGCGGCCGGCGAAGGGCTCGACTCGGGCAAGCATTCGGCTTCGCTCACGGCCGGCATTCCGGGCGTCTTGCACGGCAACCGCACCTACCTGCTGCAGGATGAAAACGGCCAGATCATCGAGACGCACTCGGTGTCGGCCGGCCTCGATTATCCGGGCGTGGGACCGGAGCACGCGTGGTTGAAGGACCTGGGGCGCGCGCAGTATGTGTCGGTGACCGACGACGAAGCGCTGCAGGCATTCCACGACTGCTGCCATATCGAAGGCATCATCCCGGCGCTCGAATCGTCGCACGCGCTGGCGTATGCGGCCAAGCTGGCGGCGACCTTGCCCAAGGACCAGCTGATCCTGGTGAACCTGTCGGGCCGCGGCGACAAGGACATGCACACCGTGGCGGAGCGGATGGGGCTCGATTTCAGCTGAGTTTTTGCTGCTGTCCGACCTTTTCGATCACACTACAAGAAAGCATCGCCATGTCCAGAATCGCACCAACCTTTGCCGCTTTGGCGGCCAGTAAAAAAACCGCGCTCGTCACCTTTATCACGGCCGGCGATCCAGGCCCCGAGATGACCGTGCCGCTGATGCACGCTCTGGTTGCCGGCGGCGCCGACATCCTCGAACTGGGGGTGCCGTTTTCCGATCCGATGGCCGAAGGGCCGGTGATCCAGCGCGCCTGCGAGCGCGCGCTCAAGTTCAACGTCGGCCTCGGCGACGTGTTCGGCTACGTGCGCGAGTTCCGCAAGACCAACCAGGGCACGCCGGTGGTGCTGATGGGGTATGCCAATCCGATCGAGCGGATCGGGCCCGATGCGTTTATCGCCAAGGCCAAGGAAGCCGGCGCGGATGGCGCCATCGTGGTCGATTATCCGCCCGAGGAATGCGAAGAATTCGCCACGGCGATGCGCGCTTCCGGCCTCGACCTGATCTTCCTGCTGGCGCCGACGTCGACCCCGGAGCGCATCGCGCAGGTGGCCAAGTTCGGCAGCGGTTTTAGTTATTATGTGTCGCTCAAGGGCGTCACGGGCGCCGGCAATATCGACGTGGCCGATGTGGCGCGCCGCCTGGCGCCGATCCGCGAGCACGTCAAGCTGCCGATCGGCGTGGGCTTCGGGATTCGCGATGGCGAGACCGCCAGGGCGGTGGCCCAGGTGGCCGACGCGGTGGTGATCGGCAGCCGCATCATCCAGGAGATCGAAGCGACGCCGAAGGATCAGGCGGTGGAGGCGGTCCAGCGTTTCGTGGCGGGAATCCGTAGCGCGCTCGATCACCGGGAAGCTTGATCCAGGTCGACTCGTGCGTTGTGGCGGTGTCGGTAGAATGGGTCTTGGATCACCTCCTGGACCCGTCAAAAAGGACGTTCATCAGGTCCGATTGACATGGTTTATTCGACCGCCTACACTAAAAATGTTCACTCTGCTCTTCCATCCCGAGTTTACCAAGTTCTTTCTGGGGATCAAGGATAAGACCACCCAACTTCGTGTCAATGCCAGGCTCGTAAAAATGAGACAAGGTCTGCTTGGCGACGTCGAGCCCATTGGGGACGGCGTCTGGGAGGCAAAGATCGATTTCGGCGCCGGCTGGAGAATCTATTTCATACAAACCGGATACGAAATTCTTTTTCTTCTCGGCGGTGGCACCAAGAAGGGCCAGCAAAAGGATATCGATGCGGCGAGAAAGCTCGCCAGGGCGTTGAAGAACAAACCGTAGGGTGTCGAGCATGAAAACAGCACACATTGTCAGTTCGGTGGAAGACGAGTTCGACATGGACCTTATCCGTACTTTTCCTTGCTTCGAGCCTGCGGATTATCTCGATTCCGAGGAAGCCATTGTCGGCTTCGTGAATGTTTTCTTGGAAGAAGACGATACATCGATGCTGGTGCACGCCCTGGAAACGGTAGCGCAGGCTCCGGGAATGCTAGGAACGGACGAATTATCCGCATCGACGCGCGAAGAGTTGTTCGTTGCGCTCCGCGAGGAGAGTTCTCCGCGCCTTGATACCGTCATGCGCGTGATGAAGTCGCTAGGGCTGCGCCTGGTTGTCGAGCCTGTCGGGACGGCCAGTGACTCCACGCCGCTCAGCGAAACGCCAGAAACTCCTTGACCGCCTGACCATGACCTGCATCGGCCTTGCTGTCGATGCATCGCCTTGCTGCGCACTTTTCATTCCGGCCGAAAACCCTGCTTCAACTCCCATCATCACCTCTTGCTTACGGCTTGCACATTTTGCCCGTAAACCATGCTAATTCGTCCATTTTCCGCCGTTTTCCTCGCAAAATAAAGATTAGACACAGGTACATACGGGGCATAGCATACCTTCGCTCACGCCTGAAAACGTTTTCAATTCCAACGCCACCAAGAAAAGCGAACCCCCATGACATTCATGCATCGACTCTCGACCATTGCGGCGGCCTGCGCGCTGTGCGCCGCCGCCTCCGCACCGGCGTCCGCCGCGTCCGAAACTTACCAATGGAACAGTGTCGCCATGGGCGGCGGCGGTTTCGTCTCGGCGGTGATTCCGAGCAAGACCCAAAAGGGCCTGGCCTACGCCCGCACCGACGTCGGCGGCGCTTACCGCTGGGACAATACGGCCGCGCGCTGGGTGCCACTGCTGGACTGGGCGTCGGAAGACGAGACGGGCCTGCTGGGCGTGGAGTCGATCACGCTCGACCCTAAAAATCCCGCAAAGCTGTACATGCTGGCCGGCATCAGCTACTTCAACAACGGCAAGACCATGATCCTGCGTTCTTCGGATTACGGCAAAACCTTCATCAAGACCGATGTGTCGGCCCTGTTCAAGGCGCACGGCAACGGCATGGGCCGCCAGACCGGCGAACGCCTGCAGGTCGATCCCGGTTCGAGCAACATCTTGTACGTGGGCACGCGCGCCAACGGCCTGTTCAAGAGCACCGACAGCGGCGCCACCTGGGCCCGCCTGTCCAGCCTGAACGTGACCACCACGCCCAACGAAAACGGCATTAACTTCGTCGCGCTCGATCCGTCCAGCGTGGTCAATGGCGCGGCGCAGCGCATCGTGGTCGGCGTGTCGCGCTTCGGCTACGTGGCCCCCAACCTGTACCGCAGCAACGATGGCGGCCAGACCTTCGCGCCAGTCGCCGGTGCCCCAACCGACCTGATGCCGCAACGCGCGGCGCGCGCCAGCGACGGCAACCTGTACGTCACCTACGCCAACGGCGCCGGTCCGCACGGTCACTGGGCGCAGCCGGAACCGATGGACCGCGGCCAGATCTGGAAATACAACGTGGGCACCGGCGCCTGGACCAATGTGACCCCGGCCGGTGTGGGCTCGGCGTTCAGCGGCATCAGCGTGGCGCCCGATAATCCGAACAACCTGGTGGCTTCGACCGTCAACACCTACCAACAGCAGGGCAACGCCTGGGGCGACCGCATCTACACCTCGACCAATGGCGGCGCCAGCTGGACCGACGTGATCGCGCGCGGCTTCGCCAAGGATAGCGCGGGCGTGTCCTGGGTCGGCGACAAGGCGATTCACTGGGCTGGCACGGTCGAGCTCGATCCATTCGATACCAAGGCGGCGTGGGTGTCGTCCGGTAACGGTATCTTCAAAACGGCCAACATCAACGCCACCCCGGCCACCTGGACCTTCAATGTGGCCGGGCTGGAAGAAACGGTGCCGCTCAACCTGGTCAGCATCCCGGGCGGGCCGCTGGTGTCGGCCATTGGCGACTACGATGGCTTCCGCCACACCGACACCAGCCGCTACGCGCCGATCCACATGCCGTCGATCGGCACCACGACCGGCCTCGACTTCGCCGCGCGCAAGACCTCGGTACTGGCGCGTGCCGGCGGCAACGATGCGCCGGGCATGTATTACTCGACCGATACGGGCGTCACCTGGAAGAAGAGTGCGGTGATGAACGGCAAGAACGGCCAGGTCGCGCTTTCGTCGGATGGCGCCGTGCTGCTGCACAGTCCCGACAATTCGGCCACCAGCTACCGCTCGACCGACTTCGGCGCCAGCTGGACCAGCGTTAGTGGCTTGAACGCGAGCAGCGCCCGCCCGGTGGCCGACGCTGTCAATCCGCGCAAGTTTTATGCGTATGACAATGGCCGCGTGTTCGTCAGTACCGATGGCGGCGTCTCGTTCGCACCAAAAGCGAGCTTGCAATCTGGCGGCTCGAAAGTCATCCGCGCCGTACCGAACCGCGAAGGCGAGCTGTGGGTGCCGTTGAACGGCGCGGGTCTCGCGCGCTCGACCGATTCCGGCGCAACCTTCAGCAGCATCGGCAGCGTCAGCTACGCGGGCGCGGTCGGCTTCGGCGCGGCCGCTGCGGGCGCAAGCTTCCCGACGGTATATATATGGGGTACGGTGGGCGGCGTGAAGGGCGTGCACCGCTCGGTTGACGCCGGCGCCACCTGGGTGCGGGTCAATGATGATGCCCACCAGTACGGCGGCCCGGCCAATGGCCAGTTCGTCGTCGGCGACATGAACCGTTACGGCGTGGTGTATATGAGTACCGCCGGACGCGGCATCGCCATGGGTGTGCCTGGCGGCGCCACCACGCCGCCGATCGATCCACCGCCACCGGTCGAACCGCCGCCAACGCCGACGCCAACGGCTCAGTGCGTCTACCAGGTGCGCAGCCAATGGCCGGGGGGATTCAACGGGGCGGTGCAGATCACCAACCGCGGCAGCGCCGCCATGAACGGCTGGAGCGTGAGCTGGACTTATTCGGATGGCTCGAAAGTGGCGAGTATGTGGAACGCGGTCTTGAGCGGCAGCAATCCGTACACCGCGAGCAATGTCGGCTGGAACGCGGTGATCCAGCCTGGCCAGACCGTCGAGTTCGGCTTCCAAGGGACCAGCGGCAGCGCCGGTAGCCAGGTGCCGGTGCTGGGCGGTTCGGCCTGTGCCAAGGCAAAAAAGTAAGCGGTTACTCCGTGTCACTCTTGCGCGATGTGAATACTCACTAGCGCCGCAATGCAGCCGGATCGATGATTCGGCTGTTTCTTTCCTATACCCAGCCCTGGCGCCACAGCGTGTCGTCGCGCAGGGTTTCCCATGCGATGCGCCGCGTTTGCCGGCTGTGCACGGCATCGATATCGACCCATTCTACAGGGCCGCCCGGCGCCTCGGGCTCGACCACCTTGGTCACGAGAAAGTGCTTCTCCTTGTTCACAGGCGCCAGCGCCGTCCATTTCGAAAGCAGTAATTTTTTAGGATGCAAGGGATTCATGCCCGGAGCATAGCGCATCGCATGAGTTCGCGCCGCACGGGGAACCCTTCGACACCGTGCGCATCGAACAGCAGTACCAGTAGTGAAAACAATGCCAGATAAGCAATTTCCATCCCGTTGTGTTCGACAAGCAGTGTCTTACCGGCTAAACTACCGACCACTAAGATGCCGCAGAAGGAGAATGTATGAGTTGGTTAGAGAAACTACTGCCCCCACGAATCCAGCGTTCCGACGCTGCCGCGCGCAAGACCATGCCCGAAGGCCTGTGGGTCAAGTGCCCTTCCTGCGAAGCCGTTTTGTACCGTACCGACCTCGAATCGAATCTTCACGTCTGCCCGAAATGCAGCCACCACATGCGCATCCGCGCACGCGAGCGCCTTGACGGCCTGCTCGACGAAGGCGGGCGCTACGAAATCGGCCAGGAAACCCTGCCGGTCGACACGCTCAAGTTCAAAGACAGCAAAAAATACCCTGAGCGCCTGAAAGCGGCGATGGAAGCGACCGGCGAGACCGATGCGCTGATCGTCATGGGCGGCGCCATCATGAGCCTGCCGGTGGTCGTGGCCGCCTTCGAATTCGAATTCATGGGCGGCTCCATGGGCTCCGTGGTCGGCGAGCGCTTCGTGCGCGGCGCCCAGATCGCGATCGAGCAAAAAGTGCCGTTCATCTGCATCACCGCCACCGGCGGCGCGCGCATGCAAGAGGGTTTGCTGTCGCTGATGCAAATGGCAAAAACCACCGCCATGCTGACCAAGCTGTCCGAGAAGAAGCTGCCGTTCATCAGCGTGCTGACCGACCCGACCATGGGCGGCGTGTCGGCCTCGTTCGCCTTCATGGGCGACGTGGTCATCGCCGAACCGAAAGCGCTGATCGGCTTTGCCGGCCCGCGCGTGATCGAGAACACCGTGCGCGAAAAGCTGCCTGAAGGCTTCCAGCGCGCCGAATTCCTGGTCACCAAGGGCGCTGTCGACATGATCGTCGACCGCCGCAAGATGCGCGAAGAAATCGCGCGCCTGCTGGCGCTGCTGCAAGACCAGGCGGTTGAAGTCCTGGCTTGATCGACTAGTCTGACTGGCTCACGCCAGTCGTTTCATCGCGGTTCATGGTGGACGGGCAGGCTTGCCCGGCTCCCATGAGCCGCCGCCGTTTTTACAGGTTCACTCCATGTCCACACTCCCCACCACCTTGCCCGCCTGGCTGGCCCTGCTCGAATCACGCCACGCCGAAATCCACATCAACATGGGCCTGGACCGTGTGCGCCAGGTCAAGCAGCGCATGGGTCTCGCGTTCAGCTGCCCGGTCATCATGGTGGCCGGCACCAACGGCAAGGGCTCGACCTGCTCGATGCTGGAAGCGATCCTGCTGCGCGCCGGCTACAAGGTGGGCCTGTACATCAAGCCGCACTTCCTCGACTTCAACGAGCGTGCCCGCATCAACGGCGACCTGGCATCCGACGAGGCCCTCATCGCCAGCTTCAACGCGGTCGAAGCGCAGCGCGGCGAGACCGACCTGACGTACTTCGAATTCACCACCCTGGCCATCATGCACCTGCTGGCCGGCGCGAACCTCGACGTGGCCATCCTCGAAGTGGGCCTGGGCGGGCGCCTCGACGCGGTCAACGTGATCGACGCCGATGTGGCCATCGTCACGTCGATCGATATCGACCATACCGACTTCCTCGGCACCACGCGCGACGAAATCGGCTTTGAGAAAGCCGGCATTTTCCGCCCCGGTAAAGCGGCCATCTGCAGCGACCCGGTGCCGCCGGCGTCGCTGGTGGCGCACGCCGAAGCGATCGGCGCCGACCTGTGGCTGCTGGGCCGCGACTTCAATTATTCCGGCGACAAGCAGCAGTGGAACTATGGCGGGCGCGAACAGCGCCGCAATTCGCTCGCTTACCCGAGCCTGCGCGGCGCCAACCAGCTGCTCAACGCCGCGGCCGCGCTGGCCGCGCTCGAAGTGCTGCGCCTGGTGCTGCCGGTAGGCGCCCAGGAAGTGCGCACCGGGCTGGTGGTGGTCGAGCTGCCGGGGCGCTTCCAGGTGCTGCCGGGACGCCCGACCGTCATCCTCGACGTCGCCCACAACCCGCACGCGGCGGCGGCGCTGGCCCAGAACCTCGGCAACATGGGCTTCCATCCCTACACCTACGCCGTGTTCGGCATCATGCAGGACAAGGACATCGACGGCGTGATCGCCCCGATGGCCCAATACGTCGACCACTGGTGCGTTGCCAACTTGCCATCGCCGCGCGCGGCCGACCCGGAAACACTGGCCGCTACCCTGGCGGCGCTGCCGCCTGGTGACGCCAAACCGGGGGAGCGCAGCGTCACTACCTTCGCCGATCCGGCCGCAGCTTTTGCAAATGCAATGAGTCGAGCCGGGGAGAATGATAGAATTGTGGTCTTTGGCTCCTTCTACACCGTCGCAGGTGTGATGGCTGCCCGAAAATCCTCACATCACTGAAGAAAAACGCATGGGCTTGTTCTCGTTCCTCAATAAAAACAAGCAAGAATCCACGGAAGATAGTGGCTATTATTCCAAGTCGGACGACGACACCGTCGCCGCCCGTGCCCGTTCCAAACGCGCATCCAGCGCCAACGAACCCGCAGCGCGCCGCAGCAAGGAAGCGCGCGCCGCCGCCGATCCTGTTTTGCCCGAGAAGAAGCGCGCGCGCCGCCGCCTGGTAGGCGCCGTCGCGCTGGCGCTCGGCGTGGCGGTCGGCTTGCCGATGGTGCTCGACTCCGAACCGAAGCCGCTGGCCGGCGACATCGATATCCGCATTCCTTCCAAAGACAAGGTCGCACCGCAGGCCCAGCCGCGCGCCGTGGCCGCCGCCGATGCGCTCGACAAGCGCGAAGAAATCGTCGAGCCGCCGCCGACGCCGCTGGTGACGCTGCCGAAAGAGCGGCCCGTCCCAAAGGAAGCAAAGGAAGTGGCCAGGCCGGTGGTCAAGGCGGAACCGAAGCCGGAACCGAAGCCTGAACCGAAGCCTGAACCGAAGCCTGAACCGAAGCCGGTTATCAAGCCCGAGCCGAAAGTCGTCGCCAAGGTCGAGAAGCCGAAACCCGAGCATAAGGTAGAACACAAAGTCGAACCGAAGGTCGAGCCCAAGCCCGAACCCAAGCCGGAGCCGAAAGTTGCCGAGGTCAAGCGCGTCGAAAAACCGGTCGAAAAAGCCGTCGAGAAGCCGCTTGAAAAGCCGGTCGCCAAGGCGCCGCCCAAGGTCGAGGAAAAGGAAAAGCCGGCCGTCAAGCCGCCGGTGCCGGACGCCCAGCGCGCCATGTCCATCCTCGAAGGCAAGGCGCCCGAGAAAGCGGCCGACGACAACCAGCGCTTCGTGGTGCAGGTTGCGGCGCTCGCGACCCAGGAAAAAGTCAACGAATTGCAGGCCAAGCTGGCTGGCGCGGGCATCCGCTCGTTCACGCACAAGACCTCGACCCAGTCGGGCGACCGGATTCGCGTGCAGGTGGGACCGTTCAACAAAGATGAAGCCGAAAAAGTGCGCGCCAAGTTAAGCAAGATGGGACTGTCGGGCATCATGGTTCCGGGCTGATGGCGCGGATGCGGGCGGACGCAAGGTGACCGAGTTCGATTACGTGGTGCTGGTGATCCTGGTGCCATCCTGCGTCATCGGCATCCTGCGCGGCCTGGTCAAGGAAATCCTGTCGTTGATCAGCTGGGTGGTGGCCTTCGTCGTCGCCAACGCCTTCGGCGCCCAGTTGGCGCCGATGTTGTCCATGATTCCGGGCGAGACGGTGCGCCTGATGGTGGCCTTCGTGGCGCTGTTCCTCGGCGCCCGCATCGTGATGGGACTGATCATGATGGCGGTCGACCTGATGGTCAAGGCCACCGGATTAAGTCCGGTGAACCGCTTGCTGGGCGCCGTGTTCGGGCTCGCGCGCGGGATGGTGATCGTGCTGGCCGCCGTGATCTTGTGCGGCATGACCGACCTGCCCAAGCAGGCATTCTGGACCGGCGCGCTATCGAGCCCCATGGCGGAACAGGGCGCGCGCTTGATAAAGACATTTTTGCCGCCCGAGTTGGCGCGGCATGTACAGTTTTGACATTTTTTAAAATCAGTAGTCTCTAGGAGCGCTTCATGTGTGGCATCGTCGGCGTCGTCTCGAATAACCCCGTCAATCAAGTGCTGTATGACGCTTTGCTGCTGTTGCAGCACCGCGGTCAGGATGCGGCGGGGATCGCAACCAGTCATTCCAATATGTTTTCCATGCACAAGGCCAATGGCCTGGTGCGTGACGTTTTCCGCACGCGGAACATGCGTTCGTTGCAAGGCAATTCGGGCATCGGCCACTGCCGCTATCCGACCGCCGGTTCGTCCAGCGAGGAAGAAGCGCAACCGTTCTACGTGAATGCGCCGTTCGGCATCACGCTCGCGCACAACGGCAACCTGACCAACCAGGAACAGCTCAAGTCCGAGATGTTCCGCAACGACCGCCGCCACATCAACACCGATTCCGACTCGGAAGTGCTGCTCAACGTGCTGGCGCATGAAATCCAGGAATCGACCACCGGCTTCACGCTCGATCCCGACTCGATTTTCAAGGCGGTGGCCGCGGTGCACCGGCGCGTGCGCGGCGCTTACGCCGTCGTCGCCCAGATCGCCGGCCATGGCTTGCTGGCCTTCCGTGATCCGTTCGGCATCCGTCCGCTGTGCATCGGCACCAACGAAACCGACAACGGCACCGAATACCTGGTCGCCAGCGAATCGGTGGCGCTTGAAGGCATGGGCTTCCGCTTCCTGCGCGATATCGCGCCGGGCGAAGCGGTCTTCATCGACATGGACATGAAGCTGCACGAGCGCCAGTGCGCCGACAATCCGTCGCTCAATCCATGCGCGTTCGAGTACGTGTACCTGGCCCGCCCGGACTCGATCCTCGACGGCGCCTCGGTCTACGCCACGCGCCTGAAAATGGGCGAGTACCTGGCCGATAAAGTGCGCCAGCAGTTCAAGTCGGGCGAAATCGACGTGGTCATGCCGATTCCCGATTCCTCGCGTCCGGCCGCGATCCAGCTGGCGCTCAAACTGGGCGTGGAGTACCGCGAAGGCTTCATCAAGAACCGCTACATCGGCCGCACCTTCCTGATGCCGGGCCAGGCGATCCGCCGCAAGTCGGTACGCCAGAAGCTCAACGCCATCGGTTCCGAATTCAAGGGCAAGAACGTGCTGCTGGTCGACGATTCCATCGTGCGCGGCACCACCAGCCAGGAAATCGTGCAGATGGCGCGTGAAGCGGGCGCACGCAACGTATTCTTCGCATCGGCCGCGCCGCCGGTGCTGTTCCCGAACGTGTACGGGATCGACATGCCGACCCGCGATGAACTGATCGCCTACGGCCGCAGCACCGAGGAAGTCTGCCGCGAGATCACGGCCGACGCCCTGGTGTACCAGGATGTCGATGCGCTCAAGCGCGCGATCTCGGACGTCAATCCGGCCCTGACCAGCTTCGAGGCGTCCTGCTTCGATGGCGTGTACGTCACCGGCGACGTGACGCCCGCCTACCTGGACCGGCTGGAATTTGCGCGCCACAATCCGAAAGCCGCACCGGCCGAAGACGCGGCGCGCACCCAGCTGAACCTGAACCTGGCGAACGCCGAGTAACTGATGAGCGAGAAGAAAAGCTACGGCTTCACCACGACCATCCTGCACAACGACCGGCAAAAGCCGATCGAGCATGGGTCGCTGCACAAGCCGATTCACACCTCGGTCACCTTCGGTTACAACGACGCGAGGCAACTGGCGTCGGTGTTCCAGGGGAAGGAAGCGGGCTTTCGCTACGGCCGCCAGGGCAATCCGACCATCTCCGCGCTCGAAGACAAGATCACGAAGATGGAAGACGGCGTGTCCACCTTGTGTTTTGCGACCGGCATGGGGGCCATCGGGGCGGTGTTCCAGGCGCTGCTGCGCGCCGGCGACCATATCGTGTCGTCGTCGTTCTTGTTCGGGAACACCAACAGCCTGTGGCAAACCGCTGCGGGGCAGGGCGTGGAGGTGGCGTTTGCCGACGCGACCGACGTGGCCAATGTGGAAGCTGCGCTCACGCCGGCCACCCGGCTGGTGTTCGTCGAAACCATCGCCAACCCGCGTACGCAGGTGGCGGACCTGGCGCGCATCGGCCAGCTCTGCAAGGAACGCGGTATTTTGTTCGTGGTCGATAACACCATGACCTCGCCCTACCTGTTCCGGCCTAAAACGGTCGGTGCGGGACTGGTGGTGAATGCGCTGACCAAGTCGATCGGAGGCCACGGCAATGCGCTCGGCGGCAGCCTGACCGACACCGGCGCGTACGACTGGAGCGCTTTCCCGAACATCGCGGCGAACTACAAGCGCAACCCGCCGGCGCAGTGGGGCATGGCGCAGTTGCGCGCCAAGGCCCTGCGCGACTTCGGGGCCTCGCTGGCGCCGGAAGCGGCGCACCATATCGCGGTGGGGGCAGAAACGCTGGCGCTGCGCATGGAGCGTGCATCAAGCAATGCGCTGGCGGTAACACGCATGTTAGAGGCCGACGAGCGTGTGGCGGCGGTGTACTACCCCGGCTTGGCGTCGCACCCGCAGCATGCGCTGGCGACCGATCTGTTCAAGGCCTATGGCTCGCTGTTCAGCTTTGAACTGAAAGACGGCATCGACTGTTTCGACTACCTCAATCGTCTCAAGCTCGGCATCTCGGCCAGTAACCTGGGCGATACGCGCACCCTGGTCATTCCGGTCTCGCACACCATCTTCTACGAGATGGGCGCCGAGCGGCGCGCCAGCATGGGCATTGCCGAATCGCTGATCCGGGTGTCGGTCGGCATCGAAGACACTGCCGACTTGCTCGACGATTTTCAGTCGGCGCTGGCCGGCTAGCTGTCACTGCCCAGGGTGTGCAGCAGCGCATACAGCGCCGCCAGCCGCTCAGGCAGCATCGTCGGGTCGCTGCTTTTCATGCTCTCCAGCGCTGCGGCCAGGGCATCGGCGCAACGCGCCAGGCCCGCCGCGCGCAAAGCTGCCGCTTGTTCCGTGGCGCGCGCCACGGCGCCGTCGCCCTGATGCCGCACTCCCTGGCGCAGGCTTTGCGCCAGCAGGTTCATCGTCCCTTCCAATAAGGCGTGCAGCGCGCTCTTGTCGTCGCCCTGGCCCCGCGCCAGGTTCACGGGCGTGCCTTGCGCCGCCAGTTGCGGCACCTGCAAGCCCTGCGCCGTGAGCACCGCCAGCGGCGTCATGCTCAATTGCCCGGCCTCGCTCGACACGCTGCCCGCCACTGCCAGCGGGTCGTCCTCCAGCGCGCGCGCCAGGGCATCGATGGCGCCGGGCGTGGCGGCGTCGTGCCGCAGGCGCAACAGCAACAGATTGTCATCCCCGGCGGCCAGCTGCACGCGTGCGCACAAGGTCTGGCTGGCGGCATCCCACAGGCAGTCGACCAGCGCCGCCACCGGCACCACATGCACATGCTCGATCGCGTGCAGCGGACGCACGAAATCGGGCGGCAGGGAGCGCAGGTGCGCGCGCAGGCTGGCCACGTCCGGCTGGCGCAGCGGGCTTGCCAGCGTGTCCCAGGCGCCGCCGGAGAGCGGCAGCGCCGACGTCTGCGTCGCGCCGGTGCCGACCGTCAGCAAGCCGTTGGCGCGCCGCTTGGCCGCGCGCGTGACGATCTGGCTGGCCGCCAGCCGGTGCAACGGCATGCCGACCAGGCGCCGGTCGCGCAGCGCGATGGCAGTGGCGCCACTGTCGGCGCGCGGCCAGGTTTTTTCCATGACGGTGACGGCCAGGGTGTCGGGATCGGCCCAGATCATGCGCACGCCGTCGACCGCCTCGTCGGACCAGCACTGGCTACCCATCGGCACCAGGCGCAGGTGGTCGAGCGCCACTTCGCCGGAAACACCCACGCCGAGGATCTGGCTGGCCGGCAGCGGGGTGCGGGCACGCGCCGCGCCGAGGCGCGCCATCAGCATCGATACCAGGTGCAGCAGGGTGGCCGGATCGGCATTGCTCGCGCGCGCGTGCTGGCCGGCGACGGCCTGGCGTAGCTGGGTCAGTGCTTCGACCACCCAGCGCCATCCGAGCTGGCTGGCTTCCTGCAGCGCCTTTTCGAAGCGCGTGTCCAGGATCAGGGGATTCTGGCTGGTGCCATCGAGCCAGAGCTGGGAGGCCAGCGCCACGATCGCCTCGACCGCGCTGGCGCCGTCCTGCACCGGCGTTGGCGCCGCGTCGGCAGCCAGGTCCAGCTCCACCGTCATGCTGGAAAAGCCCGGTTGCTGGCGCTCGCCCTGGGCAAACGCCCACACGGCCAGCGCGATGTGGGCGCAGTTCTCGGCCTGCTTGCAGTCGCAGCGCGCCAGCGCCAGGCTGGTACGCGACAAAAAACGCACGTCGCACATCGGCAGGCGGGCATTCGGCGTGGACCCGGCCGTGAGCCTGATCGCCGGGCGTGCGCCCGCCATGCGGCGCGCCTGCTCGAGCGTTACGCGCGGCAGCAGGTCCACCGCGCCGGCCAGGGTCGACGGGCACCACGGCGCGGCGTCGGCGACTGCCTCGCTGGCGCCGCCGGCGTATTTCGACTGATAAGCCAGCACCAGGGTCACCCGGTGCCGGCACAGGCCCGTGGCGGGGCAGCTGCAACGCGCCTCGCGCAGCGGCAGGCCCGGGGGCAGGGTGGTGGTGACGCCGTCGGGGTAGCGCGCCAGCACGGCGCCGTCGGGCTGCTGCTCGATCTCGGGCAGCTTGCCTTCGACGACATCTTTCTGCGCGCGCTTCACAAAGCCCGCGTTCGACAGGGCGGTCAGCGCGTCCACGCTCAGTTCCAGCAAATCGGTACGGGTGCTCATTGCGCTATTTTCTCCGCCAGCCAGGCGGCCAGCTGGCCCGGCGTCATGGCGGCGATGTGGGCGCCAACGCGCACCAGGCGCGCCGCCGTCTCGCGGTCGTAACTCGGATTGGCGGCCGAATCGAGCGCCGCCAGGCCCAGCACGGTGGCCCCGGCCGACACCAGCGCCTGCACGCGCCGTACCAGTTCCGTGTCATGGCCGCCTTCGTAAAAATCGCTGACCAGCACCACCACCGTGCGCTGCGGATTAACCACCAGCGACTGCGCATACGCCACCGCGCCGGCGATATTGGTGCCGCCGCCAAGCTGCACTTTCATCAGCAGTTCGACCGGGTCGGATACATCGGCCGTCAGATCCACCACCTCGGTGTCGAAGGCGATCAGCGAAGTGCGCATGCCGGGCAGCTGCCACAGGCAGGCCGCCATCACCGCCGAGTGGATCACCGAATCGACCATCGAGCCGCTCTGGTCGATCAGCAGGATGATGTCCCAGCGCTCGGCATGGCGCTTGACGCGGCTGATAAAGGCCGGCCGCTTGATGTACAGTTTGCGCCGCTCCGGGTCCCAGTGTTTCAGGTTGCTCACAACGGTGCGCTTGAAATCGAAATTGGCGGCCGCCGCGATGCGCGACGGGCGGCGCCGGTCGCGGCTGCCGCCAAAAGCCTGGCGCACTTCGGTCGCCAGTTTTTCCATGATGCGGCGCACCACTTCCGCCACCAGGCGGCGCGCCGCCGACAGCACATCGGGGTTCATCAGGTGCTTGGTATGCAGCACGGCGCGCAGCAGCGCTTCGGATGGTTCGATCCGTTCCAGCACCTCCAGGTTGGTCACCACGTCATCGATGCCGAAGCGCTCGACCGCGTCGCGTTCGAGACGCTCGATCACCTCTTGCGGGAACAATTCGTGGATCGCGTTGATCCAGTCGGGCGTGCTCAGTACCGACGCGCCGTCCGGCGAGCCGGTACGGTCCTGCGATTGCTGGCGTTCGCCGCGCGCCAGGCGGTCCGGGTCGCGCCCGTAGAGCCACTCCAGGGCGTCATCGGCGGCGCTGGCCGCTCCAGGCGGGCAAGGGAGGCAGCTTTCGGCGGCTTCGCCCAGCAGCAGGCGCCAGCGCACCAGCGGATCGGGCAGCGTCAATGATCCGCTCATGGTGCGATTCCCCAGATGGCCAGGCGCAAGGCGGCGGCGCGTTCGAGCGCATCGTGCCGCGCCAGCAGCTCGGGCGCCACGGCGAGGGGGCCGGTCAGCGAACGCTGCGAGCGATGGCCGGCGTTGTGCAGCTTGAGCACATCGACGGCCAGCGCGCCGCGTTCCTGGGTCGGCAGCCAGGTAAAGGCGGCGCGCATCGCCGGCATCGCCAGCACAAAATCGGCGTCGTCGAGCGCGCGCACCAGCGCGTCGAGCGCCTTGACGAAGCGCACGTCGTCGCACAATGACTGGCGCGCCAGTGCCAGCAGGCCGGCCAGCGCGTCGCCCACCAAGGCCGGGGGCAGGGACGCGAGCAGGTCGCTGGCCAGGGCGCCGGCGTCGGGGTCGGCATCGCTGGCCAGCACCAGGCCGAGCGCCGCGCCACGGCTGACCGGCGCCGCATCCATGCTGGCGGCGACGCGCCGGCACACGGCCAGCGCGCGCAAGCCTTCGACGCCGGGCAGCACGGCGGCGCGTGCTTCGCGCACCAGCATGGCGATGGCGCTGTAGGTGCCGATGTGGGCATCCTGCTCCATCGGCGCCACGCCACCGGCCGCTTCCGCCAGCCACAGGGCGCGGTCGAACGCGGCGCTGATGGCCGTTTGCAGCACCGCGCTGCCGCTCACGCCGAGCGCGTCGCCGTGGCGGAACAGCGCAAACAGCACCTGCATCGGCGTACCGAGCTCGCCGAAGTGCGCTTCCTGGCCGATGGCGTCGTGCAGTTCATCGAGCAGGCGCTCGCTCACGTCGGCCAGGCCGGCGAAGGCGGCGCGATTCAGGGCGCCGGTAATGGCGCCGATGCGGCTGCCGCCGGCGGGACGCTGGCGCAGGATTTCTTCGAGGCGCGCGCGCGCCGCGTCATGCAGGGTGGCGCCGTAGGTGGCCGCTTCGATCAGCGCGGCGCGCTGTTCGAGCGGCGCGCGCAGGTCCCAGCTTTCTTGCTGGCCGCGCCCGAGCGCCAGGTTCGGCCCCGCCGTGCGCACGATGCCGGGAATGTCGAGCAGGGCGAGGCGGTGCAGGGCGCGGCTGCGCGGACGCTGGGCCGGGTCGAGCAGGTCGATCGTGACCTGGCTTGGGATAACGATGCCGAGCGCCGCCAGTTCGACGTCGACGGCGGCCACCAGCGGCGGCTGCGGCGTGCCGGGCGCCAGTTCGCCGACGGCGTCGCCGGCCAGCACCGCCATCACTTCCACCAGCGCCGCATCGGTGCCCGCGCGCACGCGGCCCCGGTAAGTCCAGGGCAGGGGCACGTCCAGCGCCTGGCTGACCAGGCTGCCGGCCAGCGCATCGAGCCAGTCGCTGCGCAGCGGCGTCGGGTGCGCGCGCATGCGCGCCAGGCCCATTGCGCGGCTGTGGATCGCAATCACGTCGGCGGTGGAGGCGGGCAGCTTTTTCGCGCGCAGGCGCGCCAGCACGGTGCGCAGCAGTTCCTTGCCGGCGCCGGCCAGGCCGAGCGTCCACGCCCATTCGTACCAGGCGGGCGAGGACATGCCCGAGGCATAGCCGTCGTAGGCATCGAGGCGCTTGAAGTGGTAGGGCACCAGGTAGGAACCGTAGCGCAGGCCGGGTGCGTCGGGGGGCAGCGGCGTGGCCGGCTCGCTGGCGCAGTCGGCGGCCGGAATCGTGCGCCACAGCGCCGCCAGCGCCGGCGCATGGTAGCCGCCGCAAACCACCAGCACCGGGCCGTCGTCCTGGTGCATGGCCCAGGCGACATGGCGCGCCATCATCGCCTCGCGCGCCTGGTTGCCCGGCGAGCCAGGGTCGCCCGCGCGCAGATTGGCGAAGTGCGCATCGAGCCGGGCCGACAGTTCATCGGGGGCCAGCTCGCCTTCGAACAGATGGTCCCACAGGGCGTCGCGGCCGTCGATCGCCATTGCGCGGCACAATGCGTCTTCGTAGGCCTCGGCAGCGTCCGGCGCGTCGTCATCGTAGCGGTTCATGATGCGCGCAAAGGCGTCGTGCCAGGCCGGCAGGTCGATGAAGCGCAACTGTGCGCCGCAGGCGCGCGCGGCCTGCATGGCTTGCCATTCGGGCGAATGCAGTGCAAACGGCGACCACGAGGCGCGCCGCTCGACGGCGTCTTCGGCGGCCGAAAAATAGCTGTAGATCGCCAGCGGCAGCTTGTGCGGCAGCGCCAGTTCGCCAAGGCGCGTGTTGAAGTCGGCCGGGCCTTCGATCAGCACGTGGCGCGGACGCAGTTCGGCAATGCGCTGCACCACCAGGCGCGCGCAGGCGGGGCTGAAGTGGCGCACGCCGATGATCAGCGGCGCGCGTTGAGGCACGCGTGTCACGGCAGGCGGTGGCGCGCGTTGAAGTAGTCGCGCCAGTGATCGCCCTCGCGGCGCGCGACGCGCTGCTCGAAGTAGCGGCGCAGCTTGGCGCGGTCGTCCGGATTATCCTTGACCACGGTGCCGGCGATGCAGTCGACCAAGTCGGCCGCGTTGCCGGCGCGCTGTTCCAGGAACCAGGCGCGCACGCCGACCGCATGCGCCACATTGACCGCTTCGGCGGTCGACATGACCGCCGCCAGCTTGTCCATGCCGTCCGGCGCGCCCTTGCCGCCACCGGAACGCAGGTCGCGGAAGGTCGACACCAGCAGGTCGAGGATCGGGCCAGGCACGCGATGCGGAATGCCGCTGCGTTCCAGCAGGCGGGCCGAGGCCTGCTCCACCAGCGCCAGTTCGTGCCCGAAGTCGAGGATCGGGAACACGGTCTCGAAGTCGAAGCGCCGTTTGAGCGCGGCGCTCATTTCGTTGACGCCGCGGTCGCGCGTATTGGCCGTGGCGATGATGTTGAAGCCTTCGCGCGCGTACAGCATGGCGTGCTCGTTTTCCAGTTCGGGCACCGCCATGACCCGGTCCGACAGCATGCCGAGCAGGCAATCCTGCACCTCCAGCGGGGCGCGCGTGATTTCTTCGAAGCGCACGATCAGGCCGTCGCGCATGCCGTGGTACAGCGGCGCCGGGACCAGCGCGCGCGGGCTCGGTCCTTCGTTGATCAGGAGCGCGTAGTTCCACGAATACTTGATCTGGTCTTCGGTGATCGAGGCGCCGCCCTGGATGGTCAGGGTCGACTGCCCGCATACCGCGGCGGCCAGCAACTCCGACAGCATGGACTTGGCGGTGCCCGGTTCGCCGACCAGCATCAATCCACGCCCGGTGGCCAGCGTCACCAGCATGCGCTCGATGGCGGCAACCGGCGCCACCACCTTGCGTTCGATGCCGAGGGCCTCGTCGCCGCTGATGAAAGCGCGCGCCGCGTTCAGGCTCAGGGCCCAGCCGGGCGGGCGCGGCGCCTTGTCGGACTTGGCCAGTTTGGCCAGCTCGCCCGCGTACTGGATTTCGGCCGGTGGGCGCTGCATCGCTGCGGTTTTGGTTTTGCTCATTGCTGTGGTCCGACTCATGGATGGTTGTCGTGCGCCGTTTTTGGATTTGCCGAGATGATAACGTCTTTTCTCATGCGCGCAAAAATTCGAGATCGCGAATCAGCTCACTGGCGGCAATCGGATCGAGCACCGACAGCGGCTGCGGCGTGCCGATGTCGCCCCATGGGTTCATGCTGCCGACCTTGACCGCCTGTAAGGTCTGTTCCGAGTAGTCGTTGAGGTTATTCACGTCCAGGCCCGGATAGATCCCCAGCTCCACGGTCCGTCCCGCGCCGATATCCTTGTTGTAAGCCCAGATGCCACCTGCGTCGCGCGCTTTTCCCCGGTGCCAGCCTTTGTTCGTCAATCCCATCAGGCGGTCGGCCGGCATTTCCAGGTGCACCCAGCGCAGCAGTTCATCGGCGGCCAGTTCGTCCTGCGTCAAGGCATACGTCTCGCGGCCGATCTGGGGGAAGGGCTGCAGCAGTTCGTAGTCGGCGAACAGCTTGCCGAATGCATCCGCATCGTTGGCCGGCAGTTCGAGCGCATGCACGATGCCGACGCGCGCGCCGGCCGGCAGTATGTAGTCGTCGTCGGCGGCGTCGGTCAGCGCGCCGTCGGGGCCGACCCGGAAGCAGCCGGCCAGGCGCGCGCCGCCCGACGAATCGGCTTGGTAGGCGCCCCATACCAGGCGCTGCACCAGGTGCCGCACCAGCGGATGCCTGGCCAGCAGCGCGAGAAAGGCGTCGCCATCCCAGCGGCGGCGCGTGCACATTGCCACCTCCAGCCGTTTTACCTGTTGCGTGGCGATGGTGCGGGCATCTTTCTTGAGCAGTTTGTAGGTGTCGACAGCGCTCGCCGCCAGGCCCGCATCGTCGCTCTTGTTCGGCTTGGGCAGGTCGGCCAGGCGCGCGCCGCCGGCGTCGCGTACATACGGTTTCAGCGCTTCGTCGAAGCCGACGCGGAACTGGCGTGGACCGAAATCGAGCAGCAGCGAGCCTTGCTCGTCCAGTCCCAGCGTGGGCGCCAGGCGGTCTTCCAGTTCCTCCGGCGTCAGGCCGCGCGCGTCGGCGATCTGCTTGATCTTGTCGCGCGCGCTGTCCTGCAGGGCCTTGAACTTGAGCTTGAGCGCGACGCCGTTCAGGAGCATCAGCGCCAGGTCGGTCCCGATGCCGGCCAACACATCGAGTCCGGTCACGGCGCGCGCGTGCAGGCTTTCGCCCGGCCATGCGCGAATCAGCGGTGTGAGCTTGCGCGCGCTGTTGTCGTTGCCGAAAACACCGAGGGCGGTGAACGCCCATTTTTCGGACGGGTCGCCGCCAAGGTCGTGCCAGGCGCGGAACAGGTCCCATGCAAAGGCGTCCAGCGACGCCGGCGTGCAGGCTTGCCGCACCTGTTCGAGCCCGGCATACACGCCCTCGCTGCGCGGGAATTGCAGCATGACGCCGATCAGGCCGAGCGCCTCGTCGGACAATGGCTTGCCGTTGCCGCGCAGGCGCGGACGGTGCCAGCTGCGCGGTGTCCACAGGCTTGGCAGGGTGGGGATCCTGGCGGGGTGAAGGTCCAGCGGATCTTCATCGAGCATGGCTTGCACCGCGCTGTCGACAGCGGGCACGCCGTAACGGCGCGCGACGTCCTTCAATACGTCGCCGTGGTCATGTGTGGCAAGCAGGCGCAGGGCGGCCGCGGCGGCGTCGCGTGTTTTTCCGGCCTTGCCAAGAGCGGGTGCGAGCAGGCCACAGGCGCTGTGTTCCGGGTTGGCCAGCAGCCAGCGGCGCGCGATGGCGCGGGCAGGCTTGTTTTTCAGCGTCGCCATTGCATGCGCGACCGGGAACGCCAGCTCCACGGCGCCGAAATGCAGCGCGTAGCACAAGTCTTCTTCCGGCCGCAGTTCACACATGGTGACCAGGCCTGGCAGGCAATCGAGGCCGAGCGTGGCGATCGCGTATCCGGGGGAATTGAACTCGTGATTAGCCAACGCCGCCCACACAGCCTTGTTGAAGGGCGGCGGCAGATCGGCGATCAGCCGCACCTCGGCGTGAAGGTTCATGCGTGGGTTCTGGCGCGTTTTCCACAGCGCGACGACCGCGTCGACATCGCCAGCCGCGATCAGGTCGGCGGGTGTGACAAAGGTGGCCTGCTCGTACGGATTGTATTTGTGGCGTTTCTCGTTGAGGACGAACTGGCGCTCGGCGGCGCTCCAGCGTTCGACGGCCGCCAGCGGCAAGGGCGCCAGATCGAGCGCCTTTGGTCGCGCCTGGCGCGGCGCCGTCCACGGCGGGTTTTGCAGCACCGGAGGCAGGTCGGCGCTGGCGGCCATCTCGCCCGGCTCGCAGAAACGCGCGGCCATATCGTCCAGCACCTTGAGCGCGGCGGGCGAGAGCCAGGGGCGCAACGACGGCAGTGCGGCGATGTGATCGGGTACCAGCCGGCTCAGGGTGGAACGCGCGACATCCGGGACTTGCTTGTCGTGCCCGAGCAGTTCGCTCAAGCCGGCGATGGCGGCCCATGGCCAGCGCCTGACTGCCGCTTCCAGGCGCGAGGGGCTGCCGTTGCGCATGCCGCATGCCAGCGCCAGTGCGCCGATTGCGTCGGGCGTACCGATGCAGGCAAGTGCATCGGCAGTGATTTTCTCGGTGACGCCGTGCTTGAGCACTGCAACGGCATCGACGCCACGGTCCCTGATGGCGGTGGCGACGAACGCTGGCTTGTCGTAAAAGAGATAATACGCATCCCTGACGCTGTCGAGCAGGGCCAGGCTTTCGGGGTCGCGCACGCTCATGCGCAACCAGCCCGTCATGTCATGCAGATAGCCGCCGCCCTGGACCAGGGCGTCGGACAGCTCGGGAGCGTCCGGCAGGAGCACGCCGAACAAGGGTTGCCGATTGCGCGGAATAGCGTCCAGGTTATCGCGCACCATCTGTACGCATGCCAGCCACACGTCCTGCGGTGCGTGAACGAGATGGGTGCGCAGCGCCAGTTCGACGTTCGTGTATGCGCCATGCGATCCATCAAACCAGTCGGTGTCGATGTCGTCAATGCAGACCCGGTGCTCGTATGCATAGCGCCGGTCGACGTTGGCTTTTTCCAGATCGAGCAGGATGCCCACGGCGTACGGAAGTCCCTTTTCCGCAACCAGGAAGTCGAGGAAGCTGGTGTCTGCGGCGACAGCGTCGGTTTTGTCGAAAACGGTCGATACAGCCAGCAACACCATATCGGAGGCCGCTGAACCGCTGCGCAAACCCTGTTTGATACGGCTTGTCGCTTCATCGATTGCCGTCTTCCACGACGCGCCCGAGTATTTTGCCTCGACGCCTTGTACTTCGCGCGCGCGTTTCAGGAATCTTGTCCAGCTCTTGTCGGCATCGACAACCGGTGGCGTTCCAGGAAACTGGCGCGTCGGCAGGGCCAGCGCCATCAACGCGGGCGGCACGTCGATCAAGGGCGACACGGCAAGCCACGGCGCGATGCCGGCCGCTGGCGCGACTGGTATTTCAGGCGAAGGTGCTACGACGGGCGCCGGCTCGGGCGGAACTGCTTGCGCATCGCTCCCGGCGCCGGTTTCGACGTAGCCCTTGGCGGTCTTCTCGCGTATCAGTTTATCCATCGCCGCATGCGCGGCGGCTGCGTCGGGATGATTTTTGGTTTGCGCCTTGCCGGCGCTGCCGATCTTGCCGAAGCAAACCGTGACATCGCTGCCATCTTGCGTGACTTCCCAAAATTTGCTGGAGACGCTGTCGTTCAATTCAAATCGTCGCATGTTCTCGTGCATTTTCTCGTTATCGTAGTTATCAGGGCGTGCCATCACATCAGGTGCATAGTGCTTCCATGTCGCGAATCAGTTCACTGGCGGCGATGGCGCTTAACGTCGATAGCGGCTGGGCCTTATCGACGCCGCCCCAGGCGCTGCGACGGCCAACGCTGATCTGCTCAATGACCTGGTCATCCGAATCCATGATCGAACCGAGCATCAGGCCCGGGCCAAAATGCAGTTCCACCATGCGAGCGTCGCCCAGCGGCCGGCAGAAGTCGAAGACGAAGCCGGCATCCTGCGCATCGCCACGATTCCATCCCTTGTGCGCCAGGCCCAGAAGGCGCCCGACAGGCACCACGACGCCTTCCCAGCGTGTGAGCGCGCTCGCGGCCAATTCGTCGGTGGTCAGCGCGTAGGTGTCGCGTCCGAGCTGCGCAAACGGTTGCACCAGTTCGTAGTCGGCCAGCAGCTGGCCGAAGGCGGCTGCATCCGGCGCCGGCAGGTCCAGTGCATGCGGAATGCCGATGCGGATGTTCTCGCCCTGCGGCAGTTGCCAGGTGTCGTCGGCGGCGTCGCTCCATTCGCCGTCCGGGCCGACCCGGAAGCAGCCCAGCAAACGGCCACCGTGGCTGGCGCCCGGTTCCATGTCATAAGCGCCCCATACCAATCGCTGCACCAGATGGCGCAGCAGCGGGTGTCCGGCCAGGAAGCGCTGGAAGACGGCCGGCTCCCAGCGTCGCTGCGAACACATGGCCACCTCCAGGCGCATCAACTGCTGTTCGGCGATGCTGCGCGCATCCTTCTTGAGCCCCTTGAAACGCTCGGTCGCCGCCGCCGACAGGGCGGCGTCGTCGCTCTTGTTCGGCTTGGGCAGGTCCGCCAGGCGCATGCCGTTCGCGTCACGCACGCAAGGCTTGAGCGCTTCGTCGAAGCCGACGCGGAACTGGCGTGGGCCAAAATCGAGCAGCAGGGCGCCGTCGTCATCGAGGCCCAGGTCGGGCGTCAGCCGGTCTTCCAGTTCGTCGGTGCTGAGATTGCGCGCTTCGGCGATCTGGCCGATCTTGTCGCGCGCGTTTTCCTGAAGCGCCTTGAACTTGACCTTCTGCGCAATCCCATTGAGCAGCATCAAGGCAAGGTCGGTGCCGATCGCCGCCAGGATATCGAGACCGGCAATGGCCCGCGCGTTCTGGCTTTCGCCCGGCCACGCGCGGATCAGCGGCGTGAGCTTGCGCGCGCAATCGTCGCCGCCGAACAGGCCCAAGACCGTGAAGGCCCAGTTGTTCTTGGAGTCGCCACCGGCGTCGGCCCAGGCGCTGAACAAATCCCACGCGAACCGGCTCAGGGAGTCCGGCGTGCACGCTTGCCGTACTTGATCGATACCGGCGTAGACACCATCGGCCTGGGGAAATCGCAGCATGACGCCGATCAGGTCGAGCACCTCGTCGGGCAGTGGCTTGCCATTGGCGGCCAGGTGCGGGCGCGCCCAGCTGCGCGGCATCCAGAACGCCGGCAGCGCGGCGATGTTGGACGGGAAGCGGTCGAGCGGATCTTCGTCCAGCATGGCGCGCATGGCGGCGTTGACGGCCTCCTGGCCGTAGCGGCCGGCCACCCCGACCAATATGGCTTCGTGGCCGTGCGCTGCCAGCAGGCGCAGTGCGCTGGCGGCGGCATCGCGCGCGGCGCCGGCCTTGCCGAGTGCCGGGGCGATCAGGCCGCAGGCGGCATGCTCCGGATTGGCCAGCAGCCATTTGCGCGCCATGTCGCGCGCCGGTTTGGACTTGAGCACCGCCAGCGCGCGCGCCACCGGCGCCGCCAGTTCGACAGCGCCGAAGTACATCGCATACTTCAATTCCTCGGCAGGGCGGCGCTCGCACATCACCACCAGGCCGCCAAGGGCGTCGATCCCCATGCTGCCGATGGCGTGGCCGGGCGAGTTGATATCGTACTTCGCCATGGCGCTCCACACGGCCGCATTAAACGGCGGCGGCAGCTTTACGATGGCATGTACGCTGTTTGCCATATCGTGACCGGTTTGCCGGTAAGCTTCCCAGCGCGCCACCACGCCCGCCACATCGCCGGCAGCGATCGCGCTGGCGTCGTTCGGCGTTTTGAATCCTGTTCCCCCGTATGTATAGATAATGAGGCGCCGTTCGCGCAGCACGCGCTGGCGTTCGGCGTCGCTCCAGCGTTCGACCGGCGCCAGCGGCAGGGGCGCGAGCAGCAGCGCTTTGCTCGCGCTTTTCGCGCGCGCCAGCCACGGCGGGTTGGCCAGCACCGAGGGCAAGTCGCTGGTGTCCGCCGTGTCGGCCGGCGCTTCCAGGCGCCCGGCAAGGCCATCCAGCACCTTGACCGCCGCTGCCGACAGCCATGGCGTCAATGCGGGCAATGCAGCCAGGTGTTGCGGAACCAGTACGGCCAGCACCGAGCGCGCGGCGCCGGGGGCGCGCTTGTCGGTGGCGATCAATTCGGCCAGGCCGGCGATGGCGGCCAGCGGCCAGCGCGCCGACGCCGACGTCAGGCGCTTGATTGCCTTTTTTGTGGTGATCGACGTCAGTGCGCGGATCGCTTCCGGCGTGCCGATGTTGGCGATGGCGTCGGCGGCGAGGTCGACGCCGGCCCCGTCGCGCAGCGCGGCGACCGCGTCGGCGCCACGGTCCTGGATCGCGGTCGCAATCATCTCCGGCTTGTCGTACCACGTGAACAGGTAGAAGTCGTCGCACGCCTTGATCGTATCGAGCGCGCGCATGCTGGCGGCGTTGCGCACCGTCAGGCGCAACCACGCCATCGACGTCGGGTAGTCGGGACCGGCGGCGGCGACGATGGCGTCCGACAGGCCCACGGCATCGGGCAGCAGCACGCCGAACAGCGCCCGCCGGTGCTCGGCGAGCGAGGGTAGGGCATCATGGACAAGCTGCACGCAGGCGTCCCACACATCCTGTGGCGCACGGGCCAGGTGGGCGCGCAGCGCCAGTTCGGTTTTGCCGAACACGTTTTCGGTCGGCGCAAACCATTGCTCGGCATTGTCGTCGATGCAGATGCCGGGGTTGCGCAGGCCCTGCTGGCGCACGCTGATGCGTTCCATTTGCAGCATGGCGCCGAGGGCGTGCGCGACGCCTTCGCTGGCCACCAAAAAGTCGATGAAGGGCACGCCATCGGACGGCGCCAGCAGGTCGTCGAAGGTGCTCGATAGCGCCAGCAGGACGATGTTCGAGGCGGCGGAACCATCGCGCTGCCCGTGTTCGATGCGCCGCGCCGCTTCCTCCATCGCCGGGCGCCAGCCGGATGAGGAGAGCGTGGGACTGAGCGGAGCGCTTTTTCGCGCGTGGGCCAGGAACAGGTTCCAGCTGGTGCCAGCGTCGATTGCCCGCGCGGCGCCCGGAAAGCGGCGTGAGGGCAGGGCCAGCGCCATCACCGTGGCCGGCATGTCGATCAACGGCGAGACGGCCAGCCAGGGCGCCATGTCCGACCCGGGCGCCGGTGCTGCCGCTGCGGGCGCAGGCGCAGCCACCAGTGGCAGTGCCACTGGCACTGGCACCGCCGCCACTGGGGCGCCGGTTGAGGTTTCGGCATAGCCCTTGCCGGTTTTTTCGCGTATCAATTTAGCCATCGCCGCGCCGGCCGTGGCGGCATCCGGATGGTTCTTGGTCTGGACCTTGCCCGCCGTGCCGATCTTGCCGAAGCAGACGGTGACGTCGCTGTTTTCCTGGCTCACTTCCCAGAATTTGCTGGAAACGCCATCGCTCAATTCAAATCGCCGCATCGTTCTTCCTGAATGTAAAAGTGTGGTCGCGCCGCTCAGGCGCACAATTCTTGCATGTCGCGTATCAGTTCACTGGCGACGATGGAGCCCAGCGTCGACAAGGGGTAGCAAGCCGCTTTGCCGTTGACTGCCTGGCCGTGCGTGACACGCACTTCCTTCAAGCGCTGTTCCGGATCATGCTCCGGCATGCCGACGATCAGGCCGGGATCGAGGTGCAGTTCCAGCAGGCGGCCATCGCCGAGTGGTTTGTAAAACTCGCCAATCCAGCCGCCGTCCTGCGGGTCGCCGCGACGCCAGCCTTTGCTTGCCAGGCCAAACACGCGTCCCGTTGGTGCCTTCATGGCGTCCCAGCGCGTCAACGCGAGCGCGCCCGCTTCCACCTCGGTGAGCGTGTAGGTGTCACGCCCGATCTGGGCAAACGGTTGCAGCAGTTCATAGTCGGCAAACAGCTGGCTGAACGCGCCTGCCTCGGCAGCCGGCAGGTCGAGCGCATGCGGGATGCCGATCATTGCATCCTGCGGCAGGTCGAATGCTTCGTCGGCGGCGCTGGTCAGCATGCCATCGGGCCCGACGCGGAAGCACCCGAGCAGATGCCCGCCCGGTCCAGCCGCGTACACGCCCCACACCAGACGTTGCACCAGATGGCGCACCAGCGAATGGCCCGCGAGGAAGGTGAAGAAGACCTGCGGCTGCCAGCGCCGCTGCGTGCACATCGCCTGCTCCAGGCGCAGCACCTGCTGCGCGGCGATGGTGCGCGCATCCTTCTTGAGCAGCTTGAAGCGCTCTTGCGCCGCACCGGACAATGCGGCGTCGTCGGTTTTCTTCGGCTTGGGCAGGTCGGCCAGGCGCGCGCCGTCGGCGTCGCGTACGTACGGCTTAAGCGTTTCGTCGAAGTCGACGCGGAACTGGCGCGGGCCGAAGTCGAGCAGCAAGGCGCCGTCATCGTCCAGGCCCAGGTCGGGCGCGAGGCGGTCTTCCAGTTCGTCGATGCCCAGCTTGCGGGCCTCGGCGATCTGGCCGATCTTCTCGCGCGCGTTGTCCTGCAGGGCCTTGAACTTGACCTTTTGGGCGATCCCGTTGAGCAGCATCAGCGCGGTGTCGGTACCGATTTCGCAGAGAATATCGAGGCCGAGAATGGCGCGCTGGTGCTGGCTCTGGCCCGGCCAGGCGCGGATCAGCGGCGTGAGCTTGCGCGCAATGTCGTCGTTGCCGAAAAGGCGCAGGGCGCTGAACGCCCAATTCTCTTTGGCGTCGGCGCCGGCGTCAGTCCACGCGGTGAACAGGTCCCAGGCAAAATCGGCCAGCGAGGCGCTCGTGCAGGCTTGCCGCAACTGCTCGATGCCGGGGTACACCCCGTCGGTCTGCGGAAAGCGCAGCATAACGCCGATGGGGTCAAGCGCGGCGTCGGGCAAGGCCTTGCCGTTGCAGGTCAGGCGCGGACGGGTCCAGTTGCGTGGCATCCAGAAGGCCGGCAGCGGGCCGATTTTGGCGGGCAGGCGGTCGAGCGGATCTTCGTCGAGCAGGGCGCGCAAGGCCGCGCCGACGTCACCGCGCTGGTAGCGGCTGGCCACATCGGCCAGCACCGCTTCGTGGCCGCCGTCGGCCAGCAGGCGCAGGGCGCGTGCAGCGGCGTCGCGTGCGCCGCCGGCTTTGCCGAGGGCCAGCGCAATCAGGCCGCAGGCGGCATGCTCCGGATTGGCCAGCAGCCATGTGCGCGCCAGCTCGCGCGCCGTTTTGCTTTTAAGGGTCGCGTACGCGAGCGCGACTGGCGCCGCCAGTGCGACCGCGCCGAAGTAGCGGGCGTACTGCAGTTCGTCGGCCGGCCGCCGCTCGCACATGCCGACCAGCGCCGGCAGGCCGGCCAGGCCCAAGGTGGCAATGGCGTAGCCGGGCGAATTGATCTCGTATTTGGACATGGCGGCCCACACGGCAGCGTTGAACGGTGCCGGCATGTCGGCAATCGCGTGCACGCAGCCGCCGATTTCGTAGCCGCCGACCGAATAGGCTTCCCACAGGGCGACGACTCGGGCCACATCTCCCGCCGCGATGGCCGCAGCCGCGTCGGCGGGGCCGGGATAGCGTTTCCAGTTGTACGGCCAGGCGTTGTAGCGCTTTTGCTTGAGCAGATCCTCGCGCTGGTCCTCGGTCCAGCGTAGCAGCGGCGCCAGCTCCAGCGGCGCGAGCGTGAATACGTTGGCGTGCGGCTTGGGCTGCGCCAGCCACGGTGGACTTGTCAGCACCGCCGGCAGCTCGGCCAGGTCGGCCAGGTCGGCCGGGGCGGCGACGCGCGCGCCAACCAGATCGAGCAGCAAGGCCGCCGGCGGCGAAAGCCAGGGCTTGACGGCGACGACTGCGTCCGCATGGTCCAGCACCAGGTCGGCCAGCACCGCGCTGGCGGCGGCCGGCGCCTGCTTCGCGGCGGCCAGCTCGGACAGGGCGGCCAGCGCCGCATAAGGCCAGCGCTTGGCCGCCGTCGCCAGGCGCTTGAGCGACTTCTTGCTCGCCTCGCAGGCCAGCGCCAGGGCACGCAGCGCGTCGGGCGTGCCGATATGGGCCAGTGCCTCTCCGGTCGCATCGATGCCGGCACCGTCCCTCAGCAAGTCGACCGCCGTGACGCCGCGCTCCTGCACCAAGGTGGCCACGGCGGCGGGCAGGTTGTAAAAGAAGTGAACCGCATAGGTGCCGGTGGAAGGCACGAACGGATCGAGCGCCTGCAAGGCGGCCGGCGCGCTCGCGCTCAGGCGCAGCCAGGCTGCCGTGTCGACTTCCTGCTGCGCGAGCGCGAGGGCCAGCGCGTCCGACAGGTCGGGAAGGTCGGGCAGCAGCACGCCGAACAGCGGCTGGCGGCGCACTGGCAATGTCGGCAGCACCGCGCGGATCATGCCGACGCACTGCTCCCATATCTCTTGCGGCGCGTGCGCCAGGTGCGCGCGCATTGCCAGCTCGGTCGACCCGAAATCGTCATTCGAGGGTGAATATGAGCCAATTCCTTGTTCGCCCATGTACCAGCACATGCCGTACTGGTTATTGCGCTCTTCGATACTCACGCGTTCCATGTCGATCAATACCTGCAGCGCATACGGCAAGCCTTTGTCGGCTACCAGGAAGTCGAGGAACGGAGCGCCATCCGACGCCGCCAGCTTGTCTTCGACCAGGGTGGAGATAGCCAGCAGCACCAGGTCGGATGCGGCGGAGCCGCTGCGCACGTTGCCGCTGATGCGGGCGATGGCTTCGCGCACGGCGTCCTGGAAGCTTGTGGGGGAGTTGTCGGGGTCGACGTCGGCATAGCGCTGCACGCGCGAGGCGAACAGCGCCCAGCAGGCCGCCGCGTCTGCGTTCGGCGGCGTACCGGGAAAGCGGCGCGAGGCCATGGCCCTGGTCGCGAGGGTGCGCGGCAGGTCGATCAGTGGGACAACGGCCAGCCATGGCGCAACCTCGCCCGTTGGTGGCGTGGCCACCGGGGCGACTGGCTCCGGCGGCGTCTGGCGCTCGCCTGCAGTGGTTTCGGCGTAACCCTTGGCGGTCTTTTCGCGAATCAGTTTTTCCATCGCCGCCGCCGCTTTGCCTGCATCGGCGTGTTGCTTGGTCTGGCTGGTGCCGGCGCTGCCGATCCTGCCGTAGCAGACGTTGACGGTGCAGTCGTCCTGGCCTATCTGCCAGAATTTGTCGGACGTCCCATCGCTCAATTCAAATCGCCGCATTCTGTCTCCACAAAGTTGAAGCGCCACCGTACCGTTCACGCGCACAGCGCCTGCATGTCGCGAATCAGTTCGCTGGCGGCGATCGCATCGAGCGTAGAAAAGGATTCCGGTTCGTCCACGCCGCCCCAGGTGCCGGGCAAGCCGATCGTGAGCTGCTCGAGGGTCTGCTCAGGAAATTCGTCCACCAGGCCGGCGACGATGCCCGGTTCGAAGCGCAGGTTAACCACGCGGTCGGCGCCGAGCGTCTTGGTAAAGTCCAGGATGCTGCCGCCGTCGAGCGGACGGCCGCGCCGCCAGCCCTTGTTGGCCATGCCCAGCATGCGCCCGGTCGGCACTACCATGTCTTTCCAGCGCATCAGCGCGGTGGCGCCCAGTTCCGCGCCGCTCAGCGCGTAGGTGTCGCGTCCGATCTGGGCGAATGGCTGCATCAGCTCATAGTCGGCGAACAGCTGCGCAAAGGCGGCGGCGTCGCCGGCCGGCAGGTCGATCGCATGCGGGATGCCGATGCGGATGTTCTCGCCTTGCGGCAGCGCGAGTGCGTCGTCGGCGGCATCGGTCATGTCGCCGTCGGCGCCGACGCGCAGGCAGGCGAGCAAGCGTCCGCCGTGACTGGCGCCGGTGTCGACTTCATACACGCCCCACACCAGCCGCTGCACCAGGTGACGCAGCAGCGGATGGCGCGCCAGGAAGTCGAGGAACACTTGCGGATCCCAGCGGCGCTGGGCGCACATGGCCACTTCCAGCCGTACCACCTGCTGGGCGGCGATCGTGCGCGCATCCTTCTTGAGCAGCTTGTAGCGCTCGACCGCCGCCTCGGCCAGCCCGGCGTCGTCGGATTTTTTCGGCTTGGGCAGGTCGGCCAGGCGCGCGCCATCCTCGTCGCGCACGAATGGCTTGAGCGCTTCGTCGAAACCGACCACGAAGCGGCGCGGCCCGAAGTCGAGCAGCAGCGTGCCTTGTTCGTCCAGGCCCAGGTCGGGCGCGAGCCGGTCTTCCAGTTCTTCGGTGGTCAGCTTGCGCGCTTCGGCGATCTGGCCGATCTTTTCGCGCGCGTTGTCCTGCAAACCCTTGAACTTGACCTTTTGCGCAATGCCATTGAGGAGCATGAGGGCGGTGTCGGTGCCGATCGCGGCCAGCACGTCGAGCCCGGCGACCGCGCGCGCATGCTGGCTTTCGCCAGGCCAGGCGCGGATCATCGGGGTTAACTTGCGCGCCACGTCGTCGTTGCCGAACACGCGCAGCGCGCCGTAGGCCCAGTTTTCTTTCGGGTCGGCGCCGGCGTCGAGCCAGGCGCGGAACAGGTCCCACGCAAAGTCGGCCAGCGAGGCCGGCGTACAGGCCGCGCGCACCTGCTGCAGTCCGGCGTAGATGCCGTCTTCCTGCGGAAAGCGCAGCATGGCGCCGAACGGATCGAGTGCGCTGTCGGGCAGCACCTTGCCGCTGCCCGCCAGGCGCGGACGGCTCCAGTTGCGCGGCAACCAGAATGCGGGCAGGGGGTCGACCTTGGCCGGATGGCGCTCGAGCGGGTCTTCATCAAGCACGGCCATCACGGCGGCGTCGACCGCATCCTGCTGGTAGCGGCTTGCCGTCTCGAGTACGATCGCGCGGTGTCCGCGCGCCGCCAGCAGTTGCAGGAGGCCGCCGGCGGCGGTGTGCGCCGCGCCGGGTTTGCCCAGCGCCGGCGCTATCAGGGCGCAGGCCGCGTATTCCGGATTGGCCAGCAGCCAGCCGCGCGCGATGGCGCGCACGGCTTTGTTCTTGCCGCTGGCGCAGATGCGCGCCATGAGTTGCGCCAGCTCGACGGCGCCGAAGTACATTGCATACGGCAGCTCGTCGACCGGATTGCGCTCGCACATGAGCAGCAGCGCCGGCAGGCTGTCTACGCCCAGCGTGGCGAAGGCGTAGCCGGGCGAGTTGATCTCGTGCGCGGACATGGCGGTCCACACAGCCGCGTTGAACGGTGCGGGCAGGTCGGCGATGGCGTGTACGCAGCCACCGATGTCGTGATTCTCATCGGCGTATTGCTCCCACAGCGCGACCACGGCCTCCACATCGCCCGCCGCAATGGCGGCGGCTGTGCCTTGCGGGCCGTCGAAGCGCTCTGCGTCGTATGGCCAGGCGTTGTAGCGCTGGTCGGCGAGCAGGCGCTGACGTTGCTGTTCTGTCCAGCGCGTGCAGGGCGCCAGCGGCAGCGCTGCCAACGCCAGCGGTTTTGGGGCCGGCTTGGGTGGCGCCATCCACGGCGGGTTGACCAGCACTGCTGGCAGTTCGTCCGCAGCGGCGCTGTCGAGCGACGCCGCGAATTTGCCGGCCATCTCGGCCAACAGCCGGGCGGCCGGGACGGAGATCCACGGCGTGATCAATGGCACTGCGCCGGTATGCTCCAGCACCAAGCTGGCGAGGGTGGAGCGCAAGACTGGTGGAGAGACCGGGTCGTTGGCAACCAGTTCCGATATGGCGGCCATGGCGGCCAACGGCCAGCGCTGCGTTGCTGCCGTCAGGCGCCCCAACGACTTTTTGGTGACGCTGCAGACTTTCGCCAGCGCGCGCAGTGCGTCCGGCGTACCGATGCAGGCCAGTGCATCGCCGGCGGCATCGACGCCGGCGGCCTGTTCGAGCTGCGCGACTGCGTCGACGCCATGCTCCAGAACCAGCGCGGCCACCACGGACGGGATGTTGTAAAACAGGTTTTGCGCGTACTCGTCGTATCTGGTGGGTTCGAATGGCTCCACCACTTGCAGGCTGGCCGGATCGCGCGCAGTCAGGCGCAGCCACCCGCTCGGGTTGTAGGGATGCTGCGCGAGCTTGAGGATCAGCGCGTCCGACAGCGCCGGTTCCTCGGGCAGCAGCAGGGCGCACAGTGGCTGGCGGTAGATGGACAAGGTGGGCAGGCCGTCGCGCAGCAGTTGCGCGCATTCCTGCCACAGGACTTCCGGCGCCCATGCCAGATGCGAGCGAAACGCCAGTTCGGTCGCGCCGAAACTGCTGCGCGACGATTCGTACGACAGGTCGATCTCGTCGCTGATGAACCAATGACTGGTAAAGCGGTTGCGCTCTTCGCGAATACTCATCTTCTCCATTTGCAGCAGCACTCCGATGGCATGCGCAAGGCCCTTGTCGGCGACCAGGAAGTCGAGGAAGGGCGCGCCTTGCCCCGGCGCCAGCGTGCCTTCGAAGCGCGTCGACAGCGCCAGCAGGACCGCGTCCGACAGCGCCGAGCCGCTGCGCAGGTCCTGCTCGATCCGCTGCATCGCTTCGGTTACGGCGGCGCGGTATTGTTTATGCGAGTGCTTGGGGTCGGCCGGAACGTAGGCGCGCGCCAGCGACAGGAACAGCGTCCAGCAGGCGTTGGCGTCGGCGTTCGGTTGGCGCCCGGGGAAGCGGCGCGAGGGCAGGGCCTGGGCCGCGAATGCGGCCGGCATGTCGATCAACGCGGCGGCTGCCAGCCACGGTGCGCTGTCGCCCGCTGGCGTTGGCGCAGGCGGCGTTTGCAATAGCGGCGGCGCGGTGAGTGTGGGAGCGGGCGCCTTGGTGGCTTTGACCGCCTTCGGCGTTGCCGCGACCGTAGCGCTGGCGGGCGCACCGGTGTTGACTTCGGCGTAGCCCTTGCCCGTTTTTTCGCGTATCAGCTTGTCCATCGCGGTGCCGGCCTTGGTCGCATCGGCGTGGTTCTTGCACTGGGTGGTGCCGCCGGTGCCGATTTTGCCGTAGCAAACAGTCAGGTCGCTGCCGTCCTGGCTGATCTCCCAAAACTTATTCGAAGTCCCGTCGCTCAATTCAAATCGCCGCATTCTCAGTCCTGTTGTGATGGTGTGCGCGCGTGCCGTCTCAGGCGCGCAAGTGTTCGATGTCGCGTATCAGTTCACTGGCGTCGACCGGGTCGAGCTGCGCCAGCGCTACCGGGTCGCGTGGATAATATCCGAGCTGGTCGCTGCTTCCGACCAGCACCAGCCTGAGGATTTGTTCAGGATGTTCCTCGGTTGCGGCGATCATGATGCCCGGCTCGAAGCTCAATAGCGCCACCCGCCCGTCGGCCATGGCCTTGCTGAAGTCGTGCACGTAGCTGCGTTCTTGCGTGCGGCCGCGCCGCCAGCCCCACTTGCCCAGTCCCAGGATGCCGCCGCTCGCCGCCGGCACGCCATCCCAGCGCAGCAAGCGGTCCGACGTCATCTCGGCGTCGGCAAGTGCATAGGTGTCGCGATCGAGCTGGGAAAACGGCTGCATCAGCTTATAGTCGGTCAACAGCTGCGTGAACGCCGCCAGGTCGGCAGCCGTCATGTCGAGCGGGTGGGGGATGCCGATGCGGATGCCGTCGTCCTGCGGCAGCGCGTATGTGTCGTCGGCGCTATCGGCAAAGGAGCCGTCGGGCGTGAGCCGGAAGCACGCTTCGAGGCATTCGTCGCGATACGCGGCCCACACCACCCGTTGCGCAAGGTGGCGCACCAGCGCATGGCCGGCCATGAAGGTCATGAATTTTTCCGGCGTCCAGCGGCGCCGCGTGCGCATCGCCATTTCCAGCCGCGTCACCTGCTGCAGGGCGATGGCGCGCACATCTTTCTTGAGCTGTTTGTAGCGCACCACGGCTGCACCCGCCAGTTCGGTGTCGTCGTCCTTGCGTGGCTTGGGCAGGTCGGCCAGGTGCGCGCCGTGCGGGTCGAGCACATAAGGACGCAGCGCTTCGTCGAAGCCGACCAGGAACTGGCGCGCGCCAAAGTCGAGCAGCAGCGTGCCTTGTTCGTCCAGCCCCAGTTCGGGCGTGAGATGGTCTTCCAGTTCGTCGGCGCTCATGCCGCGCGCCTCGGCAATCTGCGCGATTTTTGCGCGCGCGCTCTCTTTCAGCGTTCCGGAATTGAAGCGCTTGACAATGGCGCGCAACTCCAGCAGGGCCACATCGGTGCCGATCGCGCCGAGTACGTCGACCCCGAATGCCGCGCGCGAATGCATGGCGTCGGCCGGCCACTCGCGTACCAGCGGCCCGAGCTTCCTGGCGATGTCGTCGTCGCCCAGCACGCCCAGGGCGGTGAAGGCCCAGTTCTCGCGGGCGCTGCCGCCATCGTTCTGCCAGGCGATGAACAGATCCCAGGCAAAGGCGGCCAACGAATCGGGCGTGCATGCCGCGCGAACCTGGGCCAGGCCGGCGTACACGCGCTCCCCTTGCGCAAAGCGCAGCATGGCGCCGAGGGCGTCGATGGCGGCGTCGCCCAGCGCCTTGCCATTGCTGGCCAGGTGCGGACGGGGCCAGCTGCGCGGCGCCCAGAAATCCGGTACGGCTGCCAGTTTTGCCGGATACAGGTCGAGCGGATCCTGGTCGAGCAGCGCGCGCAGGGCGGCGCCGACCGCAGGCTGCTGGTAGCGCGCGGCCACCTCCATCAGCAGGGTGTCGTGGCCGGCGGCGGCGAGCATGCGCAAGACGTCGGCCGCTTGCTCGCGCACGTTGCCCGCCTTGCCCAGGGCCGGCGCGATCAGCGCGCAGGCGGTGTGTTCCGGGTACGCCAGCAGCCATTGCCGGGCTGCGGCGCGCACAGTTCTCGTTTTCAGGGTCGCATAGGCGCGTGCGATAGGCGCCGCCAGTTCGACCGCGGCGATGTGGCGGGCGTACACCAGGTCGTCGCCAGGACGCTGCTCGCACATCGTCACCAGGGCCGGCAAGCCGCTCAGGCCCAGGGTTGCCACCGCGTAGCCGGGCGAATTGATCGGGTGCCCGGCGGTGGCGTTCCATACCGCCGCGTTGCAGGGAGCCGGCAGGTCGGCGATGAGATGCACGCAGGCCGCGAAGAACTTGTTGTCTTGCGCCGCTTCCTGCCACATGGCGATCAGGCCGGCGGTGTCGCCGGCAGCGATGGCCGCCGCGCTGTGCGCTGGCGCCGTGGCCTGGGTGGCGTAAGTAAACAGCGTCTCGCGCTCCTCCATGCGCATCTCTTCGCGTTCCTCGTCGCTCCAGTGCGCGACGCTCGCCAGCGGCAGCGGCGCCAGCGACATCGCCGCGACCGCCTTTTTGCGCGGCGCCAGCCAGGGTGGATTGGCCAGCACCGGCGGCAGGTCGGCATCGGCGGCAAGCGTGTCGTCGGTGAAGCTGGCGCTGATCGCATCGAGCACCGCCGCCGCCGGCGCCGTTATCCACGGCCTGAAAGCGGGAAGAACTGCGAGGTGTTCGTAGGCCAGCGTGGCCAGCATCTCGTGGACCGCCTGCGGAACCTGGTCCTCGGTGGCGATCAGCTGTGCCAGGCCCGCGATCGCCGCCAGCGGCCAGCGCCGCACGACGTCGCGCAAGCGCTGGCGCGCGTCGACGGCGGGCTGGCGGAAAAATCCACGGCTGGCCTCCACCAGTTCGCGCCCGAGCGTGTGGATGGCCAGCGGCGTGCCGATCCAGGTGAGCGCCTCGGTGCCCAGCTCAATGGTGGGTGCGGCATGCAACAGCGTGGCGACATCGGCGCCGTGTTCCCGGATCAAGGTGGCCATGACCGTGAGCGCGCTGTCACGATACAGCTCGGTGTCGCGACCGGCGCCCATCACCAGTGCCCTGGCGTTGGCAAGGGTGGCGTACATCTGCGAAAGAGACGCGGGAGGGCGGCAGGTCTCGTTTCCTTGCTCTGGTAAGGGCCGCAGCGCGATAAGTGGCGCGTCGGGTTGGAAGGGCGCCAGATTCGCGCGGTAGGCTGCTGGCAAACGCGCCAGACGCTCACCAATCGTTTGCATGCACTGATTCCACGTTGCCTCGTTAGCGTGAACGAGGTGCTGGTGAAGCGCCCGGTTTGTCCTGATACGGTAGTACGTATCGGTCAGCGTCGCATCGGGCCCGATTGCGCGCACCTGCCAGCGCTCGTTGGGCATGGCGGCGCTCGCGCGTATTGAATTGGCGCTCAGTTGTTGCATGGCGGTTAACATCACGTCGACCGCATAAGGCAGTCCTTTTTCAGCCGCGAGAAAATCGAGGAAAGGAAAGGCGCCATTGAATTCTTTTGGTGACCAGAACTGGGCGGCGATGGCGAACATGATCGTATCCGACAGCATGCTGCCGCTGCGCGTGCCTTGCCGGATGCGCTGCATGGCCTCGTTCAGGCCAGCGTGCAGATGCGTGTCGCAGATGGACATGGCCGGGTCGCCGTACGGGCGCGCGACCTGCAGGTACATATCCCAGGCGCGGTCGGCGTCGGTAATCGGCGCCGGACCGGGTGCCTGGCGCGAGGGCAGGGCCAGCGCGGCCAGGCCGGTAGGCAGGTCGAGCACCGGTCCGCAGGCGAGCCATGGGGCGATGTCGCCGGCCGGCGGTTGCGCTGCTGGGGCGGCAGCGGAATTGCCCACCACGGCGATGCAGGCCCCGGCGCTTGTCTCCACATAGCCCTTGGCGGTCTTTTCGCGCACCAGTTTGACCAGCGCGGCGGCCGCCGTGGCTTCGTCCGCGAAGGTTTTCGGTTTGCTTTGTCCTGCGGTGCCGATCCTGCCGAAGCGGATATGCAGTTCGCAACCGGCCTGCCCGACTTCCCAGAATTTACTGGAAACGCCATCGTCTAATTCAAATCGCCGCATCATGCATGTCCTGGAAAATGGATTTCTGCCGGCGCCGTTTCAGACGCACAGTTGTTGCAGGTCGCGTATCAGTTCACTGGCGACGACCGGATCGGGCGCCGCCAGCGGTGCGCCCTGCGTGCCGGGGCCGGTGAGCAGCACCTGCTTCAAGGTTTGTTCGGGATGCTGGTCGACCATTGCGGCCATGAAGCCCGGTTCGAAGGTCAGTTCGGCCAGCAAGCCGCCCGCCATGGCCTTGCTGGCGTCGCGCACGTAGCTGCGCTCTTGCGTGCGGCCGCGCCGCCAGCTTCGCTTGGTCAGGCCGATCAGGTGCCCGGTCGGCACCACCACGCCGTCCCAGCGCAGCAAACGGCCCGATGCCAGTTCGGCCGTGCTCAGCGCGTACGTATCGCGGCCCATCTGCTGAAACGGCTGCACCAGCTCATAGTCGCCAAACAGATCGCCGAAGGCCGCCGTGTCGCTGGCCGACATCTCCACCGCATGCGCGATGCCGATGCGGATATCGTCGCCTTGCGCCAGCACGTACGCGTCGTCGGCGCCGTCGGTGACACAGCCATCCTGGCCGACCCGGAAGCAGCTTTCCAGCCGGCCGTCGCGATACACGCCCCAGACAAGGCGCCGTACCAGATGGCGCACCAGCGCATGGCCAGCCAGGCAGGCCAGGAAGATCTCGGGCGTCCAGCGCCGCTGTGTGCACATTGCCATCTCCAGCCGCTGCACCTGGTGCGAGGCGATGCCGCGCACGTCTTTCTTGAGTGTCTTGTAGCGCTCCGTGGCGGCGCGCGCGAGGTCGGCGTCGTCGCCTTGCCGGGGTTTGGGCAGGTCGGCCAGCGGCGCGCCGTCCTGGTCGCGCACATATGGCTTGAGCGCTTCATCGAAGCCGACCAGGAACTGGCGCGGGCCGAAGTCGAGCAGCAGGGTGCCTTGCTCGTCGAGACCGAGTTCTGGCGTCAGGCGGTCTTCCAGTTCGTCGGCGGTCATGTTGCGCGCCGCCGCGACCTGCGTTATCGCCTCGCGCGCCTTTTCGCGCAGGCTCGCCGTGCCGCCGCGTTGCGCGATCGCGCTCAGTAGCATCATGGCGGTCTCGGTGCCGATTGCGGCCAGCACATCGAGGCCGTATCCGGCCCGCGCATGCAAGCCTTCGCCGGGCCAGTCGCGGATCATCGGCGCCAGCTTGCGCGCCAGGTTGTCGTCGCCGAGCACCGCCGATGGCGGCAAAGGCCCAGTTTTCCTTTGGGTTGCCGAAATCGAGCTCCCAGGCGCCGAACAGGTCCCATGCAAACGCGGCCAGCGAGGCCGGCGTGCAGGCCTGCCGCACCTGGGTGATGCCGGCGTAGACCCGCACGCCCTGGGGAAAGCGCAGCATGTCGCCGAGCAGGTCGAGCGCATGGTCGGACAGCGCCTTGCCGTTGCTGGCAAGGCGCGGACGGGTAAACGTGTCGACTCGCCAGAACGCGGGAGCGACGGGGATTTTTGCCGGGACCATCTCGAGCGGGTCCTGGTCCAGCAGCGCGCGCAGGGCGGCGCTTACCGCCGCCTGCTGGTAGCGCCCCGCCACCTGCATCAGCAGGGCGTCGTGGCCGGCCGCCGCCAGCATGCGCAAGACGTCGGCCGCCTGGTCGCAGCCGGCGCCCGGCTTGCCGAGGGCGGGCGCGATCAGGCCGCAGGCGGCATGTTCGGGATATGCCAGCAACCAGCGGCGCGCGGTGGCGCGTACTTCTTTCGCTTTCAGGATCACGTAGGCGCGCGCCATGGGCGCGGCCAGTTCGACGGCGGCGATGTGCCGCATGTAGCCAAGGTCGGTGCCCGGGCGCCGTTCGCACATCGTGACATAACCGGGCAGGCCGTGCAGGCCAAGCGTGGCCACAGCGTAGCCGGGCGATTCGATCTTATTCCCGGCCAGCGCGTTCCACACCGCCGCGTTATACGGCGCCGGCAGGTCGATAAAGGCGTGCACGCAGCTTCCCACGGCGCTGTTGCCCGGCCTCGCATACGCCTCCCACACCGCAAGCACTCCTGCCATGTCGCCCACGGCGGCGGCTTGAGCTGCGTCGCGTGGCACCGTGAACGCATCGCCGAAAACAGTAGGCACGCCGTCGCGATCTTCCTGGCGCATCTGCTCGCGTTCCTGGTCGCTCCAGTGTGCGGACGGCGCCAGTGCGAGCGGTTCCAGCGACAGCGCCTTTGCCTTCTTGCGTGTTTTCAACCAGGGCGGATTGACCAGCACCGGCGGCAGATCGGCGACGTCGGCGATCTCGCCGGCGCTGGCGATCCTGGCCATGATCGTGTCCAACAGCGCCGCCGCAGACTCCGATAGCCATGGCTTGAATGCCGGCAGGGCGTCGAGATGGGCCGCCACCAGACCGGCAAGGAGATCACGCAGCGTGAGCGGCATGTAGCGTTCCGGTGCGCTCAGCTCGGCCAATGCGGCCAGTGCGGCGTACGGCCAGCGCCGCACCGCCATGGTGAGCAATTCGAGCGCCCTGCCGCTGTCGCTCGCAAGCACCCGGCGCGCCAGGATCTCCACCGCGTCGGGTGTGCCGATCCAGGTCAGGCCCTCGGCAGCGAGATCGATCTGTACCCCGCTGCGCAGCAGCGCCACGGCCTCGGCCCCCAGCTCCAGCACCACCGCCGCCACGGCGGCGGGGACCTCGTAAAATCCATTCGTGCCTTCGTGCGGATTGCCCGATTCGAGCGCCTGCATGCGCACGGATGCACTGGCGGTGGTGTTGAGCCACGAGTCGTTCGAGCGCAGCACGAAGCCGCGCGCGCGCACCATTGCATCCGACACGTCGGGCAGGTCCGGCAGCAGGGCGCCCAGCAGCGCCTGGCGCTGTTCGGGCATGCGCGGCACCGCCTCGCGCAGCGTCTGCGCGCATTGCTCCCAGAGTGCCGGGGCGGCGTGACTGAGGTGAGCGCGCAGCGCCAGTTCAGTCGGGGAGAACAAAAGCGGATGCTGCGAAAACTGCAAGTCGCGGTCGGCCGCGATGTGCCATGTGAGCACGCCGTCCGTATATGTGCGCTTGATCCTCATCTTTTCCAGGCAGGTCAGCAGCACATCGAGTGCGTAGGGCAGTCCTTTTTCCGCCACCAAAAAATCGACGAAGGGCGCGCCTTCCGATGCGTCCAGCTTATCGTAAAACAAGGTGGAAACCGCAAGCAGGATCGCGTCGGACATCGGTGTGCCAGCGCGCACGCCTTGCGCAATGCGCCCGGTGGCCTCGATCACGCCATCCTGGAACGGCGCGTCGGACCTGACGGCGTCCAGCGCTCTTTCGTTGCGCGCATGGCTGAGGAACAGCTTCCACGCCTGATCGGCATCGGTGCGCGGCGGCGCACCGGGGAAACGGCGCGAGGAAAGGGCGATTGCAGCCATCGCCGCCGGCACATCGACCAACGGCCCGCAGGAAAGCCAGGGCGCGGTGTCGCCCGAGTTCGAAACGTCATCGCTCAATTCAAATTGCCGCATCATCTGTCCTTCAATTCACATCGCACGCGCGCCTTCGGCGGCGCATAACCATTCCATATCCCTGATCAACTCACTGAGCATGACCGCATCGAGCGAGGACAGCGCCACGCTGCCGCCCATGCGGCCCGACCCGTCGCCGTGCCGCACCACCAGTTGCTCTAGCCTTTGTTCCGCGCTTTCGTTAGCCATGCCCGCAATGATACCCGGCGAAATGCTTAGTTCGGCAATGTAAGCACCGCCGAGCATCTTGGTAAATTCACCGATCGCGCCGCCGTCCCATGCTTGCCCGCGCCGCCAGCCCTGGTTGACCAGGCCAAGCACGCTGCCCGTCGGTACGATTTTGCGCCAGCGCTCCAGGGCGTGCAGGCCCTCGTCATCGGCGTCCAGCCGGTATGTGTCGCGCCCGAGCTGCGCGAACGGCTGCAGCAGCTGGTAGTCGGCGAGCAGCTGGCCGAAGGCGGCGGCCATGGCCGCCGGCAGGTCCACCGGATGCGGGATGCCGACCAGCGTGTCGTCGCCGTCCTGCAGCGTAAAACTGTCGTCGCTGGCGTCGCTGAAGGCGCCGTCCACGTCGACCCGGAAGCAGGCCAGCAAAGCGCCGTCGGCGCCATACACGCCCCACACCAGGCGCTGCACCAGATGGCGCAGCAGTGGGTGGCCGGCCAGGAAATCGAGGAATACCCGGCGCGGCCAGCGGCGCTGGGCGCACATCGCGCTCTCCAAGCGCCGCACCTGCTGCGCGGCGAGGGTGCGCGCGTCTTTCTTGAGCTGTTTGTAGCGCTCAACCGCCGCCGCCGACAGATCGGGATCGTCATTCTGCTTCGGTTTGGGCAGGTCGGCCAGGCGCGCGCCGCGCTCGTCGCGCACGAAAGGCTTGAGTGCTTCATCGAAGCCGACCCGGAACTGGCGCGGCCCGAAGTCGAGCAGCAGCGTACCGCGGTCATCGAGGCCCAGGTCGGGCGCGAGGCGGTCTTCCAGTTCCTCGGCGCTCAAGCCGCGGACCTCGGCAATGGCGGCGATCTTTTCCTGCGCGCGGTCCTGCAAGGCCTTGAACTGGAGCTTTTGCGCGATGCCGTTGAGATGCAGCAGGGCCGCATCGGTGCCGATCATTGCCAGGATGTCCAGCCCGGCGACGGCGCGCGTGTGCAGTTTTTCTCCGGGCCAGGCGCGCAGCAACGGCGTGAGCTTGCGCGCGCTATCGTCGTTGCCGAGCAGGCCAAGCGCATAAAAGGCCCAGTCCTCCTTCGGTTTGGCGCCGTCCTCGATCCAGGCGCGGAAAAGCTCCCACGCAAAGTCGGCCAGCGAGGCCGGGGTGCAGGCCTGTTTGAGCTCGGTCACGCCGGCGTACACGCCGTCGCTGTGCGGAAAACGCAGCATGATGCCGATCGCATTGAGCGCCGCGTCGGGCAAGGCCTTGCCGCTGCCGGCCAACAGGGGGCGGGTCCAGACCAGCGGTGTCCAGAACGGCGGCAGTTTGCCGATTTTTGGGGGATACAGCCGCAGTGCGCTTTCATCGAGCATGGCGCCCAATGCCTCGCCCACCGCATCCTGCCCATAGCGGCTGGCGACGGTCGTCACCAATGCGCGCTGGCCGTTGGCGGCCACCAGGCGCAGGGCGCGCCGCGCGTGGTCGCGGTCCGGGCCGGGCTGGCCCAGGGCGACGGCGATCAGGCCGCAGGCGGCGTGTTCGGGAAAGCGCAGCAGCCAGGCGCGCGCCGTAGCGATCAGAGCGCGCCCCTTGAGCGTGGCGTAGGTGCGCGCCACCGGCAGCGCCAGTTCGACGGCGCCGAAGTACTGCGCATAGCCTATGTGCTGGCCCGGGGTGCGGATGCAGGTCTCGACCAGTCCTGGCAGGGCGGCCAGGCCGAGCGTGGCGATGGCCTGTCCGGGGTGGTCCATGCCCATGGCGGCCAGCGCGTTCCACACCCTGGCATTGACCGGTGCGGGCAGTGCGAGGATCTCCAGCGTGCGTCCCTGGAACGCGCGCTCCGGCAGCAGGCAGTCGACCCAGCGCGCCAGGCTGCCGTCGGTATCGGCCGCCGCTACCGCGTCCACCGCATGCGCCAGTGCCTCCGGCGAAGTGCTCGTGTAACCGAGAAAACTGCGCCATTCATCACGCAACCGCTGGCGTTCTTCCTCGCTCCAGGTTTCGACCGGCGCCAGCGGCAAGGGCGCCAGCGCGAACGGCGGCGCTTCCTTGCGTGCGGGCGCGTGCCATGGCGGGTCGACCAGGACCGTCGGCAGTTCGCTCGCGTCGGCGCAGTCGCGCGCAGTGATGAACTGCGCGGCGGCCACCGACAGCACTTTCCATGCCGGCGCGGGCAGCAGCGCCTTCAAGCCGCTAACGCGGCTGGCATGGACCGGCATGATGCTGGCCAGCACTTGGCGTGCGCGGGCGGGGCCGCAGTGGTCCTTCGCGATCAGTTGGCTCAGCACCGTCATGGCCACTTCCGGCCAGCGCTGGCCGGCGGCGCACAGTTGCGTGAACGGTGTCTGGCCCTGGCCGCAGCCCAGTGCCAGCACGGTCATCGATTGTGCCGTGCCGATGCACGCCAGCCCGTTGGCCGCCGCTTCCTTGTCGACGCCATCCTGGAGCGCCTCCAAGGCGCCGTCCCCGCGATCCTGGATCGCGCAGGCCACGGCGGTGAGCGACTCGTGAAAAGGTCCCATCGGCCGATACGGCCACGCGCGCAGCGCCTCGAGCGCCTCGGGCGCGGTGGCGTACACCATCAGCCAGGCATCGTTGGCGGACCAGTACATGGACTGGTTATCCCGATACGGCGGCAACATCAGGGCGATTTCGTTGGCCAGCTCGGGTACATCCGGCAGCAGCGCCGCCAGCAAGGGGCGGCGGCGCCTGTCCAGGCCTTGCGCGGCGTGGCGCGCCATCTCGACGCATTGTTCCCAGACGTCTTGCGACGCATGCGCGAGGTGGGTGCGCAGGGCCAGTTCGGTATCGCCGAAAAACTCATCGTCGTAGGTGTCGGGATCGTGAATCTGGTAGAAGCCCTTGCCGTCAATGCTATCGTACGAGATGACAAAGCGCTGCCTGCGCAGCACGATCCCCATGGCGTACAGCAGGCCCTTGTCGGCCACCAGTACGTCGATGAACGCATTGTCGCGCGCGAGCCCGGCTCGGGCCGCGATAACGCTTTCGGTCGCCAGTAATATAGCGTCGGATGCTTCCGAGCCGCGCCGCCCGCCATTGGCAATACGCTCGATGGCTTCGTTGACGGCGGCGAAGTAAATCGACCCCGTCGATCGCGGACGCAGCTCGCAGTGCTGGCGCACGCGTTCCAGGTACAGATTCCATCTGGCGTCGGCATCCGCACTCGGCGGCGGTCCGGGATGACTGCGCGAGGGCAGGGCGTGCGCGGCCAGTTCCGGCGACAGGATGGCCGGCCCGGCGGCACTGGCCACTGTCGGCGCGCTCGCCGCCACTGCCAGCACCTCGCCGGCTGCGATTTCGGCATAGCCCTTGGCGGTTTTTTCGCGGATCAGCTTTTCCATCGCGGTGCCGGCCATGGCCTCGTCGGCGTAGTTTTTGCACTGGCGCTGGCCGGCGCTCCCGATTTTTCCGAAGCAGATATGAAGATCGTTGCCTCCCTGGTCGACTTGCCAGAATTTGCTCGAAACGTCATCACTCAATTCAAATCGCCGCATCATGTGTCCTGAAAGTTTACTGGTGTCCGCGCCGGCTCAGGCGCACAGATTGTGCATGTCGCGTATCAGCTCACTGGCCGTCACCGGATCGAGCGAGGACAGCGCCACCGGCTGGCCGATGCAGCCCCAGTTGTCGCCTCGCCCGACCCGCACCTCGCCCAGGGTCTGCTGCGGATATTCGCCGGTGAGCCCGGCGATCAGGCCCGGCGTGATGTGCAGTTCGGCCAGGTGCTCCCCATCGAGCGCCTTGGTGAAGGTGCGGATGGCGCCGCCGTCGCGCACCGGGCCCCGGCGCCAGCCCTTGTTCACCAAGCCCATGACGAGTCCGCTCGGCACCACCGTGCCGTCCCAGCGCGCCAGGGCCTCCTGGCCCGCTTCGGCGTCGCCCAACCGGTGCGTGTCGCGGCCGATCTGCGCGAACGGTTGCAGCAGTTCGTAGTCGGCGAACAGGCGCGCGAAGGCGTCGGCGTCGGCGGCGGGCAGGTCGAGCGCGTGCACGATGCCGATCTTGCCCGCGTCGTGGGGCGGCAGGTCGACAGCGTCGTCGTTCGCCGTGGTGAACGTGCCGTCCGGCGCGACCCGGAAGCACGCCAGCAGCGCATCGCCTGCGACGCTGTAGACGCCCCAGACCAGGCGCTGGACCAGGTGGCGCAGCAGCGGGTGGTGGGCCAGGAAGTCGACGAAGACCTGGCGTTGCCAGCGCCGCTGCGCGCACATCGCTATTTCCAGCCGCAGCACTTGCTGCGCGGCGATCGTGCGCGCATCCTTCTTGAGCAGCGTGTAGCGTTTATGGGCCGCCGCCGCCAAGGCCGGGTCGTCGGTCTTTTTCGGCTTGGGCAGGTCCGGCAGGCGCGTGCCACCGGTATCGCGCACCCATGGCTTGAGTGTTTCGTCGAAGCCGACGCGGAACTGGCGCGGGCCGAAGTCGAGCAGCAGCACGCCCTGTTCGTCGAGGTCCAGGTCGGGCGCGAGGCGGTCTTCCAGTTCCTCGGCGCTCAAGCCGCGCGCGTCGGCGATGACGGCGATCTTTTCGCGGGCGCGCTCCTGCAAGGCCTTGAACTTGACTTTTTGCGCGATCCCGTTGAGCAGCATCAGGGCGGTATCGCTGCCGATCAGGGCCAGCACGTCCAGGCCGGCGATGGCGCGCGCGCTGAGTTGTTGGCCGGGCCAGGCGCGCAGCAGGGGCGTGAGCCTGCGCGCGCTGTCGTCGTTGCCGATCAGGCCGAGCGCGAAAAAGGCCCAGTTTTCCTTCGGCTGCGCGCCGTCTTCGACCCATGCGCGGAACAGCTCCCACGCAAAATCGGCCAGCGAGTCCGGCGTGCACGCTTCTTTGAGCACGGCCACGCCCGCATAGACGCCGTCGGCATGCGGAAAGCGCAGCATGGCGCCGATGGTGTCGAGCGTGGCGTCGGGCAGCGCCTTGCCGTTGCTTGCCAGCAGAGGGCGGGTCCACAGTTGCGGCGTCCAGAACGACGGCAGGCTGGCGATTTTTGCCGGGTGCAGGTCGAGCGGATCTTCGTCGAGCATGGCGCCCATGGCGCTGGTCACGGCTGCCTTGCCGTAGCGGCTGGCCACGTCGAGCAGCAGCGCGCGATGGCCGGCCGCATCGAGCAGGCGCAGTGCGCCACGCGCCTGGTTACGCGCAGCGCCTGGCTTGCCGAGCGCCGCCGCAATCAGTCCGCAGGCGGCGTGTTCCGGATTGGACAGCAGCCATTTGCCGGCGCTTGCACGCAGTTCTTTGCGTTTCAGGGTGGCCCATACGCGCGCCACCGGCGCGGCCAATTCGACGGCGGCGAAGTGGTGTGCGTACGCCAGGTCCTGCGCCGGGCGCCGCTCGACCATGCTCACCAGGCCAGGCAGCCCTTCCAGCCCAAGTACCGCAATCGCGTAGCCGGGAAGGTTGACCTCGACCTGAGCCACCGCGTTCCAGACCTGCGCGTTGAGCGGCGCAGGCAAGTCGGCGATCATGCGCGCGGCGTCGTCCAGGTGCCTGCCGCCGGCAAGGCAGGCCAGCCAGGCGGCGATGATGGTGGTCGCGTCGGCGTCGGCGCTGGCCCCGGCCGGCACCAGCGGGTCCGGCTCGCTCTTGTATGACATGACGGTGTAGCGTGCTTGCTTGCGCAATTGGGCACGTTCCTGCTCGCTCCAGCGCATGGCCGGCGCCAGCGGCAAAGACGCCAGCGCCAGCGCCGGCGCGGCTTTCTTCGCCGCCGTGGTCCATGGTGGATTGGCCAGGATGCGTGGCAGGTCGCACGCGTCTGCGATATCGCGCACGCTGAGATAGTGCGCGGCGGCGTCGGACAGCACTTTCCATGCGCGCGGCGAAAGCCACGGTTGGTACGCCGCCACCCCTGTGGCATGCTGCTTGACCAGCGCGGCCAGGAAGCGGCGCGCGCGCGCCGGCCCGCAATGGTCCCTGGCGATCAATTCGCTCAGCACCGCAATCGCCGCCTGTGGCCAGCGCGCGGCGGCCAGCGCGAAACGCGCGCACTGCGCCTCGCCGTGGTCGCACGCCTGCGCCAGTATGGTCAGCGACTCGGTGGTGCCGATGCAGGCCAGCGCCGTGGCGGCTGCCTCTTCATGCATGGCCCCGAGTCTCAAGGCCTCGACCGCGTCGACGCCGCGATCGCGCACGATCGTCACGAGCGCTTGTCGCGAGCGGCAGAAGCCGAAATCGGCGTCGTGGCAGGTGCGGCGCCACTGGCGGATCGCTTTCCTCGCTTCGGGCGAGCCGCAATAGGCAAGCAGCCATCCGTATTGGGCCAGCCAGTCCAGTCCATAGTAGCTTGGCGGCGGCTGCAGCGTCAGTGCGATGGCGTCGGCAATCTGCGGTGCATCGGGCAGCAAGGCCGCCAGCAGCGGACGGCGACAGGTGTAGAGACGCTCTGTCGCCGCGAGGCTGAGGCGCACGCATTCTTCCCAGACGTCGTCAGGCGCGAGCGCCAGGTAGCTGCGCAGCGTCAGCTCGGTCGGGTCGTACGTGTCGTTACACAGGAAGCCGCGCTGGTCGGATGCGGCGCGCACGCCATAGCCAGCCCTGGTCATCTCGATGGCGGTGCCTTCCATGCCGATCAGTGCTTCAAGCGCATGCGGCAGGCCCCGGTCGGCGACCAGTACGTCGATCAGGGAGGCGCCATCGATGAGCGGAAGATAGGGGAAGTTCAGATGACGCTCGACCGCGAGCAGCACCGCGTCACAGGCCGGCGAGCCGCGCCGTTCACCGTTGGCGATGCGCGCCGCCGCCTCGCGCACCAGCTGTTGGTCGTCCGAGCCAGCCGGGTCGAGCACGCAGTGGCGGCGCGCCGCAGGGATGAAGCGGTCCCAGATGGCGTCGGTATCGGGGTGTGGCGCCGGCCCGGGAAAGCGGCGCGAGGGCAGCGCTTCAGCCGCCAGTGCGGCGGGAATGTCGACCAACGGGCCGACGTCGAGCCACGGCGCGACGGCGCCGCTTGTGTCAGATTGTCGCATCATGTGCCTTGTGTGCCTGGTGTTCGTTCATGCGCATACGCGCGCCATGTCGCCAATCAGCTCACTGACGACCGCCGCGTCGAGCGACGACAAGGGCGCGCTGTTGCGCATGCCCGCCTCGCCGGGCCGCCAGATCACCACCGAGCAGAGGGTTTGCTGTGCGTTCTCGCCTGGCATGCCGGCCGGGATACCAGGCTCGAAGCCCAGGACCGCCGCATAGCCGCCGCCGAGGTCCCTGGCAATTTCCCGCAGCACGCCACCATCTTGCATCGGGCCGCGCCGCCAGCCCTGCTCGAGCAGGCCGAGCAGGCTCCCGGTCGGCACCACCTCACCGTACCAGCAACCGAGCGCGTGGAGCTTCTCTTCGCCGTCGTCCAGGAGGTGCGTGTCGCGCCCGATCTGCACAAACGGCTGCAGCAGTTCATAGTCTGCGAACAGCCGGGCGAAGGCGGCGACGTCGGCTGGCGCCAGGTGCAGCGCCAGTTCGTTGGCCAGTTCCGGCGCATCGGGCAGCAGCGCGGCCAGCAGCGGGCGGGTGCTGGCATGCAGTTCCTTTGCCGCGTCGCGCGCCATGCGGACGCATTGTTCCCAGATCTGTTGCGGGGCGTGCGCCAGGTGGGCACGCAGCGCCAGGTCGGTGATGCCATAGGGCTGGCGGGCGCCGTCGCTGTTGGCGTGCACTTCATAGCCGTTTTTATCGGGGCCGGCAGCCGGTTCGAGGCATAGGCGCTGCGCCCGGAGCATGATGTCGAAGGCATACGGCAGACCTTTGTCCGCCACCAGCACGTCGAGAAAAGGACAGCCTTCGGACGCCGGCCGCCTTTTTTCGTTAATTTTTTCCATCGCCAGCAGGACCGCATCGGTTTCCGGCGTGCCAAGCTGCCTGCGCTTGGCGAGGCGCTCGATGGTGTCGATCACGGCCGGCTGGTGCGCGCAATCGCCGCCCGCTTGCAGTGTGCAGTTTTCGCGCATCCGGGTCAGGAACAGCACCCATCGCTCCCTGCTGGTCGCGCAAAACGGTGGACCGGGGTAGCGGCGCGAGGGCAGGGCGTGCGCGGCCAGTTCGGGCGGCATGTCGGCCAGCGCGCCGGCCGCTAGCCACGGCGCGATGGAATCGGACGGCGGTATCACGCGCATAATTGCTCCATTACCCGGATAAATTCGCTGACATCGATCGGGTCGAGCGCGGACAGGCGCGCGTCCTCCTCGACGCGGTAGTGTTCGAGGACCAGCCTGACCAGCGTCTGTACTTCGTCACCGTGGATGAAGCCTGCCGTCAGGCCCGGCGCGATGTGCAGGTGCGCCAGCTTGCCCCGACCGAACCACCTTGAAAATTCGACCGTTTCGCCGCCGCTGCCGATGTTGCGGTGCCAGCCCCGCTCGACCAGGCCAAGCAGGCGTCCGGTGCTGACCACGGCGCCGTCCCAGCGCGCCAGCGCCTGGCCGTCGCGCTCGGCCTGCGTGAGCGTGTGCGTGTCGCGCGCGAGTTGGGCAAACGGCTGCAGCAGTTCGTAGTCGGCGAACAGCTGGGCGAAGGCGGCCAGGACGGCCGGGTCGAATTCGAGCGGGTGCGGGATGCCGATCCGGATAGCGTCGCCCGGCGCCAGTGCAAAGGCGTCGTCCGCATGGTCGGTGTAGCCGCCGTCGGGCGCGACGCGAAAGCTGGCCAGCAGCTTGCCGTCGCCGTCGTACGCGCCCCACACCAGGCGCTGCACCAGATAGCGCAGCAGCGGGTGGCCTGCCAGGAAGTCACGGAAGGCTTGCGCCGTCCAGCGCCGCCGCCCGCACATTGCCTGTTCCAGGCGCAGCACCTGCTGGGCTGCGATGCTGCGCGCATCCTTCTTGAGCAGCTTGTAGCGCGCCACGGCGGCCGCCGCCAGCTCGGCGTCGTCGGTCTTTTTCGGCTTGGGCAGCTCGTCCAGGCGCGCGCCCTGCGCATCGCGCAGGCAGGGCTTGAGCGCCTCGTCGAAGACGACGCGGAACTGGCGCGGGCCGAAGTCGAGCTGCATTTCGCCATGTTCGTCCAGGTCCAGGTCGGGCACCAGGCGGTCTTCCAGTTCCTCGGTGCTCAGTTCGAGCGATGCGGCGATCTCGCTGATCTTGTCGTATGCGTGGTACCGCAGTGCGTTGAACTTGACCTTTTGGGCGATCCCGTGCAGGAGCATCAGGGCGGTGTCGCTGCCGATCATGGCCAGCACGTCCAGGCCCACCACGGCGCGCGCGTTGAGGCTTTCGCCGGGCCAGGCGCGCACCAGCGGCGCGAGCATGCGCGCGCTGTTGTCGTTGCCAAGCATGCCGAGCGCGTAAAACGCCCAGTTTTCCTTGGTATCGCCGCCCCGTTCGACCCAGGCGCGGAAAAGCTCCCAGGCGAAATCGGCCAGCGAGTCCGGCGTGCAGGCCTGTTTGAGCTGGGTCACGCCGGCGTAAATGCGGTCGGTGTGGGGGAAGCGCAGCATGGCGCCGATGATGTCGAGCGCCGTGTCGGGCAGCGCCTTGCCGTTGCTGGACAAGAGAGGGCGGGTCCATCCGAGCGGGTCCCAAAACGATGGCAACTTGCCGATCTTGGACGGATGCAGCGTGAGCGGATCTTCATCGAGCATGGCGCGCATGGCGTCGGTGACGGCGGCGTCGCCATAGCGGGCGGCGACGTCCATCAGCACGCCGTCATGGCCGGCGCCGGCCAGCATGCGCAGGGCCTGGCGCGCCTGCTCGCGCGGCGCGCCCGCTTCGCCCAGGGCGGCGGCGGCCAGGCCACAGGCGGCATGTTCCGGATTGCGCAGCAGCCAGTTGCGCGCGCTGGCGATCATCTTTTTCGGCTTGGGCATGGCGTAGGCACGCGCCACCGGCGCTGCCAGTTCGACCGCGCCGAAGTGCAGCGCGTAGGCCAGGTTATCGACCGGCTGCTGTGCGACCAGGAGCACCAGGGCGGGCAAGCCGGCCAGGCCCGTGGCGGCGATGGCGCAGGCCGGGTGGTTGATGTCGGTGGTGGCCAGCGCGTTCCAGACCTGGGCGTTCAGTGGCGCCGGCAGCGCCGCGATCAGGCGCGCGCCTTGTTCCGGCGGATGGTAGGAGCCGGTGCTGGCGTGCCATGCCGCGATCAGCGCATCGGCGTCGCCGGCCGCGATGGCGGCGTCGGCGAACGGCGTGGCCGGGCCGTGGTAGTGAACGTGGCGGGTCTCCTTGCCCAGTTGTTCGCGCTGCTGCGCGCTCCATCGTTCTACCGGCGCCAGGGGCATCGGGGCCAGCGCCAGCGCGGCTGCGTGGGTCGACTTTTTCGATGGGTTTTTCCAGGGCGGGTTGACCAGCACCGGCGGCAGGTCGGCCGCGTCGGCGATGTCCGGCACGGCCAGGTAGCGCGCGGCGGCGTTCGACAGTACCTTCCACGCACCTGCCGACAGCCACGGCTTGAACGCCGGGACCATGTGGGCGCTGGTGGCGAGTACCTGGGCCAGCGCGCAGCGTGCGAAATGCGGTCCGCACCCGTCCCTGGCAATCAGTTCGCTCAACACGGCCATCGCCGCTTGCGGCCAGCGCGCGGCCGCAGCGTCAAAACGCGCGGACGAATACGACTTGCCCAGTGTTTCAAGCGCCAGCGCCGTCATCGCTTCGTACGTGCCGATGCAACTGAGCGCGTCGGAGGCTTCCTTGTAGATGGCATGCGGGGCCAGGAGCGCGACCGCGCCGGCGCCACGGTCGCGCACCACCGTGGCCGCGTGCCTGGCCGAGCTGCCGATGTGGTACTCACCGCAGCTTGCCGCCTTGGGCCAGCGGCGCAACGCCTTGAGGGCGGCGTCCGAGCTGGCGTAGGCCTTGAACCACTCGTATTGTTCGAACCAGGGTGCGGGTGGCTGGCCTTCCGGCGACTGCGTGCCCAGGGTCAGTTCGTTGGCCAGGTCCGGCGCATCGGGCAGCAGGATGGCCAGCAGGGGACGGCGCCAGTCGGGCAGCGATGGTGCGGCCTGCCGCATCGACCGCACGCACTCGTTCCAGTCCTCCTCGCGCGCCTGCGCCAGGTGCTCACGCAACAGCATGTCGACCTCGCGGTAGCCGCCGTTTAGCCAGCTGTAGCCGCTATTGTCCACGTCGGCGCTGATGGCGTACGCCAGGCCGGAGGGATCGCGCTCCTGGTCGAGGACCATTCCCAGCCGCTGCAGATACACGGCGACGGCGTAGGGCAAGCCCCGGTCGCTCACCAGGAAGTCGGTGAAGGCGCTGGTGTGCACCTCGTCGTAGCCGGAACCGGTTTTCGCTTCCAGCAGCATCATGATGGCGTCCGACATGGGCGAACCGCGCCGCCGGTCGTGGGCGATGCGCTCGATGGTTTCGCTCACGGCAGCGCGGTACACGGGATCGGAGAGCTCCGCACTGAATGTGCAATCGCGGGTGACCAGCTTGAAGTCGTTCCAGCATGCGCCGGCGTCGATGGCGCGCGCTATGCCGGGAAACCGGCGCGACGGCATTGCCAGCGCCGCCAGTTCGGGCGAGATGTCGACCAGCGGCTCGACCGCCAGCCAGGGCGCCACACCGCCTGGCACGGCGATGCGGAGCGGGGCGGGCGGGGCAGCGGGGGCGGGCGGCGCCGGAGGCGCAGCTGCCAGCGGCGGCGCGGCGCCGGTTTCAGCATAGCCCTTGCCGGTTTTTTCGCGTATCAGTTTGTCGATTGCCGCCACCGCCGTCGCGTGGTCCGGATGGGTCTTGGTTTGCCCTTGTCCCGCCGTGCCCACCTTGCCGTAGCGGACATGGACATCGCAGCCATCCTGCCCGACTTCCCAGAATTTGTTGGACGCGCCTTCGCAGCATTCGAAACGTCGCATTGGGCGTCCTAAGCGAGCTTGAAGGGAAGGGGGAACCGGTTGCCGGCGCGCACCGCGCACTTGTTTCGCTTGCTCATAAGTAATGATAAATGTTGTAAAAAATGATACTTTACGGCAAAGCGGTGCCCCTGTCGAGCCGCGCCAATCCGGTTATGATGCGAATCCGGACATCCCATCGTGAGACATGCAATGAAGAAAACCCTGTTTTGCCTGGCATTGATGCTGGGCGGCGTGGCGCAAGCGGACGAGCTGGCCGACGCCAACGCCCTGTTCGCGAAAAAGTCCTATCCGCAAGCGTTGCAGCTCTACACCAAACTGGCTAATGCCGGCAATGCCGAAGCTCAATTGCATATGGGCGAAATGTATTTTTACGGCGAGGCAGGGACGGTGGACCTGGCCAAGGCCGAAGCCTGGTTCAAGAAATCGGCGGCCAAGGGCAACAAGACCGCCGCCGGCTCGCTCGAGATGATCAAAAAGCGCGACACGCGGCGCGCCGAGCTCGATTACTGGATATCCAAATACGATGGCGCCGAGCTCAGCGCAGGGCAGTTCCGCTGTCCGGCGCCGCGCATTCCGGCCATGTCGAAGCAGAATGACGACATCGAGAGCGTGTCGGCCAAGGTCGCCGCCTGGCAGGATTGCTACAACGCCTTCGTGCGCAACCTGAACGACGCGAGCCCGCTGACCAAGCGCATTCCCAAGGACATCGCCGACCTCTTGACCAAGGACGAAGCCGAGCAGTCGCGCCTGCACCTGGAAGGCGTGTATGCCGGCATCGCCGAAAACGCCAAGGTCTCGGCCAAGCTGGTGCTGGCCGACTTCGGCGCCTGGCGCAGCGCCACCGACGCCTATATCAAGGAACACAACCGCATCGTGACCGATGCGGCCGCAACCGCGCCGCGCAAGGGCGATTGAACCGGGCGGGCGCAGCCAGGCTGCGCCCGCGCCCTCAGTTCCAGCTGCGCATCAAGCCCACCGCCAGGCCCTCGAGCGCGAAATCGTCGCTTGCCGGATCGACGTGGATGACCTTGAAGTCCGGGTTTTCCGGCAGCAGTTCGATCAGCGAGCCGGTCTTTTTGTAGCGCTTGACGGTGACGTCGTCACCGATGCGGGCCACCACGATCTGGCCATTCTTGGCGCTGTCGACCTTTTTGACGGCCAGCAAGTCCCCATCCATGATGCCGGCGTCGCGCATCGACCAGCCGCGCACCTTGAGCAGGAAATCGGGCCGCGACGAAAACATCGCCGGGTCCACGCTGTAGGTCGCTTCCACATGTTCCTGCGCCAGGATGGGCGAACCGGCGGCCACGCGCCCGACCAGCGGCAGCGACATGAGCAGGTTCGGCGGCGGCATGGGAATGGCGTCGACGCTGGCGCCGATCAGGCGGATGCCGCGCGAGGTGCCCGGCGAAATTTCGATGGCGCCCTTGCGCGCGAGCGCCTGCAGGTGCTCTTCGGCCGCGTTGGCCGACTTGAAGCCCAGTTCATTGGCGATCTCGGCACGGGTCGGAGGAAAGCCCGTGTTCTCGATCGCATCCTTGATCAGGTTGAGGATTTGTTCTTGCCGTGGTGTGAGCTTGATCATCGATGTGCGGGACTGTGTATATGGACAGACTGTATTTTTGTACAGTATTTCGCGCAATGCAAGGGTTAATTAGCGGAACGGGGAATTATTTGCGACAGGGGCTGTCCAACATCGAGAAGAGGACGCCCCTTGCGGTGCGAAGCAAGGACGTAAAAGCGCAGGGTGACGGCGCAGCAATTGTTCGGCAAGGTGCTTGGCGCCGTAGCGCGACAACGATCGAGGAGTGATGTCATGGACCGTCTCATGGTGCCACCTGTTGAATATGAGGACGACTTCGTACTGTGGGTCGAGCAGCAGGCGAGTTTGTTAAGTGCAAGGCAGTTCGATCAGCTTGACGTTCATCATCTGATAGAGGAGCTGAGAGCCATGGTGGGACATCATCGCAGGGAGCTGGGAAGTCGCCTGGAAGTGCTGATGATGCATCTACTTAAATGCCAGTTCCAGCCCAGCCACAAGTCGCCCAGTTGGCTCAATACGATCGACCACCAGCGTGGCCAGATCGACGAGCTCGTGCGCGAAAGTCCGAGCCTGGTTCCGACCATCGCACACGTGGCCCAGCAACGCTATGCGCGGGCCAGGCGCATGGCCGCCAGGGAAACCGGTCTATCCAGAAACGGATTTCCATCGGCTTTACCCTATAGCGTGCAACAATTGCTCGACGACGACTTCGTGCCGTGACGGGACGGGTCCGCCTGCCTGCGATGCGTGGGGATCATGCCAAGGGCGCCACGGCGGACCAGCCCGGCGTAGGAGCGTTGTCGACGTCGCTGCTCGCGCTGCAGGCGTGAGCGTCGCTGCCCGGTATTTATCTGTGAGAAAGCGACCGCCGTGCCCGTCGCATGATGGTCCAGGGCAATCGAAGTGTTGCTTGTTGTCCAAATTGACGCTATAATCGCCGGCTTTCCCTTCCCACACTCGTCTTGACGCCGAGGTGGGCATTTGTTTAAACGTCCCTAAGGAGTTATGCATGCGTCATTATGAAATCGTTTTTATCGTCCACCCGGACCAAAGCGAGCAAGTCCCGGCGATGATCGAACGCTACAAAGCCAGCGTAACCACGCGCGGCGGTTCGGTTCACCGTGTTGAAGACTGGGGCCGTCGTCAGATGGCTTACTCGATCCAGAAGCTGCCAAAAGCGCACTACATCTGCCTGAACATCGAATGCGACAACGAGACCCTCGTGGAACTCGAAACCGCGTTCAAATTCAATGATGCCGTGCTGCGTCACCTCACCGTTAAGATGAAGAAGGCTGAAACCACGCCGTCGCCGATGATGAAATCGGTACAACGTGAAGACGCAGCCAAGAGCCACCGCACTGAAGCGCCTGCTCCTGCAGCCGCGCCAGCGCCAGCTCCAGCCGCAGCAGCGTAATTGTTGACAAGACTCCCTGAACGCGAATGACCTCACCTCGGTGAATCAACTCCAGTTCGTAGCCCAGATTTGCGAGCGCGACGTATTGCGCTACACCCCGGCCGGCGTGCCCATCGTGACCGCCACCCTGATGCACAGTTCGCAGCAGATGGAAGCAGGGGTTGCCAGGTTGGTCGAATTCGAAATCACCGCGCTTGCCGCGGGCGAGATTTCGGGACGATTCAGCCAGGCCGAATTGGGCGCCGTTCATCAGTTCACGGGATTTTTGGCCAAGAAGAACCGCAGCAGCAAAAGCCTGGTGTTTCACATCATTGATTTCTGTGCCGCCGCCTGAGGCGTCAGCACATTTTTAGATACAGGAGCCTCAAATGGCATTCGGTAAAAAATTCGACAAGAACAAGCTCAAGCTTAAAGAAAAGCGCAAACAACAGAACCCACTGTTCAAGCGTAAGAAATTCTGCCGCTTCACCGCAGCAAACGTTGAACAGGTCGACTACAAAGACGTAGACACCCTGAAAGACTTCGTCCAGGAAAACGGCAAGATCATGCCAGCACGCCTGACCGGTACCAAAGCGCACTACCAGCGCCAGGTTGACACCGCAATCAAGCGCGCCCGCTATCTCGCGCTGCTGCCATACACCGATCTGCACCACGCTTAATCGCTGCGGATAAACTGGAGAACTCTATGCAAATCATTCTGTTGGAAAAAGTTGTTAACGTCGGCAACCTGGGCGATGTTGTTAAAGTCAAAGACGGTTACGCACGTAACTTCCTGATCCCGCAACGCATGGCTCGCCGTGCTACCGCATCGGCCGTCGCTGAATTCGAAGTCAAGCGCGCCGAACTGGAAAAAGCAGCAGCTGCCAAGCTGGCCGCTTCCCAGGCCCAAGGCGACAAGCTGGGCGGCATGACCATCTCGATCGCTCAAAAAGCGGGCGTCGATGGCCGTCTGTTCGGTTCGGTCACCAATTTCGACATCGCTGAAGCGCTGACGAAAGCGGGCTTCGCTGTAGAAAAATCGCAAGTACGCATGCCTACCGGCCCGCTGAAAACGACTGGCGAACACGCTGTTGCAGTCGCTCTGCACACCGACGTCGTGGCCGAGATCACGATCGCTGTTGTTGGCGAAGCTGCTTAAGTAGCGCATGTCACACTGTTGCATTGCAGGCATCATGCTTGCAATGCAACTACGAAAAAGCCGGGTCTTCCCGGCTTTTTTTACGTCCAAATCTCCCCAATTATGTCAGCCAGTTGACCCGAAGCAGGTATAATTCGCGCCATGAACGCACCATCCGATCCGCAGCTCGACGCACTCCGCATCCCGCCCCATTCCATCGAAGCAGAACAATCTGTGATCGGTGGTTTGCTGCGCGATAACGCCGCGTTCGACCGCATTGCCGACATGATGCATGCGGACGACTTCTATCGCTACGATCACCGCATCATCTTCGAGCAGATCGTTAAACTCATCAACCAGTCGAAACCGGCCGACGTGATCACCGTGTTCGAGGCGCTCAGCAACATCGCCAAGGCCGAAGATGTGGGCGGCCTGCAGTACCTGAACGCGATGGCGCAGAACACGCCGTCGGCGGCCAACATCCGGCGCTACGCCGAAATCGTGCGCGACCGCGGCGTGCTGCGCAAACTGATCACCGTGGCCGACGAAATCTCGGGCAATGCGTTCAACCCGCAGGGCAAGGAAGTCAAGCAGATGCTCGACGAAGCCGAGTCCAAGATTTTCGCCATCGCCGAACAGGGCGCGCGCGGCTCGCAGGGCTGGATCGCGGTGCAGCCGCTGCTCACCCAGGTGGTCGAGCGCATCGATGAACTCTACAGCCGCGACAACCAGAGCGAAATCACCGGCGTGCCGACCGGCTTCATTGACCTCGACCGCATGACCTCCGGCCTGCAGCCGGGCGACCTGGTGATCGTGGCCGGCCGTCCGTCGATGGGCAAGACCGCGTTCTCGGTCAACATCGGCGAGAACGTCGCCATCGAAGCGGGCCTGCCAGTCGCGATCTTCTCGATGGAGATGGGCGGCACCCAGCTGGCCATGCGTATGCTTGGCTCGGTCGGCCAGCTCGACCAGCACCGCCTGCGCACCGGCCGCCTGAACGACGAAGACTGGCCGCGCCTGACGCACGCGATTCAAAAGATGAACGACGCCCAGTTGTACATCGACGAGACCCCGGCATTGAACCCGATCGAGCTGCGCGCACGCTCGCGCCGCCTGTCGCGCCAGTGCGGCAAGCTTGGCCTGATCATCATCGACTACATCCAGCTCATGACAGGCAGCCAGCCGGGCGACAACCGCGCCTCCGAGATTTCGGAGATTTCGCGTAGCCTGAAAGGGCTGGCCAAGGAACTGCACTGTCCCGTGATCGCCCTGTCCCAGCTGAACCGCTCGCTGGAACAACGCCCCAACAAACGCCCCATCATGTCCGACTTGCGCGAATCGGGCGCTATCGAGCAGGATGCCGACGTCATCATCTTCCTGTATCGCGATGAGGTCTACAACCCGGACTCGCCCGACAAGGGCACCGCGGAGATCATCATCGGCAAGCAGCGTAACGGTCCGATCGGCTCGATCCGCCTGACCTGGATCGGCCAGTACACCAAGTTCGGTAACTACAGCGGTAACCTGGCGGTCTACCAGGGCGACTAACCCATAACGGCGCCGCCACGAGCGGCGTCCTTCAGCAGTATCACGCAGTATCAATCACGCTTTAACGCGCTTTAACGGAGAAACCATGTTTGGACGCCTGATGCCCACCGAGGGCAAGTTTTTTGAGCTCTTCAACCAGCACGCTGCACTATGCGTGAAGGGCGCGCATGAAATGGTTGGCCTGATGACCAACTTCGACGACCTCGAAAACCGCGTCCACGCGATCGAAAGCATCGAAAAGCAAGCCGACAAGATCACCTACGCCACGGTCGACATGCTGCACAAGACTTTCATCACCCCGATCGACCGCGACGACATCCATAAGCTGATCACGCGCATGGACGATATCCTCGACCTGATGGAAGACGCGGCGCAGACGGTGTCGCTGTACGACCTCAAGGCGGTGACCCCGGAAGCGAAGCGCCTGGCCGAACTGTGCCTGGCCTGCTGCCAGAAAGTCGAACAAGCCGTCGGCCTGCTGCACAACATGGACAACTCGCAAAAGATCGTCGCCATCTGCGAAGAGATCGACCGCCTCGAGTCCGACGCCGACCATGTGATGCGCGCCGCCATGTCGAAACTGTTCCGCGATGAACCGGACGTGCGTAACCTGATCAAGCTCAAGGCGATCTACGAGATCCTCGAAACCGTGACCGACCGCTGCGAGGATGTTGCCAACATCATCGAAGGCATCATCGTCGAAAACGCGTAAGCGGCGCCAGCATGGAACATATCCAAATCAGCATTTACGTGCTCGGCATGTTGATCGCCCTGGCGCTGCTGTTCGACTTCATGAACGGCTTCCACGACGCGGCCAACGCGATTGCCACGGTCGTCTCGACGGGCGTGCTCAAGCCGCAGACCGCGGTCGCCATGGCCGCCGTGTTCAACTTCATCGCCATCGGCGTGGTGGGCGTGCACGTCGCCGCCACCCTGAGCAAGGGCACCATCGATCCCAAGGTGGTGGACCAGTACATCATCTTCGGGGCCCTGGTCGGGGCCATCATCTGGAACCTGATTACCTGGTACTACGGCATTCCATCGTCGTCCTCGCACGCGCTGATCGGCGGCCTGGTGGGCGCGGCGGTGGCCAAGTCCGGCACCGGCGCCCTGATCGGCAGCGGCTTGCTCAAGACCGTCATCTTCATCGTGGTCGCGCCCTTGCTCGGCTTTGCGCTGGGCTCGATCATCATGCTGATCGTGGCCTGGGTGTTCGTCAAGTCGACCCCGCGCAAGGTCGATACCTGGTTCCGCCGCGCGCAGTTGTTCTCGGCGGCCGCGTACAGCCTGGGCCACGGCGGCAACGACGCGCAAAAAACCATGGGCATCATCTGGATGCTGCTCATCGCCAGCGGTTACTGCAACCCGGCCGACACCACCCCGCCAAGCTGGGTGATCATTTCGTGCTACGCGGCGATCAGCTTCGGCACCTTGTTCGGCGGCTGGCGCATCGTCAAGACCATGGGCCAGAAGATCACCAAGCTCAAACCGGTGGGCGGCTTTTGCGCCGAAACCGGCGGCGCGATCACCTTGATCATGTCGAGTTTTTTCGGTATTCCGGTATCGACCACGCACACCATCACCGGCGCCATCGTCGGCGTGGGGGCGTCGCAGAAGATGTCGGCGGTGCGCTGGGGCGTGGCCGGCAATATCGTGTGGGCCTGGATTTTCACGATTCCGGCGTCGGCCTTCATGGCGGCGGTGGCATGGTGGATCGGTACCCACATCATGTAAGGGGCACGCGCCCCGGCAAGCAAGACCGCCCGTTCCGACCGGCGGTCTTTTTTTCGTCCGGCGCTAACGGATGCACACCTGGCGCACCGTGCGCAGGTCGGTCAGGCCCAGCAAGACCTTCTCGATGCCATCCATTTTCAGGGTCAGCATGCCTTCATCGAGGGCGGCGGCGAGCAGCAGCGCGACCCGGCTGCGCTCCTGCAACAGACGCTTGATGTGGTCCGAGCCGATCATCAGTTCGTGCAGGCCGATCCGGCCCCGGTAGCCGCCATTGCACCCGGCGCAGCCGCGCGCGCGGTACAAGGTGAAGCGCCCCTCGCCATCGGCATGGCGCGCGCGCCAGGCGGCCAGCACCGCGTCGGGCGCCGCGCCGGCGTGCGCAACTTCGGCGCAGTACTCGCCGGCCAGCTGCGCCATTTCGGCCGCGCCGGGTTGGTAGGCTTCTTTGCACGCGCCGCACAGGCGCCTGGCCAGGCGCTGCGCCAGCACGCCGAGCAGCGCGTCGGCGAAGTTGAACGGGTCCATGCCCATGTCGAGCAGGCGCACGATCGATTCCGGCGCGCTGTTCGTGTGCAGGGTGGCCAGCACCAGGTGCCCGGTCAGCGACGCCTCGATGCCGATGCCGACCGTTTCGCGGTCGCGCATTTCGCCGACCATGATCACGTCCGGGTCGGCCCGCAAAAAGGCCCGCATCACGGTCGCGAAGTCGAGCCCCGCCTTGCGGTTGACCTGCACCTGGCGCAAGCCCTTTTGCGTGATCTCGACCGGGTCTTCGGCGGTCCAGATCTTGGTGTCGGGCGTGTTCAGGTGCGCCAGCAGGGAATGCAGGGTGGTGGTCTTGCCCGAACCGGTCGGCCCGCACACGAAGAACAGGCCGTGCGGCTTGCCGATCGCCGCCAGCAGGCGCGCCAGGTTATGCGGCAGCACGCCCAACTGGTCGAGCGCCATGGCGTCGCCGGCCGGCAGGATGCGCATGACGATGTCTTCCACCCCGCCGGCCGACGGAATGGTGGCCACGCGCAGTTCGATGTCGAGCGGGCCGTACTTGCCAAAGCTGATCTTGCCATCCTGCGGCCTGCGCCGCTCGGAGGTATCGAGGTCGCACATGATCTTCACGCGCGCGGCGAGGGCGTTGCGGTAGCCGGCCGGGATGTCGATGTAGGGCGCCAGCGCGCCATCCTTGCGAAAGCGGATCGCGGTGCGCCCCTTGCCGGGCAGCGGCTCGATGTGGATGTCGGACGCGCCCTGGCGCCAGGCATCCATGATCACCTTGTTGACCAGCTTGACCAGTTCATTTTCCACCGCCTGCGAGACCGGCCGGGTGTCTTCGCTGTCGTTCGCGTCGTGCGTCATGCCGGACAAGACTTCGCGCAGCGAGCTGCCGTCGCTGCGCGCGGTGGTGCCGAAGAACTGGTCGACCGTGCGCCGGAATTCGGCGCGCGTGGTGACGCACCAGACGATGCTCGACCTGGGGAAGACCTGGTTGACGATGCGGCTGGCGCGCACCCGTTCCGGGTCGAGCGCGAGCACCAGCAGGCCGTCCTTGTCTTCGTCGAGCGGCAGCCACTGGTTGTCGTCGACGTATTGGGCCTTGAGGTTCTTGAGCAGGGAAACGGGTTTGATACGCCCCGGGGCAAACGCTTCGTAGCGCACCCCGAAATGGCGCGCCAGCGCGTTGCCGATGGCCGCCAGGGGCAGGTGCAAGTCCCTCACCAGCACGTCTTCGATGTCGAGCAGGGCCGCATGCGCCGCGTGCCGCGCCTGTTCGAGCTCGGCGGCGGAGATGAGCGCGTCCAGAACCAGCGCGTCGTACTTGCTGTGTGCTTGCATGCGGCCCCCGTCATGGCGCTGGAAAACCCCATGATGTGGACATTCCGCAGCACCGCGCTTGACCTCGCTCAGGCGTGCGGACGGAACCGGAATCGCCCGCGCGCGTCAGTTAGGGCCGAGCAAGTCGTGGGCGTCGAGGATGGCGTAGATGATGTCCGGGTGGCGCTCGAGCGAGCGCCGGATCGCGCTCGGGACCGCCTGACGGGTCTTGCGGCACAGGCCCGGCCGGTCTTCCAGCACAATGCTCAGGCCGCGTGCGCTTTTTACCTCGTTGTGACTGGGCGTGATCTGCAAGACCACCCCGAGCTGGCTGCGCAGGCGCTCGCTCAGCTTGTTCAGTTCGGCGTAGCTGGCGATGCCGTCGATATGGGCGAGCAGTTTCTTTTCTTCCTCGCGGGTCAGGCGCAGGATGCGCGTGTCGCCGCCGGGCTCGGCCAGCAGGGCGTCGCGCTGGCACACGCAGGCGCCAGGCGGACATTCGGTGCGGATCGGAAAAGTTGGTGCCTGGAGCATGGTGGTCGGATCGCCGCAGCGGGGGAACGGGCCGGATCGATAGAGTAGCCCCGTAGCGGCGTTGCTGTCAAACGGCGGCCGCCGCCTTGGCCCGGGCGCGATGAGGCACGCAATGCCGCCGGCCGGGACGGCATTGCGCGTCGGGCAGATTTTTCTTGCCCTTGTTTATGGGCTTGCTGGGCGCACGGTTCGAGCCTGCTCACCCCGCTGTATGATGCACGCGCGACCTGGGCGATAATTCCGCCACTCACTTTCACTCTTTATTGCTTATGAAATACACATGCCCCCGTTGCCAGGTCCCCCTCGGGATATTCCTTGCGGGTCCCGGCCGTCCGCGCGTCAAGCAGGGGGCTTGTCCAGCCTGCGGAACCAAGGTGACCATCGGCGCGAACGGTAAACGCTTTGCGATCGTGCTGCCCTTGCTGATCGTATGCAACTGGCTGGCCTGGGGAATCGTGCCGCCGGTGATACTCGGGCTGCTGTCAGGATGTGTGCTGTGGACCACGGTAACGCAGTTGGACAAGCTGCCGCCGGTCTAGCGGGGCCGTCACTGCGCCGCGTGGAGATCAGCCGGCGCAGTGCTCGCGGGCACGTTCATCCTGTGCCCCAGTTCGGCATTTCCGTAAGTACGAATCACTTCGGAAATGACCACGTGATACCCGTCCAGCCAGCGGGCCTGCGCCGCCTTGGCTTGCAGATGGGCCGGATGTTGCATCAACGCTTGCAGCGCTTCCAGGCTGTCCCAGTAATACACGTTCGAAAACAAGCCGGTGGCGCGGTTTTCCCACGCTTCTTCACCCAGGTAGCCGGGCAGCGACTTGGCCGCCTCGGCAATGGTTTTGTCGAGCTGATGAAACTCGTCGTCGAGATCCTTGGTGCCGAAAATGAAGGTGGAAGAATACATGGCGTGCCTGGGAATGAGTGAACGGCAATTGTGCCATGTCAGCAATCAACTTGTTGGACAATCCTCGTTGCGTGAGAGAATGCCGCTTTCTGATTGGATGGGGTGCGCATGAACTGGAAACCGAACAAGTGGATCGCTACCGGCCTGAACCTGGCGACCATGCCGCTGGGCCTGGTGTACGCCGGCGCGCCGCGCCTGGGCGCCTTGTTGTTCGGTGGCGCCTTGCTGCTGGCGTGCGCCATCTTCTTCCTGCTTCCGGGGCCGCTGGCCAACGGCGCCATGGTGGTGCTCCAGTTGACCCTGGTGGTGCTCGGCGTGACCTTGGGCTACCGCGTGGCCAGCCGCGCCCCGCCGCGCGCTGTCAGGCCGGGCTACACGCGCTGGTATGGATTGCTGGCCATCGCGCTGCTGTACCTTTTGGTCGTGGTCGGCCTGCGCGCCTGCTTTTATGAAACCTTTCGCGCACCCTCGACGTCCATGGCGCCGACCATCCGGGCGGGCGCCAACCTGCTGGTGCAGAAATGGGGCTATGGCCATGTGAGCGCCTATGGCATGAGCTTGGCGTCGCGTCCAATCTCGGCGCCTCTGAAGCGTGGCGACATCATCGCCTTCGATTTCCCGCTCGACCCGACCCAGCAATACGTCAAGCGCGTGGTGGGCCTGCCGGGCGACAAGGTGCAATACCGCGAGCGCCAGGTATTCGTCAACGGCGGCGCCACGCGCGTACGCCCGCTCGATGCGTATTTCGAGCCCGACCGCCTCGAAGCGATGCCGCGTTTTGAAAACAGCCTCGACGGCGTGCGCTTCGACACCTTGCTCAACGAGACCGATCCGGGCGCCGGGGAGCGCCTGGTGCGCGACCACGGCTGCGTCTACGAACACCTGGTGCAGGCATGCGAAGTTCCGCCCGGCCACTATTTTGTCATGGGCGACAATCGCGACAACAGCTACGACAGCCGGTTCTGGGGCTTCGTGCGCGCCGACCAGGTGCTGGGCAAGGTGGTGCGCATCATGCAGTAAGGACGGCGCGCGGCCGGCTTACTTGATGCACACCTGGCGCACCATCTTGATGTCGGTGATGCCCGAGAGGACCTTTTCGATGCCATCCATCTTCAGGGTCAGCATGCCGTCTTCCAGCGCCGCCGCCAGCAGGGCGGCCACGCGGCTGTGCTCCTGCAAGAGTTTTTTGACCTTGTCGGTGCCGATCATCAGTTCGTGCAGGCCGACCCGCCCGCGATAGCCCTTGTTGCACTCGCCGCAGCCGACGGCCCGGTACAGGGTGAACTGGCCGTCGGCATTGGCGTAGCGGCTGCGCCAGCCGGCCAGCACCTGCGCGCGCCCGGCCTCGGGGTCGCTGACGAAGGCGTCGGTCGCCAGCAGTTCGCTGCAAAATTCGGTGAGCAGCAAGTCCACCTCGGCCGCATCCGGATGGTAGGCCTGTTTGCACGAGGCGCACAGGCGCTTGGCCAGGCGCTGCGCCAGGATGCCCAGCAGCGCGTCGGCGAAGTTGAACGGGTCCATGCCCATGTCGAGCAGGCGCACGATCGATTCCGGCGCGCTGTTGGTGTGCAACGTCGCCAGCACCAGGTGGCCGGTGAGCGACGCTTCGATGCCCATGCTGACGGTTTCCTTGTCGCGCATTTCGCCGACCATGATCACGTCCGGGTCGGCCCGCAGGAACGCCCGCATCACGGTCGCAAAATCGAGCCCCGCCTTGCGGTTGACCTGCACCTGGCGCAAGCCCTTTTGCGTGATCTCGACCGGGTCTTCGGCGGTCCAGATCTTGGTGTCCGGGGTGTTCAGGTGGCTGAGCACCGAGTGCAAGGTGGTGGTCTTGCCCGACCCGGTCGGCCCGCACACGAAAAACAGGCCGTACGGTTTTTCGATGGCCGCGCGCAGGCGCTCCAGGTTAAATGGCAACACGCCCAGCTTGTCGAGCGGGATCGGCTCGCCCGCCGCCAGGATGCGCATCACGATGTCCTCCACCCCGCCCGAGGATGGAATGGTCGCCACGCGCAGTTCGATGTCGAGCGGGCCGTATTTCTTGAACTTGATCTTGCCGTCCTGCGGTTTGCGCCGCTCCGAAATATCGAGGTCGCACATGATCTTCACGCGCGCGACCAGCGCATTGCGGTAGCTGGCCGGGATTTCGATGTACGGCACCAGCGAGCCATCCTTGCGAAAGCGGATCCCGGTCTTGCCTTTGCCCGCCAAGGGCTCGATGTGGATGTCCGAGACGCCCTGGCGGTGGGCATCCATGATGACCTTGTTGAGCAGCTTGACCAGTTCGTTTTCGACAGCGGCCGAGACGTCCAGCGTGCCGTCGCCCTCGACCTCGTCCTGGTCCATCCCGGAGAGCAGTTCGCCCACCGAGCCGCCCACGGCGTCGACGGCGGCGCCGAAGAATTGTTCGGCGGTGCGCCGGAATTCCTCGCGCGTGGTGACGCGGTACAGCACTTTGGCCTTGGGGAAGATCTGGTTGACGATCTTGCTGGCATGGATGCGCTCCGGGTCGAGCGCCATCACCAGCAGGCCCTCGGCGCTTTCTTCGAGCGGCAGCCACTGGTTTTCCTCGACATATTGCGCCTTGAGGTTGCGCAGCAGGTCGGTCGGCTTGATCCGGTCCGGCTTGTACGGCTCGTACGGGGTGCCGAAGAACTTCGACAGCGAGTCGCCGATGGCCGCCGCGCGCACCTGGAACTCCTTGGACAGCACCTCCTCGATATCGAGGTTCTTCTTGCGCGCCGAACGCGTGGCCAGTTCCAGTTCGGGCGCCGACAGCACCGCCTCGTGCACCAGCCCGACGTACTTGGTGCGCATCGTCTGCGGCGGCTTGAGGCGCTGGCTGAAGGCCACCGACAAGGTCTCGCACAGGTCTTGCGCGCCTTCCACGCACACCGGCGAGAACGGTCCGCCCTTGCGGTTGTTGATGAACTGGATCACGCCGAGCAGCTCGTTCGACTGCACCGTCAGCAGCGGCGCGACCAGCATTTCGCGCGTGCGGTAGCCGGTGCGCTGGTCCACTCCGCTCTGGAAGTGCAGGCCCGGCGCGAGGCGCTGCAGCTCTTGCTCGTCGTAGGCGTCGCGAATGTTCAGGGCCTTGCGGCTCAGGGCCACGAAGCCGGCGATCGAACTGGGCGAAATCGACAGGCGCAGTTCGCGAAACGTCGTCAGCCCGGTCTTGACCTTGGAAACGATATGGTCTTTTTCGGGCGTGACCGCGTACAGGGTGAAGCGGTCGCAGTCGAACAGGTCGCAAAAATCCATGCCCAGGTCGAGCATGATTTCATCGAGATTGGCGGTCGCGTGAATCTTGTTGGTGACCGCCTGCAGCCTTTTGGAAAAATCCAGGCGCGCGCCGGTGTCGTCGTCGCCTCCGTGCTTGCCGCTTGCCGCATCGTTCATGGTGTCGTCGCTTTCGGCTGGTTCAGTTCAATGTCACTTCCAGGCCTTCGTAGGCCAGCACCACCGACAGGCCGTCCGGCAGCGGCCCGTGGCGCAGGAGGGCGTCGGCGAAGACCGCTTCGAGTTCGTCGTCGCTGCGGGTCGGTTCGTGGTGGGTGCAGTACAGGGTGCGCGCGCCGACCCGCACCGCACTGGCGATGGCCGCGTCGAAGGTGCCGTGCCCCCAGCCGCGCTTGGACGGGTATTCGTCGCGCGTGTACGAGCAGTCATGGACCAGCGCGTCGACGCCGTGCATGGCGCGGTCGATGGCCAGCTGGCGCTGATCGATCTCGCGCTGGCAGTTCGCGTGGCGCGGGTCGGGTTCCGGATACGGGTTGAAGAAAGGCTCGTGGTCGCCCGTGAAAAACAGCGACTTGCCGTTGCAGCTGATGCGGTAGCCCAGGTTGCTCACCGGGTGGTTCATGACCACGTTCTCGACCAGCGCGTCGCCCACCGCGACGGCCACCCCGACCTCGAGCGTATGGTAGTCGATGGTGGCCGCCATCTGCGCTTCGCCGACCGGAAAATAGCTGTTTTGCAGCTGCACGCCCATGATGTGCTCGATGCCCTGGCCGGACGCCTCGTCGCGCGCGCCGTGCAGGCGTATGCGGCTGGTGGGGAGGAACAGCGGCGTGAAAAAAGGCAGGCCGTGGATATGGTCCCAGTGGCTGTGGGTGATGAAAATATTCGCCGTCACCGGCAAGCGCGTGAGCAGGTCCTGGGCCAGCGCAAAAATGCCGGTGCCGCCGTCGAGGATGATCAGGGTGCCGTCGTCGGTGCCCACTTCGATGCAGGTGGTGTTGCCGCCGTAGCGCGCGGTGCGCGGCCCCGGCGAAGGAATCGAGCCGCGCACGCCCCAGAAGCGCAATTTCATGTCGTCACTCTCATGGCCGGAACCGTCGATGTTGCAATTACGGTCGATCATAGCGGTTTTGCCTGCGCGTGGCTGCACATTTTGCCGTCGCAATCGCGCGTCCCCGCTTTCGTGCCGTTTTGCCCACGCTTTTTTGCGCACCGGTGTACAGGGCCGGCGAGCGGCGCTACACTCATCCGGAGTGCCATGCGGCCTGGCGCGGCCTTCCGACGGACGGGTGAATCCTCATGCAAGCTGCACAATGATAAGCAAGCGCGCACGCCGGCTGCGTAAATACGCCCCACGCTGGCTGCTCGGGCTCGCGCTCACCGCGCTGGCGGCGCTGTCCACGCTGGGCTTTTTTCACAGCGATTCGGTCGAGCGCATGGACGGCTTCGTGGCCGGCCTGCGCATGCGCATCGAGGCGCCCGTGCTCGACGCGCGCATCGTCATTGTCGATATCGATGAAAAGAGCCTGGCCGCGCTCGGGCGCTTTCCGTGGAGCCGCGATATCCAGGCCAACCTGGTGACCCAACTGACGCGCCATTACGGCGCCGGCGCGGTCGGTTTCGACATCTCCTTTCCGGAACCCGATACCTCGTCCGGCTACGCCGTGCTCGAACGCCTGGCCGGCGCCGAACTGGCCGGGGTGGACGGCCTGAAGGCGCAACTGGCGCGCCTGAAAGCGGGCATGGATTACGACGGCTTGCTGGCCGACGCGCTGCGCGGGCAGAACGTGGTGCTCGGCTACAACGTCTCGGACAAGCTGCGCAAGGGCGTGCTGCCGGCGCCGGCGTTTACGGTCGAGAGCCTGAACGGGCGCGAACTGCTGGCCTACACGGCGGACGGCTACGAAGCCAATATCGCGCGCCTGCAGCAGGCCGCCGCCGGCGCCGGCATCTTTACCGCCTCCACCGACGCCGATGGCGTGATCCGCTCGTCGATCCTGTTGCAGCGCATCGGCGAGGCGTATTATCCCTCGCTGTCGCTGGCCACCGCCGCCGTGTACCTGAAGGCGCGCGCCATCGCGCCGTATTTCGACACCACCGTCGAGCAGTTGTCGCAGGCCGAAAAAGACAGCGGCGCGGTGCCGTCGATCTCGCTCTTTTTGCCGCGCGGGCAGTTGCGCATTCCGGTGGGCGAAGGGCTGACCACCTATGTGCAGTTCCGTGGCCGCGGCGGCCCGGCCGGCGGCGCGTTTCGCTACGTCTCGGCGCTCGACGTGCTTACCGGCGCGACGCCGCCGGCGCAGCTCAAGGGCGCGCTGGTGCTGGTCGGCTCGACCGCGCCCGGCATCAACGACCTGCGCGCCACGCCCGTCAATCCCGAGTTCCCCGGGGTGGAAGTGCACGCCAACCTGCTCAAGTCGATCCTCGACAACGACTTCAAGTCGCGTCCCGCCGCCGCCTATCTGTTCGAGTGCGGGCTGGTGCTGGCCTTCGGCCTGGTGCTGTCGCTGGCGCCGGCCCTGCTGGCGCCGCTGCGCGCGGTGCTGCTGACGGCGGCGGCGCTGGCGGCGGCCATCGGCCTCAATTTCTACCTCTACTACGAAGCCGGCATGGTGCTCGGCGCCGCCGTGCTGGTGCTGCTGATCCTGGCCCTGTTCGTGCTCAACCTGGGCTTCGGCTACTTTGTCGAGGTGCGCAAAAGCCACGCCCTGGTGTCGCGCTTTCGCGAGTACGTCGCGCCCGAACTGGTGGCCGAAATGGCCGACAATCCCGAGCAGTACACCATGGAGGGCGAAAGTCGCGAACTGAGCGTGCTGTTCGTCGACGTGCGCGGTTTCACCACCATTTCGGAAGGACTCGATCCGAAAACCCTGCGCGAATACATCAACCTGTACCTGACGGCCATGTCGGAAGACATCCGCGACAGCCATTGCGGCACGCTCGACAAATACATCGGCGACGCCGTCATGGCCTTCTGGGGCGCGCCGGTGTCCTTTGCCGACCATGCCCGGCGCGCCGTGGCCACCGCCTTGCTGATGCAGGCCAGCGCGGCGCGCCTGGACGCGCAGTTCCAGGCGCGCGGCTGGCCGCCCTTGCACATCGGGATCGGCATCAACAGCGGCATGATGCATGTCGGCGACATGGGCTCGCGCATCCGCCGCGCCTACACCGTCATGGGCGACGCGGTCAACCTGGCCGCGCGCCTGGAAGGCGTCACCAAGGTGTACGGGGCCGGCATCGTGGTCGGGGAGGCCACGTGCGCCGCCGCTCCCGGCTTCGCCTGGCGCGAACTGGACCTGGTGCGGGTCAAGGGCAAGCATGCGCCGGTTGCGATCTTCGAGCCGCTCGGCATGGCAGCCGCGCTTGATCCGGCGGCGGTGGCGCGGCTGGCGCGCTGGCACACGGCGCTGGCGCTGCTGCGCGCGCGCGACTGGGAGGCGGCCGGCGCCATGCTGGCGGCGCTCGCAGGCGAGGAACCGGATTGCCGGCTGTATCGCCTGTACCTGGAGCGCCTGGCGCTGTACCGCGCCGATCCGCCTGGCGCCGGCTGGGATGGCGTGACCGTGTTCGACACCAAGTGAACGTGTCGCCAGCCGCGTATTTGTCATTCTCATATTCCTCTGACGCCTGCCTGCAACGCTTTTCAAAAAAGCGCCGGTTTCGCTCAACATTCGGGCCGTGCCGGCCGGGGACGGCATTACACTTATTGAATACGCGTAACAAAGTTGCCACTTTTATCATTCTCATCATTGGGATAAGACCATGCCACTTTCCCCCGTCGCCGTCAGGGCAACGCCATGAATGTTCCTTTTGCGCGCCTCATCGCCGGCGCCGCGCTCGCCGCGGCGGTCGGCGCCGCCTGGGCCGCCGATCCGGCGTCCGAGACGATCCGTTTTGACATCAGCCGCTACGAGGTGGCCGGCAATACCTTGCTCGGCCAGGCCGAAATCGACGCCGCGCTCGCTCCCTACACCGGCGCCGGGCGCGACTTCGGCGACGTCCAGCGCGCGCTCGAAGCGCTCGAAGCGCTGTACCACGCGCGCGGCTACCAGGTGGTCACGGTCCAGCTGCCGGAACAGGAACTCAAGGGCGGCGCGGTGCGCCTGACCGTGACCCAGCCCACCATCGGACGGATCGAGGTGCGCGGCAACCGCGTGTTTGACGAAGCCAACGTGCGGCGCAGCCTGCCCACCCTGCAAGCCGGGCGCACGCCCGACCTGGACCGGGTCTCGTCGAACCTGCGCATGGCCAACGAGAACCCGGCGCGCAAGATCCGGATGACCTTGCAAAGCGGCAGCGCCGACGACACGGTCGACGCCGTGCTCGACGTCAGCGACGGCAAGCCGTGGACCGCCATGCTCAATGTCGACAACAGCGGCAACGCGCAGACCGGCAAGACCCACGTCAGCGCCATCGTGCAGCACGCCAACCTGTGGGGGCGCGACCATGTCGGCAGCCTGCAGTACACCACCAGCGCCGAAGAACCGAGCAAGGTCAGCGTGTACGGGGCCGGCTACCATATTCCGCTGTATGAACTGGGCGACTCGGTCGACCTGTACGCCAGCTACTCGGATGTCGATTCCGGCACCATCACGGCCGGCATCGTCAACCTGGCGGTGAGCGGCAAGGGCAGCATGGCCGGGATGCGCTACAACCAGGGCCTGGCGCGGCGCGGCAAGCTCGATGCGCGCCTGGTGTACGGGATCGACTACAAGGCTTACAAGAACAGCGTGCTGTTCTTCGGCCAGGAGGTCGGCAACGACGTCACCGTCCATCCGCTCAGCGTGACCTGGGTGGCCAGCCTGCCGTGGGCCGGCGGCGAAGCGAATGTGTCGCTCGGCGTGGCGCGCAACCTCCCCGGCGGCAGCCGTGGCGGCCAGGCCGACCTCGAACGCGCGCGCGCCGGCGCCAAAGCCGGCTACGGCATGCTGCGCTTCGCCGGCGCTTTCAGCCGCGCGCTGGCCAAGGACTGGCAGGCGCGCGTGCTGCTCAACGGCCAGTGGAGCGGCGACGCGCTGGTGCCGGGCGAGCAGTTCGGCGCCGGTGGCGCCAGTTCGGTGCGCGGCCTGGAAGAGCGCGCGCTGTCGACCGATTCCGGGGTGCTGGCCAACCTGGAGCTGTACACGCCCAACTGGTGCGGCGCGCGCTGGCAATGCCGCATGCTGGCGTTTTACGATGCCGCCCACGGCCGCCGCAACGAGGCGCTGGCCGGCGAATATGCGCGCGCCACGGTTTCCAGCGCAGGCCTCGGCTGGCGCGTGGCGGTGGGCAGTTCGATGACCATGCAGCTCGACTACGGCCATGTGCTGCGCAGCGACGCCGGCGCCACCCGCAACAATAAACTGCACGTCCGTGTGGGCCTGGCCTACTAGAGGTAAAACACCATGAAGACCACGACCAACACGACCAACACCCCCACCGGCCCGGCCCTGCGCCTGCTGTGCGCCTGCCTGCTGCTGGCCACGGGCCTGGCGCGCGGGGCGCCGCAGTCGCCGCAAGTGCTGGCCGGGCAGGCCAGCTTCGGCCAGCAGGGCAATGTATTTTCGATCACGAATACGCCCAACACCATCATTCAGTGGCAAAGCTTTTCGGTCAATGCCGGCGACATCACGCGCTTCATCCAGCAGGACAGCAATAGCGCGGTGCTCAACCGCATCGTCGGGCAAGACCCGAGCCGCATCCTGGGGGCGCTGCAATCGAACGGGCAGGTGTTCCTGATTAACCCGAACGGCGTGCTGTTCGGGCGCGATGCGCGCATCGATGTCAATGGCTTGACGGCGTCGAGCCTGAACCTGTCGAACGCCGACTTTTTGGCCGGCAAGCGCAACTTCAGCGCGGCGCCGGGCGCCGCGGCGGTGCGCAACGAGGGCAGCATCAGCACGCCGTCCGGCGGCCATGTGTTCCTGATCGCGCCCAACGTGGAGAACAGCGGCGTCATTCATTCGCCCCAGGGCGAGGTGGTGCTGGCGGCTGGCCACAGCGTGCAACTGGTCGATTCGCGCAATCCCGACTTGCATGTGGTGGTGTCGGCCCCGGCCAGCGAAGCGCTCAACCTGGGGCGCATCGTGGCCGAGGGCGGCAAGGTTGGCATCTATGGCGCCCTGGTGCGCCAGCGCGGCGCGCTCAGCGCCGACAGCGCGCGCGTGGGCGAGCATGGCCAGATCGTGTTCAAGGCCAGCGCCGACGCCTTGCTCGAGGCGGGCAGCGTCACCAGCGCCAGGGGCGGCTCGCTCAGCGTGCAGGGAGAGCGGGTCGGCATGACGGGCGACGCCCGCATCGAGGCGGCCGGCGGCAGCGTGCTGCTGGGCGGCGGCTGGCAGGGAAAAAATGCGCTGGTGCGCAATGCGCGCCAGACCGTGATGGGCAAGAACGCGGCCATCGACGCCGACGGCGGCACGGTGGTGCTGTGGTCCGACGGCGCCACGCGCGCCAGCGGCCGCATCACGGCGCGCGGCGGGCAGGTGGAAACCTCGGGCCGCCATCTCGATGTGCATGGCATGCGGGTGGAGGCGCGCGGCTGGCTGCTCGATCCCTACGATGTCACGATCGGCAACAATGGCAGCACGGTGCTGCTCGACGCGGTCGATACCTTTGCCGATGGCATGCCGAGCACTGCGGTGACCCTGCTCGACGTGGCCATGCTCAACTCGGCCGCGCCGGCCACCGCCATCAAGGTGCAAGCGACGCACGACGTGCTGGTGGACGGGGCCATCGCGCTCTCGGCCGGCAGCGCAGGCAGCCTGACGATTGACGCCGGCAACCACATCACCATCAACGCGCCGGTATCGACCTCGGGCCGGGCGCTGACCCTGAACGCGAATGCGTCGCCCTATGCCAGCGGCAGCGGCGGGGTGTTCGTCAACAGCACCGTCAGCACCGGCGGCGGGGCGGTCAGCATGAGCGGCGACTCGGTCTATATCGGCGCGGGCGGCAGCGCCGTCGTCAACAGCGGCAGCGGCAGCATGGCGTTTGTCGCTGGCAAGCAGTTCACCCTGAACAGCAATTCGACCCTGCAAGGCGGCGCCGCCATCGCCATCGTGTCCGACCAAGTCAGCATGCCGGGCGGAATGATCGGCCCGGCGGGCAGCGCCAGGCCGGTGGTCAGCATCGCGCCGCTCACGCCGGGGCGCCCGATCGAAATTGCCAACGGCGGCCCGTCGCAGTCGATCCTGCGCCTGTCGCCGTTCGACCTGAACCCGATCCATTCCAGCGATCTGATCATCGGCGGCGACAGTTATGAAGGCGTCATCAGCGTCACTGGGCAACTGGGCGGCGCAGCGACCCCGCTGGAAACGCAAGCCCTGAGTTTGCGCAGCGGCGGCACCATCAGCGTGACCGCGCCGCTGATCATGCTGCCCGGCACCGGCAGCGTGCTCACCCTGGCGCGCCACGGCTATGCCGATGGGGCGGTGCTCACCACGGCCAACGGCATGCTCAGCGCCGACCATATCGCCATCCACTCCGACGCGATGACCCTGGGCGGGCTGATCACGTCCACCGGCGCCGTTGGCGGCAGCGTGACCCTGGCGCCGCATGACGGCGCGACCATCATCCACGCCGGCGCGAACGCGGTCGATGGCCCAGGGCAGCTGGGCTTGAGCGAGAGCGAACTGAAACTGGTCACGGCCGATAAGCTCATCATTGGCGGGCAAGCCAACCAGACCGGCGCGCTGGACGTGACCGGCCTGCTCGACATGTCGGGCAACCTGACCGCCGGCAGCAAGCTGGCGCTGATCGCCGGCGCCGGCAATCTGACCTTGCACGACGCCGTCATCACGCCCGGTTCGCTGTACCTGTCCGGATCGAGCATCGCCAATACGAGCACGGCGCCGGCGCGCGCCAGCGCCATTGGCTTGAGCGCGCGCGGGCAGATCGGCTCGTCCGGCGCCACGCCGTCGCCGTTCTATACGCAAACCTCGGCGCTGACGGCGGACAACGCCACCGATGGCGGCACCAGCGACATCGACATCAGCAATACCGGCACCCTGAACCTGGGCAGCGTGACCCAGACCGGCGTGGCCAACGTCAGTCCGATCACGGTGGCCAACAAGGGCGGCATGACGGTCATGGCCGGCGGGCAGGGCGTGCGCAGCAATGGCGGCGCGATCAGCTTGAGCACCGCCAGCCCGCTGACCATCGATGGCAGCGTGGCGTCCAATGGCGGCGCGCTGGCGCTTACGGCCGGCAACGGCGGCACCCTGACCGTGGGGCCGAGCGGCAGCGTCGCCTCCGGCGCCGGCAACATGAGCTTGCAGGGCGGGGCGATCATCAACAACGGCAGCCTGAGCGCCACGTCCGGCAACATCACCCTGAGCGCGCCGACGGTGAGCGGCAGCGGCACGGCCACCAGCGCCAGCGGCACCGTGACGGGCACCGGTCCGGGCACGATTCCGGCGACACCCACCGTCGAGTCGTGCATCGCCACCCCGTCGCAAAGCGCCTGCGCGGGCATCCTGGCGCAAGCGTTCCAAAGCTGCCTGGGCAATCCGGCGATCTCGTATTGCGCTTCCCTGCTGCCGAGCCTGGGCACTTGCGTGAGCAATCCGGCCACGGCCGGTTGCAGCGTGGTATTGCCGAGCCTGGCCCAGTGCGAGGCCGCGCCATCGACCGCTGGTTGCGGCGCGGTGCTGCCGAACCTGGCCCAATGCCTGGCCGCGCCGGCCACGGCGGGCTGCTCTGCGGTCTTGCCAAGCCTTGCGACCTGCGGCGCGGCCCCGGCGACGCCCGGTTGCGCCGTCGTGTTGCCGAGCCTGGTCGTGTGTACAAGCGCGCCGGCCACCGCCGGCTGCGCGGCGGTGTTGCCGACCTTGTCGGCCTGTATCGCCGCGCCCGCCACCGCGGGTTGCAGCGCGGTCTTGCCGACCCTGGCCGCGTGCGTGGCCAATCCGGCCGCCAGCGGTTGCGGCGCCGTGCTGCCGAGCCTTGCCCAGTGCGTGAGCACCCCGTCGCTCGCCGGTTGCGGCGCGGTGCTGCCGACCCTGGCCCAGTGCGCCGTCGCGCCAAGCCAGGCCGGTTGCAGCGTGGTGCTGCCAAGCCTTGCCCAATGCGTCGCCGCACCAAGCCAGGCCGGCTGCGCCGTGGTCTTGCCAAGCCTTGCCCAGTGCGTCGCCATGCCGACCTTGCCCGGTTGCGCTTCGGTGCTGCCGACCCTGTCCCAGTGCATTGCCGCACCGTTCCAGTCCGGTTGCGTCGCGGTGCTGCCCAGCCTGAACCAATGCGTGGCCGCGCCAGCCCTGGCCGGTTGCAGCGTGGTGTTGCCAACCCTGGCGCAGTGCGTATCGGTGCCCGGCACTGCCGGCTGCGCCGTGGTCTTGCCCGCCCTGAACCAGTGCGTCGCCAATCCCGCGCTGCCGGGGTGCGCCGTAGTACTGCCGGGCCTGGCTAGCTGCAGCGCCAATCCGGCGCTGGCGGGCTGCTCGGCCGTGCTGCCGAGCGTGTCGCAGTGCAGCGCCACGCCAACGCTGGCCGGCTGTGTTGCGGTGCTGCCGTCGCTGCCGCAGTGCGTGGCCGCGCCCTCGGCGCCTGGCTGCGTCGCGGTCTTGCCGTCACTCGGACAGTGCGTCACTACGCCAACGGCCGCCGGTTGCGGCGCGGTGCTGCCGACCCTGGCGCAATGCGTGGGTAGTCCCACCTTGCAGGGGTGTACGGTGGTGCTGCCGACAGTCAATGCCTGCGTGGCGAATCCGTCCGCGCCGGGCTGCGCGGTGGTAACGCCGCCCACCGGGCTTGCGGCGGGCGAGGCCGTGACGCAAGCGATCCAGGACAGCGTCTATCTGATCAATACAGCGACCAGCCAGTCCACGCTGCCGGGCAGCACGCAGGCCCAGGCGCCGCTCGGCAAGGAGCTCTCGGAAACACAGGTAGCCAAGGCCGCCACGGGTACAACTCAAGGAGATGCAAGTGAACTGCGCAAAAAGACGTATTGCAATTAAGGCGCTTGCGGGTTTCCTGCTGAGCTGCATGGGGACGGCGGCGTGGGCGGGGCAAGTGGCCGGCACGGTCATCAACCTGAGCGGGCCGTTGATGGTCAAGAAGGCCGATGGCGCGGTCAAGGTGCTGGCCGTCAGGTCGGAAGTGGAGTCGGGCGACACGCTCATGTCGCAAAAGAACACCTACGCCCAGATCAGGTTCATCGACAACAGCGAAATGACGCTGCGCCCGGATACCACCTTCGTGATCGAAGCGTTTGCCTATGACGGCGCCAAGCCCGACGCCGACAGCGCCAGCTTCAGCCTGGTCCAGGGCGGCTTGCGTTCGCTGACCGGGCTGCTCGGCAAGCGCAACAAGGAAAAGTTTTCGCTCAAGACGCCGGCCGCCACCATCGGTATTCGCGGCACCACCTTCGTCGCCCAGTACGTCGCGCCGGGCGTGCCGCCCAGGAGCGGGTCCACGCCCGGCGGCCTGCCGGCCCAGCCGCCAGGCTTGTATCTGAATGTGCTCGACGGCGCCATCATCGTGAGCAACAAGGGGGGCAGCAGCAATTTTTCGGCCGGGCAGTTCGGCTTTACGCCCAGCTTGACGGCCCCGCCGGTGTTGGTTCCGGCCAGCCCCGCCATCCGGTTTTCGCCGCCGCCATCGTTTTCGATGTCGCAGGCGCCGGGCGCCAACAGCGCGTCCAAGGGCGCCGCGCAGGGCGTCGATTGCGAAGTGCGCTGACGGCGCCGGGTCAGCGTACGGCGCCGCCCTGCGCGCGCAGGCGCTGGTTCAATGTGTCGCCGGGACGCTATCGCGAGCGTCACCGGCCGGCGCTGGAAAGCGGCTGACGCCAGGGCGGTGTTTACCTGGCATCAAAGGCGCGCGTCCACCATCCATTGCGCTCGAATCGCATCAGCACAATCTTCGGGCCGAGATCGGACTCGACCAGCACGGCGGTCATCCTGGGTGAGCTTTCGTCGTCCGGCGCGATAACCACAGCGCGCATGGCGACAATCGTGTAGTTCCCGACCGCTCCCGCGTCAAAGCCCGCCATCTGAAAATACCGGTCCAGTACTTCCGGCGGGGTGGCGTCGCCGCCCAGCTTGACGTGCGGCGTCAGGCCGTTCATCCAGAGCGGGTTCTTCGCCAGCGCCGACACCAGGGTGGCGATCTTGTCGGCGGCCGGGCCGGGCGGGGCAGGCTGGGCCAATGCCTTCGCGGCCAGCAGGACCAGCGCGGTACCGCTTACGAGCATCAGTTTATTCATGATGGTTTTCCAGATTGAGCAGGTGGGCGAAATTGCGTAGCGCGTCCATCTCGGCTGCGCGGCCGACCAGCGGCGCGCATTGGCCATGCGGCAGTGTGTCCATTGCGTCCCTTACAAAGCATCCGGCAAAAGAAAACGGCCTCTGTCCAGATGACTGGAGAGAGACCGTTTCGACTGAACTAGTCAGTGATTAGCGAGACAGGATCAAGCGTGTTACAGCACTTCGCTCGCGTGGTCGGCCAGGCGCGAACGCTCGCCGCGCGCCAGGGTCACGTGGCCGCTGTGCGACCAGCCCTTGAAGCGGTCGACCACGTAGGTCAGGCCGCTTGAGCCTTCGGTCAGGTAAGGCGTGTCGATCTGTGCGATGTTACCCAGGCACAGGATCTTGGTGCCGGGACCGGCGCGCGTGACCAGGGTCTTGATCTGCTTGGGCGTCAAATTCTGCGCTTCGTCGATGATCAGGAACTTGTTCACAAAAGTACGGCCGCGCATGAAGTTGAGCGACTTGATCTTGATGCGCGAGCGGATCAGGTCTTGCGTTGCCGCGCGACCCCACTCGCCGCCATCCGAATCGGACTTGTTGAGCACTTCGAGGTTGTCGTCGAAAGCGCCCATCCACGGACCCATCTTCTCTTCCTCGGTACCGGGCAGGAAGCCGATGTCTTCGCCCACCGGCACCGTGACGCGGGTGACGATGATTTCGTTATACAGCTTGGTCTCGAGCACTTGCGCCAGGCCGGCCGCCAGCGCCAGCAAGGTCTTGCCGGTACCGGCCTGGCCGAGCAGGGTGACGAAGTCGCATTCCGGATTCATCAGCAGGTTCAGCGCGAAGTTCTGCTCGCGGTTGCGCGCGGTGACGCCCCATACGTTGTTCTTGTTGTGGCTGAAGTCGCGCAGGGTCTGGATCACGGCGGTTTTGCCGTTGAGCTGCTTGACCTGGCCGTAGAACGGCGCTTCGCCATTTTTCGGTTCCAGGTAGACGAACTGGTTCACCAGCAGGGTCAGCATGGTTGGGCCGGTGACCCGGTAGAAGGTCGACGAGACGCCGTTCTTGTTTTCCTGCCAGGACTCCATGTCCTTGCCGTTCTTGTTCCAGAAGTCGTCCGGCAACTGCACGATGCCCGAGTACAGCAGGTCGCTGTCTTCCAGCACGTGGTCGTTGAAGTAGTCTTCGGCGGGCAAGCCCAGCGCGCGCGCCTTGATGCGCATGTTGATGTCTTTCGACACCAGCACGATGGCGCGGCCCGGTTGCTCGGCTTCCAGGTTGCGCACCACGCCCAGGATCTGGTTGTCGGCTTTGCCGACCGGCAAGCCTTCAGGCAGGGTCGGGCCGTTTTGCAGGCGCGTCTGGAAGAACAGGCGCCCTTTGGCGTCCTTGTTGCCCAGCTTGGCGAGCGGGATGCCGCTCTCGATCGCGCCATCGTCGATGTTGCCGACCAGCGCGTCGAGCGTGCGCGAGACCTGGCGTGCGTTGCGCGCCACTTCCGACATGCCTTTTTTATGGTCGTCGAGCTCTTCGAGCGTCATCATCGGCAGGTAGACGTCGTGCTCTTCGAAGCGGAACAGCGACGATGGGTCGTGCATCAGCACGTTGGTGTCGAGCACGAACATCTTGGTCTTGCCGGTCTGGTCGGCATTGCGGCTGGTGGAGGACTTGACGGGCAGTTCGACCGCCTTGTGCTTGGCCGGGTGCGGCGCTTCCAGGTCGAGCGGCTGCTTTTCCTTGCCGCGCGCCGCAGGTTTGGCGATTGGCGTCTCCATGACGGCGTGCGAGGTGACCAGCGGCGCCGGGGCGGCCTGCGGCGATGCGGCGACCAGGGCAGCCTGCTTGGCTGGCGCCTTGGCGCGTGTGGTCTTGGCCGGCGCTTTGGCGACCGGCTCGGCTGCGATCTCGGCGACGGCGCTCAGTTTCGGCTTGGCGGCCGCTACCGGCGCAGGCTTATTGCCGCGGTCGGCTTTCGGATAGTCTTCGGCCAGCAGCAGGGTGGCTGGCTTGGTGGGGATTTTTGGCAGTGGCATCAGGGTCTCAATCTAAAAAGGTGCAGGAGGATAGCCCGGAGGCGTCGGCGCAGGCGGCGCTTGTGGCGGCGGGCGCGATCCGGCTGTGCGAACTAAGGGGGTGGTGGTCGGGCCCGGCATAGTGGCCGGGCCGGCAGGCCGCCAGATTGGGATGATGCTGAAAACGGAAGGTGTGACTCAAAATGGCTGGTGCAATCGGTTCTGCTGCGGGTTGATCGACAGGGTCCCCTGGATTCTGGCTGTCCCTCTCAAGGTTGGCTCTTTACAAATTCCAGCACGGCCTCGGCGTGATCAGGGACTTTCACGCCTCTCCATTCTTTCATCAATTTACCATCAGCGTCAATTACAAACGTGCTGCGTTCGACGCCGCGCACTTGCTTACCGTACATATTCTTCATTTTCATCACACCGAACTGGAGGCACATGGCTTCTTCCGGGTCGGAAATGAGTTCGAAGGGCAGGCCGAGCTTCGATTTGAAGCCTTCGTGCGAGCGCAGCGAATCGCGGCTGATGCCGTAGATTTCGGCGCCGGCTTGCTGGAACTGCTCGTGCAGCTCACGGAAAGCGATGCTTTCGGTGGTGCAGCCGGGCGTATTGTCTTTTGGATAAAAGTACAGCACGGTGTAGCGGGCAGGGCGGCCGGACAGCTGGAACGGCTTGTCGCCCGTCATGGCGGCGGAGAAGTCGGTATAGGGTGCTGCAGTTTGGCTATCAGCCACAGGTTCTCTCCTGAAGGTGAGTCAGCGCTGATTTTATACCCCGCAGCGCAACAGGGGAGGGGAAACGTGTTTGGGCGCACCCTATATGGAGGCGGAGTGCCGGATTGCAAGTAGCGCCGTTACTCTTGCGTCGCTCTATCGTTATCTGTCGCGCCGCCCGCGCCGTCGTTCCCGCGCAGGCGGGAACCCAAGTATGTCGCACCGTCGAAATGCATGCAAACTTGGGTTCCCGCCTGCGCGGGAAAGACGGTCTTAAAGCTAGCGGTCGTCGCCAGCGTGCGTTCGTTGTCGCGCCTCGCCCAGGATCAACGCCAGGGTCACTTTGCGCCCCTCGCCCATCAGGATGTTGTAGGTGCGGCAGGCGGCCTTGTTATCCATGCACTCGCAGCCGATGCGCCGCTCCAGCAGGGAGGCGACCAGCTTGGGATGGACGAAACGCTGCTTGTCGCCGGTGCCGAGGATGACCACATCCGGATTGTCCTGTCCGATTTTTTCGAAATGCGCGGCCGTGAGGGCCTCGAAATCGGCCACGTCCCAGGCGCGCGCGGGCACCTCGGGCATCAGCAGCAGGCTATAGTCATAGCGCTGGGCGTTGATTTCGACGCCGGTTTCGTCGTAACCGGTCACGGTCTGGTATTGTTGGGTGGTGCTGGAATGGAGCTTCATGGCGTGGGTGCAGAAAAGGTGATGCAGGGCACTCGGGCGCTGCGCGTGGCGTTAGCATGCCACAAAGTCCAGTAAACCGCGAATTTTCGCGAGATCCACGTGCAAAAGACGCCAAACTACCACGATGTCGCGTGTTGTCGCCAATTTAGGTAGTAGCCGAAGGTTGCTTAAATTATCTCCTTTCGGCAAAATGGGTCTTTTTCGCACTGCAACAAAGCGCCACTGAACAGGGAAATATTTTGCGACCGATTCTGAAATCGAACAAGCTCGACGACGTCTGCTACGAAATCCGCGGCCCCGCGCTGGAGAAATCCAAGCAGATGGAGGAAGAAGGCCACAAAATCATCAAGCTCAACATCGGCAACCTGGCCGTGTTCGGCTTCGACCCGCCCGACGAGATCGTGCAGGACATGATCCTCAACATGCACGGCGCGGCCGGCTATACCGATTCGAAAGGCATGTTCGCGCCGCGCAAGGCCGTCATGCACTACACCCAGAGCAAGCACATCACTGGCGTGACGATCGAAGACATCTATCTGGGCAATGGCGCCTCGGAACTGATCGTCATGGCCATGAACGGCCTGCTCAACAACGGCGACGAAGTGCTGGTGCCGGCGCCGGACTATCCGCTGTGGACCGCGGCGGTGAGCCTGTCGGGCGGCAACCCGGTGCATTACATCTGCGACGAGCAGGCCGGCTGGTATCCCGATATCGACGACATGCGCCGCAAGATCACCAGCAATACCAAGGCGATCGTGGTGATCAACCCGAACAACCCGACCGGCGCGCTGTATCCGCGCGAAATCCTGCTCGAGATTATCGAACTGGCGCGCCAGCACCAGCTGATCATCCTGGCCGACGAAATCTACGACAAGGTCCTCTACGACGGCGAGCAGCACGACTCGATCGCCGCGCTGGCCGACGATGTGCTGTTCATTACCTTGAACGGCCTGTCGAAAAACTACCGTTCGTGCGGCTACCGCGCCGGCTGGATGGTGGTGTCGGGCGAAAAACGCCACGCCAAGGATTACATCGATGGCTTGAACATGCTGGCCTCGATGCGCCTGTGCGCCAACGCGCCGGGCCAGTTCGCCATCCAGACCGCGCTCGGCGGCTACCAGAGCATCAATGACCTGGTCGGCCCCGGCGGGCGCCTGCTGCGCCAGCGCGACATGGCGCACAAACTCTTGACCGATATTCCGGGCGTGACCTGCGTGAAGCCAAAAGCTGCGCTGTACATGTTCCCGCGCCTCGACCCCGTGATGTACCCGATCGCGGATGACCAGCAGTTTGCCTACGACCTGCTGGCCGAAGAAAAAGTCCTGGTGGTGCAGGGAACGGGCTTTAACTGGATCGCGCCGGATCACTTCCGCCTCGTGTTCCTGCCCAATTCCGACGACCTGACCGACGCTTGCGGCCGCATTGCGCGCTTCCTTGACGGCTACCGACGCCGCCATGGGCGCGGCTGATACCTCTTCCAGATAAAGAACTATGAAACCCATCAAAATCGGCCTGATCGGCCTTGGCGTAGTTGGCGCCGGCACCTTTAACGTCCTTAAACGCAACCAGGAAGAAATCCGGCGCCGCGCCGGGCGCGGCATCGAGATTGCGATGGTCGCGGTGCGCAACGTGGATCGCGCGCGCGCCATCGTCGGCGCCGACTGCGAGGTGGTGGGCGACCCTGAACTGGTGGTCAACCATCCCGACATCGACATCGTGGTCGAACTCATTGGCGGCTGCGACACGGCCAGGAAGCTGGTGCTGGGGGCGATTGCCAACGGCAAGCACGTGGTCACCGCCAACAAGGCGCTGCTGGCGCTGCACGGCAACGAGATTTTCGCGGCGGCCCAGGCCAAGGGCGTGATGGTGGCGTTCGAGGCGGCGGTGGCCGGCGGCATCCCGATCATCAAGGCGCTGCGCGAAGGCTTGACCGCGAACCGCATCGAATCGGTGGCCGGCATCATCAACGGCACCACCAACTTCATTTTGTCCGAGATGCGCGACAAGGGCCTCGATTTCGGCACCGTGCTGAAACAGGCGCAGGAACTGGGCTACGCCGAAGCCGATCCGACCTTCGACATCGAAGGCGTGGACGCCGCGCACAAGGCGACCATCATCGCGGCGATCGCGTTCGGCATCCCGGTGCAGTTCGACAAGGCGCACGTGGAAGGCATCAGCAGCCTGCAGGCGATCGATATCCGCTACGCCGAGCAGCTCGGTTACCGCATCAAGCTGCTGGGGATCACCAAGCGCGCCGTCGTCGATGGGGTGGAAGGCATCGAGTTGCGCGTGCATCCGACCCTCATTCCCGTCAAGCGCCTGATCGCCAACGTGGAAGGGGCGATGAACGCGGTGCTGGTGCAGGCCGACGCGGTCGGCGCCACCCTTTACTACGGCAAGGGCGCGGGCGCGGAGCCGACGGCGTCGTCGGTGATCGCCGACCTGGTCGACATCACCCGCCTGGCCACGGCCGATCCGGAATGCCGCGTGCCGCATCTGGCGTTCCAGCCGAACCAGCTGACCAACGTGGCGATTTTGCCGATGTCCGAGATCACCACCAGCTACTACCTGCGCGTGTACGTGAAGGACCAGCTGGGCGTGATGGCGGACCTGACGCGCATCCTGGCCGACGCCAGCATTTCGATCGACGCGGTCATGCAAAAAGAGCCGGGCGAAGGCGAAACGCGCACCGACATCATCATGCTGACGCACCAGACGCAGGAAAAGAACATCGATGCGGCGATCGGCAAGATCGAAGAACTCGACGCGGTGGTGGGCAAGGTCGTCAAGATCCGCCTCGAAAACCTGAGTTAAACGCTCTCGCCCCGCGCTGCGGGGCGCCCTGGCGCGGCGGCCGCATCGAAGCGAATCGTGACCTTCAGGCCCGGCGCCGGGCTGGCGCCGGCAAGACGCACGTCGGCGCGGTGCAGGCTTGCCACCTCGCGCACGATGGCCAGTCCCAGGCCGGTGCCGCCGGGGTTGGTCTCGAGCGCACCCGAGGAACGGTAGAACGGGGTGAACACCTTTTCATGCTCGTCGTCGGCGATGCCGCAGCCGCTGTCCTCCACATCGAGCTGTATTTTGGCGCCGTCGACCCTGACCCGCAGCGCTACCTTGCCGCCGGCCGGCGTATAACGGATTGCGTTGTCAACCAGGTTGCTCACCATTTCATGCAGCATCAGTTCCTGGCCGTCGACCAGCGCGTCTTCGAACGCGTCGAGCGAGAGGTCGATCTGCTTTTGCACGGCCGGCAGCGCCATTTCCAGTCCCACCTGACGCACGATGGCGGTGAGCGACACCGGCGCCATGTTGGCCGCCTCGCTGCCATGTTCGACCCGCGCCAGCGAGAGCAGGCGGTTGGCCAGGTGCACGGTGGCGTCGGTGGTGGCGGCGATCGACCTGACGATCTCGCGCATCGCAGCCGCGTCGTTTTCGCGCAGCGCCAGTTCGGCCTGGGTCTTGAGCACGGTGAGCGGGGTGCGCAACTGGTGCGAGGCGTCGGCGATGAAGCGGCGCTGGCTGGCGATCAGGTTGTGCATGCGCGACATGGTGCCGTTCATGGCCGCCACCAGCGGTCGCACCTCCTTGTGCACCAGCGCCTGGTCGACATCCGACAGGTCGTTCAGGGCGCGGTTTTCGACTTCGATTTTCAGGCGCATCAGGGGCCGCAGCACCAGTCGCACGGCAAACCACACCAGCGAGGCGACCGCCAGCACCATCACGGCCTGGCGCAACAGCGTGTCGAGCAGGATCTTGCGCGACAGGCCGCGCCGCGCGTCGAGCGTTTCGCCGACCTGGATCAGGGCGATGCCGCGCATCGAATCGTCGTACACCGGTTGCAGCAGGGCGGCGATGCGTACCTGCTCGCCGTTGTAGTCGGCGTGGTAAAAGCGCACCAGCGCCGGATAGGCTTCCGAGCGCGGCACATTGGCCGGCACCGGCGGCAGGTCGTCGAAGCCGGAGACGGTCTCGCCGTCGATGCCGCTCACTTTGTAGTAGATGCGCCCCAAGGTATCGGTTTCGAACGAGTCGAGCGCCACGTAGGGCACATCGGCCACCACCTTGCCATCCTTGATGGCGACCCGTTCGGCCAGCGCGCGGGTTGACGCCAGCAGCGAGCGGTCGTAGGCCATGTCGGCCGCGTCGAGCGCGTTGTCGTACACCGACACCGCGTTCAGGGCCACAAGCAGCACCAGCGGAATGAGGAGCCAGCGCAGCAGCTGGCTGCGCAGGCTGCCCAGGGGCGCGGCCTTGATCCTGCGGCGCAGGGTGGCGTACAGCGGCGTCATCGCCAGGTCATGGCGTGCCGCGCGGCTGCAGCAGGTAACCGATGCCGCGCAGGGTGGTAATCGCGGCCGCGCCAACGTGATCGCGTTCGAGCTTCTTGCGCACCCGATGGATATACAGCTCGATGGCGTCGAGATTGGCGTCGTCCTCCAGCGCGAACACTTCATCGAACAGCTTTTCTTTCGAGACCGCGCGGCCAGGGCGGGTAATCAGCGCTTCGAGCACCGCGTGTTCGCGCGGGGTCAGCGCCAGCGCCGCGCCGCCGTACGAGAACATGCGGGTATTGGTGTCGAAACTGAGTGCGCCGCACTGGTGCACCAGCGCTTCGCCGCCCTGGCTGCGGCGCAGCAGCGCCTTGACGCGCGCTTCGAGTTCGGCCAGCTCGAACGGCTTGGCCAGGTAGTCGTCGGCCCCCAGGTTCAGGCCCTGGACCCGTTCTTCCAGGCCGCCGCGCGCGGTGAGGATCATCACCGGCGTCTTGGCGCGCGCGCCGCCACGGGCGCGCAGGCGGCGCAGCACGTCCAGGCCGTCCATCTTGGGCAGGGTCAGGTCGAGGATAACGAGCGCGTAGTCCTGCGTGTGCAGCAGGGCGTCGGCGTCGGCGCCGTTGGCGGCGCATTCGACGCTCAGGTGGGCGTCGCGCAGGGCCTTGGAAAGCCAGTGCGACAGTTCGATGTGGTCTTCAACCAGGAGTATTCGCATCGGGGCAGTGTAGCCCCAAGCGCGCAAAAAAGCTCGGACTGTGTGGCCTGGCCGGTACATGCGCGCACTGAAAGCCAATTGAAAGGATGGCGAACATATAGTGGGTCCGGTACCACATAAAACATATAAACCCAGGAGACAAGAATGAAACCATCCGTGCTTACGCTCGCGCTGGCGGCCGCCCTGCCGGCCGCTTTGGCGACATCAAGCGCCGCCCAGGCCCAGTCCAGCGTGCAGATTTACGGCCTGATCGACGCCGGCGTCGACTACACCACCAATACCAACGCCGCCGGCGACAACGCCACCCGCGTCATCTCGGGCGGTAAAAACACCTCGCGCTGGGGCCTGCGCGGCGCCGAAGACCTGGGCGGCGGCCTGAAAGCCGTGTTCGGGCTGGAAGGCGGGATCCTGATGGATACCGGCGCCGCCGACGGCGCGCTGTTCAAGCGCCAGGCCTTCGTGGGGCTGGACGGCGGCTTTGGCCGGGTGGTGATCGGACGCTCGTTTACCACCACCTACGACTTCGTGATCCTGTTCGACCCGCTCGGCTACGCGCCGAACTACTCGTGGGCCACCTCGTCGAACGCCACCGGTCCGTCCAAATACGGCATGACGACCGCCTTCGACAACCTGGTCAAATACTCCGGCAAGAGCGGCGACTTCAAATACGGCGCCAGCATCGGCCTGGGCGAGCAGGCCGGCAGCAGCGCCGACAGCCGCAAGTATTCGGTGGCCGGCTCCTGGACGCGCGGCAGCTTCGCGGCGATGGCGGCCTACGAGCAGGTGAACGCCAATACGCTGGCCGGCACCGGACGGCGCGACCAGACCACGGCCTACCATGCGGCCGTCGACTACAAGACCGAGGTGATGCGCCTGACCGCCGGCGCGCGCGACTACACCCTGGAAGCGGCCAAGGCGGCCACCCCGGACGTGCGCGCCACCACCTGGTGGGGCGGCGCCAGCTACTTCGCCACGCCGGCGGTGACCCTGACCGGCGCGGTGTACTACGTCAACGTCAAGAACGTCCCAAGCAACACCGACGCCGACCCGGTCATGTATGTGGCGCGCGGCATGTATGCGCTGTCCAAGCGCACCGACCTGTATGTGGCGGCGGCCTACGCCAAGGCCGATAACGGCAAGCTGGTGGGACTGTCGCGCGACGACGCCGGTTTCGGCACGACGCAAAAGGGGCTCACGGCCGGTATCCAGCATCGCTTCTGATGCGCTGTGCATGACTGGCGGGGCTATCATGGTTGTCCGATCGCCGCGCCCGACTTGAGAGGCCACCGCCATGAAGACCCTGTTTTCCATCCTGATCGCCTGCGCCGCCGTGCATGCCGCCGGCGCCGAATGCATCGTGCCGTCCAAGCCGGGCGGCGCGATGGACCTGACCTGCAAGCTGGCGCGCGAAGGGCTCAAGGGCGATGCAGATGCCCCGGCGCTGCGCCTGTCGTACCTGCCGGGCGGGATCGGCGCGGTGGCCTGGCACACCATGGCGGCCCAGCGCGGCAGCGAGAAAGATACGCTGGTCGCGTTTTCGGGCGGCTCGCTCCTGAATCTGGCGCAGGGCAAGTTCGGCAAGGCCAGCGAAAACGACGTGCGCTGGGTGGCCGCCCTGGGTGCCGACTACGGGATGATCGCGGTGCGTTCCGATTCGGCTTTCCGCAACCTGGCCGACCTGCTGGGTGCCTTGCGGCGCGAGCCGGAAAAGGTGCTGATCGGCGTGTCCGGCACCATCGGCAGCCAGGACTGGATGAAGATGGCGCTGCTGGCCAAAAGCGCGGGGATCGACCCGAAGGTGCTGCGTTTCGTGGCGCTGGAAGGCGGCGGCGAGGCGTTTACCGCGATGCACGCCAACCATGTGCAGGTGGTTTCGGGCGACGCCTCGGAAGCGAGCCTGTACTCGGGCGCCGGCAAGGTGCGGGTGCTGGCGGTGCTGTCGGAGCAGCGCTTGCCGGGCGTGCTGGCGCAGGCGCCGACCGCGCGCGAGCAGGGCGTCGATGTGGTGTGGCCGATCATCCGCGGCGTGTGGATGGGGCCCAAGGTGGCCGACAGCGAGTACCGGCGCTGGGTAGGCAGTTTCGAGCGCATGACGGCCAGCCCCGATTTCGACAAGCTGCGGGCGGCGCACGGCTTGTATCCGTTCACGCTGACCGGGCAGGCACTGACCGATTACATCCACAAGGCCGTCGCCGACTACAACCGGCAGGCCAGGCAATTCAAACTGATTCGTTAAAAACACAACAACAATCCGGAGACACCATGAATATCAAACGTTCCTTTATCAGTGCCAGCATTGCCCTTGCCTTCGCGGGAAGCGCCCTGGCGCAGGTCCCGGCGGGCTACCCGGCCGACTACCAGAAGATCATCGACGGCGCCAAAAAGGAGGCCAAGCTGGTGATCTATTCGGCCACCGACAGCAAGGCCGCGCAGCCCTTGATCAAGGATTTCAACGCCCTGTATCCGGGCGTGACGGTCGAATACAACGACATGAATTCGACCGAAGTGTACAACCGCTTCATTTCCGAGGCGGCCGCCGGCGGCAATACGGCCGACGTGGTGTGGTCGTCGGCCATGGACCTGCAGATGCGCCTGGCCTCGGACGGCCACGCGCTGCAGTACAAGTCGCACGAAGCGGCCAAGCTGCCGGCATGGGCGGTGTGGAACGACAGCGCCTACGGCACCACCTTCGAGCCGGCCGCCATCGTCTACAACAAGCGCCTGTTGGCCGTCAACGAAGTACCGCGCACCCACGCCGCCTTTGCGACCCTGATCAAGACCGAAAAATTCCGCGACAAGGTCACCACCTACGATATCGAAAAATCGGGCGTGGGCTTCATGTTCATGACCGCCGATGCGCGCGAAAACCCGCAGTTCCTGGACCTGGAAAACGCCTTCGGCGCGGCCAAGGTGCGGGTGCAGTCGTCCACCGGCACCATGCTGGAGCGGATTTCGTCGGGCGAAAACCTGATCGGCTACAACGTGCTCGGTTCCTACGCGCTGGTGCGCGCCAAGACCGACCCGTCGCTGGGCGTGGTGCTGCCGGCCGATTACACCCTGATCATGTCGCGCGTCCAGTTCATCAACAAGGCTGCCAAGAATCCGAACGCGGCCAAGCTGTGGATGGATTACCTGCTGTCGGTGCGTGGCCAGACCGTGATCGCCAACGATGCGAAGCTGTTCGCGATCCGCTCCGACGTCAAGGGCGAGACCACGTCGGCGGAACTGATCAAGATCATCGGCGAAAAGAACGTCAAGCCGATTCCGGTACACCCGATCGTGCTGCAGTTCCTCGGGCCTGCCAAGCGCATGGCCTTCCTCAAGCAGTGGAAAGAAACCGCCGGCAAGAAGTAAGCCCTGTAAGCGCCAGCACGGTGGGCCAGCGCCCACCTCCTTCATCCCAAGATCGGACCTGACATGACCACCTTATCATTGCGGGCCACGCGGCTTAACTGGCCGCGCGGCCTGGTGGTGACGCTCGCCTGCGTCGCCATCTTCCTGCCGCTGTTTTTGATTTTTTACCAGAGTTTTTTGTCCGCGCCGTTCTTCATGCCGGAAAAAACCCTGGGCTTCGAAGCTTACGCCTTCATTTTCGACGACCCCGATTTCACCCAGGCCTTCAAGAACGGCATGATCCTCGCCAGCGGCCTGGCCGCCATCGCGGTGCCGCTGGGAGGCATGCTGGCCTTCCTGATGGTCCGCACCGACCTGCCGGGACGCGGGGCGATCGCGCCGCTGCTGCTGGTGCCGATTTTCGTCTCGCCCATGGTGATGGGCTTCGGCTATGTGGTGTCGATGGGACCCGTGGGCTTCTATTCGGTGTGGGCCAAGCAGCTGCTCGGCTTCATCCCCTGGAATATCTATTCGTTCACCAGCATCGTCATCATCGCCGGCCTGACCCACGTGCCGCACGTGTACCTGTACGCTTCCTCGGCGCTGAAAAGCCTGGGTTCGGACGTGGAGGAGGCGGCCCGCGTGGCCGGCGCCTCGCCGCTGCGCGTGATGATGAACGTGTCGCTGCCGATGATCATGCCGGCGCTGGCGTATGCCGGCGTGCTGGTGTTTTTCCTCGGCTTCGAAGTGTTCGGCCTGGTGCTGGTGCTGGGCGACCCGGAAGGCCACCTGGTGCTGGCCACCTACCTGTACAAGCTGACCAACAAGATGGGCACGCCCTCGTACCACCTGATGGCGGCGGTGGCGGTGTGCCTGGTGATGGTGACCATGCCGCTGGTGATGATCCAGCGCTGGCTGCTCAAGTCGGCCAACAAGTACGTGTCGATCAAGGGCAAGGGCGCGCGCCAGAAGGCCATGCCGCTGGGGCGCTGGAAGTGGCTGGCGTTCGCGCTGCTGGCCGGCTGGCTGCTGGTGACGATCATCCTGCCGCTGTCGGGCATCGTGCTGCGCTCTTTTGTGCAGAACTGGGGCGAGGGCGTGGTGCTGTGGGACGTGCTGACCTTGCAGCACTTCCGCGACATCCTCGAGCAGCATTCTCTGGTGCGCGGGATTATCAACACGGTGCTGATCGGCGTGATCGGCGGGGCGCTGGCGGTGGTGTGCTACACGGCCATCGCGCTGGCGATGCACCGCAAGCCCGATGGCATTACGCGCATGCTCGATTACAGCGTGCTGGTGCCGCGCGCGGTACCGGGCCTGTTGGCCGGCCTGTCGTTCCTGTGGGTGTTCCTGTTCGTGCCAAGCTGGCTCGATGGCATGCTCAAGGCGAGCGGGCTCGGTCCGGCGCTGTGGCTCAGCGAGCATGCGATTCCGCTGCTGCGCGAAGTGCGCTCGACCATCTTCGCCCTGTGGCTGGCGTATTCGGTGGTGTGGCTGGCATACGGGATGCGCCTGATTTCGACCGCGCTGCTGCAGGTGGGGCCGGAACTGGAAGAGGCGGCGCGCGCGGTGGGCGCAACGCGCGGCCAGGTCACGCGCGACGTGACGCTGCCGCTGATCAAATTCGGCATGCTGGGCGCCTGGCTGATGGTGTTCCTGATCTTCGAGCGCGAATACTCGACCGGGGTGTACCTGCTTACGCCGGGCACCGAAGTCATCGGCGCGATGCTGGTGTCGCTGTGGGCCGGTGGATCGACCGACCTGGTGGCGGCGCTCTCGTTCATCAATATCACGCTGGTGGCCATTGGCCTGGGCATTGCGCTGCGCTTCGGCGTCAAGCTGCATCAATAAACTCTATCCGGATCGGAAATTTTCATGAATGAATTGACTGTCAACGACCTGCACCTCGATTATGGCACCGGCGCGCACGCCAACCAGATCCTCAAGGGCGTATCGATGCACCTGCAGCGCGGCGAAGTGGTGGCCTTGCTGGGGCCTTCGGGCAGCGGCAAGACCACCTTGCTGCGCGCCGTGGCGGGGCTGGAAAGCCCGAAGAGCGGCACCATCGACATCGGCGAGCGGCGCGTGTTCGACGGCGCGCGCAAGTTCGAGATGGCGGCCGAGCACCGCAGCCTGGGACTGGTGTTCCAGTCGTACGCGCTGTGGCCGCACAAGACCGTGTTCGACAACGTGGCTTACGGGCTGACCCTGCGCAAGATGGGCAAGAGCGATATCGCATCGAAGGTCAAGGAAGTGCTGGGCCAGCTGGGCCTGGGCCACCTGGGCGAGCGTTATCCGCACCAGCTCTCCGGCGGCCAGCAGCAGCGGGTGGCGATTGCGCGCGCGCTGGTGTACAACCCGCCCGTGATTTTGCTCGACGAACCGCTCTCGAACCTGGACGCCAAGCTGCGCGAAGAGGCGCGCGCGTTCCTGCGCGAGCTGATCGTGCGGCTTGGCCTGTCGGCCCTGATGGTCACCCACGACCAGGGCGAGGCGATGGCGATTTCGGACCGCATCCTGCTGCTCAATAACGGCAAGATCGAGCAGCAGGGCTCACCACAGAGCATGTACGAGACGCCCGAGACCTTGTTCACCGCCGAATTCATGGGCAGTAACAACCGCCTGCAAGGCCAGGTGGTGGCCGCCAGCGATGGCGCGTTGACGGTGCTGGTCGATGGGGTGAGCATGCGCGGCACGGCGCGCGGCGCGCGCAGCGGTGGCGAGGCCACGCCGCTGATCCGGGTGGAGGATGTGAAAATCAGCGCCCAGCAGGTCGATAACGCGCTCGAGTTGCCGCTGTTGACCTGCATGTACCTGGGCGATCGCTGGGAATGCCTGTTCAAGCGCGGGGAGTTCAGCCTGCGCGCGTATTCCAAGCACCGGCTGGAGGCGGGCAGCTACTGGCTGCACATGCCGCCCGAGAAGCTGTGGGTGTTCTGACCTGCCTTAGCGGATGCCGACCACGCTCTCGGTGACGGCCGGATCGCGCTTCTTCACGAAGCGCACCACCGATTCGACGGTGACGATGTCGATCTGGCCGGCGATGCGGCGCCCCAGCGGATGGTCGTCGAAGGCCACGTTGGCGCGGAACACGCGCGCGCCGAGGCGCTTGACCGAGGGCACCCAGATCGTGTTCGGCGCGTAGCCGGCCTGCTTGAGCCAGGACTGGGCGGCGCTGCGATCGCCGATGGCGGACTCGCTGGCGGCGTAGGTCTCGAGCACCCACTGGTTGGAGTTCTGGTACTTGGTCGAAAACGGGAAGGCCAGCATGTTGTAGTGCGCACCGTGCAGGCGCGTCGGCGCCTCGGAGGCCAGCATGGCGACGATGCGCTTCTGGCTTTGCGCGCCCGGGATCACGATCTGGCTCTCGTAGGCGAACAAGTCGTCGAGGAAGAAGTTGGCCAGGCCCTGGTCGAACACCTTGGAGCTGGCGGTGCCGCACTGGTTCAGCAGGTGCACCACGGTCCAGCGGCCTTTGGGATGGTCGCGCCAGGCGTAGGCCATGTGCGAGTAGCGCAGGTCGTATTTGGACAGATCCTGGCCGACGCGCGCGATAAGCGCCACCTCGGCCCCTGAAGCGTCGAGGGCGGCGCTGGTGTTTTCGGCCAGCTTGACCGCCTTGACGAAGTTGTTTGCATCCTGCGCGACTTCCTCGCAGGCGGTGCCGGCGTGCGCGAATGGCAGCGCCATGGCCAGCGCCAGCAGCAGGAGCAAACGCAGACGCAGAGCAAGGCCGATCATGCTCAGCCCTTCTCGCCGTTTTGCGAGTGGTGCAGCAGGCTTTTGCCGATTTCGGTCGGAATGAAGGCGATCACCTTGCCGGCCGCGATCAGCACATGGCCGCTGGCGGTGGCGGTGACCGTGACGGTCTGCCCGACCAGGTTGGACAAGCCCCTGGCGCCGTCGCCGCTCAATTTGACGGTGGCGGTGGACCCGTCGGCCACGTTCTTGAGCACCACCAGGGTGCCGTCGGCCACGTTCTCCACGCTTTGCGCCACCACGCTGCCCCCCACGGCGACCACCAGCAGGCTTCCCATCACCACCGCGCCCGATGCATTGCTCGGCGTGGACGACAGGTTCGACCCCTGGGCCAGCGCGGCCGGATTGGCGCCGAACAGGGCGCAGGCGAGGGCGACGATCATCAGCTTGGTTTTCATGCGGTTCTTTCATCGGGTTGGCCGGGTTGGCAAGGACATCTTACGCAAAATTTGTGTTTGCTAAATGAAATGATAGGCCGTATCGCTTTTATTGCGAATAAGTATTAGTATTTGCTACCAGAATTCATAGGGATACGGAAATGCCGCACGCAATTACACTTGTCGACACCTTGAAGCGCCTGTTGAAGGGGCGCGGCATCACTTACGGCGACCTGGCCGGACGGATCGGCATGTCGGAGGCCAGCGTTAAGCGTATGTTTTCACAGAAGAATTTCACCTTGCAGCGGCTCGACGAGATACTGACCGCCACCGGTATCGAGTTCGACGAGCTCAGTGCGGCGCAGTCGGCGCCGACCCTGATTTCGCACCTGACACTGGCGCAGGAGCGCGAAATCATTGGCGACCCGCGCCTGCTGGTGGTGGCCGTGTCGGCCATGAACCACATCTGCTTCGACGATATTGTGCGTTTTTACGACATGACCGAAGCGGAAGTGACCAAATACCTGCTGCGCCTGGACCGCATCGGCTTTCTGGAGCTGCTGCCGAATAACCGGGTCAAGCTGCTGATCGCGCGCACCTTCGGCTGGATCGCGAATGGCCCGATCCAGGGCTACTTCCGGCACGAGGCGGCGGCCGACTACCTGAACTCGCGCTTCGATGGCGAGGATGAAGTCATGCGGCTGGTGAACGTGATGCTGTCGAAGCAGTCCGGCGCGGCGCTGCTCGAACGCCTCAAGCAGGTAGCGGCCGAATTCTCGCAGCAGCACCAGCACGAAACGCGCCTGCCGTTCGACCAGCGCCACGCGATCAGCTTCATCGTGGCCGCGCGGCCGTGGGTGCCGCAGGCCTTCAAGGCCTTGCTGCGCCAGCCGTGATGGTACCCTGACGATGAACAGCCACCTTTTTTGCCACATCAAGACCCTGAGAGAACGATCAGCATGAGTCAAGCCAGCCAGTTTTCCCTCCTGACGCAGCGCCGCTTCGCGCCGTTCTTCTGGACCCAGTTCCTCGGCGCCTTCAACGACAACGTGTTCAAGACCGCCTTGCTGGTGATATTGACGTACGAGGCGGCCAGTTGGACCACGCTCGATCCGGCCGTATTGAACAGCCTCATTCCCGGCCTGTTCATCTTGCCCTACGTCGTGTTTTCGGCGACCGCCGGGCAGATCGCCGAGAAGGTCGAGAAGGGGCGCCTGGCGCGCTTCGTGAAGATGTTCGAGATCGCCATCATGCTGGTGGCCGGCATCGGCTGGATGACGCACACCCTGTGGCTGCTGATCGCCTCCGTGGTCGGCATGGGCGTGCATTCGACCCTGTTCGGCCCCGTGAAGTATGCCTACATGCCGCAGCACCTGAAACCGGAAGAGCTGATCGGCGGGAACGGGGTGGTCGAAATGGGCACGTTTGTGGGCATCCTGCTCGGGCAGATCCTGGGCGCGGCGCTGGTCGTCAAGTCCAATGGACTGGTCCTGGTGGCCGGCGCCACCATGTTCTTCGCGGTGCTTGGGCTTGCGGCCAGCTACCGCATTCCGCACTCGCCGGCGCCGATGCCGGACCTGAAAATCAATCCGAATCCATTTGCCGAATCGGTGCGCAACATCGGCCACGCGCGCAAGAACCGCACCGTGTTCCTGTCGATGCTGGGTAACTCGTGGTTCTGGTTTTATGGCGCCATGATCCTGTCGCAGTTCCCGCTGTACGCCAAGGAGTTCCTCAATGGCGACTACAGCGTGTTCGTGATGCTGCTCACCGTGTTCTCGGTCGGGGTGGGCGTCGGCTCGCTGCTGTGCGAAAAGCTCTCGGGCCACAAGGTCGAAATCGGCCTGGTGCCGTTTGGCTCGATCGGCCTGTCGCTGTTCGGGATCGACCTGTATTTCGCCAGCATGGGCTATGTGCGCCCGGCGCTGCCGGTCGACATGCTCGGCATGCTGGCGCAGGCGGGCGTGACGCGCGTGCTGTTCGATATTGCGATGGTGGGCGTGTTCGGCGGCCTGTTCATCGTGCCGCTGTTCGCGCTGATCCAGACACGCTGCGAGCCGGCCCACCTGTCGCGCACCATCGGCGGCATGAATATCCTGAACGCGCTGTTCATGATCGGCGCGGCCGGCATGGCGATCTTGATGATCAAACTGCACTTCACGATACCCCAGATGTTCCTCGCCACCGCGATCCTCAATGCCCTGGTGGCGCTGTACATCTTCTCGCTGGTGCCGGAATTCTTGGTGCGCTTCGTGGCCTGGATGCTGATCCACACCATCCACCGCGTCAAGACGGTGGACGTGGAGCGCATTCCCGAGGAAGGCCCGGCGGTATTGGTGTGCAACCACGTCAGCTATGTCGATGCGCTGGTGATCGGCGCGGCCAGCCCGCGCCCGATCCGCTTCGTGATGGACCATAAGATCTTCAAGATGCCGCTCATGGGCTGGTTGTTCCGCACCGCGCGCGCCATTCCCATCGCGCCGGCCAAGGAAGACCCGTTCCTGATGGAGAAGGCGTACATCGACATCGCCCAGGCGCTGCACGAAGGCGACCTGGTATGCATCTTCCCGGAAGGGCGCCTGACCTCGACCGGCGAGATGGGCGAGTTCCGCGGCGGGATCGCCAAGATCGTCGAACGCAGCAAGGTGCCGGTCATTCCGATGGCGCTGCGCGGCCTGTGGGGCAGTTTGCTCACGCGCGACCCGGGCAACTTGTTCGAGCGCAGTTTTGCGCGCGGACCGCGTTCGCGCCTGGCGCTGGCGGTCGGCGCGCCGGTGGCGCCGGAAGAGGCCACCCCGGATTACCTGCACCAGCAGGTGCTGGCGCTGCGCGGCGACTGGAAGTAAGGGCGGGTTTATCCGACGGTAAGAATTCGTGAGAAAGTGGTTATAATTGCAATCGTACGCCATTTTGCCACTTCTCCCGCTTTTCAAAGGCCGCAGCATTCCATGAACAGTCTTTTGACGCCGGTGCCATGAAAATCCGCGCTTATCTCGCGCTGATGGTCGCGGCGATCCTGATTCCGGTCATTCTGTTCTCGACGATTTCGCTCAACATGCTGCTCAAGGCCGAGCGCGAAGCGGCGCTCAAGGGCGTGCGCGAAACGGCGCGCATCTCGCTGGTAAGCATCGACCGCGAATTGACCAACACCCAGAGCGCGGTGCGCATGCTGGCCACCTCGCCGCACCTGGCGCGCGGCGACCTGGCCGGCTTCTACGAGCAGGCGCGCTTCGCCGACAAGGTGGGCGCCACCTGGACCGCGCTGCTCGACGAGCGCGGGCAGCAGTTGATCAATACCGCGGTGCCGTTCGGCGCACCCTTGCCGGAGCCGGATGCGGCCCAGCGCGTGGCCCAGGTGCTGGGCGCCGGCACGCCGCAAATTTCCAACCTGATTCGCGGGGTCGTCACGCAAGCCTTGCTGGTGGTGGTCGACGTGCCGGTCACGACGCCGGATGGCATGCGCTACGTGATCGCGCAGGGTTTCAAGATCGACCATTTCAACGGCGTGCTGACCCAGGTGAACGCGCCGCCGACCTGGCTGGCCGGCGTGTACGACCGCAATGGCATGACGATCGCCCAGACCTACGGCGGCGGCGCGAGCGGACGCGGCGAAACCCGCCCGGACCTGCGCGAAGCGATCCGCAGCAAAACCATCGGCGTGATCCGCAACGCCAGCGACGACAATATGAAGCTGTACACGGTGCTGGAACGCTCGGCGCTGTCCGGATGGACGGTGGCCGTGGGCGTGCCGGAAGCCGAAATCGAATCGGCGGCGCGGGGCGCGCTGATGGTGTCGATTATCGGACTGGCGGCGGCGGTGTGCTGCGCCACGCTCGCCGCCGTGTTCTTTGCGCGCCGGCTGTCGCGCTCGATCCGCCAGGTGGCGCGCTCGGCGCATGCGCTCGGCGGCAGCGGCGAGGCGGCCCGCAGCGACGTCTCGGGCGTGGCCGAGGTGGACGAGGTGCAGGCCGCGATCGCGGCGGCGGCGGCGGTGGTCGAGCAGGAAAAGCAGTCGCGCCTTGCGGCCGAAACCGAGCGCGAGATTTTGTTCGAGCGCGAACACGAGGCGCGCACCAAGGCCGAACAGCAGAACCGGGCCAAGGATGAATTCCTGGCGATGCTTGGGCACGAATTGCGCAACCCGCTGGCGGCGATCGTGAACGCGACGGGCGTGATGGCCCATCCGGGCATGCCGGCCGCCGCCAGCGAGCGCGCGCGCGAGATCATCACGCGCCAGAGCGGGCACCTGACCCGCATCGTGGACGACCTGCTCGACATGGGGCGGGTTCACTCCGGGAAGATCCTGCTGGAGCGGCGCGCGCTGCGCCTGGACCAGGTGATCGACAATTACATGGCCACCCTGCGCGCCTCGCAGCGCTCGGCGCGCCACGAGTTGCGCGTCGATAGCGCGCCGGTGTGGGTCGATGGCGACCCGACCCGGTTGGAGCAGATCGTTTCGAACCTGCTCGACAACGCACTCAAATACACCCCGGCCGGCGGTACGATTTCGGTGAGCGTGAAGGCCGAAGGCGAGGAAGCGGTGCTGTGCGTATCCGATTCTGGCATCGGGATCGCGCCGGAGCTGATGCCGTATGTGTTCGACCTGTTCGTGCAGGGTGCGCGCCCGCTCGACCGCGCCCAGGGCGGCCTGGGCGTGGGGCTGGCGCTGGTGCGCCAACTGGCCCTGATGCATGGCGGGAGGGCGGACGTGCGCAGCGCCGGCATCGGCCTGGGCAGCAGTTTCGAGCTGCGCCTGCCGCGCGTGCAAGCGCCCCAATCCGAAGTGAGCGTGCCGGCGCCGGCGCCCTCGTCGCGCCAGCGCGTGCTGCTGATCGAAGATAACGAGGACGGGCGCGAGATGATGGCCATGATGCTCGAAGCGCAGCAGTACCGGGTCGACACGGCCATCGATGGCGTCGACGGCCTGCGCCAGGCTGCGCTGGCATGCCCCGATATTGCGCTGGTCGATATCGGCCTGCCCGGCATCGACGGCTACGAGGTGGCGCGGCGCATGCGCGCCGACCCGGCAACGAGCAAGGTTCGCCTGGTGGCGCTGACCGGCTATGGGCAGGACAGCGACCGCGAACGCGCCCTCGGCGCGGGGTTCGACGCGCACCTGGTCAAGCCGGTGGACATGGCGCGCCTGATGGAGGCGCTCGAGGCGCCGCAGCTGGCGAAAACGGCCGGCTAGCCGATCAGGCGCAAGCCCTGCGCCTTGGCCAGGCGGCCGTCGGCCAGGCGCTTGATGTCGTCGAAGTTGACCGGTTTGATGAGGTGATGGTCGAAGCCCGCGTCCAGGGTGCGCTGGCGCGCGTCGCTCTGGCCCCAGCCGGTCAGGGCGATCATCAGCACCGACTGCGAGCCGGGTTTCAAGCGGATGCGGCGCGCCGCCTCGTAACCGTCCATGCTCGGCATGCCGAGGTCCATCACGATCATGTCGGGCATGCCCTGTTCCACCGCCTGCACCGCCTCAAAGCCGTCGTAGGCGGTGGCCACGTTACAGTTTTCCATTTCGAACAGCGCCTGCAGCGAGTCCGCCGCATCGCGGTTGTCGTCCACCACCAGCACCTTGGGACGCCGGTCGATCGAGCCGATGACGTCGGCCATGGGCGTGGCCATGGCCGGACGCGCTTCGGTCACCACCGGCAGGGTGACGATAAACTCGCTGCCCTTGCCAAGTCCCTCGCTGGTGACGTGCACGCTGCCGCCATGCATTTCGGCGAACTGGCGCGACAGGCTCAAACCGATTCCGAGACCGCTGGCGATCTGGCCCGAGGGCGGCCGGCTTTGCTCGAACATGAAGAAGATGCGTCCGATGGCGGCTGCCTCGAGCCCGATGCCGGTATCCTTGACGTAGATGTTCAGGGCGCCGAATTCGACCTGCCCGCGCACAGTGATGCAGCCGTCGGCCGGCGTGAACTTGACCGCGTTCGAGACGATGTTGGCGACGATCTGCACCACGCGCGCGTAGTCGGCGTAGAGCACCACGTCGCCCGGCGGCATGGCCACGTCGATCTTGATGCGCTTGCTCGCCGCCGCGGCCGAGCACAGTTCGGTGACGTGTTCCATCACCTGCGCAAAGGTGGTGTAGTCGCGCTGCAGTTCGATCTTGCCGCTGTTGATGCGGGCCACATCGAGCAGGTCGTCGACCAGCCGGGTGAGATGGGCGACCTGGCGCTCGATCACGTCGCTCACCTTCTTGACGGGCGCCTGGTCGGGATACAGGTGATTGAGTACGCTCATCGAGGTGCGGATGGGCGCGAGCGGGTTGCGCAGTTCGTGACCGAGGCTGGCCAGGAACTCATCCTTGCGGCGGTCGGTCTCGCGCACCTGGTACTGCTTTTCGCGGGCGCGCAGAACCGATTGCAGCGACGTGATGAGGGTCAGGGTGCGCACCGGGCGCTCGAGCAGGGTGACGTTGCCGAGGGCGCTGATGGCCTGGCGCACGCTGAGCGAGTCGGGACCGCGGTGCGTGAGCAGCACGATCGGCAGGTCCGACCAGTTGGGCTGGCGCTGGACGAATTCGCCGAGCGCTTTCATGCCGCCGTTCGGCAGCGCTTCTTCGACCGTGAGCACGGCGCCGACGCCGATCAAGAGTTCTTCGGCGAGTTTCTGGACGTTTTCGGCGACCAGGTTGTCGACTTGCGCGAGGGTGAGCATTTTCGACGCCAGCACCGCGTCTTGCCCGGTCGGGGCGTAGATCAGGATACGCTTTTCCATAAGCTGCTTTTCGCTTATCCGTTGTCGTCGTCGAACAGCACGTGGGACTGGCTGTCGTCGAAGGTGGGAACACCGGTCAGGATGCCGTGGAAGTTGGTCAGCACTTCGCCCACTTCGATGCCCTTGCTGCTCATCGAGAACAAGCGGATGGTGCGCTCGTGCAGGCCGACGCGTTTCTTGAACACCGAAATGGCCTGGCGCACCTTGCCGCGCGCTTCGAAGTAGCGCAGCATGATGACGCTGTCGGCGATGTAGCTGGCGTCGACCGTGGTGCTCATGCTGCCGCCGATGAGGCCAGGCTGCACGCCGACCAGGATGGTGACTACCCCGCGCTGGCCCAGGTAAGTGAGCAGTTCGTGCATGTGGGTGGCGAGGAAGCGCTCGTCGGGCATGGCCTTCAGAAAACCATTGAGGCTGTCGATGACGATCACGCGCGCGCCGCCGGCTTCGGCGTCGGTCACCGCCTGCATGAATTCGCCGGGCGCCATTTCGGCGGGGTCGATCTGCTTGATGGTGAGCAGGCCGCTGTCGATCGCGCCCTCGAGATCGATCCCGAGACCGGTGGAACGCAGCAGCAGGTTGTTGGCCGCTTCCTCGAACAGGAACATGGCCGCTTTCTGGCCGCGCTGCGTGGCCGCATACACATACTGGGCGCACAGCGACGACTTGCCGGTGCCCGGTGGGCCGGAGAGCAGGGTGCTGGTGCCTTCATCGAGGCCGCCGCCGGTCAGGGCGTCGAGTTGGGCGATGCCGCTCGAGAGCCGTTTGCGTTCGGTGTGCACGCGCGTGTGGGCGGCGATCAGGCGCGGGAACACCACCAGGCCGCCGGTGACGATTTTATAGTCGTGCGAGCCGCCGCGAAAGGCGATGCCGCGGTATTTGACGATGCGCACGCGGCGTCGTTCGGAGCCGTAGTCCTGGTTGATCAGTTCGAGCGTGATGACGCCGTGCGCCACGCTGCGCACCTGCAGGTCGCCGGAGAGGGCGGTGCGGTCGTCGAGGAACAGGGTGGTGCAGCCTTTGCCGGACAGGTACTGCTTGAGCGCGAGCACTTGGCGGCGGTAGCGCAGCGGGCTTTCGGCCAGCAGCTGCAGTTCGGAGAGCGAATCGAGGACGACGCGGGTCGGCTTGTACTTTTCGATCGTGTCGAGGATGCGCTGGGTGGTCATGCCCATCTCGATTTCGGACGGGTGGAAAATGGTGAACTGGTGGTCGGGGTGGAGGATGTTCTCGTTGGGGATGATGTCCTCGACGTGGATGCCGTCCATCGACCAGCCGTGCGACTGCGCCACCGCCTTGAGTTCGACGCGCGTTTCGGCCAGGGTGATATAGATGACCGATTCGCCGCGGCGCACGCCTTCGTACAGGAACTGGAGGGCGAGCGTGGTCTTGCCGGTGCCGGGCTCGCCTTCGATCAGAAACAGGCGGTCGCTGGTGAGGCCGCCGCCGAGAATGGTGTCCAGTCCGGGGACGCCGGTTGAAAGAAAGCGGCTGGTGTCGCTGTTCTGAATTTCCATGGAGGGCATCTCCGTTTTTCTCATCGTAAATTTCGTAAATTACAACACTGTTTAAGAAATAGTACATGAATGCGGATTGGGTCGTAGTTCTGTACGGAAGCAAACCGCCAGTAGGGTTGTAGACAGACAAGGCGTATTTCTGGGAGGAGTTTGAGGCAGCGCAAAGTGCGTCCGGCCGCACGCGCGAGGTACGATTTTGTGTCACAAAAACGCAAGATGCTCTGATATAATTCGCAACTCGTCGGGGCGTAGCGCAGCCTGGTAGCGTACTTGCATGGGGTGCAAGGGGTCGAGTGTTCGAATCACTCCGTCCCGACCAAAATTAAGCAATAAAATCAAGCAGTTACGAAGTATAGAAAGGTTGCCAAATGGCAACCTTTTGCATTTCTAGGGTTCGTGCCTTACAGGTGCCTTAGTTCTTGGTTATACAGTACCGCATCGCTTTGGTTCGCAATGGATGATTCCGTCCCAGAAGAATGCCCGACTTCCTGTCGCATTCTGGAGGTGCCACCCGTCGTTATGAGCCACCCGTCACCCTGGCGTTTCCACCCACTGGTAGTGCGCCGGCATGCTCATCGTGATCCGGCCGTCCGGTGCTTTACGGTAATGAAAAACGGCTGCTCCGCCACGCGTGCCATTCCTAGAAGCCAAAAGTGAATTGCATCGCATCGACGTCCAAGAGCGCGCACGTCGGCGCGTATTGCCTGCCTGGTGCCGGTTTAAAACGCTTGGCTATCCGGGTTTTGCGATCAAATAGCGAATCCTGCCGACTGTAGATTTCCGATGCATCGGAAACGCGCCGATCATATACCCATGTGGAAATAGCCAGATGGCGGCAGATCGCCGGCCGGTCGTTACGAAAATTCTCATTCGTCCTGATGTACGCGACAGCTTGGGAGAAACTGTCGATCAGTCGTTGGTCCCCGGCGGCCGACTCCTCGCGCCGGATCAGCTGCATGAGCGGATCTTCGTCGGGATGTCCAGGCAGTACGTCGGCCAACGGCGCTGCGTCTGGACGAACCTCATCGATTCTAGCCGCATGCCGTAGAGTGAAGTCTCGTCCGCGCACCGCATGCCAGTAAAGGTCTCGCATGAGCAAGTCTTGATCTTCGGGATTGGAAAAATCGACTGCGTGACCTCGCTTCGCTTCGATCTTGATCGCCACCAGCCATGCGTCGCTATGCAGATCCTCGGGCGTCACTTCACCTTTGGTGGCGTACGATATTCGTCGGAACGACGATCTCATCGCAATTAAAAAGGTCTCAAAATCACTCGGCACGACTTGGATGTGCCTAGGCAGGTTTTTTTCGCAGTTTTTTCGCCAGCGCAGCGACTTCAGCGTCGCGCTCGTCGCTGGATACGTGTTCCCCTGCGAGAACGGTCACGTTTAAGACCACATCATTGATCTGCATTTTCTTCCGTAGGGCGGCCATGTACTCGTGGATCTCGTCCCAACTTATAGGTTGGTCTCCCGCATCCAGCACTATCTTAATTTGCGGCAGGGCATCCGGATCAACGTCGGTAATGGATTCTTGGAGGCGAGCGACGATCTCCGCGTTCATGGATCTGTTGTTCGCCTTGGCCAGTTCGGCTATCTGGTCGCGCATGCCGTCTGGGAAGCGGACGATGTACTTGTCGGAGTCGCGCCCCGTCGCTGCTCTGGTAGGTTTTTCCATACCCTCAATGATACTGGCACAAGGCCCTTTAGGTAAGGATGGCACGAGGGCATAAATTTCCTTGCGCTATATGCCCTCGTGCCTTATAGTAAAAATATGGCACGGGGCCATGCGAAAACTAGGAGGGTACATGAGCCAAATTCAGAGTGGCGGACAAGCACAACACAATGCAAAAGATCGTTTCATACTTCGATTTCACGATGAAGGGCAGCGCGCGGCCATGAAGGCCCGAGCGGCAGCAAACAAGCGTTCGATGAATGCTGAGATCCTTGTGCTGATTGAGCAAGGGCTGGCGACGGCGCTTGCGGACGTCGGACGGGCTACCTCATGACCGCCGCTTTAGTGACCGCCGAGTACCAGGGTGTCGCATTCAGCTTTCAAGACGACGGCTGGTTCAACGCGACTACGGCGGCGGGGAAGTATGGAAAAAAGCCGAACGACTGGCTCAAGCTTGATGAAACGAAGGAATACATCTCAGTCTTGAGTTCCATTTCAAATGCGAGCCAAAATCGCATTTGGCATAAAACGAAGCGTGGTAACAACGGTGGCACCTGGTTGCACCCGAAGCTGGCTGTACGCTTCTCACAGTGGCTCGACATGCGCTTTGCTGTCTGGTGCGATTACCAGATCGATTTGATCCTGCGCGGCGACCCGACGTGCGGCGACCTCGCCGGCGACCTGAGTACGGTAGCCGAACGCATGCCCCTCTACCTTGCCGCTGCCCACGCACTGGCCCGGTACCGCCTTGCCTTCCCGGTAAGTTACCGCGCCTTCAACGCGGCCGCCGGCTCGACCAACTTCCGATTTATGACCAAGGCCCAAGCCAATCGTGTTGTTCCCGTGGCCGCGCGCATCGCTAGCGGCACCGATACGCCCGCCGACTGGCGCCTGCTACATGTTACTGGCCAGATGTCGACAGCTGGCGCTGGTCAGTTGGCCTTGTCAGGTTTTGAGGAGGTGGAAGGTTAATTAGCAAAAAAGGAAAACATACCCTGACGTGAAAAGAGGCGCCTTGCCGGGCGCCCCTCGAAGTCAGTACCAACCGGCCTGGCGGAACCAGGGGTTGTGGCCACAGGGATGCTAGAGACATTCCGGGCCGCGTGGATTTTTTCGTCCCTTTGAAAGACTAAAATGCACAAAACGAACGATAGCACCAACTTACCTAAAGCGCAATATTTATCTGAATCCGCATTCGCCTTGGCGGTACGCGGTAGTCTGGACGCGGTAAAGAAAGCCGCCAGCGATATCAATACTGCGCAAATGGACATGCGTGCGCTCAACTTGGCGATCATGGGTCTGCTGGAGCATTTCGAGTACACCGAGCGCGACCAAGAAACTATCGACACCCTGTACGCGTTCACTCGGCTGCTGGGTTCGTCAATCGAAAAGATCAAGGACGGAAGCGCGAAAATTGAAGAGCTCGCTTTCGCAAAAGGCAGCCCTATATGCGGAGTCCCAGCATGAGCGCCGCAAACCCGCACCTCCAAAATGTCGAACGCGCGCCGTACGAGTTAGGCAGTCTCCTCAGGCAGTTGCCTAGCCATTTCCCAGTTGATCGCGTCATGTCGAGCGATGAGCGTCAGATGGTGACGGCAGCCATCAAGCACGCGTTCAACGCTAACTACATGCTGATGGGTGGGATCGAAGCGATTGGACATCTGCTGTTCAGTGCTGCAAATAACAGCGAATTTCCTCCATCAGCGAGCGTTCTGGAACATCTCGGCGGGCTGATTAAGCATATTGCAGTGGAAGCCCAGTTTCTCCAAGAAGAGCAGGCTAACCTGCAATCCGACTTGGACACAGATGAGAGGCGAGCAGTCACATCGCCAATGCGCCGTAAAGACGGTCCCAAGCCTTCAGCAGAAAGCGCAGGTGAAGCGTGAACCGTAATGTCGACGAAGTAACCGTCCGCCGCCTGGCAGGCCTGGCCAACGTAATCAGCGCGTTGCTGGCCGCGATTCCTATTTTGGCGTCTCATACGCAGGCGGATGCCCTGCAAACCTGCGCCACTATGGCGGCTGACGTGGCTGACGAACTGGACAAAATCACCAAGGAGGCGATATGACCGCCGCTAAGCAAAAGGTCGTCCCGGTTGAACCCGCCGAGCATGCCGAAGAGATGAATAGGCTCGCCGGCCTGGCCGCATGCTTGCTTGCGATCTTGGCAAGCGACCAGGGCGTGCCACGCGAGATCAGGACGTGGACTCTGATCCAAGCGCGGAATCACGCCGAGGACATAGGCAAAGGGTTGACAGCGCTCTTGCGGTCGGGGGCGTCATGCATGCCCTTATACATAAGTCGCCAGGACCCAATAAAGTCTTTTACATTCAATGAGTTGCAGAGGGGCTTGTAAACTTTGCCGAGATCGCGTTTACTCTTGCCTTTTGGGCGGCGCAT
>NZ_VUYU01000018.1 GCF_011682065.1 Massilia rubra | reverse complement strand
GCCATTGCTCGTCGCTCATTTGCCAGGTGGCGTCGTCGGCCTGCGGCCACACGAACTGGCCGCGATGCAAGCGACGCAGGCACAGCCATACGCCATTTCCGTCCCAGCACACCAATTTGAGGCGCGTACGACGCCGGTTGCTGAACACGTAGGCCGTGCCGTCGCAGGGAGGGCAACCGAGCACCTGCTGGACCAGCAAGGACAGTCCATCGACACCGATGCGCATATCGACGGGCCGGGTGGCCAGCCGAACCAACTCGGCCTGCAGCTTCATGCCAGCTCGCGCAGTAGTGCCGCCACCCAACTGGCAGGCAAGGCCGGCGGCAATGTGAGCGTCCAGCCGCTGGGACTACGCAGGCTCAATGCCGGTGCCGCATCGGTGGAGGCTGCAATCGACACTGGCAGCAGCGCCGCCGGCACGACGGGCGCGGCCAGGCGGCGCGCCCAATAGTTAAGCTGCCGCTGCGGGTAGCCCTGGCTCTCCGCAAAGGCGCGTTGGGACTGGCCGCTCTTGCGCCATTGCGCAACCCCGCGCCTCCCACAATGACTCGCGTTCCAAATTTGCCATCTCTATCTCCAAGTTGAAGATCACAGTGTGGACAATTTATGGAACGGAAGAAAGGTGGGCGGGCTGGATGCTTACGGATCTCTTGATGTCGCCGCCCTCGATAGCCAATAGACGAAAAAAAGCCAGGCTGAGCCTGGCTTTTTTCTACGTACCGCGCCGATTACTCAGCGGTTGGTGCGTCTTCAACTTCGGTGACTTCTGGACGGTCCATCAGTTCAACGTAAGCCATTGGTGCATTGTCGCCAACGCGGAAACCCATTTTCAGGATACGCAGGTAGCCGCCGTTGCGGTTTGCGTAACGTGGGCCGAGTTCGGCGAACAGCTTCAACACCATTTCGCGGTCGCGCAGGCGGGCGAATGCCAGACGCTTGTTGGCCAGGGTGTCGGTCTTGCCCATCGTCAGGATCGGCTCGACTACGCGGCGCAGTTCCTTGGCTTTTGGCACGGTGGTTTTGATGGCTTCATGACGCAGCAGGGAAACGGTCATGTTGCGCAGCATTGCCAGACGGTGGGACGAAGTACGATTCAGCTTGCGAAGGCCGTGACGGTGACGCATGGTAATTCCTTTCGAGTTGTTTAAATCCAGCTCTTCGATCGCCTTTCAGCGCGGGCCGGTTGGTATGGAGTAATACGCCCGGAACCCCTGTCCCGGACGGTGCTGCGATTACTTCTCGAGGCCGGCTGGTGGCCAGTTTTCGAGCTTCATGCCCAAGGTCAAGCCGCGCGATGCCAGCACTTCCTTGATTTCGTTCAGGGACTTGCGGCCCAGGTTCGGCGTCTTGAGCAGTTCGTTTTCCGAACGCTGGATCAGGTCGCCAATGTAGTAAATGTTTTCTGCTTTCAGGCAGTTGGCCGAACGCACGGTCAGTTCCAGGTCGTCGACCGGACGCAGCAGGATCGGATCGACCAGCGGGATGCGCGACGGTGCTTCGGCAGCAGCTTCGGTGCCTTCCAGCGCCGCGAACACGTTCAGTTGATCGACCAGCACGCGCGCCGATTGACGGATCGCTTCTTCCGGCGTAATCACGCCGTTGGTTTCGATGTTGATCACCAGCTTGTCGAGGTCGGTACGCTGTTCGACGCGGGCCGATTCAACGAAGTACGACACGCGGCGCACCGGCGAGAACGAGGCGTCCAGGATGATGCGGCCGATCGTCTTGTTGGTGTCTTCCGACAGGCGACGGACGTTGCCCGGCACATAGCCACGGCCTTTTTCGACCTTGATCTGCATGTCCAGCTTGCCGCCAGCGGTCAAGTGGGCGATCACGTGGTCTGGATTGATCAGTTCGACGTCATGCGGCAGGTCGATGTCGGAAGCCAGGATCGCGCCTTCGCCTTCCTTTTTCAGGGTCAGCGTGACGGAATCGCGGTTGTGGACTTTGAAGACCACGCCCTTCAGGTTCAGCAACAGGTCGACCACGTCTTCTTGCACGCCGTCCAGCGACGAATACTCATGGACAACGCCGGCGATCGTCACTTCGGTTGGCGCATAGCCGACCATCGACGACAGCAGTACGCGGCGCAACGCATTACCCAATGTGTGGCCATAGCCACGCTCGAACGGCTCCATCACGACTTTGGCGTGACCGGCACCGAGAGTTTCAACATCGATAATACGTGGCTTCAACAGACTGTTTTGCATGAAATGTCCTTTTCAATACCCTCGGCTCATTACACCGATAAGGCTGATGGCATTAGTGAAAACGCCCACGTGACTTAGAGTGGGCGGGAGAAAACGAAATTGGTTCCCCGCCTGCGCGGGGACGACCACTGGGCGGACAGCTACGCTGCCCGCAATGTGGTCGATTAACGCGAATACAGTTCGACGATCAGCGATTCGTTGACGTCGTTAGCGATTTCGTTACGCTCTGGGAACGAACGGAAGGTGCCTTCCATTTTCTTCGAGTCAACCGAAACCCAGCTAGGCATACCAATTTGTTCAGCCAGCGACAGGGCTTCAACGATACGCACTTGCTTTTTCGACTTTTCGCGAACGGCGATGACGTCGCCGGTCTTGACAGCGTACGAAGCGATGTTCACAACGTTACCGTTGACGGTGAACGCCTTGTGGCTGACCAGCTGACGCGCTTCAGCGCGGGTCGAGCCGAAGCCCATGCGGTAGCAGACGTTGTCGAGACGCGCTTCCAGCAAACGCAGCAGCGCTTCGCCGGTGTTGCCCTTGCGACGGTTTGCTTCAGCGAAGTAGCGGCGGAACTGACGCTCGAGGACGCCGTACATGCGCTTGACTTTTTGCTTTTCGCGCAGCTGGTTACCGTAGTCCGAGGTACGAGCACCGGATTTGACACCGTGCTGGCCTGGCTTGACGTCCAGTTTGCATTTCGAATCGAGCGAGCGACGTGCGCTCTTGAGGAACAGGTCCGTACCTTCACGGCGGGACAGTTTTGCTTTAGGTCCGATATAACGTGCCACAATGTTTCCTTTAGAATAATGACGCCCCGGCGGCATCCTGTGATGCTGGCCAGGCGCTAGTCCGTACGCAATGCGCCAGACGGTGGCTGACAATAAACCCGTGCGGAAATATCCGCGACAGGCGACAACAGCCGGGCAGTATACCCTATTCGGGGACTGCGCCGGCGATCATCAACGACTAATTTACAACAAACGGCCGGAAACGGTGTTCCGGTCGCCAGCGGGCCGTATCAGATACGACGACGCTTTGGTGGACGGCAGCCGTTGTGCGGCACTGGCGTCACGTCCTGGATTTCGGTGATCTTGATACCCAGGTTGTTCAAAGCGCGAACTGCCGATTCACGACCAGGACCTGGGCCCTTGATACGTACTTCGAGGTTCTTCACGCCGCACTCGACAGCGACCTTGCCTGCTGCTTCTGCCGCAACCTGCGCTGCGAACGGGGTCGATTTACGCGAACCCTTGAAGCCAGCACCGCCGGACGTCGCCCACGACAGGGCATTGCCCTGGCGATCGGTGATCGTGATGATGGTGTTGTTGAACGATGCGTGGACATGTGCGATGCCTTCAGCGACGTTCTTTTTAACTTTTTTGCGAACGCGCGCTGCTGCGGCGCTGCTTTGTTGCTTAGCCATGGTGTTGTCCTATTATTTCTTAAGCGATTGTGCGGCCTTGCGCGGACCCTTGCGAGTACGAGCATTGGTGCGTGTACGCTGGCCGCGGCAAGGCAGACCCTTACGATGACGCATACCGCGGTAGCAGCCCAGATCCATCAAGCGCTTGATGTTCATGGACAGTTCACGACGCAGATCGCCTTCGACTACGAAAGTGCCGACGGCCTCACGCAGTTTTTCCAGTTCGCTGTCGTCCAGGTCCTTGACCTTTTTGTTGGTCGCAACACCCGTTTGTGCGCAGATCTTCTGTGCGCGCGGGCGGCCAACACCGTAGATAGCCGTGAGGCCGATTACGGTGTGCTGATGATTGGGGATATTAACCCCTGCAATACGTGCCATTCGTTATTCCTCAATAAATAACGTTAAATTAACCTTGACGCTGCTTGTGACGCGGTTCCACGCAGATTACGCGGACGACGCCTTTGCGCTTGATGATCTTGCAGTTGCGGCAGATCCGCTTGACTGATGCGAGAACTTTCATATTTGCACTCTCTTATGTTCGGATTGATTACTTAAATTTACTTGGTCCGGAACACGATGCGGGCCCGGCTCAAGTCGTACGGCGTCAACTCCACCGTGACTTTGTCGCCGGGCAGGATGCGGATGTAGTTCATCCGCATTTTACCCGAAATGTGTCCGAGCACCACGTGCCCGTTTTCCAGCTTTACTCGAAACGTTGCATTAGGGAGATTCTCAAGAATCTCGCCCTGCATTTGTATGACGTCGTCTTTTGCCATTCGGTCTGTACACTCCTGGTTCGCGGTAACCGCCGGTTAGCGCGTCGGAATTCCGCCCTTGAAATTTGCCTTGCGCAGCAGCGATTCATATTGCTGCGACATGACGTAGTTTTGTACTTGAGCCATGAAGTCCATGGTGACAACCACAATAATCAACAGGGAAGTACCGCCAAAATAGAATGGCACTTTCCAACGGGCCTGCATAAATTCCGGCAACAAGCACACTAAAGTGATGTACACCGCTCCGGCCAGTGTCAAGCGCATCAGGATCTTGTCGATATATCGCGCCGTCTGGTCGCCGGGACGAATCCCCGGCACGAAGGCACCACTTTTCTTCAGGTTATCCGCTGTTTCCTTGCTGTTAAAGACCAGCGCCGTATAGAAGAAACAGAAAAACACGATTGCCACTGCATACAACAGAGCATGGATAGGCTCGCCTGGCCCCATCGATGCCGCCAAGTCTTTCAGGAAACCGACTACCGGTGTGCTGGAATCTTTGCCCTTCGTGAACCAGTCCACGATGGTGGCCGGGAACAAGATGATCGACGATGCGAAGATCGGCGGGATCACGCCTGCCATGTTCAGCTTCAAAGGCAAATGGCTGGTCTGACCACCCATGACTTTGTTGCCAACCTGGCGCTTCGCATAGTTGACCAGGATCTTGCGCTGGCCACGTTCGACAAATACCACACCAAAAGTAACGAATCCGACCAGCAGGATGATGAAAATCGCTGACAGGCTGCTGATGGCGCCATTCGACACGAGTGCAAACAAGCTACTCAGCGCCGCAGGCAGGCCAGCGGCAATGCCGGCAAAGATAATGATCGAAATCCCGTTGCCGAGGCCTCGTTCGGTAATCTGCTCGCCCAACCACATCAGGAACATGGTACCGGTCAGCAGCGAAACGACCGCCACGAAACGGAAAGCCATGCCAGGATCGATCACCAAGCCCGGCAATGCTTCGAGGCCGACGGCGATGAAGGTTGCCTGCACCAGTGCCAACACCACCGTGAAGTAGCGCGTGTACTGGGTGATCTTGCGGCGTCCGGATTCGCCTTCTTTCTTCAGTGCCTCGACGGCCGGAATTGCGAGGCCGGCCAGCTGCATGATGATCGAAGCCGAAATGTACGGCGTAATACCGAGAGCGAAAACTGCTGCGCGCTCCAGCGCGCCACCCGAGAACATGTTGAACATGCCCAGGATGCCGCCTTGATTCCTGCTGAACGTCTCAGCCAGTACATCCGGGTTAATCCCTGGAACAGGGACATGGGCACCCAGACGATACACGACCAACGCGCCGAGCAAAAACCAGAGCCGACTCCATGGGAAACCGGCTGCCGCACTTTTACCAAGTTGTGAATTAGTCGCCAATTTATGCTCCGATCAAGCTGTTAGCCTGCAACTTACGCTACCGTGCCGCCAGCTGCTTCGATGGCCGCTTTCGCGCCTGCCGTTACTTTCAAGCCCTTGAGGTTCACCGCTTTGGTGATCTCGCCGGACAGGATCACGCGCACATCGCGCGCCAGCACTTGCAGAACGCCTGCTTGCTTGAGCACCAGGATGTCGACATCGCCGACCGCCAGGTTGTTCAAGTCGGACAGACGCACTTCAGCCTTGAACGTTGCGTTGAGCGATTTGAAACCACGCTTAGGCAAACGGCGCTGCAGAGGCATCTGACCGCCTTCGAAGCCGACCTTGTGGAAACCGCCCGAACGCGACTTCTGACCTTTGTGGCCACGGCCAGCGGTTTTACCGATGCCCGAACCAATACCACGGCCTACGCGGCGCTTGTAATGCTTGGCGCCTTCAGCTGGTTGAATTGTATTCAATTCCATTGTTTTCTCCGTTCATAAGCCCGAAGGCTTACGAAACAACTTTAACGAGGTACGAAACTTTGTTGATCATGCCGCGCACCGAAGGGGTGTCTTCCAGCTCGGAAACCGAGTTGACGCGACGCAGACCCAGACCGCGAACGGTAGCGCGATGCGATTCGCGCGTGCCGATCAGGCCCATGACCAACTGAACTTTGACTGTTTTGGTAGCTTGTGTCATTTTGTCCGCCTTAAGCCAGAATGTCTTCAACCGACTTGCCGCGCTTGGCGGCGATGTCGCTTGCAGTACTCATTTTCGACAAACCGTCCAGGGTAGCGCGGACCAGGTTGTAAGGGTTCGACGAGCCCGTGGATTTCGCCACGACATCGGTTACGCCCATTACTTCGAAGATAGCGCGCATGGCGCCACCCGCGATCACGCCGGTACCAGGCTTGGCAGGCATCATCATTACTTTCGATGCGCCGTGACGGCCGGTGACTGTGTGGTGCAAAGTACCGTTCTTCAGAGGAACCTTGATCAGGTTACGACGGGCTTCTTCCATTGCCTTCTGCACGCCCACTGGCACTTCTTTCGATTTGCCCTTGCCCATGCCGATACGGCCATCGCCGTCGCCCACAACGGTCAGTGCTGCAAAACCCATGATACGACCACCCTTGACCACTTTGGTCACGCGGTTGATCGCGATCATCTTTTCGCGCATGCCATCATCCGGCTTGTCGCTTTGCATTTTCGCTTGCATTTTTGCCATGACGATTCTTCCTTAGAACTTCAGACCGGCTTCACGCGCGGCTTCTGCCAACGCCTTCACACGGCCGTGGTAACGGAAACCGGAGCGGTCGAACGCAACTTCGGTAATCCCTGCTTTCAGTGCTTTCTCGGCGACGCGCTTGCCAATCAAGGCGGCAGCGGCGGCATTGCCACCCTTGCCGGACTTGCCTGCCAGTTCGGCGCGAACTTCGGCTTCGGCGGTGGACGCCGAAACCAGGATTTTCGCGTCCGGGCTGATCAGGTTGGCGTAAATGTGCTGGTTGGTACGATGTACCGACAGACGATTTACTTTCAGTTCCGCGATCTTGATGCGGGTCTGGCGTCCACGACGCAGACGTGATTCTTTCTTGTCCATGGTCAGCCCTATTATTTCTTCTTGGTTTCTTTAAGCTTAACCACTTCGTCCACATAGCGGACGCCCTTGCCTTTGTAAGGCTCAGGGGAGCGGTAAGCGCGCACTTCTGCAGCGACCTGACCAACCTGTTGACGATCGATACCCTTGATGATGATTTCGGTCGGGGTTGGGGTGGCGCAAGTCACGCCTGCTGGCATCGAATGCACAACAGGGTGCGAGAAACCCAGCGACAGGTTCAGCTTGTCGCCGGCGGCTTGGGCTTTGTAGCCCACGCCTACCAGGGACAGCTTCTTCTCGAAGCCTTTGGTCACGCCGGTCACCATATTGTTGACCAGGGCACGCAAGGTGCCGGACATCGCGTTCGACTCACGGCTGTCGTCGACGACGTCGAAGCTCAGCGTGCCATCTTTGTTTTCTACTTTTACCAGGCCGTTCAGGGCCTGGGTCATGGTGCCCAACGGGCCCTTGACGGTGATCGCTGCTGCAGTGATCGCCACATCGGCGCCAGCTGGGACAGCGATCGGCATTTTAGCTACTCGGGACATTGTCGATACTCCTTAAGCCACGTAGCAAATAACTTCGCCGCCGACACCGGTGGCGCGTGCTTTGCGGTCGGTCATGACGCCTTGCGGGGTCGACACGATCGCCACACCCAAGCCATTCATCACGGTAGGGATGTCATCTTTGCCTTTGTAGACGCGCAGGCCCGGACGGGACACGCGCTCTAAGCGCTCGATGACCGGACGGCCAACGTAATACTTCAAACCGATCTTCAGTTCCGCCTTGCCACCGGTTGCGGTGACGGCGAAATCTTCAATGTAACCCTCGTCCTTGAGGACGACAGCAATCGCTACTTTAACTTTCGACGATGGCATGGCCACGGTCGTCTTTTGAACACCTTGTGCGTTGCGAATGCGGGTCAGCATATCGGCGATAGGATCGCTCATACTCATTGCTTATTCTCCTATTACCAGCTTGCTTTAGTCATACCCGGAATCTCACCACGCATGGCAAATTCACGGAGCTTGATACGGGCCAGACCGAATTTACGGAATGTGCCACGTGGACGGCCGGTCACGGCGCAGCGGTTACGCTGGCGGGTCGGGGCCGAGTTGCGCGGCAGAGCCTGCAACTTCAGACGGGCTTCATAACGTTCTTCTTCCGACTTCGACTGGTCGTCGATGATGGCTTTCAGAGCGGCACGCTTCGGGGCGAATTTCTCCACCAGGTCTGCACGCTTCTGTTCGCGGTTAATCAGTGCTAGTTTTGCCATGATCTCAGTTTCTGAACGGAAATTTAAAGGCGGCGAGCAGAGCTTTCGCTTCGTCGTCGGTCTTGGCGGTTGTCGTGATGCTGATATTCATACCGCGCAACGCGTCAATCTTGTCGTACTCGATTTCAGGGAAAATGATCTGTTCCTTGACACCGATGTTGTAGTTACCACGGCCATCGAACGAACGGCCATTAACGCCACGGAAGTCACGCACGCGCGGCAGGGCCACGGTGATGAAACGATCCAGGAATTCGTACATACGGGCACCGCGCAGGGTGACCATGGTACCGATCGGATAGCCTTCACGGATCTTGAAACCCGCGATTGCTTTGCGCGACTTGGTGGTCACTGGCTTCTGGCCGGCGATCTTGGTCAGGTCGGCGACAGCGTGCTCGAGAACCTTCTTGTCGGCGATCGCTTCACCCACACCCATGTTCAGGGTGATCTTGGTCAGGCGCGGGACTTCCATTGCCGATTTGTAGCCAAATTTGGCGACCAGGTCGGCAACGACCTTATCTTTATAAAATGCTTGGAGACGGGCCATGATGTCTTAAACCTTCACTACTTCGCCGGAGGACTTGAAAACGCGGACTTTTTTGTCGTCTACGATTTTAAAGCCCACGCGGTCTGCCTTGCCAGTCGCTGCATTGAACAATGCAACGTTGGACACGTGAATCGGCATTGTCTTGTCGACGATACCACCAGTTACACCGGTCATTGGGTTCGGCTTGGTCGCTTTTTTAGCGACGTTGATGCCTTCAACCACGACATGCTCAGCATCGATACGTTGCTGAACGATACCGCGCTTGCCCTTGTCTTTCCCGGTCAGAACGATGACTTCGTCGTTTTTACGAATCTTATCCATTACGACTCCTTACAGGACTTCAGGTGCCAGGGACACGATTTTCATGAACTTTTCAGTGCGCAGTTCGCGCGTGACTGGTCCAAAAATACGGGTACCGATCGGCTCGAGCTTGGCGTTGAGCAAAACGGCAGCATTGCCGTCAAACTTCACCAGGGAGCCGTCTTGGCGGCGCACACCTTTAGCGGTACGCACAACCACAGCGTTATAAATTTCACCTTTTTTGACACGGCCGCGTGGCGCAGCAACCTTGACGGTTACCTTGATCACGTCGCCAATGCCAGCATAACGGCGCTTGGAACCGCCCAATACCTTGATGCACATAACTTCCTTGGCACCGGTATTGTCGGCTACTTCGAGCCGGCTTTCAGTTTGAATCATAGTATTCTCTTTCCCAACTTAAGCCGAAGAATCCCCACAATGTGGGCCTGCGGTCAGTCTTGGTCCCGCCAACCTCCCCTGCTGGGTCGATTGATTGGGTGATGGACTTTCCAAAAACTTTCGTTGCAGGCCGCGGCCACCGGGGTGACTAACAATGCGGCGTTACATGAACGAAGCCCGCTAGTATCACACAATACTGGCGGGCCCGCAAGGACTAATTATCCGGAAGCTGGCTGCCGCACAAAAATGCGACACCCCCATCCGGCACTACTGGCATTACTGGAAGGATCGCCCCGCTTGCGCCTGGGCCATCCTTCAGTCTTTATCTAGTCAGTTGAGGACAGGGCGAAAGCGGTAAACCCCGCCCTGTCCCGCAACCAGCTTGACTTAGATGACCTGCGCTGCTTGCACAACGCGGGTAACAGTCCAGGCCTTCGTTTTGGAGATCGGACGACCTTCTTGAATCTCGACCGTATCACCGGTCTTGACCGAGTTGGTTTCGTCATGCGCGTGATACTTGTTCGAACGCATGATGATCTTGCCGTACAACGGGTGCTTGACGTGACGCTCGATCAGGACGGTAACAGTCTTGTCCATCTTGTCGGAAACCACTTTACCGACCAAGGTGCGCTTCAGGGCGACTTTAGTAGTTTCGGTCATTTGGCTTCCTTCGAGTTCATAACAGTCTTCACACGCGCGATGTCGCGGCGTACCTTCTTGAGTTGCGAAGTGTTGCTCAGCTGCTGCGTTGCGATTTGCATGCGCATGCCGAACTGTGCCTTCAACAAATCATTCAGCTCTTTCTGAAGAGCTGCCTGGTCTTTGCCGCGGAGTTCTGTTGCTTTCATATACGACTCCTTTTATTGGCCGACTTGGCGGATGACAAACGTCGTCGCCAGTGGCAGTTTGGCGGCGGCCAGACGGAACGCTTCCCGGGCCAGCGTCTCATCGACGCCGTCCATTTCGTACAGTACTTTGCCTGGCTGGATTTCAGCGACGTAGTACTCCGGGTTACCTTTACCGTTACCCATACGAACTTCAGCTGGCTTGTTCGAAATTGGCTTGTCCGGGAAAATACGGATCCAAATACGACCACCGCGCTTGATGTGACGGGTCATGGCACGACGAGCTGCTTCGATCTGACGTGCTGTGATACGGCCGCGGGCAACTGCCTTCAGACCGAATTCACCGAACGAGACAGCGGTGCCGCGTGTGTGCGAAATGCCGGTGTTACGGCCTTTCTGCTCTTTACGATACTTCCTGCGTGCTGGTTGCAGCATGATTATTCTCCTGCTTTCTCAGCTGGTGCAGCAGCAGCCGCTTCCGGCTTCTTCACTGCGACTGCAGGACGAGCACGGACGACTGGAGCGCCAGTTGGGGTTGAACCTGGACGACCGCCTGGAGCACCGGCTGGACGCGGACGACCTGCTGGCTTGCCATCATCACGGCGCGGACCGCGGCTCTTCTTCTCGTCAGCCGGGGTATCGATGACTGGTGCGTCGCCGTTCGGCGCGCGGTCACCCTTGTATACCCAGACCTTGACGCCGATGATGCCGTAGGTCGTTGCTGCTTCGCTGGTGCCATAGTCGATATCGGCGCGCAGGGTGTGCAGAGGCACGCGGCCTTCGCGGTACCACTCTTTACGTGCGATTTCGATGCCGTTCAAACGGCCCGACGACATGATCTTGATGCCCAGGGCACCCAGACGCATGGCGTTTTGCATGGCGCGCTTCATAGCGCGGCGGAACATGATGCGCTTTTCCAGCTGCTGCGAGATCGAATCGGCGATCAGCTGCGAGTCGATTTCCGGCTTGCGGATTTCTTCGATGTTCACGTGCACAGGAACGCCCATGATCTTGGTCAGCGCCGACTTCAGTACTTCGATGTCTTCGCCTTTTTTACCAATGACCACGCCTGGACGCGAGCTGTAGATCGTGAAGCGCGCGTTCTTGGCAGGACGCTCGATGACGATGCGGCCAACCGAAGCGTTCTTCAGTTTCTTTTTCAGGAACGCACGTGCCTTGAGATCTTCGTTCAGCATTTGGGCAAAGTTACCATTGCCCGCGTACCAACGCGATGCCCAGTTACGGGTTACTGACAGGCGAAAGCCTGTTGGATGAATCTTCTGTCCCATCGTGACCCCTTAGTTGCCGACAGTCACGTAGATGTGACAGGATTGTTTTGAGATGCGATCACCCCGGCCTTTAGCGCGTGCAGTAAAGCGCTTCAGGATAGGACCCTTTTCAACGTAGATCTGGACGACCTTCAGCTCGTCGATGTCAGCGCCATCATTGTGCTCGGCGTTCGCGATGGCGGACTCCAGAACCTTCTTGATGATCGTTGCACCTTTTTTCGGGCTGAACTGCAAGATGTTGAGTGCTGCGTCAACCTTCTTGCCACGGATCAGATCGGCAACCAGACGACCTTTTTGGTCGGACAGGCGCACACCTTTGAGGATAGCTTTGGTTTCCATTATTTCTTCGCCTTCTTGTCAGCGGCATGGCCCTTGAACGTACGGGTCAGTGCGAATTCGCCGAGCTTGTGACCAACCATGTTCTCGGAGATGTATACCGGCACGTGGAGCTTGCCGTTATGCACTGCGATCGTCAGGCCGATGAAGTCTGGCGAGATCGTCGAACGGCGCGACCAGGTTTTGACTGGCTTTTTGTCTTTATTCGCTTGCGCGGTTTCGACTTTTTTCACCAGGTGGGCGTCGATAAACGGCCCTTTTTTCAATGAACGTGTCATGTCTTATCCTTATTTCTTGCCGCGGCGCGAGACGATCATCGAAGTCGTACGCTTGTTACGGCGCGTCTTCTTACCCTTCGTCTGTTGGCCCCAAGGCGACACTGGATGACGACCAGCTGCGGTTTTACCTTCACCACCACCGTGCGGGTGATCGACCGGGTTCATGACCACACCGCGAACGGTAGGACGAACACCGCGCCAGCGCATCGCGCCAGCTTTACCGATCTTGCGCAGGCTGTGCTCGGCATTACCGACTTCGCCAACCGTTGCACGGCATTCGATGTGCACGCGGCGTACTTCACCCGAGCGCAGGCGCACTTGAGCGTAGGTGCCTTCGCGCGCCATCAGAACAACACCAGCGCCGGCGGTACGTGCCATTTGGGCACCTTTACCTGGCAGCATCTCGACGCAATGCATCACGGTGCCGACTGGGATGTTACGGATAGGCAGGCAGTTGCCCGACTTGATAGGCGCTTCCGAACCATTCATCACCGAATCGCCAACGGACATGCCCTTGGTAGCGATGATGTACTGGCGCTCACCGTCTGCATAGCACAGCAGGGCGATGTTCGCGGTACGGTTTGGATCGTATTCGATACGCTCGACCTTTGCCGGAATACCATCCTTCTGACGCTTGAAGTCGATCAGGCGATAGTGCTGCTTATGACCACCGCCGATGTGGCGGGTGGTGATGTGACCGTTGTTGTTACGGCCGGCAGTTTTCGATTTCTTTTCAACCAGGGCTGCGAACGGACGACCTTTGTACAGGTCCGGGTTCACAACCTTCACCATGCCGCGACGGCCTGGTGAGGTTGGTTTCATCTTTACGAGTGCCATTATTTAGCCTCCTCGGAGAAGTTGATTTCCTGGCCAGGCTTGAGGCACACGAAAGCACGCTTGGTATGGTTGCGACGGCCATTGAAACGGCCCGAACGCTTTTGCTTACCTTGGCGATTGGCTGTCTGTACCGACAGCACTTCAACCTTGAACAACAGTTCAACGGCTGCCTTGATTTCAGGCTTGGTCGCATCCGGCAATACGCGGAACACGATCTGCTCGTTCTTTTCCGCGACCATGGTGGCCTTCTCGGAAATGACCGGCGCCTGGAGCACCTTCATCAGGCGCTCTTCGGAAAATTTGATTACGCCGCTCATGCGAACATCTCCTCGATCTTGGCCAGTGCTGCTTTGGTGACCACGATTTTTTTGTAGAACACCAGCGACATCGGATCAGCCTGATGCGGCTCAACGACGAGCACGTTCGGCAGGTTGCGCGATGCCAGCAACAGGTTCTGGTTATCCACGAGGTTGTCAGCGATGATCAGGACCGATTCCAGGCCCATGCCCTGCAGCTTTTGCGACAGCAGCTTGGTCTTTGGAGCATCGATGGTCATGCCTTCAACCACAACCAGGCGCTCTTCGCGGGCCAGTTGCGACAGGATCGAGCAGATACCTGCGCGATACATCTTCTTGTTCACTTTGTGGGTGAAGTTTTCGTCAGGCGAGTTCGGGAAAATCCGACCGCCGCCGCGCCACAGTGGCGAGGACGACATACCAGCACGCGCGCGGCCGGTACCTTTTTGGCGCCATGGCTTCTTGGTCGTGTGGTGAACTTCTTCACGATCTTTCTGCTTGCGGTTACCGCTACGTGCGTTGGCAGCGTAGGCGACGACGATCTGGTGGATCAGCGCTTCGTTGTAGTCACGACCGAAAACGGTATCGGCTGCGGCGACGTTCGAACCTGCTTGACCTTGCTCATTCAGAAGCTTGAGTTCCATGATTAAGCTCCCTTCTGAACTTTGGATTTAATAGCTGGCGAAACGATCACCTGGCCATTTTTCGCACCTGGTACCGCGCCTTTGACCAGCAACAGCTGACGGTCGGCATCAATACGGGCGATTTCGAGATTCTGTACGGTACGATTCACGTCACCGAGGTGACCGGTCATGCGCTTACCAGGGAAAACACGACCTGGATCCTGCGCCATACCGATGGAACCTGGAACGTTGTGCGAACGCGAGTTACCGTGCGTTGCGCGACCCGAAGCGAAGTGGTAACGCTTGATGACGCCGGCGTAACCCTTACCGATCGTAACGCCTTGGACGTCGATCTTCTGACCGACTTCGAACAGGGAAGCGGCAACAACATCGCCAGCTTTCAGTTCGGCTGCTTTACCAGCGTCGACGCGGAATTCGCGCAACATGGTGCCAGCTTCGACGCCAGCTTTGGCGTGGTGACCCGCAACAGCTTTGGTCACGCGGGAAGCGCGACGTTGACCGAATGCGACCTGGACAGCGGAATAACCATCTGTTTCAGGGGTTTTGATTTGTGCGACACGGTTGTTCGACACGTCCAGAACGGTGACAGGGATCGAGTCCCCTTCATCCGTAAAGATGCGCATCATTCCAACCTTGCGACCGAGAAGGCCTAGGCTCATTTTTTCTCCATTCCCACCTGCGATTGGGCGGGGCTGACTGTTTAACTACCAAGTAAAGGACAGATCCAAAAACACACGAATCCATACCGAAGCCGGCTAGGATAGCACGCAAAAAGGCTTGACGCAACAACTTAGTTGGAGGTATGTCGATGTGTTGTACGGCGGGGGAGGCGGGGCGTGATGGACAGGTGCCGGAGCGTGTTTTTTGGGCGTCTGACAGTACATGAAGGCGCATACCGCCTGCTTGGTGCGCTAACCTTTTATCCGTCGTTCCCGCGAAGGCGGGAACCCAAGTTTTGCGATAAGCCGTTGGCAGCGCTACCTCCTTGGGTTCCCGCCTGCGCGGGAACGACGGTCTCCAGGCTAGCTGACTTACCTTGCTAGCGCGCCAGCGGCTGTCCGCCCGAGCCGAGCCGCAGGCGGGCCCAGAACTGCGCCAGGCGCTCCCACAGCCCGCGCCGCACCTTGCCGCTGCGCAGGCGCGTCTCGCCCGCCATCGGCACCGCCATTTCCCAGCGCACCGGGTAAATATTCACGCGCTTGGTATACCGGCTCAACAAGGCGGTGGTCTCGACCCCGGCGAAATCGAGGTGACGGTCGAGTAAAAACACGAACATCGGCTCGACATGCTGCTTCTTGCCGCGCGTGCTGACCTCGACGCAGGACGGCAGGATCACGCCATCGCTCAGGGTGGTGTTGGCCGCCACAATATAATGACCGGGGCCGTCGAGCGGCACCGCGTCCAGGCTGGTCGGGCGCACGAAGGACTCGCCGTTGCCCAGGTTGACTTCCTCGTCGATCGCCCATTCCCAGATGGGATAGGCGGCAAAGTCGGCATGCGAGACCTTGCGGATGGAACGGCGGATAGCAAGATCTGGGGTCATGGACAGGGTGCGGCGCTTGGAGGTAACCTCGTCAGTTTATGGCCAGCGGTGATTTCTGTCCAGCAACGCTCCCGCCGGCGTGACGCGAAAACCTCAAAAACAAAATTTAGGGCTTGCCTACTAATCACGTGCGCCCATATACAGGCTGGCAAGCACGTTGTATATTACGACCGGAAATTGCAACACTGTAATTTTGTTATCGCCGCCAGTACGCTGGCGTGAAAGTGTCCCTCAACCCGTTACAAGGAGTTTTACATGGCAATCAGTTTGCAAAAAGGCGGCAACGTCAACCTGAGCAAGGAAGCTCCGGGACTGACCAAGGTCGTTATCGGCCTCGGCTGGGACCCGCGCGCGACCGACGGCAGTGCGTTCGACCTCGACGGCAGCGCTTTCATGCTCAAGGCTGACGGCAAGGTCCGCGCCGACGCCGATTTCATTTTCTACAACAACCTCAAGTCGAGCGATGGCTCGGTGGTGCACGGGGGTGACAATACCTCGGGCACGGGCGAAGGCGACGACGAGAAGGTCAATGTCGACCTGAGCGCGGTGCCGGCCGAGATCGACAAGATCTCGTTCTGCGTCACCATTCACGAAGCCGAAGCGCGCAAGCAAAACTTCGGCATGGTCGGCAAGGCCTACATCCGCTGCCTGAACGCCGACGGCGACAAGGAACTGGCCCGTTACGACCTGTCCGAAGACGGCTCGACCGAAACGGCGATGATCTTCGGCGAACTGTATCGCGCCGGCGCCGAGTGGAAGTTCAAGGCGATCGGCCAGGGCTTCGCCGGGGGCCTGGGGCCTCTGGCCAAGTCCTTCGGCGTCGACGCGTAAAGCCAGACCCGCACGACCCGCAGGTTTGCGCCCGCAAGGATCGCTGCTTCAGAGCGGCGCCTTGCGGGCGTTGTGACGTGTGGACGAGGCGTATGTATGTGCAAGCATATTTGCGCCCCCCCCCCCGTCGTTCCCGCGCAGGCGGGAACCCAAGTTCCGTGATCAGCCGTCGGCTGCAGTATAAACTTGGGTTCCCGCCTACGCGGGAACGACGGTCTTGAGTTTGCTGATTATTCCTTCTACCTGCGCCTTCATACCGACACCATGGAAGACTTATCACGCGGGCAGCGCTTGCCGCTGGCCGGCATCGCCCCCGACGGCCGCATCGACATTGGCCTGTCCGCCGCCGGCCTGCGCCTCGACTTCGCCTGCTTCGGCCTCGGCGCCGACGGCAAGCTGCTCGATGAGTCGTACATGACCTTCTTCAACCAGCCGCGCACGCCCTGCGGCGGCGCCAGTCTGACCAGCATCCCCGGCGACCTGAGCGGCTTTTCCATCGACACGGGCCTGCTGCCGGCCAATATCGACCAGTTGGCCATCACCGCCAGCGTGGACGGCGACGGCACCATGGCGCAGCTGAGCGGCGGCTACCTGCGCCTGCTCGCCGGCAGCGAAGAAAAAGCCCGCTTCGCGTTTTCCGGCAACGATTTTGCCCAGGAACGCGCCATCATGCTGGGCAACCTGTATCGCAAGGACGGCCAGTGGCGCTTCATGGCCGTCGGCCAGGGCTTCAACGGCGGCCTGGACGCGCTGGTGGCCCACTTCGGCGGCGCTGTCGCGGCGCCGGCCCCGGTGGCCACCCCGGCGCCGGCCCGCATCTCGCTCGAGAAACGCATCGCCAGCACGGCGCCGCACCTGGCCAGCCTGGTCAAGCACGCCACCGTCTCGCTGGAAAAAGCCGGTCTTGCCGACCACCGCGCCAAGGTCGCCCTGGTGCTCGACATTTCGGGCTCGATGGGTACGCTCTACCGCAAAGGCCTGGTACAGCAGTTCGCCGACCGCATCCTGGCCCTGGGCTGCAAGTTCGACGACGACGGCGAGATCGACGTCTTCCTGTTCGGTAAACATGTCCACCAGCCCGCCCCCATGAGCCTGGCTAACGCGCGCACCTATATCCGCGACGTCGTCCAAGCCCATCCGCTCGAAGCGGACACCTGCTACGGCAAGGCGATGGAAGCCGTGCGCCGTTTCTACTTCCCTGACGCTAACGGCGGCGAGCGCAAGAGCGCGCTGTCGGCCCCCGTGCCGGTGTTCGTGATGTTCGTCACCGACGGCTCCACCTCGGACAAGGCACTCACCGAAAAACAGTTGCGCTGGGCCAGCCAGGAGCCGATTTTCTGGCAATTCATGGGCATTGGCAAAGGCAAGAAATCGAAAAGCAAGAAACTGGCGGCATTCGCCCACTCCGACTTCCCCTTCCTCGAGCAACTCGATGACCTGTCCGGCCGCCTGATCGACAACGCCGACTTCTTTTCGGTCGAATCGCCCGACGAACACTCGGATTCCGAGTTATACGACTTGCTCATGGCAGAATACCCAGGCTGGATCAAACTGGCAAAACAACACCGCCTGCTCGCCTAGCACGACAGTAACAATAGCAATAATCGCAACAATTACGATTCAATAAGAAAGCAACTCATGCGTGTCTGGTTCAACAGGACGTTCTCGTCCGTGTACGCGGCAATCGGCCTCATCCGCGAAGCCGATCTGGAAGGCCGTTTCCACCTCATCTACAGCAATGCCAATCCACACGCCCTGGCCGGACGCGTGGCGCACGACTTTTTCGTCGAGCCGACCGGCCTGGACAACGAGCAATACATCGACTGGTGCCTGGCCTTTTGCCGCGAGCAGCGGGTGGACATCTTCATTCCGGGCCGCCTGTCGACCGAACTGGCCAGCGCCCACGCGCGCTTCGAAGCGCAGGGCACGCGCGTGCTCAGCGCCGCCACCCAGGAACAGCTCGAACTGATCCACGACAAGGCGCGCTTCTACGCCACCACCAACTTGGCCGGCGCCCCGGTGGCCGAATTCCGCGTGTTCGAAAACGTGGCCCAGTTCGACGCCGGCTATGCCGAGCTGCGCGCGCGCTATCCCAAGCTGTGCGTCAAGCCCTCGCGCTCGGTCTACGGCCTGGGCTTTGCCATCCTCGACGAAGAGCGCAGCAGCGCCGCCCTGCTGCTGGCCGGCGCCGAATATCACATCGGCCGTGACGACATGCGGCGCGGCCTGGCCGAGCTGGGCGAGTTCCGCACCATGCTGCTGATGGCCTACCTGGACGGCCACGAATACAGCGTCGACTGCGTGGGCGACAAGGGCCGCCTGGTGGCCGCCGTGGCGCGCAAGAAACCGATGACGGCCGGCCGCGGCCAGCTGATCGACATGCGCGACGACATCCTCGAAGCGACCGCCGAACTGACCCGCATCCACGGCCTGAACGGCGCCTTCAACGTCCAGTTCCGCGAAGGCGACGGCAAGCTGCACCTGCTGGAAATCAATCCGCGCATGTCGGGCGGCATCGGCATGGCTTGCGTGGCCGGCCCCAACCTGCCCTACATCGCCCTGAAGGGCTTTGCCGACGGCTTCGACAAGGTGGTGGTGCCGCCCGTGCGCGATGGCATCCGCGTGGCCGAGCTGAGCGCCCCGGCCGAGCTGCACTCGGTGGACCTGCTATGAGCATGCCTCACGCACTCCACGTGCAGCGCCACCGCCTGAGCCTGCCCACCGGCGAGCTCGAACTCGACATCCACGACAGCGCCTTTGCGCTGGACGAGGTGATGGGTTTTGCCGCGCGCGCCAACGCCAAGCGCGGCTTCCTGTTCCTGAGCAAGGTGCTGGGCAAGCACTGGCCGGTCACCCCGGCCATGATGCGCAAGGTGCACCAGAGCCTGGCCGACACCGTGCCCGAGCTTCCCGGCCCGGTGGTCTTCATCGCCATGGCCGAAACCGCCATTGGCCTGGGCCAGGGCGTGTTCGAAGCCTGGCTGGCCGCCCACCCCGGGCGCGAAGGCTTGTTCCTGCACACCTCGCGCTACCGGGTCGGCGACGCCCCCATCATCGAATTCGAAGAAGCGCACAGCCACGCCCCGCGCCAGTTCCTGCACATGCCGCCGGACGCGCACACGCGCGAGCTGCTGCTCTCCGCAAAGGCCCTGGTCCTGGTCGACGACGAAGCGAGCACCGGCAACACCTTCCTGAACCTGACCGAGGCTTGCCGCAAGCTCAATCCCGGCATCGCCCACGTGCACCTGGCGACCATCACCAACTTCATGGGCGCCACCGCCACCGCGGCCCTGTCGGCGCGTTTCGGCCTGCCGGTGACGATGGGCGCGCCGGTCAGCGGCGAATACCGCTTCACCCCCGGCCAGCTGGCCAGCGCCAGCGCCCCGGCGCAATTGTTCGACCCGGCGGCCGATCGCGGCGCCAGCGGCGACTTCGGCCGCTACGGCCTGCACCGCGCCCTGGGCTTGCCAAGCGGCCTGGCCGAACGCCTGGCGGCCGATGTCAAGCCGGGCGAGCGCGTGCTGGTGCTCGGCACCGGCGAATTCATGCACCCGTCCTACCTGCTCGGCGCCGCCCTGGAACAACTGGGCGTGGACGTTGTTGTGCAATCGACCACGCGCTCGCCGATCCTGACCTGGGGCGCCGTCGCAGCCGCGCTCACGTTCCCGGACAATTATGGCGAAGGCGTGGCCAATTTCCTGTATAACGTCACCCCCGGCCAGTACCGGCACGTCTTCATTTGCCACGAAACCGCCCCAAGCAAGGCGCTGCGCGACCTTGCGGACACGCTAGGCGCGCGCCTTTTCCACTTTAAGACCGAGACCCATATTGAAGAAGTTTGAGAAATTCCTGTTCGCCGACCTGGACGACACCCTGTTCCAGTCGCTGGAAAAGTGCGAGGGCCGCGGCACGCCAATCGAAGCGGCCGCCTTCCTGAAGGATGGCAGCCCGATTTCGTACACCACGCCGGGCCAGCGCGCCTTTCTCGCCTTTGCCCAGGATGGCATGACGATGATCCCGACCACGGCGCGCAACGTCAATGCGTACCGGCGCGTGGGCATCGACTTCCACAGCTACGCCGTGCTCGACTACGGTGGCATCGTGCTGTTGCCGGACGGCTCGGTCGACCAGGAATGGCTGGAACACATGCGCGGCGCCATGCAGGCCGCCCTGCCCGGCCTGCAAGAACTGGCCGGCCTGATCGACGCCTGGGCCGAATGCACCGGTTTCGGCAACCGCGCCCGCCTGATCGAGGATTTCGATACGCCCTTCTATCTGGTGGTCAAGGACCCGCAAAAAATCGCGGCCAACCTGGAGCCGATCGAGCGTGAGGTGGTCCAACCGTGGATCAACGAGGGCAATCGCGACTACTTCATCCATCGCAACGGCAACAACCTGGCGATTTTGCCAACAGCGCTGAACAAGGCGCACGCGGTGGCGCACGTGAGCGCGCGCCTGCGCGCCGAACATGGCGACATCCTCACCTTCGGCATGGGCGACAGCAAGTCCGACGCGCGCTTCATGGCCGCCTGCGACTACGCCATCATGCCGAGCCGCACCCAGCTGGCCGGCCTGACCCTGGAGACCCTATGAATTTTTCCGGCAGTTACCGTTCGGAAGACGTCAGCTTCCTGCTCAAGCCGCTGGCGATGCAGGACTTCGTCGATGTTCCCGAAAAAGAATTCCTGATCCAGTCGGGCCAGCGCCACTACAGCGAAATGCTCTCGCCCGAATCCTTGCCGTCGGAGCGCTACCTGGCGGTGTTTCGCGAAGCCTGCGCCGCCAACACGGCGCGCATGGCGCGCGACTGCCTGACCCTGGCCGGCCTGATCGCCCAGCGGCGCAGCGGCCCGGTGACCCTGGTCTCGCTGGCGCGCGCCGGCACCCCGGTCGGCGTGGTGTTGAACAGCCTGCTGCCCAAGGTGTTCGGGCGCGCCAGCACGCATTATTCGGTCTCGATCATCCGCGACCGCGGCATCGACCAGGTGGCACTCGAACATATCCTGGCGCAAGGCCACGCCCCCGAATCGATCGTCTTCATCGACGGCTGGACCGGCAAGGGCGTGATCTCGCGCGAACTGTCCGCCGCCATCGACGAATTCAACGCGCGTCGTGGCACCGCCATTGACGGCGGCCTGTACGTGCTGTCCGACCTGGCCGGCAGCGCCGCCTGCGCCGCCTCCTGCGACGACTACCTGATTCCGTCGAGCATACTGAACGCCACCGTCTCCGGCCTGATCAGCCGTTCGATCCTGAACGAGGCAATCGGACCCGGCGACTTCCACGGCTGCGTGTACTATCAGCAGTTCGAAGCGCACGACCAGTCGCAAAGCTTCGCCGACGGTTTGGTGGCGGCCGCGCTGGAAATCGCCGCCGCCGATGGCACGCCCGATGCAGAAGCGGTCGACCGCGAGCAGGCCGGCGACGTTTCGCGCGCCTACATGCTGGCGGCGCTTGCGCAGCATGGCATCAGCGACGTCAACATGATCAAGCCGGGCATCGGCGAAGCGACCCGCGTGTTGCTGCGCCGTAGCCCGCGCCTGTTGATCCTGCGCGACGCCGACGCGCCCGACGTGGCGCACCTGGCCCTGCTCGCGCAGGAAAAAGCAATTCCCGTGATCGTCGACAGCAGCTTGCCGTATCACGCCGTTTCATTGATCAGGAGTGCACTGGATGGTTAAATCGATGGGAGCGTCGCTGTACGTACCGGCGAATCACAAATACTTGATGGACGTGGCCAATGGCGAGCGCATGGGACACGTGCGCTCGCTGATTTTCTGCACCGAAGACGCGGTCGCCGACGCCGACCTGAGCTGGGCGCTGTTCAACCTGTCCGTGGTGCTGGCCAATATGCGCACCGACGGCACGGCCGAACGCTTCGTGCGCGTGCGCAATCCCGAAGTCATGGCGCGCGTGCTGGCCATGCCGGGCGCCGACAAGCTGACCGGCTTCGTGATCCCGAAAGCGACGCGCACCAACTTCGATGCCTACTTCAAGCAGATCCGCAACACCGACCACATGCTGATGCCGACGCTGGAAACAGCCGAAGTGTTCAACGACTGGGAAATGCGGCAATTTCGCAAGATGCTCGAAGCGCCCGGCGTACGTCACCGCATCCTGGCGCTGCGCATCGGCGGCAACGACCTGCTGGCCCTCTTGGGCCTGCGCCGTCCGCGCACCATGACCTTGTACCGCACGCCCCTGGGGCCGGTCATGGCGCGCCTGGTGACCACCTTCCGCCCGTACGGTTTCGTGCTGACCGCGCCCGTGTTCGAACACCTCGACCTGCCCGAACTGCTGGACCAGGAAGTGATCGAGGACCTGGCGCACGGCATGGTCGGCAAGACCGCCATCCACCCGAGCCAGATCGCGCCGATCGAGCAGCACTACCGGGTCAAGCCGAACGACCTGGCGGCCGCCCGCGCCATCCTCGATGTCGACGCGCCGGCCGTGTTCAAGATGCATGATTCGATGTGCGAAGTGGCCACCCACCGCGCCTGGGCCGAACGCACCATCGAACAGTCGAAGGTATTTGGCGCTCATCACGACGTCCCGCCGATGAGCCCGGCAATTCCACGGGAACTCTGACCATCCCTTCAGTGAAAAGGACTACAACGTGACACATTTTTCGCGCGGACAAAAAGGCAAGCTGGCCGACCTGGGCTTGACCGCCCCCTTCACCGTCATGGTCGATATCGACACGGCCGGGATGGTGGTCGACATCTCCTGCTTCGGCCTGGACGGCAGCGACAAGCTCTCGGACGAGCGCTACATGGTGTTCTACAACCAGCTGGCCAGCCCCGCCAATGAAATCAAGATGACCCTGGCCGGGCGCGCCGCCAGCTTCGCGGTGAACCTGGACGCCTTGCCGGCCTCGATCGCCAAGCTGGTGTTCGTGGCCGCCATCGACGGCAACGGCACCATGCGCAGCGTGGGCGCGAGCAGCATCAAGCTCGGCGACAGTGTGCAATTCCCCTGGTCGGGCGCCGATTTCCAGGATGAAAAAGCCGTCATCGTCGGCGAAATTTATCGAAAAGAAGGCATCTGGCGCTTCGGCGCCGTCGGCCAGGGTTTCAATGGCGGCTTGTCGGCCCTGCTGAAACACTTCGGCGGCACCGAGGCCGCGCCTGGCGCGTCGCCAAGCGCGGCGCCGACGCCACCGGCGGCGGTGCCGATTCCGGCTTCGGCTCCGCCACCACCCGCGCCACCGCCGCAAAAGCCGGTGTCGCTGTCGAAAGTCACGCTCGACAAGCGCGGCGACAAGGTCTCGCTCGACAAGCGCGGCGGCAGCGGGGGTTTCGGCCGCATCCACGTCAACCTGAACTGGAACCGCGGCGCGCCCGCCGCGGCAGCGCCCAAGCAAGGATTTTTGGCGCGCCTGACCGGCGCCGCCAATGCCAACAAGGGCATCGACCTGGACCTGGGTTGCATGTACGAACTGGCCGACGGCCGTCCGGGCCTGGTGCAGGCGCTGGGCAACGCCTGGGGCGACTTCGACCGTCCACCGTACATGCGCCTGGCGGCCGACGACCGCACCGGGCAAGCGACGGACGGTGAAAACCTGACCATCAACGGCGACCACTTCAACGACATGAAGCGGGCCCTGATCTTCGCCTTCATCTACGACGGCGCGCCGAACTGGGCCGCCACCGACGGCGTGGTGACCATCAACATGCCCGACCAGGCGCCGATCGAAGTGCGGCTCGACCAGGGCGGCAACCAGATGATGTGTGCGATCGCCATGATCGAAAACCGGGGCGGCAGCATGCAGGTGACCAAGCTGGCCGAGTACTTCTCGCAGGTCGGCCGCCAAAGCGCGCATGAACTGATGGACCGCCGCTTCGGCTTCGGCCTGCGCTGGGCCACCGGCTCGAAAGACTAAAAGACTAGGCGTGCATGCCGCCGGACCTGCGCAGTGCGGGCCCGGCGGCGGTTCGTCAGGACACCACCGTGACCGGCTCCGCGTCGGTCTTGCCGACCTGGTACCAGTCCACCTTGCGGGTTGCCACCATGATCGCGCCGAGCACCGCGAACAGCAGGATACTGCCCAGCACCAACGCATTATTCTCCGACACCAGCAAGCCGTACAGCGCGCCGTAGAGCACGGTCAGCGCCACGCCGAAACCCAGTCCGCGCATCCAGTTGCGCAGCACGAAACTCAGGTAAAACCCCAGCAGCAAGATGCACGCCGTGCTGGCGATGGCATACGCGACGACAAACTGGATATGTTCCGACAAGCCCACCAGCAACAGGAAGAACAGCACCAGCGCCATCCCGACCAGCAGATATTGCACCGGGTGGATCGGCAGGCGCTTGAGGATTTCGAAGATGAAGAAGGCGGCAAAGGTCAGCGCCACGAACAGCAAGCCATACTTGGTGGCGCGCTCGGCCAGCGAATAGACATTCACCGGTTCGATGAAGGCCACGCTGAAGCGGTCCACCTGCACCGCCGCACGCGCGGCGGCGGCTTGCCCGGCCTGCGCCGCATCGGCGCTGGCCGCCCCGTTCTGCAGGGCCAGCAACTGCTGCTGGGCGGCAGTCGACAAGGACGAGATCGCCCAATTGGCCTTGAAGCCATCATCGTTGATGACGCGGTCCTTGGTCGACGGCAAGAAGTTACCGGCGAACTGAGGGTGGGGCCACTTCGACGTCAGGCTGACCTGGTTATTGCGTCCGACCGGCGAAAAATGCTGGCGTTCGATGCCGTCCAGGCCGAGGTTGAAGGCGAAGGGAACGCGCGCGGTCTGTTCGAGGTCCATGGCCGGCAGGTCGGCATGCAGGCCGCTGCCGAGGGCGATGGAACCGGTACCCTGCTGGAATTCGATCGACTGCTTGCCCCAGGCGATGGTGGGGATATTCCGGATCCCGCGCACATCCTCGATGCCGACCGCGATGCTGACCTGGCCGAGCGTGATGCGCGAAAGCGAGTTGGCGCGTGGCAGCGCTGATTTCAGCGGCAGGTCGAAGTCGCCCGTCAGCTTGTGCTGGCCGCTGTAGAACAGTACCCGGTGGATGCCGCGATAGCGGTAATCGGTATCGAACTTGCCCTCGACGTTGAGCTGGTTGGGGAACACCAGGTGTACGCGGCTGACCGAGCGTTTCACGGTTTCCGATTTGGTGGCGTCGTTGGCAACGGGCACCGTGACGTCGAACTCGTCGGTGTAGGGAATGACCATGACCGGGCCGATGATCGACTGTTCGCGCACCGAATCGGCGGCGATGCTGGCGACCGCCTCGGCGCGGAAATCGCTGCGTTCGCGGATGGTGCTCTGGATCATCGCCAAAGGCAGGCAGATCAGCACAGTGAGCGCCAGGATGGCGAGTATCTTGTACAACAGTGTTTTTTGCATGGAAGCTCCCGATTGATGGTGGAGCCAGTGTAGGGAGCCTGTGTGCGCTGGGCATGCGCTGCGTGTGAAGTCGCCCGCATAAAAGTTTTCTAACCGGAGCTCTGAACCCCGGTTAGGAAACTAACACCAGCGGCAAGTGTAATTGGGCGCGCACACCGCCCGACTGAGCATTCTCAACCGTCACCGTGCCACCATGCAAGGCCATCACCTCGCGCACGAAGGGCAAGCCCAGGCCCGTGCTTTTGGCGCCGTCCGGGCGCGGCAGCGAGTAGAAACGCTCGAACAGCCGCTCGCGCGCGAACGCGGGAATGCCGGCGCCGCAGTCGCTCACGCTGATGATCACCTCGTCCCCCACTGTCTCGGCGCGCATGGTGATCACCCCGCCCGGCGGAGAGAAGTCGATGGCGTTGTCGAGCAGGTTGCCCACCGCCTGGCGCAGCAGCAGCGGGTCGCCTTTCACGATCAGCTTGTCGATAAAGGTTTCCAAGGTCAGCCCGCGCGCCAGCAAGCGCGCCGACACATCGGCCCGCACCTCTTCGGCCAGGCCGCGCAGCGCGACCGTCTCCGGCGCGCTCAGGCGTTGCTGCTTTTCCACCCGGATCAGGGCCAGCAACTTGTCGATCAGTTGCTTCTGGCGCAGGTTCTGGTTCAGGATATTGTTCAGGAAATGCTGGCGCTCGGCGGCCGGCATGTCTTCCTGCATCAGCTCAGCCGAGCCCTGGATCGCCGCGATCGGGCTCTTGAGCTCATGCGCCAGGGTGTGCATCAGCTCTTCCACGTATTCCTTGCCTTCGAGCTTGTTGCGCATCGCTTCGAGCGCGCGCCCGAGCGTGCCGATTTCGTTGTTGCCGAGGGCCGGCAAGGTGGCCTTGCGGCCCGCCTCGACATCGGCGATGTAGCGCATCAGCATTTGCAGGGCGCGGTTGAGCCAGTACGCGAAGGCCATCCCGATCAGCAGCGACAGCACCAGCAGCACGGCGCCGCGCGTGAGGATGATGCGCTGGCTGCGCTCGACGAAGGGTTGCACGGTCGAGACCGGCTTGGCGACGGTCAGCACGCCGATGATGCGCTCGCCATCCATGATCGGCGCGGCCACGTGCATCACGGCGCTGGCGTCGTCGGACCTGGCATCGCGCGTGCTGCGCGCGCCGTATTCGCCGCGCAGGGTCAGGTAGACATCGTTCCAGCGCGAATAATCCTTGCCCAGATCGTGCCCGCTGGAGTCGAAGGTGACGCGCCCTTGTACATCGGTGATGTAGACGCGGTAGTTCAGGCTGCGCTTGTTCAAGCCATCGATCGAGACGTCCATATGGCGCCGTCCGAACGACTGCAGACGCGCGAGAATCCGGGAGTCGTCCATGCTGCCGGCCTTGACATCGTCGGCGACGACCTCGGCCAGCAGGTAGGCGGTGTCGAGCAGGGCGTCTTCGAGGGTCGAGCGCACGCCCGGCTTGACCTGGGCCACGAACACGTTCAGCAAAAACCACGCAGCGAGCCCGACAATCAAAAAATAGCCGAGCAGGATGCGCAGGCCGATTCTCATGTGCCCGCCAGGCTGTAGCCCATGCCGCGATGGGTCTGGATCGGATCGTCATCGGCATCGACCAGGCGCAGCTTGGCGCGCAGCGACTTGATATGGGCGTCGACGGTGCGGTCGAGCGTATCGGGCGCGTCGGCCCAGACCCGGTCCATCAGCTGCGCACGCGAGAGCACATGGCCGGGCCGCTCGCACAGGGCCTTGAGCAGCAGGTATTCGTAGCGGGTCAGTTCGAGCGCCCGGGCGCGGTACAGGATGCGCGCCTCGGCCTCGCGGATCTCGAAGCGCGCGGCGGGCGCGGCGGCGCCCGGCGCAATGGACGCGGCCGGCGGCGCCAGGCGGCGCAGCACGACCCGGATGCGCGCCACCAGTTCGCGCGGCGAGAACGGCTTGGTGACGTAATCGTCGGCCCCGATTTCGAGCCCGACGATGCGGTCGATCTCGTCGCTGCGCGCGGTCAGAAAGATCACCGGGGCATTGCAGAACTGGCGCAGCTGGCGGCACACCTCGAAGCCGTTCATGTCGGGCAGGCCGACGTCGAGCACCACCAGCGCGGGCAAGGTGGCCGGATCGGCATCGCGCATCGCTTGCAGCGCCTGCGCGCCCAGGCTCACGTGGCGCGGTACGAAGCCGTCCGTGCGCAGGGCGTAGGCGATGCTGTCGGCAATGGCCAGCTCATCTTCCACTATCAGGATCGTTACGGGCATGCGCAGGCGTCGGGATTGGTCATGGCGACAGTATCCGGGCCGGGGCCGGGTCAGTCAACCGGGCGCCCGGCCTGCTTGTCGGGAAATCTTACAGTTGATCATGAAATTTCTTAACGGAAAATCATAAGCCGATGATACCAAACGTTAATTTCCAAATGGCATGTTCTTTGCTTGCACACCATGCTACCTTAACCAAAGTATAAGAAAGAATATCTTGTCCTCAAAATCATTCTTCGCAATCGCCCTGCTCGCTTCGGCCTGGATCTCCAGCGCCCAGGCCACCATTCTCACCACCACCTCGCGCGGCGTGGTCAGCAGCGTGTACCAGAACACCCTCGACGACTTCGGCCCAGGCAACCTGGTCGACAAGAAATTCCAGATAACGCTCACCTTCGACGATAGCAGCGCGACCCGCGACAGCTACCTGAACCAGTATGAAGCGCTGTACGGCCTCAATCTGTTCAGCGCGCGTGTTACCGTCGATGGCGTGACGCGCGACTACCAGCGCACCGGCAATTTCCAGCAGCAGACCGCCAACGGCGCCTCGGCCGGGATGCCGTCGGGATCGGACCAGGCGTTTGCCGGCGTGAACTGGACCACGCGCGAGGAAAGCATCTACGCCTATCACGGCATCGAATCGATGAATCACTTTTTTGCGGGCGCCAAGGCCAGCCTGACCACGCCCTTCTCGGCCACGCTGCGGCCGGACCTGTACGAGTACATGACGAAGCAGGCGCAGTTTGGCCATACCGACGTGCTCTCGGGACGCTCGACGGTGTTCTACGGCGAGATCGCGGAGTTTTCGATGAGTACCGTGGCGGTGCCGGAGCCGGTCAGCCTGGGCTTGCTGGGGCTGGGCGCGCTGGCCATGCTGGGGGCGCGCCGCCGCACAGCCAGTGGCCGCGCTTGATTGGTCGGGTCCTCGACGTGCCGGCGCCGATCGCGGCCGAACGCTATTCTATTGATTGACGTAAACGCATCAGGGCCGGGTCCGTTCGCTGACAGCGAACTCGCCCGGCCCTGACTCGCCCGCGCACATGAATGCGCTGGCGGCAACACTGCAATGATTATTGCAGTTTGATTTCGACGTCGACGCCAGCTGGCAGGTCCAGCTTCATCAGCGCGTCAACGGTCTTGTCCGTTGGGTCCACGATGTCCATCAGACGCTGGTGCGTACGGATTTCGAACTGGTCGCGCGAGGTTTTGTTGACGTGCGGCGAACGCAGGACGTCAAAACGCTGGATGCGGGTTGGCAGTGGGACTGGGCCTTTGACAACAGCGCCGGTACGCTTGGCGGTGTCAACGATTTCCAGTGCGGACTGGTCGATCAGCTTGTAGTCGAACGCTTTGAGGCGAATGCGGATTTTCTGGTTTGGTGCGGACATGGTAATTCCCTTAAAAAGAACGAACCGGCATGAAGCCGGCAATATGAATTTTTTGCTTGGGCACATCAGGCAAGAAAGCAAGTATACCTGCTTTCCCGCCTTTGACTACGAATTACTTACCAGCGACTTCGCTGAGAATCTTTGCAACAACACCTGCACCAACGGTACGGCCACCTTCGCGGATTGCGAAACGCAGGCCTTCTTCCATTGCGATCGGGTTGATCAGCTTGACGGTGATCGACACGTTATCGCCTGGCATAACCATTTCTTTGTCCGCTGGCAACTCGATCGAACCAGTCACGTCCGTGGTACGGAAGTAGAACTGTGGGCGATAGTTGTTGAAGAACGGGGTGTGACGGCCGCCTTCGTCTTTCGACAGGACGTAGATCTCACCGGTGAAGTGATTGTGCGGCTTGATCGAGTTCGGCTTGGCCAGAACTTGACCACGCTGGACGTCTTCACGCTTGGTGCCGCGCAGCAGCAGACCGACGTTGTCGCCAGCTTGACCCTGGTCCAGCAGCTTGCGGAACATTTCCACGCCGGTGCAAGTGGTCTTGACGGTGTCGGAGATGCCGACGATTTCGATCTCTTCGCCGACTTTAACGATACCGCGCTCGATACGACCGGTCACAACGGTGCCGCGACCCGAGATCGAGAACACGTCTTCCACTGGCATCAGGAAGGCGCCGTCGATAGCGCGCTCTGGCGTTGGGATGTAGGTGTCCAGCGCGTCGGCCAGGGCCATGATCGCGACTTCGCCCATTTCGCCGGTGTTGCCTTCGAGGGCCATACGTGCCGAACCCTTGATGATTGGCAGGTCGTCGCCTGGGAACTCGTATTTCGACAAGAGCTCACGCACTTCCATTTCAACCAGTTCCAGCAGCTCTGCGTCATCGACCAGGTCGCACTTGTTCAGGAACACGATGATGTAAGGAACGCCAACCTGGCGTGCCAGCAAGATGTGCTCGCGGGTCTGTGGCATTGGGCCGTCAGCTGCGGAGCAAACCAGGATCGCGCCGTCCATCTGCGCTGCGCCGGTGATCATGTTTTTGATGTAATCGGCGTGGCCTGGGCAATCGACGTGAGCGTAGTGGCGGTTAGCCGTTTCGTACTCGACGTGCGCAGTGTTGATGGTGATGCCGCGTGCTTTTTCTTCCGGCGCTGCATCGATCTGGTCGTATGCTTTTGCTTCGCCGCCGAATTTTTTCGACAGAACGGTTGCAATCGCAGCCGTCAGGGTGGTTTTACCGTGATCGACGTGACCGATGGTGCCCACGTTGACGTGCGGCTTGGTCCGTTCGAATTTACCTTTTGCCATTTTGATCTTCCTTTAAAGACTATTTTTACAATTTTTGTTTGTTGCCAGCGCGGCTTATGGCTGCGCCCGGCAAATCGATTATTCAGTTGAGGACAGAGCAAAGGCAGTGAACCCTGCTCTGTCCCGCAATCGCGTTGATCCGTTGAGGACTGGGCAACGGCGATGAACCCTGCCCTGTCCCGCAAAAGATCAAGCGTAATTACTTGGCCTTGGCCGTGATGATCGCATCGGTAACGTGCTTAGGCGCTTCCGAATAGTGCTTGAATTCCATCGTGTAGGTAGCACGGCCTTGCGTTGCGGAACGCAGCGAGGTCGAGTAACCGAACATTTCGGACAGTGGCACTTCGGCTTTGATGATCTTGCCGCCGCCGCCTGGAATCTCGTCCATGCCCTGCACCATACCGCGGCGGGACGACAGATCGCCCATCACGGTACCGGCGTAGTCTTCCGGCGTTTCCACTTCCACGGCCATCATTGGCTCGAGGATGACTGGCGATGCTTTACGGCAGCCATCTTTGAATGCCATCGAAGCGGCCATCTGGAACGCGTTTTCGTTCGAGTCCACATCGTGGTACGAACCGAAGAACAGCGTGACCTTGACGTCGACCACTGGATAACCAGCCATCACGCCGGCGTTGAGCGTACCGCGCACACCCTTTTCAACCGCAGGGATGTATTCGCGTGGAACGGTGCCGCCCTTGATCGCGTCGACGAATTCGAAACCTTTACCGGCTTCTTGCGGCTCGATCTTCAGGACAACGTGACCGTACTGACCACGACCGCCCGACTGCTTGACGAACTTGCCTTCGGATTCTTCGCACACCTTGCGGATCGTTTCGCGGTAAGCCACTTGTGGCTTGCCGACGGTCGCTTCGACGCCGAATTCGCGCTTCATGCGGTCAACGATAATTTCCAGGTGCAACTCGCCCATACCACCGATGATGGTCTGGCCCGATTCTTCATCGGTCTTGACGCGGAACGAAGGATCTTCCTGTGCCAGGCGGTTCAGCGCCAGGCCCATTTTTTCCTGGTCAGCCTTGGTTTTTGGCTCAACAGCTTGTTGAATCACCGGCTCAGGGAAGACCATTTTTTCCAGCGTGATGATCGACGATGGATCGCACAGGGTTTCGCCCGTGGTCGCGTCTTTCAGGCCGACCGCGGCGGCGATGTCGCCGGCGTGGACTTCCTTGATTTCTTCGCGCTGATTCGCGTGCATCTGCAAAATACGGCCAAGACGTTCTTTCTTGTTCTTGATCGGATTGTAGACGGTGTCGCCCGACTTGATCATGCCCGAGTAGACGCGGAAGAAGATCAGCTGGCCCACGAACGGGTCGGTCATGATCTTGAATGCCAGCGCCGAGAATTTCTCGGTGTCTTCCGCTTTACGCGTGGTCGGCTGGTCATCTTCGTCCATGCCCTTGACTGGCGGGATGTCGACTGGCGATGGCAGGTATTCGATCACGCCGTCGAGCATGGCTTGCACGCCCTTGTTCTTGAACGCGGTGCCGCACATCATCGGGACGATTTCCGACGCGATGGTACGCTGGCGCAGGGCGGCCTTGATCTCTTCTTCCGACAGATCGCCTTCTTCCAGGTACTTGTTCATCAGTTCGTCGTTCGCTTCAGCAGCGGTTTCGACCAACTTCAGACGCCACTCGGCAGCCTGCTCTTGCAGCTCAGCAGGAATGTCGCGGTAGTCGAACTTCATGCCCTGCGACGCGTCGTCCCAGTAGATGGCTTTCATCTTGACCAGATCGACCACGCCCTTGAAGTTGTCTTCGGCGCCGATTGGAATCTGCAGCGGAATCGGGTTCGCCTTCAGGCGCGCGCGCATCTGCTCGTAGACCTTGAAGAAGTTGGCGCCGGTACGGTCCATCTTGTTCACAAAAGCCAGACGTGGAACCTTGTACTTGTTAGCCTGGCGCCATACGGTTTCCGACTGTGGCTGAACACCGCCCACAGCGCAGTAAACCATGCAAGCACCGTCGAGTACGCGCATCGAGCGTTCAACTTCAATCGTGAAGTCAACGTGGCCCGGGGTGTCGATGATGTTGATGTGGTGCTCAGGGAAATTGTTAGCCATCCCTTTCCAGAAGCAGGTCGTTGCAGCCGAGGTAATCGTGATACCGCGTTCCTGCTCTTGCTCCATCCAGTCCATGGTGGCCGCGCCATCATGCACTTCGCCGATCTTGTGGTTCACGCCCGTGTAGAACAGGACGCGCTCGGTCGTGGTCGTCTTGCCAGCATCGATGTGAGCCGAGATACCGATATTGCGGTAGCGCTCAATGGGGGTCTTGCGTGCCATAATTATTCCTAAATCTTTTAATGGACAAAACCGAGCGGCATTTTGTGAACAAAATGAGCCCGGCCTCGAACAACAGATACATGGCCGCATCCTGGCTTGCACAATCGTGCAAACCGGGACGTGGCCAATTGATTAGAAGCGGAAATGCGAGAACGCTTTGTTCGCTTCTGCCATGCGGTGAACTTCATCCCGCTTCTTCATAGCACCACCGCGCATTTCAGCGGCTTCCATCAATTCGCCACCGAGGCGTTGCGGCATGGATTTTTCGCTGCGCTTGTTTGCGGCTTCGCGCAACCAACGCATGGACAGCGCCATACGACGAACCGGACGAACTTCAACTGGCACCTGGTAGTTGGCGCCACCGACGCGGCGGGACTTAACCTCGACCATCGGCTTGGCATTGTTGATCGCGGTTGCAAACACTTCGAGCGGGTCTTTGCCGGACTTTTGCTTGATGTGCTCAAATGCACCGTAAATGATGTTTTCTGCGACCGATTTTTTACCGGACAACATCAGTACGTTGACGAATTTGGCGACATCTTGGTTACCGAACTTTGGATCTGGCAAGATTTCGCGCTTGGGTACTTCACGACGACGTGGCATATCAATTCCTTCCTATCTTCAGTTGAGCGCGCTGTGCGCACTCGCGGAGGCCATCATAGCCATCCACTTACTCGACCATTACGGTCGGTTCAACTCGTTAAACTTCTAGTGAAAGCGGGGCGAAAAATTACTTCTTGCCTGCTTTAGCGCGCTTCGTACCGTATTTCGAACGAGCTTGCTTACGGTCTTTAACGCCCTGGGTATCCAGTGCACCGCGAACCATGTGGTAACGCACACCCGGCAAATCTTTTACACGACCGCCGCGCAGCAGCACGACACTGTGTTCTTGCAGGTTGTGGCCTTCACCGCCGATGTACGAAATGACTTCGAAACCGTTGGTCAGGCGAACTTTGGCGACTTTACGCAGAGCCGAGTTTGGCTTCTTTGGAGTCGTTGTATACACACGGGTGCAAACACCACGTTTTTGCGGGCTGTTTTCCAGCGCCGGCGATTTGCTTTTCACGGTCAGAGCGACGCGTGGATTGCGAATCAGTTGATTGATGGTTGGCATCGTTATAAATCCAACAAAATTACAACATGAATAACCCGGACAAACTGTCCGGGGACTGAAACGGAGTCTCGAGCACTGCGCAGGGGAGGCACCGACAGCCGCCCTGCGAGGAGCGGCACTGAATGCGTAAACAATGCGCAGAATAAAATCGAGAACTCGCGAGTATAGACGCGAAGTGACAGGCAGTCAAACAGTTTAACGCTCGGCAATGCAAAAAGGTGGGGGCGAGGGCCGGGCGTGACGCCCGGATCGGGGCCAATCATGGGCCCGGCCCGGCCCCATGATTGGCCCGCCGCGCGATGCCTAGTTTACAGAGGCAGGCGCGAAGTAGGGTTTGAACGCTTCCTGCATCTCGGGCGAGAGCTGGTCGAAGTCGATCTTGCGCTTCTTGATGTCGGCACGCAAACGATCGCCGCCGCCGCCGGCCTGCACCAGCCGCGTGACCAGGTCGGCGGCAAGTTGTTGCAGCACCTCGTGAGGAATTTGCTTGGGGTCGCGCACAGCGAAGGTTTCCCGTGCCGGGTCGCCACTGCACTTGCCGTCTGCAACTTGATAGACGCCGCCCTCGTCCGGCTGGAAATACCGGCCTTGGCCACGTTGCGGATGACGCCGCTTGAAATACCCGTTCGCGAGGTAATACGTCGCCGTCGGCGATTTTGCGACGCCGAAAATCCATTGGCGCCCGGTCCAGGCCTCATTGTCGGCCATCTGCTCGCACAGGGCGCGGATCTCGTCAGGTACCGGATCGAGTTTCAGCCTGGCGACAGGCAGCCGAAGGCCCAGCATGGGATCGGGCACGAATGCGGGAGCATGGTTGCTCTCGGCGGCGCCCGCAACGGCGCTCATTGCCGCAAAAAAGACGGCTGCGCACAGGCGCTTAATAACGGTAGACGACATAGGCCGGTTTGTGTGCGCGGTATCCGGGACCGGACCAGAAATCGGTTTGCACGAAATCTGAAATCCATTTGTTTCCGGAATACCCGGCCACATGTCCATTGACATTACCGTTGGTAAATGGTTGCATGACCATCACGTCGCCCTTGATAAACCGGAAGCTGCCCGGGTCCTTTACCTCGATTTCACGGAAGCCGATCTGAAGCAGAACCGGGCCATAGTCTTTTGCGGACGCGACGTTCGGCGTAACGAAGGCCCCGCCAGCTTGCAGCGCTTTCCGTACATAAAGGGCGCACTTTGCATCGCCGAATCCCGGCAGCGCATTGTCCTTCAAGTGTTTTACAAATTTGTCCAAATCGATTGGCATAGCAGCCCTTCAGCGAAGTTGTTGATTGCAAGATCCCGGGGGCCAGCCATGTTTCCGCCATTGCCGCCGCCAGGTGAACCGCCAAATAATATCATTATATAAATGTTTATTCGACTATTAAAAAATGTGCATTGGCGATCACCGGATGCTGTCGCGCCCGGACCCGGCGCGCAATCGCTCGTCGCTGATCGCGCTACCGGCTCGAATATTTGGCAATGAGAACTAAAAACCCCGGATAATGGCCGCTTTCGCCGCCCCCACATTTCCCTGATGCGACACCTGCTGCGCCCCGCCCCGCTCTACCTGCTGCTGACCTACGCGGCGTTGTCGGCCATCCCCTTCTTTCCCATGCTGCTGGGCAAGCGACTCGAGCGCCCGTGGCAGGTGCTCGGCATCGAAGCGGTGGCCTGGGTGGCGGTATGGGCGCTGTTCAAGCGTCCCGCCTGGTTCCACTGGCTGCTGATTCCGGCCTTCCTGGCGCTGCCGACCGAGCTCTACCTGTTCAGTTTCTACGGACAAAGCATTTCCACCCACCACCTCGGCATCATCGCCGAAACCAGCCCCAAGGAAGCACTCGAGTTTCTGGGCAACACGGTGTGGCTGATGCTGGCCGTGATGGCCGCCGTCATCGCCTGGTGGGTCACCAGCTTCCAGGCGGCCCGCCGCACGCGCGAACTCGACTGGGACGACGGCTCGCGCCCGCTGAGCCTGGGCCTGCTGGCCATCGGCGCCAGCCTGTGGGCCTACGGCCACGAATTCGGTGTCGCCCCGCGCGCCGCCACGACGGCCGCCGTCAAAGCCTCCGCCAGCGCCGCCAAAGCCGCCTCGGGCGCCGCCTACACCGGCTGGAAGTGGGCCCCCCTGCCGCACTGGGCCGCGCTGCCGCTGGAATTTGGCGCGTTCGCGCAAAGCTGGCCCTTCGGCATCACGGCGCGCGGCGTCGACTTCTACAAGGAACACAAGCACCTGGCCGAACTGGGCCAGCGCAACAGCCACTTCCGCTTCGGCGCGCGCCAGGGCGCGCCCGACACCGAGCCCGAAATCGTGGTGATGGTGATCGGCGAATCGTCGCGCTTCGACCGCTGGAGCCTGAATGGCTACGCGCGCGAGACCAATCCGCTGCTGGGCAAGGAAACCAACCTGGTCACCCTGCCCGACGTGATCACCTCGGTGTCGGCCACGCGCCTGTCGGTGCCGGTGATCGTCTCGCGCAAACCGGCCACCCAGAGCCTGAAGGACGGCTTCGCCGAAAAATCCTTCCTGACCGCCTACAAGGAAGCCGGCTTCAAGACCTGGTGGCTGTCGAACCAGATCTCGTTCGGCGAATTCGACACGCCGGTCTCGGTGTTTGCCAGGGAAGCGGACGTGATCCAGTTCCTCAACCTGGGCGGCTTTACCAACAATTCAAACTTCGACGAGATTTTGTTCGATCCCCTGCGCCGCGCGATTGCCGACCCGGCCCCGAAAAAGCTGATCGTGCTGCACTCGCTGGGCAGCCACTGGAACTACAGCCAGCGCTATCCCAAGCAGTTCGACCGCTGGCAGCCATCGCTGTTCGGCATCGACAAACCGGTCTACACCAACCCGGCGCTCAAGGCGCAGCTCAATAACAGCTACGACAGCAGCATCTTGTATACCGACTGGTTCCTGGCCAGCGTGATCGGACAACTCAAGGGATCGCAGCAGCGCAGCGCCATGCTGTACGTGTCCGACCACGGCCAGACGCTGTACGACAACAGCTGCAAGCAGGCCTTTCACGGCCACAATACCCAGTACGAATTCCACGTGCCGGCGCTGGTGTGGTATTCGGACCAGTACCAGGGGCGCTATCCCGCCAAGGTGGAACAACTGCGGCGCCACGGCAAGGCGCGCCTGGCGACCGAAAACATGTTCCACACCCTGCTCGACCTGGCCGACATCCGCTACCCCGACGAGCGCCTGGAATGGAGCTTCGTCAACCCCGGTTTCAAAGAGCACAAGCGCTACGTCGACAGCTATGGCTGGAGCGACTACGACAATTCCACCTTCAAAGGCGACTGCCGCGAAGTGATCGACAAGGGCACGCCGCTCAAACGCGACAAATAGAAAAGACCATGAGCAAATACGTAGAAACCGGCTTCAAGCTGCTGTTGTGGTATCTGGCCGCCACCTTCATCGCCACCCAACTGTGGCTGGTGCTCGAACCGCCGCACGCGCACGTTTCGGGCGGCCTGTTCATGGTGCTCTCGCCGCTCGGGCCTTTGGTATGGATCAAGGCGATCCTGGAAGGCCGCGCCTCGGCCGCGAACATCATCGCGCTGCTGATCGTGGCGGCGGCGCTGGCGCTGGGAACCTGGCATTCGCTGCGCAAGCGCGATCGTTAACGACCCGCGCCCGCCCGAACTCCCGATGCTGCAGTATCGGCCAGCACGCCATCGCAATCGCCCGGATGCGCCAGATAGCCATCGAGCCAGTCGAACACCCGCCCCGCCCTGTCTTCGATGGCGGCGCCAAAACCGCGCTGCGCCAGCAGGGCGATGCCGTTGGTGTGGGCCAGCACGCCCGGTTCCAGCACCAGCCGCCCGGCGCCGTCCAGGCGCACGCACAGGGGCGCGAGCCGCTGCGCCAGCAAGGACGCCAGCACCAGGTTGTGCGACGAGACCATCACCAGCCCCTTCGCCGCCAGCACGTCGAGCACCGCGGCCGCCGCCGACACCGATTCGAGGTGATTGGTGCCCCGGAAAATCTCGTCGATGATGCAGATGCCCGGATGCGGGCCGTCGGCCGCCGCCAGCAGTTCCTGCGCGCGCCGCAGTTCGGCCATGTACAGGCTCTCGCCGCCGAACAGCGAATCCTCGCTCTGCATGCTGGTGTAGACCGGCAGGTCGGGTACCCTGGCCTGGCGCGCATAGCAAAAGCCGAAGGCCCGCGCCGCCACCAGGTTCACGCCGACGGTGCGCAGCAAGGTGCTCTTGCCGATCCCGTTCTGGCCCGAGATGAAGGCCCCGCCCCCGGACAGGCTGACCGACAGCGCCTGCGCCTGCGGCAGCAAGGGATGCACGGTATCGTCCAGCGCCAGCGCCTGGTGCGCATGCCGTTCGGCCCAGCACAGCGCCGGCGCGGCCAGCAGATGGCGCGCCAGTGCGATATCGGCTTCCAGTTCGCCCACCCGCGCAAAGCAGGCGCGCAAAAAGTCCAGATGACCGTGCACCAGCCGCACGCCCTTGTAGTAATGGTTCACGTTGTCGAGCATGAACCAGTCCAGGTAGGTGCGCGCGCCGGGCGTCATCATCACCATCGGCGGGCGCGAAAGCTGGCGATTGAGTTTGCCGGCCTCCGCCGCCGGCCCGGCGAACGGCAGCAGCAGCGCACCCGCATCGGCGCGCGCGCCCAGGATGCTGGCCGTGCGCAGCAGCATCTGCAGCGCATTCATCGAGCGGTCCCATTCGTCCACCCGCTCGTAGTAGCGCATCTGGGTGCTCATTAATATATAGGCCACCACGCCGGTGGCCAGCCAGGCGGCCGGCGTGACGATGACGGCCGCGATCGACGCCAGCAGCAGGATCGGCAGCGGCCAGGTCTTGCCCACCCACCAGGGCGCGGCCGGCGCGGCGTCTTCGAACAGCAAGGTGGCGATCTCCTTGTCCGCATGGCGCAGCGAAGCGCAGTCGCGCTGCAGGGCGGCCAGGCGGGCCGGGTCGCGCATCAACTCGCGCACGCGCTCGCCCACGGCGGCGCAGTCCTGGTCGCCCAGCCCTTCGCGCAGGCGCCGGTACAGCACCTGCTGGCCGAAGATGCTGACCTCACCCGACAACTGCGCGCGGTAGGTATCGAGCAGCAGGTCCTTCCAGGTGGCGTCGTCGAGCGCGCCGCGCGCCGGGTCTGGACAGAGCCGGTGCAACTGCGCCACGTCGCTGGCGGCAAAGCCGTAATCGACCGGCTCCCTGTCGGGAATGACGAGCAAGACGCGCAAGGACTTCACGACACGGCGACACAGGGCGGACAACTTCGATACGAACGCGGACATACGGCCTTTCTGGGCGGCGGCGCGGGTCGCGCAGCCTGCCTGCAAGATGCGGATTAATTAACAAAATGCAAGACCGCACTGTCCGGGCGCCGTCCAGGCACGCCGTCCGGACAGCGCGGACAGCCTTGCGCTAAAAAAGAAATTCATATCAATCAATGACTTAAGTGGTGGCACGTTTCCTGCATTAGTCGATGAACATTGACCCAACAGACCAGCCCCATGATTCGAGATACCTCTTCCCAGGACGCCACCATCAGCGCGCCGCCGGCGCACAAGGCCAAGCGCCGCATCCTCGCCGCCGCGCTGGCGGCGCTCGCCCTTGGCGGCGCGGCGCTGCTGCTGTCGGCCTGGCGCGGCAGCGAGCATGCGGTCAGCGCGGCGCGCCTGCGCGTGGCCGAAGTCACGCGCGGCACGCTGGTGCGCGACGCCTCGGTCAACGGCCGCGTGGTGGCCGCCGTCAGTCCCACCCTGTACGCCACCGCGCCGGCCACGGTCACGCTCAAGGTGGCCGCCGGCGACACGGTCAAGAAAGGCCAGGTGCTGGCCCTGCTCGAATCGCCCGACCTGTCGGACGCGCTCAAACGCGAGCAATCGAGCTACCAGCAGCTCGAAGCGGAAGTGGCGCGCCAGCGCATCCTGGCCAAGAAACAGAAACTGCTGGCCCAGCGCGAAGCCGACACCGCCGAAATCGACCGCCTGTCGGCCCAGCGCACGCTCGAGCGCTACGACAGCGTGGTCCAGGAAGGCATCATCGCCAAGATCGACTACCAGAAAGCCAAGGACGCGCTCAACTCGGCCGGCATCCGCGCGCGCCACGCCACGCAGGCGGCCACGCTCGAGGGCGACGACGTCGGCCTGGCGCTGCAAACCAAGGTGGCCGAACTCGATCGCCAGCGCCTGTCGATGGCCAACGCCCAGCGCCGCGTCGATGAACTGTCGGTGCGCGCGCCGGTCGATGGTTTTATCGGCACGCTGTCGGTGCAGAACCGCAGCGTGGTGGCGGCCAACGCGGCCCTCATGACCCTGGTCGACCTGTCGCGCCTCGAAGTCGAACTCGAAGTCCCGGAAACCTACGTCGACGACATGGGCCTGGGCATGAGCGCCGACATCGCGCTCGGCAACGCCAGCGCCAGCGGCAAGCTGTCGGCCCTCTCGCCCGAAGTGGTCAAGAACCAGGTACTGGCGCGGGTGCGCTTCGACGGCGCCCAGCCCAAGGGCCTGCGCCAGAGCCAGCGCGTCAGCGCACGCCTGCTGATCGAAGAAAAACGCGATGTCATCCTGCTGCCGCGCGGCCCCTTCGTCGAGAGCGAGGGCGGGCGCTTCGCCTACGTCATGCAGGACGGCGTGGCCGTGCGCACCCCGATCAAACTGGGCGCGACCAGCGTGTCCTCGGTCGAGATCCTGAGCGGCCTGAAACCGGGCGACAAGGTCGTCATCGCCGGCACCGACAGCTTCGCCAACGCCGCCCGCGTCGTCATCAACAACTAACATTTCAACGAAAGGAACTTCCATGCTGCGCATGACCAATCTGAGCAAGGTGTACCGCACCCACATGATCGAAACGCACGCGCTGCGCGGCTTCGAAATCCACGTCCGCCAGGGCGAATTCGTCACCGTCACCGGCCCATCCGGCTCGGGCAAGACCAGCTTCTTGAACATCGCCGGCCTGCTCGAAGAATTTAACGACGGCGAGTATGTGCTCGACGGCGTCAACGTCAAGGGCATGGACGACAACGCCCGCTCGCGCCTGCGCAACGAAAAGCTGGGCTTCATCTTCCAGGGCTTTAACCTGATTGCCGACCTGTCGCTGTTCGACAACGTCGACGTGCCGCTGCGCTACCGCGGTTTCAACGCCGCCGAACGCAAGGAGCGCATCGAAGACGCGCTCTCCAAGGTCGGCCTGGCGTCGCGCATGAAGCACTATCCGGCCGAACTGTCGGGCGGCCAGCAACAGCGCGTGGCGATCGCGCGCGCGCTGGCCGGCTCGCCCAAGCTGCTGCTGGCCGATGAACCGACCGGCAATCTCGACACCCAAATGGCGCGCGGGGTGATGGAACTGCTAGAGGAGATCAACTCCCAGGGAACCACCATTTTGATGGTCACCCACGACCCCGAGCTGGCGGTGCGCGCGCAGCGCAACGTCCACATCATCGACGGCCAGGTGTCCGACCTGGTACGCGCACCGTCCACCCTGGCCGGCGCCAGGGCATCCGGCCAGGCCGCATAAGGAGAACCCATGTTTTCGTATTACTTCATGCTGGGCGTGCGCAGCCTGCGCCGCAATCCGGCCCTGACCGCGCTGATGGTGCTGACCCTGGCCATCGGCGTGGCCGCCAGCGTCGCCACGCTGACGATCTTGCACGTCATGTCGAGCAATCCGATTCCGCAAAAAAGCGAGCGCCTGTTCGTCCCGAAAATCGACAACGGCCCGCTCAACGGCTTCAACCCGCAGGCCGAGGACCGCAGCGACCCGCAGTCGACCTACACCGACGCCATCAATTTCCTCAAGAGCGGCCAGGGAGAGCGGCGCGCGGTGCTGTACGGCGTGTCCGCGCCGCTCGAGCCCGAGCGCAAGGACTTGCCGGTCATGGCGGTCAAGGGCATGGCCCTGACGCGCGACTTTTTTCCGATGATGGAAGTGCCCTTCCTGCACGGCCAGCCCTGGAGCGAAGCGGACGAACGCGCCGGCGCCGATGTGGTGGTACTGAGCCAGGCGCTGGCCGAAAAGCTGTTCGGCGCGGTCGACCCGGTCGGCAAGCGCATCCGCCTGCTGGAGGCGCAATTCCAGGTGGTCGGCGTGCTCAAGCCGTGGCGGCCGGTGCCGAAGTTTTACAAATTGATTGGCGGCGGCGGCAGCTTCGGCGTGGAGGAAGAGATCATCATCCCCTTCGCCACCGCGCTGCGCCACGAGACGAACCCGGAGGGCAGCTTCAGTTGCCGCGGACGCGCCGAACCGGGATGGCAAGGCTTCCTCGATTCGGAATGCACCTGGCTGCAGGTCTTCTTCGAGACCAAATCGTCGGCCGGACGCGCCGAACTGCAGGATTACCTGGACAACTACGCGGCCGAACAGCGCAAGCTGGGACGCCTCAAGCGCAAGCAGCCGAACCGCCTCTTCGATGTCATGCAATGGCTCGAATTTCGCAAGGTGGTCGGCAACGACAGCCGCCTGTCGGCCTGGCTGGCGTTCGGCTTCCTGCTGCTTTGCCTGGTCAACACGGTCGGCCTGCTGCTGGCCAAATTCTCGGTACGCGCCTCCGAGGTCGGCATCCGGCGCGCGCTGGGCGCCTCGCGCAGGGATATCTTCCGCCAGTTCCTGACCGAGACCGCGGTCATCGGCCTGGCCGGCGGCCTGCTCGGACTGGTGCTGGCCTTCGGCGCGCTGGCCCTGATCGGCATGCAATCGAAGGAGCTCAAGGTCGCCGCCCACATGGACTGGCAAATGCTTGGCCTGACGTTCCTGATGTCGCTCGCCGCGGCCATGCTGGCCGGCCTGCTGCCGACCTGGCGCGCCTGCCAGGTCACGCCCGCGATCCAACTCAAATCGCAGTAACATTCGAAAGACTACACATGGAAATCCGTCCCATCCTTTCCGCGCTCCTGCGCAGCAAGACCGGCGCCATCCTGGTGGCGCTGCAAGTGGCGATCAGCCTGGCGATCCTCACCAATGCGCTGCACATCGTCAGCGTGCGCCAGGCGGTGGCCGCGCGTGCCAGCGGCATCGCCGACGAGAGCAGCGTCTTCCACATGCGCGTGCGCCACCTGGTCGAAGGCAGCCACCAGGAGCAGCTGGCGCGCCAGCAGCTCGAGACGCAGGCCCTGCGCGCCATCGGCGGGGTGCTCTCGGCCGCTTTCGTCAACCAGGCGCCGATGTCGCAATCGGGCTGGTCGTCCAGCGTGGCGCCATCGCGCAGCGCAGGCGACGACATTCCGCCCGCCGCCATGTACTACTCAAGCGATTCGCTGGTCAAGACCTGGGCTCTGGAGCTGGCGCAAGGGCGCGACCTGAAGCCGGAAGATGTCATCGACATCGATGGCAAGACCGCGCCCGACGACCTGTTCCCCAAAGCGGTACTCATTACCAGGGCCCTGGCCGACAAACTGTGGCCAGGGAGCGGCAACGCGGTCGGCAAGACGCTTTACTTCGGCATCGGCGAGGAAGCCAATAGCGCGACCGTGGTCGGCGTCATCGCGACGCTGCAGACCCAGAGCGCCGAAGTGGCCGCGCGCGGCGGCTATGCGCTGATTGTCCCGATGCGTAAGACCTTCTCCAGCACCATGTACACGGTACGGGCCGACGCCGGGCAGTTCGAGCGCGTCATGAAAGAAGCCGAAGCCGCGATGCGCGCCACTAATCAGGGCCGCGCGATCGTCACCATGAAGCGCGTGACTGACGACCGCAAGGAACGCTATCGGGCCGACATGGCGCTGTCGTGGATGCTGATCGCGGTCAGCGTGCTGCTGCTGCTCATTACCGCCAGCGGCATCGTCGGCATGGCCAGCCTGTGGGTCACGCAGCGCCGCAAGCAGATCGGGGTACGACGCGCACTGGGGGCGCGCCGGGTCGATATCCTGCGCTACTTCATCACCGAGAACTTCATGATCACCAGCGTTGGCGTGGCGTGCGGCGTGCTCGGGTCGATCGCGCTCAACCAGCTGCTGGTCAGCAAACTGGAGATGGAAAGGCTGCCGCTGGCCTACCTGGTGGTGGGCGCGGGCGTGTTCTGGGTGCTCGGCGTCGCCGCCGTGTACGGGCCGGCCTGGCGCGCCGCCTCGATTTCGCCGGCCACGGCCACCCGCAGTGCCTGACGGCGATGGTATGCTAGCGGCCATGCCTACTGTATTGATCATCGACGACAACGCCGCCGTCGCCATCGCACTCGATGTCCTGTTTTCGCTGCACGACATCGGTGCGCTGCGCGCCACCTCGCCCGAAGAAGGCCTGGCCATCCTGGACGCCACCCGCGTGGACCTGGTCATCCAGGACATGAATTTTTCGGCCGACACCACCTCAGGCGAGGAAGGCAGGGCGCTGTTTCGCGCCATCCGCCAGCGCCATCCCGACCTGCCGGTGATCCTCTTGACCGCCTGGACCCACCTGGACGCGGCGGTCGACCTGGTCAAGTCGGGCGCGGCCGACTATTTGTCCAAGCCCTGGAACGACAACCGCCTGATCGCCACGGTGACCAACCTGATCGAACTGGGACAGGCCAACCGCTCCCTGCGCCAGCGCGTGCAGCAGGAGCGGCGCGTGCGGCGCGACCTGGAACAGGGCTTCGACCTGCGCGGCATGGTGTGGCAGGACGCCGCCACCGAACGCGTGTTGCACCTGGCCTGCCAGGTGGCGCGGGCCGACGTGCCGGTGCTGATCAGTGGTCCCAACGGCACCGGCAAGGAACGCATCGCCGAGATCATCCAGGCCAATTCGCTGGTGGCCGGCGGCCCGTTCGTCGTGCTCAATTGCGGCGCGCTGCCGGCCGAACTGATCGAGGCCGAACTGTTCGGCGCCGAAGCGGGCGCCTACACCGGCGCCTCGCGCGCGCGCGAAGGCAAGTTCGAAGCGGCCGACGGCGGCACCCTGTTTTTGGATGAAATCGGCAACCTGCCGCTGGCCGGCCAGATGAAACTCCTGCGCGTGCTCGAGACCGGGCGCTTCGAGCGCCTTGGATCGAACCGCGAACGCCAGGTCAAGGTACGCGTGATCAGCGCCACCAACGCCAACCTGGGTGCGATGATCCGCGCCGGCACCTTCCGCGAAGACCTGTTCTACCGCCTGAACGTGATCGAACTGCGCCTGCCGGCGCTGGCGGCGCGCCCGGCCGACATTCTGCCGTTGGCAAGCAGTTTCCTGGCGCGCGGCAAGAGCCTGCACCACTGCGCCCAGGCCGCGCTGCTGGCGCACGCCTGGCCCGGCAATGTGCGCGAACTCAAAAACGTGATGGCGCGCGCCAGCCTGCTGGCCGCCGGCGACATCATCAAGGCGACCGACCTGGGGCTGCCGGTGACGCTGGCCCCCGGCGTCGAGGTGGAACCGGACCGCGACGCCATCGTGCAGGCCATGGCGCGCACCAACGGCGTGGTGGCCCAGGCGGCGGCCGATCTTGGCCTGTCGCGCCAGGCGCTGTACCGCCGCATGGAACGCCTCGGGATCGCGCGCTAGCCGATGCGCCAGTCGCTGCGCTTGCCCCTGCGTTTTTCGCTCATCACGCGCTGCTCGGCCCTGGTGGGCGCCCTGCTTGCGCTGGGCATCCTGATCGCGCTCGGGCTCGACCACCTGCTGCCGGGGCGTGTGCTGGTGGTGCTGGCCCTGTCGCTGGTGTGCGTGGCGCCGCTTGCGCTGATCGCCGTGCGCGCCCAGCTGCGGCCGATCCTGTCGATGTTTCGCGCGCTCGAAGGCACCGTCGCCAGCTACAAGGATGGCGACTTTTCCTTCAGCCTGCACTGGCCGCGCAACGACGAACTGGCCGACCTGGTGGCGGCCCACAACGCGCTCGGCAACGTGCTGCGCGAACAGCGCCTGGCGCTGGTGCAGCGCGAACTGCTGCTCGACACCATGGTCCAGAACACGCCGGTGGCCATGCTGCTGGTGGCCGACGCGCCCGGCGACGGCGCGGGGGCGATCGTCTACGCCAACCTGTCGGCGCGCCAGATGCTGGGCGACGGCCGCAAACTCGAAGGACTGCGCCTGTCCGCGATTCTCAGCCAGGCCTTGCCGGCGCTGGTGGACGCGCTGGCGCGTGGCGGGGACGGCTTGTTCACAGCCGGTGACGGCGAAGAAGAAGAGGTGTACCACCTGGCGCGCCGCAGCTTCAGCCTCAATGGCCGCAAGCACGAACTGCTGCTGCTGCGCCAGCTGACCCACGAACTGCGGCGCCAGGAAGTGCAGACCTGGAAAAAGGTCATTCGCGTCATCAGCCACGAACTGAATAATTCGCTCGCTCCCCTCGCTTCGCTGGCCCACTCGGGCGCGGAACTGGTGCGGCGCGGCCAGACCGAGCGCCTGCCGCAGATCCTGGAAACCATCGAAGAACGTACGCGCCACCTGGAGAGCTTCATCCTCGGCTACGCGCGCTTCGCCAAGCTGCCCTCGCCGCGCATCGAAGCATGCCCATGGCCGGCTTTTGTCAGCCGGCTGGCCTCGCAGGTAGCGCTGACGGTGAGCGGCGCGCTGCCGGTCGAAGCGGCCCGCATCGACCCGGCCCAGATGGAGCAAGCCTTGCTCAACCTGCTCAAGAACGCCCACGAATCGGGTTCGCCAGCGGCCGATGTGACGCTGCAGGTGCGCCAGGCGCATGGCACGCTGCGCATCGAGGTGATGGACCGCGGCCAGGGCATGAACGACGCGGTGCTGACCAATGCGCTGGTGCCGTTCTACTCCACCAAGCGCAGTGGCACCGGCCTGGGACTGGCGCTGGCGCGCGAAATCGCCGAAGCGCACGGCGGGCGCATCACACTCGGCAACCGCGACGGCGGCGGCCTGGTGGTGACCCTGATCCTGCCGGCCTAGGCCCTCGGAATGGTAAGATCGGGTTCCCTTTTCTTCCCCGCCCGCGATGTCCGCCACCCCTGCTTCCACCCGCTTCGACGCACCCGGCCATCCGCCGGCCACCATCACCGAATTCAAAGGCGTGCGCTTCATGCACCTGGGCACCTCGTGGGTGCAGGGCGCCATGCGCCTGGCCAAGCCGGACAACATCGAGCTCGAATACGTGCAGATGATGATGATGTGGATGCTCTTCCTCGACCATCCGAAGCACATCGTCCAGCTGGGATTGGGCAGCGCGGCGCTGACCAAATTCAGTTACCAGCGTTTTCCGCAAGCGCGGGTGACGGTGGCCGAGCTCAATCCCAACGTGATCGACGTCTGCCACGCCCATTTCGGCCTGCCGCCGAACGACGCGCGGCTGGATGTGCGCCAGATGGATGCGATGGATTTCGTACTGGACCCGGCCAACCACGGCAAGGTCGACGTGCTGCAGGTGGACCTGTACGACGAAGACGCGCGCGGCCCGGTGCTCGATTCGCCCGAGTTCTACCAGGCCTGCATGGATTGCCTGTCCGAGGACGGCATCATGACCACCAATGTCTTCGGCGACTTTGCCAACTACGACAAGAACCTGCAAAACATGGAGCTGGTGTTCGATGCGGTGGTGTGGCTACCCGAAGTGCATGACGCGAACATCATCGTGGTTGCGTTCAAGCGCGCGCCGTCGATCGACTTTAGCGTGTTGTACGAACGCGCCGGGGCCATTAAAAAGAGCATGAACCTGCCGGCCAAGAACTGGGTGGCGGGTTTGAAAGGCTGGATGCAGGACCAGCAGGGATAAGCACCTGACGCCGTTCTACCGGGCCAGGTTCTAAGCATATAGCGTGGGCGCATAAGTGATGCGCGCGCGCGGGGTACGTAGTCGAGATTACAGCGTTTTGTGGGTACAAGCACTAAATTTTGCTACGGATTGCTGCCATTGCACGCATTTACAACACTCTCGCATGACTCGTTGCGCGTCACAAAACTCGTCGGGTAGTATCGTTTTCACATTGGCTGGCCCCACGAGGGTGTGTCCAGTGAATTCCCTAAAAATGAAAACGAAAACGAGACATCTACATGACGAATACCCCAGGCAGCCCGCACCTTAAACGCACCTTGCTCGCATCGGCGCTCCTGCTCGCGCTTAACAGCACCTACGCGCAGCAGGGCGCGGCACCCGCCGCCCGCAGTGGCGAAGACAGCCCCGCTTCCGTCGTGATCCTCGGCTCGCGCTCGACCGCCAAGACCTCGCTCGATACCGCCGCGCCGGTTGGCCTGATCAACATCAAGGACATGCAGACCGCCGGCCCCCTGGAACTGGGCAAGCTGCTGCAAACGCTGGACCCCTCGTTCAACTTCACCTCGACCTTTATCAGCGACGGCACCGACATCATCCGCCCCGCCACCCTGCGCGGCCTCGGTCCCGACCAGTTGCTGGTGCTCGTAAACGGCAAGCGGCGCCACCAGCAGGCGCTGGTCAACGTACAGCAAACCATCGGACGCGGCTCGGCCGGCACCGACATCAACGCCATTCCGCTGTCGGCCATCCACCACATTGAAGTGCTGCGCGATGGCGCGGCCGCCCAATACGGTTCGGACGCGATCGCCGGCGTGATCAACATCGTCCTCAAGAAGCAGACCAACGAAACGCAAGTGAGCAGCAGCGTCGGCACCACCTCCGAAGGCGACGGCGACCTGATCTCCGGCAGCGCCAACACCGGCTTCAAGCTGGGCGAAAGCGGCTACCTGAACCTGTCGGTCGAAGGCCGCCGCCGCAACGAAACCAACCGCGCCGGCGTCGACTCCGAGCGCGTCAATCCACCGCGCGTGACCCAGCGCATCGGCGACAGCCTGGCCAAAGACGCCTACCTGTGGTGGAATGCGGGCTTGCCGATCGACGACAGCAGCGAGTTCTACGCCTTCGGCGGCGTCTCCAAGCGTACCGGCGACTCGGCGGGCTTTTTCCGCTCGGCGGGCGACGGCCGCACCGTGCCGGCCGTGTACCCGAACGGCTTCCTGCCGAACATCATGACCACCGTGAAGGATGCCTCGTTCGCCGTCGGCTACAAACGCGACCTGGCCAACGACTGGAAGTTCGACGTGAGCGTGAACCACGGCCGCAGCCAGCTTGGTTTCCACGAACGTAACTCGATCAACGTCAGCTACTGGTACGAACCGAAACCGGGTGGCGGCATCTACGCCGAGTCGCCCTTCGAAGCCGACACCGGCACGCTCAAATTCAACCAGACCACCTTCAACGCCGATATCCGCGGCCCGCTCAAGTTCGGCGACCGTACGGTGCAGCTGGCGACCGGTTTCGAGTACCGCAGCGATAACTACGCGATCGAAGCGGGCGACCCGGTCTCGTACCAGTACGGCCGCACGAACAACCCGGCCATCAAGATCTTCGACCAGGTCGGCGGCATTGCGGCATCGGGCGCGCAAGGCTTCCCGGGCTACACGCCGGGCACCGAAGTGGACCAGGGCCGTCACAACATCGCCATGTACCTCGATGCGGAACACAACATCACCGAGAAACTGCTGGTAGCCGCCGCGGTGCGCTTCGAAAAATACTCGGACTTCGGTAACACCACCACCGGCAAATTGAGCATGCGCTACGATCCGACGCGCCAGTTCGGCATGCGCGGCAGCGTCTCGACCGGTTTCCGCGCACCGAGCGTGCAGCAGAAGTTCTACAGCTCCGTGTCGACCAACCTCAATTCGGCCGGCGTGCTGACCGAAACGCTGACCGCGCGCGAAGGCAGCACCGTCACGCGCGCCTTCGGCATCTCTCCGCTCAAGGAAGAAACCTCGAAAAGCGCCAGCATCGGCATGATCCTGCGCCCGATGCCGAACTTCTCGGTCACCGCCGACTTGTACCGCATCGACATCGACGACCGCATCGTTTTCTCGAGTAACATCGCGCCGGAATCGGGCAACTGCGTGCCGGCCTCCAAGTGCCCGATCAAGGCCATCCTCGATCCGCTCAAGGTCGGCCAGGCCCAGTTCTTCACCAACGCGATCGACACCACCACGGATGGCCTGGACATCGTGGCCGAGCACACCACCAAGTGGAGCGGCTCGACCCTGGTGCTGTCGGGCCAGATGGGCTTCAACAAGACCGAAGTCAAGAACCGCAAATCGCAGTCGCCGGTGCTGACTGGCGCCCAGCTGTTCGACGACGCCCAGGTGACCCTGATCGAACGCGGCCAGCCGCGCAAGAAGCACGTGATCGCGGCCGACTACACGACCGGCGCATGGAATGTGAACACCCGCGCCAACTACTACGGCCCAGTGCAGGGCCAGGGCTTTACCGCCCCGTTCATCCAGACCTGGGAAGCCAAATGGCTGGTCGACATGTCGCTGCGCTACTCGTTCACCAAGAAGCTCAGCGCCTCGTTCGGCGTGAACAACCTGTTCAACACCTACCCGACCGAGTGGGACAAGACGCGCGCCGCGCCGTTCCCGCAACTGGGTTTCACCCGTTGCTGGGAAACCTGCCCGATCGGCATCAACGGTCGCCAGATGTACGCCAAGGTTGACTGGGCTTTCTAAGCTGGTCCACCTTGCATGACAAGGCCACGCCGGCGACGGCGTGGCCTTTTTTCATTCAGGAACGTCGCTTTCACCGAATCGCAAACTTGCGGTTCATACTTACGAAGTATACACTTTGTATATACGATCATTCTCGTGAGGTGAAAGATGCAAAAGGAAGCTGTTTTTACAATGAAACTTGAGTCCGAGTTGAGAGAAGACTTCATGGCTGAAGCAGCGGCAGTGCATCGGTCCGCCTCTCAGATCGTTCGCGAAATGATGCGCGAATTTGTCGTAAAACAACAAGAAGCACGGGAATACGACGAATTTCTACGACTGAAAGTGGAAGCCGCGCGCCAATCCATGAAAGCCGGAAAAGGAAGCTCCAGCGACGACGTCGAAGCGCGATTCGCCGCGCGCCGCGCTGAATTAGCCAACGCAGGCAAGAAGTGAACGTTTACTGGACGCCGCAAGCTGAACAAGATCGATGGGATGTATTGGAATATATCGCCAAAGACAAAGTAACAGCAGCGGTGGACATGGACGAACTCTTTTCGCAAGCGGCGGCAAAATTGGCGGATTTTCCATTTCTCGGGCATCCGGGAAAAATTCGAGGCACGCTCGAACTCATTGTTCACGAAAGCTATCGCCTCGTATACGAGATCAATGATGATGCAATCTGGGTGTTAGCACTCGTGAACACGTCGCGCCGATGGCCTCCTCAGCGCTGATTGAGAATATCGGGACTTATGCCGGCACGTGAATCCGCGCCTTGATGTGCTTGAGGTTGACGATAATCGTAAACGTCATCACGACCAGCAGGGACCACGAACTCCACTTCCCGACATGCACCATCGACCATGCACCGAGCTGGTTGGGGTACTTCCAGATGCCGAAGAAGGTGCTGATATTTTCGGCCAGCCAGATGAAAAAACCAATCAGCACGAAGGACAGCAGCAAGGGCATGCGGCGCTCGACATCGAGCGGCCGGAAGATCACCGAAGACCGCGCATACAGCCCGAGCGCGCACGCCGCCACATACCAGCGATAGTCGCCGATGTAGTGGTGCGTGAAAAAATTGATATAGATGAGAAGCGCGATCACCACCCCCATCCAGAACGGCGGATGGTGCTCGACGCGCAGGTCGAACAAGCGCCACGCCTGGATGATGTAGCTGCCGACGGCCGCGTACATGAATCCCGAGAACAGCGGCACGCCGAACAGCTTGGTGTAAGCAAAATCCGGATACGACCATGACTGTATCGCCCCGGATGTCTTGAACACTTCCAGCGCGAAGCCGACCACGTGAAACAGGGTGATCGCCTTGAGTTCATCGACCGTCTCCAGCCGCGACCAGATCATCGCTGCCTGGATCGCGAGGGCGACAACCAGCAGCGCGTCGTAACGCGCAACGCCCCACAAACCCGTACGCGGCACCAGGAACACGGCCGCAAAAAACAGCCCCGCGAACAGGCAGGCGCGCGCTTCCTTGAGGCCGAAGTAGAGAAATTCCATCGCAAAGCGCGCCAGGCCGGTGAGTCCGGGCCGCGCCTGAAAACCCAGCAGATGCGCATCGACCGCGCTTGGGCGCAAGGAAAACAGCCGTGACAGGATGTGGGCGGCCATGCGGGCGAAACTCCAGGATGAAGGGGGATGGGCGGATTGGCAACGGCATCTTACCCGAAGTTGCGAACTTGCCAAGCAGTCAGCGCCGCTCGCGCCACCACAGCGGCAGCAGCGCCGCCGCGAACAGCAGCGCGAACGGCCACGCCGGCAGCGGCACCGTACCCGCCGCCACGGCAGCCGGCGTACGCGCCGCGTAACGCGCAGTAGCCTCGCGCCGCTGCGCCTTTTGCCACAGGGGCCAGTCGGCCTTCTCGTACACGTACAGCTTGCCCGTGACGGGCTTTGCGCCCTGGGTTTCCATCGCCAGCCAGCCAGCCTTGCGCGGCCACACGGCCACGCAGGAGGCGTCGGCCTTGTCCGGGCGGCGCTGCCAGGCAAGCGTCTGTTTCAATTCAGGGAAGGTGACGTTGCCCTGCACCCCGAGCGCGCACACTTCCAGGCGCCGGCCGGGCAGCGGCATCTCTTGCGGATCGAGCCAGGCCACATCCTGCGCGCGCTCGACGCCGGCGTGGTCGAGCACACCCTGCCACCACAGCGCGAGCGCCTGCGGTTCGCTGATGGCATAGCGGTGCCAGTCGGCCACGCCAAGCCAGACGATGCGGCCCTTTTCCCACGGCCGCGTCCAGATCCTGTCGCCAGCCGCACGCCACGGGCCCAAGGCAGTCGAGGGATTGAGCGGGGCCGAGGCCAGCGCCAGCGGGACGCCGGACGGCCTGGCCTCGGCCTGCTCGCGCAGTTCGAGCTGCAGCGCGCGTGACCATACCTGCTTGTCCTCGGCGTTGGCCGCCAGGATCACCAGCGGCGTACCCGCCGCCACCTGGGCCAGCAGCGCCGTGCGCGCAGCGTCACCCACGCGTTCCACGTGGGCGGCATCGGCCACCAGCACATTGGGCTGCGTGAGCGCCGCGCGCGCGTTTTCGCTACGGGTCACCGTTTTGCCCAGCACGACCTGCCAGTCGAGCGCCGCATGGCTGTTGACCAGCAGTTCGTTGAGCGTGCGCGCATCGAACGACGGCGCGCCAAATCGCCCCACCACTTGCAGCGGCATCGGGGCCGACACCGAAAACGGCACCGGTCCCTGCGCCATCACCTTGCCGCTGGCGTCGAGCACGCGCGCGCTGAGCACCAGCGTTTCGGCCACCGGCGGCAGCCAGTGCACCGTCAGGGCCGCGCCGTCGCCGGCGACGTCCGCAATCACCTGCTTGTTCTCGGCCAGCAGTTGCAGGCGCCAGCTCGATGCCTGGCTGCGGCGCACGGTCAGCGCGAACATGCGTCCCAAGGTCAGCTCGCGCGGAAAATCGAGGTGCAGCACTTCGCTGGCCGGTGCTTCCCACAGCAAGGGCCGCGCCGGCAGGTCGCGCCACTGCGCGGCGGACAGGCCGTCGCCGCTGAGCCGCACGGCCGCAGCCTCATTCAGGTCGATCGCTTCGGCGTCGGCATCGATCGACAGCGTTCCACCCACCCCCGCCGGCAGCCTGAAGTCGCCGACCATCACGCCCAGCGCCGCCGCAGCGACAAGGATCAGCAAGGCGTCGAGCCACTGGCGTCGCCACAGGTAGACCGCGGCGCTGCCGATGCCCATCAAGAAAATCAGGCCGGCAGCGATCATCGTGGGGCTTCCTTGCGCAGCGCGCGCGTGAATGGGGTTTGCGGGGTGGCTTTGGCCTGTAACAGGACCGGGGCCCGGGTGATGGCGCCGCGCAGCCAGGCGCGCAGCACCGGGCGGCACGCGACGCAGCCGTCCGCCACATCCTGCACAGCGCGCTGCGCTTCGAGGCGCTGCTCGTCGCTGGCGATGCGCTCGCGAATCCACTCGTGCGCGCCACGGCTCCACAGGGCGGGCAAGGCGCCATCGCCATCGAGCGCTTCGATCAGGCGCCGCACCTCGTCGGGAATCGGCACGGCCGCCGTGGCCTGTTCGCGCCGGTAGCTTTTGGCGCCGACAACGTCGCCGGTCATGCGGATCTCTTCCTTGAGCGGCGGCGGCACAAAAGCGGTCTTGTGCAGGTAGATGCGGTCGGCCTGCTGCAACTGCTTGATCGCTTCAAGCGCCTTGTGTTCGGGCGCCAGCGCGGTTTTCGGCACGATCGCGCGCAGGGCTTTTTCGGCGTCCCACATCGCACCCAGGGCGCGCCGCAGGATCTTCTTGGTCGACTCGTCGAACAGGGTCGCGCTTTCAGCCTGGTCGTGCATGTGGCCGAATTCGGCCACCACGTCGTGTTTTTCATGATCGTCGTGATGCTCTTCGCCGCCGAACAGGGTCGACTCCTCACCGAGGAACTGGCCGTAGCGGCGCCGCAACTGGGCCTGGTCGTCGGCGATGGACTCGCTGCGCGCGCGCACGGTAGCCGGGTTCATGCCGGGCGTGGCCTTCAGGTCGGCCAGCAACTGCTCGGTGTCGATGATGATCTGGCGCTGGCTGCGCAGGTTCTCGGGCTTGACCAGCATCGGCTGGGCCGACGAGTCGTCGGTTTCTTCCACCGGCCCTGGCAGGCGCAGGGTGTAGGTGGGCGAGACGGTGGTGTGCGCCCGTTCGGCATTATCGGTCGCGCGCACAAAAAAATACAGTTCGTCGCCGGGCTCCATGCCCAATTCGGCCAGCGTCCATTGCTTGTGCCAGTTACGCGTGCGCGGGTTGCTTGATTCGGGCAGCGGCAGTTCGCGGTCGCTGAAGCGGATATTCTCGCCGCTGCCGCGCGCCAGTGTCAGGTGCAAGGTGGCGCGCCGCACCTGGTAATCGTCATGCACCGCCAGCGTGATGGTGGCGCTGGCGGCGTCGGGCGCCAGCGTGTGAATCATCTCGCGCGGTGCGGACAAGGTGACTTCGGGCGCCTGGTCGGGAATCACGCGCAGCTTGTAGCGCGCGCCGCGCCAGCGCCAGAACACCGACTCGGTCGCACTCCAGCGCGCGCATTCACGGCCGATCTTGAGCGACTGGCCGTCGCTCAGCTCAATCGGCGTATCGACCGGCTGCGGCGCCCGCAGGCACCATTCGACGACGCTATGCTCGGGCACCTGCAGCTCACGCGGTGCGCCCTCGGACCGGGCGACGCCGGTGTATTTGGGCGGCGTCACGTGCACGGTAATCTCGCTGGTCTGCTTCGCAATCAGGGCTTTGACTTCGTGCGGTGTGGGCGGTGCATCGCGCACCTGGCGCCACGCGAACAAGGCCAGCGCCGCGCACACGCTTAAAGCGACCCAGCGCGCATCGAACCGCACGCGTTCCCTGGCGATGGCCGCCAGCACGTCGTCGGTAAGCGTGGTGGCCAGGCGCGCCAGCAGGCGGCGGCGCTGCAGCTGGCCGATGGCGCTGGTGGCGCCGGCCAGCAGCGCGGTGCTGTCTTCCAGCGCGGGCACGGTGGCGTCGATCCAGCCGGTCCAGTCGCGCTGCACGCGCGCGCGCAGGCGCCGGCAATCCCATGCCGCCCAGGCGCTCCACACCACGATGCCTGGGACCGAGAGCAGCAGCACCCACGGCAGGATCGCCGCGATCCACAGCGGCGCGCGCCGGCGCGTGGCGGCAAACTGCAACTGGCCGAGAATGTCAGCGTCGGCTTGCATGGGCCAGTATCCGTTCCGTCGCAAAAAGGCCGAGCAGCACGAGCGTGAGCAGATAGCGCAAGGCGCCGCTGGACTGTGCTGGCGTGGCCGTCGCCGTGGCGGCGATGACTTGCGGCGACATCGTGTAGGGCAGCGGCGCGTAGTGCAGTTCCTGCCAGGTTTCGAACAGGCGGCGCGCCGCGTCCGGCCCGGCGGGCGGCCATGCGCCGGAGGCCCAGACGCGACCGCGCGCGCTGCCGGCGTAGCGAATGCCGTCGACCTGCGCCGCCTTTTCCAGTTCCGGGAACGAGGTCGTGTCGCCAGCCCACCAGAGCGGCGCGCGCAGGCTTGCGGGCGGCGCTTGCGGCATATCCCAGATTACCAGTTCGGCAATGCCTTGCGGCGCCTCATCGACTTTGTAGCGGCGCGGCCCATCGAGCGCGGTGAACATGGCGCGCCACTGCGCCGCGCGCTTGCTGATGATGACCACGCGTTGTTCGGTCTGCGCGAACGCCGGCGCCTTGCTGCGCACCTCGATCTGGTGGCGCGAGCGTGGCGGCGCGGCCGGCATCGGCACGTTACCGAGCACCAGCAGGCGCGAATCGGAGCGCCATTCGCGGTCGTGGCGCGCCAGCCAGGCCAGCGGATCGCTGCCGGGCACCGCGATCCAGCTGGCGTCGTAAAAGCCGGCCTGCTTGATCTGGCGCTCGGCCCAGTCGCTGTCCGTACCGGCCGCAATGAGCACCGCGTCGCGCCGCCACGGCAGTACCAGGTCGGCCAGCCAGGCAAGTACGGCGATGATCAGCAGGCAGCGTGCGAGCAGCAGCAGGCGCTCGGTCCAGCGCCACACGCGCAGTTGCTGCGGATCGGTGCGCGGCAGGAAGCGCGCGGTGGCCAGCGGCTCCTGGCGGATGCGCTGGCGCCGCTGGCGATGCCACAACATCGGCAGCGCCAACAGGGCCAGTCCGAGCCACCACAAGGTATTCATGCGCGTGCGCCCCGGCGCAGCCAGGTACGCAGCACGGCGGGCAGCGGCTCTTCGATGCAGGCGGCCAGCAGCGGCAGGTCGTTATGGCGGCATTGCGCCAGCATGCGCTCGACGTGTTCGTCGCGGTTCTTGCGATAGATGCCGACCGTATCGGGAGCGAAGCGGAACACGCCGTCGGCGTTCTCGGGATCGCGCCAGATGGTGTCGAGCGCAAAGCTGGCGTCGCACTCGGCGCGCGTTTGCAGGCACAGAAGGCGCACGTCGTGGCGCATGCGGCGCAGGCGCAGCAGGGCTTCGGCCTGGCTTGACGGCCAGTCCAGGAAATCGCTGGCGGCGAACACCAGGCCGGGCGAACGCACGAACGGCATGCTGGCGCGCAGGGTCTCGCTATCGGGCAGCGCGCCGCCGGCTTCGATGCGCTGCAATTGCGCCAGCACGCGCTGCATCTGGCGCGGACCGCGCGCGGCGGGCGTGAACTGCACGCGCTCCCCGCCGCAGATGACCAGCCCAAAGGCGTCGCCCTGGCGCTGGGCGATGGCGGCGATGCAGGCCAGCACGGTGCGCGCGTACCAGAGTTTATCCAGTCCCGATACACCGCTGCGGCTCGGTTCGGCCATCGATGCGGTGGCATCCAACCAGAGCCAGACCGCCACATGGCTGTCGCGCTCCGCTTCGCGCACGTAGTAACGGTCGGCGCGCGCCAGCAGCTTCCAGTCGATGCGGCGCCATTCGTCGCCCGGCGTGTAGGCGCGGTATTCGGAAAATTCGACCCCGGCGCCGCGCTCGCGCCCCGCATGGATGCCGTGACCGAGCCCCGCCAGCACATGGCGGATGATCAGGTTCAGGTCATTGGTGTGCGCGAGCAGCGCGGACGTCGACAGCATGCGATGGCTAATCCTTGTCGGCGCGGATCTCGGCGCGCAGGGCGAGCAGGATGTCGGCAATCGATACGCCGTCGGCCTCGGCCTCGAAATTGCGCAGCACACGGTGCGCCAGCACCGGCAGCAGCATGGCGCCGATGTCGTCGCGCGTGACGGCCAGGCGCTTGTGCATCAGCGCGCGCGCCTTGGCGGCCAGCACCAGCGCCTGCCCGGCGCGCGGACCGGCGCCCCAGCCGACATGTTTGGTGACGGCGGTAACACGCGACTCCTGCGGGCGCGTGGCGCGCACCAGGCGCGTGGCGTAGCGCAGCAGATGTTCGCCGATTTCGATATCGCGCACCAGCTTTTGCAGGCGCAGCAGGCCGTCCACATCCATCACCCGGGGCGCGTCGGCGAGACCGGCGTGGGTGGTGCGCGAGATCATCATCATCTCTTCATCTTCGGTCGGGTAACCGACGTCGATGCGCAGCAAAAAGCGGTCCAGCTGCGCTTCCGGCAGCGGGTAGGTGCCGGCCTGCTCGATCGGGTTTTGCGTGGCCAGCACAAAGAACGGCTTCGGCAAGGTGTGGGTGACGCCGGCAAAGGTCACCGCGCGCTCCTGCATCGCTTCGAGCAGCGCCGACTGGGTCTTGGGCGGCGCGCGGTTGATTTCGTCGGCCAGCAGCACCTGCGTGAACACGGGACCGCGCTGGAAGCGGAAGATGCGCTGGCGCGTCTCCTGGTTTTCTTCAAGGATCTCGGTGCCGATAATATCTGACGGCATCAGGTCGGGCGTGAACTGCACGCGCTGGAATGTGAGGTCGGTGGCTTGCGCCAGCGACTTGACCAGCAAGGTCTTGCCCAGGCCCGGCACGCCCTCGACCAGCGCGTGGCCGCCGGCCAGCAGGCAGATGACGAGCGACTCGATCACGTCGTCCTGGCCGATGATCACTGTCGACATGCTCGCCTTGAGCGCGCCGATTTTCGCCGTCAGGTCGGCGATTTCATTCTCTTCCCAAGCTACTGACACTGTCACGCTCCCAAAGCATACTGAATAATATTGACCGCAAAGCGGGTGTTGTCGACCACCAGCCAGCGTTTGTTGCGGAAGTCGTAATCCCACTCGCAGCCATAGTCCTTGTTCGAATACAGCACGCGCACGCGCCCGTTGATGTCGATCGCCTTGAGGTAGTCGTGTACCAGGTCGTCGCCCCAGCCATTGAGCTCATTGCCGGTGTTGGGCGGGCCGTCGAACTGGAAGAAGCTCGAATAGATCGGGTGGTTGTTGGGGATTTTCTTCAGCGCTTTCGGGCCGAAGATGCGCGCCAGTTCGGCCTCGAAGGACTTGGCGAACAGGCCGTCGATGTCGTGATTGCAGTCGTCGACGAACACGAAGCCGCCGCCACGCACGTAGCGCTCGAAGTTCTTGCGCTCGGCCGGCGTGAACTGCACCAGCTTGTGCCCGGCCAGGTAGCAAAAGGGGGCCTCCAGCATCTTGGCGTCGGACAGCGCAATCACCCGCTCGACCGGATCGACGCGCAAGGTGGTGTACTCCACCAGCGAATTGAGCACGTTGCTGGGCATGCGGATATCCACGTCCCAGTCGCCCGACTCGTACATCAGGCGCGTGAAGTAGAAGTCGTAGCTGCGCATCGTCCGGCCCCGCCTTACACCGCGTCCGACAGCGACGTGAAGTTGAAGTCGCGGATCTTCATCGGCGGGATCATCATCTGGAAGTTCATGCCATCGCCGCCGAGAATCTGCGGCTTGCCCAGTTCATCGAGATTATTGAGCATCGAGACCGGGCTTTCGTTAAAGCGGAAGTTCTTGACCGGATGCTTGATCTTGCCGTTTTCGACGTAGAAGGTGCCGTCGCGCGTGAGCCCCGTGAGCAGCAGCGATTGCGGATCGACGTCGCGGATGTACCAGGTGCGGGTGACGACGATGCCCTTCTTGGTCGAGGCGATCATCTCGTCGAGCGACTTGGACCCGCCCGCCATGATCATATTGCCGTGACGGCCGCGCGCCTTCATCTTTTGCTTGTTGGCCCAGAACAGCGAGTAGTCGAGCGAGACGATCTTGCCATTCTTGATGATGTCGGTGCGTTCGCGCGGCAGCATCGATTCGGTGTCCCATGGGCGCACCGGAACATCCTTGTTCCATGGATCGGCCCAGACGTTGACCTGCTCGTCGAAGAGTTTTTCGCCGAGGCGGTTGCCGCCGCCTTTTTTCGACAGGAAGCTGCGGCCCTCGTCGGCGCGGCGCGCGTCGAACGCGCCGAACATGCGCCCGACCAGGTCCGATGTGGCGGCCGGCTCCAGGATCACCGTGTAGCGGCCCGGTTCCAGCGCCCTGGCGTCGACCGAACGCAGCGCCTTTTCGATCGCCACGGCGGACGCTTCGCGCGCGTCGAAATTGCGCACGTCGTTGGCCGAACGGGTCACCCAGCCGGAGCCGCGGCCATCTTCGGTGCGCGCGGTGCAAGTGAAGCTGACGTTGGTGAATTCGTGGTGGCCGAACACGCCATTCGAATTGGCGATGGTTTCGAAACCGGTGTTATCGACAAAGAAACCGGCCGTCACCAGCTTGTTCTTGCGCCCCGCCAGAATGCTGTGCGAGGCGACATCGGCGCGAAATTCCGGATCGATGGCGGCAGTCTCGCGCGCAAACGCGTTCGACGCCTTGTATTCCTGCTTGCCGATGGCGGCGATGAATTCGGGGTTTTCAGGCGCCAGGCGGGCCACGTCTTCGGCGCGGCGCACGGCTTTTTCGAGCGACTTATCGTCGAACTCATTGATCGAGGCGGTTCCCTGGCGCTTGCCGAAGGCCACGCTCACCGTCATCTGCATGTCTTCGTTCAGGCCCGCGGTCGACACGCTGTTTTGCGCGTAGCGGATATTGCCGGTGCGGGTGCCGTTGATCGCCACGCGGCATTCGTCGGCCTTGGAAAACCCGAGCACGCGCTCGCACATGCGTTTTGCTTCTTCCTGGTTCAACTGTTTCATGCTGCGCTTTCTCCTTAGCCGATCTTGCGAGCGGTGTTGATGACGTTGATGCCGTTAAAACGCGTAGTGCTCGATCCGTGCGACACCGCGCTGACCTGGCTGGGCTGCCCTTTTCCATCGAAGAACGAGCCACCCATGCGCCAGTCGCGCTGGTCGCAAATGGCGCTGCACGCGTTCCAGAACTCCTGGGTGTTGGACTGGTAGGCCACGTCTTCCAGGGGACCGGTGATCTTGCCGTTCTTGATCTCGAAGTACAACTGGCCGCCGAACTGGAAGTTGTAGCGCTGCTGGTCGATCGAGTAAGAGCCGCGTCCGAGGATGTAGATGCCCTTCTTGACGTCCTTGACCATCTCGTCGGGCGTGAGGCGCTCCTGGCCGGCTTGTAGCGACACGTTCGGCATGCGCTGGAATTGCACGCTGTTCCAGCTGTCGGCGTACGAACAGCCGTGCGATTCTTTTTCACCGATGATGTGGGCCTGGTCGCGCGTGGCCTGGTAGTTCACCAGCACCCCGTTCTTGATGATGTCCCAGCGCTTGGCGGGCACGCCTTCGTCGTCGTAGCCGACCGCGCCGAGAGAACCGGGTTCGTTTTTGTCGGCGATGAAGTTAACCCTGTCGGCGCCGAACTTGAATTGCCTGGTCTTCCATTTATCGAGCGTGGCGAAGCTGGTGCCGGCGTAATTGGCCTCGTAACCCAGCACCCGGTCCAGCTCCGTCGGGTGGCCGACCGATTCGTGAATGGTCAGGAACAAGTGTTCGGGCGAGAGCACCAGGTCGTACTTGCCCGGTTCGACGGTTTTGGCGCCCAGCTTTTCGCGCGCCTGGCGGCCGGCGGCGCGCGCATCTTCCACCATGTCGTAGGACTTGGTGTAGAGCGTGGCGACGCCGCCAGCGGCCTTGATCTTGTCGGCCGGGCGGGCGTCGAAGTACTCGTAGCCCATGCCGGCCGGCGAGGCCAGGCCGTCGCGGGTGCGGAATTTGTTGCTGGTCTTATCGACGGCGGTCGCAGTCAAAGGCGCCCACAGGCGATGGATGTCCTGGTCGATGTAGGAGCCGTCGGTGGAGGCGAAGTACTTTTGCTGGTTGACCTGGAACAGGGTCGAGGTCATGAAGCTGGCGCCCGCGTCCAGGCCGGCCTTGTTGGCGGCGATGAGCATCTCGGCCTTGTCCTTGATGGGGACCGTGCGCCAGTCGCGGGTGAATGGCGTGGCCCATGCCACTTCGCCGACGCCCTTGACCGGCGCCATTTGCAGCGGCTCGCTTTGCAGCTTGCTGTTGGCGCGGGCGATGGCTACGGCCTGGCGCGCGGCGGCGGCGATGCTGTCCGGCGACATGTCGTTGGTCGAAGCGAAGCCGTAGGCGCCGTTGGCGATCACGCGCACGCCCACGCCGGACGACTCGGTGTTGACGATGTTTTCCACGTTCAGGTCGCGCGTGGTGATGAACTGGTTCAGGTAGCGGCCGATGCGCACGTCGCAGTAGGTGGCGCCGGCCTTGGTGGCGGCGTTCATGGCGGCGTCGGCCAGCGACTTCTTGAAGGCGATGGCGACCGGATTCATTAATTCTTCGGCCGCGATGGCGTTGCCGAAGACCGGGACCAGAATGGCGCCTGCGGCGCCGCTGCTGATCTTGAGGAAGGTACGTCGTTCCACTGTTTGCTCCTGCTAGTACGAATAGGTATTACGTGTAACGGTCGATTCGGTCGTTTGGGCCGCTACACTTAGAACCGTCTTTCCCGCGAAGGCGGGAATCTAATTTTGTTGAACGTCCTGTGGCTATGGCACGAAATTGGGTTCCCGCCTGCGCGGGAACGACGGTTTGTTGGCCGGTGGCCGAAACAATGAAGTCCGTATTTACACCGCGTCCGACAAAGACGTAAAGTTAAAATCCCTGACCTTCATCGGCGGAATGAGCATCGAATACGGCACCTCGTCGCCCGCGATCACCTGCGGCTTGCCGATCGCCTCGATATTGTTCAACATCGTCACCGGGCTTTCGTTAAACCGGAAGTTCTTGATCGGATGCTTGATCTTGCCGTTCTCGATATAGAAGGTACCGTCGCGCGTCAGGCCGGTCAGCAGTACCGACTGCGGGTCCACCTCGCGGATGTACCAGGTGCGCGTGACCAGCACGCCCTTCTTGGTACTGGCGATCAGTTCCGCCGTCGATTTGTCGGTCCCGCCCATGATCATATTCCCCGGCGCGCCAATGGCGCGCACGCCTTTCTTCTTGGCCCAGAACAGCGAATAGTCGAGCGCCGACACCTTGCCGTCCTTGATCAGGTTCATGCGCTCGCGCGCCAGCATGGTGTTCACATCCCATGGCAGTACCGGCACGTCCTTGTCCCACGGGTCGGACCAGATATTGACCTGCGCGTCGAACAGCTTGTCGCCCAGGCGCGTACCGCCGCCCTTCTTCGACAAAAAGCTGCGGCCCTCGTCGGCCTGGCGCGCGTCGAATCCACCGAGCATGAAGCCGATCAGGTCCGACGTGGCGGCAGGTTCCAAAATCACCGTGTAGCGGCCCGGCTCGAGCGCCCTGGCGTCGACCGAGCGCAGGGCCTTTTCGATCGCCACGTCGGACGCTTCGCGCGCATCGAAGCGCGCCACGTCGGTGGCCGAGCGTTTTACCCAACCCGACCCGCGCCCGTCTTCGGTGCGCACGGTGCAGGTGAAGTCGACGTTGGTTTCTTCCTGGTGGCCGAACACGCCGTTCGAATTGACGATGGTCTGGAACGCATGGCTGTCGGTGAAAAAGCCCGCGCATACCAGCTTGTTCTTGCGGCTCGCCTCGATGCTGTAGGCCGCCGTCTGTGCGCGAAACTCCGGGTCGATGGCGGCGCTGGCGCGGCTGAATGTCTCGGACGCCTTGAACGCCTGCTTGCCGACGGCCGGCATGAACTCCGGGTTTTCCGGCGCCAGGCGCGCCAGGTCCTCGGCGCGGCGCACGGCTTTTTCGAGCGACTTGTCGTCGAATTCGTTGATACTGGCGGTGCCCTGGCGCTTGCCGAAGGCGACCTGCACCACCAGCTCGGCGTTGTCCACCAAGCCGGCCGTGGAGACGTTATTGCGCGCGTAGCGGATGTTACCGGTGCGCCCGCCCGAGACGCGGACGGTGCATTCGTCGGCCTTGGACAAAGCCATCACACGCTCGGCGATACGCTTGCTTTCTTCTTGAGTCAACATTTTCATGTGCGGTCCCCTGGCTTAGCCGATCTTGCGTGCGGTGTTGATGACGTTGATGCCATTGAAGCGCGCCGTGCTCGAGCCGTGCGACACCGTGCTGACCTGGCTCGGCTGGCCTTTGCCGTCGAAAAAGGAGCCGCCCATGCGCCAGTCGCTCTCGTCGCAGATGGCGCCGCAGGCGTTCCAGAATTCCTGGGTGTTCGACTGGTAGGCCACGTCCTCCAGTGGCGCACCGATCTTGCCGTTGTTGATTTCGTAGAACAGCTGGCCGCCGAACTGGAAGTTGTAGCGCTGCTGGTCGATCGAGAACGAACCCGCGCCGACGATGTAGATGCCCTTCTTGACATCCTTGACCATCTGGTCCGGCGTGAGCTTGGCTTTGCCGGCTTGCAGCGAGATGTTGGGCATGCGCTGGAACTGCACGCTGCTCCAGCTGTCGGCGTACGAGCAGCCGTGCGATTCTTTTTCGCCGATGATGTGGGCCTGGTCGCGCGTGGCCTGGTAGTTGACCAGGATGCCGTCCTTGATGATGTCCCAGCGCTTGCCCGGCACGCCTTCGTCGTCGTAGCCGACCGCGCCCAGCGAGCCTGGCGCGGTCTTGTCGGCGACGATGTTCACGCGCTCGGAGCCGTACTTGAATTTCCTGGTTTCCCACTTGTCGAGCGTGGCGAAGCTGGTACCGGCGAAATTGGCCTCGTAACCCAGCACCCGATCGAGTTCGGTCGGGTGGCCCACCGATTCGTGGATCGTCAGCCACAGGTGCTCGGGCGAGAGCACCAGGTCGTATTTGCCCGGCGCGACCGACTTGGCGGTCAGCTTTTCCTTGGCCTGGCGCCCGCAGGCGCGCGCGTCTTCAATCAGGTCGTAGGAATTCTTGTACAGGGTGCACACGCCCCCGGCGGCCTTGATCTTGTCCTCGGAACGCGCATCGAGGTATTCGTAGCCCATGCCGACCGGCGTGGACAAGCCCTGGCGCGAGCGGAACTTGTTGCTGGCCTTGTCGACGGCGGTGGCGAACACCGGCATCCACATGCGGTGCACGTCCTGGTCGATGTAGGAGCCGTCGGTGGAGGCGAAGTATTTTTGCTGGTTCACCTGGAACATCAGCGACTGCATGAAACTCGCGCCGCCGTCCATGCCGGCCTTGTTGGCGGCGATCAGCAGCTCGGCTTTTTCCTTGATGGGGACCGTGCGCCAGTCCTTCTTGATCGGGGTGGCCCAGGCCACTTCGCCCACGCCCTTGACGCTCGCAAGGCGCACCGGTTCGGATTGGAGTTTGGCGTTGGCCTTGGCGATGGCGACCGCCTGGCGCGCGGCGCCGGCCACCGCGTCGGGCGACATGTCGGAAGTGGCGGCAAAGCCGTAGGCGCCGTTGCAGATGACCCGCACGCCGACGCCTGCCGATTCGGTATTGGTCACGCTTTCGACGTTCAGGTCGCGCGTGGTGATGAACTGGTTCAGGTAGCGGCCGATGCGCACGTCGCAGTAGCTGGCGCCGGCGCCGGTGGCGGCGCTGAGGGCCGTGTCGGCCAGGGTCTTCTTGAACTTTGCTGCAAGGGGATTGAGTAATTCTTCAGCGGCGATGGCGTTGCCGAACACCGGCACCAGCATCGTGCCCAGTGCGAGCCCGCTGATATTGAGAAAAGCACGTCGTTCCATAGTATCTCCTGACAATCACCACGAAGGGAGCGTCCCGCCGCACTGCGCGAGCGCTCTTTGTTTTTCTGCTCACCCGGGCCATGCCGATCGCTGGCCTGAACCAAAAAATCAACAGGAACCTTACCAGCAAAATGGCGAAAAGAATACGCAAAACTTATGCCATTTCCTAAGTGCTTGATTCGCGATTCCGCGAGTGTCCGGCGGACGCTGTCCGCACTGTCCGGAGCACTGTCCGCTCGCTCTGGCGGACAGTATGTACATATGAAATTCGGCTTGACCTTCAAGCGTGCATACTCGATCATCGCGCTAGTTGGCGATATTGCATCGCCCCCGCAGTACTCACCGATATCGGAGACGACAACATGAAACGATTGATCCTGGCCGCGATGCTGGCCGCAGGCATGGCCGGCGCAGCCCACGCCGACGACGCACTCAAGGCAGCTATCGCCAACACCGAGCGCACCCCTGCCAACGCCGCGCGCGACAGCGCCCGCCATCCTTACGAAACGCTGACCTTCTTCGGCATCAAGCCGACCATGACCGTGGTCGAGCTGTCGCCGGGCGGCGGCTGGTACACCGAAATCCTGGCGCCCTACCTGCGCGAGAAGGGCAAGCTGATCGCCGCCGGCGAGTCGCCCACGTCGGCCAAGGAAGGCGCGCGCAAATACGCCGCCAACCTGACCAAGAAGCTCGAATCGAAACCGGCCATGTTCGACAAGGTGCAGCGCGGCGTGTTCGAAGTGCCGACCACGTACGACTTCGCCAAGCCGGGTACGGCCGACCTGGTGGTCACCTTCCGCAACATCCATAACTGGACCGGCAACGGCGACGACAAGGTCAAGGAGATCTTCAAGAAGGTCCACGAGAGCCTGAAACCGGGCGGCGTGTTCGGCGTGGTGGAACACCGCGCGCCGGCCGGCAAGGCGCCAAACCCGGACAGCGGCTACGTACAGGAAGCGTACGTGATCAAGATCGCCGAAAGCGCCGGCTTCAAGCTGGCCGCCAAGTCGGAAGTGAACGCCAATCCCAAGGACAAGGCTGACCACAACAAGGGCGTGTGGGCACTGCCGCCAGTGCTGGCCAATAAAGATGTCGACCGCGAGAAGTACATGGCAATCGGCGAAAGCGACCGCATGACGCTCAAGTTCGTGAAACAGTGATTCGTCTCTCCCGCGAAGGCGGGAGCCCAAGTACTTCATGCGTCTCCGCAAACGCCGATAACTTGGGCTCCCGCCTGCGCGGGAGCGACGCAGGGCCGCTGGAATGGCGCGCCGCGCGCGTGTATGATTAACGCTCGCCGCCCTTCTCCCAACCAGAAATTACCCAATGAACATATCGCGTATCGCCGTCGCCGTCGCCCTTGCCGCGGCAAGCCTGCTGGCCCATGCTTCACTGGCCCAGGCAGCTCAGGACGTCACGAGTGGCTCGACACCGGCCGCACCGGTGGCCGCCATTCCCGCCAACCTCGAAAATTCGGTGGTCAAGGTGTTCGCCTCTTTGCGCCGCCCGGACCCGTACAAGCCATGGACCAAGGCCTCGCCGCTGGAGGTGACCGGCTCCGGCGTGGTCATCGACGGCAAGCGCATCCTCACCAACGCCCACGTGGTCGGCTACGCCAGCCAGGTCCAGGTGCAGGCCAGCCAGGCCGGCGGCAAGGTCTCGGCCACGGTAGTGGCGGTCGCGCGCGGGATCGACCTGGCCATCCTCAAGCTCGACGACGAATCGTTTTTCGACACCCATGCGCCGGTCGCGCGCGCGAGCGTGCTGCCGGATGTGCGCGACCAGGTCTTCGCGTACGGCTACCCGACCGGCGGCACCTCGCTGTCGATCACCAAGGGCATCGTCTCGCGCATCGAATTTGCCAACTACAGCATGGGCACCACCGGCCTGCGCATCCAGATCGACGCCGCCATCAACCCTGGTAACAGCGGCGGCCCGGCGATCGCCAACGACAAGATGGTGGGGCTGGCCTTCGGCGGCGCCGCCAACACCCAGAACATCGGCTACATCATCCCGAACGAAGAAGTGGACCTGTTCCTGCGCGATGTCGCCGACGGCAAATACGACGGCAAGCCCTCGCTGACCGACGAAGTGCAGACGCTGGAAAACCCGGTCCTGCGCGAATTCCTCAAGCTCGATAAAGACGTCGCCGGCGCCGTGGTGCAGCGCCCCAACCAGAACGACGCGGCCTATCCGCTCAAGGAATGGGACGTCATCACCCACATCGGCGACTCGCCCATCGACAACCAGGGCATGGTCAAGCTGGGCGCCAACCTGCGCGTGCGCTTCCAGTACCGCGTGCAGCAGGTGACCAAGGATGGCGCGGTGCCGCTGACGATTGTCCGCGCCGGCAAGAGCATGAACGTCAAGGTGCCGGCGGTGGGCGGGCGCAAGCTGCTCATTCCGGACCTGAACAACGGCTATCCGTCGTACTTCATCTACGGCCCGATCGTGTTCTCGCGCGCCAGTACCGACTTCCTGGCCTTCCTCAGCTCCAGCGTCAACGTCATGGCGGCGGCCAGCTACATCGCCAGCCCGCTGGTGACGCGCCGGGGCGATGCGCCGACGCCGGAGCGCCAGGAACTGGTGGTGGTCAGCTCGCCCTTCTTCCCGCATAAATCGGTAAGCGGCTACTCCAACCGTTTCGGCTCGGTGATCTACTCGGTCAACAAGGTCCCGGTACGCAGCCTGGCCCACATGGTGCAGCTGCTGCGCGACTCGAAGGACGACCTGATCGTGATCCATTTCGACCAGCGCGGCGGCGAGACCATGGTGGTGCGACGCAAGGAGATGGTCGATGCGACCGAAAGTATCTTGTCCGATAACGGCATCCGCCTGCAGGGCAGCCAGGACATGATGGACGTCTGGAACCGCAAGTAAGCCACCTGTCAAACCTGTGAGGCGGGGCGCATTGCAAATGATAATGATTCTTGTTATCATCTGACACCCGCCAGCAAGTGTCCCTGCCCGACGCCATCGCGTCGCCAGGTCCGAGAGCCAGCCTGACACTCTCCGACCTGGACCACCATGATCACTTCGACCCCGTTGCCGGCACGCGCGATTGCGCGCCGGCCTGCCGCACCATCGCGCCGCCTTGTCCACACCACCCTCAACGCGGCCATGCTGGCAGTGCTGGGCGCCGGCGCGGCGCATGCGCAAGGCCCGCGCGAGCCGCAGCAATTGTCCGGCATCGTCGTCACGCCCTTGCGCGAGAAAGCGCCCGATGCGCTGCAAGGCAGCGTGACCGTCATCAGCGCCGAGGAACTGGCGCGCCGCAACGCCGGCGACATGAGCGCCATCGCGCGCTACGAGCCGCTGGTGTCGGTGCCGGCCGCCTTCAGCGGCAGCGGCAGCGTGTGGGATGGCGCGGGCAACACCGGCTTCAATATCCGCGGCGTCGAAGGCAATCGGGTCAGCCTCGATATCGACGGCATCGCCCTGCCCGACGCCGCGCCCAAGCCGGACGGCACCGCCATGAACACCTTCGGCATCGGCCGTGACTATTTTGACCCGGCCATGTTCCGCGAAGTGCGCATCGGCTCCGGCACCGGTCCGGCGGCGGCCGGCACGCCGGGCCTGGCCGGCAGCGTGGCCTTTGTCACCAAGTCGCCGGGCGACTACCTGAGCGACGACAAGCGCAGCTACCTGGCCTATGCGCTCGGATACAGCGCCGCCAACAAGAGCCGCTCGCACAGCCTGACGGGCGCCGCGCGCATCGGTGCCCTCGACGCGCTGGCCGTGGCCGTGCACCGCAGCGGCAAGGAGCTTGAAAACAAGGGCAGCGTGACGGAAAATCCGGACGACTGGGATTCGAACGCGGTGCTGGCCAAGTTCCAGTGGACGCCAGTGCGGGGCCAACGCATCGGCCTGACCCTGGACGGCTACGAGCGCGATAACGCGCGCAGTTACGTCAACAAGACCGGCGGCCTGTATCCGGACGGCGTGCTGCAGGATTCGCACACCAAGCGCACCCGGGTCAGCCTGGAGCACCGCATGAGCGGCGCCACCAATGGCTTCTTCGACACACTCGAAAGCCGCCTGTATGTGCAGGACGCCAGCGTGATTGATCGCACCCGCGCGCGCTACATCACCGGCAACCAACCGTACCTGCGCAATATCGATACCGGCTACTTCAACAAGAGCGCCGGCGCGGGCGCCGACGCCACCGTCAAGCTAGGCGACTCGCTCAGCCTGGCCTACGGCGCAGCCTGGGAGCAAACCGAGACGCGCCGTCCGTGGCTGGAAGACCGCACCGTCGTCGCCACGGGTGCGCACCAGTTCACGATGAAGAACCGCATGGCCGACATGGACAGCGACAAGGCGAGCGCCTACCTGCGCGGCGAATTCGGCTTCGCGCTGGGCGGCTACAAGGCCACGCTCACGCCAGGCCTGCGTGCCGAATACCGCAAGCTCACGCCCAAGAACCTGGGCGGCTACGTGGTCGCCGTGCCATCGGCGGCCGGCGAGATCAAGACCGAGAGCGACGCCTACGCCACCCCGAGCCTGAACCTGTCGGTCGCCTTGCGCGACGACCTGTCGGTGTATGCCCGCATCAATCGCGGCGCGCGCCTGCCGACGGCGGCCGAACGCACCGGCACCTACGACTCGTTCAGCTACACCGGATCGGGCGTCGGCTACGCGGTCCTGGGCAATCCGAACCTCAAAAAGGAAACCAGCCAGGCGTTCGAGGCAGGCGTGAAAAGCAGCCCGGCCAAAGGTATGCAGGTCAGCGCATCGGTGTTCCGCACCGAGTACAAGAACTTCATCGACTACGTGGCGCAAGCGCCGGACCCGGTGAACTACCCGACCGTCACGCGCGGCCTGTACCGGCCGGAGAACAACGGCAGCGCGCGCACCTGGGGCGGCGAAGCGTCGCTTCGCGCGGAACTGGGTACGTGGACGCCGGCGCTGGCCGGCTACAGCGTTGCGGCGGCCGCCGGTGTCTCGCACGGCAAGGCGCGCGACAGCAGCACCGGCAAGGAAGGCGAACTGGCCTCCACCCTGCCGCGCAAGGCCAGCGCCACCCTCGCCTACGATGCGCCGGGCGATGCCTGGGGCGTTTCGCTGAGCGCCGTGGCAACCGCCGGCAAGCGGCCGGCCTCGGACACCATCGGCGACACCAGCGTGGCGCGCTTCCGGATCGCCGGCGCCACCGTGGCCGACCTGGCCGCCTACTGGAACATCGGCAAGAACGTCAAACTCAACGTTGGCATCTACAACCTGGGCGACAAGCGCTATTGGGACTACGCGACATCGCGCTCGCTGGCCGCAGGCGGTGACGCCGCCACGCTGGCCGACATCGAACGCCAGACACGCCCCGGCCGCAATGCCGCGGCCATGCTGACGTTCCAATACTAACCACTCTTTTTCACCACCCGGAGACTTTCATGAAACGCTTACGCACCCTTCCGCTGGCCATTGCCGGCGCCCTGCTTGTGCTGGCCGGCCACGCCGGCGCCGCCACCCTGACCGAGCGCTGGAGCCTGCTCCGCGCCGAACAGCCCAAGGTGATGATCCGCGACGCCGCGCGCACGCTCGGCGTATCCGAAGCCGACCTGCTGGCGACTGGCATCGGCAGCACCGTCACGCGCCTGCGCAGCGACGGCAACGACCCGCGCGAAATCATGCGCCGCGCGCTCGACCTGGGCACCGTGCTGGCACTGACGCGCAACGAGAATGGCGTGATCGAACGCACCGGCGTGGCGACCAAGGTCAAACCGCAGCCCGACGACGATAAAGAGGTGGTGAAGGATGAAGAGCGCGAAGCGCGCCAGCGCAACATCGCCGGCGGCTACCTCGGTGGCGAGATCGATCTGCGCTTCACCTTCTCGAAATGGAAGCATGCCTTTGCGGTAGCGCAGCCGGGCGCCGACGGCGTGGTCAAACGCAGCCTGCAGTTCTTCGACGAGAACGGCGTCGCGATCCACAAGATCTATCCGAAAGACGCCGCCGGCGTGGCCGTGTTCGACAAGCTGGTGGCCGACTTCCGCCACCCCGATCAGAACGCCGCGCTCAAAGTGGCTGCGCGCGCGCCGAAAGCGGCCGAACTGGCCGACAGCAAGGTCGATGTCAAGGAATTCCAGCAGGCCTGGAATGAGATGAGCGACGTACACCAGTTCAACCGCCTGCTGACCGAATTCAAGATCACGCGCGAACAGGCGATGCGCCTGGCGCCGGCCGGCATGGTGCAGCGCCTCAAACCCGAAGCGGTACGCACCCTGCTCGACGAAGCGGCCAAACAGCAGCTGCCGATCATGTCCTTCCTCGGCAACGGCGCGCTGATCCAGATCTTCAGCGGCAAAATCACCAAGACGGCGGCCAGCGCGGGATGGTACAACGTGCTCGATCCGGCGTTTAACCTGCACCTGCGCGACAGTGCCTTCAAGAGCGGCTGGGTGGTGCGGCGCGCGGGCGTGACCTCGGTCGAGTTCTACGACAACGAGGGCGAACAGGTGGTGAGCTTTTTCGGGGTGCGCGAACGCGGCCAACCGCAGCCGAAAAGCTGGGTTGACCTGACCGCCGCACTGCCGAAGGGATGAGCGAAGCTTACTTCGCGTCCTTGACGTCCTTCTTCTTCGCGGGCGTGAACAGCAGGTCCGCAAAGTCGTAGCTGAAATCGGTCTCGGACGACACCGGCGCCATCTTCATGCGTTCGATGCTGCCGTCCGGGTTCAGCGAAAACGTGACGTAAGCGTCGGCGTTGAAGTTGCGCTCCTTCCAGCGCACGATGAAGGTATCGTGCTGGAAGTGCTCCAGTTCCCCGGTCAGGTCGGGCGTGCGGGTAAAGCTCATCACCCGCTTGCCGCCGGCCGGCTTGATGGTCACCGCGCCGTACCAGGCGTCGTTGTACTCGCCGTCGTAGGCGGCCAGCGGCAGCGACGGGCGCGAGGCGGCGGCGCGGGTGGCGCTGGCCGTCTTCTGTTTCGCCAGGTCCTTGTTGCGCATCTCGGTTTCCACATCGCCGATCAACTTGATCCAGTCGCTCGGCGCCGGATTGAGGGAATCACCGAGATAATGATCGAGCAGGCGATACTGCAGCGACGTCATGGCCCCGCCGCTTTCGGCATTGGTCAAAATCGCGATGCCCAGCTTCGCTTCCGGCACCATCACCACGCGCGAATAGAAGCCCTGCAGCGCGCCGCCGTGCAAGGCCAGCTTGCGGCCCTTGTAGTCGCGCAGCTGGAAGCCCAGGCCATAGGCGAAGAAGTTCGGCCTGGTGGCCGCCAGCGTCGGTTTCGGCTCGCTGATTTTCATCGGCGTTTGCGCGGTCCACATTTCGCGGCTTTGCGCCTCGCTGAACAAACGCGCTTCCTTTCCCTGCGCATCCTTGGGCGCCCCCGCGATGGCGCCGCCATCGAGCAGCACCGTCATCCAGCGCGCAATATCCTCGGCGTTGGTGTTGATGCCGACCGCGCCAACGGCGTTCGGCACCGGCAGCGCGCGCACCGCAGCGATCTTGCCATCGATTTTGCTGTGCGGGGCCGACACGTTGGCGTTGCCCGCATTTTCGGCCAGGCTGGTGGTGGTCGTATTCATCCCCAGGGGTTTGAGGATGCGCTCGCGCACCGCATCGCCCCACGGCTTGCCGGCCTTTTGCGCGATGATCTTCCCGGCCACGATGTACAGCAGGTTATCGTAGGCGTAGCTGTTGCGAAAACTCGTTGCGGGCTTCACGTAGCGCAGCTGCCCGATGATTTCGTCGGTGGTAAAACTCGTGGTCGGCCACCACAGCAAGTCGCCGGCGCCCAGCCCCAGGCCGCTGCGGTGCACCAGCAGGTCGCGCACCGTCATCTCGCGGGTGACGTAGGCGTCGTACATCTGGAAGTCGGGCAGGTGCTTGATGACCTTGTCGTCCCATTCCAGCTTGCCCTCGTCGACCAGCATGGCCAGCGCGGCGGCGGTAAACGCCTTGGAGTTCGAGGCCACCTCGAAGATGGTCTTGCCGTCGACCGGCGCCGGTTCGCCCAGCTTGCGCACGCCGAAGCCGCGCGTGGCCACCACCTTGCCATCCTTGACGATGGCGATCGCCATGCCTGGAACATCGAAAGTCTTCATCACGCGCGCGACATCGGCGTCGAGGTCATACGCACGCGCCGGCGCGCTGGCCGCGCCTGGCGCCGCTGGTGCCGCTGGCGCCTGCGCGAGGGCCGCAACACTGCTGAAGGCCAGCAGGATCGCTGCCGCAATACGGTTCATATGGAGCACAGTATCGGTCCTCTTATTTGCCTGCCATTTTTTTATCGACGCCGACCTGCGTGGCCGGGTGATAGCGCGCGCGCGCCTTTTTGTAGACCGACTCCGCAAAGACCTTGTCGGCCGGCTTGGCGCGCAGTGCGGCGTATAGCGGCAGCACGAACTTCTGGCGGCCCACGCTCATGAGGAAGGCTTCGAGCGGCATGCGCACATCGGTGTAGCCGGCGTTAATCGACGCGCGGAAGAAGCGGAAGGCCACTTCGTTATTGGTGCTCTTGGCGAGGTGGAAGGCCTGGTCGAGTTCCTTGAGCTGGGCGGCCGTGGCCTTGTTGTCGATATCGTTCAGGAACTTCATCCACTCGGTGGAATTCCATTTTTTGGTATCGAGCCTGGCGGTTGGCGTGGCGCCCGACAGCCAGCTGGCGCGAGTGGCATCGAGTGCGGCCAGGCGGGTCGAAACCACGCGCTTTGCGCTGGCCGGAATGCCGGAGCCGTGCAGCCACTCTTCGAGTTCGGCCTCGCTCAAGAGCTTGGGATTTTTCGCCAGCAGGTTCTTGCGCAGGTAGGCCACGAACTGCTCGGTGGTCACGCTCTGGAACGCATGCTGGTCGAACCAGCCGCGCAGGAAGGGATCGAACACCGTGCGGCCGGCGCGCTGCTCCAGGGTGCGCAGGAACCACGCGCCTTTCGGATAGGCCAGGCCTTCATCGGTGTAGTTGGCCGACGAGGTGTCCGGGTCCTTGGTCAGCAAGGCCTGCTTGGCGGTCGGGATGGTGGCCAGCGAGGCGATGGCTTCTTCCTGCTCGAGCTGCAGGTTCATGTCCGCCACTTCGGGGCCGTACAGGGATTCCAGGATGCGGGTGGTGACGTAGGTGGTGAAGCCTTCGTTGAGCCACCAGTGCTTCCACGACGCGTTGGTGACCAGGTTGCCCGACCAGCTGTGCGCCAGTTCATGCGCGATCAGGTCGACCAGGCTGCGGTCGCCCGTGATCATGGTCGGCGTGAGGAAGGTCAGGCGCGGGTTTTCCATGCCGCCGATCGGGAACGACGGCGGCAGCACCAGCATGTCGTAACGCCCCCAGCGATAAGGGCCGTACAACGATTCGGCGGCGGCGACCATTTTTTCGGTATCGACGAATTCATAGGCGGCCGCGCCGATGCGTTTTGGCTCGGCGTAGACGCCGGTACGCGAACCGAGTGCGCGCACGTCGATTTCGCCGATGCCGATGGCCAGCAGGTAGGATGGAATCGGCTGCGGCATCTTGAAGTCCCAGCCGCCCTTGCCGGTGGCATTGAGATCGTTATCGGCGCTCATGACCACGCGCAGGTCCTTGGGCGCTTCGATGTGGGCGCTGTAGGTGAAGCGCACGGCCGGGGTATCCTGCAGCGGCACCCAGGAGCGTGCCTCGATCGTCTCGGACTGGCTGAACATGAAGGGGCGCTTGCCCGACATGGTCTGCACCGGCGCCAGCCACTGCAACGCGGTGGCGGTCGGCGAGGTGCGGTAATAGATGCGCACTTTTTGAGGCTGCGCGGGCAGCGCGGCCAGGTCGATGTGCATGGCCTGGCCTTTTTCGGCGTCGGCCTTGTCGAGCGTGTGGCGCACGGTGACCCACTTGCCGTCGGAGTCGAGCGCCTGGACCTTGGAGATGGTCAGCGCGCGCGTATCGAGATCGAGGATGCGCGCCGACTTATCGACCCAGTTCAGGGTCAGTTCGGCGTGGCCGGACAGCGTCTTCTTCGCGAAATCGGCCTTCAGGTCCATGTGCAGGGCACTGGTTTTCACCTGGTCGTAGCGCGCGTAGCTCAGGGGATCGAGGGCGTACGCGTGGGCGCTAAGTTGGCAGAACACGGCGCAGGCGGTGGCGCGCAGGAGGGTCGATGTCTTCATGGTTTTTCCGGGTCGGTGGCATGTGGATTGGCGCAGGCAGAATATCACTTCCGCCGGCCGCGCGAAAGCGCGCAGGCGCGTATTGACGGGCGCCGTGGTGCGCGCAGCCACACGGGTGGCTCTGTTATGATCCGCGCTTCCCCTTAGGATCACACTGTATGGACGCCTTCCTTGTATCAACGGGCATCGTCGCCCTCGCCGAAATTGGCGACAAGACGCAGCTGCTGGCATTTCTGCTGGCGGCCAAATTCCGGCGGCCGGTGCCGATCGTGCTGGGAATTTTGGTGGCGACGCTGGCCAACCATGCGTTTGCGGCGGCGGTAGGGGCGTGGGTCAGCACCCTGCTCGGACCGAACGTGATGCGCTGGGTGCTGGGCGTATCGTTCCTGGCGATGGCCGCGTGGACGCTAGTGCCCGACAAGCTCGATGACGACGAACAGCCGGGATTGGGACGCTACGGCGTATTCCTGACGACCCTGATCGCATTTTTCCTGGCCGAGATGGGCGACAAGACCCAGATCGCCACGGTAGCGCTGGCGGCGCGCTACGAATCGATGGTGGCGGTGGTGGCCGGCACCACGTTCGGCATGATGCTGGCGAATGTGCCGGCAGTGTATTTCGGCGAGCGGATTGCCAACAAAGTACCGTTAAAACTGGTGCACGGCATCGCCGCCGCCATTTTCGCGGCCCTTGGCATCGCCACCCTGCTGGGCGCCGGCGCCCGCTTCGGCTTCTGAATTCCTACCAAATTCCCCCTCCAACTCCTACAACCGGGGTCTGACCTCTGATTCGAAACATTTCCTAATGAACCGTTGGGAAACTGAGGACAGTCCCCGATTGTGCGAGTTGTGATGGTTTTTCGGCTTAGGGCTGACCCGCTGACGACATTTCGTTGCCTAACGGAGGTCTGAACTCAGCTAGGCAACGAAAAAGTTTCGAATCAGAGGTCAGACCCCGGTTGAGGGGGTTATTGCTTTTGGTTATTGGGTCGTGAGGGTGACGTCGTCGATCAGGAAGCTTGTGGGAATCGTCGAGCCTTCCACGCCTTCGAAGTAGATCCGCACCGTTTGCCCTTTGTAGGCGCTCAGGTCGAACGTCTTTTGCACGTAACTCGTTCCCTTGTTCAGGTTGGAGTACGTGGCCAGGGTCGCCAGCACGGCGTTGCTGCCGCTTCTCACTTGTACCTTGAGCTTGTCGTAGGAACTGGTCGTCGTCGTTTCGCTCGAGACCACCTTCAGCCAGAATCCCAGCGTGGCACTCGTCACCGTCGATGGAATCGCGACCTGCTGGTACACGGTATCGGTGTTGGCGGCGCCCTCGCCATTGAGCGCAGCCTTCCAGCTGCCGCCGTGCGCCGCCTGCCCGCCCGAGGTGATCACGCCGCTCGGCGCCACCCACCCGCTCACGCCCGATTCGAATCCGCTATTGGTCAGCAGTTGCTGCTGCGCCGTGCCGCCATTGCTGACGCTGAAACCAAGCGGCGCCGACACCGCGCTGTTGAGCGCGACGTCATACGCCTTGGCCGTCAACTGGTGACTGCCGTTGCTCAGGGTCGCCGAGTCGAGGCTGAGCACGTACGGGGCCGTGGTGTCCGTTCCTTTCAGTACATTGTCCACATAGAACTCGACCCGGCTGATGCCGCCGGCATCGCTCGCCGTCGCCGCCAGGGAAATGGTGCCGCTGGTGCCGCTCTGGCTCGCGCTGACCGTCGGCGCGGTGGTGTCGCCGCCGCCGCCCGCCGTCTGCGTGACCCAGATCGGGGCCGACCACAAGATCTTGCCGTCGTCCTGCGTCACTTTGGCGTAGTAAAAGTGCTCGCCGAGCGCTGGGGTGATGGTGGTGTCGGCCGTGCTGGCCAGCTGGCTGACCGTGCCCTTGCGCCCCGGCACGCCTTCGACGATCGATACCGTCGACGCCACCCTGCCGCTGCTGCTGGCGAAGTTGGCGATCAGCTTGAGCGGGCCGCTGTTGGTGAAGCGCTCGCCCATGACCTTGCCATTGCCGGTGAGCACCAGTTGCGAGGTCTTGTCCATGGTGGCGAACACGCGCCGCGCCTTCAGCGCCTCGATAAAGCTCGCTTGCGTCAGTGGTGTGCCGTTGGGAATCAACACGCCGGTGCGGTTGGTGTACGAGGCTCCCCAGTTGGCGCAGTGATTATCCTGATTGGTGGAAAAGGCGATGTGAAAGCCCGCCTCGAGCGCCTTGTTGCAGGCGCCTTCGAAGCTGCTGCGCCCGGTTTCGGTCTCGCTGATGTTGGTCGAGAACGCCGAGGTATTGAGCACTTCGCACAGCGCCATGGCGTGGTCGCCGTCGGCGCTGTAGCCGAGCGGCACGCCGCCGACCAGGAATTGCCCGCTCGACGAGGGATGGTTGAACTGCCCCACCCAGCCGCGCTGGCGCATCAGGCTGTACAGGCCGCTGTAGTCGCCCTTGGGCGTGAGCGTGTCGCCGATCAGTTGGCCGCTGCTGTTGAGCTCCCACTGCAACAGTTCCGGCGTGTTGAAGATGTTCAGGTGCCCGCCATTGTTGATCACGCCCCATTCGATGCCGTACACGCCCAGGAAGTCGGGATTGGCGGTGTTGAAATCGGCCGCGGCCGTCAAACCCGACTGGAACAGCGCCTTGGCCGTGGCCGGGCTGGCCGAGGTGTTGGTGCCATCGGAGCCGTCGAACATGTGGTTGTGCTCGGACGTCATCAAGATGTCCAGCCCCTTGTTGCGGGCGTACGCGTACGCGTCGGCCGGCCCGAAGGCGGCGCTTTGCGGTGCTTGCGAGCCGCTGCAACTGCCGATGGCCCCGCCGCCGTCGCTGTGATTGGTCTGGCTGTGCAGGTTGGCAAAATAGATGGTGTACGGCAGCGAACCCGGCGCTGGCGTGGCCATTTGCACGGAAGACAGTTCGCCCGCCTTGCCATTGACCTTGTTGGTGGGCAAAGCGCGGAAGGCCGGCATGGCGGGCTGGACGGTCTTGCCGATCGCCAAGTCCCAACCTTGTTCCACCATCTCATCGGCGCCGGCCGCCAGCAGGCGCTCCACGGACTCAGGCGACTGGTCCGGCGCGCGGCCGCGCTCGGCGGCATCGTTGGAGACGGCTTGCATGCGCACCTGGTAGACCCCGTCCGGCAGGCCGGCCCGCCCCGCCCAGCGTACCTTGACATCGACCGGCTTCTGGAACATGCGCTGCACGCCGTGCCATTGCTGGACCACCTGGCCCGATGGACTGAGCAGCTCGAGCTTCCAGCTCACCTCTTGCAGGCGCTCGACGTGCGGATAGTCGAAGGCGAGCGTGAAGGTACGCGCCGCGCTGGCGGCCGCGTACGGCACATGCAGGGTGGCTTCGAATTCCTGATGGTCGGCTTCGGACGCCATGACGGCGTGGCTGGCGGACAGGGCCAGGGCGATGGCGAGGGGGCGGAACAGCTTGAACGTGGTGAGGTGGCGCATGGGAATCCCGTTAACATGAATAGGTACAGACAACTGAATTCTCGCAACTATGCATGACCTTACCGTGACAGAGTATTTACATTTGGAAATGAGTTTCCGACGCGGAGGAGATTTCGTTAGATGAAGCAACACGTGACTTGCCGACAGTCAACGCCGAGGAGACGGGCTTAGCAGGGAGCGAGGGACTTGTTGCCTTAAAGCAGCGCGATGCGCCTGTGGAAAACTAAATATACCGTTTGTTGCGCGAAACATGAAAATGTCCAGATTGAGACACTTTGTTGCGCATGCCGGGCGGCGGCGGTGACCGGCATGACGGCACAAATACGCGCCACATGCAAAACCGCCGCGACTTTCAGTGGCAGGAAACGATCCTGCCACTCAAAATGACGGCGGTTTGTTCAGCAGCGGCTTAGATTGGGCGGCGCACCCGCAGTTCGACCGTGTGCGGCCGGCCATCATCGACCATCCGGATCACGTTTTCTTCCTGCGCCACGCCGTCGACCGACATCGCATCCGTGTCGCCGGCCTGCACCGAGATCGCGTACACCGTCTCGCGATAGCGGTACTGCAGCTTGAAGCCCGGCCAGTCGGCCGGCAGATGCGGCGTCATGGTCAGCTTGTCGCCGGCCAGGCTCACGCCCAGCAGCGACTCGACGATCAGGCGATACATCCATCCCGACGAACCGGTGTACCAGCTCCACCCGCCACGGCCGATGTGCGGCGAGACCGCATACACGTCCGCCGCCACCACGTACGGCTCGACCTTGTACAGGGCCGCGCTTTCGGGCGTGCTGCCATGCTGCACCGGATTGATCATGCGCAGCAGCTCCCAGGCGCGCTCGGTGTCGCCCATCTTGGCGAACGCCATCGCGGTCCAGATCGCGGCGTGCGTGTACTGCCCGCCGTTTTCGCGCACACCCGGCACGTAGCCGCGGATGTAGCCGGGATTGAGCACGCCGTCGTCGAACGGCGGATCGAGCAACTGCACCAGGCCGTAGTCGCGCCGCACCAGGCGCTCGTCGACCGCCTTCATGGCCGACGCCGTGCGCTGCGGATTGGCCGCGCCCGAAATCACGCCCCAGCTCTGCGAAATCGAATCGATCTGGCATTCGTCGTTGGTGTGCGATCCGAGCGGCGTGCCATCGTCGAAGTAGGCGCGGCGGTACCACTGGCCATCCCACGCATTCGCTTCCACATTGGCCGCCAGGGTGGCCGCCTCGGTTTTGCAGGTTTCGGCAAACGCATGGTCGCCGTACACCACCGCCACTTCCGAGAAGCGCTGCAGCACTTCGTACAGGAAGAACGCCAGCCACACGCTCTCGCCCTTGCCTTCGTTGCCGACCCGGTCCATGCCGTCGTTCCAGTCGCAGGTGCCGATCAGCGGCAAGCCATGTTCGCCGAAGCGCAGGCCGCGTTTGATCGCGCGCACGCAGTGCTCGTACAGGTCGCCGGTCTGGCTCGAACGCCCCGGCATGTCGTAATAGGACTCTTCTTCCTGCTTGAGCATGCGCCCTTCGAGGAACGGCGCCGGTTCGGTCAGCACGCTGCGGTCGCCCGTACCGATGACGTAACGGTGCGCCGCCAGCGGCAGCCACAGATAGTCATCCGAACAATGCGTACGCACGCCGCGGTCCGACGGCGGATGCCACCAGTGCTGCACGTCGCCTTCCACGAACTGGTGGGCCGCGCACATGAGCAGGTGCTCGCGCAGCAGGTGCGGTTCGGTGTGGATCATCGACATCGCATCTTGCAGCTGGTCGCGGAAGCCGAAAGCGCCGCCGGACTGGTAGTAGCCGCTGCGCGCCCACAGGCGGCAGGCGATGGTCTGGTACATCAGCCAACCGTTGGCGATCACGTCGAGCGATGGATCGGGCGTTTGCACCTGGATGGCGCCGAGCGTGTGGTCCCAGTGCTTGCGCACCATCGCCAGCGAGGCCGCGGCGGCGGCGCTGCCGCTGTATTTCTGCACCAAACCGCTGGCGTCCGCATTGCGGCGGCCACCGACACCGAGCATGAACACCAGTTCGCGTTCCTGGCCCGGCTGCAGTTCCACCATCACCTGCAGCGCGGCGCACGGATCGAGCGCAGCGCCGATCTTGCCGGACAGGCGCGCCCGACCCATCGCCGCCGGACTGGCCAAGGTGCGGTTGCGACCGATGAATTCGTTGCGGTCGGCGGTAAAGGTTTTCTGCTGCGCGTCGACGTGGAAGAATCCCACGCGCCCCGTGAACTCGGTGTTGTAGGCGTTGCGCGCAAAGATCGCGCCACTCATCGGGTCCTGCTCGGTGGTGACGTGCATCGCCGACTTGGCGCGCAGGTCGCCCAGCACCCACTCCACGTAGCCGGTGGCCGACAGGCGGCGCGCCACGGTGCTGTCGTTGCGGATCTTGATGACCGAATACTTGATCGAGGCGTCGAGCGCGACGAACGTGGACAGCTCGGTGTGAATGCCCTCTTCGCTGTGCTCGAAGACGCTGTAGCCGAAGCCGTGGCGGGTAATGTATTCACCGGCTGCGCGCACCGGCAAGGCGGTGGGCGACCAGAAACGGCCGGTCTGCTCGTCGCGGATATAGAACGACTCGCCGCTGCGGTCCGACACAGGGTCGTTTTCCCACGGCGTGAGGCGGAACTCGTGCGCGTTTTCGCTCCAGGTGTAGGCCTGGCCGCTTTCCGACACAACGCTGCCGAAGTTCGGGTTGGCCAGCACGTTGGCCCACGGCGCCGGCGTGCGGTTCTGCGCATCGGTGCGGATCACGTATTCGGTACCGTCGGCGCTGAAGCCTCCCAGCCCGTTGTGCAGGATCAGGTCGCGTGCGGCCACAGGGATATTCGCCCGTGGCTCGTATTGCTCGCCGCGCGATTCGACCACCAGCAACGGCAGTTTCGACACGACCGGCGTGGCGCGCTTGACCTGGTCGGCCAAGGTGCCGCTGCTGTCGGAAATGATGACGCGCGCCACCGATTGCATCAGCACCCGGTCTTCCTGCGCGATCTGGTCGAGCAGGCGCACGAAGATGCCGCCCGGGCGGTCGATCGCTTGCGCGTCGATGCCGGAGGCGATCAGGCCCATGATCTGGTCGTGCAGCAGTTGGCGGTAACCCGACTGGTCTTCGTACCAGATGACCAGGTCGACCACCAGCCCCTTGAGGCGCCAGTACGCGTGCGCCTGCACCATCTGGCGCGCCAGGTCGATGTTGGCCGGATCCTTGATTTGCATCAGCACGATCGGCAGGTCGCCCGAAATGGCGTAGGCCCACAGGCCGGACTGGCCGCGCTGGTTGCGGATCAGGATGCCGGCGTCGGCGCGCAGCGAGGCGTTCGGATAGATCACCGTGCTGGCCAGGCGGCTGTAGAGCTGCGCGTCCGATTCGGTGGCGTTCAGTTGACGCAGCACGACCTGGCTGTGGGTCCATGCAAGTTCGAACACGCGGTCGGCCAGATGGCGGTCTTGGTATTTGTCGATCAGGTGCACCGCTTGCTCGCGCGTGTCGGTCATGCCGGTCACCACGTCGAGCACGACCACCTGGTCGGGTTCCAGCGTGACCTTGTAGCGGATCGCCACCACCGGATCGAGCACCGATCCTTCGCCGCCGCCCAGCGGCTGGGGTTCGAGCATGGCGCGCGGGGCAACCGTGCTGTTGGCGCGGCCGAGGAATTCGCTGCGGCTCGTTTCGAACGAGACGTCCAGCAGCGCGCCGTCATGCACCGTCATCAGGTTCAGCATCCATGGCATCTGCTCGTCCTTGGCGCGCGGACGGCGGGTACACAGGATGGCATTCTCGTTGCGCAGGATTTCGGTCTGCACGAACAGTTTGCTGAACGCCGGGTGGGCGTTGTCGGCGGCGGCCGGCGCCATGACAACTTCGGCGTAGCTGGTGAACTCGATGGTGCGCCGCACGTTCGACTTGTTGGTAATGCGGGTACGCCGCATTTCGATGTCGTCTTCCGGCGAGACCACGATTTCGGTGTACAGGTCGAGCCCACGGTCATGGCGGCGGAACTCGGCGCGTCCTTCCGAGAAGATGACTTCATACGATTTCGGCTCGACCAGGGTTGGCTGGAAGGCAGTCGACCAGAATTGGCCGCTGTCGACATCGCGCACGTAGCAGAAGTTACCCCAGTTGTCGGAGGTGCCATCTTCGCGCCAGCGCGTCACGGCCAGGTCTTTCCAGCGGCTGTAGCTGCCGCCGGCGCTGGTGACCATCACATGGTAGCGGCCATTCGAGAGCAGCTGCACTTCCGGCTGCACCGTGGTGGTCTGGGTGATGATGCGGGTCGCGGAGGTCGACACTTCCTGCGCCGGGGCGCGCATGGCGGCCAGTTCGGCGGTGTTGGAATAGAAGGCGCCGGCGCGCGGCACCCGTTCCTGCAGCACCAGCAAGGTGGCCTGGAACAGCGGGTCGGACTCGAAGCGGCGCTGCATCGGACGGTCGTGCAGCAGATAGCTCAGGGCGAGGAAGCCCATGCCCTGGTGGTGCGCCATGAAGGAGCGGATTACGGCGAAGGTCTGGCCGCGCGGCAGGCGCGCAGCGGTGTAGTCGATCGCTTCGTAAAAACCGTACTTGCCCATGAAGCCCAGGTCGGCCATGCGCTGCAGGTTCTCGACGGCGGCGTCGGGATGGACCATCAGGCCCATCATGGTCGCATACGGGGCCACCACGAGGTCATCGGCCAGGCCGCGCTTGAGGCCCGTGCCCGGCACGCCGAAGGCGCGGTACTGGTAATTGAGGCTGGCGTCGACGGTGTTGTAGCCGGATTCGGAAATCCCCCACGGCACGTCGCGCTGTTTGCCGTACTCGATCTGCGCGTTGACGACCGAACGGTAGGTCTGGTCGAGCAAGGTGTTCTGGTAGGTCGGCATGACCAAGAGCGGCATCAGGTACTCGAACATCGAGCCGCTCCACGACAACAGCAGTTGCTCGTTGCCGATGATGCACAGCTGGCGGCCCAGCGCGAACCAGTGCTCTTGCGGGAACTGGCCCTGCGCGATGCCGACGAAGCTGCACAGGCGTACTTCGGACGCCAGCAAGTCGTAACAGGCCGCATCCAGGCGGCGGTCCGAGACGTTGTAGCCGATCGCCAGCAGGTTGGTGGTGCTGTTGTACATGAAGCGGAAGTCCATGTTCGCGAACTCGCGCGCTTCAAACGCCATGCGGTTGATGTCTTCGATGCGCTGGGCGGCGCGGGTGCTGCCCTGGGCGACCAGGTCGGTCAGGGTTTGCTGGCGTTCGCGCTCGCTCGGGGCCAGGTCGGTGCTGGCACTGCCGGTGAGGGCGAAGTTGGCCAGCTCGCGCAGGGTCGGAATGCGGGTCAGGCTGGTGTCGACCACGTACTCCTGGGCCGAACGCATCCACGGCGCCAGTTGCAGCAGTTCGTCGCGCGCGCTGTGGCACTGGTCGGCGAGCTTGTCGGCCCAGCCTTGCAGGTTCGGCTCGCCCACCGGATGCATGGCGGCCAGGATGGCGTCGGCGCAGCCCGACAGGCGCGCCAGTTCGGCGGCCATGCCAGGCAGGCTTTCGGTTTCGCGTACCCGGTCGGCCGACAGGTGGCTGCGCATGGCGTCGATCGCCGCCTTGACGGCCGGCCCGGCGTCGGCGGCGTACTCCTGCACCACGTTCAGGGTGATCGAGATGCCGTCCAAGGTTTGCTTGCCCACGATCGGCTGGTCGGCCAAGGCGGTCAAGCCCGGCGCCAGGGTGAGCAGGTGGCCGGCCAGGTTGCCGCTGTCGACCGCCGACACGTACATCGGGTGCAGCGGATTCAAGGTCAGGGTGTCGTACCAGTTATAGAAGTGCCCCTGGTGGCGTTCCATGCGCGCCATGGTGTTGAGCGTGTCGCGGGTGCGCTTGAGCAGGCGCCCGGTGGTGATGAAACCGAAGTCCCACGCGGTCAGGTTGGCCAGCAGCGCCATGCCGATATTGGTCGGCGAGGTGCGGTGCGCAACCACCTTGACCGGGTGCTCCTGCATATTGTCGGGCGCGAGCCAGTTGTCTTCCGCCGTGACGAAGGTCTCGAAGAAGCTCCAGGTTTTGCGCGCCAGCGTTTCGAGGAACATGGTTTGCGGCGACGACAGGGCGGTGGCGGCGCGTTCTTGCGGAAGGCTGATCCACCAGGCCACCACCGGCGCGAAGAACCACAGCAGCAGCACGGGTGCGGCGACCGGCAGCGCGGCGCGGTGGAAGTAGCCGAGCAGAAGCGCGGTGGCCACGGCCAGCAGCGGCGAAATCCACATGCTCTTCCAGTTGCTCTCCATGTCGGTGCTGGAGCGGTTCAGGCTCGATGGACGCCATTCCAGCAGGCGCCGGCGCGTGACCAGCATGCGCCACGAGGCGCGCACGATGGCGTCCAGGCTGAAGTGCGCTTCGTACGGCAGGAACGCCAGTTGCAGCGCCGAGTGGCCGAACATCAGGCGCGCGCTCTTGGAGGCGGTGGCCAGATGCTGTTCCCACAGCACGTCGTGCGGTTTTTCGATGATGTCGAACATGGTGCTGAAGAAGGTCGGCAAAAAGATCACCGACAGCACGCCCAGGGTCCAGAACAGCGGGGTTGGCATCAAGGCCCAGCTGAAGATCAGCAAGGCGGTGAGGGTGGTGGCGATCAGGCTGCGGCGCAGGTTGTCGAACAGCTTCCAGCGCGACAGCGCGCTCAAAGGATTCGGTTCGCGCTTGCCGTTCGCGCCGGGCACGCGCGGCAGCAGCCAGCCGGCCAGTTGCCAGTCGCCGCGAATCCAGCGGTGGCGCCGGCTCACGTCGTCGCTGTAGCGCGCCGGGTATTCTTCGTACAGTTGGGCGTCGCTCAGCAAGCCGGCGCGCACGTAGCAGCCTTCCAGCAGGTCGTGGCTGAGAATCTGGTTGTCGGGCAGGCGGTGGCCGAGCACCGTTTCGAAGGTGTCGACATCGTAGATGCCCTTGCCGACGAAGGAGCCTTCGTAGAACACGTCCTGGTACACGTCGGAGACGGTGCGGGTGTACGGGTCGATGCCCGGTTCGCCGCCGCACAGGTGCTCGTAGCGCGAGGCGGTGTCGCCCGGCAGCGACGCCGCCACGCGCGGTTGCAGGATGCCGTAGCCTTCGACCACGCGGCGGCCGGCCTTGTCGAGGGTCGGACGGTTCAGCGGGTGCGCCATGGTGGCGATGAACTGGCGCGCGGCGTCGCGCGGCAGCTGGGTGTCGGTATCGAGCGTGATCACGTAGCGCACGTGCGCCAGGCCGTCGGTGGAACCGGCGACCATGGAGAACTGGTCGCGCGCGCCGCCACGCAGGAACGCGTTGAGGGCGGCGAGTTTACCGCGCTTGCGCTCGAAGCCGATCCATGCGTTTTCGCTGGCGCTCCACATGCGCGGACGGTGCAGCAGGAGGAAGGGCTGCAGGTGGCAGCGCGACATGGTCGGCTCGCCGTCGGCCCCGAGGATTTCCTCGTCGACGTCGCAGCCGTATTTGTCATTGAGTTCGGCGATGGTGGCGCGCGCCTGTTCGACCAGTTCCTCGTCGCCCGGCATGTGCTGCTTGGGCGCGTCGACGAAATCGGTCAGTAGGCAAAAGCGCAGGTTCGGATCGCGGTTGGCCAGGTAGCGCACTTCCAGCGCTTCGCACAGCGAGGCGACGTTGTCGCGGCTGTACAGCAAGGTCGGCACCACCACCATCGAGCGCGCGTCGGTCGGAATGCCTTCTTTGAAGTCCATGCGCGGCAGCGGGTGCGGGCGCGTGAGCTGGGTGGCCATGAAGTTGACCAGCGCCAGCGCCAGCTGGCTCGATCCGAGCAGGGCCAGCACGCCCAGCACGACCAGCATCCAGTCGTCGACGCCGTCGGCGCGCGCGTGGATGATGGCGGTGCCGGTAAACAGCAGGGTAAGCACGACGATGCCGCCCAAATAGGTCGACAGCGGCGACGCGCGCCCGCTCTTGTTCAACGCTTCGAGCGGCGGATTGCGCACGGCCAGGCGCTTTTCGAGTTGTTGCTGGCCGCTGCCGACCAGGTAGTAGCCGATGTGGCGGGTGCGTTCATCGAGCCCGCCGGCGGCCGCCGAGCGGTTCGCCAGCGCCAGTTCGACTGCGATTTCGGCCACCTGCACTTCGGTGAAGTCGCTGCGCTTGGCTAGCTTTTCGACGACGTGGCGATAGTTGTCGCGCGTGGCGAACTCCATCTTGCCGTAGGTGCCGGCCGGGTCCAGGCGCAAGGTCTGTTCGACCGCGCTCATGGTCTCGACGAACTCCTGCCAGTCCATGGTGCCGAGGAAGCGCAGGCTGCCGATGCTGTTGCTGATCGAGACCTGGTCGGCCGCCTGCTGGCCGATTTCGGCCTGGATCTGCTGTTCGATGGTCAAGCCGGCGTCGGCCAGGCGCGTGGTCACCCACTGCAGCGCCAGGGTCAATGCGGGGCTCTGGCCCTGCAGGCGGCGCGCCAGTTCGGCCACAAAGCCGCTGTTCATCGGCTGGCCGGATCGGGCCATGTCGGCCACCAGCAAAATCAGGTCGCTCGGGTTTTTTTCGGCCGTCTCGGCCATCTGGTCGGCCCAGTCGTTGGCGCGGTCGCGCTGGGCGCGGTTGTCGTACACGCGCGCGGCCACGCGGCGCAGGTTCTCGATCAGCGCCAGGCGCAGCATGATCGGAATGGCCCACAGTTCGCCGAGTTTGAGGGTCGCTACTTCCTGGTAGGCGTCCACGAAACGCGACAGGCTCTCGGGATCGACCCGGCCATCGCCATGCGAGATGATTTCGAGCGCGATCTGGTACACGCGCGGATTGCCGTCCGCCTCTTCATTCGACAGGCGCGGCAACTCCTTGGAATAGTCTTTCGGCAGGTGGCGCCGGGCGATGCGGATCTGCTCTTCGACCAGGTAGAAGTTATCGAGCAGCCATTCGGAGGCCGGCGTAATCTGTCGCCCCGCCTTGATGGCGGCGGTCAGCTCCGAGCAGGTGTCGGTGATGATCGCGGCGTTTTCGGTCAGTCGCGGCAGCAGGCGGTCGGGGCCGCCGCGCTCGCTGAGCTGGTGAGTGGTGGCCAGATGCTTGCCGTGCATCGCCATTTGTGCGGCACTGAACAGTTCCGAGCGCAGGGGGAATTCATCGCCGGCAAGGCGTTCGCCGTCGTGGACATTGCGCCAGGCATACAGGGTGTCGGCTAATTTGGTGTTTTCTTGGTTCAACAGAGACCTCGCGTGGGCATGAGTAGCCAACACGCTGTGGAACAGCGAGTTGCGACCGGGTCGTACGGCTGTTGCAATCTTATAACGATGACACGTGCGCGACTGTGCGCCAGCGAACATTTCGGGCTTGTCAACCAGAAGCCAACTGAGCAGTTGGACTGAAATGCACCAGTAAAATTGCACCCTGTATCATGAGCATGACACCGGGCACGGAATGATGAAATTCGTTAACAGAGAATGGAAGTTGCATGAGCCGCAAGAAAAGACCCCTTGCTCCGCCGCGGGCCTGGGTTCCCTTTGGCGCGACCTCGGTCCTGTCGCTGCTGGTGGGCGAGGCCATATGGATATGGGAGTTCGGGACGCTTTTGGTGGTTGGCGCCGGCCTGGCGTTGGTGTGTACGGCCATGGGCATCGACCTGTTGCGCAAGCACGGCGCGCGCCCTTTGCATGTGACTGCGGTGGTGATCGGACTGGCCATCGGTCAGTTCCGCATGATCGAGATATGCCTGATGATCCTGGCCTGGTCGGCCAGGGTTTAGGACGCTGGGGGCTTACGCCGCCAGCGGCAGCACGGCGCCCAGCGCGACCCCGCCCGCCACATGCCAGGCGTTGCGGTAGCCCAGGCGGTGCAGGCACTGCGCCGCCTTGATGCTGCGCGCGCCGCTGCGGCAGAAGAACACCAACGGGCGCTCTTCCGCGCGCAGCCACACCGACAGGCGGTCGGCCAGGCGCGACAAAGGCACGCTTTCGACGGCATGGCCGTGCCAGTGGCCGGCATCGGCCGCCGCGTGTTCGTAGGCTTCGCGCACATCGATCAGCAGCGCGTCGGGATGGTCGTTGAAGAAGCGCTCGAGGCCATGCGCCTCGAGCTGCATCGCCAAGGGGTTGGCGGCCGCGATGGCGCCGCCGCGTTCCGCCAGCAGGGTGGTGCAGGCCGGGCTTGACGCCTCGCTGGCCTGGCACACGATGGTCTTGCGCGAGACCAGTTCCGCCAGTTGTTGAATGTCGGCGTCGGGGCCGGTGAAGGCGAAGCGCACGTCGCCGGCGGCCAGGCCCGCAGCCGAACGCTCGCCGAACAGGTAGCTGGCACCAATGCCCTGCTCCACGCGCGCCAGCAGGCGGCTGCCGAACATGAGCGCACTGGCGGCTTGCCCGTTATCGAGCGTGACCTGGTCGGCCAGCGCGGGCCAGCCCAGCGCTTCGTGGCTGATGCCGCCGGCCAGCTGGCCGCCCAGCGCCGCCACCAGGGCCGCGCGGCCGGTGCCGCCGCCATGAGTGTCGATCACGGCGCGCACGCGGTAGCCCTGGCAGCGCACGAAGTCGTTGATGCGCGCCGCCAGCGGCGCCAGCGGATTGACGATGGCGCAGGTGCGGCTGGCGGCGTCGAGCAGCAGCCAGGTGCAGGCGCCGTCGAAGCCGAGTTGAATCACACCGTCGCCATCGGCTGCGGGCATGGCCGACGGCACCAGGCAACTGGCGCGCAGGGCCGCGCCGCAACGGGCGATGCGCTCGCAGGCGGCGTCGATGAAGGCGTCGTCCGCCATCGGCCCGAACGACATGCGCACCGCCGCCGCGCAGCGCCACGGCGCCAGGTCCATGGCGGCCAGCACGTAGCTGGGCGCGGCCTTGGCCGCCGAACAGGCCGACCCCGCGCTCACGCGCACCCCGGCGGCGTCGAACAGGTCGAGCAACTCCTTGCCGGCCAGGCCGGGTACCGAAAAATTGAGGGTGGTCGGCAGGCTGGTGGCGAACGGCGCGTTGAACACGATGCCGGGCAGTGCTTCGCGCAAGGCGCCAGCCAGGCGTTCGCGCATGCGCACCAGTTGCGCGTGGCTGCGAAAGCTGGCGCCATCAATCAGCGCCGCCAGCACCGCGCCCAGGGCGGCGATGCCGCTCATGTTCTCGGTGCCGGAACGCTGGGCCGACTCCTGCCCGCCGCCCATCATCAGCGCGGTGTACGGTGCGCCATCGCGCACATACAGCATGCCGATGCCTTTGGGCGCGTACAGCTTGTGGCCAGAGAACGGCGCGTAGTCGATGCGGGTCGCGGCCAGGTCGAGCGACAGTTTGCCGAGCGCCTGCACGCTGTCGACCATCCACAGCGCTGTTGGCGCGCATTCGCGCAAGAGCGCTTCAATGCCGGCCAGGTCGGAAATGACACCGCTTTCGTTATTCGCGGCCATGGTGCAGACCAAGGCGGCGCGCGGCGCCAGTTCGCGCAGCACGTCGAGGCGATGGCGCCCGTCGCCATCGACCGGCAGGGCGCGCAGTTCGAGGTTGGTGCCGAGCAGGGTATTCCAGTGCGCCAGGCTTTCTGGCACCGCCTTGTGTTCGGTGGCGCCGTACAACAGCAGCTCGCCGGTCGCTTCGCCCCTGGCGCGGCGCGCGCGCACCTCGCACAGCGCCGACAGCACGGCGGTCTGGATGCCTTCGGTGGCGCCGCTGGTAAACGTCAGCCTGCCCTGTCCCGCGCCGAGCACGCGGCGCGCCAGTGCGCGCACGCCGTCGAGCATGGCCTTCGCTTTCAGGCCGGTGGCGTGACTGCTGCTGGGGTTCCCGTAGCAGTCGCGCATGGCCTGGGTGGCGGCGGCAAGCGCTGCCGGATGGACGGCCGATGTGGCGTTTGCGTCAAGGTAGATTTCGGTATGCATGGTGGCTGAAATGGAGGTGTCATTCTTGCGTGATATGTTATCGGCTAAAACGTGAGAAAATATGCCAAAGTTTGCTCAAATACGTACTCGTTTAGCATATTCATCTCACATTTCAGCAGAAAGCAGAATGAGTTCTCTCGATAAGTATGATTGCGCCATCCTCGCGGCCTTGCAGGCCGATGGCACCCTGTCGATCGCGGGCCTGAGCGAAAAGGTCGGTTTGTCCAGCACCCCGTGCTGGAAGCGCGTCAAGCGGCTGGAAGAAGAAGGCTACATCCAGAGCCGCGTGAGCATCATCGACCGCGACAAGGTCGGCCTGCCGGTCACCGTGTTCGTCAGCGTGCGCACCACCGAACACGATGAAAAATGGCTGACCCGCTTCGCCGCCGCCGTCATCGCCCTGCCCGAGGTCATGGAGTTTCACCGCATGAGCGGCGACGTCGACTACCTGCTCAAGGTGGTCACCACCGACATCGGCGGCTACGACCGCTTTTACAAAAAACTGATCAAGACGGCGCACATCACCGGCGTGTCGTCGGCGTTTTCGATGGAGCAGATCAAGTACACCACGGCGCTGCCGCTGGACCTCATTTCGAAGCGCCTACCCGCCTAAATCAGCATATAAAATTGCCCGAAATCGTGCGATGATGCCGCTGTCCAGACCAGAGGAGAGACAAACGCATGGCATCGAACCACTACAGCATTCCTTTCGCCGCAGCCGCTTTGCTGCTGGTGTCGCAAACCGCGCTGGCGCAGGAGCAGGTCGTCAAGATCGGCGTCACCGGCCCGCTCTCGGGCGCCAACGCCTTTGCCGGCAAGGATAACGAAAACGGCGTGCGCCTCGCGCTCGAAGAACTCAACGCCAAAAAAATCAGCATCGGCGGCAAGGCGATCAAGTTCGAACTCAAGTCCGAAGATGACCAGGGCGATCCGAAAGCGGGCGTGGTGGTCGCGCAAAAACTGGTCGACGCCGGCGTGCGCTTCGTGCTCGGCCCCTACAACTCGGGCGTGGCCATTCCCGCCTCGCGCGTGTACAACGACGCCGGCGCGCTCATGTCCACCGTCGGCACCAATCCGAAGGTCACGCAAAGCGGCTACAGCGGCGTGTTCCGCATCGTCGCCAGCGACACCCAGCTCGGCGCCTCGATGGCCGGCTACGCGGCCAAGCAGTTGAAACTGAAAACCATCGGCGTGATCGATGACCGCACCGCCTTCGGCCAGGGCATCGCGATGGAATTCGTCAAGCAGGCCAAGGCGTCCGGCATCACCGTGGCGGGCCACGAGTTCACGACCGACAAGGCGACCGATTTCGCCGCCATTTTGACCAAGCTCAAGTCGAAGAACGTCGATGCGATTTTCTTCGGCGGCTACGCGCCCCAGGGCGCACCGATGGCGCGCCAGATGCGCGCGCTCGGCCTGAAAGCCAAACTGCTCGGCGGCGACACCCTGTGCAGCCCCGAAATGGCCAAGCTCGGGGGCGACGCCGTCGGCGAGAACGTGCTCTGTGCGCAAGGCGGCGCGATCCTGGAAAAACAAGCCGACGGCCCGGCCTTCCAGGCCCGCTACAAGGCGCGCTTCAAGCAGGCGCCCGATGTGTACGCGGCCTCGTTCTACGACCAGGCCATGTTCATCGCGCAGGCCATGAAGTCAGCCAATTCGCTCGATCCGTCGGTGGTGGCCGCCGCCATGCGCGCCGGCAGCTACAAGGGCGTGGTGGGCAACTACGCCTACGATGACAAGGGCAACATGAAGCAGTCGGCCGTCACCGTCTACACCTTCAAGAACGGCGTGCCTTCCGCGCTGGCCACTTACTGATGCGCGGCTCCCTTCTGCTGCTGGCGGCGGCGCTTGGCGCGGCCGGCCTGGCCACGCACTCCGCCGCCCAGACGCCGGCCTCCTTGACGCCGCCGCTGTCCCACTTCGCCATCGCGCAGCAGGCGATGCCGGCCTTTATCCAGCGCTTCCAGCTCGATTACGCCAGTCTCGACAAACTGTACACCGTGGCCAACGGCACGGCGCGCGCGCGCCAGATGCAGGAGTTCTTCACGCAGTGGCGGGCGGCGCTCGACGCGCTGCCGTTCGACAGCTACGGCGTGGAAGACCGCATCGACGTGGTCATGATGCGCAACCAGATCGACTTCGAGATGCGCGAACTGGCGGCCCAGCGCCAGCGCTTTACCGAAGCGGAGCCGCTGGTGCCGTTCGCGCGTGGGCTGATCGACCTGGCCGAAGCGCGCCGCGTGATGCAGGCGCAGGATGGCGCGGCCAGCGCGGTGATTCTGCAGCAAGCGCTGGTGGCGGTGCGCAAGGCGCACGAAGCGCTGCTGGCGGGGCCCGACATCAACGCGCGCAAACCGATGGCGTCCCGCAGCGTGGCCAACCGCGCCGTGCAGGTGCTGGCCACCACCGCGCGCGACCTGAAAGCCTGGTACGGCTACTACGAAGGCTACGATCCGCAGCTGACCTGGTGGGTCAAGCGCCCCTACGCGGACCTGGACAGGGCCATGGGCGAGTACGCGGCCAGCCTGAACGAACGGCTGGTCGGCAAGGCCTCGGCCAAACTGCTCAATGTGACGGGCGACCCGATCGGGCGCGATGGCCTGGTCAGCGCCCTGCAGCGCGAGATGATCCCATACACGCCGGAAGAACTGATGGCGCTGGCCGAAAAAGAGCTGGCCTGGGGCGAGGCGGAACTGCGCAAGGCCTCGGCCGAGATGGGATTCGGCAGCGACTGGCACGCGGCCATGGAAAAGGTGAAAACCATGTACGTGGCGCCGGGCGAGCAGCCGGCCATGGTGCGGCGCCTGGCCAAGGAAGCGATCGACTACATGGCGGCCAACAAGCTGGTGACGGTGCCGGAAGTGGCGCGCCGCAGCTGGCGCATGGACATGCTCTCGCCCGAAAGCCAGTTGATCAACCCCTTCTTCTTGGGCGGCGACACGATCCTGGTGTCCTACCCCACGGCCGACATGACGCACGAGCAGAAAATGATGTCCATGCGCGGCAACAACCCGCACTTTTCGCGCGCGACCGTGCAGCACGAACTCATTCCCGGCCACCACCTGCAGATGTTCATGTCCGAGCGCTACCAGCCGCAGCGCCGCCTGTTCGATACGCCCTTCTACGTCGAAGGCTGGGCCGTGTACTGGGAAATGCTGCTCTACGAGCGCAACTTCGCGGTTACGCCGGAAGACCGCATCGGGATGATGTTCTGGCGTAATCACCGGGCGGCGCGCATCCTGTTTTCGCTCGGTTTTCACATGGGTAAAGTCACGCCCGAGCAGGCGGTCGAGATGCTGATCCAGCGCGTCGGCCATGAGCCGGACAATGCGCGCGCCGAAGTGCGGCGCTCGTTCAATGGCGATTATCCGCCGCTGTACCAGGCCGGCTACATGGTCGGCGCGCTCCAGCTGCGCGAACTGAAACGCGAACTGGTCGACAGCGGCAAGATGACGCTGCTGGACTACCACGACCGCATTCTCGACGGCGGCATGCTGCCGATCGAACTGGTACGCGCGCGCCTGAAGAACGAAAAGGTGGCGCGCGACTTCAAGCCGCTCTGGCGCTTCTACAAGTAGGGGGTGTCGCTGAACCTCAGCGCCGCAAGCGCTTGAGGAACACCGTCATTTCGCGCGAGGCCTGGATGTCGCCCTGCTTCACGGCGACCTCCAGTCCTGTGTTCCATGCCGCTTCGGCGTCGTCCAGCCGGCCGAGCGCTTGCAGGGCTTTGCCGAGCAGCTTCCAGGCGGCCGAATGCAACGGGTTTTGCTCTGTCGCCTGCTGCAAATGCAGGGCAGCGGCTGCGGCGTCGCCGTCCTTGAGGCAGGCGTTGCCCAGGCCGAAGCGCAGCAGCGCGTTGTCGCGCCCCGACGCCAGCAGTTTTTCCAGTTGTTCGCGCATCGCTCTCCTTATGCCAGCGGCAGGTTAAACAGCAAAAAGGCCGCCACGCTCCACACCAGCAAACCGATATGCGTCAGTTGCAGGCCCTCTTGCCGGATCCAGTAGCCGAACCACATCCCGCCCAGATGCATCGCGAACAGGAAGGCGGCGAAGCTGCTCATGGCCAGGTTCAGTGCGGGACGGGCGCCCGGCAGGTCGCCTCCGATCGCCAGCGCATACGCGCCGGTCCAGCAAGCGCCGGCGGCGACGATCTGCAGCGCCAGCACGATGAACATGGCAACGCGCGCCAGCAAGGGCGAAGCGATGGCGCGCGCCAGCAGCGGCGTTGCGATCCCTGGCGCCTGCCTCAATGGCGCCATCGACATAGAGCCTATCTCAGTAGATCGGAGTCGCTGCTGGCGCGCCTGGCAAGCGAGCGCGGCGTTGCTCGTCGTTGCATGGCTAGCCATGCGGCCTCCTCGCGCCTTGCCCTCGCTTGCCATGCATCGCCTACGCGCATGTCGCCATCAGCTTCCCCCGATCTACTGAGATAGGCTCAGTGGCCCCGACCGCCCCGGCCGACCCGGCAAAGGCATGCAGGTTATTGATGACGGCGATCGACAACCAGGCCGACAGGCCGACCGCATGCACCGACTGGAACAGCCAGGTGGATGCCGAACCGCTCATGCGCCTTCTCCTTGTTTGTGGGCGATCCGGCGCGCCAGCAGCGCCGCCAGTGCGGGCGCGAGCGCAAAGCTGGCGAACAGCCACAGCGCCGCCGATTGCGCACCCGCCTTGCCTCCCGGTTCGGTGAGGCCGGCGGCATTGGCCACCAGCCCCGCCACCGCCGCGCCGATCGCCATGCCATATAACTGCACGGTGGTGATTGCCGCCGAGGCCAGGCCGCCCTCGCCCGCCGGCGCCAGGGTCAGCACGCGCGTGAGCAGGTGCGGCCAGCCGAGGCCCACGCCGGCGCCGGCGGCGGCCAGCGCCGCGCCATACAACAGCATCAGCATGCCGGGCGAGAGCGCATCGGCGGCCGGCACCAGCAGGGCCAGGGCCAGCAGGCTGACGGCACCCAGCAGCGGGCCGGCGCGCAGCATCGTCAGCGCGCCGGCGCCCTGGCGGCCGGACGAGAACATGGAACTGAAGCTCCAGCCGGCCGCCATGGCCGCCGCCAGGTAGCCGGCGGCCAGCGGCGTGTAGCCGTGCAGGGTCTGCAAAAAGTAGGGTACGTAGATTTCGGTGGTGGTGCCGACCAGGAGCAGGGCAACGCTGGCGTACACCGCGCCCAGGGGCGAGGCCAGTTCGCAGGTTGCGGAGGGCAGCAGGCGTACCGTGGACCTGCGTTCGACGACGATCGCCGCTACCCCGAGCGCAATGCCGGCCGCCACGCCGGCGCCCTGCCACGCCAGCGCGCGCGACAAGCCGCCGGCGGCCACCGCCAGCACGGAGGCGGCCAGCAGGGCGATCTGCGCCACCGGAATCACGGGCCTGGCGGACGGGCCGGCGGCCGGACGCAGTCGCGCGGCCACCAGCATGGCTTGCAGGAGGGCCACCGGCAGCAGGGTCCAGAAGGCCCAGCGCCAGTGCCCGGACTGGGCGAACAGGCCGCCCACGGCCGGCCCGCACAAGGTAGCCACGCCCCACATGCCCGACACCAGCGCCACCGCGCGCGGCCACAGGGGCGCCGGGAACACCACCCGAATGAGCGAGTAGCTCAGGGCGGCCAGGGCGCCGCCGCCCAGCCCCTGCACACTGCGCCCGGCCAGCATCCACGGCATCGAGCTCGCGCCGGCGCAGGCGGCCGAGCCGAGTGCGAAGATGCCGAGCGCCGCCAGGCAGGCCCCGCGCGGACCGGCTCCGGCCAGCAGGCGCACCGACAGCGCCGCGCCGATGATCGAGGCCACCACGAACAAGGTCGTGTTCCACGCGTACCAGTCCAGGCCCCCGATATCGCGCACCACCGACGGCAGCACGGTGGTGACGATGTGGACGTTAATCGCATGCAGCGCAACGCCCCCGGTCAGGGCCAGGGCCAGCAAACCGTTTTGGCCGGAAAACAGGGCGCCCCAGGAGGCAGTGGTGGTGCTGGTGGCGGATGAGGCAGTGTTCATGGTTCTTTGATCGACAGGACTTCGGGATTGGCTTAATATGCAAGAAAACGTTTGGATAATAAGGCGGAGCCGTGAATTACGCAAGCAAATCGTTGGATAACTCGGCCGAGGGCAAGCCCGCCGAGCGCATCCTGTTCTTCATCAAGTCGAAGGGGCCGAGCCCCACCGCGCGCTTGGCGCAGATGCTGGAAATGACGCCGGAAGCGGCGCGCCAGCAGGTGCAGAAGCTGGTTGCGGCGGGTTTGATCGAGGGCCGCCAGCAGGATGCGGCCGGGGTCGGGCGGCCGCGCCAGGACTGGGTGCTGACCGACGCCGGCAACCGGCGCTTTCCGGACACGCACGCGCAGATGACGGTGCAGCTGATCGGATCGATCCGCCAGTTGTTCGGCGAAGAAGGGTTGGATAAACTGGTGGCGCAGCGCGAGAACGAAGCGCGCCTGCTGTACCAGCAAGCCTGCCACGGCGCCACCGTGCCGGAACGCCTGGCGCAACTGGCGGCGATCCGCACCGAGGAAGGCTATATGGCGCGCATCGAGGCCGATGCGCAGGGCTGGCTGCTGATCGAAGACCATTGCCCGATCTGCGTGGCGGCGCGCACCTGCCAGGGCTTTTGCCGCTCCGAGTTGCAGCTGTTCGCCGAAATCGCCGGTCCCGGCGCGAGCGTGACGCGCGAGCAGCATGTGCTGGCGGGCGCCACGCGCTGTGTTTACAGGATTGCGCCGCTACAAAAACTTGCTTGATGGACTCAGCCGGAGTGGTCTATGCTTCGCGCATCTGAAACAATCGCGGAGCTGACATGACAAGCAACAAACCCACCGGCATCGGCAAGCTGTTCGTCGCCGCCTGCCTGATCGAAGGCCTGACCTGGACCGGCCTGTTGATCGGCATGTTCCTCAAATACACGACCGAGACGACCGACCTGGGCGTGTGGCTGTTCGGCCGCCTGCACGGCTTTGCGTTCATGTTTTACGTGGTGGTGACGGTGCTGGCCGCGCTGCGCCTGCGCTGGCCGTGGTGGGCCACCCTGATCGCCGTACTGGCCGCGGTGCCGCCGCTGGTGACGATTCCGCTCGAAATCTGGTACAAGCGGCGCGGCATGCTGACCGAAGCGCCAGCGGCGCGCTGACAAAACAAAGCCGCTCCCGACAACACGGAGAGCGGCTCGAATGGCAGAGGCCCCGAACTTGATGCGCAGAACTGCAAGCGGGCATGCCTGGCCCGGCCGGCATTCTCGCAGTTTGCCGGCGCGGCGGGAGACATCGTCTGGCGTCGATCATACGCCCGCACGCACCGGGGCGACAATACAAATTTCCACTCGTGCGTGCGCTGCCGATCGGGCAAATCTATCGACTTCGCAGAGCGCGTTACCCGACCGGAAAAAAGGGCGTATCCTGACTGCCGCATTCATTTTTACCGGATAATTATTATGCATAAAACTCTTGCCAGGACCGCGCTGCGGACGGCGCTCGCCCTGACCTTGGCAACCGCCCTGGCGCCCGCCGTGGCGCTGGCCGCGCCGCCGGCCGGCAAAGTATCGGGCGTGGTATCGGCCCAGGCCAAAAAGCAGCTCGCCACGCTGGCCGCCGACTACTACGAAGCGCTGGCGCGCTTCGATCCGGTCGACGCCACCGAGCGCGGCGACAATCGCTTCGACGACCAGATCGGCATGAGCATCGGCCCCAAAGAGCGCGCGCGCCAGAACGCGCGCTACAACGTCTTCCTGAACCGCCTGCATGCGCTGGACCGGCGCGCGCTCGACCTGCGCTCGCAAACCAACTACGACGTGCTTGAATTCGAGTTGAACAGCCTGCTGTCGTTTTCCAACCTGCCGGAACTGATGCTGCCGCTGAACCAGATGGACGGCATGCCGGTCACCATCGCCAACTACGCCGGCGGCGACGCCGCCCAGTCCCTGAAGACGGTCAAGCAGTACAAGGCTTACCTGAACCGCCTGACGCAGCTGCCGGCGTGGATCGACCAGGCCATCGTCAACATGCGCGAAGGGATGCGCGTGAACGTGACCTTGCCGCGCGCGGCGGTGGTATCGATGCTGCCGCAGTACCAGAAGCTGGTCAGCGCCAGGGCCGAAGAGAGCATTTACTACACCCCGATCCGCAACATGCCGGCCAGTTTTTCGGCCGCCTACAAGGCGCAGCTGACGGCCGGCTACCGCAAGGCGATCGACGCCAGCCTGGCGCCGGCGCTGGCGCGCCTGGCCGCCTTCATCGAGAAGGAATACCTGCCGGCAGCGCGCACCAGCACCGGCTGGAGCGCGCTGCCCGAGGGGAAGGAGTGGTACGAAAAGAGCGTGGCGGTGCGCACCACCACCAATCTCACGCCGGAGCAGATCCATGCGATCGGCCTGAAGGAAGTGGCGCGCATCCAGGGCGAATACGCCGTGGTCGGGCCGAAGATGGGCTACACCGGGCCGGCGGCGGAGCTGCCGGCGTGGGTGTCGCAGCAGGCAAAATTCAAGCCGTTCAAGACCGACCAGGAAGTCATCGACGTGTACCGCAAGCTCGATGCGCTGCTGCGCACCAAGCTGCCGGCCTTGTTCACCCTGATGCCGAAGGCGCCGCTGGACCTGCGCCTGGAGCCGGAACTGTCGCGCGCGACCGCCTCCGACCATTACTCGGCGCCAGCCATGGACGGCTCGCGGCCGGGCGTTTTCTGGTCGGTGGTGAACGATCCGACCCAATACGGCAGCACCGGCATGGTGACCCTGTTCCTGCACGAAGGGCAGCCGGGCCACCACTTCCACATCGCCCTGCTGCAGGAACTGGACTTGCCCAAGTTCCGCAAGTTCAGCGGCAACACGGCCTACACCGAGGGCTGGGCGCTGTACGCCGAAACCCTGGGCAAGGAGATGGGCCTGTTCGACAAGCCGGAGGATTATTTCGGCCACCTGAACGACGAAATGCTGCGCGCGGTGCGGCTGGTGGTCGATACCGGCATGCACGCCAAAGGCTGGACGCGCGAGCAGTCGATCCAGTACATGCGCGACACGCTGGGATTCCCGGAATCGATGGCCAAAAGCGAGACCGAGCGCTATATGGTGTGGCCGGGGCAGGCGCTCGGCTACAAGATCGGCGCGCTCAAGATCACCGAACTGCGGCGCCGCGCCGAAGCGGCGCTGGGCGACAAATTCAGCCTGCCCAAGTTCCACGAGATCGTGCTCGAAGATGGCACCTTGCCGCTCTCGCTGCTGGAAGCGAAGGTCGATCGCTGGATCGAAAAGAACCAGTAAGCAAGTGGGGGGGACGCATGCGTCCCCCCAAGGTTGGTGCTGGCGCTTACATCACCGACAGCACCGGATAACGGCGCCACTCCGGCTCCACATAACGCGCGCAGTTGGCGAAGATGAAGTCGAGCACCGCGCACTGGTCCGACAGCAGCGCCGGATTGGCCGCTTTCCAGGCCTCGAACTTGGCGTTGAGTGCAGGCTCGTCGCGCAGCAGTTCGGCCGCGTGGTCTTCGAACACATAGTCCGAATACGCTTCCTTCTTCTCCAGCACACTATTAAAGAAGCCCCAGCGGAAAAAGCTGTCGTGGCCCTGCGGCTCCAAGGTTTCGATGGCGTAGCGCGCCATGTCCTGGTCCAGCTCAATGAACCAGTCGCCTACGCGCAGGGTCACGGCCTGGGTAAAGGCCTCGAGCCGCACGTCGTCATGGAACATATGGCCTTCGTAGGCGTTCGCGCGCGAGTCGACCGACACGATGCGGTAGCAGCGCACCTCTTGCACGCGGTCGGCCTCGATGCGCGTCATCGCCACGCCGTTCCACTGCAGGCGCAGGGCGACTTCGCGCCAGGCTTGCGGCACCACATACGCGCGCGGCGTGGCCACCACGATATCGGCCGGGAAGCTGTTGAAGTAGGCGATGTCGCGCTCCCACGGTTCGTTGCGGTCGTACGACAGGCGCGTGTAATTGCCGATCACGCTGGGCGTGTACTTGGCCGCGTAGCCCCGGAACGGAAAGGTCGACGGCTTGCTGGCGTCCATCGACCAGTGCACCGGCCACTCGCGCCGGGTCTTGCCCTGGTCGCGCGCGGCGCGCCGCAGCGCCTGGATGGTGGGCGCGTGCGCCACCGTGAAGTCGAGCGCCGTTTCGACCAGCGCGCGCATCGAGTCGTAGCGGTCGGCGAAGGGCTTGAGCATGTGCGTCTCGGGCATGAAGCCGATGGTGTGGTGCAGCGCCGCGAAGCCGGTGGAGAAACGCGGCGTCTCCAGGAATTCGGCGATGCCGTGATCGGGGCTGTCCTTGACCGGATTGACGTACGGGCAGGTCGGCCAGCCGCGCCGCGCCATCTCGCCGAACATATGCGGCAGCATGGTGCCTTGCAAAAATTCGCCGAGGGCGCCGCCAAGCTTGTCGGTCTGGGTGTGAATCAGGGTCATCGTGTACGGATAGTCGGCACCGTTGGAGGTGTGCGTATCGACCATCACGTCCGGGTCCCAGGCCGTGAACAGCTTGTTGAAGACCTGCGCGGTGAGGCTGTCGCACTTGACGAAGTCGCGGTTCAGGTCGAGGTGGCGGCTGTTGCCGCGAAAGCCGAACTGCTCGGGGCCGTCCTGGTTCACGCGCGAGGTGCCGGCGCGGTTGATGCTGCCGTCGACGTTGTACAGCGGGACGAACAGGAAAACGGTGTTGCCCAACGCGGCCAGGCGCGCCGGCTCGGTGCAAAAGTCGCGCACCAGCGCCATGCAGGCGTCCACCCCTTCCGGTTCGCCCGGATGGATGCCGTTATTGTTGAAGAAGACCGCACGCCCGTCGTCCTTGATGCGCTGGCGGTCGAACACGCCGTCGCTCGACACAACGCCGGCATGGATCGGCAGGCCGCCATCGGAGGTGCCGACCACGTCAAAGTGCAGCACGCCGGGATAGCGGCGCGCCAGGTCTTGGTACCATGCGATGCAGTCAGCCCAGGTCGTGGTCTGGTTCTTGTTGCCCTGTTCGTAGGGCGTTTTCAGTTCGTTCGACATTGTGTGTTGTGCGATGAAGGTTAAGACGGTGGGGCTACGCGGTTTGTGCGATCGGCAGGGCGATGCCGACCACGGTGCCTTTGTCAGGCTCGGAACTGAAATCGATGGTGCCGCCCAGCGCGTACACGCGTTCGCGCATGCCGATGATGCCGATGCCCGACGAGGCGCTGGCGGTGCTGAACCCGGCGCCATCGTCGGCGATTTCGATGTGCAGCGTATCGTCCTGCTCGGACAAGGTCATGGCCACCTGCGCGTGCGTGGCGCCGGCGTGCTTGAGCACATTCGACAGCGCTTCCTGCACGATGCGGTAGGCCGAAATGGCCAGCTCGCTCTCGAGGCCCGAAAAATCGCCGTCGGAGTGGAACTGGAAATGGCATTCCGGATGGCTGGCGTCGTAGTGGCGGATCATTTCTTCCACCGCGCCGTGCAGGCCGAGCATGTCGAGCACCTCCGGGCGCAGGCGCCGCACCAGGCGCCGCCCGCTGGCGTACAGGTCGAGCGTGAGCTTGGTGATGGCTTGCGACTTTTGCTTGATCTCGTCGATCATCGGCCCCTGCTCCACCTTGCCGGCCAGGTGCAAGATACTTTGCGACTCCAGGCGCGCGGCGATCAGCGAGGCATTGAGTTCGTCGTGGATTTCGATGGCGATGCTCTTGCGCTCATCTTCCACGATCGAGTTCACCTTTTGAATCAGCTTGCGCTTGTCGGCATCGGCCTTGAGCGCCTCGTTGCGCGATTCGACCAGGTCCTTGGTGCGTTCGGCCACCTTGTTTTCCAGGTCCTGGCGCGAGCGGCCGAGCGCCACCGACATTTCAGTGATCGATTCCTGCAGCTCGCCTACCTCGCCGCCGGTGGTGACGGGCAGCGCCACCTGGTAGTTCCCGCCCCGGATTTCACGCAGCGCGCCGATCGAGGACTTGAGCGGAATGGTCAGGCTGCGCGCCAGCACGTACGCCAGCGCCCCGCTGACGACCAGCGCCAGCGCGGCCATCGCCAGTTCGACCTGGAAGCGGCGCGCCTGCTTGTGCAGCATGTTGGTGGGCGACATCGTCACCCGCACGTAGCCCACCACCTCGGTCGGCACCGTGGTCGGCTTGGTGTCGCTGGAACCCGAGACGTGCGGCACGCCGTTGTCCGAGAACAGGTTAATCCAGATCATCTGCTTCTTGATCGGGGCTTCGTAAAAACGGTCTTCGCCGATGGGCGAGCCCTGCGAGGTGACGTTGATGGCGCCTTTCTGGTTGGCGTCGACGACGTCGATGCGGTGAATGCTCTTGTCCGACTGGACCAGGCCATTGATGGTCAGGCGCAGGTCGGACAGGTTGCCCGAGATGACGTTGTATTCGCTCGTTTCGGCCAGCGCCTTGGCCAGGATGCGGCCGCGCTCTTCGAGTTCGAGCGCCACCTGGGCGCGGTGCGAGTACCAGGAGTAGCCCACGAAGGACGAGAACAAGAACACCACCGGCAGCATGGTGATGAAGGCCATGCGGGTGCCGATGCTCCAGCTTTGCCAGAATCGCAGGTTCATTGGCGCCTCGCCGGTGGACGGCGCGTGAAGTGGCGGGCGGTGTCGTCGACCGCCACGTCGAGCGAGCGCGCCACGCCTTCGTTGATGACAGTGCTGAAGTAGCGCGGGAACTGGGGCGGCGCCAGTTCGCCCGTGGCGACGTATTCGTTGGCCACGTCGGCCACCTGGGCGTTGATCTGCTCGATGGTGGAATAGGTGGTGGCCAGCGCGCCGGCCATGACCATGTCGGCCGAAAAGCCGATCACCGCCTGGTTGTGGCGGTAGGTCGAGAGCAAAATGTTGCGCACGTTTTCGGTGTTGTAGACGCTGCGGTCGGGCATGGCCAGCAGGACCTCGGTTTTGCCGATGCGGTTCAGGACCACGTTGATATCCTCACTGGGGTCGTAATGTTCGATTTCGGCGATGCCTTGCAGCGTCGGTTTCAGAAAACCCGTGTTACTGCTGACGATGGCGGCCACGCGCACCGGGCGTTTGTAGAGCAGTTCGATCAGGCGCAGCTGGTCGACCGGGGCCGGCTCGGCGTAAATCGCCGTCATCGACAGGGCGCGCTCGGGTTGCAGGTTTTCGGTCACGGAGCGCCACACCTGGCTCGAGGTGAAGGCGGCGATGACCACGCAATCGCACTTGCGCGCGGCCACGTTGCGCAGCGCGACCGGGCCGATGGCCACGTACACCATGCGCCGGTGCTGCGCCAGCTCGGTGCGAAAGCCGCCGAAAATCGGCATCAGCTGCTTGTACAAGTCGTCGGCGATGCGGCGCGTGACGCCGGAATCGTCGGCGGTGACGATCTGGAAGCGAAAACCGGTGGGGTCGGTGGAGTGCGTGGGGCTGATCACGCCGGCGGCGCCGGCAAAACCGGTGAAACCGGCGAGCGCCAGTCCGAGCGCCAGGCAGGCGCGATTGAACACGCGCCGGCCTGTGTTGCCGTCGTCCCCGCGCAGGCGGGGAACCAAGTTCGCTGCGCAGCCAATAACTGCGCGTAAAACTTGGGTTCCCGCCTGCGCGGGAACGACGATATGGGGGCTATCTCCGTCCCGCGATACTTGCGTCACACGGACGGCGATTGGACGAAAACGCGCAGTCGCGACCCATCTCCCCAAGCCTGCGAACAAGCGACCGCCCACTACGGTTCGATCAAGCCGTACTTGACGGCCAGCTTGGTGATATACGCCTGCCGGTGCACGCCCAGCTTTTCCTTGACCGACTGGCTGATATTACTGATGGTCTTGGTCGACAGGTTGAGCTTCTCGGCGATTTCGGCGTTGGTCAGGCCTTCGGCCATCAGCTTGAAGATCTCCAGCCCGCGCTGGTCGAGCTGCGACTGCGGCGAGGCGTCCCCGCGCACCGACAGGTTGGCCAGGCGCTCGGCGATCTGCGGCAGGAAATACAGCTTGCCCTCGTGCGCATGGCTGACCGCCGTGGCCAGGTCGGCCGGGTCGCAATCTTTGGTGACAAAAGCGCGCGCGCCGAGGCGGTAGGTCTCCTTGATCAGGCTATCCTGGTCGAACTGGCTCAGGAACACGATGCGCGCTTGCGGGAACTTGGCCAGGATGCTCTTGGCCGCGTCCAGCCCCGTCAACTCGGTACCGAAGCGGATATCGAGCACCAGCACGTCCGGATCGAGGGCGGCATACATCTCTTCGGCTTCATCGGGCGTCTTGGCCTGCCCCACCACATCCATGCCGACGCCGGCCAGCGACATGGCGAAACCGGTCATCACGATGGGATGGTCGTCCGCCAGCAAGACCCGAATCGATTTTTGCTCTGTCTGCACTTGTACTCTCCACGGGTGAAGGCTGCGTCCGCTTACTCCGCCTTGCCATTGAATCGCATCAATGTGTGCGACCCGACGGCAGGCACGCCGCGCCTACCAGATTATTTCACACATCCGCCCCCGACGCGAGCCATGGCCCTGTAAGCAAGATTTACCACCAGAATGACCCGGACTTAGTCGGGCACAGCAAAAGAATTACTACGAAAACCCTTTTCAATTGCTAGGACATAGCATATATTTGATCTATGGACTGGAAAACAGCAGTGCGGCCTTCCACCATGCGACCCATTTCGTGAACACAACAATACGGAGCACACCATGCATTTCTCTCAACAGCACATCGGCGCAAGCAACAAATTCACCAAAATGGCCATCGTGACCGCGCTGCACCTGGCCGTTGGCGCGGCCCTGATCCACAATATGAACCGGGTGCCGAAGGCGGGCGACATCGTGCCGCCACCGCTCACGGTGACGACAGTGACGCCCGAAACGCCGGTCGAGCCGCCACCGGAACCGCAGAAGTACGAGCCGGTGCCAGTGCAGCCGACCATCGTCATTCCCAAGCCGATCGTTACGGTGATCGAGACGCGCCCCGACACCATCGTCGCCGAAGTGTTCGACAAAGTCGTACCACCGCCAACAGTCACCCCGCCGACCCGCACGGTCGATCCGGTGGTGACGCCGGCGGTGACCCGGCCGGCCGTCGAGAAGCGCACCGCCGTGCTGGCCGACGCCTCGGCCTGCGCCAAGCCGGGCTACCCGGCGCGTGCCGCCCGCGATGGGGCCACCGGCACGGTCAACCTCGCGCTGCTGGTCGGCGTCGATGGCAAGGTGACCGACGCCCGCGTCGACAAGTCGAGCGGATCGCGTGACCTCGACAAGGCAGCCGTGGCCGCCCTGAGCCTGTGCAAATTCAAGCCGGCCACCGTGGGCGGCGTAGCCGAACCGGCATGGGCGCAGATCGCCTACGTCTGGACGCTCGACTAAGCGATGCAGTCCGGCGCGACCGCTACCCCGGCCGCGCCGATGCGGATCGACAGCCGCATTGCCGGCACGGGCAGCGTGGCGGGACTGGCCGCCCTGCTGCTGGCCGCCTGCCTGGCCTGGCTCGCGCTGCGCCCCGCCCCGCCGGCGACGGCGCACGATGCCGGGCCGGCGGATTTTTCGGTTCAGCGCGCGCTGGCGCATGCGGACTTCCTGGCGCAGACGCCGCGCCCGATCGCCAGCGACGCCAACCTGCGCGCCCGCGATTACCTGCTCGAAAAGCTGCGCGCGCTCGGCCTCGACCCGCAGGTGCAGAGCGCCACCGTAACGGGCGGCGCCAATCAGCTCACCGTGGCGGTGGTGCACAACATCGTGCTGCGCGTGCGCGGCAGCGCACTGGTGCGCCGCCCGCCGCTGCTGCTGGCCACGCACTACGACAGCGTGGCCGATGCTCCCGACGCCGCCGGCGCCGTGGGGGCCCTGCTTGAATCGCTGCGCGCCCTGCGCCACGGTGCGCCTTTGCGCCAAGACTGGAGATCGAAGGCGGCAGCCCGGCGCGCGTGTTGATCGAAGAGTCGATCCCCGGCCTGCCTGCCGATGCGGTCCCCGCGCGCCCTATCGACGCGTCGCGCAGCGGCCGCACGCTGGCGACGGACACGCTGGTGCTGCGTTAGCGGGACGCGATTTCCTTTGCAAACGGTGCGGCGGAATGGCATACAATGTTTCGCTTCGTCCTCCCTGGACGCCGTATTTACCACCCCTTACCGCACTAGGAACCCATGCAAAAGATGCTTTCCTCCTTCGTGAGCACGGCCCTGGCTACCAGCCTGGCCGTCGCTTTCCCCGCGTACGCCGCCGGCGCCGCCTCGGCCCCCATCGTCAAGGAAGCGCCGTTGCGCGCCCACCTGTCGTTCCTGTCGAGCGACCTGCTCGAAGGGCGCGGCACCGGCCAGCGCGGCGGCGACCTGACCGTGGCCTACCTCGAAGCGCAGGCGCTCGCCGCCGGCCTCAAGCCGGGCAACGGCGAGAGCTTTCGCCAGTCGGTCAAGATCGCCGGCGTGAAGTCCACGCCGACCACCAGCAGCGTGGCGCTGGAAGCCGGCGGCAAGGCGCAGTCGCTCGCCTTCGGCAAGGATTGGGTCTGGGCGCCGGGCGACGCCAGGGACGTGCACGCGATGGATGCGGAACTGGTCTTCGTCGGCTACGGCATCACCGCGCCGGAAGAAGGCTGGGACGACTACAAGGACATGGACGTCAAGGGCAAAGTGGTGGTCATGATGGTCAACGACCCGGCGCCGACCGCCGCCGAGCCGAATCGCTTCAACGGCAAGGGCCTGACCTACTACGGCCGCTGGACCTACAAGTTCGAAGAAGCCGCGCGCCAGGGCGCCGCCGGCGTGCTGCTGATTCACACCGACGCATCGGCCTCGTATGGCTGGAGCGTGGTGCAAAACAGCTGGCTCGCCGAACGCTTCCAGCTGGCGCAAGGCAAGCGCGGCGCCAGCATGGAAGGCTGGATGACGGAAGCAGCCGCGCGCACCCTGTTCGCCGCCGCCGGCGAAGACCTGGACCTGCTGCGCACCGCGGCCGAGACCAAGAACTTCAAGCCGGTCGCGCTCAAGGCAAAGGTCAAGGGCGAGATGAAAGCGGCCGTGCGCATGGTCGAACAGTTCAACGTGGCCGGCGTGGTGCCGGGCACCGATCCGAAGCTCAAGGACGAAGTCGTCATCTACAGCGCCCACTGGGATCACCTGGGCAAGCAAGGCAACGGCGACGACAACATCTACAACGGTGCGGTCGACAATGCGTCCGGCAGCGCCGGCCTGCTGGCGATGGCGCAGGAAGCGGTGCGCGCGCCGGCCAGGCGCAGCCAGATGTTCCTGTGGGTCGCGGCCGAAGAACAGGGTTTGCTCGGTAGCGCGGCCTACGCCAGCAGCCCGCTGTGGCCAGCCAACAAAACCGCGGCCAACCTGAACCTGGACAGCCTCAATTTCGTCGGCGCGGCCAAGGATATCGGCACCAAGGGCAGCGAACGCACGGAGCTGGGCGCAATGGCCGACGCCACCGCCAAGGCCATGGGGCTGGCGGTACGCACGCCGGAGCCGGACCTGGCGGGCGGCTACTTCCGCAGCGACCATTTCAGCTTCGCCAAGGCGGGCATTCCGGCCTTCTCGATCGAAGGCGGCAAGGACTACGTGAAGGATGTCGAAGGCGCCAAGGCCAAGCAGGCGGCGTACCGCGCGCGCTACCACCAGGTAGGCGACGAATATGATCCGACCTGGGATTTGTCGGGCATGGTGCAGCAGGCGCAGTTTACCCTGAACCTGGGTTTGCGCGTGGCGAACGCGCCAGCGATGCCGGCCTGGAAAGCCGGCGACGCCTTCGGCAAGATCCGCGCGTCAGCCAAGTAAAGAAGCAAGGGGTGGGCATCGCGCCCACCCCATTTTTTATGCCAGTTCGAATTCGGCCGGGGGGACGCCCAGTTCCTTGCAGATCTTGACCGCAACCGCTTTTTCGCGGGCGTCGAAATTGCCGTCGGCCGATGCGATGGCGATCACCATGCGCACCAGCAGGCGCGCCGCTTCGGCGTTCGATTTCATCTTGCCCAGTGCCTGGTAAGCCTTCGATTCGCCGATATCCTTGTCGAATTCGAGCTGGCCCACGTGTTCCTGGAAAGCCTTGATCACATCATTGGTCGTGAAGACCGACAGCGCGTCGTGGGTCTCGATGAACTTGACCATTTTTTGCTTCTCGTCCGATGTGATGCTACCGTCGGCCATGGCGATCAGCGCCGAACCGGCCATGGCCGCGTTCATGAAATCCTTGTTCTTGAATTTCAGTACTTCCGTTTTCATTTCACCGGCTTTGGTTTTCAGGCGAGTCAGAAAGTTGTCGAAACTCATGGTGTACTCCGGTTTGCAAGTTGATAAGAACGGCAATCTTACCCTGATTTTCGGCTTCGCCACAGCAAACAGGTGCTCCTTTAAGCCGTCCGTAACAAAACCGGCCTAAAACCGCGCGTGGTAGGTCAGATCGGCGCTACGCGGCGCGCCCAGGATGACCTGGCTGTTCACGTTGGCCCCGCTCCAGCCGGCATACAGCTTGTCGCCCAGGTTACGCACGCGCAGGGTCAGGTCGCCGGAACCGAGACGCCAGCTCGCGTACACGTCGGCCGTGGCGAAGCCGTTCATGCGGATCGTGTTGGCGTTGTTGGTGTAACGCTCGCCCGTGTAATTGAGGGCTGCGCCCAGCTTGAGCGGCAATTGGTCCACCTTGTAGTCGACCCACAGGTTGCCGGTTTTCTTGGCGACGTTGGGCGGCAGGTTACCCGCGCGTGACACATTGCCCGCTTCGATCAGTTGGTCGAACTGGGCGTCCAGCACGGCCACGTTGCCGTTGATGCTCACCTGGCGCGTTGGCCGCCACGCCGCCGCCAGCTCCACCCCGCGCGAGGATTGCTTGCCGCTGTTGACGGTCAGGGTCGGCACAGCCGCGTCGCGCGAAAGGATGTTATCGAGTCCGATCTTGTAGAGCGCCAGCGTGTAGTCGACGCTGCCGCCAAACAGCGACTGCTTGATGCCGATTTCGCTCTGCGTGCCTTTCGACAGTTCGAAGGCGGCATTGGCGGCGGACAGCAGCAACAGGTTGCCCGAGCCGACCGGCGCCGAGGCGTTGGTGTGCTGCGCGTAGACCGACAGGTCCTTGTCGAGCGCATACACGGCGCCGATGCGCAGCGAGCGCGGATCGTAGGTCTGGGAATAGGCGCTGGCCACGCCGGTGTTCAGGTCCGCCGTGCGGCGGCCAAGCTTGACGCGGTCCTGGCGCAGGCCGGCGACGATGGTCCACTGGTCGGTCAACCACAAGGCATCCTCAAGGTACAGCGAGGCGGTCGGAATGCTGGTTGAAAAATTGGTGCGGTTGCCGGCGCCGCTGTACAGCGCGCTGTTGGCGCTCAGCGCGTCGTAGCTGCCGTAGGCGGGATCGAACAGGTCCACGGCCAATGCCGCATTTGCGGCGGCGGCGCCATTGGAGAAGCTGCGCTGGGTGGCAAAGCGCGTTTTGCTGTATTCCGCGCCAGCGGCGAAGCGATGCTTCATGCCGGCCAGCTTGCCGGTGTAAGACAGGTCGAGCCGGTTGCCGAACACCTGGTGGTCGTGCGTGACGCCGACCAGGTCGCGCACCACCTGGCGCGGCGCGCTGACGGTGTAGCTTTCGGCATTGCGCCAGCTGCGGTCGGCCGTGTAGTAAGACAGTTCGTTACGCAAGGTCCAGTCGGGAGCGAGCTTCCAGGTCAGCTTGGCGCGCGCCCACGCGCTGTCGGACTCCATTACAGCGTCGTCGACGTTGTAGTTCTTGAAGGCGAGGCGGCGGTCGATCACACGCCCGCCGGCATCGCTGACCGCGCCGCTGGGGTCAAACGCCAGCGCGCGCGGCACCAGCGGCGAACCCTGGTACGCGTTCACGTTATCGGACAGCAGATCGAGGCTCAGGTCGAGCGTGATGTCGCGCGTGAGCGCGCTGGTGGTGGCCAGGGCCAGGCTGTCGTAGCGCTGCTTGTTGCGGTCGATATGGCCATCGGTCTGCTGGTGGCTGTAGTCGATGCGCACCGCGTGCGTTTCGCCGAGCGGGCGGTTGATGCCCGCGCCGAGCCGCCAGGTATTGAAGCTCCCGTACGAGACCATCGCTTCGCTGGCCGCCTGCGCGCGGTCGGGCCGCTTGGTCACGAAATTGATCGCGCCGCCGATCGCGCCATCGCCCGACATTAGCGAGGCCGGGCCTTTGAGCACTTCGATGCGCTCGACATTGAATGTGTCCTGGGTACGCGCGCTCATGGTCGGCACGGCGATGCGGCTGCCGTCGTACAGATAGCTGACAAAGCCCGCACTGAAACCGCGCGACGACGTCTGCGACGGCGAAGTGGCATTCCCGCCCTGGGTGACGCCGACCGCGCCGCGCACCGCTTCATCGAGACTGCGCGCGCCGCGCACGTCGATCAGGGCGCTGTCGATCACCTCGACCGAGGCTGGCGTTTCGCGCAGGGTCAGGTCGAGGCGGCTGCCAAGGGCCGTGCTGTCGCTGCCGGCCGGCGCGCGGGCGCTGTCGATCACGACCACCTGCATCGGCGGCGGCGCATCGTCGGCATACACCACCAAAGGGCTGTACAGGCAAAGCAGTGCGCAAGGCAGCTTTTTCAGTTTCACGGCTAGACTCCTATTGATAATAAGTTCTCATTATCGTATAGTCCCCGACACTTTCGCAATCTTTTAGTTAAGCCAACCACATGGACATGATGAAACCAGCCCTCCAGATGGACAACGTCACGCGCCGTTTCGGCGAACGCGTGGCCCTGAACGGCCTCTCGCTCACCTTGCAGGCCGGCGAGGTGTACGCGCTGCTCGCGCCCAATGGCGCCGGCAAGACCACGACGCTCAATTTGATCCTCGGCTTCCTGCAGCCGGACGGCGGCAGCATCCATGTGTGCGGCGAACCGGTGGCCGGCGACGCGGCCCGCACGCGCAGCGCGATCGCCTATCTGCCCGAACAGGTGGCGATTTATCCGGAGCTGAGCGGGTTGGAAAACCTGCGCTATTTTTCGCTGCTGGCGTCACGGGACCTGGACGACGCCACCCTGCGCCGCTTGCTGTCCGAGTCCGGCCTGCGCGCCGACGCGCACGAACGGCACGCGCGCAACTACTCGAAAGGCATGCGCCAGAAGGTCGGCATTGCGATTGCGATGGCGCGCGACGCCAAGCTGCTGCTGTTAGATGAGCCCACCTCCGGGCTCGATCCGCTGGCCGCCTCCGAGCTGTCCGGCCTGTTGCGCGCCGCCTCGCAGCGCGGCGTCGCCATCCTCATGGCCACGCATGACCTGTACCGCATCAAGGAAGTGGCCACCCGCGTCGGCGTGCTGCACGCGGGACGCATCGAGCGCGAAATTGATCCGCAGACGACCGAGCACGCGACGCTGGAACAGGTCTACATTGCGGAGCTGGCGCGATGAGCGCAACCCTGCATGCGGCGCTGCTGCGCGCCGAAGCCCGGCGCCTGTGGCGCGAACCGCGCCTGCGCTGGGTGGCCATGCTGGCGCCATTGCTGCTGCTGATCGTGTTTTTCGCGTCGATGAACAGCGCAGCGCGCATGGCCGACGAGCGCACCCGCTTTGCCGCATCCGAGCGCGCGCGCTGGCTGGCCCAGGGCCAGAAAGACCCGCACAGCGCCGCCCACTTCGGCGTGTGGGCGGTCAAGCCGTCGTCGCCGCTGCAGGTGCTGGCGCCCGGCATCGAGCCGTTTGTCGGCCTGTCGGTCTGGCTGGAAGCGCACAAGCGCAACGAAATGATTTTCCGCCCCAACCAGGATGCCGATCCGATCATGCGCAGCGCCGCGTCGGTGGCGCAGGTGCTCGAAGTTCTCGGGCCGATGTTCGCGATCCTGCTCGGCTTTGCCGGCTTTGCCCAGGACCGCCAGCGCGGCACCTTGCGCATGGCCTTCGGTAACGGCGCCACGCCGGGACAGCTGCTGCTGTCGCGCTTCGCGGTGATGGTGGGCCTGCTGGTGTGCATGGCGCTCGCGCCGGTGGTGGCGATGGGGTCTTACGCCTTGCAGGCCCTGCCCGACGCCGGCTGGGGCGGTGCCGGCCGGCTGGCCATCTGGAGCCTGTTGAACTTCTTGTACCTGCTGGTGTTCTTGTTGATCGCACTGGCGGTGTCGCTCAAGGCGCCGAGCGCGCGCGCGGCGCTGACCATCATGCTGGTGCTCTGGCTGGTGCTGTGCGTGGTGCTGCCGCGCGCCGCCGGCAATGCGGCGCAGGTGCTCGCGCCGGTGCCGTCGTACCAGGAGGTGCGCAATCGTACCGAGAGCGAGTCGCCCGCGTACGAAGGGGCCGACAAATGGGAAGCGCGGCGCCAGGCGCTGATCAAGGCCAAGGTGAGCAATGTGCGCGCCGCGCAGCTCGACCAGTCGGAACGCGAATCGCATGCGGTGTTCGACCGCGTGCTGGGACGCTTCTACGATTCGGTGGAACAGCAGGACCGCACTTTCGGCTGGCTGGGCGCCTTTACGCCGACGGTGGCGCTGCAAGCGTCCGGCGCGGCCGTCGCAGGCACCGACTTTTACCAGCACCGGCATTTCATCGAAGCCGCCGAAACCTACCGGCGCGCGATGGTCAACCGCCTCAATGGAGATTTGATGCGACATACGGAACACGAAGACGCCAGCAAGTCGACCGGCAAGCAGTTCTGGGAATCGGTGCCGGCGTTTGCCTACTGCGCGCCGCCACTCGGCAGCGTACTGGCGAATGCGGCGGCGCCCTTGCTACTGCTGTTGGGATGGTGCGTGCTGGCCGGCCTTGCCGCCTGGCGCGCAGCCAAGGGAGTGCAGCCATGACGCGCGCACTGTTCCGCTTCGAACTGGCGATGCTGCTCAAGGCGCGCTTCACGTGGATCATCGGCGCGTTGCTGTTTGCGGCACTGAGTTGGGGGGCGATCAACGGCCAGGCCAACGCCGACGCGCAGCAGGCCACCGTGGACCGGGTGAAGGTGAACGCGGCGGCCAAGGTGGCGAGGCAGCAGGCCGACGTGGCGCGCTACAGGCGCCCGTTCGATGCGGTGCTGCCGTACTGGCAGGACCCGTCCGACGCCGCCGGCTACATGCGTTACGGCCTGGCCGCGTATGCGGTCAAGCCGCCGTCGCCGCTGGCGGGCATCGCCATCGGCCAGTCACGGCTGCTGCCGTTCTATATCAAGACGGATCTCGACTACGTGGCGCCGCCGGCGGCCGCTTTCGACTTCATCAACCCGCGCATCCTGAGCCTGGGAGACTTCGACCTGTCGTTCGTGCTGGTGTATGTGCTGCCGCTGGCCTTGATCGCCATCGGCGCTTCGCGCCTGGCGGCCGAACGCGACTCCGGCGCGCTGCGGCTGATGGCGGCGCAACTGCCGTCGTTCCGCCAACTGGTGATGCTCAAATTCGGCGTGGCCGCCGTTGTGTGCGTGCCGTTCACGCTGGGGGCAACGGTGCTGGCCCTGCTGGTGGCGGGTACGCCCTGCTGGAGCCCGCAGACGATGGACACCATGCTGTTGCTGGGCGCGGCAACGGCCGGCTTCACCCTGTTCTGGGTGGCGCTGACGGCGCTGGTGGCAAGCCGGATCGGGGTGGTTGGCAGTTACCTGCGGCTGGTGTCGGTGTGGATCGGATTGACGTTCTTCGTGTCGGCGGCGGGCGCGCTGGTCATCGACATGGCGTATCCGGCGCCGTCGCCGCTGCTGTACCTCGACGACCTGCGCCGCGCGAACGACTTCAAGCCGGCCGATCGCGATGCGCTGTTCGTTGCGTTCGCGCGGGCCGATCCGGCGTATGCGGCGGCCGCCGACCGGGTTGGCCAGGTGTCGTATGCGACCAAGCAGATCGCGGTGCAGCAGGCGGTGGAGCGGCAGGTGGCGCAGCGCGCCGGGGCGGCGGCGCGCCAGAACGATGTCGCTGCCGGCAAGGCGGCCACGCTGCGCTGGCTGTCGCCGGCGCTGGTGTTCGACACCTTGCTGCAGCAGGCTGCGGGGACCGGCGTGGAACGGCACAAGCGCTTTTTGAAGCGCACCGGCGAGTACACCGATGAACTGCGCGCGTTCTTCTGGCCGCGCGCGATGGCCGAAGCGGCCAATCCGACCAATGCGTGCCAGGGCTGTGCGGGCCGGATGAACTTTACCGACCACGACAAGATTCCGCGCTTCGAGGCGGACCGGCCGCTGGACGGCGTGGCGGGCAGTATTGGCGGCGCGGTGGGGTATTTGTGGCTGCTGGCGGGAGCGGTTGTGCTAATGCTGTGGGGCGGGAGGAAGTTCAGGGTGTAAGCGCCCCACGCGAAGAACGGGCTAGTGCGTCTTCGGCGCACGCGCCCGGCGCTTCGGCACCGGCGCCACCTTCGCGCGCTCCGCCGAGCAATCGGCGCAGACGCCGTACAGGGTCAGCTCGTGGCGGTCGATTACAAACCCAGCCGGCGCGAGGCTCTCCATCGAACCCGGGCAACCTTCCACGTCGAACACCCGGTCGCAAGGCACGCAGTGAAAGTGGTGGTGATGGTGATGCGCCGCGTGGCTCATTTCGTAGCGCGCGTTTTCGCCCGGCAGGCTCACGGTCTGGATGGTGCCGTCGTCGAGCAGCAGCTTGAGGTTGCGGTAAATGGTCGCGATGCCGATCTCGGACACGGTCTCGCGTACCCCGGCGAGGATTTCCTGGGGCGTGAGCGGGCGGGCCGCCGCATCGATGACAGTACGAATCGCTGTCCGCTGGCGTGTAGAACGTTCCATGGCAAGGCTATTGAAGCAAAAACCCATTATCCCATAAAGCCGAACAAATGCTTGCCTCGCTAATGATAATCAATTATCGTTAACGCCAAGCAGTCAAGTAACTCTCTCTCGACCTCCACCACGAAAGCCATGACCCCGTGCCTTCCATCGACTTCGCAGACAGCAGATACACACCAGCGGCGCGGCCCAACTTCACCTGGCATGCCGGCACGGCGGAAGCGATCAGCAGCGGGATCTGCCACGGCACCCTGGGCGAGCTGATTCAAGGCCCGTACATCGAGAATGGCGCCGCCCAGATCAGCCTGATCTCGCTACCGGTCAAAAAATACAGCTGCATGCACTTCACGCATGGCGAGCGCGCCGGCGCGGACAACGCACTGGCCACCAAAACCAAATGCCGGCAAGCGATCGCCCATTACCTTGCCCGGCACGGCAGGCAGCTGCCGCCCGGGACCTGGAGCCACGATTCGGAACTGCTGGAAGGGAAAGGCATGGCCAGTTCGACGGCCGACATCGTGGCCACCATCCGCTGCCTGGACGCGATCTTCGGCATTGCGTCATGCGGCGAATCGATATCGGCCACGCTGCGCGCGATCGAGCGCTCCGACAGCGTGTTTTTGGAGACGTACGCGCTGTACCTGAGCGGGCGCCAGCAAGTGGTGCAGTGCTTTGGCAGCGCCCCTACTTTTCACGCCTGCTACATCGACGAGGGCAACCGCATCGATACCGAAAAAACCGGTGCGCGCCTGCTCACGCTGTACCAGGAACGGTTGACGCCCTACACCGCCAACCTCGATAACGCCGTCGATGCCTTCTTGCGCGGGGACCTCGGTGCGATTGCCGCCTGCGCCACGGTCAGCGCGGTGCTGGGGCAGGATGCCATCCCCAAGCGCAACCTGGGCGTGCTGCTCAAGAACCAGGCGCGCTACGGGGCCGACGGCATTTTTGTTGCGCACACGGGCAGCCTGGCGGGCTACCTGTTCATCCACAAACCCGGGCCCACGCAAATGGGCGCGCTCTCGTCATTCTTTCGCGGCCTGGGCTTCCAAAGCCGCTTCGTCCAGACAGGATTCTGACCATGTTCGATCACATTGCGGACGCCATCAAGGCGCCGGACTTCGTACGCCTCGGCCCCAACCTGTACGTCGCCCGTTTCGAGACGATGAAGGTGTATTCGACCCTGGTGGCGGTGGAGCGCCTGCTGGCGACCGGCATAGTCAAGCGTGGCGACACGCTGCTCGACAGCTCCAGCGGCATTTACGCGTACGCCCTTGCGCTGGCATGCCACAAGTTCGACATGCAGTGCCACATCATCGCCTCGAAAACGGTGGACCAGACGCTGATGGTGCAGTTGCAGCTGCTCGGCGCAAACGTGGAACAGGTGCCGCCGTCGGCCACCCTGAAGATGGACCAGAGCCTGCGCGTGGCGCGCATCGCCGACATCCGCGCGGCCAACCCGCACGTGCACTGGATGCAGCAGTACCACGACGACATTCACTACGCCGGCTACCAGCCGATCGCCAGCGAGATCGAACGCCTGCTCGGCACCGACTGCCTGACCATTGTCGGCGGCGTGGGTTCGGGTTGTTCGACCGGCGGCCTGGCGCGCGCCTTGCGCTGCAGCGACGACGCGGTGGAACTGATCGGCGTGCAGCCCTTCGGCAGCGTCACCTTCGGCTGCGCGCACATCGAAGACCCCGGCATCGTCATCGCCGGCATCGGCACCGGCATCCCCTTTCGCAACGTGCGGCACGCGCTGTACGACCAGATTCACTGGATCGGCTTCGATTACGGCCTGGCCGGCGCGGTGGCCCTGCTGCGCCGGCACGCGATCTTCGCCGGCCTGTCGAGCGGCTGCTGCTACCTGGCGGCGGCGCGCGAAGCGCAGCTGCGCCCCGATCGCACCGTGCTGTTCATCGCGCCCGATACCGGCCATCGCTACGTGGACGCGGTCTTCGCGCAGCACGCGGGCGCGCTGGAACTGCATGACCTGGCGCCCACCCACATCGATGCGCACAAGGATCTTGTGCTGCCCTGGTCGGTGATGGCCTGGAACCGCCGCGCCGCCACCGAATCCATCAACTGAAAAGGGAGTAATCACACCATGGCACACCTGTTAATGATCGAAAGCTGGGTCGGCGGCACCGGCCGCATTTTCCCCGCCACCATCACCGGCGCCGGCCACACCTACACCTTTGTGACGCGCAACCGCGCCCACTACCTGGACGGGCAAGAAGCGCCGATCCATCCGGTGCTGGCGCACGCCGCCAATGTGCTCACCACCGAAACGAATGACGTGCCGGCGCTGATCGACTTTTTGCACGCCCAGCACCGCGTGCTCAAGTTCGACGGCGTGGTGACCATCTGCGACTACTACATCGACACCGTGGCCCAGGTGGCGCAGGCTCTGGCGCTGCCGCAGGCGTTCTGCAGCAACGTGGCGATGGTGCGCCGCAAGCACCTGGTGCGCGAAGCGCTGGAAAAGGCCGGCCTGCCCAATCCGGCGTTTGCCGCCGTAACCTCGTGGGAAGCGGCGCGCGCGGCGGCCCGCGACATCGGCTACCCGCTGATCCTCAAGCCATCGGACCTGGCGTCGAGCGCCTTCGTCAAGCTGGTCAAGGACGAAACGGAACTGCACGCGGCGTTTGCGGCGCTGGAAGCATTCCCGACCAACTTCCGCGAGCAGGCGCGCGAGCCGCTATGGCTGCTGGAAGAATACATGAAGGGCGAGGAAGTGAGCGTGGAAGCGTGCACCTTCGGCGGGCAAACGACCATCATCGGCATCACCGACAAGAGCCTGACAGGCTTCCCCTACTTTATCGAGGACGGGCACATGTTCCCGGCGCGGCTCGATGGCGACGTAACGGACGCGGTGTGCGAACTGGTGAGGGCGGCGCTAGAAGCGGTCGGCTTCGACCACGGCATCAGCCACACCGAGGTGAAGATCACGCGCAAGGGGCCGCGCATCGTCGAAATCAATCCGCGCCCGGGCGGCAACTACATTGCGGAGCTGATCGAGCGGGTTACCGGCATTGCATTCCTGTCGGCCCAGGTCGACCTGGCGCTCGGGCGACAGCCGGACCTCACGCGCAAGGAGACCGGTGTGCAGAGCGCGGCCATCAAGTTCCTCGTGCCGGCAGGCGTGGGCAGGGTCGGCGCCATGACCGGCATCGACAGCGTGGCCGGCGCACCGCACGTGGCGCGCGCGCTGATCACCAATGCCAGCGGCAAGGAGCTGGCCGCACCGATCGACAACGCCTGCTACCTCGGCCACGTGGTGGCCGTCGACCCGCACGGCCTGGATGCGCGCAAGTATGCGGAGAAGGCGTTAAGCCGGGTTACGATCAGTTTCGCGGGCGACGCCAGGGAGCCGGCCGCGCCGTGGAACGTGGCGGGCCTGATCGAAGACGTGCAGTGCGGCCTGTACGGCCCGGCGCCGGAATCGATGCACGTGATCGGGGCGTCGTGGATTTCGCAAAGCACGCGTTTTCCGGGCACCCAGCAAACCTATCGCAACTACTACCTGGTGCTGCGCGTGGGCGCGGCGTTCGGCGCCTGCTGCATCGAACGCGATGCGCTCGACCCGACGATTGCGCCGGCGCTGGCAGGATCAAGCGTGGCCGACCTGCTGGTCGATCCGCGCCTGCCGGTGCGCATCGCCGCGCTCGACGCCTACCTGAACGCGGTGCGCCCGGCGCGCGAATCGGCGCTGGCGCAAGCCATGACCTTGCCGGCCGGTGCGCCACCGGTGCGCGCGGTGGCGCGCGACAATGCGATTGCCGCGCTGGTGTCGATCAAGCCGGGCCAGCGCGTGGGCCTGATCGGCGTGGTCAACCCGCTGGTGGACGCCATTACGCAAAACGGCGGCATTTGCCTGCCGTGCGACTTCAACATGGAACGCACGCACAGCGGGCTGGAGGTATCGCGCGACATGCTGCCGATCCTGGAGACGGCCGACATGATCATCGCCACCGGCATGACCCTGTCCAACGGCTCGTTCGACGACATCCTGATGGCGGCGCGCCGGCGCGGCATTCCGTTGATCGTGTATGCGCAGACCGGCAGCGGCATCATTCCGCGCTTCCTTGGCGACGGCGTGGCCGCAGTCTGCGCCGAGCCGTTCCCGTTCTCGCAGTTCAGCGCCGATCCAACCTCCGTCTACCTGTACCGCGCGCCATGACCGTTTTGTCCGACCAGGTCCGCAAGCGCGGGCTCAATGCGCTGCTGGCGTACACCTTCCTGATGGTGGTCGGCTTTGCCATGCTGATGCCGCTGGTGAGCGTGCATTTTGTCAGCAATGCCGGCATGGCGGCGGCCGTGGTCGGAGGCGCGCTGGCGCTGCGCCAGATAACGCAGCAGGGCCTGGCGCTGGTCGGCGGCATGCTGGCCGACCGCTTCGGCGTGCGGCCCATGATCTGCCTCGGCGTGCTTCTGCGCGCCGCCGGCTTTGCCAGCCTGGCCTTCGCCGGCGACGCCTTGACGCTGTGCGTGGCGATGGTGGTGTCGGCGCTGGGCGGCGCATTGTTCGAAGCGCCCTACCAGGCGGCGATTGCGGCCTTGACGACGGAAGAGACACGGCCGCGCTACTACGCGCTCAGTAACTGGGTCAGCGGCATTGCCAGCACCGTCGGCCCGCTGGTCGGCGTGGCGCTGCTGCATGTGGACTTCCAGATCGTGTGCCTGGCGGCCGCGGCGTGCTTTGCGCTCAACTGCGGCATCGCCCTGTGGATGCTGCCGCCGCTGGCAAGTCCGGAAGCGCCGCGCCCGATGACGCACCGCCTCGCACTGGTGACGCGCGACCGCCGCTTTTTGCTGTTCACCGGCTTGATGATGGGCTACTGGTTCGTGGCGGTGCAGATCAATATCAGCTTCCCGCTGCTGGCCGAGCGCCTGAGCGGAAACCAGGACAGCGTCGGCATCATGTTCGCGCTCAGCGCCGGCCTGACAGTGCTGCTGCAATACCACCTGCTGCGGGTGGCGGAGCGCTGGCTGTCGACGCAGCAGATCCTGGTGCTGGGCGTGACGATCATCGCGCTCGGCGCCGGCGCCATCGCCCTGGCGCAGACGTTTGCGGCCTTCCTGGTGTGCGTGGCGGCGTTTTCGATTGGGGCGATCCTGGTGCGACCGACGATGCAGAACCTGATCGCCAGCATGGCCAATCCGCAAGCGCTGGGGACCTTTCTCGGTTTCAGTTCGCTCAGCCTGGCGCTTGGCGGCGCGATCGGCAACGTGACCGGTGGTTGGCTGGTCGAGTTCTCCGGCGCACAGCAATGGCCGCAGCTGCCGTGGATGATTTTTTGCGCGGTCGGGCTCCTCTCCGCGTTCGGCCTGTTTCGCCTGGCGCCGCGCGCGCGGGAGGCCGCATGAAAAAGGAATACGCGATCGCGATGCTGTGCGGCGCGGTGGCCGTGGCCTGCGCGGCACGCTTCTGGGGCACGCCTGCGCACGCCGCATTGGCCACAACGCCGCCCTCCCCGCCCGACATCATCGTCAACACCGTCACGCCTGTGGTGCGCGACGTGCCGGTGGTGCTGCGCGCAACCGGCACCGTGACGCCAACGAGCGTGGTGGACGTGCATGCGCAGACGACCAGCACGGTCAGGCAAGTGCATATCCGCGAGGGCCAGTACGTCAATGAAGGGCAGTTGCTGTTTTCGCTGGACGACCGTGCCGGACGCGCCAACGTGGAACGCGCGCAGGCGCAGGTGATGCGCGACGAAGCGGCGCTGGCCGGCCTTGAGCAGCGCTACCGGCGCAGCGTGGAATTGCTGGACAAGCAGTTCATCGCCATCACCGCCGTGGACACGCTGCGCAGCGAGGTCGATGCGGCGCGCGCCCTGCTGCGGGCCGACCAGGCGGCGCTGAGGGCGGTACGGGTGGACGCCGGCTACAACGCGATCCGCGCGCCGATGGCGGGCCGGGTCGGCGCCATCAAGCTGTATCCGGGCAGCCTGGTGCAAGTCGGCACGCCGCTGGTCACGGTAGCGCGGCTCGATCCGATCGCGGTTACGTTCACGCTACCGGAAGCGCATGTTGGCGAGCTGCTGGCGGCGCACCGGCGCGGCGCGGTGGCGGTCGAGGCCAACAAACGCAGCGGACTGCTTACCTTCATCGACAACAGCGTTGATCCGGTGGCCGGCGCGATCCGGGTCAAGGCGAGTTTCGAGAACGGCGACGCCGCCATGTGGCCGGGGCAGTATGTGGACGCACGGGTCACGGTAAGCACGCTGCGCGGGGCCGTGGTGATTCCACAGGCGGCGATGATCACCAGTCCCGCCGGGGCCTTCGTGTACGTGGTGGGGCCGGACCAGACGGTGAAGCAGGTGGCGGTGAAGCGGCTGCACGGATTCGGGTCGAGCGCCGCGGTGACCGGCCTTGCGGGCGGCGAAACCATCGTCACCGAGGGCAAGCAGAATCTCAAACCTGGCGCGCGGATCAAGGCGGGCCGGGGATGAACTTGTCCGCATTGTGCATCGAGCGCCCGGTGATGGTGGTGCTGCTGTCGGTCAGCCTGGTGGTTGCCGGGCTGCTGGCGTACCGCTTCATTCCGGTGTCCGCGCTACCGAGCTACAACACGCCGGTGATCAACGTGCAGGCCAACCTGCCGGGCGCCAGCCCCGACACCATGGCGTCGTCGGTGGCGCTGCCGCTGGAGAAGGAGTTTTCGGCGGTGGCCGGCGTGAGCCTGATGACCTCCACCAGCACCCTGGGCGCGACCTCGCTGACCTTGGAATTCGGGCCGGCCATCGACATCAACGCCGCTGCGGTCGACGTGCAGGCGGCGCTGCTGCGGGCGCAGCGCGCACTGCCGCGCGAGATGACCGAGCTGCCATCGTACCGCAAGGTCAACCCGGCCGAAGCGGCGGTGCTGTCGATGGAGATGACGTCGCCGTCGATGGACCTGTCGGAGCTGAACGACTACGCCGAAAACCTGATCGCGCCGGCCTTGTCCGGCCTGCCGGGCGTGGCGCAGATGACGGTGCTGGGCCAGAAGCGTTTTGCCGTGCGCGTGCGCGCCGATCCGGGCCGCATGAAGGCGCGCGATCTGTCGATGGACGAACTGTCGGCTGCGCTGCAGGCAGCCAACGCCAATTCGCCGCTCGGTGTGCTGGACGGGCCGGCGCAGAACATGGTCATCCAGGGTAACGCGCAACTGCTCAAGGCGGCCGATTACGCGGGCCTGATCGTGGCCATGCGCGGCGGCCAGCCGGTGCGGCTGGAAGACGTGGCCACGGTGGAAGACAGCTACCAGTCGGTGCGCTCGGCCACCAGCTTCAACGGCGAGCGTTCGATCGTGCTGCTACTGTTTCGCCAGCCCGATGCGAATACCCTGGCGGTGGTGGATGCGGCCAAGCAGACGCTCGCTCGCATGCGCGCGCAGCTGCCGCAATCGGTCACGGTCAACATCATCAACGACCGTTCGGTATCGGTGCGCGAGGCCATGATTGACGTGAACATCACGCTCGGGCTGACCATCGCGCTGGTGATCCTGGTGATCTTTCTGTTCCTGCGGCGCGCCGCGGCGACCATGATTCCGGCGCTGACGATTCCCGTCTCCCTGCTGGGGACACTGCTCTTGATGCACTGGCTCGGCTACAGCCTGAATAACGTCTCGCTGCTGGGGATCACGCTGGCGGTGGGGCTGGTGGTGGACGATGCGATCGTGGTGCTCGAAAATATCGTGCGCCATATCGAGGCCGGCAAAAGCCCGCTTGACGCGGCCATTACCGGCTCGCGCGAGGTGAGCCTGACCATCGTGTCGATTTCGATCTCGCTGGCGGCGGTGTTCATGCCGATTTTCTTCATGCCGGGCGTGATGGGATTGCTGTTCCACGAATTCGCGGTGGTGGTGTCGCTGGCGGTGCTGGTGTCGGCACTGGTGTCGCTCACCCTGGTGCCGATGCTCGCGAGCCGCCTGCTGCACGACGATGAACAGCACGTGGCCGACAAGGCCAGCCTGTTCGGGCGCCTGGAGCACGCCTATGCCGGTTCGCTCGAGCGGGCGCTCGCGCGGCGCGGCGCGGTGCTGCTGGCGGCGCTGGCCATCCTGGCGCTGACAGTGGGGCTGTACATCGCCATTCCCAAGGGCCTGCTGCCGGAGGAAGACCTGGGCCAGATCCGCGTCTCGACCGAGGCCTCGGAGGATATTTCGTCGTCCGCCATGCTGGCACTGCACATGAAGGTGGCGGCGGCGGTCAAGGCCGACCCGAATGTGCGCGACGTGTCATCGTCGGTCAGCGGCGACAACAACGGCAGCTTGTTCCTGCTGCTCAAACCACGCGGGGAGCGCGCGCCGATGGCCGAGGTGGTCAAGGGCCTGAAACGCGCTACCAGCGGGATCGCCGGCGTGGGCGTGTATTTCAAGCCGGTGCAGAATTTCCAGGTCGGTGGACGGCCCAGCAAGAGCCGCTATCAGTACACCTTGCAAAGCGTGGGGGCCGGCGGTCCGGATGAATGGGCCACCGGTTTGCTGGAGCGGATGCGGGCCGATGCGCGCTTTACCGACGTGACCAGCGATGCGCGCAATCGCGGTCTTCAGGCGCGCTTGAAAGTGGACCGCGACAAGGCGGCGGTGCTCGGCGTGCGCATGCTTGATGTACGCAGCGCGCTGTACTCGGCGTTTGGCGAACGCCAGGTGGCGACCATTTATGGCACGGCCGCCACCTATTCGGTGATCCTGGAATCGGCGCAGGAAGAGCGCCAGTTCGAGAATGCGCTGGGCCGGGTGTCGGTGCGCAGCAAGGCCGGTGAGCTGGTGAACGTGTCGAGCTTTGCGACGGTGGAGCGCGCGCTTGGGCCGCTGTCGGTCAACCACCAGGGGCAGCTGCAGGCGATCACGCTGTCGTTCAATCTTGGGCCGGGCGTGGCCTTGGGCGAGGCCACCGGCGCCATCGACGCGATGGCGCGCGAGATGAAGCTGCCAGCGTCGATCGTGGCACGCTATGGCGGCGACGCGGCCGTGTTCCAGGAGGCGCAATCGAGCCAGGTGTGGCTGATCGTGGCCGCGCTGGCGGTCATCTACATCCTGCTCGGGGTGCTGTACGAAAGCTATATTCACCCGCTGACCATCCTGGCGGGGCTGCCGTCGGCGGCGGTGGGCGCGCTGCTGACCCTGTGGCTGCTCGGGATGGAGCTGACCATGATCGCGGTGGTCGGCATTTTGCTGCTGATCGGGATCGTGAAGAAGAACGCGATCATGATCATCGACTTCGCCCTGCACCTGCAACGCGAGGAAGGCATGGCGCCGGAGCTGGCGGTGCGCCAGGCCTGCCTGCTGCGCTTTCGGCCGATCATGATGACGACCATTGCGGCGCTGATGGGCGCCCTGCCGATTGCGCTGGGATGGGGCGCGGGGGCGGAACTGCGCCAGCCGCTGGGGCTTGCGGTCGTTGGAGGACTGGTGTTTTCGCAGTTGATTACGCTGTACGTGACGCCGGCGATGTACCTTGCGCTGGACAGGTATGAGCGCAAGAACAAGCCTGCGCGGGGTGGAACGGTGCGGGCCGGGCGGCGGCAATCAGTCGTCGACGAGGCGCTTCTTTAGTTCGTCCTTGCCGCTTCGTTCGATCAGGGCCGCCAGCTCGGCGGGGCGGATGCGGCCCCACAGATGGCCGCATGCCGTGCACACGGACAGCGTCTCGTGCACCAGCGGGACCGACTTTTTCAAGGTCAGGAGCTTCAAGCCGTCCGGGTAAAAGGCATTCACCGCACCGCCTTCGCCCAGCTTGACCTTGACCCGGCCGGTGAGCACTTTTTTGGATTTGCAGCTTGGACAAGTCATGTAGTCATCTTTCGTCGGTGTAGGCGAGGTGCGCGTTTGTCAGACCTGACACCCGTGTTATGACAACAGCGTTATTCCGTGCTCTCTGTATGCCAGGTGTGGACCGCCCTGGCGCATCATCCGGACCGCGTGCTCCAGTTCCGCGCTGCGGGCGAGGTAGCGCATGTGTGCGCGCAACTCGGGAATCTCCACGCCCGGGTTGGCGCGTTGCAGGACTTTGACGGCATTGACTAGTTTGTGTGCCCGCATCAGCTCGTGCACTTCGGGGGGAACGGTGTGAACAGAGGTTTCCATGCCGAAGCGCATGTGCAGGACGCGCTCGAAGTCCTCGGCCATGTGCGGCAAGCCAGCAAACGAATTATGTTGTGTCGCCCACTGAAAATGGGCTTTGCGGCAGGCATTGCAATAGCGTACGCAGTAGATGATTTCGTCCTGCACCATGCAACCACCCAACACCGTTAATCTTGAGTTGGGAAACAGGTTGCGGTGGGCTTCCATGAACGCCGCGCTGTGGCGGTACAAGCCGTACGAAATAATGACGTACCCGTCATTGAGCGCATCGCGGTGAAGCGGGCAGTGCGTGGCGAGATCTTCCAGTAACATTCGGGCGATTCCAAAACAATTTCAGGTTGGAGAATCGTACACGAGCCCAGCTGCTATTCCCAGCCCAGCTCGTGTCCGTTTGTCAGACCTGACACCGGCGGTGCGGACACCGGCGGTGCGCCTCAAGCAAGGTGTCCTGCGGGGCGAACCGCTTTGTTGTCCAGGCTGTAGGCACCGGCGCCGAAGGCGACCACTTGCAGCAAGCCACCGGCCATTGCCAGGTTTTTCATCAGGTGAATCAGCTGGTTCTGGTCGCCGATCGCATGGTGGAATACCAGCCCGGTCACGATCGAAAACAGTGCCAGGCCCAATGCCACCGCGCGGGTTTTGATGCCGAAGGCGAGCATCAGGCCGCCCACCAGTTCGACCGCGATCGCGATGACCAGGCCGGCCGAGGCGAGCGGCAGGCCCATGGCCTCGATGTAGCCGATGGTGGCTCCCGGCGCCATGATTTTGCCAAGCGCGCTGAAGATGAAGATCGCGGCCAGCAGCACGCGGCCAATGACGGGGATGACGGAAGTATTGTTGTTGGTGGTGTTCATGGTAAGTCCTTTTAATAGAGTAGTCAGATTGTTGGGTACAGCACTTACATCAGTTTTGCCGCACGCAGCTGGGCGCCGATACGATCGATTTCTTTCTCGCCCCTGGCCAGCGCTTGCGCGTTGGTGTGGACCGAGTAATAGCCAGTAACCAGCTCATGCGGATGCTTGGGGGCGGAACCGAGCACGAATTCGGTCCGGCCCTGGGCCACAAAGTCGATTGCGCCCTCGCCTTCTTCGAACACCGCCACTTCGCGCTTGACGACGGTGCCCGCTGTCTGCAGCGCGCCGCTGGCAACCGAGACCCAGGCCACGCCGTGGCCGGCGGGCGGCGTGTAGGTCCATTGTTCGCCGTCGGCCAGTGTGACGTGCAAATAGTTGATCGGGGCGCGTGGACGAATCAGGCTGCTGGCGTCGCCGTAGTTGCCGATGATTACGCGGGCCGGGCCATGACTCTGCACTTGCTGCGGCGACAGGTACTGGCTTTGCGCGGGGCCGTTTTCATCTTCTTCCGGCAGGGCCAGCCACAGCTGGAAGCCGGTGACCGGCTGGCCGGGAACCGCGCCGCCGTCGTGCCAGACGCCGCCGCCGGCGCTCATCCACTCCACCCCGCCGCTCGGCAGCACGCCTTCGCTGCCGGTGGTTTCGGTGTAGGCGATGGCGCCGTCGAGCACGACGGTGACGGTGGCGATGCCCGAGTGCGGGTGCATGCCCATGTTGCTGCCGTTGGCGCCGAGCTGGAACAGGTCGAGAAACACAAATGGCTTGATCAACTGGCCGATATCGCCGGGGCTCACGAGCCGGTTGATACCGCCACGGCTGCGGCCGGCGGAACGCACTGCCAGTTGACGTTGCGCTGCTGGGGTTTGTTTGAGATGCGATTGATTCATGTTCATGGTGTCCTCCGGTGTTGGTTGGTAGTGCATGAGTGAATCTTATGCCTTCCTCATCCATCCAAGAAGCCTATATAATCAGATCGATAGTATCCAAGGAGTAGATATATGCTTGACGGGATGTCGATGGACCAGCTGCGCACCTTCATTGCGGCAGCCGATGAAGGGAGTTTTTCCGCAGCCGGGCGCAAGTTGCGGCGCGCGCAGTCGGTGGTGAGCACGACCCTGGCCAATCTGGAGGCGCAGGTGGGCTTTGCGCTGTTCGAGCGGACCGGGCGCTACCCGCAGCTGACCGAGGCGGGCCGGGCGCTGCTGGAGATGGCGCGCGCGGCGGCGCACAGCATGGATGAGTTCAAGGCCAAGGCGCGCAGCCTGGCGGAAGGGCTGGAACCGGAGCTGGCGGTGGCGGTGGATGTGATGTATCCGATCGCCAACCTGACCTGCGCGGTGCGCGCCTTTCATGAAGCGTTTCCGTCGACGCCGCTGCGGCTGTACGTGGAAGCGCTCGGTGCGGTGTTGCAGCCTTTGTTGGATGGAAACTGCAGGGTGGCGGTGATCGGCTCGCTGCCGGAAATTCCGGCCGGCTGCGCCTCCGAATATTTGCTGAGCGTGGCGGCGGTAACGGTGGTGGCGCCAACCCATCCGCTGGCGGCGCTGCAAGGCATGGTGTTGCGCTCGGTGGCTGCCGAGCATATCCAGCTGGTGTTGACGGACCGCTCATCGCTGACCGCGGGTCGCGATTTCGGCGTGTTGTCCACGCGCGTCTGGCGCCTGGCGGACCTGGGCGCCAAGCACGCTTTTTTGCGCGCCGGCCTGGGCTGGGGGCACATGCCGCGCCACATGGTGGAGGACGATCTGCGCAGCGGCGCGCTGGTGCCGATTCACCTTGAGCTGTTTCCAACTTCGGGGCCGGGATTTTCGATGCATGCGATCCATCTGGCGGACAATCCGCCGGGCCGCGCCGGCCGCTGGTTCATCGACAAGCTCAAGCAGGGTTAGGGCTGGATGCTGACCTTGTCGCCGGGTCGCACCAGCTCGTAGAGCTCGCGCATCTGTTTGTCGTCGAGGGCGATGCAGCCCCAGGTCCAGTCGCTGCCGGCGCCTTTGCCGTGGATGAAGATATCGCCGCCGAGCGGCGTGTGCTGGGAGGGCGCGCGGCCTTGCTGGATCGCCGTCGTCATCGCCGTGTACTGCTGGGTGGAGATGAGGCCGGCTTTGTGGCCCAGTGCGGCGTCGTCCAGGTTGGGATAGCTGATGCCGAGCGAGAGGTAGAACTGGCTCTGCGGATTTTTGTGCGTGATGACGTAGCTGCCCTCGGGCGTCTTGCGGTCGCCCTGGCGCAGCTTGCGGCCGACGGGCGAGCCGCCCAGGCCGATCTTGTAGGTGCGCGTCGCGCCGTCACCCTTGTATTCCAGCACGCGCTTGGCTTTGTAGACGGTGATCTGCGCGGCCCATGCGGGGACAGTCAGCGCGCACAGAAACAGGGCCGCCGATGCAGCCCACCCAAGTCGATTAATCATGTCTGCCTCGTTGATTCATTATGTAAATTTGCCGCATCAAGCGCCTTACCACCAGGCGCTGCGGAACCAGTCTTTTCGTATGCCGATAAGCAATGCAGGCAACAGGACCAGCACCGCCGTAGCGACAACGAGCAGCCAGGCAAGCAAGGGCGACAAGTTGATGATGCCGTGCAGGGTGTGTGCGTGCTGTTCCGAAAGCCGGTAGGGGTCGAATGGAATCATCGACAGTGCAATGGTAAACGCCGACAGCACGCTGACGCAGGAGACGTAAAAGCGGCCCCATGCCACGCGCCGGTACAGGCCGACGATGGTAGCGCACAGCCAGATGAAAAACACCAGCATCATCACATTGTGATTATCCAGGATAAAGACCCGTGCGCACCAGGCGGCCATCGCCGTCAGGACGACGAAGAGGAGATACTGGGCAAGGCGGGCATACAGCGGCATTGGAAGAGACATGGAGAGTACTGCGCAGGTGTAAGAAAGCTGGTGGACGGGGGGCTCAGGCCGGTGGACGGGGGGCGGAAAACAGGCTGCTCACGGGCGAAAAATAGGCCAGTGCCAAAATGGCGCCCCAGACCATTGCGGCCATGTCCATCAGCATGTAATCGAGCCACGACAGGACCGACGTTCCCATAAAGGGCAGCATGATCATGCCGGCAACCGTGAACACGAGCGAGAAAGTCCGCGCCCACGACTTGAACATGAACATGCCGGCCAGCCCTGCCAGCGAACCGATGGCTAAAGGAACCATGATCGACATGGACAGGGCCAGATTGGTGACGTCCCAGGCTACTGGCTCGGCTTCCGATGCCGCCTGCATTGCAGGCGAGATCAGGTTGGAGCAATACCAGGGCGCCACGATTGCCGCGACCGACAGGATGATGTACAGGCACAGAAGCAGGCGAAAGCGATAAGCAGTCATGGTCAGTCCGCCGTGCGCTCGAAATAGCGTTGATAGAATTTGATGTAATTGGTGTCGACCTGGCACGAGGTGATATCGGCGAAAGCCAGGGTCGCCAATTCGTCGTCCCAGCGACCGGTGCCGGAAAACCACTGCATCTCGACTGCGGCCTCGCTGAGCTGGTCAACCTGGCCGATGATAAAGTCCGGATCATCTAATTTCTCGCATTCGAGAATCATCAGCGGATACATGGTCGACAACTGAGCTAGCAGCGTTTGCCAGTTACGTAGATCGAGGCTGATATCGAACGGGACTTGCCGGATCAATCCTTCTTGCTCGAGCAACTCGCGCTGGAACTTGCAAGTGGCGGTGCACGTGACATCAGTAATGTCGGCGATTCTGAGCACCATCAATCCATCCAAATGAAAATCGTAGATGTATTGAAACAGCAAGAGGTCGTCAGAGAAGCCGAGCACGAAACCCTCCATGGAATGATCGTCAATGCCGCTGCGAAAAACTGCGACCAGATTGCGTTCTTTTCGATGCTGCGCGAGTTGATACATGAAGTAAGCCTTGGAACTGACACGTAGGAGACGACTGGAAGGTTTTCCAATCTTATTGGAACATCAAGCCGCACCTTAGCACTCGGCACTTGAAGGGTGCAAGCATGATTGAACTGCTTCCCCTTGGAATTTCAAGCTGACTGATACGACACACCAGCCACGGGCTGCCGAATGCGGATGACAATAAGCATGGGCGGCGGTAAAGGCGGCCAAGCCGGGCTTGGCTAGCGCTATCTTCTGCTGGCGATGCACCGTTTTTTAGTGGCCTTCCGGTGCCTGCCATAATTCGAGTTTATTGCCGTCCGGGTCGATGACCCATGCGAACTTGCCGTGCTCGGATTCGTCGACTTTGTCGCTGACCTGGCATCCTTCGTCACGCAGTGCGGCCATGAGCGCATGCAGGTCGTGCACCCGGTAGTTGATCATGAACGCGGCCGGACTCGGTGCGAAGTGCTCAGTGTCTTCCTTGAAGGCACTCCACATGGTGCTACCGATGCCGGCCGGGTTGTCCGGACCGGCCCAAGGGAAAGCGACGCCGCCCCATTCCTCGATATTGAAACCAAGATGCACGCGGTACCACTCGGCCAGCCGGGGCGGGTCCGGGGACTTGAAGAATACGCCGCCAATGCCGGTAACACGTTTCATAGCAATGCCTTGATCATCGTGGGTTGAACCAGAAGGGCATCGGTGCGTACGGACACCTGTTCTGGAGGGCGATCGGCGCGCCTTACGGCCTGTCGGCAATGATGCCCTATTTCGGCGCCAGATTGGCGGTCCAGGTGCGCAAGGCAATTCCCTCGGGGAAGCCGCGACACATCGTGGCACGCGTCTCGTCAAGCAGCTTGAAGCCCTGCGCCGTCCACAGCCAGCTGGTCGATACGCCGCATTCGATCGTCGCCCGCCACTTGTTGTAGGAGCTCAATTGGCCCTCGTCGAATCCGCCGTTGGTAACGCTGTTCCCATGATTGGCCTCAAGGGGCGGCAAGACTGCGGGCACTGGCGCATAGGGCGGTTTGCCGTTGGCGATCCAGACGTCGGACCCGGATTGATAAGCGCCCTGTCCGCACTGGATCATGACCAGTACCTTGCCACCGGACAGGCGGTGCAGGCTACGTTCCCTTCGGTCGGGATCGTCCTCGTCGCGACTGCAATCGCGCTTGCCGATGGCCTTGAGGATCGCCGCGAGCAGACGCTCGTCACCCGGACGCGCCCGGTCCAGCCGTGCGGCGCGCAGCACGGGCACGGGCAGCGCACGCAGCACCGACGATTCGCTTTTCGTGCCTTTGCGCACCAGCGCGCCCGGCGTGCCCACCCTTCCCTGCAAGTCATCCATCTTGAGCAGGGCGGCGCTGGCGCCGTCGAGCGACACGGCCCAGTGGCGTGTGCCGGCCCGGACCTCGGCACGCTCGCCCTTGAGCAAGGCGGGGATCAATTTGGCGGCGTCATCGGTGTTGATGACTTGCTCGGGAATGACGTCGTGCAGGATCACCTGGCCGACGGTGAGGATTACTTTATCGGGCACCTTGCCCCTGCCGGTGTCGAGCATCAGCGTGAGCGACACCGGCTGGTCGGGGCCAGCGTCACGCTCCAGGAACAAGGCGACAGGTTCGCCGCCGTCGCGCTGGAAACCAACAGCTTCGCAACGCCGGGTGTTATCGCAGGCGACGGCCCAGTCGCCATACTCGAAGTCGACGGCGTTCGCAGCGTTGCTGACGAGACCAAGCAGGATGCCGATCCAGTGACTTGCTTTCATGCGCGCTCCTTGTCGAGGTTGAACCGGCCTGGCATAGCACATCTACGAAGGTTGGAAATATTTTTAAAGTGTCAATGAAAGCCGGGGAAGCGTCAAGGCGGACGTCGCTGCCCCATCAGATGTAAGCGTTGTTGATAGCTGCCATGGGTTTGCTGTATACGTGCTTGACAGGCATGGCGCCGAGGCAGCGATTAATCCTTTAAGAATCAGTCACTTGGGATTGTCGCCGGTGTGGCACGGCGCTTGCATATAGATGAGTAACGAAAACTTATCAGCAGGCGGGGACAGCATGACAGCAGCGGCATACGAAATGTTGAGAAGCGAAGGCTACGCGCTGGCCGGCGAGGTGCGCGATTTGCAGCAGCGTATCAGGCTGTATCACCGCATTTACCTCGAGTCCGGCAAACGCCATGCATTCGCCCTGATCGCGGCGCACGGGTCCCTGTGGGCAACCGGCTATTTTAAACTGGGGAACCTCGGTGCGCGCATCGCTTCATTGCCAGCTCTGTGCATTCGCGGCAGGCGCAAGCAAAAGCTCGATGCTGTCGCCGTGTTCGCGGACCGTTTCCGCAGCATTAACCGCCAGGTTTGCGCCGAATCGTACGCCATCTTCCAATATACGCGGCAATATGGCGCCAACGACGTCATCCGCCCGGTGATCGGCGCCGCTTTCACGGACTTGCTGGTCGACTGCCACGCGTCGTGCGCGGCCGGTACCGAGTATCCCCGCCACAAGCGCGAACAGTTGTTCGACGCTTTTCTGGCGTGGGAGCAGGACCATATCGTGGCGCCCAACGTGGCCGAAGCGTTTGCTGATTTCGAGTGGCCCCTGATTGCCTGGCTGGCCAGGCGGCCGGTGATCCAGTTTGCGTATTTCGGAAAACACACGCGCCTGCGCTTCCGCGATTTTTCGTGCCAGGATGAGCGCATGTCCGCCGGCATGCAAGCCTGCCGCATTGCTGAAGACGTGGGGCTGGAAGCTGTGGAGGAGGCGCTCGGTGCGGTATGCCGCGTTGATGGCCATCACGCGCAGCCGCATATAATGGACAGCAAGCGGCCAAGAGTCACCGCACAGGAAGGAGTTACATGATGAAGATCGACCTGTCGACAATGGCCGACGCGGTCCATGACGAGCCATCCTTTCTGGCTTTTTTGGAGGCGCTCAGGGCTGATTGGCTGGATGAACAACGTAAGGAAAAGGAACAACCGAGTTCCCCCTATGGGCCGGGCGCCAATGGCTGGGAGAACCATACCATCGGTGATTTCCTCGACGCCGCACATTCCTGGGGGGAAGCTTCAGCAGAGGGATTGCGCTACTATAAAGTTCCAGACAACCCATGGTGTCGCATGGCGCAGATTTTGTGGATGGGCAAAATCTATGAGTGAGCTGTTTCGGGTGAACTCGTGCATGATTACTGGGTCTGCCAAGAAGCACTTCCACTGTTTCCGCCCCCCGTGCGGATTTTCAGGATACTTGAACCTCATCGGTTGGTGGATTGGCGGACCTGAACAAGGCAATTGTCTCCTGCATTCCTTGAAGTAGGTCACCGGAATAGTCGCTGCCTTCGATCATTGACGCCAGTGCTTCCAATTTTTCAAGCATGGGCTCAACAATCTTGGCCCCTAATGGGAAGACTTTGGACACTGAGGGTTTCTCCTCTTGCGAAACCAGATTGCGTTCGACTAGCATGGTGTTGATCGCTTGCGAAACCACTTGAACCAGGTCAGCCAGGATAAGTGTTATCTGTTTGTCCCGCATCGCCGTCAACCGGCGAGCAAACTCTGAAATGACATCAATACAAACCAATGCGTACTTCGGAGTTCTGCAAATATAGTCGACATATTTTCTGCGCCGTACATTGCACCGGCTCATTTACGCCGTTGGGGAAGCGGCTCATGTGGGCCTGGCCGCAGCAGCAGGTCACGGCGAGCGCGCGGTGTTCGATGACATCGAACGCGCCCGCCGGCACATCAATGACTTGACGCCTCTCGGCCACGACGGCCTGCGCCAGCGGCAGCGGCAGCGTGCTGAGACAGCGCGTACAACACGACGCCTTCAAGCTCGCCGCGTGTAAGGGCGGAGCGGTCGGGAGGAGTACGTTTTCTTGCCATAACCAAGATGATGAGCCGGTTTGAAAAGGTGTACAACTGTTTTTTGAAAAAAATCTCATGCTGAACAGTCACCAAGAATCATATATTGTATAATACACAAGTCTGAGAATTTGATATGATAACCGGAGTTTATGTACAAATGGTCGAATTCAGGCGAGCAGATGATCAGGAAAAACCTGTTAACCATATTGAAATCGAAAATGTATTCATCGGACATATTTGGTTTAGCTTTTCTGGCTTAAGTGAAAATACGCGCAAAAAAACTCGGTGGCGGTGCTGCAGTCAACATACCTGATAGCCGAAATTGTCTGCTAACAAAATAGTCTAATTTGGTAATTATCACTTGGAGAAAAAGATGAAAATTAGCAACATGGCGCGAGTAAAAATGCGGCAACATGAAAAAGTCGTCATGAGATATTACGATGATATGGGCCCAGGTCGTGGCAACTGTTCGTGGGGCATCGGGATACTCGAGCATCGCGGCCCATGTACTGCTGAAGAACTGGCGAGACCAGTCACTGTGGGCCAAGTCGAGGCTGAGTTCTCATCCAGAGTCCAGGAGGCTGAGCGAACGGTAGAGCGACGCGTTACCGTAGATCTGACAGAAGAACAATTTGATGCGCTGGTGAGCTTCACGTTCAACAGGGGAAGCACCGGTGCGACCCCTGTGTTTGACCTTTTGAACGCGGGTGACTTTGATGGAGCAGCAGATCGAATTTCTAGCGAGATATACGGCAGGACCAAGAAAAAAGGAAAGTCTGTTATGGTCTTATTAAAAGGACTAGTGTCCCGCAGAAAAGAGGAAAGCGCACCATTTCGGGAAAAGAAATGAAGACCTCGTTAGTGACATTGATCAGGCGTCTTTTGACGCTGGCATTTTTTTTATCAATCGCAGGAAGTGCAAATGCAAAGGATATAAATGATGACATCTATGGTCTTTGGAAGATAAAGTCGATAATGGGCGGGGGAATCAGTAATTTATCAGAGCAAAAAGCACGTTTGTACATTGGGAAAATCGCAATAATCAATGCTGACAAATTTGTTTTTAACGGAAGAACTTGTTTGCATCCACCTTATAGCCGAAGTGTCGACGATGTCGATAAGTACTTTGATCGCGAATGGCGCGCTGATGTCACTGATACTCCTTTGCCCAACCCGGTAACAATTATTGATGCGAAATGCAATTTTCTTTATCCCATTCGAAAAAACCATATTATGATTGCAGAGAATGGCGTTTTCTTCGAGGCAGTACGAATCAAGAAATAGATATGCAACTCAGCGGCTCAGCGGCTCAAATCCGGCCCGTCCTTCGGCGGTCCTGACCGCGCGCCCTGGCGTTGCCGCTCCTGGACAACTTTCTCCAGTTCAGCCTTGCGCCCAAGTCAGGCCTGAACCTTCACCAGCAGCGCCGGGTCGATGTTGGTGGCGGCGAGTGCGCCTAGCGGGTTGATACCATGTCGCTTACAGGGCATGTCCCACGTTTACCAGCGCGACAGCTTGCGTCCTCACACGCGCCACTGCGCTGGAGCTGATGCACACAGGCGGCTGCCAGTCCACACCGGCCACTGCCATTGTTCGGCGCTCATCTGCCAGCATGCCTCGTCCGCCTCCAGCCAGAGGAACTGGCCACGATGCAAACGGCGCATGTCCGCCGCCGTCGCCAGCCAGATCGCCTCGTCCGACAACTGCATCACAGCGCACGCATCAATTCCACCGTCGCCGGTGTATTTGTCGAGCGTACCCTTGTTGTCCAGGAGTGATCCGAACATGGTGGTGCTTTCATCATTCGAGTTCATTAGCTTAGCGCACAGCGTTCTAGTCATTGACAAAAAAACGGCACCGGGATTTCTCCTCGGTGCCGTTTTCGTGTGCGCTTAAGCTAGATTATGCTTCGTCGCTGTGCTGTGCCGCCGTGTTGTCTTCCATGGCTTGCAGCTCGGTCGCCATGTTGGCTTTTTCAGCATCCAACAGCGCCTTGCGCTCTTCCACTTCCCACGCCTCTTTTTCCTTCTTGGCGCGGTGGAAGGCCAGACCGGTACCGCCAGGAATCAGGCGGCCGACGATGACGTTCTCTTTCAGGCCGCGCAGACCGTCGCGCTTGCCCATGATCGCCGCTTCCGTCAGCACGCGGGTGGTTTCCTGGAACGATGCGGCCGAGATGAACGAATCGGTCGACAGCGATGCCTTGGTAATACCCAGCAGTACGTTTTCGTACGTCGCAGGGATCTTGCCAGCGGCGATCACGCGATCGTTTTCGTCCAGCAGCTCCGAACGCTCGACCTGTTCGCCGACGATGTAGTTCGCATCGCCCGCTTCCACGATCTGCACGCGGCGCAGCATCTGGCGCACGATCACTTCGATGTGCTTGTCGTTAATCTTCACGCCCTGCAGACGGTACACGTCCTGCACTTCGTCAACGATGTAACGCGCCAGCGCTTCGATACCCAGCAGACGCAGGATGTCTTGCGGATCGGCCGGGCCGTCCACGATCATCTCGCCCTTGTTCACTACCTGGCCGTCGTGTACCAGCACTTGCTTGTCCTTGGTGATCAGGAACTCGTGCTTGTTACCGTCCATGTCCGTGATTTCCAGACGCTGCTTGCCTTTGGTTTCTTTACCAAACGCAACCGTACCCGTGACTTCGGCCAGCATGCCGGCGTCTTTCGGCGAACGCGCTTCGAACAGCTCGGCAACCCGTGGCAGACCACCGGTAATGTCGCGCGTTTTCTGCGATTCGGTCGGGATACGTGCCAGCACTTCGCCGACCGATACCGATTGACCGTCTTTGACCATGATCAGCGCGCCGACCTGGAAGCCGATCGCCACCGAGTGTTCGGTGCCGGCAATCTTGACTTCTTCGTTGACGTCGTTGAGCAGCTTCACTTGCGGACGCAGCGTTTTGGTCAGCGAACCGCGACGCTTGGCATCGATCGCCACCAAGGTTGCCAGACCGGTCACTTCATCGACCTGACGGGCCACGGTGACGCCTTCTTCGACGTTCTCGAAGCGAACCGTACCGGCATACTCGGTAATGATCGGACGGGTCAGCGGATCCCAGGTTGCCAGGGCCGTACCGGCCTTGATGACCATGCCATCCTTGACGATCAGGGTCGCGCCGTACGGCACTTTATGACGCTCGCGCTCACGGCCATGGTCGTCCGTGATCAGCACTTCGCCGGAACGGGAAATGACGATCTGGGCGCCCTTGCCATTGGTAACGTAACGCATGGTCGCGGTGAAACGGATGGTACCGTTCGACTTCGCTTCCACCGACGAGGCCACTGCCGCACGCGATGCCGCACCACCAATGTGGAACGTACGCATGGTCAGCTGGGTACCCGGCTCACCAATCGACTGCGCTGCGACAACACCAACCGCTTCGCCGGCGTTGACCATCATGCCGCGGCCGAGGTCGCGGCCATAGCACTTGGCGCACAGGCCGAAGCGCGTTTCGCAAGTAAGCGGCGTGCGCACCTTGACTTCGTCGATCGACAGGCGTTCGATTTCTTCGACCATGTCTTCGTCGAGCAGGGTGCCCGATTCGTACAGGGTTTCCTGGGTTTCAGGATTGACGACGTCATGCACGTTGACACGGCCGAGGATACGGTCGCGCAGCGGCTCGATGACTTCACCGCCTTCGACCATCGCCTTCATCAGCGCGCCGTTGGTGGTGCCGCAATCGTCCTCGATCACAACCAGATCCTGGGTCACGTCGACCAGGCGGCGGGTCAGGTAACCCGAGTTCGCCGTTTTCAGTGCCGTATCGGCCAGACCTTTACGAGCGCCGTGGGTCGAAATGAAGTACTGCAATACGTTCAGACCTTCACGGAAGTTCGCGGTAATCGGCGTTTCGATAATCGAACCATCCGGCTTGGCCATCAGGCCTCGCATACCAGCCAACTGGCGAATCTGGGCTGCCGAACCGCGCGCGCCCGAGTCGGCCATCATGTAAATCGCGTTGAACGATTCCTGCGTCGATTTCGTTCCGTCGCGCTTCACGACATCTTCTACTTTCAACTGGTCCATCATCGCCTTGCCGACTTCGTCCGAGGTCTTGCCCCAGATGTCGACGACCTTGTTGTAACGCTCGCCAGCGGTCACCAGACCGGACGCGTACTGCTGCTCGATCTGTTTGACTTCCTGCTCCGCAGCGGAGATCAGGGTGACTTTTTGTGGTGGTACCAGCATGTCGTCGACGCAGATCGAGATACCGGCGCGCGTCGCGAGACGGAAACCGGACTGCATCAGCTTGTCGGCGAACACGACGGTGGCACGCAGGCCGCACTTGCGGAACGACGTGTTGATCAGCTTCGAAATCTCTTTCTTCTTCAGGGCGCGGTTCAGTACGGAGAACGGCAGGCCCTTCGGCAGGATTTCGGACAGGATGGCGCGGCCGACCGTGGTTTCGTAGCGCGTGACGGTGCGCACGAATTCGTCGGTCTCGACATCTTTCGGGTTCTCGACGATACGCACGGTGATGCGGGTCGTCAGTTCGACTTCCTTGTTGTCGTAGGCGCGGATCACTTCCGAAACGTCGGTAAACAGCATGCCTTCGTTCTTGGCGTTGATCGCTTCGCGGGTCGCGTAGTACAGACCCAACACGATATCCTGGGACGGCACGATCGACGGTTCGCCGTTCGACGGGAACAGGATGTTGTTCGACGCCAGCATCAGGGTACGCGCTTCCATCTGCGCTTCGATCGACAGAGGAACGTGGACCGCCATCTGGTCACCGTCGAAGTCGGCGTTGAACGCCGCGCAGACGAGTGGGTGCAGCTGGATGGCCTTGCCTTCAATCAGGACCGGCTCGAAAGCCTGGATACCCAGGCGGTGCAGCGTAGGCGCACGGTTGAGCATGACCGGATGTTCGCGGATCACGTCTTCCAGGATGTCCCACACGACCGGTTCCTGGATCTCGACCAGCTTCTTGGCGGCCTTGATCGTCGTTGCCAGACCCATCAGTTCGAGCTTGTTGAAAATGAATGGCTTGAACAGTTCCAGGGCCATCAGTTTCGGCAAGCCGCACTGGTGCAGTTTGAGCTGAGGACCGACCACGATGACCGAACGGCCCGAATAGTCGACGCGCTTGCCCAGCAAGTTCTGACGGAAACGGCCGCCTTTACCCTTGATCATCTCAGCCAGCGATTTCAGCGGACGCTTGTTGGCGCCGGTCATCGCTTTACCGCGACGGCCGTTATCCAGCAGTGAATCGACCGCTTCTTGCAGCATGCGCTTTTCGTTACGCGTAATGATTTCCGGAGCGCGCAATTCCATCAGGCGCTTCAGGCGGTTATTACGGTTGATGACGCGGCGATACAGGTCGTTCAGGTCGGAGGTCGCAAAGCGGCCGCCGTCCAGTGGTACCAGCGGACGCAGTTCCGGCGGCAGCACTGGCAGCACTTCCATGATCATCCAGTCCGGCTTGATGCCCGAACGCTGGAATGCCTCGAGCACTTTGAGGCGCTTGGCGTATTTCTTGATCTTCGCTTCGGACTTCGATTCCTTCAGTTCCACGCGCAGGGCTTCGGCATCGCGGTGGATGTCGATCGAGCGCAGCAGTTCACGGATACCTTCGGCGCCCATGAAGGCGGTGAAGTCGTCGCCGTACTCTTCGTACTTGGCGGCGTAGTCGTCTTCCGACATGATCTGGCACTTCTTGAGCGGGGTCATGCCTGGATCGGTGACCACGTATGCTTCGAAGTACAACACGCGTTCGATATCCCGCAGGGTCATGTCGAGGACCATGCCCAGACGCGACGGCAGCGATTTGAGGAACCAGATGTGCGCGGTTGGCGAAGCCAGTTCGATGTGGCCCATGCGCTCACGGCGCACCTTGGCCAGGGTGACTTCGACGCCGCACTTTTCGCAGATCACGCCGCGGTGTTTCAGGCGCTTGTACTTGCCGCACAGGCACTCGTAGTCCTTGATAGGACCAAAGATCTTGGCGCAGAACAGGCCGTCGCGTTCTGGCTTGAAGGTACGATAGTTGATGGTTTCCGGCTTTTTGACTTCGCCGTAGGACCACGAACGGATTTTTTCAGGCGACGCCAGACCAATCTTGATCGCGTCGAACGTTTCGTTTTGCTGAACTTGCTTGAATAGATCGAGCAGTGCTTTCATGTATCACTCCAGGTGATGGAATTTCTATATTACGTCTAACTTCAACGCTACCACCACACGTCATCCCCGCGAAGGCGGGGATCCAAGTTCGCGGCTGAGCCACAAAATTGGGTTCCCGTCTTCACGGGAACGACGTGCCGGAGGTCTCGCGACGGCCGGTGCTCTTAGTTACGCTCGAGGTCGATATCGATACCCAGCGAACGAATCTCTTTCACCAGCACGTTGAACGATTCCGGCATACCCGCGTCGATCACATGGTCGCCTTTGACCAGGTTTTCGTACACTTTGGTACGGCCGTTCACGTCATCCGACTTGACGGTCAGCATTTCTTGCAGCACATACGATGCGCCGTACGCTTCCAGTGCCCAGACTTCCATCTCACCGAAACGCTGGCCACCGAACTGGGCTTTACCGCCCAGTGGCTGCTGCGTTACCAGCGAGTAAGGACCGGTCGAACGCGCGTGCATCTTGTCGTCGACCAAGTGGTGCAGCTTCAGTACGTGCATGTAGCCAACAGTTACCTTGCGCTCGAACGCTTCGCCGGTGCGGCCGTCGTACATCGTGACCTGGTTCTTCGACGGTGTCATGCCGAGTTTGGTCGCGATATGGTCAGGATACGCCAGGTCCAGCATGCGATGGATTTCCGACTCGTGCGCACCGTCGAACACTGGCGTCGCGAAAGGCACGCCGTTCTTCAGGTTTTGCGCCAGGGTCATGATCTCGTCGTCGCTGAAGTTGTCCAGGTCTTCCGTCTTGCCGGTTTCGTTGTAGATCAGGTTCAGGAACTTGCGCATTTCCACGACCTTGGCTTGCGCTTTCAGCATTTCGCCGATACGCAGGCCCAGGCCCTTGGCTGCCCAACCCAAGTGGGTCTCGAGAATCTGACCGACGTTCATCCGTGACGGCACGCCCAGCGGGTTCAGTACGATGTCGGCCGGGGTACCGTCCGCCATGTACGGCATGTCTTCGACTGGCACGATACGGGAAACCACACCCTTGTTACCGTGACGGCCGGCCATCTTGTCGCCCGACTGCAGGCGGCGCTTGACGGCCAGGTAGACTTTGACCATCTTCTGCACGCCAGGTTGCAGTTCATCGCCCTGGGTCAACTTCTTGCGCTTCTCTTCGAAGGCCAGGTCGAACTGGTGACGCTTCTCGGCGATCGATTCCTTGATCGCCTCTAACGCCGTGGCGGCATCGTCGTCGGCTGGACGGATATCGAACCAATGGTACTTGTCGAGGTCGTCGAGGTACTCTTTGGTGATCTTCACGCCCTTGGCCAGCTTTTTAGGGCCGCCATTGACAACTTTGCCAATCAGCATTTTTTCCAGACGCTGGAAGGCATCGCCCTCCACGATACGCATCTGGTCGTTCAGGTCGAGGCGGAAACGCTTGAGTTCATCATCAATGATCTGCTGGGCGCGCTTGTCGCGGACGATGCCTTCACGGGTAAACACTTGCACGTCGATCACGGTGCCGACCATGCCCGAAGGCACGCGCAGCGAGGTGTCTTTGACGTCCGATGCCTTCTCGCCGAAAATCGCGCGCAGCAGCTTTTCTTCCGGGGTCAGCTGGGTTTCGCCTTTTGGCGTCACTTTACCGACCAGGGTGTCGCCTGCTTGCACTTCAGCACCGATGTAGACGATGCCGGACTCATCCAGACGAGCCAGCTGGTTCTCAGCCAGGTTCGAGATGTCGCGCGTGATTTCTTCGGCGCCGAGCTTGGTATCGCGTGCAACAACCGACAACTCTTCGATGTGAATCGAGGTGTAGCGGTCGTCTTTCACGACGTTTTCCGAGATCAGGATCGAATCTTCGAAGTTCAGACCGTTCCATGGCATAAATGCCACCAGCATGTTCTGGCCCAGGGCCAGTTCGCCCAGGTCGGTCGAGGCGCCATCGGCGATCACGTCGCGCTTGGCGACGCGGTCACCGACCTGCACGATCGGACGCTGGTTGATGTTGGTGTTCTGGTTGGAACGGGTGTACTTGATCAGGTTGTAGATGTCCACGCCGACTTCGCCCGCGAGTGCTTCGTCGTCGTTGACGCGAATCACTACACGGCCTGCATCGATGTAATCGACCACACCGCCACGCAGCGCCTGCACGGTGGTGCCGGAGTCGACTGCCACGGTGCGTTCGATACCGGTACCGACAAACGCTTTTTCAGGGCGCAGGCAAGGAACGGCCTGGCGCTGCATGTTGGCGCCCATCAATGCGCGGTTCGCATCATCGTGTTCGAGGAACGGAATCAGCGAGGCTGCGACCGACACGATCTGGCCTGGGGCGACGTCCATGTACTGGATGCGCTCTGGGGAAACCAGGATCGTTTCGCCGGCTTCACGTGCGGACACCAGTTCATCGGACAAGGTGCCTTCGGACGAGATGGTCGCGTTCGCCTGGGCGATGATGTAGCGGCCTTCTTCGATCGCGGACAGATAGTCGATCTTGTCGGTGACCATGCTGTTTTCGACCTTGCGGTACGGCGTCTCGAGGAAGCCGTATTCGTTCAGGCGGGCAAACAGAGCCAGCGAGTTGATCAGACCAATGTTCGGTCCCTCTGGCGTTTCGATCGGGCACACGCGGCCGTAGTGGGTCGGGTGCACGTCGCGCACTTCGAAGCCGGCGCGTTCGCGGGTCAGACCACCAGGTCCGAGCGCGGAGACGCGGCGCTTGTGGGTGATTTCCGACAGCGGGTTGGTCTGGTCCATAAACTGCGACAGCTGGGACGAACCGAAGAACTCGCGAATCGCGGCCGAAATCGGCTTCGAGTTGATCAGGTCGTGCGGCATCAGGTTGTCCGCTTCGGCCTGGCCGAGACGTTCCTTGACGGCGCGCTCAACGCGCACCAGGCCGGCGCGGAATTGATTCTCCGCCAGCTCGCCCACGCAACGTACGCGACGGTTACCCAGGTGATCGATATCGTCGACTTCGCCGCGACCATTGCGCAGTTCCACCAGGATCTTGATCACGGCCAGCACGTCGTCGTTCGACAAGGTCATGGCGCCGGTCAGTTCGTCACGGCCGATGCGGCGGTTGAACTTCATGCGGCCGACGGCCGACAGGTCGTAGCGCTCAGGGCTGTAGAACAGGCCGTTGAACAGGGCTTCGACCGAGTCTTCGGTTGGCGGCTCGCCTGGACGCATCATGCGGTAGATGGCGACCTTGGCGGCCATCTGGTCGGCGGTGTCGTCGATACGCAGGGTTTGCGAGATGTAGCCACCCTGGTCGAGATCGTTCGTGTACAGGGTCTGGATTTCGCTGACCGACGCGTCGCGCAGGCGGCCGAGCACGTCTTCGGTCAACTCGTCGTTGGCCGAAGCGATGACTTCGCCGGTATCGGCATCGACGATGTTCTTGGCCAGCACGCGGCCGAGCAGGTAGTCTTCAGGCACGGAAATGTGCTTGATGCCGGCCGCTTCGATATCGCGCACGTGCTTGGCGTTGATACGCTTGTCTTTCAGCACCAGGGTCTTGCCGCTCTTGTCCACGATGTCGAAACGCGCAACTTCACCACGCAGGCGTTCGGCGACGAATTCCATCTCGGCGCCTTCGGAGCGCAGGTTGAAATTGTCGAATACGAAGAAGTTCGCCAGGATCTGTTCGTGCGACATCCCGATGGCCTTCAGCAGGATCGTCACAGGCATCTTGCGGCGACGGTCGACGCGGAAGAACAGGATGTCCTTCGGATCGAACTCGAAGTCCAGCCACGAGCCGCGGTACGGAATGATCCGTGCCGAGAACAGCAGCTTGCCCGACGAGTGGGTCTTGCCGCGGTCGTGTTCGAAGAACACGCCAGGCGAACGGTGCAGCTGCGAGACGATGACACGCTCGGTACCGTTGATGACGAACGAGCCGGTGGTCGTCATGAGCGGCAATTCGCCCATGTAAACTTCTTGCTCTTTCATTTCCTTAACCACAGGCTTGGTCGGCGATTCTTTATCCAGAATCACCAGGCGCACCTTGGCGCGCAGCGGCGACGCGAACGTCAGGCCACGCTGTTGGCATTCCTTGACGTCGAAAGCCGGGTCACCCAGGACATACGACAGGAATTCGAGACGCGCAAAACCATTGTGCGACACGATAGGGAAAATCGAGGTGAAAGCCGACTGCAGGCCGTCGTTCTTGCGGGTCGACGGGATGGTATCCGCTTGCAAGAAATTCTCGTAGGATTCGAGCTGTGTAGCCAGAAGGAAAGGAACGTTGTGAACGTTGGCGCGCTTCGCGAATGACTTGCGAATGCGTTTCTTCTCAGTAAATGAGTAGTGCATGGACACTCCGTGAGTGACAGAAAGGATGAGAATTCAGGAATTTCCAGGGCCGGGCGCGCACTAGAAAGGCCTCAAGTCTCGAACTTTATGCCAGGTGATAAGAAGATAATACGAATACTACTGGGTAGAGCTTAAGCGTTACTTATACGACAGGGACGACAAAAGAGCCAAAGCCGCATCCTCCCCCTTTCGGGGGAGGACCGCAAGCTTTGACTCCGGCGTAGAACTGAACGCCAAATAAGGCTTTGTTGCTATTACTTGATTTCGGCTTTCGCGCCAGCATCTTCCAGCTTTTTCTTGCCGGCTTCAGCGTCAGCTTTCGAGATCGCTTCTTTAACGGTTTTTGGTGCGCCATCAACCAGGTCTTTAGCTTCTTTCAAGCCCAGGCCGGTGATTTCGCGAACTGCTTTAATGACGCCAACTTTGTTCGCGCCGAAATCGGCCAGAACCAGGTTGAATTCGGTCTGCTCTTCAACAGCGACAGCTGGGCCGCCGACTGCTGGGCCGCTCGATACTGCAGCTGCCGATACGCCGAATTTTTCTTCGAATGCCTTGACCAGGTCGTTCAGGTCCATTACGGACATTTCGCCAACTGCTGCCAGGATGTCGTCTTTGCTGATTGCCATTTGAAACTCCATTTATTTTGTGGAGGACAGGGCCGCTGTGCGGCAATGTCCTCTAATACGTTGTATAGATTGGTATTGACTAAAAAAGTGCAAGGGTAATCGCGAACGATTACGCTGCTGCTGGGGCTTCTTCTACTGCTGCAGTTTCTTCTGCGGCAGGAGCGGCGCCTTCGCCTTTTTTCGCTGCCAGGGCAGCCAGACCACGTGCAAAAGCCGAAACCGGCGTCAGCATCAGACCCAGGATCTGGGCGATGAGGACTTCACGGCTAGGGATGCTTGCCAACGCGACAACAGCTGCTTTATCCAGCTGCTTGCCTGCGAAGTTACCTGCGGTAATAACCAGTTTGTCGTTGGTTTTAGCAAAGTCAGCGATGACTTTAGCTGCAGCAACGGCATCATCCGAGATCGAGTAGATCAGCGGACCGACCATCGAGTCGGCCAGGTTAGCAAACTGCGTACCTTCAACGGATTTGCGAGCCAGCGTGTTCTTCAGAACACGCAGGTACACACCCTGGGTACGCGCTTTGGCACGAAGTTGCGTCAAGTGACCAACCTGGATGCCACGATATTCGGCCACGACGATCGTTTGCGCAGTTGCTACTTTTGCGGAAACTTCGGCGACGACGGCCTTTTTGTCATTCAGATTGAGACCCACGGTCAACCTCCTAAAATGATACGCGGCAAATGCCTTGCATCGGTTCGAACAACGGCGTCCGACGTTTAGAAGTACAACTGAGCGGATGAATTCACGCAGCGGGACTAACAAAACTTGCTCGGGTGCACCATCTGCGTTGGGTGGTCTATTAACCTCCGGCCTGCCTGCTGCCATCAGCCCAACGGTCTTTGATTGTCTGCCCGGGCTTGCGCCCGGACATCCCAAAGAGTCGCCACGGTTTGCACCGTGGACTTAATTCTTTATTACGCTGCCAGGGAAGCCTGGTCGACGCGAACGCCGGCGCCCATGGTCGACGACAGTGCAACCTTACGCAGGTAAACACCTTTCGACGACGTTGGCTTGGCCTTGTTCAGAGCATCGATCAGCGCAACCAGGTTGGCTTTCAGGTCAGCGTCAGCGAACGATTTACGGCCGATCGTTGCGTGAATGATACCTGCCTTGTCGGTACGGTACTGGACCTGGCCGGCTTTCGCGTTTTTCACGGCGGTAGCGACGTCAGGAGTAACAGTGCCGACTTTCGGGTTAGGCATCAGGCCGCGTGGTCCCAGGATCTGGCCCAGGGTACCAACGATACGCATGGTATCTGGCGAAGCGATGACGATATCGAAAGGCATGTTGCCGGCTTTAACCATCTCAGCCAGGTCTTCCATACCAACGATGTCGGCGCCGGCTGCTTTAGCTTGCTCGGCTTTGTCGCCGGTTGCAAATACTGCAACGCGAACGGTCTTGCCGGTGCCTGCTGGCAGAACGACGGAGCCGCGCACGACTTGATCCGACTTCTTAGGATCCACGCCCAGCTGAACCGATACGTCGATCGATTCGTTGAACTTGGCGGTGGCGAATTCTTTCACCAGAGCGACTGCATTGTCGAAACCGTAGGACTTGTTACGGTCGACTTTGGCTTTGATTGCTTTAACGCGTTTGGACAGCTTAGCCATTACAGACCCTCCACCGTGATGCCGATCGAACGAGCGGAACCGGCGATGATGCGCACTGCGGCATCCATGTCGGCAGCGGTCAGATCCGGCTGTTTGATTTTAGCGATTTCTTCAGCTTGAGCGCGGGTCAGCTTGCCTACCTTGGTGGTATGTGGCGTTGGCGAACCTTTGGTGATGCCGGCGAATTTCTTGATCAGGTAGGTCGCTGGAGGCGTCTTCATCACGAACGTGAAGGACTTGTCGGCGAACGCGGTGATCACGACCGGAATTGGCATACCTGGCTCTTGACCCTGGGTCTGGGCGTTGAACGCCTTGCAGAATTCCATGATGTTCAGGCCGCGCTGACCCAGTGCTGGGCCAATCGGTGGGGATGGGTTTGCTTTACCAGCTGGCACTTGCAGCTTGATAAAACCAATGATTTTCTTTGCCATGATGGCTCCTATCTTGGATTGAGTAGTAGCGCCCCGCCGGTACAATCATGGCAGGGCTCCTCTTACCGGATTTCGCTCAACCACCGCGGCGCTCCGATTAGGCGCTAGCGTCGCCCCCGCGAAGGCGGGGGCCCAAGTTTCTGCATCGACTACAGCGCGAACTTGGGTTCCCGCCTGCGCGGGAACGACGTTTTATACTTTCTCGACCTGGCCGAACTCGAGTTCGACCGGCGTTGCACGACCGAAGATGGTGACCGAGACGCGCACTTTGGATTTCTCGTAATTGACTTCTTCGACGTTGCCGTTGAAGTCGGTGAACGGACCATCCTTGATACGCACTTGCTCGCCCACTTCGTACAGCACTTTTGGACGTGGCTTCTCGATGCCTTCTTGCATCTGCTGCATGATCTTGTCGATTTCGCGCGCGGGAATCGGCGTCGGCTTGTTCGACTTACCGCCAATAAAGCCGGTGACCTTGCTGGTGTTCTTAACCAAGTGCCAAGTCTCGTCCGTCATTTCCATTTCAACCAGCACATAGCCTGGGAAGAAACGACGTTCGGTAACCGACTTCTGGCCATTCTTGACTTCGACAACTTCTTCGACCGGCACCAGGATGCGGCCGAACTGCTCTTGCATACCGGCGCGTTCGACGCGCTCGGTCAGTGCACGCATGACACTTTTTTCCATGCCGGAATAAGCGTGCACAACGTACCAGCGCTTGTTACTGACTGGAACGCTCAGCGCTGCGACAGCTTCTTGCGCAGGCACTTCTTCGCCTGGCACTGGAGCGGCGCTCGCATCATCTTGCACATTTTCGCTCATGTTATTTCCAACCCAGGATCACGTCGTACAACAGAAATTCAATCGTCTTATCCGTGCCCCACAGGAACAGCGCCATGACGGTCACAAACGCGAACACGATACCGGTGATCTGCATTGCTTCTTTGGGAGCGGGCCAGACGACTTTTTTGGTCTCGCGAACCGATTCCTTGGCGAAGCTGAGGAATTCACGGCCACTGGACGAAGTCCACAAAAGCAGGACGGCAAAAACTAAACCAGCCGCGAGTGCGACGGCGCACATCCAAGCTGGTTTACTTTGGCCTTTCAGGTAGAAAAACCCGACGACCCCTGCAATCGCGGCAACCACTGCCAGCGCGACTTTAAACTTGTCGTTTGACGTGCTGACGGTTTGCACGGATTGATTAGACATACGTTTTTACTTTCGGTGCCCTGCACCAGAACGGTGGCAGGGACGGAGGGCATCGAACCCCCAACCTTCGGTTTTGGAGACCGACGCTCTGCCAATTGAGCTACGTCCCTACGTAAAACTTCAGTGGAATCAGAAATTATACCATCGTGCGGCCGCTGATGGCAATCACTGATTTCGGCGGGGCGCCGGACGCATGTCCGGGCCCGCCCTTACTATTACTTACCAGCGACTTCGCTGAGAATCTTTGCAACAACACCTGCACCAACGGTACGGCCACCTTCGCGGATTGCGAAACGCAGGCCTTCTTCCATTGCGATCGGGTTGATCAGCTTGACGGTGATCGACACGTTATCGCCTGGCATAACCATTTCTTTGTCCGCTGGCAACTCGATCGAACCAGTCACGTCCGTGGTACGGAAGTAGAACTGTGGGCGATAGTTGTTGAAGAACGGGGTGTGACGGCCGCCTTCGTCTTTCGACAGGACGTAGATCTCACCGGTGAAGTGATTGTGCGGCTTGATCGAGTTCGGCTTGGCCAGAACTTGACCACGCTGGACGTCTTCACGCTTGGTGCCGCGCAGCAGCAGACCGACGTTGTCGCCAGCTTGACCCTGGTCCAGCAGCTTGCGGAACATTTCCACGCCGGTGCAAGTGGTCTTGACGGTGTCGGAGATGCCGACGATTTCGATCTCTTCGCCGACTTTAACGATACCGCGCTCGATACGACCGGTCACAACGGTGCCGCGACCCGAGATCGAGAACACGTCTTCCACTGGCATCAGGAAGGCGCCGTCGATAGCGCGCTCTGGCGTTGGGATGTAGGTGTCCAGCGCGTCGGCCAGGGCCATGATCGCGACTTCGCCCATTTCGCCGGTGTTGCCTTCGAGGGCCATACGTGCCGAACCCTTGATGATTGGCAGGTCGTCGCCTGGGAACTCGTATTTCGACAAGAGCTCACGCACTTCCATTTCAACCAGTTCCAGCAGCTCTGCGTCATCGACCAGGTCGCACTTGTTCAGGAACACGATGATGTAAGGAACGCCAACCTGGCGTGCCAGCAAGATGTGCTCGCGGGTCTGTGGCATTGGGCCGTCAGCTGCGGAGCAAACCAGGATCGCGCCGTCCATCTGCGCTGCGCCGGTGATCATGTTTTTGATGTAATCGGCGTGGCCTGGGCAATCAACGTGAGCGTAGTGGCGGTTAGCCGTTTCGTACTCGACGTGCGCGGTGTTGATGGTGATGCCGCGTGCTTTTTCTTCCGGTGCTGCATCGATCTGGTCGTATGCTTTTGCTTCGCCGCCGAATTTCTTCGACAGAACGGTTGCGATCGCTGCCGTCAGGGTGGTCTTGCCGTGATCAACGTGTCCGATGGTACCGACGTTGACGTGCGGCTTGGTCCGTTCGAATTTACCTTTTGCCATTTTAGACTCCTAACGATTTTTGAGTGTGACCAGGCACGCGCCTGACTAACTATTGAATACTGCGAATGTTGCGAGTGCCGCAAGTGCCATAAAGCACTGAATTCTGGTGCCCTTTACGTGGATTGAACACGTGGCCTCTCCCTTACCAAGGGAGTGCTCTACCACTGAGCTAAAAGGGCGATTAGGTACTACGATTTGCGATCTTGCTGCCACCGATCGCGCATTGCATGAAGCACTGGAGCGGGTGAAGGGAATCGAACCCTCGTCGTAAGCTTGGAAGGCTTCTGCTCTACCATTGAGCTACACCCGCGAGTTACTACTTCACCGACTACAACATCTTCTGCAACAACTTGGTGGAGGGGGCTGGATTCGAACCAGCGTACTCATAGAGAACAGATTTACAGTCTGTCGCCTTTAACCACTCGGCCACCCCTCCGCGAGGAACCGCAGAGTATGAAGCAAGATCAATCTTCTGTCAATTATATTTGCAGGGTGCTTTCTGCTATCTCACTGACCTCTTGCTTCGGGGCGTGATTGTAACGGGAAGATATCGGAATGTGCAAGGACTTGGCGAAAAAAGGTGAAATCTTTTTTTGGAGGGGTGTTGGGCGACTGACCCGCCCGCATCAAGAGCCGCCACCCTCGGCCGTCTCCCCCGCGCAGGCGGGGGGCCCCACACAAGGGTTAGCGGCCGGCGGCACCTGCCCACGCTAGCAACCGCAGCGCCCGCACAACGGCGCCCGCGCCCGCCCCCCCAGCCCGTTAAGGGC
>NZ_VUYU01000017.1 GCF_011682065.1 Massilia rubra | reverse complement strand
CAAGAAGCTTTGGGGCGGCGCGCTATGGTCGCCTTCCTACTTTGCCGGTAGCTGCGGCGGTGCGCCTATCGCCGTTATCCGGCAGTACATCGAACAGCAGCAGACGCCGCACTAGACGCACCAAACCAGACGGCTGCGCCGTCCGCGCTCTTGACCCCGCCCTGAAGGGCGAGGTTTGCCGCGCAACCGATCAATCGTTCCAGCCACGACAAGTCAACTGGCGCACGGCGTGGATCCCGGCCAGCCCGGCCGCGATGCCGAGTTCGCGGGCGTGCGCCCTGTCCAGGCAGGGAGCGCGCGCCCGCCCAGGCCATGCATGCTGCCATCCGACAGTTTTTTCGCCGTGATGAAGACCTCATGCGTCGGCCGGCGCTCAATAGCGCGAAGGGGCCGGGGAGCCGTCGGCGGATTTCTTCTTGTACGTGACTTCCTTGCCGCCCATTGGGCCGCGCCTGAAGTTGGGGCCGATGAGCGGCTCATCGAGGGGCTGGATGACCTCCTCGCGGTCTGCGGGGGTCCCGTCGCACCAGGGGCATACGTCGACGAAATAGCGTGCTTCCATCACGCCCGAGCCGTCGACGTATATGGTAAACGTTCCGGTGTTGTGGACTACCCCCGCTGACGTGCGCTGCTCGAAATGACCGTCCGGCATGAAACACACGGTATCGTAGGCGGACTGGTAGCAACCGAGCATATCCGGCAAGGGCTCGGCGCGGTCCAGGTACATGCGCAGGCCGATACAGGAGGGGATCGCCAGCATCAGCAGCCAGGCCAGGATCTTGGCAATCCAGCCGAGCGTGGAGACGACAACACGGCTCCATGGATGGGGCGTGCCGATCTCGTGCAGCGGCCCGGATTCGCTCAGCGGCTCAACGTCCATAGGCTCAACGTCCATACGGCGCCGCCAGCGGTTCGCCGATGAACACGCCCTGGGTCGGCCACGCCACGCTGCGCCAGTAAGCTTCGATGGCGCTGCTGCCGCTCAGGTAATGCTTGAGCAGGATGACGGGATGCGGAAACTTTTGCCAATGATTGCAAGGTTCGCTGACGCTGCCGTAGCTGGCCGTGGCGCCCGCTTCCAGCCAGCGCAGGCTGCTCATCTGGCTGGCGCCATACAGGTCGCCGCCGAACGAGGTCAGGTGGTCGGCCAGCGCCCCCGGCAAAAACTTGACGCTGTCGAGCTTGTCGACCTTGGCCATGCCGGTCTGGTAGACCATGATGTCGCTCACACCCTCAAGCGCGTCGCTGTGCAGGGTTTTGGTGCGGATTTTTTTGGCGGCGATGTGTCCGTCGCGCGGAAACAGTTCGGCCCGCGAATTGCGCGCCGCCTGCGAGGTGACCAGGTAATACGCGGTGGCGTTCGGCACGCGAAAGCCGCTGGCCACGCCACGGTCGATCAGGGCCTTGGCCTGCGCCACCGAGTCGGTCGGCAGCAGCATCGACAGGCGCATGCGGAAGTCGGCCACGGGCTGGACCGAGCTGGCGTTGAAGTAGGCGCTGGGACGGCTGGCGGCGCAGGTATTGCTGCACTGGCCAGGGTCGAAGCCCATGGTATAGGCGGCCGTGATGGCATTGCAGTCGACGGCGTACGGCGCGGTCCAGACCATCAGCACCGCTTCGATGCCGGCCGGAAGCTGGCTGTCGATGCTCTCTTTCAGGGCGTGAAAGCGGGCGGCGTCGAGCCGCTGCGGCTTGCCGGGGATGCTCACATGGATGACGTTGGCGGCGGGAATGGCGCGCGCCTTGCGGTAATACGCGGCAATCGCCACGCTGTTCGGTTCGGCATCGTTGACGACCAGCGCCAGCTGGCTGGGGCGCAGGCGCGGCGCCGAAGCGCCCTGGGCGCCGGCCTGGCCGGTGGTGGCGGCCAGGGCCAAAGTCAGGATCAGTGCTGCGCGCAGGGTCATGGAGTGGCCAGGGTCGGGTGAACGGGGCCGCTTGCCCCGCAGCGCCGATTATAGCGGCTGGGCGGGCATGACCACGAGCGTCGCCGCATCGGGCGCGCTGGCGGGACAGCCGGACGGCCGCGCCGGCTCGCAGGCCGCCTGCGCCGGGGCAGGCTCGCCCTGCCCGCGCAGATGCTCGGGACGCTCCTGCGCGCGGCGCTGCATCTCGATCGAAAAAGCTTGCTCGTAGGGGACCATGCGCAGTTGCTCGGCTTCGCGCTCGGCCGCGCTGACCGCCGGCGTGGCGCGGAAGGCGCTGGCGCTGACAGGGGCGCTGGAAGATGACTGCGAAGGTAATGGCGAAGGCGACTGCTGCAGTGCGGAATTCGGTGCCGGCTGGATGCTGCCGCTAGTGCTGCCGACTGGCTCTCCACCACCGCAAGCGGTCAGTGCAAAGATGCCGGCACAGACCAGCGCATGCTTGAATACGTTAAAAAACATACTTCCTCACATCGGATAAATTCGGAGAACGGCTCGAATTCTATGCGTGGAGAAACAATTCTGCAGGGGAAATTTATTTCAGGATTTAACAAATTGCTTTTTTTTATCATTTTTATGCGACGTTGGCGCATATTGAGCCAACGTAGCGCGAACATATCTATAAAGAAACATAAAAAATTTTCTGGAAACGTCAATTTAAGGACACGAAAAAAGCACTAAGTTGTAACTAAGTGTGTTTGGCAACATTTTCTCGCGCCGACGCGCTAGAAATCGCCATCATCACTCTATTGCAATGCAGCATCCAAGTTGTCTGACAACCAATCGAACGCCCTCCTCGCGGGCGCCAATCAAAAAGGGAGCCGCAGCTCCCTTGCTTGATTGCACCTGGCAAAGCCTAGGCGCGCTGGTAGATATCTTCAAAGCGCACGATATCGTCCTCGCCCAGGTAACTGCCCGACTGCACTTCGATGATGTGCAGCGGCACCTTGCCCGGGTTTTCGAGCCGGTGCGTCATGCCGATCGGGATGTAGGTCGATTCGTTTTCCGACAACAAGCTGACTTTCTCGCCGCAGGTCACGCGCGCGGTGCCGCTGACCACCACCCAGTGCTCGGCGCGGTGATGATGCATTTGCAGCGACAATTTTTCGCCGGGCTTGACGGTGATGCGCTTGACCTGGAAGCGCTCGCCGGCGTCGATGCCCTCGTAATACCCCCACGGGCGGTACACCTTGGTGTGATGCAAGTGTTCCGTGCGCTCTTTCGACTTCAGATGGTCGACGATCTGCTTGACCCGCTGCACCTGGTCCTTGTGCGCCACCAGCACCGCGTCCGGCGTTTCCACCACCACCAGGTCGGAGACGCCGACCACGGCCACGATGCGGCTCTCGGCGCGCACCAGCGAATTGCTCACGCCATCGAGGTACACATCGCCGCGCTGCACATTGCCTTGGGCGTCCGCGCCACGGCCCTGCTGCACCTGCCACAGCGCCGACCAGGAACCGACATCGCTCCAGCCGATGTCGGCCGGCACCACCACCGCATGGCGGGTGCGTTCCATCACGGCGTAATCGATCGAGTCCGACGGGCAACTGGCGAACGCCGCTTCGTCCAGGCGGCAGAAATCGAGGTCGCGGTAACCGAGCCGCACGGCCGCTTCGGCCGCCACCGCAATGGCCGGGGCGAGTTCGCCCAGCTCGCGCAGGTAGCCTTCGGCGCGGAACAGGAACATGCCGCTGTTCCAGTAATAGCCGCCGTCGGCGACAAAACCCTCGGCGCTGGCGCGGTCGGGTTTCTCGACGAAACGGTCGACCTGGTAAGCGCCGCTGGCGCCGGCCGCCGGTGCGCCCCGGTGGATGTAGCCGTAGCCGGTTTCGGGCGCCTGCGGCACGATGCCGAAGGTGGCCAGGGCGCCATCGGCCACCAGGGTCGCGGCCTGGGCCACCGCCTCGGCGAAGGGCGCGTTCTTGTCGATCACATGGTCGGCCGGCAGCACCAGCATGACCGCGTCCGGATCGATGGCGCGCAGGTAATTGGCGGCGGCGGCCACCGCCGGGGCGGTGTTGCGCCCGACCGGTTCGAGCAGGATGCCGAGCGGGGTCACGCCGATTTCGCGCAATTGCTCGGCCACCAGGAAGCGGTGCTCGTTGCCGCACACCACCAGCGGCGCCATCAGCTCGGGCCAGCCGGCCACGCGCAGGACGGTGTCTTGCAGCATGGTCTTGTCGGTCACCAGGGGCAGCAACTGCTTGGGCAGCACCGCGCGCGACAAGGGCCACAAGCGCGTTCCCGCGCCACCGGACAGGATCACTGGGTAGATTTTCATTGCATCTCTTTCAGGTCGTTTTTATGCTGCTGTTTTTATGTGCCGCCCGGTGCTCAAGGCGTGGCCTTACTTGACCGCTTCCAGCGGCGCATCGGTGCGCCGGGTAAAGCGGCGGTCGCGCGCATTGACCCACTCGTCCGAGGCATACTCCGACACGTGCTTCATTTCGCCGGCCCGATCCACACTGTAATCCTTAAAGACGATCATTTCATCTAAAGTTACATCGCGCAAGACCCGTGTGTATTCGAACAACACACTGCGCACGATCTTGGCGCCTTCGCAAATGTGGCTGCCATGCCCGATCCAGCTCGGGCCGATGATGGTCACGCCGGCCTCGATGCAGGCGCCCGAGCCGATATACACCGGCCCTTCGATGGTCGTGCCTTGCCAGTCGATGCGGGTGTTCAGGCCCACCCACAGGCCGTCTTCGACCTGGATGCCGGGCACGTCCATGTGGGCGACTTCGCCCAGCAGCACGTTTTGCAGGGTCTGCCAGTAGTCGGACACGCTGCCGATGTCGATCCAGTTGAACCCGCGCGTCTGCGCGTAGAACGGCATGCCTTCCTTGGCCAGCAGCGGGAACAGTTCGGAGCCGATGTCGAACGGCACGCCGGAGGGAATCAGGTCGATCACCTGCGGCTCGAAAATATAGATGCCGGTGCTGATGAAGTTCGACTTGGCCTCGGCTTCGGACGGCTTTTCCTGGAACTCGGTGATGCGGCCATCCTTGTCGGTGACCACCACGCCGTAGCTCGACACCTTATCCCACGGCACTTCCTTGGTGATGACCGAGCACAGCGCGCCCTTGCGGCGGTGCTCGAACAGGGCCGATTTGAGGTCGAGGTCGATCAGGGCGTCGCCGCACAGCACGATGGTGGTGTCGTCGAAGAAGCCGCCGAACTCCTGGATCTTCTTCATGCCGCCGGCCGAGCCGATCGGCTGCGGCACGACCTCGCCTTCATCGTTGGTGTAGCCTTCGAAGGAGTAGCCGATCTGGACCCCGAACTGGTGCCCTTCGCCGAAATACTCTTCGATCTTTTCGTGCAGATAACTGACGTTGACCATGATTTCGGTGATGCCGTACTTGGCCAGGTGCTCGACCAGGTAAGCCATCACCGGCTTGCCCAGGATCGGGATCATCGGCTTGGGCAAATCATAGGTCAGGGGACGCACACGGGTGCCTTTACCAGCGGCCAGGATCATCGCTTTCATGGAGTTCTTTCCTTAGTTTGTTCGTCGAGCATGCGCTCAAACATTACTTGGGCAGGGATTGCCAGCGCCATGCGTCGGCGCACATCTGGGCCACGTCGCGCTCCGCCTTCCAGCCGAGCTCGCTTTCGGCGAAGCTGGCGTCGGCGTAGCAGGCGGCGATATCGCCGGGGCGGCGCGCCACGATCCGGTAGGGCACTTGCTTGCCGCTGGCCTGTTCGAACGCGCGCACCATTTCCAGCACGCTGTTGCCGCGCCCGGTGCCAAGATTGTACGTAACAATGCCGGGACCTGTCGCCAGCTTGCTTAAGGTTTTGACATGGCCGATTGCCAGGTCGACAACGTGGATGTAATCGCGCATGCCGGTGCCGTCCGGGGTCGGATAATCGCCCCCGTACACCGACAGGAACTCGCGCCGCCCTTCGGCCACTTGCGCAATGTACGGCAGCAGGTTGTTGGGGATGCCGTTCGGCTCTTCACCGATCAAGCCGCTCTCGTGGGCGCCGACCGGGTTGAAGTAGCGCAGCAGCGCGATGCGCCAGCTCGGGTCGGCCTTGATCAGGTCGCGCAGCATGTCTTCAATGATCAGCTTGCTACGGCCGTAGGGATTGGTGGCCGACAAGGCAAAATCTTCCTTGATCGGCACCGAGACCGGGTCGCCGTACACCGTGGCCGAGGAGCTGAACACCAGCGACTTGACGTCGTGGCGCGCCATGGCGTCGAACAGCGCCAGCGAACCGGTCACGTTGTTGTCGTAGTAGCGCAGCGGTTGCGACACCGACTCGCCGACCGCTTTCAGGCCGGCGAAATGGATCACGGCGTCAATCCGGTGCGCCTGGAAGACGGCGTCGAGGGCGGCGCCATCGCGGATGTCGCCCTCGATGAAGGCCAGTGGCTGGCCGCTGATGCGCTGCACGCGCTCGAGCACGCTGCGCTGGCTGTTGGACAGGTTGTCAAACGCGATCGGCTCATGGCCGGCCTTGATCAGTTCGACACAGGTATGCGAGCCGATGTAGCCCAGGCCGCCGGTAACAAGAATTTTCATGATGTGACGCTTTCGAAAAAAGGTGAAGGCAGCCCGTGGCCGCCCTACTCGCTCTGCGGCAAGATGCGCGCAAGGCTCATGCGATTAAACAGTACGCCGACCGGCAACAGCACCAGTTGGTCGTCGAACTCGCCGCCGGCGGCCAGCGGATCGCGGCTCAGGGGGCGTTCGATGAAGGTGGTGGTGGCGAGCGCGTTGAAGCGCTCATCGGCATTGGTGAGGGACGTGCCGGGCTGGCGCACGCCGTGCACGCTGGTGCCGCCATGCTCGCGCCCGTAAGAAAACACCACGGCGGCGCCGCACTGGGTGGCCATCGAACACGCCGCCGCGCCAACCTGGCGCACCAGCCGGCCGTCGCGCCGCGTGACGATCGACTTGGTGCCGAAGGCTACGGTGGGATGGACCGGCGCCGCGCTCAGCGCCGGCGTGACGCTGTAGCGCAGCAGCTTGCCCCAGCCGTCGCCGGGCGGCAGGCCCAAGGTTACCCAGGGCAGCAAGCCGCTGCAGCGCTCTTCGCTGTCGCAGCGGCCGTCGAACTCGCGTCCGCCGCCGTCCTCCTGCGCCGGGCGCGGCAGGCGCCCGTTGACCAGCGCAAAGCCGATCAGCGCTTCGCGCGCCTGGGCCAGCGCGGCCGCGCTGCGCCGCTCCGGTCGCGCGCGCGTATCGGTCTTGCCGATCCCCGCCATGAGCATGGAGGCCGCGCCCAGGCCCACCACGGCCAGCATCAGCAGCAAGGCGGCGCCGCGTTGGCGCCGCCTTGCCAGGATGCCTTTTACAGGCGCCATACCTTGATGCCGGCCTCGACCAGTGCAGCCTGGTCGAAGGCGGCCTTGACGTCGATGAACACGCCGCCCTTGATCAACTTCTTCTGGAAGTCTTCGATCGAGGTGGCCATCAACTGGCGGTGCGAGACGGCGGCCACGACCGCGTCGGCGCGCGGCAATTCATCCCAGCCGACCAGCTTGACGCCGTATTCGTGCATCGCTTCGTCGGCATCGGCGTAGGGGTCGTGCACGAATACCTCGACGCCGTAGGTTTTCAGTTCGGTGATCACATCGGCCACCTTGGAATTGCGCAGGTCGGCGCAGTTTTCCTTGAATGTCAGGCCCAGCACGTTGACCTTGGCGCCCTTGATGTAGCTGCCGGCGGCGATCATGTTCTTGATGGTGGTTTCGGCGATGAACTTGGCCATGCCGTCGTTGATGCGCCGGCCCGCCAGGATCACTTGCGGGTGGTAGCCCAGCATGTCGGCCTTGTGGGTCAGGTAGTACGGGTCCACGCCGATGCAGTGGCCGCCCACCAGGCCTGGCGAAAACTTCAGGAAGTTCCACTTGGTGCCGGCCGCTTTCAGCACTTCGGAAGTGTCGATGCCGATCTTGTCGAAGATGATGGCCAGTTCGTTCATCAGCGCGATGTTCAGGTCGCGCTGGGTGTTTTCGATGACCTTGCACGCTTCGGCGGCCTTGATGCTCGAGCAGCGGTGCACGCCCGGCTTGACGATCGACTCGTACATCGTGGCCACTTTTTCCAGCGTTTCCGGGGTGTCGCCGGCGACCACTTTCAGGATCGTGGTGAGCGTGTGTTCCTTGTCGCCCGGGTTGATGCGCTCCGGCGAGTAACCGACGAAAAAGTCATCCTTCCACTTCAGGCCCGAAGCTTTTTCGAGCACGGGGATGCACACTTCTTCGGTCGCGCCCGGATACACGGTGGACTCGTAGATGACGGTGGCGCCCTTCTTCATGTGCTTGCCGACCACCTGGCTGGCGCCGATCAGCGGGCCGAAATCGGGATTGTGGGCGATGTCGACCGGGGTCGGCACGGCCACGATGATCAGGTCGGCGTCGCCCAGGCGGGCCGGATCGTTGGTGTACTCGGCGTGCACGGCCGCGGCCATCTGCTCGTCCGACAATTCGCGCGAGGGGTCGACCCCGCGCCGGCAGGATTCGACTTTGGAGACCGAAATATCGAGGCCGATGGTCGGACCCAGTTTCGCGAACTCGACAACGAGGGGGAGGCCGACGTAGCCAAGACCGATGACGCCAATTGTGCTCATAAAACTGCCTTTGAATGAATAGTGTAAATAGGATTCAGCAACGAAGATTCAGCAACCGGGGCTCAGCGCCGGGTCGCTTCTTTGAGGAACAGCCAGATGAAGCCCATGTCGTCGATAAAGTAACGGCGGAACATGCGGCGCGGCTCCTGCAGGAAGCGGTAGAACCACTCCAGGCCGCTTTTCTGCATCCACAGCGGGGCGCGCTTGACCCTGCCGACGGCAACGTCGAAGGTGCCCCCCACGCCCATCGCGAATGGAATTTTCATCTGCGCCTGGTACTGGCCCAAAAAGTGTTCCTTTTTGGGCGAACTGATCGCCACGAACAGCAGGTCGGCCTTGGCGGCGGCGATCTGCTCGACCACGCCCGCTTCTTCTTCGGGTTTCCAGTAGCCGTTGCGGTAGCCGGCCAGGGTCATGCCGGCGTATTTTTTCTCGTAGATGCGCTTCACATCCGAGACGACTTCTTCGCGCGCGCCCAGCAGGTAGACGCGCCAGCCTTTTTCGGCGGCACGCTTCATGAGCGCTTCGAACAGGTCGACCCCGGCCACGCGCTCCTTGAGGGGTTTGCCGAGCAGGCGCGCGGCCCACACCACCGGCATGCCGTCGACGTTGATCAGCGCGCATTCGTTGATGATGCGGCGCAGTTCAGGGTCGCGGTTGGCCTTGACCAGCTTGTCGACGTTGACGACCACGTGCTGGTGGGGGGTGCCGGCGGCGATGAAACCTTCCACTTTTAGCAAGGTTTCTTCCATCGTCAGGTTGTCCATCAGGCAACCCATCATCTCGATACGCTCGCTCACGCCAGTTCCTTGCTTGCCAGTTCCTTGGTCAGGATGGCGACGATGCGCTCGGCCGCCTTGCCATCCCACAGGTGCGGGCGGCGGCCCTGTTTGCCTTCGCCGCGCAAGACCTTGCGCGCCTCGGCCACGATGCGCGCCGGATCGGTGCCGACCAGCACGTTCGAACCTTCGTCGACGGTGACCGGGCGCTCGGTGTTTTCACGGATCGTGATGCAGGGCACGCCCAGCGCGGTGGTTTCTTCCTGCAAGCCGCCGCTGTCGGTCAGCACCACCGCCGCGTCCTTCCACAGGTTGAGAAAGGCCATGTAGGCTTGCGGGCCGACCAGGGTGACGTTCGGGCCCAGGTCGATGCCGAAGCTGTCGAGATTGGCGCGGGTGCGCGGATGCACCGGGAAGATCAGCGGCAACTCCTGCGCGATTTCGCGCAGGGCGCCGGCCAGGGTGCGCATCATGGCGGCGTCGTCCACGTTGCTGGGACGGTGCAGGGTCACCACGCCGTAGCGCGCGCCGTTGGCACTGCGCGTGGCCTTGATGGCGCTCGTTTCGTACGAGGACGTATCGGCCGCGCTCAGCTTGTCGGCCTGGAACAACACATTATCGACCATCACATGGCCGACATAATGGATCGCCGACTCGGCCTTGCCTTCGCGCTGCAGGTGGGTCACGGCGCTTGGCTCGGTGACGAAGAACCAGTCGCTGATGCTGTCGGTGACGAGGCGGTTGATTTCTTCCGGCATGGTCATGTCGCCGCTGCGCAAGCCCGCTTCGACGTGGGCCACGGGAATGTTGAGCTTCTTGGCGGCGATCGAGCAGGCCAGGGTGGAATTGACGTCGCCCACCACCAGCACGGCGGCCGGGCGCTCGGCCTGGCACAGCTCTTCGAACGCGACCATGATCTTGGCCGTCTGCTGGGCATGGCTGCCGCCGCCGGCGCCCATGAAGATATCGGGCTGGGGAATGCCCAGCTCTTCAAAGAACACATCGTTCATCTCGCGGTCGTAGTGCTGGCCGGTGTGGATGATCTTGAACGTGAGCGTGTCCTGCTGTTGCAAGGCGCGCACGATCGGTGCGATTTTCATGAAGTTGGGTCGAGCACCGGCAACCAGATAGATCAGTGGCATAGTCATCCAGATTTATAAAAAAAGCAATTATAATCGGAAAGGCAAATTCGTTGTCCGCACATTATCGAATGTGCGCGCCCGCCCGGCAAGCGAGCGTTGCGCCCGGAGCCGGTCCGTTGTCGAGACGCATCACGAAGCGTTCTTGAGGGCAACAAGGGGTGATTGAAGGTGAAGCGGATGGGTCGAACGCCGGCGTCGCGGCAATTCGTTCAAGAGATGGCGGAGGGGAAAAGGCGGCGCTGTCGTTCAGGCAGCCCGTGTCGGCCACGGGCCCGAACGCGCGGACCGGGCACCGCGCTTGCGTACCGGGTCCGCGTCGCCTTGCGCCAGCAGGCGCTGGCGCAAGGCAGGGGGAGATATCAGTTGACCGTCACATCCAGGTCGGTCACCGAAATGACACGTCCGCCAACCGTGATCTTCGCATTGGTAGCGCTAAAAACGATCTCCGGTTTCACAGTCAAACAGTTCGAACGCAGGACCGAGACGAAAAAGCCGCGGTTCTTGGCAGTCGCATAGTTAAACTTGTTCCAGAAATGCGGTCCCGTCGGTACGGTCGGCGCCGGCATGTAGCCAACCGAGGTGCTCATCGCAAACGCATCGGGCGAGGCCACCGTGCCGCACAGCTCGGCCGGCGCCAGGTCGGCGCGGAAGGCGGCCGCCGGGCCGGTCACGGGCGCCACGGTGTGCAGGTTGTACTCGTACTTGCGCGGCGTAGCGCTGTTGAGCTGGTCGATCGTCACCAGGGTCGATGGACGAATGAAGACCACGGTGCGCTTCGCCTGGCTCAGCTTGCCTGCATAGGCGGCGGTGGCGTCGCCGGTGCTGATGTCGTAAGCGGCCGTCTGCAGGAACTTGGTCAGCTTGCCGGACGCGACGCGATCGCCCAGGCCGCCGGCGCCCAGGTACTGGCCCTGGCCGCCGTCGAAGGTGATTGCATTGTGCGCCTTGGTCTGCTTGTAGTAGTCGCGCCAGTGCGGCGAGTTGTAGTAATCGTAGTTGCCGCTGTCCATGGCCAGGACCTTGCCCTTGGAATACATGACAAAGCTGTTCTGGTCGGCATGCGAGTGGTTCACCGAGCCGAACGGGCTGCTCTTGAAGAATACCGAGGTGCGGGCACGGTCGGCCAGCGAGCTGTGCATGGCGGCCCAGCCAATCGCCGGGAAGTAAGCGCCGTTCGGCTGGGTGGCCGGCAAGGTGATCGGGCCGGAGAACTCGCGCGGGCTGAGCAGGATGTGCAGGCGCGCATAGTCTTCGCCGCTCTGCTGCTTGACGTACCAGCGCGACAAGGTGGTGTCGGAGCGGTTCATGACGGCCTTGCCGAAGCGGGCCCATTCTTCGATCCGGTTCACTTCGGCGCCGTCGCCGAACACGCCAACCGGCACGCCGGGCGGCAGGGCGTAGGCCATGAAGCGGGCGAATTCGGCCAGCCATGGCTTGCGGTAGAACGGCACGCCGAGCACGCGCTCGATCAAGTCCCACATCAGCAGCGATTCGCCGGATTCCCAGCCGGCATAGCTCGATCCGTTGGCAAAGCCGCCGTCGTCGCCGCCCCATGGGCTGGTGCTGCTGACATACAGCGGCAGCGAGGTGCGCAGCCAGGCATGGGTCTCGGGCATGTCGCCGCGCACGATCAGCAGGGCGCCGACGAATTTACCCAGGGCGTTGTAGGCGATCCCGTTTTCCGGATACAGCTTGACCGTGTCGGCCACCTTGTTCAGGCCCGAGTTGCCGCAGGCGAGCACGATGTCCTTGACCATCTGCTTGTCGGCGGCCGTCATGGCGGGAAAGGCAAAATCGTAGGCCAGGGCATAGAACCAGGCGTAATCGCGGGTTTCCGAAACGTCGCCGACGCATTTGCGCGCCAGGATGCCTGGCGCAAACAGTTGCATGCGGGCCCGCATTTCGGTGATAAACCAGGGATTCTTGGTCATATGGTAAGCCACGGCCGCCTCGGCCATGCCTTCCAGGATGCGGTCCTGCTGCCACCAGGATTCCATGCGCACCGTGGTATTGCTGGAATTAATCTGCGTCTTCAGGGCGCTGGTGACATTGGCCACCGAATTGCGCTGCAAATAGCCGGTCACGGCCACGATGGACGAGGTGCGCTCGGCCTTGGTGGCGGCCACGATGCCCAGGAAATCGGGCTGGCCCTTGAACAGGCGCGGGTGGCCCATTGGCGCGGCGGCGTCGAATTTATCGATGGCGGCGGTCAGGGAAGACGGGGCCAAAGCGCTGGCCGTGGCGGTCAGCTCGGCCGTGGTAAAACGGGGTGCGACGGTGGTGAAATTCTGGGCCAGGGCAGGCATGCACAAGGCTGCCGTCGCCAGTGAAATAACATTAACTAATCTTATCATGCTGCCAACTCCTCATAACGTTGTCGAAGACGTCGCAAGACTGTCCCGACCATGTACTCGGACTTGACACGTGCCAGTCCGCGCTCGGAGATCATATCCGCCAAGACATTATCATCCAAAATGCGCAAAATACAGGCAGCGAGCTGGGGTATATTGCTCACTTCAACGAGAAAACCACACTTTCCTTGATCCAACATGTGTGGCACAGCGCCAACATTGGTGGCCACGACTGGAACCGTTGCCATCATGGCTTCCAAAATTGACATCGGCATCTGTTCCTTGTGTGATGGCAGCACGAAAACGGCCGCTTCGGCCAACAAGGCCGCACGCGCGCCGGCATCGACCCAGCCCGGCAGGCGCACGCAGTCGGCCACGCCGAGTTCGGCCGCCAGTGCGCGCGCCCCATCGGCGTCGCCGTCGCCGGCCAGCACCAGGCGCGCCTCGGGCGATTGCGCATGCACGGCGGCGAAGGCGCGGATCAGGTCGAACACGCCCTTCTTCTCTTCCAGCCGTCCCAGGAACAGCACGCTGCGCCCGGGCCGGCGCGCCGCCAGCGTGATGCCGGCGATCGGGTTGGGAAACACCTCGACCGTCTTGAGCCCGGCGCGCGTGCGCAGCCAGGTGGCCGAGACCTCGGTCAGGGCAAAGGCGGCGGCGGCGTCGCCCAAGAGGCGCAGCGCGAAGCGCTGGCGCCAGCCGGACAGGCGCAGCTCGACGAAGTCGATGAATTCGCCCCCGTGCAGGTGCACCAGCACGGGGCGGCGGAACAGGCGCGCCGCCGCCATGAACGGCGCCTTGCGCCAGAAGCTGACCCCGGAGGCCAGGTGCACATGCAGCACCGAGACGCGCCCGCGCACGAGCAGCGCCAGGAATTGAAGCAGCGCGGCCAGCGCGCGCAGCGCCTTGCGCAGCGGTCCGCCGTCGACGTGGGTGGCGATGAAGCGGCAGCGCCCGCCCTCCTCGTAGCCGTGCGCCAGATAGGTCTGGATCACGCTGGCCATGCCGCCGCGCGCTGCCGGCGACGGGCCGATCATGATCACCGACTTCATCAGAGCGTCCCGGCGCTGTCGCTCTCGCGCTCGATATGGGCCGCGCCCAGGTAGCCGGACAGGTCGAGGCGCTGGATCAGCAGCTTGTGCTTGCCCGAGCCGGTGCGCGGGATGCCGTCGACCCGCACGATCTCGATATCGAGCCCGCCCTGGGTCTTGGCCAGGACGCCGGCCGCCAGCGCGGCGCGCGCGCGCGGGGTCAGTTCGGTGTCGGACATGACCTTGAGGGTGGCCTTGCCGGGCGCGTCTTGCTCGAACTGCATCATGTCGGCGCTGGCGAGCTGCTCGAAGTGGGCCGCGCCGATGGTGCAGATCGACACCAGGCGGTGATCGCGGCACACCAAAAATTCCTGCAGCCGCCCTTCGATCCGTTCGACCACCGCGAAGCCCGGGCGAATGGTGTTGGGCGCCTTGCTCCACATGGCCAGGTCGCCGGTGCGGTAGCGGATCAGCGGCATGACCCGGTTGTCGAAGCCGGTGGCGACGATTTCGCCGATCACGCCCGGTTCCGTAATGGCGCGTCCGTCGTTGTCGACCAATTCGACCTTGCCGTACAGGGGCCAGAAGAAATAGCGGCTGTCTTCGGGCAGCGAGATGGCCTTGACGGCGCGCTCGGAGTGGCCGTAGTCGAGCAGCACCGGGCAGCCGAACACTTCACGGATCAGGTCGACCTGGTAATCGTAGACATTTTCGGAAAACAGCTGCACGGCGCGGATGCGCGCGACCAGCTCGGGGGCCGGATTGGCCTTGAACCAGTGCGCCAGCGGCACCAGCGCCGACGGAAAGGCGTGGATGATGGTCGGCTTCCACTTGGCGATCGCTTCCACGTAGCCAGGCATGTACTGCGCTTCCAGGTGATCCGACGACAGATGCAGGTAACGCTTGATCGGGTCGTACATCCACAGGGAGCCGCCCGGCTTGCCGGCGCCCGGCACGCTGCGCCCGCGCAGCGCCAGGATGACGTCGCCGCTGCCGACCCCGGCGACGGTATCGAACGTGCTGTTATAGGCAAAGTCCTTGGAGCGCGAGACGTACTTTTCCAGGTACAGCTTCATCGGCACCGAGGTCGAGCCACCGGTGAACGCCATCAGGTGGGTTTCCGGGCCCATCTTGTTGGACAGATAACGGGTGCTGTCGGCCTTGAGCGATTCTTTTTCGAGCAGCGGGAACGCCGCCAACAGGCGCGTTGCGTCGGACGGATCGCGCACCTCGGCCAGCGCCCCTTTCAGGTGGGCGTAGGCGGGCACGGTCTCGATCGCCCAGCGCAGGGTCTCGAGCAGTTTTTCGTCGGCGCGGCGCGCGGTCCAGACCGGGTCGTTGCAGCGGTTGATTTCGGCCTGGAACTCGTCGTACTTGGCGCCGTAGCGCAGGCGCGTCGGCGCCATCGAGTACACATGGCCGAGCGAGCTCTTGACCCATTGCGGGGCCGCCGTATAGAACTTCAGGAATGGATGGACAATGTCTTCGATCGGCATGTTGATGGGCTTTCTATGCTGTGGTGGTTGTGGTGGCGGCAGCGGCGCGCACGCCGGCCAGTCCGCGGAAGATGGTTTCGTAGCGCGTAATCATGTGCTGCACATCGAAGCGCGCGCGCACCGAGGCCAGCGCGCCCTGCCCCAGGCGCGCGCACAGCGCCGGGTCGCTCAAACGGGTCAGGGCGGCAGTGAGCGCTTTGACGTCGCCGGCCGGGTACAGCAGGCCGTTGACGCCGTCGTCGACCTGCTCGCGCATGCCGCCGACGTCGCTCGACACCAGCGGTTTACCGAGCGCCATGTATTCCAGGGTGGCGATCGGAAAATTCTCGTCGTGCGAGGTCAGGGTCATCACATCGCACATGCCGATGAAGGGCCGCACATCCTGCTGGAAGCCGGCCAGCAGGACCGCGTCGCGCAGGCCGAGGGCATCGATGCGCGCCTCGATCTGCGGGCGCGTGACGCCATCGCCGACCAGCACCGCGCGCGCCGCCACGCCCTGGGCGCGCAAGCGCGCCAGCGCTTCGAGCAGGTCGCCGTGCCGTTTCTCCTCGCGGAAAATGGCGCACAGGCCGATTACCAGCTCGTGCGGCTTGACGCCGTGCTGCGCGCGCAGGGCGCTAGCCGGCTGCGCCACCAGCTCGGCCGAAAAATGCCCGAGGTCGACCCCGTTGTGCACCACTTCGCTGCGGCGCAGGCCGACACCGAGCTTGGCGAAGAACCCGCGCTGCAACTCGCTGATGAAGATGACGCAGGCGGCGGTCCGATAGAATTGGCGATAGACGATGAAACGCAGGCGCGCGCTTCCGCCGCGCCGCACCACGCCCATGCTGTGGCAAATGAAGGCCTGCGGCGGGCGGCGGCGCGCGCGCCAGCCGGCCATGGTGGCGCACATCTGCGAATATTGGGAGGTAGCGATCACCAGGTCGGGTTCCAGCTGATCCATCAGGCCGGCCAGGCGCTTGAGGGCGCCAAGGTCGACCCCGCCGCCCGAATGGCAGCAGACGATCGGCGCGACCCCGCCCCGTTCCAGCTCGGCGGCCAGTTCGTCGGAATCCTTCAGGTAGGCCACGGCCACCTTGTGGCCGCGCTGGGCCAGGCCGGTCGCCAGCGCCACCAGGTGGCGTTCGGCGCCGCCGAACTTGAGCTGGTCGGCGACGAACAGGAGGGTCATTGGCGTCATCTGGGTTGTCGAGCAATCATGGTCAAGAAATCAAGGTCAAGTGTGCGGCCCGCGCCGGGGGCGGGGCCGCCAGCCGGTTCAGGACGCGTCGCGTCCCATCGCCAGCGCGATCTGGGCCTTCAGGGCGGCGGCCACGCGCGGCGCGGCGAAGCGTTCGGCGACCGCTTCCGGCCCGCCCTGCCCTGCCTCGCCATCGAGCGCGGCCAGGCCGGTGCGCAGCATGCGGGTGACCGCTTCGATATCGTCCGGCGCGGCGCAGGCGTCGGCGCTGCCGGCCCACTCGGCGATCAGGTCGGCCGAGGTGCCCGGCGGCGTGATGCCCCAGACCGGGCGGCGCGCGCCGATGTATTCCACCAACTTACTTGGCAGGAACACACTGGGCAACTTGCTGGGCGCGTCGATCACCAGCAGCGCGTCGGAGTCGCGCGCCAGCTGCAGCGATTCGCGGTAGCCGACCTGGCCGCGCATGCGCACCAAGCCCGCCGGCAGCGCCTTGTAAGCGTCCGAGGCGAGCAGGTTGGGCGAGACGTGGCCGACGAATTCGAAGGCCACCGCATCAAACGCGCCCGGCTGGCGTTCGAGCATGCGCGCCAGCGCCGCGAACAGCGGCTCGGGCGAGCGGGCCCCGTAACAGGCGCCGATGTGGCGTACCACGTGGCGCACGCCGGGACGCGCCGCCACCGCCACGGCCGGCGCCAATGCGGGGGCCGGGCCCGCGAAATTGTCCATGTCCCAGGCGTGCGGCAGCACGGCGGCGCGCGCGCGCCAGGCGGGCGGATACTTGGCCATCACCAGGTCCAGGGTGCGCTGCGAGGTAAACAAGACGCGGTCGGCGGCGCCAATCACGCGCCGCTCCAGCGCCGCGTTGACCCGGTGTTCCATCCAGGTGTTCGGATGGAAGGGATTGTCCGACCAGGGGTCGCTGAAATGCGCCAGCCACGGCAAGCCGGTGCGGCGCTTGATTTCCAGCGCCAGCAGGTGGTCCGACATCGGCATGCCGAAGCTGACCAGCACCTCGCTGCCGCTGGCCGCGATCCGTTCCAGCGCCGGCCCGAGCGCGCGGCGGCGCCACGGACCCAGGCCGTCGGGAATGGTGTTATACAGCGGCAGCAGGCGGCGCGCGACCTTGTGCAGGAAGCCCTTGAAAAAGGTGCCGGGGCTGGGCACGCACAGCGAGCCGATGCGCTCGAAAAAATCCGGATACTGGTCGTAGGCGTCGGAAAACTGCGGATCGCTGCCGTGCAGCAGCTCTACCCGCGCGTCCAGGTGGTACAGCTGGCGTCCGATCTGGATCGCCTGCGGGGTCAGCTTGGGCGGCGCGTAGTAGCAGATTGCAAAAATCTTCAAGCGCGCTCTCCGAAGCCGGCCAGGGAATCGAGAATGCGCCGCGAGGCGTGGCCGTCGCCATAGAAATTACCGCCACTGCCGTCCCGCACTTCGCTGTCGAGCAAGCCAGCCACGGCCGTCACGATGCGCTCGCGGTTGGGGCCGACCAGGTGCACCATGCCCGACGCCGCCCCCTCCATGCGCTCGGTGACGTCGCGCATGACCACCACCGGTTTGCCCAGGCTCGGCGCTTCTTCCTGGACGCCGCCGGAATCGGTCAGCACCACGGAAGCGTTGATCATCATCGCCACGAACGGCAGGTAGTCGAGCGGCTGGCACAGCACCAGGTTGGCAAAGCCGGCCGGCACCAGGTAACGTTCGACGGCGCCGCGCACGGCCGGATTCGGATGCACGGGGAAGACGAAATCGATGTCGGGATACCGCGTGCACAGTTCGGCGATGGCGGTGCAGATCGCCTCGAAGCCGGCGCCGAAGCTTTCGCGCCGGTGCGCGGTGACCAGCACGAAGGGACGGCGCGGCCCGATGAAGCGGTTCAAGCCCTGCGGCTCGAGCGCGGCGGCCACTTGCGCACGGCAAGCCGGGTCTTCCTGCAGGCGCGCGCGCACCAGGTACAGGGCGTCGATGCCGGTGTTGCCGGTGATCAGGGTGCGCTCTTCAAGAATGCCTTCGCGCAGCAGGTTGACCTTGGCCGGCGCGGTCGGCGGGAAGTGCATCTCGGCGATGGCGCCGACCAGCTTGCGGTTCATCTCTTCCGGGAAGGGTTCATAGATATTGCCGGTGCGCAGGCCCGCTTCCACGTGGGCCACCTTGGCCTTGGCGTAAAACGCCGCCAGCGCGCCGGCAAAGGCGGTGGTGGTATCACCCTGCACCAGCACCCAGTCCGGACGCTCCTGTTCCAGCACGGGCGCCAGGCCCTCAAGCACCCCGGTGGTCAGGCCGGTCAGGGTCTGGCCCGGCTTCATCAGGTTCAGGTCATGCTCGGGTTTGATGCCGAAAAAGGCCAGCACGCTGTCGAGCATTTCGCGGTGCTGGGCGGTGACGCAGACCACGACCTCGAAGCCGCCGTGGGCGCGCGCGGCCAGCACCACCGGCGCCAGTTTGATGGCCTCGGGGCGGGTGCCGAAGACGAAGAGCAGTTTTTGAAGTGCGGGCATGGTCGATCCTGGAATGGTTAATCGTGTTTTTGAATAGGCGATGCGGGAGGTGCGGGCGATGCGGCTTTGGCCGCAGGCTGCGGCAGGAACAGGGCGCGCGCCTCGGCCAGCGCGCCGGCCAGCTTGAGCAGGACGGCATAGGCGACGGCGAAGACAACGCCGATCAGCACCGCTTCGAGCCATACGATGCGCACCAGGTTGGCCGCATCGAGCAGCGCCGCCAGCGCGCCGGCGCCGACGCAGGCGGCCAGGATGCGCAGCAACGCGCCCCACTGTTGCAGGCGGCGCAGCGGCACCCCGGTCACGCGCGAAACGCGCCAGAAACTGAAGGCGTTGCCGGCGGCCAGGGTGACCACGTTGCCGAGCGCAGCGCCCGGTATGCCGAACAGCAGCGCGCCGGTGACGCCGGCGGCCAGGCTGACGAACAGCAGGCAGCCGTCGGCGGCCAGTAAAAAGCGGCCCTGGTTGAGCACCACCGTCAGCGTACTGACCTCGACCGCCACGCCCAGGAGAGCCAGGCAATTGATGCGCATCACGTCGGCGGCGAGCAGGTATTTGTCGGTATAGACCACGGTCACGATGTGCACGGCCAGCACGGCGGTGAGCATCAGCGTCGGCAGCAGCACGTAGGCGCTGGCCAGGTTGGCGCGCTGGTTCAGGCGCAGCATGCCGTCCTGGTCCTTGTTCGATTCGAGCGCGGACAGGCGCGGCGCGATGGCGTTGCTGACGCTGTTGCGCACCAGGGCCACCACCGGCATGATGACGGCGCCGATGGAAAAGGCGGCAAAGGCGGCGGCCGGGAACATGGCGGCCGCGACCCACTGGTCGGCCTGGCCGCGCAGCAGGAACAGGGCCGACGCCAGGCCGAACGGCACGCAATAGACCAGCTGGGTGCGCAGCACCGGCATTTGCAGCGGAAACACGCGCCAGCCGTAGTGGCGCCCGATATGCAGCAGCACCAGCAGCACCTTGATGGCGGCGTAGGCCACCAGGGCCCCGAACACCACGTCGGCGCGCCCGGACCAGGCGGCGGCGGCCACCATCACCACGCGCAGCACGGCCAGCGCGACGATGGTCTTGGCCTGCCCGGCCACGTCGCCGCGCGCATTGGGCAGGAACTCGATCAGGTTGGCCGCCACCCACAGGGTGAGGAAGGCCGGCATGAACCAGGCCGCGCTGTGCATGGCGCGCAGGCTGGCCGGCAGCAACGGATTCCACGGCCCCAGCGCCAGCCCGGCCAAAGCGCCGGTCAACAGCAGCATCAGCAAGGTCTGGTGCACATACGGCGCGCGCGCCTGCCCTTCGTGACGCGGCAGGAAATAGAACAGGCTGCGCGGCAGCGCGAACGGCGCGATCGCCATGGCCGTGCCGATCGCCAGCCAGGCCAGCCGGTAGTCGGCAAAGGCGGAGGTCGGCAACAGGCGCACCAGCGCGATCGGCATCAAAAACTGCAGGCCGAAGTCGAGCATGTTGGCGGCGGTCAGGGTGATCGCGCCGCGTTTCAGGCTGGCGCCCGTCATTGCAAGCCCCGGCTACGCATTTGGATAATCACAATACTCCACGTAACCTTCGCTGCCCTTGGTCGAGATGACCTTGGCCGGAATGCCGACCGCGACCGAATTGTCGTCCAGGTCGCGCGTGAGCACGGCGTTGGCGCCGATGGCGCAGCCGTTGCCGACCTTGATGGCGCCGAGCAGCACGGCGCCGGCGCCGATGTGGATGTTATCGCCGAGCACGGGCACGCCCTTGCGCTCGCCCCGGTTGACCTGCCCGATGGTGACGCCCTGCGAAATATTGCAGTTGCGCCCGATGCGGGCGTCGCGGCTGACCACGATGCCGCCGAAGTGGCCGATGTAAAAGCCGGGCCCGATCTCGGTGTCGTAGGGGATCGAGATGCCGAACTTGAAGCGGTAGTGCTTGTGCATGAAGCGCGCGGCGACATGGGCCAGCTTCCACAGGCCGCCGGCGCCGCGCGTGACAGACGCCAGGCGCAGCCAGAACAGGAAGCGAAAGCCCGGCACCATGCGGTAGGCGCGCAGGCCGGCTTTCCAGCCGCTGGCGCCTTGCAGGCAGCGATACAGGTCCGAGCCCCACAGCATGCGCAGGCGTTGACGTGGTGTTTGGTTCATGCCTTGGTTCATGCGAGCAGCGCCGACAGGTAGGGAGCGGAAACGGTTTCGGGCGCCAGGCGGGTGCTGGCGTAGGCGCGGCAACGCGCGCTGTATTCGGCCAGCCGGGCCGGATCGGCCAGCAGCGCGCGCGCCGCCGCGACGGCGCCGGCCACGTCGCTCACCGCCACGCCCAGGCCCAGGCGCGCGATGATGCCGTCCGGATCGAACGTGGCCACCACCGGGACGCCGTTGGCCCAGGCTTGCAGATAGGTATTGGGAAAACCCTCGAAGGACGAGGTGTTCACAAAAATGCGGGCGCGCGCGAACAGGCTGCGCGTGGTGCCGAACTTGACCTGGCCGTGAAAGCGCAGGTTCGGCAGGGCGCTGGCGCCCGCTTCGGCGCGCGCGTACAGCTCGCGCTCCTCCGGATGGGCGCCGCCGGCCATTTCGCAGACGAATTCGGGCAGCTCGCGCACGATGTCGATGAACCACTCGGGACGCTTCATCGAACGCATATTGGCCAGCCACAGCAGGTCGGTGGGGCGCTCGGCGGGCGGGACGATGGTGTCGGGCAAGTCGGAAAACATGCCGGCCACTTCGGCATGCAAGCCGTAGTTTTTCAGCAGCAGCGCGGCTTGCTTGTCGGTTTGCGCCAGGATGGCGTCGGCGCGCCGCAGGCCGTAGTGATACAGGGCGCGGTCGCGCGCGTTGGTCAGCATCAGCGTATCGGGCGCGCAATCGGCGTCGGAGGCGATGCGGAACACGAAGCGGCGCCCGTAGCGCTTGCAAAAGGCGGCGGCGATGCCGACGGTGGCGCCGGCGCAGCTGACGTAGTAGACCTGGGCGTCGGCCGCTTTCATGGCGGCCCAGGTGGCGGTCAGGCGCGGGGCCAGAAAGCGCAGGCCGGGCAAGCCGTCGGCAAGGGCGAAGGTCTTGCGCACGGTCACGCCGCCGACCTGCTCGACCGGCTGCTGGCCAAAGTCGCCGACCAGCGAGGTGACCTGGTGCCCGCTGCGGGCCAGGTAGCGCGACATCAGCGCGTGCTGCACTTCTTCGCCGCCGATGTGGACTTTTTTCCCGTCCAGGTCGGCGATGACGCCCCAGGCGTAATAGTTCAGCATGCAGATGCGCGCCGATTTGCGCTGCGTTGAATCAATATCCGTCACGTTGCCAACTCGTCTTTCCGTAAGTCAAAGGGCTTGTCGTGCCAGGGCGCCGGTTCCCGATGCCGGTTCCTGTCCTTCATGCGGTACACGCCGCCGCAACCCATCAGGACGCCAAGCAGGATCCAGAAATACGATTGCGAAAAAGTGGGGGTAAACATATCGTCGGTAAAGCCCTGGATGAACCATACGGGAATCATCACGGCGCCGCCGGCGAACATGCCTTGCAGGCTGGCGCTGGCATGCTCGCGCGACAGGCGCAAGAATTCGCGCCGCACGAACAGCAGGAAGGCGAGCACGAAGCCGAAGCCGACCAGGCCCAGGTCCATCAGGCCGCCCAGCCAGGCGCTGTGGGTCTGCGCCACCGGCAGCATCTTGTTCAGGCGCACGGGCGGACTCCACAAGAGCGAGCGCACGCCGTGCGGCAAGACCGGTTCCTCCAGCACATACGGCAGCAGCGGCAGCCAGATGCCGTCCAGGCGGCCGGCCGTCACGGCGCCGCGGTCGCCGTTACCGACCCCGGTCAGGGCGCGTTCGAGGATCGGTTCGATCACCAGCGGGCCGATGCAGCCGGCCACGATCACGCCGATGATGACGGTCTTGACGCTGATGCGCTTCCAGAAGTAAATCAGGTTGACCAGGATGAAGCCGATGAAGCCGCCGCGCGAGAAGGTCATCAGCACGCACACGGCGAACACCACGGAAGATACGAACAGCAGGCGGCGCTGGGCGTCGCCGGCCCCGCGCAGCGAGAACAGGGTTACCGCGTAGAGCATGTTCAACAACAGGCTCATCTCGTTGGCGTGCATGCCGAGGGTGCCCAGGAAGTCGCGCGCCAGGGGCGAGGCCAGCTGGCGCAGCGACATGCCCGAGCTCAGCAAGCGCCAGCCCACCAGGCCACAGAAGATCCAGCCGGACAGGAGCATCAGGTAGAGGAATTTTTCCGGCTTTTTGCTGTGGCGCACGGACAGCCCCACCATCAGCGCCAGCAGCACCAGGAATTGCGGCTTGATGAACATGTCGCGCAGATAGCCGAAGCCGTCGTGGTACTGGATCAGGCGTTCGGCCTCGAAGCGTGGCGGAATCAGATTGACGTTGGACATGCCGACCACGCAGGCGATGCCGATCGGCAGCACATACCAGGCGAGCAGGCGCATCGGCGCGATCGGATCGCGCCAGCGCCGCAGTCCGGCATGGACGACGTAGGAGACGATGGTCAGGAACAAGATCATGTTGAGCGGATTGAGACCGCGGATGCCCAGCATTTCATGCGGAAAGAAGGCCAGCGCCGAGAGCGGCATGATGACGATGGCGGCGGCAACCCCGACCCGGAAATCGAGCATGACCCACAAGCTCAGGGCGCACATGATCACGGCCGCCGGCACCAGCACGCCCAGGGTCGGCACGGCGGCGCCGAACACGGCCGCGAGCAGCAGCAGCGCAACGATGCCGACCAGCGCCGTCCATTTGCTGCCGCCCTTGTAGCGGCGCGACTGGGGAACCGGGTGCTCGATCATGCCGGCCCCTGTGCGTTCGATCCGCCGCACATCACGCAGGAGCGCCGATCAGCTTGGCGCGCACGGATGGCGTCACGTGCTTCATCAGGTCGTTGACAAAGGCATCCTGGACGGCAAACGCGGCCTGGTCGTCGGTCTCGATGGACGAGACGCGGAACAGGTAGCCGTCGGGAATGTAATCGGACAGGGCGTACTTGAGCTGCACGATCTGGCGGTCGAGGTAGCTGCGCACCACGCTGCTACCCATGGTGAACCAGTAGGTGACCGGTTCGTTGCGCGGACCATGGCTGGCCACCATGCGCGTGACCGGCACCGGCAAGCCGTCGAACACCAGGTTTTCATTGCGCAGGTCGCGGATCTGGAAACCCTGGGCCGCGTAGCAGACTTCCTGGCGGTGCGCGCGCATCGACTGGGTCTGGTTCGAGCCGTAGGCGATGGTCAGCATCACGCGCTGGCCGCGGCTGTTGATGTAGGTGCGCGAGAGGGTCTGGCTGTAGATGGACGCCACTTTTTCCTGCTGCACGGACGAGGGCACCATGGCCACCGCGTCGGGATCGATCTTCCAGTCGCCGAAGGCGGCCGGGACGCTCGTGTCGAGCATGATCGCGGGCTGGCTGTCGGACAGCATTTTCTGGGGCTTGAGGGCGATCGTCGCCAGCAGGGCCGCGCCCATCAGCAGCGCGGCCGGAATCGCCATGCGCAGCGGGCCGTAGTTGGCCGACAGGGCCGGTGGCCCGGCTTCGCTGGCGAACAGGGGCAGCGCTTCCTTGTCGGAGGCGCCGAAGCGCAGCAGCGAATCGGTGGCGATGATCAGGAGCAGCGCCGAGACGAACAGCACCATGCCGGCGAAGCCGTGCAGGAAGCCCTGCCCGGCCGCGTCGCCCAGGTGGTAGGTAATGAGCGTGAGCACCATCACCCGGATCACATTCGAAATGAAGGAGATCGGCACGATCAGGATGGCCAGGGTGACGTTGCGGAACAGCGAATTGTGGCGCACGATGTTCAGGTACAGCAGGCCCAGCGCTTCGAGCGTAAACAGCGTGTGCAGGCCGGCGCAGGCGTCGGCCACGAGCAACTTGTACTGGCCGATCTGGAGGATGACGCCGCTGCGCGAAATCGGATAGCCGACCCAGTACAGCACGTTGCCGACCACCCAGGAAACAGCGGTTTTCATGGGCATGGTCAGCATGTCGACCAGGGAACCCGGCAGCGGCAGCATGAACAGCATGAAGAAGAACGGGAACCACTGGGCGCGCAGGGCGCGCGTGCCGCGCATGAGCAGGATGAGCGCCATCAGGGTGCCGAGGTAGGAGCCGATCTCGAAGATGGCGATGCCTTGCGAGCGCCCGATGAAGTAGACCAGCACCGACAGCACCAGCAGCGGCCAGCCCAGCGGGCTGCCGCGTTCGCCTTCGCTGACGGCCAGCATCTGGCCCCAGTTGCGGTACAGCAGCCAGTGGGCGATGCCGAGGATGATCGGGCCGTGCGCCTGCTCTTCGGTCGCCCACAGGCCGGTGAACATGTCGTAGAAGCTCGGCACATACAGCAGCAGCAGGCCGAGCGCGAGCGGCGCCCAGGACGGCAGCGCGCCGTTGCCGGACAGGCCGGCCGGCATGTTCGACTTGGCCTGCGTGCTCATTTGAAGTCCACCAGCACCGACCCGACCACCACGGCGCCGTTCTGGGCCACCTGTTCGGCCAGGGCGTTGACGTCGCCCATGTGGGTCTTGTTCTTGCGCGCGACGATCAGCACGCCGCCGGTGCGGGCGGCCAGCACCAGGGCGTCCAGGCCGGTCTGGCTGGCGGCCACGTCGTACAGGGTGACATCGTATTTCGATTCGAGCTGGGCGTTCAGGCCGGCGAAGTTGCTGCGGCTGAGCAGTTCCTGGGGATTCGGCGGCAAGGTGCCGGCGCCCAGCACCGACAGGTCGACGAAGGAGCCGATATGGGCGGTGACGTCGAGCTCGGCGCGGCCGGCCAGCACGTCGGACAAGCCCTGCTTGCCGGGAAGGTTAAAGATGGCGTGCTGGGCCGGCTTGCGCAGGTTGGCGTCGACCAGCAGGGTGTGTTCGCCCAATTGCGAAAACACCACCGCCAGGTTGGCCGCGAACAGGCTGGCACCGTCGCCGCGGTCGATGCCGACCACGGTGAGCGACTTGCGCCCGCGCGCGAACCAGCGCAGCATCAGCTGGCTGCGCACGGCGCGCAGGGTTTCGACCTGCGGGCTGAAGGGATCGTAGGCGGCCACCAGGTGCGGCGAATAACTGCCCTCGCCCGGCTGCAGATAGGGATAGTCGAACTGGCGCGCCAGCACTTGCTGGATGTCGGCCTCGTTGATCAGGCCCAGGCGCTGGGCGGCCTCGCCGAAGCGGATCCCGAGCTCCTTTTGCATGCGCAGCACGCGCTCGGCGTTCTCGGGGGTGATCTTGCCCGATTCGAGCAGCAAGCCGCCGATGCTCGAATCGGCGCGTTTCAGTTTCTCGGAGGCGGCCAGGGAAAGCTCGGTCTGCGTCATGGTATTTCCTATTGTTGGTTCGGGCGCGGGCGTGCTAGCCCAGGCGCAGGCGGCGCGGCAGCAGCGAATTGATCGCACTGTAGCGGCGCTTGGACGCGGCCCAGTCGATCACGCCGAGCACCGGCATCTGCAGCACTTCGGCCATGTCGGTTTCGGAGCGCACGCGGCGGTCGATCATTTCGGTCAGCAGGGCAAAGCCCAGGCCCAGCATCACGCCCAGGAAGGCGGACAGCATCGTATTGAGCATCACGCGCGGACCGCTGGCGCCCAGCGGCGCGGTGGCCGGATTGAGCACGGCGATATCGGACTGCTCGGAAGCGCCTTCGATGCGGGTTTGCGAGAAGCGCTGCGAGGTGGCGTCGAAGGCGCGCTGGGCGCTCTCGACATCCTTGACCAGTACGCCCAGTTCATCGCGGCTGCGGTTCAGTTCCAGCACTTTGGCCTTCTGGGCCGCCAGCGCCGCGCGCACCGCGCCTTCGCGTTGCTGCAGGATGGCGGCGTTGTTGCCGACACTGCTGGACGCCGAACGCTGCTGGGAAGACAGGTTGGCGTTGATCTTGTCGACTTCGGCCTTGATGCTCAGGTATTGCGGATGGTTCACACCGAGGCGCTGGCCGGCTTCGGCCAGGCGCGATTCGGCGCCAGCCAGTTGCACCTTGAGGTTCTGGACCAGCGGATTGGAGGCCACGTCGGGCGAATCGGCGCCGCGCGCGCCCTGCGCCATGCCCTGGCGCGAATTGGCTTCCATGGCCTGGCCCTGGGCCGCGACCAGCTGCGCCGACAGGTCGTTGAGGCGGTTCGATTCGACGTCGAGACGGTTGTCGACGCTGACGATGCCATTGTCTTGCTGGTACTTGGAGAGGCGGCTCTGGGCCGCTTCCACGTTACCGCGCAGCATTTTGGTCTGTTCGTTGAAGTAGGCAGCCGCCTTTTTCATCGGTTCGACCTTCAGCTCGATGCTCAGCTTCTGGTATTCCTCGGCGAAGGCATTCGCCACGGACGCCACGAATTGCGGATCGGCGCCCTTGAAATTGATTTCGACCACGCTGCTTTCGCGCGAGGGCACCACGTCGAGCTTGTGCAGCAGGAGGTCGGCCAGCCAGTCGCGCACGGTGCCGCGACCGCCCGTGGCTTTCTTGAACTGCTCGACCACGGTCGGGTTTTCCGCCATTTTCAGCTGGTCGACCACGCGCCCCGCCACGTTCTTGCTGCTGATGATGTCGATCTGGGTCGCCATATAGCCCGGCAACAGCTGGCTCGGCATGGCAATCCCGGTCAGCGGATCGACGCCCTTGTAATTGAGCAACACCGACGCCGTGGACTGGTAGGTCTTGGGCATCGACAGGCTGACCATCAGGGTCAGCGTGACGGTGACGAACAAGGTCGCCAGGATGATGTACTTGCGCGCATACAAAATCAGCAGGAACTGGGATAAATTCATTTAGCAACTCTCAAAGTGGTGCGGCGGCCGGGACCGGGAAATCAGAACCAGCTTTCCTTGACGAAGACGACATCGTCCACTTGCAGCAGGTCGTCCTGCTTGGCGTCGATCAGGCGGATCTTGCCATCCGCATCGCGGCGCTTGATCACCAAGCCGCGTTCGGTGCCGCGCATGGACAGGCCACCGCCGGCCGACAGGGCTTGCACCACGGTCATCGAACGCTCGAGGCGGAACGCGCCCGGACGCTGGACTTCGCCATAGATATAGAACTTGGGTGCGCGCTCGACGTACAGGACGTCGTTGCCGGACAAAACGTAATCCTTGTTCAGCTGGCCGTTGCGGACCATCTCGATGACGTCGATCTCTTCGCGCGTGGTCTTGCCGTCGCGGGTGCGGATCAGGCTGAGACGGTCGCCGCCTTCGCCGTTGATGCCGCCGGCCATGGCCAGCAAGTCGATCAGGCTGCGCTTGCCTTCGATCGGGTAACGGCCTGGACGGTTAACCTGCCCCAGCACCGACACCTGCTGGCTCTGCACGGCGGTGACGATGACGTTTACTTGCGGCTTCTTGACGAAGTTGCCCGCTTCCAGCATGGAAGCGATCTTTTTTTCCGCGGCGGCGGCCGACAGGCCGGCAACCGGCACCTGGCCGATCAGCGGATAGCTGATATTGCCGCCTTCGCTGACCCGGGTTTCCAGGGTCAGGTCGGGGCTGCCGTAGACGGAGACCTTGAGCACGTCGCCCGGTCCGAGCGGCAAGTCGGCCGCCATGGCCGCGCCCATTGTCAATGTCGTCAAAAAAGCCATCAGGCCGTGTACCAGTGTTTTCATGTAAGTCACCTTCATCAGTTTCAGTTTGTCGGAACGGCGGCCGGGCCGCTTATTTCAGGCCGGCCACGCCGCGCGCGGTGGCGGCATCGTCGGCGGCCGGCGTTGCCGCTGGCTCGGCCGGGGCTGGCGCGACGGGCGCCGGCGCCGGCGCTGGCGTCGCGGCGACCGGAGCGACCGGGGCGGCGGCCAGGGTCGGGGCCTTCAGGTAATCGATCTTGGCGGCCGTGCGCAAGCGTTTGAGCTCGGCATCGGCGGCGTCCTTGGTACGCTTGTTGAACAGGAATTTCTCGATCTGCGGCGCCGCCACCTCGAGCGTGGCCGGGTTGTCGCGCACGTCGACGATCGAGACCAGCATGCTGCGCTCGCCTTCCTTGACGATGAACAGCTGGTTCTTCGGCATGCTTTTCAGCTTGGCCGACATTTCCGGCGCCAGGTCGGACGTGGTGCGCGAGGCCTGGGTGCGCATGTACTTGACCTTGTTGGCGTCGAACCAGGCGGCGACGTCGTCCAGCGACTTGGCGTTCTCGGCCACGGTCTTGACTTGCTCGCTCAAGTCCTTGGACTGGATGACCAGTTGCTTCATGTCGAACTGCTTGCGGTTGGCAAAGAAATCCGGGTTCTGGGTGTAGTAACCATTCACTTCAGCGGGGGTCGGACGGGCCACGCTGCCGACTTTTTTCTGCATGTAGGCCTGGGCGATGATCAGGGCCTTGGCCCGTTCGATCGCCTGCACCACTTTGGGGTCGCGGTCGGTCTTGTCTTTGGCCGCTTCGTTTTGCAGCAACTGGCGGTCGATCAGGGCTTCGACCAGCTTCTTGCTGGCGTCGGTCTGCTGGGCCGGCGGCACGTTGGCCAGCATCAGCTCCTCGCTCAGCTGCATTTCGGTGATCTCTTCTCCATTAACGCTGACCAGCGCTTGCCCCACTTTGGGTTTGCTGTCTTTATTGCCGCAGCCGGCCAGTCCGGCCAGCGCAACCATCAGGGCGGCGCACAGCAAACGTTTGTGTGAAGGCGGCGACATGGCCAGGGTGGAGTTGTTCAATTTGGTCCTCGATTTTTTTGTTATAAAGCTTGATTAATACACAACGACATTGCCGGGATTATTACACATATCGGCAAATCGATGCGTTTAAATGGCGCCGTTATTCCGCCCCGCATCATGCTCGCCGGACTGTTCCGGAGCACACCAGCAGGGCTTCATTTTAACGCGTTAGCGATGACAGCGAAACAACTTTGCTGCACTGCGGCAGAGGCTTAAGCTTCTCTTAATCCGCCCCTGCAACAAGCAGAGCTTCCGCCGGCCTGCCGGCACAGGCTCAGTGCGCGTTTTCGCGGCTGAACACCACTTTCACTGTCTTGACGATGATCCACAGGTCGAGCCAGAGCGACCAGCTGCGCAGGTAGTCGAGATCGTACTGGATCCGCGCTTCCATCTTGTCCAGCGTTTCGGTCTCGCCGCGCATGCCGTTGACCTGGGCCCAGCCGGTGATGCCGGGCTTGACCTTGTGGCGCAGCATGTAGCCCTTGATCAGTTTGCGGTACTGCTCATTGTGCGCCACCGCGTGCGGGCGCGGCCCGACAATGCTCATGCGCCCCTGCAACACATTAAAGAACTGGGGCAACTCGTCGAGCGAACTCTTGCGCAAGAAGGCGCCGACCCGGGTGATGCGCTGGTCGCCCTTGCGCGCCTGCACCACGGTGTCGCCATTCTCGGTCACCGTCATCGAGCGGAACTTGTAGACGATGATCTCTTCGCCGTACAGGCCGTAGCGGCGCTGGCGGAAGATCACCGGTCCGGGCGAAGTGAATTTGACGGCGGCGGCGATGACCAACATGATCGGCAGCAACATCAACTGGATGACCAGGCCGAGCACGATATCGCTGCTGCGCTTGATCATGCTGTTCAAGCCCATGAACGGGGTTTCGCAGATGGCGATCACGGGCATGCCGCCGACGTTGTCGAAGCGCGCCTGCATCAGGTCGAAGATATAGATATCGGGCAGGAAGTAGACCGAGGCCGTGGTGTCCTGCAGCTCGTCGAGCAGCTTGCGGATGCGCGGCTGGGCCGAAATCGGCTGGCTGATAAAGATCATCTTGATGTTATGTTCGCGCACATAGGCGGCGATATCGGCCATCTTGCCCAGCATCGGATGACCGAGGTTGGCCGGATGGCGGTCTTCGGTGCGGTCGTCGAAAAAGCCATACACGCGCATGAACAGGTTCTTGTGGCGCTCGCAGATGCCGGCGAACTTGATGCCGACGTCGTTGGCGCCGATCACCACCACCGAGCGCATCTCGGTATTGTTGCCGGGACCGACGGAGACGCGCCGCACCGCCAGGTGGCTGACCAGCATCACGAGCGGGGTGGCGACGAACCAGGCCAGCACCACTTGCTTGTCGTAATAACCCGACAGGCCGCTGGCCGAACCGAGAAACAGCAGCACGCACACGGTCAGCACCCAGCCGAACACGGTGTCGCGCACATAGGCGACCATGCGCCCGCTGCGCCAGGTGCGGTAAGGGTCGACGTGCTGGTAGACGGCCGAGGACACGAAGAACGCGAGAATCATCAATACCAGCGAATACCCCGTGAACGGTTCATGGAAGTACATCGACGACACATACAGGGTCCCCATGATGATCAGGGGATCGAGCACGCGCTGGAAAAACGAAATTAAGGGGATGTCATTGACCGTCATGGGCACCTTTAGAACTGCGCATTGGCGTTCACCGAAACTGTGTTCGCCTTGAAACTTCCATTACCGAGGAACTGCGCGCCGCTGCGCTCCTGGTGGATGAAAGAGGTAGAAAATTGCACTGTTTGCAGGGGCGACCAGCTCGCGCCCACGCTCGCCTGGCGCAGCGTGTCGCTCAGGTCGTCCGGCGAATTATTGAGCAGCCGTCCTTCGTAGGAGCGCTGTTCCACGCTCATGTTGGCGTCCACGCGCACCTTGGCGCTGGCGTCCCAACTGGCGCCGGCGCTGGCGCCGCGGTTCAGGCTGAAGGTATAGAAGTAGTTCTCGATGGCGGAAAACTCGCGCCACACGGCGGTATTGAGGCGCAGTTTCTGGCGCGGATTGAAGCTGGCGGTGACGCGCCCGTTAAAGCCGCTGACGTCGCGCGGGCCGGACTGGGCATTCTTGCGCCTGGCGTAGCCGGCCAGCGTCTGCACCGTGGTGGTCGGGGTGGCGCGCCAGACGATGCGCGCCTTCAGTTCATCCTGCTCGTAATCGTCGTCGCGCACCACGCCGCCCAGGATGCGCTCGTTCAAATACTTGCCGGAGAGGCGGCGTAGCACCAGGCCGGCCGTGCTGCCGCTGCGCGGCAGATAGTCGAAGCCCGCTTCCACCGCGTCTTCGGTGCGGTCGTTGTAGCGCTGGGCGCTCAGCTCATAGGTATATTTGTCGCGCGAGGCGGCCCCGCGCACGCGCCAGCTCGGGTGCATGCGCCAGGCGGCGTCGGCAAACTGGCGCCGCTGCACCCGCAAGTTGCGCTCGCGGCTCTGGAAATCGGTGTACGGCGCCAAGGTCTGGGCATAGGTCGCGCCCAGGCTGCCTTCGAGATGGTTGGCCAGCTGCCAGTTCCAGGTGCCCTGAAAATCCTTGCCGTCGTAGTCGAGTTGCTTGAAATGCGAAAAAGCCACTTTCGACAGCTTGCCCTGGGCCTGGATGCGCTGGCGGCTGTAGGTTTTATCGAACAAGACCCCGACCACGCTCTGGCGCGACGAATCGCTGCGCTGGTTGTCGTAACCGGGCGCCTCATCGCTCAAGCGGAACAGGTTGTCGTCGTAAAAATAGCCGAGGCCGCCGTAAACGTGCAGCGCATCGGACGGTCCGGCCCAGGCCGGGCCGCCGGCGACGGCGCCCAGGGCGAGGGCCAGCGCCAGGGCGCGCGACGCGACGCGCGGGGCGACGCGCGGACGGTGCTGAGAGGATGGCAAAGGTGAAGGCATTTGTTAGTCTTTGTTCAAGTCATTTCGAATTGGCGAGATATTACCAGTATGTCCAATTTCCTGTTCGCACAATCCACACCCCGAGAAGGCCGTTGGTGACGGCATGCGCGAGGATGGAAGTCCACAGGCTGCGTTGTTTCATGTACAACAGGGAATAGGCGGCGCCGGCGACCATCCCGGCCAGCCACAGGTTATGCTCAAATCCAAACAGCACGACCCCGATCACAAAACTTTTGAGGCTTATTTGCGCTGGATCAAGCAATTGGAAATGATCCGAATCGATCCAGCGCATCAGGAAGGAACGCCAGAACAGTTCTTCCATGAGCGGGACCACCAGGGCGGCGCCGGCGATGCGCACGGCCACCATCAGCCAGTCGACCTGGCCGTCGGTGGTGGGATTGAAGCCATCGGGCGCGCCGATGATCATCCAGCTGGCGTTCAGGCTGACCCACAGCACCAGCACCAGCACGCCGGTGGCAATGGCGACGGCGACAGCCAGCGGGCCCGCATCCCAGCGGTGCAATTCGGTGTAGTCGCGCCAGAACCAGGCCAGGGTGGCCAGGACGGCGCCGATCTTGAGCGCGTACATCCAGCGCAGCGCCTGGAGGTCCACGCCCAGGCGGGCCAGCACATCGACCGCGATGATGAAGGAGATATAAACCAGGAAAGGCAGGATGCGGGACCATGCCGCGCGGCTGAACATCGGAACGTTGGCAGCGGCAGGCGCCGTCAGGTCGTGTTGTTCATTGCGTTCGGACATGGTTCTTCATCTGCCAGGCATGCTGCCTGCTCCTGTTTATGCGTTGGTGATCATCCCTTTGAACGGGCTTCGATCAGTTCCCATTTTTCCAGCGCATCGCTCAGAAGCTGATCGATGTCGGCAAAGCGCGTATTGAGGCGCTTGGCGTCGGCTGGGTTGGTCCTGTAAAAGTCCGGTGCATTGAGTTGCTGCGTGATGGCCGATTGCTCGTCCTCCAGGCTGGCTATCAATAATGGCAGCTCTTCGAGCTCGCGCTGTTCCTTGTTACTTAATTTTACCTTTTTGGCAACGGGAACGCCAGGAGTTGTTGCAGTAACTTTAACAGGGACCTTGGCCGCCGGCGCCGGGCTCTGGGATTTCACGCGTTCCCAGTCGGTGTAGCCGCCGACGAACTCGCGCCACATGCCCTCGCCTTCGGCGACGACCACCTGGGTGACGACATTGTCGAGGAAGGTACGATCGTGGCTGACCAGGAACACGGTGCCGGTGTAGTCTTCCAACAACTCTTCGAGCAATTCGAGGGTGTCGATGTCCAGATCGTTGGTCGGTTCATCGAGCACCAGGCAGTTGGCCGGCTTGGCGAACAGGCGCGCCAGCAGCAGTCGGTTGCGTTCGCCGCCGGAGAGCGACTTGACCGGCGAACGGGCGCGTTCCGGCGCGAACAGGAAGTCGTTCAGGTAGGTCATGACGTGCTTGCGCGCGCCGTTGACCTCGACCCAGTCGCTGCCCGGGGCGATGGTTTCCATCAGGTTCGCCTCCTCGTTGAGCTGGGCGCGCATCTGGTCGAAATACGCGACCTGCAGCTTGGTGCCGAGGCGGACCGAACCGCTGTCGGCCTGTTCTTCGCCGAGGATCATTTTCAGCAAGGTGGTCTTGCCGGCGCCGTTGGCGCCGATCAGGCCAACCTTGTCGCCGCGCATGATGGTGCCGCTGAAGTCCTTGACGATGACTTTGTCGCCGTAGGACTTGTTGACGTTTTCCAGGTCCGCCACGATCTTGCCCGAGCGTTCGCCCGAGGACACTTCGAGCTTGACCTGGCCTTGCTGGTCGCGGCGGGCGGCGCGCAAGAGGCGCAGCGCTTCCAGGCGGCGCACGCGGCCTTCGTCGCGCACGCGGCGCGCCTTGACGCCCTTGCGGATCCAGACTTCTTCCTGGGCCAGGAATTTATCGAACTTGGCCGCTTCGACTTCTTCGACCTCCAGCTGTTCGGCCTTGCGCGTCTGGTAGGCGGTGAAATTGCCCGGGTAAGACAGCAGCTTGCCGCGATCGAGTTCGATGATGCGGGTGGCGACGTTATCGAGGAAACTACGATCGTGGGTGATGAACAGGACCGAGCCCTTGAAGTCGCGCAGCAAGCTTTCCAGCCACAGGATGGAGCGGAAGTCGAGGTGATTGGTCGGCTCGTCGAGCAGTAGCACGTCGGGCGCGGAAACCAGGGCCACGGCCAGGGCGACGCGCTTTTGCATCCCGCCCGACAAGGTGCCCATGAGCGACTCGCCCGCCAGGCTCAAGCGGTCGAGGGTGGTGTCGACCTTGTTTTGCATGCTCCAGCCATCGGTCGCATCGAGCTGCACTTGCAGTTCGTGCATGCGCTCCATCAGCGCATCATCGTCGCCCTGGCCGAACTGGCCGGTCAATTCTTCGTATTCGGCCAGCATGGCGGCCTGGCCGCCCATGCCGGCGGCGACCGCGTCGAACACCGACATGGCGGGATCGAAGGTCGGCTCCTGCTCGACATAGGCGATTTTGATGCCTTGTTGCATGACCAACAGGCCGTCATCGAGCTTGAATTTGCCCGAGATGGTTTTCAGCAGCGAGGACTTGCCGGTGCCGTTGCGCCCGATCAAGCCGACGCGCTCGGTGGTTTCAAGGGAAAATTCCGCGTGATCGAGCAACGCGACGTGGCCGAACGCAAGTTGCGCCGACGAGAGAGAAATGACAGCCATAGAGGATAAGTGCGCAGGCAGGAAAACCGGCCGGATGAATGAATGAAGCACGCATTGTACCGACTTGGGACAGCGATCACCCAATTTGCGCCATTTAGGGCACAAACCTCGGCTATAATTGCGGTCGATTCACGACACCGGGCCGGCCAAGGCGGGCGCCGATCGCCGAATCACAGCGTCCTCTCCGTAGCACAATGGATAGTGCACATGCCTCCTAAGCGTGGGATACAAGTTCGATTCTTGTCGGAGGGACCAGTCTTGCAGGCCGTGCAACGCGGCATCATGACACGAGCATGGCGACAACGGCTTGCGCCAAGGACAACATCACGCCAACTACACTGGCGCTGAAAAACCAGACCAACATCCTTTTGACGACCTTCGCGTGCGCTTGCGCCTCATGCCGGCCCAAGAACCAGGTACGCGTGAATTGCGTATCGCGGCCGATGACGAAAAAAAAGACGGGCACGAAAAAAAAGACGGCGGCAGCGCCGAGAAAGCCCACGTTGCCGGCAATAACAGACTGCGCATGGAGGTCCTGCCAAGCCTCGATGCTCACCATGCCGATGGCGCACCAGGCGCCGGCAAGCGCGGCTGTACGATAGTTGGGGATAACATTCATGCGGGACTCCATTGGAGAGCATACCGACGCCACATATTTGGGCATTTTTTCATAAAAGCAACATTTTAGCAGGCCGGATGGGCCGGGCTGAATTGCCGTGGCCACAATAGACCGGCTGTCGACGACATTCTCGCCATATATTGCATGGCGAGGAGGCAGTCAGTGGCAAGGGTAAGCGCGATCCATCAATAGCAGGTCCGTGCCGGAAAGACGGTCGAGGTGTTCGAACAGCCTCTGACGCGCGTGTTCATGGGTACTGTGCAGCGATGCCGCCAGCATCAGTTCTGCCTGCGGCAAGTAAAGGCCGAAGGCGATCTGGTCGGTAGGCGCGGCCCGGGGCGCACGGCTGGCACGGTGGCCGAAGCGCACTGTGGCGGCGTCAGCGGCGACCAGCCGTAGACCATGCCAGCGAGCGATGAGGCCAGCCTGCTCAAGCCAGTCGTTCAGGCCAGGCAAGGCGCTGGCGGCAAGTTTGGCGCGTGCTTTCGCGAACGCTTGCTCAGACACGTGACGCACCAGCTCTGCGAAACGGCAATGCTGTCAAGCATTTTTTATCACAATTTGGCGTGAATAGATTGGCCAGTTCCGGCGCTTAAGCTGGGTGGATTGCCTTACGACCGTGCGGGTTAGCAACCCGTTGCCTTCGACCTCTCAGCCATGCTACCGGTGATCTGGAATGCAAAAAGCCCACCACCTTTCGGTGCGGGCTTTTTGCTTTGATGTCATCTACGTACAGCCAAGCAAGCGTAGCACGCGATAACCGCAACCCTAAAGTCCGTCAAGAAAATTTATGGGCCGAGTATTGCAGAATTTTTTGTTCGCGATCGCATGCGTTAGACGGGTTGATTATTCCAGGAAAACCAACGCAGCATTGTCCATGCGCGCAAACCACTCCCGGCGCAGCAAGCTCCACAGAACCGGGCAGCACCACCGACAGCAGCTCGACCAAGCGTGATCGCCGCCAGGTTGGCAAAGCTGGCAACGGGATGGCCCGGTTCGAGTCAACTCGCCTTGCGGCGACGCGCTACAGAGCCGATGGCGAACAGACCCGCGCCCAGCATGAGCCATGTCTGCGGTTCCGGTACGGCAGTGACGCTCCATTTAACATCGGGCGTCCAGTTGCCGCCACCGTAGTACGGCTCGTTCGAACCAGAGTGGACGGAAAAGCCGTAGCCCACTCCCGTGTGCAGCATTTCACTCATAGAAAAATCGCCGCCATCATAATACGAGTAATGGATAGAAAACTCCGGTGCCCGGCCAGGTGTCCATGCAAAGCTATCGATCGTGCAGCCGCTGCACTTAACGTAGTCCTTGAAACTATACTTGAGGGACACCAGCTCCGACGTGTCGAACTTTCCGTTGGCGTCCAGGTCGTTCACGATGAAACTACCTCGGAGGGTGGCGTCTTTAGGATAGCCGTACTCCAAGAAGCCGCCGGTGAAACTCCAATCATAGGTTTTCACAGCAGCATGGGCGGGAACGAGACAAAGCGCGGTGGCGGCTGCGCATAAGAAGTGACGGATCATTTTGGTTTCCGGTCAAAATTGTTATGGAAATAACATCATACAAGATTTCCTACATAGTGAAGCCCTCCCTTGTCAGGCCGACGCAATGCTTATGCGCAGGTAAATGTTGCGATGGCAGCAACTGATGAACTTGACGCACGCGGCTGCCGAAACGGCAGGCAAGGTCTCCGGACGTGACGCAGACGCACGCGATGCCGCACGGTTCGATCAGCCAACATTGAAACTGAGAAACGTATTCGGCGCCCGAGACATCGAGGGATATGGTGGGCGCTGCGGTGAGCCCTCAGCGAGATCTTGTGCCTTAATTTCCAAGTCATGCAAGGCGTCCATCACCGCCAAATGCAGCGCGTGAAGCCGGTTGTACACCGTCACTTCGCTACAGTGTAATTCGGCCGCGATACGCTCACTGTCATCGAGCCCGCCAGGTAAACCCAAAACGCAACGTCGTACTGCGCCGCCGCTTTCTGGCGGATCTCGATGATGATCGCCTCGATCTCCAATGCCGCCGCCGATTCGGTGATCGGGCCTGCGCCGCCAGTTCCACGAATCTGGACCAGGTCGCAATAGTTCGACTTCGATGGATACCCCATGCCGCTATCGGTCTCGCGCCGGATCGCTGCCACCAGGTCCTGGGGCGTGTTCCCGGCAATCTGCTTGGCCGTCAGCACTTAAGAAGTTGGGCATCCGTCATCGCGACGCTCGCCAGACCAGACACTCGTTCGCCACCATGTGTCTGCACGCCGGCATGAACCCCGCCTAGGTATCGGCGCAGATGGGACACGTCAACCCGCGAATGTTCTTCGAGGTCTACGCCAAGTGGATGAACGGCGCCGCGAGCGCCAGGGAAAACGCCAAGCTGAGCGCGTTGTTCGCCAAGCCGAGAGCGGCAAAAGCGTCGTAGGCGTTTTGTGAAAAATTTTGTGACAATGGTATCCGAATTGCCGCAATCAAGCATACGTCCTACTGGGGGACGTTGCTGCTAACAATGCCTAAATGTGCCTTCCACAAATTCGATTCTTGTCGGAGGAACCATTTTTCAGCCTGTACGTTCCCGCCTGGCTTATTCAGCCCGCCTCAAACACACTTGAATGCAATCTCGGCCGATGAGGTGCGTGCAAACGGAATGGCGTTCTTGCCCTCGCCGCTGATCAGTTCGAGCGTTTTGCCGTTTTTGGCGCAGAAAGCCACACCCTCCTGTATCAGATCGGCCTTGACCGTGGCGCCCGAGACGAACATGCCGCCGCCACTGGTTTTGGCAATCATATAGGTATCCTTGCCGGTTTGAACCGGACCGGAGGAGGCGCAACCGGCCAGGAAGGCAGCCGTTACGATGAAAATCAGGGATGTGCGCATGACGTCTTTCGGGAGAACATCGATGGCCTCGCGGCCAAACGAATGGATGTAGGGCGCTGGAAATTGCGGGCAAGCACACCCACACTTCCAACAATATTTCATTTTGGAAATATGTATTGTATCTCAAGATAGCCGCTGGTGGCAGACGCGCTGGCTCGCTTGAAACCATGCAAGCCGGGCCCAGGCCAGCCATGCAACCAGGTTCCGACGCCGTTCAAAAAACACGCTGCGCGAGCGTACCGGCAAGCGCCTGTCCACGTAGCCGCTGCGGCAGTGCGCCGTCTTGTCATGTGCAGGGCGAAGGCCCGCTTCCCCTCAGCCCGGCGCGCGCAAAGGGACAAAACGCTTCCACAGCTTGCGCAACTTGCCGTCGCCCTGCCCGCCGCGCCCTGCCAGGTAGCCGCGTATAAATGCGCTGCCATCCCTGAGACTGGCATCTGCCTCGCTTAACTGCGCCAGCAAGCCGCCGGCCACGCTGGCATCGTTCATCAAGCCCAGTTCATCCTGCAAGCTGGCCAGCGCCCTGACGTACGGGCGCACGGTTTTACGCGGATAGAGCGAAGCGAAAAATTCGGCGGCGTAGCGGGTTTTCTTGGCGGCGATACGGACCCGGTGGCGCGCCTCGGGATCGGCATGCTTCAGTTTGCGGCCGCGCTTGAGCAGGCGTTGCTGGTCCTTTTCGAGGATAGCTTTGGCAAAGTCGGCGATGCGCATCTTGAGACGCACCCGGTCCGCCGGCAACTGCATGGCGCGCCAGCCGCGCTCGTCCAGCCAGCGCTCCAGGTGGCCAATCAGGTCCTGGTAGCGCTCGGACGCGACCGCTTCGGCAGCGACGGCATGCAGCGCGTTGGCCCTGCCGGCGGCGGCCAGTTGCACCGGCACCAGCGGCGCCAGCGCATCGACGCTGGCGCGAATCGCCGGCAAGGTCGAGCCGGCCAACACATCCCAGTCGCGCGCCGGTCCCAGTTGCGCCACCAGCCAGTCGAGCTCCTGGCGCAGCGCCACGGGCAGGCTGAGCACCTCATCGAACATGCCGAGCGCCGAGCGCAGGCGGCGCAGGCCGACCCGCATCTGGTGCAGGCTCTCGACATCGTGGTACTTGATGACCCCGGCTTCGTTGGCTTCGATCTGGTCGAGGCAATTGCGCATGATGGCCTGGAAGGCTTTCTCGACATTCATGCGCGGCGAGAGCTTGAGCGCGTGCGCCTTCACTGCCTTGGGCGTGGTGGGAAATCTGACTGCGGTATCCATATGGAACGTTCCTCCTTCAAGACATTGTGCGCGGAAACGCCATGCGACGCCATTTCGTTACCGCAGCAAAAGTCTATTCAGGACGGCTGCTTGCGCGTCGACACAATATTGTGCAGCGCCGCCGCCGGCTTGGCGGGCGCGGCCGGCTTGCCGTTGTCGGGGCGTGGCATCCGTTCGATCAGCACATGGCGCGAGGCGCCGACCGTGGACACGCCCAGTTCCTCGAAAGCCTCCATCGCGGCCAGCAAAATGGTTTGCTGGATATCCATGTAGCGACCGTAGGAAGGATCGAGCACATGGAACACCACATCGAACTCGAGCGCTTCCTGGGTCACGCTTTTCAGGTGTACGCGGTCGTAGCGCACGCCTTCCTGGCGTTCGATGATGGCGCGCAGCACGCCCGGCACCTGGGCCGCCTGGGCCCGGGTGGTCGAGGGATTGGCGCGCAGCGAAAACTGCACGCGCCGGGTCGACATGCGCTTGAAGTTGCGCAAGGTATTTTTCAGCAGTTCGGCGTTGGCGATCACGATCTGCTCGCCGCTGTCGGAGCGGATGCGGGTCGTTTTCAGGCCCACGTGTTCGACATTGCCGGAGAACCCGGCCACGCTGATCGCATCGCCTACTTCGAACGGCTTGTCGACGGCGATCGACAGCGAGGCGAACAGGTCGCCCAGCACATTTTGCACCGCCAGCGCGACGGCAATGCCGCCGATGCCCAGGCTGGCCACCAGGGTCGACACATCGATGCCCACGTTCGACAGCACCGCCAGTAAAAACACCACCCACAACACGGTTTTCAGCACCCACACCATGAGCGTATTGGCCACGGTGGCGGGCGCGTCCGGCGCACTGGCGCGGCTGCGGAAATAGCGCTGCGCGCCGACGCTGAGCGCGCGGTCCAGATACAGCGCCAACTGGGCGCCGAGGGCGATGAACCACAGGTGGCGTACGCGCTCGTCCCACGGCGCGCCGAGGTCGAGCACGGTCAGCCCCAACAGCAGCGCGGTGACCATCAGCGCCAGTTTGCTGGTGCGCGCCAGGGTCGCCTTGAGCAATTCGGCGGCGGGCCGGTCGGCCCTTCCCTGCTCGCTCAGCCTGGCCAAGTGACGGCGGAACAGGACTACGGCGCCGTGCAGGATGACATAGCTGCCCACGGCCACGGCTGCCGCCAGCAGCCAGTTGGTGGGGTCGATCCCGGCCAGCGGGGAGGTAAACGTGCGCATATCCAAATGTGGTCTCCTTCGAATGCGATGGTCGGCTGGTAGCAAGCCGCCCGAAAGCCGCAGCCTACAAGCTCAGCATGAATGTTGTCGCACATTTCGGTAAAGAAACCCCCAGCACCGGTGCCTCCGGTGCCCCGGCGCAGTCACGCGTGATCGCCCTTCCGCGCCCTGACCTTCCCCCTGATCAGCCAGAACACCAGCACCGTGCCGGCCAGGATCACCGGCAGCAACATCGCCGCGCCCACCAAGTCAAGCCACTTCGAGCCTGGCTGCGATGCCGCCCGCCAACACCACCTTCGGCGTGTCCAACAACAGCAGCGCCATCGCCAGCAAAAACAGCCCGACGGCCGGCGCGCCAGCACAGCCAGCCGCCAAGTGCGCTGGCCAGCGGCTCCGGGGCGAGCAGGAGCGGCCGAGTCATACCATTGTTCAACTGGGTCCCGGTGCTTCCCACGACAGGGACGGTGCACGAGACGCCGGGGCTGCGGGCGATGCTGCGGGTTGCCCCGGCACAGGCGCTACAGAAGAGGCGGGAGGCAGGCGCGCAGCGAGACTGCCAACTTGACTATTCAGGTGATAAAAGGCCCCGGCAACGCCAAGCATCGCGGTGGCGGTAAACCCCACAAACCACATCATTGCCCTCATCAAGCTACGGTGCACTTCCTTGCCCAGCTCCTTCATTTCTGCGCGCAGACTCGAACCCAATTCACTGATTTCCTTGCGCAACCCTGTACCCAATGCGCTGGTTTCTCCACGCAACCCGGTGCCCAACGCGCTGGTTTCCCCACGCAATTCAGTGCCCAGCACGTTGATTTTTTCATGCAGTCCGTTGATTCTTTCATGCAGTCCGGTGCCCAACGCGCTGGTTTCTCCACGCAATTCAGTACCCAGCCCGCTGATTCTTTCATGCAGCCCAGTGCCCAATGCGCTGGTTTCCGCACGCAATTCAGTACCCAGCCCGCTGATTCTTTCATGCAGCCCGGTGCCCAACGCGCTGATTTCTCCACGCAATTCGGTGCCCAACGCACTGGTTTCTCCACGCAGCTCGGTGCTCGAACCGCCTATTTTCTCAACCAGCTCGGATCGCATCTTTTCCAGATCCAGGCGCAGCTCGCCCATGTCGGCCTTGGTCGCCAACGTCGGCAAAATGGTATCGAAACGCGTTTCCAGCGCGGTGAGGCGGCGTTCGGTGCCGCCATCGTACGGCGGTCCGCCACCGCCCGCACCGGGCGCACGTTTGTTGTCAGGCTTCGATGGCCCGCTTGGCACGGCATTCATTGTCATCTACCTTCCCCGGCTGTTACGGCACACGCCGCGCCATCAAGTGTAGGCGCGTGCGATTGCCGTCATGACGCTTTTCAGAGGCGCTTTGTCGTGAATCAGACAAGGGAAGAACGAGGGGAACCAATTCAAAAAACAGGAAGCTCAGCGCTGCGCGGGCGGCAAAGTAGCAGGTAACGGTTGTTGTCGTTGCTGTAGTTGCTGTCGTAGTTGTTGATGCGCCACACGCTCGTTGGCCAATTGACTCCGCGCTTCGGCAAGCTCTTCGGCAAGCTTTTTCTGTTGATCGAGGCACATATTACCTAAAAGCATTATCCCGATAAACACGATGATAAGTATGACCGTCAGCCCTTTCATCACGATCCCCACCGGGTCGAAACGCGATTGATCCTGGTCGGCCTTGGGCGCCGAACAGCAACAGCTACATCGTTCGAACGGTGTCGGATGCGGGTCCATGCAGCCATCATACGGCGTCCCGCATACACCCGCAACGGACGCACGATTGGCGTCGGATGCGCGGTCTATCCGCCTGCCGTTGCTGCATGCGCGGCATGCGCCGCGCTACCGGGCTCAGGCCGGCACGATCGCCGTGACCTCGATTTCCACGCGCGCCCGGTCCTCGATCAAGCCGGCCACCTGCACCGCCGTCATGGCCGGAAAATGCCTGCCGATCACCTCGCGATACGCCGCCCCGACTTCCTTGTGCGCACCCAGATATTCATGCTTATCGAGCACGTACCACGTCATGCGTACGATATGCTCCGGCCGCGCGCCGGCCTCGGCCAGCACGTCGACCACATTCTGCAGCGCTTGCCTGACCTGTCCGGCGAAGTCATCCGTGTGAAATACGCCCTGCCCGTCCCAGCCGATCATGCCGCTCACGCACACCGTGCGTCCGCTGGCCGCCACCCCGTTCGAATAGCCGCGCGCGCGCGCCCAGCCCGGCGGTTGAAGAAATTCCATGCTATGCCTTCCCTTCCAGCGCCGGCGCCGCTTCGCGCAGCAGCTCGCGCGCAATGATCAACTGCTGCACTTCGGTGGCGCCCTCGTAAATGCGCAGCGCCCGGATTTCGCGGTACAGCCGCTCCACCGGATGTTCGCTGACCACGCCCATCCCGCCGAACATCTGCAGCGCCGCGTCGATGACTTTCTGCGCCGTTTCGGTGGCCGTCATCTTGGCCATCGCCGCCTCCTTGGTGACCTTGCGGCCCTGGTCGCGCTGCCACGCCGCCCGGTACGTCAGCAGCGCCGCCGCGTCGATCCCGGTCGCCATCTCGGCCAGCTTGGCCTGCGTGAGCTGGAAGTCGGCCAGCGTTTGCCCGAACATCTTGCGCGTGCTGGCATGCGCGATCGCCTCGTCGAACGCGCGCCGCGCAAAGCCCAGCGCCGCCGCCGCGACCGAGGTGCGGAACACATCGAGCGTCGCCATCGCCACCTTGAAGCCCTGCCCCGCTTCGCCCAGGCGCTGCGTGCCAGGTACGCGGCAGCCATCGAAGCGCAAGCGCGCCAGCGGATGCGGGGCGATCACCTCGATCCGTTCGGCCACCGACAAGCCCGGCGTATCGGCATCGACGATAAACGCGCTGATGCCGCGCGCGCCGGGCGCCTCGCCGGTGCGCGCAAACACCACGTAAAAGTCGGCGATGCCGCCATTCGAAATCCAGGTCTTCTCGCCAGTCAAGACATACCCGTCGCCGTCCGGCACGGCCGCGCACTGCAGCGCCGCCACGTCCGAGCCGGCCTGCGGCTCCGACAGCGCAAAGGCCGCAATCGCCTCGCCCCGCGCCACGCGCGGCAGGTAGCGCTCCTTGTTGGCGACACTGCCGAACAGCGAAATCGCGCCCGATCCCAGGCCCTGCATGGCGAACGCAAAGTCGGCCAGGCCATCGTGGCGGGCCAGCGTTTCGCGGATCAGGCAAATGGCGCGCGTGTCGATCGCGCCCACCGCGTGATCGAGCCAGCCGCCATCGCCCAACTGGCGCACCAGCGTGCGGCAAACGCCGTCGACATCGCGTCCGTGGGTGGCATTGATGTTGGCGCCGGCCCAGGCATCGAGCGCCTGCTCCAGCGCGCCGTGCGCGGGTTCGAAAAACGGCCAGTCCAGGTAGGTTTTGTCAGCCATCTCAATCTCCCTCGAACACAGGCCGCTGTTTGGCCACGAAAGCGTGATAGGCGCGATGAAAGTCGTTGGTCGCCATGCAGATGGCCTGGGCCTGCGCTTCCGCCTCGATGGCTTCGTCCACGCCCATGTTCCACTCCTGTTGCAGCATTTTCTTGGTCATGCCATGCGCGAAGGTCGGCCCGGTAGCGAGCGACGCGGCCAGCGCCTGCGCGTCGGCCAGCAGCGTTTCGGGCTCGCTGACGCTGTTGAAAAAGCCCCAGCGTTCGGCCTCGATGCCCGACATCGAGCGCCCCGTATACAGCAGTTCGGCGGCGCGGCCCTGCCCGATCACGCGCGGCAGCAGCGCGCAGGCGCCCATGTCGCAGCCGGCCAGGCCGACCCGCGTGAACAAAAACGCCGTCTTGCTGCGCGCAGTCCCCAGCCGCAGGTCGGACGACAGCGCCAGGATCGCGCCGGCGCCGGCGCAGATGCCATCGACCGCGCTGATCACCGGCTGCGGGCAGGCGCGCATCGCCTTGACCAGGTCCCCCGTCATGCGCGTGAACGCCAACAGGCCGGGCATGTCGAGCTGCGTCAACGGCCCGATGATATCGTGCACATCGCCGCCCGAACAAAAATTCTCGCCCGCCCCGGTGATGACCACCGCCTTCACATCGTCGGCATACGCCAGCGCGCGAAACAGGTCGCGCAGCTCGGCGTAGGAGTCGAAGGTGAGCGGATTCTTGCGCTCCGGGCGGTTCAGGGTCAGGGTCGCCACCGCGCCCTCGACCTCGAAACGGAAATGACTGGCCTGGTACGACGCCAGCGCGCTGCGGTTGCCGGGCAGTTGCTGTGCCTGGCCTGGAAGGTAACGCATGGTATTCCTTATTGAAGATGCTGTTTCATTTGCGAGAGCAGCGCGATGAGCCGCCCTTTATCGTCGGGCGATATATCCTTGAGCAGGTCGGCGATCCACTCCTCGTGCACCACCGCCATCCTGGCGAAGGCGATGTGCCCTTCGCGCGTGAGTTTGACGCTGTAGGCGCGCCGGTCTTTCGGGTCGGGCACGCGCACCACCAGCGCTTCCTGTTCCAGCTGGTCGGTGATGCCGGTGATGTTCCCGCCGGTGACCATCATGCGCTTGGACAGCTCGCCCATGCGCAGCCCGTCCGGATGGCGCTCCAGCTGCGCCATCAAGTCGAAGCGCGGCAGGGTGATGTCGAAGGTCGTGCGCAGGCGGCTGCGGATTTCGTTTTCGATGCGCACCGTGCACGAGAGCATGCGCAGCCACAGTTTGAGCGACTGGTGATGGTCTTGCGTCAGGCGGCTGGCCAGGTCCAGCCCAGCACCGCTGTTGTCTTGAGTGATCTCGTCCATCAACCCTCCAGCAGCCTGGCCGCGACCTGCTGCGGGGTTATGCCGGCGCCCGCGGCGGCCAACTGGCGTTCGCGTTCCAGGTTGCGTTCCAGCTGCTGCTTGGCGGGCCGGTACGGCTTGGGCCACGCGATCGCCGAAAAACCGATCTTCGCCGTCTCGCTCAATGTCCACGCCGGGTTGGCCAGGTGCGGCCGCCCCACCGCGCACAAGTCGGCGCGGCCGGCGGCGATGATGCTGTTGGCGTGATCGGCCTCGAAAATCGAGCCGACCGCCATCGTCGGGATCTTCGCTTCATTGCGCACGCGGTCCGCAAACGGGGTCTGGAACATGCGCCCGTACACCGGCTTTTCGCGCTTGCTCACCTGCCCCGACGAGCAGTCGATCATGTCGGCGCCGGCTTCCTTGAACAGGCGCGCGATCAGCACCGCGTCAATGGGCGTGATGCCGCCCTCAACCCAGTCGTGCGCCGAGATGCGCACGCTGATCGGTTTGTCCACCGGCCAGGCGGCGCGCACCGCCCGGAACACCCGCAACGGATAGCGGCAGCGGTTTTCCAGCGTGCCGCCGAAGTCGTCGTCGCGCCGGTTGGTCAGCGGCGAGATGAACGACGACAGCAGGTAGCCGTGCGCGCAGTGCAGCTCCAGCCAGTCGAAACCCGCATCGGCTGCCGCCCGCGTGGCCCGCACAAAATCGGCTTCGATGCGGTCCATGTCCTCGACCGTGGCGGCGCGCGCTGTCTGCGAGACGCCTTCCAGGTACTGTTCATCGGACGCCGCCACCAGCGGCCAGTTGCCGTTCTCGAGCGGCTGGTCGATTCCGTCCCACATGGCACGGGTCGATCCTTTCGGTCCCGCGTGGCCCAGTTGCAGCGCAATCTTGGCGTCCGAACCGGCATGCACGAAGTCGACGATGCGCTTCCACGCCGCCGTGTGCTCCGGGGCGTACATGCCGGGGCAGTTCGGGGTAATGCGCGCATCGGCCGACACGCACGTCATCTCGGCAAATACCAGAGCCGCGCCACCCAGCGCGCGCGCGCCAAGGTGCACCAGGTGATAGTCGCCAGCCACGCCGTCGACCGCCGAATACTGCGCCATGGGCGAGACCACGATGCGGTTCTTCAGCGTCACGCCGCGCAGCTTGAAGGGCGTGAGCATCGGCGGCACGCGCGCGCCAAGCGGCGCCTCGACGCCAGCCTGCTCGCAGGCGCGGCGCGCGATCCAGGCTTCGAAACCGGCGATGTACTCCGGGTCGCGCAGGCGCAGGTTTTCGTGCGACAGGCGCTGGCTGCGCGTGAGCATCGAGTACGCGAACTGCGGCGCCTCCATGGCGGTGTAGCGCTCCACGTTCTCGAACCATTCCATCGAATTGCGCGCAGCGCTTTGCAGCTTGAGCACTTCGACCGCGCGCACTTCCTGGTAGGCCGCCAGCGCCTGCGCCGCACCGGCGTGCGCGCCGAAGCAGCGCGCCAGCTCGATCGCGTCTTCCAGCGCCAGCTTGGTGCCGGAACCGATCGAGTAGTGCGCCGAGTGGGCGGCGTCGCCCATCAGCACAACAGGTACAGACCCATTCCAATGCACCCACTGCGCGCACACCACGCGCGGAAAGGTGATCCACATGCTTGAACCGCGCAGGTGCGGCGAATTGGACATCAGCGCATGCCCGTCCAGCTGGTCGGCAAACAGGCGCTCGCAGTAGGCAATGCTCTCTTCCTGGGTCATCTGGTCAAGGCCGGCGCGGCGCCACACGTCTTCGGGCGTCTCGATAATGAAGGTCGAGGTGTCGCCATCGTACTGATAGATATGCGCCTGGAACCAGCCGTGCTCCGTCTCCTTGAAGGCGAAGGTGAACGCATCGAACTTCTTGCGCGTGCCGAGCCACACGAAGCGGCAGCGGCGCGCCTCGATCTCGGGTTGATAGGTGGCGGCGTAGCGCTTGCGGGTACGGCTGTTCAAGCCGTCCGACGCGATCACCAGGTCGGCGCCGTATTGGGCGGCCAGCGCCTGGTCGTCATCGACGTCGCTCTCGAAGACCAAGCGCACGCCCAGCTCCTCGCAGCGCTGCTGCAGGATGTTGAGCAAGCGCTTGCGCCCGATCCCGCAAAAGCCATGCCCGCCCGAAGTGACTTTTTCGTCCTTGAAGAAAATGTCGATATTGTCCCAGTGATTGAACGACTGCAGGATCGCGCGCGCGGTCAGTTCATCGGCGTTCACCAGGTTGCCCAAGGTCTGGTCCGAAAACACCACGCCCCAGCCGAAGGTATCGTACGGGCGGTTGCGTTCGACCACGGTGATCTGGTGCGACGGGTCCTGCTTTTTCATGAGCAGGCTGAAATACAGTCCGGCGGGGCCGCCGCCGATACATACAATATTCATGGGCTTGGTCTTGTGTTTAGATAGCGCGCTAGGCGACGCGCTAGGCGACGCGCAGCTTAAAGCGCTGCAGCTTGCCGGTTTCGGTACGCGGCAATTTGTCGATGAACCTGAGCGAACGGGGATATTTATACGGGGCGATCTGCAGCTTGACGAAATCCTGTAATTGGGTAGCCAGGGCTTCGCTCGGATCGAAGCCGGGTTTGAGCACCACATGCGCCTCCACCACCTGCCCGCGTTCCTCGCAAGGGCGCCCGACCACGCCGCATTCGGCCACCGCTTCATGGCGCAGCAGGGCGTCTTCGACTTCGGCGCCGGCGATGTTGTAGCCGGCCGAGATGATCATGTCGTCGGTGCGCGAGCGGTAGTAGAAGTAGCCGTCGGCGTCCATCTCGTAGGCGTCGCCGGTGAGGTTCCAGCCATCGCTCACATAATCGTTCTGGCGTTCGTCGGCCAGGTAGCGGCAGCCGGTCGGGCCTTTTACCGCCAGCCGGCCGATCACGCCCGGCCCCACCTGCCGGCCGCTCGCATCGAGAATGCAGGCCTGGTAGCCCGGCACTGGTTTACCGGTCGCACCTGGCCGGATCGCGTCGCCCGCAGCCGAAATGAAGATGTGCAGCAGTTCGGTCGCGCCGATACCGTCGATCATGCGCAGCCCGGTCGCCGCCTGCCACGCGTCGCGCGTGGCCAGCGGCAGCGCTTCGCCGGCCGACACGGTCCGGGTCAGGCTCGACAAATCGTAATTGGCGGCCAGCGGCGCCATCTGGCGGTAAAAGGTCGGCGCGGTAAAGCACACCGTGGCGCGGTATTTGTCGATGGCGGCCAGCAGCGTGTCGGGCGTGAGCTTTTCGAGCAGCACGCCGGCCGCGCCAACGCGCATCGGGAACAGCAACAGCCCGCCCAGGCCGAAGGTGAACGCCAGCGGCGGCGTGCCGATGAAAATATCGTCCTCGCGCGCTTGCAAGGTATGGCGCGGGAAGCAGTCGCAAATGGCCAGCACGTCGCGGTGGAAGTGCATCGTGCCCTTCGGGATGCCGGTCGTGCCCGAGGTAAAACTGATCAGGCATACATCGTCGGCGGCGCTGGCGTGCGCGGCGAACGGCACCGGGTGCCGCGCCATCATGGCCTCGATGGAGGCCGGGTTATCGGGGTCGTTGAACGTCACCACATGGCGCGGCAAGGCGGAAACGGCGTCGATCTCGCCGCGCAAGGTGGCGGAGCACAGCACCGCGTCCACATTGGCCTTGTCGACGATGGCGGTCAGTTCGCGCGCGCGCAGCAGCGGCATGGTGGGCACGGCGATCAGGCCGGCCTTGAGCACGGCCAGCAGGCAGGCCGCCATCATCGGGTTGTTCGCGCCGCGCAGCAGCACGCGGTTGCCGGTGACCAGTCCCAGGTCGGCGCGCAGCACGTAGGCGATGCGGTCGACCCGGCGCTGCAGTTGCGCGTAGGTCCAGCTTTCGTGCTCGCCGACGATGGCGATGCGCTCGCCCGCGCCGCGCTCCACGGCCGCGTCGAGCAGTTCGGCGGCGCAGTTCAGCTGCGATGGGTACTGCAGTTCGGGGAGGTCGAACAGGAAGGCGGGCCATTGGCCCGGCGGCGGCAGGTGTTCGCGCGCAAAGCCGTCCTGGTAGGCCGAAGCGCTCAATGCCGATGCCGTCGAATGTGTCATGGTCGCCCCGGGAAAAGTGTCAGTCGTTCACCGAGAGATACTTTAGACCTAAACTATCACAACATCAAGCGCTTTCGCGCAGCGCCGTCAGGAGGCGCCGCCTACCCGTTTGAGCGCTTCGCTCTGGTGCATCGCCGAGCGCACCACCTCGGCCAGCGCCAGCTTGACCTGGGCAGGATCGAGCGCGCCGGGCTGCAGCGACTTGAGGGTGTCGGCCGCGCCGTCCAGGCCCAGGGTGAGGCAGCCGGCATGCAAGCGTTCGATGCGCACGCGGGCCGCGCCATCGTCGCCGCGTTCGAGCAGGTCGGCGATGTCGGCGCCGGCCGCGGCCACCTGCGATTGCAGCCCGCCCAGGTAGACCATCAGGCGCTCGGCCCCGATCCCCAGGCGCAGCAGGGTCGCCTGCACTTTTTCGGCGCGCGGCGCCACCGCGATCGGATCGCGCCCGGTCAGGCCGGCCATGTGCTCGCGCACCTGCTCGCCCTGGAACGGCTTGACGATGTAGCCCGACGCGCCAAGGCCGCTGGCCTGGTCGACCGTATCGCGGTCGGTGGCCGAGGAAACCAGCACGAACGGCATCGTGCCCAGTGCGCCGTCGGCGCGCACGCGCTGCAGCAGGTCCATGCCGGACAGGCGCGGCATGCGCAGGTCGCAAAAACAGATCGCCGGGCGCAAGCCCTGTTCCAGCTGGTCCCAGGCGTCAGCGCCGTCTTCCGCTTCGAGGATTTCGTATTTGCCGCAGGCGTCGATCAAGTGCATCAGCACCATGCGCGATACGATGTCGTCATCCACCACCAGAACCTTCATTTGGCCACCTCCCGTACGCAGCAACGCCACAAAACATCCTTTCCGATCACGTTCAGGCGAATATTACAGCATATGCATGACGGGTCAGCGCTTGAGCGACTACAAGTTGTCGTAGGCGGACAGCAGTTCGCGCAGACGCGGCATGGCCGCCGCGATCGCGTCCCAGCGGCGCGCGTCGGCCGCTTCTTCCATTTCGCCCGATAACTGGTGCAGTTCGGCCGCTTCCAGATAGGACGAGCTGCCCTTGAAACCGTGCAGCAGGCGGCCCGCCGTTTCGGCGTCGTGCATGGCGATGGCTTGTTCCAGCTCGGCGCGGCGGCCCGGCAGGTCGCTGGCAAAGGCGGCCCGCATGCGCGCCTTCAGGTCACTGGCGCGCCGTCCGGCGTTGTGCGCGGCAGGTCCCGCCAGCGGCGCCGGCCCCGTATCGACGCCGAACATGGCGTCCAGCTCCGAGGTGCTCGGCGCGCGTTCCACGCGCGGCTGCGGCATCGGCGAAAGGCTGATGCCGCGCTGGAGCTGGCGCTCGATGGCGCGGCTCAGGTGATGATGCAAGGCCGCTTCGTCGATCGGCTTGGTCAGGAAGTCGTCCATGCCGCACGCGAGGTAGCGGCTGCGGTCTTCCTCGCTGGCGTTGGCGGTCAGGGCCACGATCATCAGTTCCTGGTCGCGCACCGGCGCTTCGGGCGGGCCGCCGGCGCGGATCAGGCGCGTGGCGGACGCGCCGTCCATCTCGGGCATGCGCCCGTCCATCAGAATCAGGTCGTAGCGGGTACGCGCGCACGCCGCCACCGCCAATAAGCCGTTGTCGGCGATATCGACCTTGTGCCCCAGGTCTTCCAGCATCATGCGGATGATGATCTGGTTGGTCGGGAAGTCTTCCGCGCACAGCACTTTCAGGCGGTGGCTGTGCGGCTCGCGCGGCACGTGCGGCACCATCGGCGGGGCCACGCCGTCGGCCAGCGGCAGCAGCACGCTGAAGGTGCTGCCCACGCCCTCAAGGCTCTCGACGCTGATCGAGCCGCCCATCAGATCGACCAGCTGGCGGCAGATCGCCAGTCCCAGACCGGTGCCGCCGTAGCGCCGCGTGGTGGTGCTGTCGGCCTGCTCGAACTTCTGGAACAGGCGCTCGAGCGCGTCCTGGGCGATGCCGATGCCGGTGTCGCTGACCGAAAAGCGGATCACGTTTACCCCCGGCGCGCTGCCCTCGCCCGGGGCCACCCGTTCGACCGCCAGGCGCACCGCGCCGTTGTTGGTGAACTTGAAAGCGTTGCCGACCAGGTTGACCAGCACCTGGCGCAGGCGGGTCGGGTCGCCCACCACGAAGCGCGGCAGGTCCTCGGCCAGCGCCACGTCAAAGCCCACGCTCTGGGCGGCGGCCTGCTCCTCGAACAGGCTGACCACGTTTTCGACGGCGGCGGTGAGCGCGAAATCGATGTTTTCGATGGTCAGCTTGCCCGCCTCGATCTTGGAAAAATCGAGCAGGTCGTTGATGATGGTGAGCAGCGACTGGGCGTTGGCCTGCCCGCGCAGGATCTGCTCGCGCGTGCTTTCCTGCAGGTGGCCGTCGCGCAGCGCAAAGCCCAGCATGCCGATTACGCCGGCCAGCGGGGTGCGCATTTCGTGGCTCATATTGGCCAGGAATTCGGACTTCTGGCGCGTGGCGTCTTCGGCCTTTTGCTTGGCCAGGCGCAGTCGTTCATCGTTTTCCTGGAGCGCGCGGTTGGCCAGCGCCAGTTCGTCCGTGTTCAGGCGCACCTGGCGTTCCTGCTCGACCAGGCGCGCCTGGGTTTCTTCCAGCTCGCGGTAGGCGCGCGCGTTATCGAGCGCCACCGCCGCGTGCGCGGCCAGTGTCTTGAGCATGTCCAGGTGCACGCGGTGATACGCATTGATCTCCACGCTCTGCACGCACAGCACGCCCATCATGCGTTCCTTGACGATCAGGGGCACGTACATCATCGCCACCGGCAGCGAGCGCGGCGTGCCGTCCACCCGCAGCGGCGGGATCGGCACGGCGCTCTGCTCGGCGTCCAGGTAGCGCGCATATTCGACCTCGAGGTTGTTGATGAACACTTCGCGCCGGTGCTTCAGGCACCACACCGCAAACTGGTGCGGATCGTCCAGCGGGCGCGTATAGAACTGGCTGCGCACGCCCTGGTCCATCGCGAACGGAAACTCGATCACGCCCGCATCCTCGCGGTAAAAGCCGATGCCGAAAATGCGCGCATCCATCAAGTGGTGCACGTGGCGGTACACCGTGCCCATGATGGTTTCCATGTCGAGCGTGGCGGTCAGTTCGCGCCCGATTTCCGACAGCACCGAGATGTTCCGGTGCGCCAGCTCCACGTTCTCTTTCTGGCGCTCGACTTCTTCCTTCTGGCGTTCGGCGTCGAAGCGGCGCTGCTCGGCCTCGGCGCGCTGGTTGTCGGCGTCCAGGCGCTGCGCTTCGAGCTCGCGCTTCTGGCGCTCCAGCAGGCGGTTCTGCTGCTCGACTTCGACCGTGCGCGCGCCGACCTGGGTTTCCAGCAGATCCTTCTGGCGCCGCAGTCCCGACAGGCGCGCGCGGTAGGCCCAGTAGGCGCTGCCCAGCACCAGCAGCACCGACAGGGTGCGGAACCACCAGGTCTTCCACAGCGGCGGCAGGATCGTGATGACCATGCTGGCGCTGTCGTCGCTCCACACGCCATCCTTGTTGGCGGCGCGCACGCGGAAGGTGTAGGTGCCCGGATCGAGGTTGGTGTAGGTGGCGAAACGGCGGCTGGCGTCGGTGTTGACCCAGTTCTGGTCGAAGCCCTCGAGCCGGTACGAAAACAGGTTGCGTTGCGGGGCGGCGTAATGCAAGGCCGAGAACTCGAGCGAAAACACCGAATCGGCCGCGCCCAGGGTAACCGCGCGGGTCGACTCGACCGGCCCCTTGAACAGGCCGGGACGCGCCAGCGCGGCCGGCTTGTTGAAGATCTGGAAACCGGTGATGACCGGGCGCGGGGCGATCAGGTTGTCGCTGATGGCCTTGGGATTGAAGGCGGTGACGCCATTGAAGCCGCCGAAGTACATGGTGCCGTCCGGCGCGCGCAGGGCCGAGCCGTCAAAGTAGGCGCCTTCGATGGTGCCGTCGCCGGCGCTGTAGTTGCGGAAGGTGCCCGTGGCCGGATCGAAGCGCGAGATGCCGGTGTTGGTGCTCACCCACAGTTTGCCCTCCTCGTCTTCCAGGATGGCGGCAATCGCATCGTCGGCCACGCCGTCGGCCACGGTGTAGCGGCGGAAGCTCACCGCGCCGGCGGCGCCCGGGCCGATCGTCATTTTGTTCAGCCCTGCCGCGGTGCCGACCCACAGCGTGCCCTTTTTATCTTCGTGCAGATAGTGCACTTCGTCGTGACTGAGGCTGGCCGGGTTGGCCGGATCGTGGCGGAAGTGGCGGAATTTGCCACTCGCGCGATCGAACATGTCGAGCCCATCGAAAGTGCCGATCCACAGCTGGCCGCGCCGGTCTTCGAGCAGCGGGCGCACCACGTTGTCGGCCAGGCTGGAACTGTCGGCCGCGTCGTGGCGGTAGGTGACGACGGCGCGCGTGGCCGGGTCGAGCCGGTGCAGGCCGCCGCGCGAGGCGATCCACATCATGCCGGCGCGGTCGGACAGCATGCCGCGGATATGGTTGCCGTCCGGGTCGCCCTCGGCGAACGACTGGCGCGTGAAATTGCCGCTGGCGGCATCGAAACGCGCCACCCCCGAATGGCTGCCGATCCACAGCATGCCGTCCTGGTCGTGCGCCAGCGCGCTGGCCGGAATGCCGGCCAGGCTGTTCGGGTTATCGGGATCGTGGCGGTACAGGCGCGCCTGGCCGCTCTCGGGGTCGAGCCGGTTCAAGCCGCTGTTGGCGCCGATCCACAGGTCGCCTCCGGGGGCGGCGGCGATCGCGCGTACCTTGTTGTCGGACAGGGTATCGGCAATTTCGGCGTGGCGCGCAATGCGCGCAAAGCCGCCGCTGTTCAAGTCGACCCGGCTCACGCCGGCGTACCAGGTGCCGACCCAGAAGGTGCCGACGCGGTCGCGGTACATGGCCGAAATCTGGTTGTCGGCCACACTGTGCCGGTCGCCCGGCAGGTGGCGGTAATTGGCGAAACGGCGCGTGGCCGGCTGCCAGCGATACAGGCCGTCGGTATGGCTACCGGCCCACAGGTTGCGGTCCTGGTCCTGGTACAGGGTGGTGACGTAGCCCGAACGCAGGCCGTCCGGCGCGCCCAGGCGCCGCCGCTGCGCGGCAGGACTGCCGATCTTCCAGCTTTCCAGGCCACCCAGGCTGCCGATCCACAGGGTCTGGTCGGCGTCGACCAGCAAGGCCTGCACCATATTGTTCTTGTGGTCCAGGCCAGGGGCCGGATGGTGCTCGAAGGCGCGCGCGCCAACCGCCAGGCTGTCCACGCCGGACGAGGTGCCGACCCAGACACGCCCGCCGGCGTCGACCGCCAGCGCGTTGACCTGGTCGTCGGCCAGGCTGCCCTCCTCGCCCGCCACATGGTGCCACACCTTGAAGCGCCCGCTCACCATGTCGAAGTGCTGCAGGCCGTCGCTGGTGCCCAGCCACAGACCCTGGCGGCCGTCGCCGGCGATCGCGCGCACGTGCAGGTTGCCGTTGCCGCGCTTGACCGGTTCATTCGGCGCGTAATGGATGAAAGTCTGGGTGACCGGATCGAAGCGGTCAAGCCCGCCGTCGGTGCCGATCCACAGGCGCCCGCCGTGGTCCACGTGCAGCACGCGCACCCAGTTGTTGACCAGGCTGCGCGGATTGCTGACCACATTGCGCCAGGTGGTGACGCGGTAGCCGTCGAAGCGCGACAGGCCGGCCTGGCTGCCGAACCACATGAAGCCGTCGGCGTCCTGGGCCACCGCCAGCACCGATTCCTGGGCCAGGCCCTGTTCCACGCTCAGGTGCTCGAAGCGCAGGGTGCGCGCGGGCGCGGCCTGGCTGCCGGCGAAAGGCAGGCAGCACAGCACCAGGAACAGCGCGCACAGGGCGCGCAGGCGGCGGATCGGGTTCAGGCAAGCACTCCTTCATCGGGCATGCCGGCGCGCAGGCGGGTTAACTGGCGCCGCACCGACTCGCTCACTTCGCCCAGCACCAGGGCCACGGTGCGGGCGTCGGGCAGGCCACGGCGCGCGTTATCGAGCTGCGAGGCCACGTGCCACAGGCCGAGCGTCATGCAGCCGGTATGCACCGAATCGATGCGCAGGCGGGCGTCGGCGCCCTCGCCGGCGTCGAGCAGCGCGACGATATCGACGCGCCCGGCCAGCAACTGCTCGGCGAACGCGGCCAGGTAGGCGGCCAGCCGGTCCGGCCCGATGTTCAGGCGGCGCATGGTGGTGGCCGGGTCTTCGGCCAGTTTGTCGAGCGTGATGCGGAAGATTTTCTCCAGATGCGCGCGCGCTTCGGCCGCGTGCAGCGGTTTGAGGATGTAGCCGACCGCGCCCAGGGTCACCGCCTGCAGCACGGTGTCGCGGTCGGAGGCCGACGACACCAGCACGAACGGCACCTGGGCCAGGTGCGGGTCGCCCTTCATGCGCTCCAACAAGGCGATGCCGGACATGCGCGGCATGCGCACATCGCAAAATACGATCACCGGATGCAGGCCCGCTGCGAGCAGGTCCCAGGCGGCGGCGCCGTCTTCGGCTTCGACCAGGTCGAAAATGCCGTACACCGACAGCAGGTCCATCAGCGCAATGCGCGAGACGACGTCGTCGTCGACAATCAGTGCTTTCATGACGTTCTCCATGGCGGTGGGCCGCATCAAAGGTTCAGGAGCCAAAAAAGGCCAGCACATCGGCGCGGCGCGCGTGCGTGTCGCGCTGGCCGAGCTGGATCAGTTCACAGGTGTAGCTCGATTCGAACAGCAGGTACGAGGCCAGCGCCGAGCCGCGCGCCTCGGTCGCGCCGATCCCCGAGAGCATGGTGCGGATCGGCGCCGGCAGGCTGGCCGTGTGGCGGCTGGCGATCACGTCGAGCCGTTCGGACGGGGCGATCACCAGCAGCTCCACCGGTTTCAACGGCATCTTGCTGCGGTATTCCTCGGGCAGCAGCGACAGGGTCAGGTTGATGCGGTTCAGGCGCTCGATGTCGACCGCCAGGCTGTCGAGGAAAATCGAGGACATGGCGTGCCCGGCGATCTGCGCCAGGCTCGGATAGCGCGCCTGGCCGGGCGTGTCGCGGGTCGGCTCGGACAGGCGACCGGCGCCCACCACCAGCACCTTCGACGCCCCCAGGTGGATGGCCGGCGAAATCGGCGCGAGCTGGCGCATCGAGCCGTCGCCGCAAAACTCGCGGTGGCTGCCCAGGTACAGCGGCACGGCCGGAAAGATGAAGGGAATCGCCGACGACGCCAGCAAATGCTCGACCCCGATCTGGTCCTGCAGGGCGATGCGCTGCATGCGCACCCACGGCGCGATGTCGGCGGCGGTCTGGTAAAAGGTGATGTGGTTACCGGCGGTGTAGGACGAGGCGGTCACCGCCAGCGCATGCAGCAGGCCGTCGGACATGGCCGCGTCCAGGCGCGGCAGGTCGAGCATGCGGTGCAACAGGCCCACCAGCGGGGTGTTGTCGAGCAGCGAGGCGGGCGGCGCGGCGCGCCATTTGCGCAGCAGCCAGCCGAACGAGAGCAGCGAGAGCCAGCGCGCGCCCGAGCGCAGCACGCCCAGCGAATCGGCGCGGTAGACCTGCTCGACGCGGAAGTTTTCCCACACATCGAGCAGCTTTTGCACGCCCTCGCCGAAGTTGTCGGCGCGGCAGGCCAGGGCCACGGCGTTGATCGCGCCGGCCGAGGTGCCGCAGATGATATCGAAGGGATTGCGCGCGGGCCGCCAGCCGGCCTCCCACAAAATTTGCGAGATCGCCTGCAGCACCCCCACCTGGTAGGCGGCGCGCGCGCCACCACCGGTAAGGATCAAGCCCGTTTTCGGTTCCGTTTCCATCCGCCAAGCGTATCAGGGTCTGCCCGCCTTGCGGGAGAAACTTAGGGCTTGTACACTTTTTACAATAGCTTGACTTTCACCCTCAGTCGCCCTTGGCCACGCCTTCGCGGCGCGGATCGGCGCCGCCAAACCACCATGGCTCGCCGTGGATCAGGATGCGCTGCACGCCGTGCAGGCCGGACGTCATCTCGTAGCTGCGCAGGGCATGCCCGCGCGCCTTGAGTTCCTCCTGCACGGCGGGAGAAAAGCGCCCGGTTTCCAGCTCGGTCGGGCCGTTGCGGCTGCCGAAGTTCGGCAGGCTGATGGCCTGCTGCACGTTCAGACCCCAGTCCAGGGTGCCGACCAGGGTCTTGGCCACGTAGTTGATGATGGCCGGCCCGCCGGGCGAGCCGATCGCCAGCACCAGTTTGCCGCTCTGGCGGTCGAATACGACGGTGGGCGACATGGCGCTGCGCGGGCGTTTGCCGGCCTGCACCCGGTTCGCCACCGGCCCGCTCGCGTCGACCGAATCGAAGGAAAAATCGGTGAGCTGGTTATTCAGGATGAAGCCATCGACCATCTGGCGCGACCCGAAGGCGTCTTCCACCGTGGTCGTCATCGACAGGCCGGCGCCTTTGCCGTCCACCACCACGAAGTGCGAGGTCGATGGCGTTTCGATCGCGTTATCGAGCCCCCACGCCACTTCCATGCCCGGCGGCGTGCCGGCACTAGCGGTGCCCATCGACTTGTCGCCGATCAGGGAGGCGCGCTGGCGCAGGTAGGCTTTGTCGATCAGGCTGGGAATGCCGCGTCCCGGCAGCGGCACGAAGTCGGTGTCGGCCGCGTAGCGATTGCGGTCGGCGTAGGCCAGGCGCCCGGCTTCGGTGAACACATGCACGGCCTCAGACCCCAGCACCCCGTTTACCGGCGCATAGGCGCGCATGTCGCGCGTCTCGAGCATGCCCAGCATCTGCGCCACGGCGATGCCGCCCGACGATGGCGGCGGCATGCCGCACACCGTGTAGGCGCGGTAGTCGCTGCACACCGGCGCGCGCACCTTGGGCTGGTAGCCGCCGATGTCGGCCGCCGTCAACAGGCCGGGATTGGTTGGGTGCCCCGCCACCTTGGCCGCAATGTCTTTGGCGATGCGGCCCTTGTAGAAAGCATCGGCGCCGCCGGCGGCGATCTCGCGCAGGGTGGCCGCCAGCGCCGGGTTGCGCAGCTGGTGGCCGATCGGCCAGGGCTTGCCATCCTTATCATAGAAATAGGCGGCCGCCACCGGGTCCTTGCGCAGGTGCTGGTCGAACATCAGCATGCCATTCAAGCGCTGGCTGACCGGAAAACCCTTGTCGGCCATGGCAATGGCCGGCGCGAACAGCGCCTTCCAGGGCAGCTTGCCGTGCTGGCGGTGCGCCATCTCGAGCATGCGCAGCACGCCGGGGGCGCCGACCGAACGGCCGCCCACCACGCCGGCGGTGCGCGCGAGCGGCGTGCCATCCTTGTTCTGGAACAGGTGCTCGTCGGCGGCGGCGGGCGCGGTTTCGCGGCCGTCGAAGGCTTGCACGTTCTTGCCGTCGTAGTGCATCAAAAAGGCGCCGCCGCCGATGCCGGACGATTGCGGCTCGACCAGGGTGAGCATCAACTGGGTGGCAATCGCCGCGTCGATGGCGCTGCCCCCCTTGCGCAATATCTGGTAGCCGGCGTCGACCGCCAGCGGATTGGCTGCGGCGACCATGAATTTCTTGGCGGCCCAGCCGGCCTTGTCGGCATAGCCGGTATGGATTTCGGGCGCCTCGGCCGCGCGCACGGCGGCGTCCTGGGCGAATACGGGAGCGCCGAACAACAGCAGCGCGAAAGGAAGGTACTTCAACCTGAGCATGGATTCTCCAATGAGAAACGCGCGGCACCTACAGCAGGGCCGCGCGTCCGATCCCGCTATCGTACAGTAAATGAATTACTTGGGCTGCATGCGGATCGCGCCGTCAAGACGGATGGTTTCGCCATTGAGCATGGTGTTTTCGATGATGGCACGGGCCAGGTGCGCGTATTCGGCGGGACGGCCGAGACGCTGCGGGAACGGCACCATGTTGCCCAGCGCGCCGCGTACCTCTTCCGGCATCCCCATCAGCATCGGGGTTTCGAAAATGCCGGGGGCGATGGTCATCACGCGCACACCGCTGCGGGCCAGGTCGCGCGCCATCGGCAAGGTCATGCCGGCCACTGCCGCCTTGGACGACGCGTAGGCCGCCTGGCCGATCTGGCCGTCGAACGCCGCCACCGACGCGGTATTGATGATGATGCCGCGCTCGCCCGACTCGAGCGCTTCGGTCTTGCCCATGGCGTCGGCGGCCAGGCGCGCCATATTGAAGGTGCCGACCAGGTTGATGTTGACGGTGCGCTGGAACACGTCCAGCGGATGCGGGCCGTCCTTGCCCACGGTCTTGACCGCGGGGGCGACGCCGGCGCAGTTGACCAGGCCACGCAGGGTGCCCATGGCGAGCGCGGCGGCGACGACAGCCTGGCCGTCGGCCTCCAGCGTGACGTCGCACTTGACGAACGTGCCCTTGAGTTCAGCGGCCAGCGCTTCGCCCGCCTCGACCTGCACGTCGGCCAGCACCACTTTGCCGCCGGCCTCGGTGATCATGCGCGCCGTCGCCGCGCCCAGGCCCGATGCGCCGCCCGTGATGATGAATACATTGTCCTGAATTTGCATGGTGTCCTCTTTCTCTTATCGGTTCTTTTGACGTTTACGTAAACGTCAAGTACCCGGATTGTAGCGAACTTTTCGCGGAAAACACCAGTCGCGCCGCATTAAAAGCACTGAACCACACCGCCATTGCTGGTGCAGGAGCGCCCTTGCGGACCGATCACGCTGTTACCGGCGGCGCCGTTGTAGCGGACCCCGTTCACATCGGTGCAGCCGCCGGCGTCGCAGCCGCTGATGACGGCCGGCGGCGGCGCGATGGCCGATGGCGCCACCGCCGACGGTATCGGCCGGGGGCCCAGCGGCACCGGCGGCGGCGCATCCAGGCGCGGGCCGTAGGCGGGCATGCCGTCGACGACCTGGCGCACGGCGCGCCGTTTGGGCGGCGCTTTTTTGGGCGGCGCACTCTTGCCCGGTTCAGCGTTGAGCCGGGCTGCGGGCGCGGCCGGCGCGACATCGTTCCGCGCCACCGCGTCGCCGGCGGCCAGGAATGCCGCCAGGAGCACGGCAATTTTCAGCATGAGCATGATGTCACCTCGCATGAGGTTGATTGATACGGCCAGACTACCATTTTTAACAGGATCATGCCGCCAGCCGAACGTGCCGATGCCGGACAAAACAGCATCATTTATTTGCAAACCAACAAGTTCTATTATTGACCAGAAGTGTTATTAAGACGATAATTGACGGTTCCCTTCCGACCGCACAACCGGCATCCCACACATGAATATCCTCAGCGCCAGCCAGCTCGACGCCTACCTCGACCAGACCGAAGCCGCCCTCGAACAGCAGGTGGAGGCCGAGCTCGACCCGGAATTGATCGGCGCCGGCCTGAAAACCGCGCTCGAAAGCCAGCACTTCCATGCCGACACCATGGGCGGCGTGCGCCGCCTGTTCCGCTTGTGGATACGCGCGCGCGCGCCGGCGGCCGGCCTGCGCCTGCTCGACGGCGACGGCCGCGCGGCGCTGGCCGCCCTGCCGGGTTCCGAACGGCCCGCATGGCAGGTCAGCGCGGCCATCTGGCGCGTGGAAGCGCGGATCGCGCAGGGCGATCGCGGCGCCGTGCAGGCCGCCTTCGAAGACGTGCTGGCGCTGTTGGTATCGTTGCCGGAATCGCTAGCCTACGACCGCGCCTGGGAATACCTGGACGAGGAAAGCGCGGCCTTCGGCGTGCACGCCGTCACGCGCCGCTGCGCCGAAGCGCGCAACGCCTTGCAGCGCGCCGACCCGGAGCGCGCCGCTTACCGCGCCTGGGACGATGCGCAACTGGCCATCCGCCAGTCGCACAGCTTCGCGCTGGAAGGCGACGCGACGCTGGCGCGGCAGGCCGGCGAACGCGCCATCGGCATCCTGGCCGGGGCCGCGCCGGACCAGGATATCGACCATCACGACTGGCTGCGCGCCGGCAATGCGCTGGTGCAGGTCCTGCCCGACGCGGTCGCGGGCATCGTGGCGCAGGCGCGCGCGCGCATCCCGGCGGCGACCGTGTTTTTCCCGCGTCGGAATATCGACGTGCGCATCGCGCGCCTGGAAGCGCGCGCCCTGCACCAGCAAGGCGCGCTCGACCAGGCGCTGGCCAGGCTGGAACTGGGGCGTGTCACCCTGCTCGACGATGACGGCGACCACATCGGCGCCCTCATGCTCGACTGGCTGCTGGAAGCGGGACGGCACGACGCGGCGGCGCGCCTGGCCTTCGAATCGGTCTTGTACGAGCGCCGGATATCAGCGCCGCATGCGGCAGCGGCGGCGCAGCGCGTCGCCGGCGACGGCACGCCGCAACAGCCATACTGGCATCTGGCACTGGCCTGCGCCACCATGGCCGACGCCACCGCCGGGGTGCGCGGCGACGAAGACCAGGCCGCCTACATCGGCCGCCATCTGGCGCTGGCGCGCGCCGGGGGCGGCGCGCAGCCCGCCGCCGACGCGGTCGAAGCACTGTGGCTGATCGCCTCGGCGCAAGACTACCCGCGCGCCTTGCCCTTGCTGGAATCGGCGGCGCGCGACCCGGCGCTGCTGCAGTCGAGCGTCGTCTTCAAGCTCATCGTGGCGCGCATCCGCGTGCACGGCGCCCAAGCCGCGCTGGCCATGCCGTTCGTACCGGCGTCGAACGGCCTGTCGTGCTACAACATCGGCGTGATGCTTGGGTCCGAGCTTAACGATGCGCTGCCCGAGGGCCTGACAGTACCGCAACAACAGGCGAAGGCGCTCGGCGCGCGCTACTACCAGGCCGGCCTGGCATGCTTCGAAGCGTTTGTCGCCAGCGGCCAGGGCCATCCGGGCGACGGTGAAGCGCACGTCTACTCGATGCTGTGCAATAACCTGGCGATCCACTACCGCTACGACAAATCCGACGCCGCCGCGGCGCTGGCCCTGCACCACAAAGGCATCGCCGCCAGCCCATTTTCGGAACACTTCGAGGGCGTGATGCGCAGCCACCAGAAGCTCGGCAACGACAGCGCCGTGGTCGACAGCGCCGAGCATCTGTGGCACTTCTCGGCGGACCACGGCTACAGCCGGCACGATCCGACCGACTACGTGGACGATGCCGCCGCCGCCCTGCACCGGCTCGGGCGCGACACCGACATCGCCATCTGGCTGCAGCGCCTGGACGACTGGTGGGCCGGCGTCGGCCAGGACGAGCGCGCGGACAACCAGAACAACTACACGCGCGCGCTGGTATCGGTGCTGTACTACATGGCGCAGACGCAGCCGGACGACGCCATGCTGCGCCTGGAAAGCGTGCTGCCGTCGGTGCCTGGCGCCGGTTCGCCCTACACCAGCCGCATCGCGGCCGACACGCTGCGCAGCCTGGGCCAGTTCGAACGCTCGCAAGCGATGTACCGGGATGGCCTGCGCTACATCAAGTCGGGCGACGACTGGCATGAGTCGCAGCGCACGGCGATCCTCCAGAATCTCGAAGAATGCAAGCGCCTGCAGCGCGAGGCCAAACCCTGGTGGAAGCTCTGGTAACCTGAGACATGACTATTCTCAGCGCAACCGGGCTCGACGCCTACCTCGACCAGACCGAAGCCGCCCTCGAACAGCAGGCCAGGGCCGAACTCGACCCGGAACTGATCCACGCGGGCCTCAAGAGCGCCATGCAGCGCCAGTGCTTCCGCGCCGACACCATGGGCAGCGTGCACCGCCTGTTCCAGCTGTGGTTGCGCGCGCGCGACCCGCTTGCCGGACTGCGCCTGCTCGAAGGCGACGGGCGCGATGTGGTCGCTGCGCTGCCGCAGGCCGAACGGGCGCAATGGCATATCAGGCTGGCCATGTGGGGCATCGACGCGCACATCGCGCAGGGTGACGCCACCGCCCTGCACGCGGCGCTCGACGCCGCCGTGACGTTGCTGGCATCACTGCCTGATTCGCCGGATCACGTCAGCGCCTGGAACTATCTCGACCTGAAAATACGGGAAGCGGGCGCGCACGCGCTGGAGCGCCGCAGTGCCCAGGCTTGCCACGCCCGCATCGCCGCCGACCCGGCACAGGCGTCTTTCCATGTCTGGAACGATGCCAGGCTGGCGCGGCGCCAGGCCGGCAGCTTCTGGCGCGAAGGCGACCAGGAGCAGGCCAGGCTGGCCGCCCGCCGCGCCATCGACATCCTCGCCAGTGCCAACGCCGGCGCCGACCAGAATACCGGCCACGACGAATGGATCCGGCTGGGCTACCAGCTCGCGGAGATCGTACCGGACGCCGTGGCCGGCATCGTGGCGCAGGCGCGCGCGCGCATTCCGGCGGGCAGTGGGGTGTTCAGGCTGCGCGAGATCGACGTGCTCATCGCGCGGCTCGACGCAATGGGCCTGTACTACCAAGGGGAGCTCGACCGGGCACTGGCCCACATGCGGCTGGGACGGATCGTCCTGGAGCAAGACAAGGATGACCGTTGTAACGCCGTCCTGCTCGACTGGCTGATGCAAGCGCAGCGCCATGAGGACAGCGCGCGCCTGGCCTTCGAATCGATCTTCCACCAGCATCCCTACTCGGCCGCGCATGCGCTCACGGTCACGCAACGCGCGCTCGACGATGGCCTGGCGGGCCAGCCGTACTGGCACCTTGCGCTGGCCTTTGCCGGCATGGCCGCCGCCAGCGCCGGGGTGCGCGCCGGCGAGGACGAAGCGGCCTACGTGCGGCGTCACCTGGCGCTGGCGCGCGCGCACAGCGGCCCCCACCCGGCGGCCGATGCGATCGAGGCCCTGCTGTTGATCAAAACGGCGGGCGATTACCACGCCGCCCTGCCGCTGCTGGAGGCGGCCGTGGGCGACGTCTCGCTCGCGCATGCGGACCTGGTTTTCAAGCTGTGGGTGGCGCGCATCCATGTGCATGGCGCGCCGGCCGCGCTGGCCATGCCGTTCGTGCCGGCGGCGAGCGGCGTGGCGTGCAACGACGTCGGCATGCATCTCGGTTACGCCCTTAATGACGTGCTGCCTGAAGGCGTAACGGTGGCGCGGGCCGACCTGCAGGTGCTGCGCGCGCGCTATTACGAAGCGGGCGTGGCGCGCTTCGACGCCTTTGTCGCCAGCGGCGAGGGTGATACGGGCGATGGCAATGCAAAAGTCTGTTCGGCGCTGTGCATCGGCCTGGCCGCCCACCACTACTTTTACCGGTCGGAGCCTGCCGTGGCGCTGGCGCTGCATCAGAAGGGCCATGCCGCCGCCCGCTTCCCGGAACACTTTCAAGGCGCGGTGAACTGCTACACCGCCCTCGGCGACGACGCCGCATTGATCGACAGCGCGGAACATCTTTGGCACTTCGCCGCCGACCACGGCTACAGCGCGCATCTGCCCACCGCCTACATCCCCGACGTCGTCGCCGCGCTGCACAAGCTCGGGCGCAACGCCGATATCGCCATCTGGCTGCAGCGGCTCGACGAGTGGTGGGCTCGCCTGGACCACAAGCAGCGCTCCGCGCACCAGCAAAAATACATGGGCGCCCTGGTATTGGTGCTCGCTTACATGGCGCATACGCAGCCGGGCGACGCCATGCTGCGCCTTGACCCCATGCTGCCGGCAGTGTCGGCGGCGGCCTGTCCGATCATGTGCGCTACAGCGGCGCATGCCCTGCGCAGCGCCGGTCAGCTCGCGCGCGCCGAACAGCTGTACCTGGAGGCGCTCGGTCACGTGGTCGCGGGCAATGCCTGGCACGAAGCGCAGCGCGCGTCGATCCTCGCGGGACTCGACCAGTGCCGGCGCCCGGACGCCCAGGCCAAGCCCTGGTGGAAGGTGTGGTAATGGCGACGACCCAATCGAAAACCAGCGCCTACGGCGCGCGCGACGTGGTCAACGCCCCGGCGCTCAAAGAGGCCATCGCCCGCCGCAGCGCGCAGCGCGGCGATGCGCCCGAGGTGGCCGAGTGGCTGGCCAATCACTTCTTCCGCTACGCGGTCGGCAATCTGGACGCGCCCGAACCGGCGCTGGCGCGCATCGCGTCAAGCGAGCAGGCGCGCGCCCTGTTCGCACCGGCCGCCGTGCCCCAATGGGTGACGGCGCGCCTGGGCAAGGATGCGGGCGAGGCCATGTGGTGGCTCGCGCCCGACGGCCCCGAGCTGCTTGCGATGGAAGCGAAGCTGGTCGAATTCTTGGGTGCGCGCCAGGGCACCGCGCTCGAGGGCAAGCTACAGCGCGTCAACTGCCGCCAGGCCTTGGCGCTGTGGAGCGCCGAACACGCCGCGTTCGAAGCGAAGAGCGCGTCCGGCTGGCGCGAACACCAGCCGGACGCGGTGGCAACACGCTGGCAGGGCGAGGCCGGCAGCGTGGTCGAACTGCTGCCATCAAGCCCGCAGCTGCGCGAGGAGATGGCCTTCGAAAGCCAGGTGATGCGCCACTGCCTGGGCCAGTTCAGCGACCGGCGCAGCCTGCGCGGCGGCTACGGTGAACACTACGCGGCGGCCTGCGAAGCGGGCCAGATGCGCCTGTTCAGCTACCGCAGCGGCAACGGCCATGCGCACATCACCATCAGCGCCCACGTCGTCGACGGCGGCCGCCTGCGCTTCGACCAGATCAAGGGCAAGCTCAATCGGCCGCCGGTGGAGCGTTTCCACGGCGAGCTGCTGGCGTTTTTGCGTGGTGTCGACAGCGACATCCATACGCCGCCGGACGCGCTCTCGATGGGCATGGTGCGCCTGCCCTCGGGCTGGGCAATGGTGGACGATGCGCGCGACGAGGCCGACCAGTTGTTCGTCGCCCAGCACTTCCCCGCCCTGTTCCCGCGCCTGGCGGCGCCGTCGGTGCTGGCCCAGTGGATCGCCGCCGCGCGCGCGCCCGAGCAATTGCAGGGTCTCGCGCTGCACCCGGGCGTGGCGCACGCGGTGAGGAGCGCGCGATGATGACGCTGGCCTTCGTTGCCCTGTTCGGGTGGGCGATCTACGCCGGGATCGCACACCTGTTTACAAGCCGCCCGCCCAAAAAACCGGGCAGCGTCAAGCTGCGCTACAAGTTCGACGCGCGCCAGAACCGCGCGCTGGCGCTGGCGCACCCGATTGCGCAGGCGCGCGACATGGCCGCCTACGCCAACCCGAAAGCGCGGGCACTCACGCCGCAGCAGGCGCAAGTGCTGCGCGCCAGCCTGCTGCATATCCTCGGCCTGCGCGCCAACATCGACGACAACGCGATCCGCGCCGCGCTGCCCGACGTGCTGCGGCGGCACTGGTTCCGCATCGATCTCGATCGCCTGCGCCTCGATGACGATCCGCGCGCGGCGATGGCGTTCGCCTCGGCGCGCGTGGCCTTCGCGGTGCGCAGCGCCACCTTGCTCGGCTGGATCGATCCGGCACTGCAATGGGAAGTGCTGTACCAGAACGCGCAACGCGCCAGCGATTGCTTCGGCAGCTGGCAGGAGTTCGGCGCCGCGCTCGCGCGCGGACGCCAGCAATGGATCGCCGGCGCGCGCGCCGACAGCCTGGGCGTGGCATTCGACGAGGCCAAACTCGCGCAGTGGCTGGGCACACGCAGCCACCCGTGGCGCCGCATGCCTTGGCACGGCCCGGTGCTGTTCGAGGCGCCGGCCACGCCATGACCATCCATTACAATCCGATGAAATGCACCGGCTGCGCGCAGGAGTTCGCGTTTCCGTCGATCGGACGCTCGTATACCGATTTACCGGAGGCGGGCGGGCGCCACGCCGCCCATTTCAGCGCCATGCTGCTGCAGCAGGCCTGGTGCCATGAATGCGAGGGCGCTTCCTGGGTCGAGCGCATTCCCGGCGAGCGCGAGTTCGCCACCGCCGCCGGTTTGCGGCGCCGGGCCGATCGCAGCGGCTACGAGGGCATCGACGACGACCTGCTGGAGATCGAGGACGACGATTTCCGCTGGCTGTACGAGCACCTGCCCCATCGCAAAGCGCCACCCAGGTGCCTGGTGTGCGCAAGTACGCATTTCACGCCGATCGACGCCACGCAACGCCAAACGCCCATCGTGCACGAGGCGTGCTGGGACAGCCCGATCGAGTTTCGCGGCTTTTCGATCGGCAGCGGCGGGCTGCAAACCGGCGGGCGCTCCTACGCGCATCGATTTTATGATGCGGAGGGCGATGTCGTGTGGGCGAAACTGTGCATGCAAGAGTTTCTCGTGGGTCGGCTCATTGTGATACTGCACGCCAGACGCCACGATCCGGCGCATGCCACGCTCGCTGCCGCTATCGATCTGGTCATCAACCGGGCCAGTGACGACGCACTCGCCGTGCTGGCGCCGCTGGCTGCGGCGAACAACCCAGCAGCACTCGGACTACTGGGCGCGCTGCACTACGTGGGCGAAGGCGTTGCGCACAGCGGAACCGAGGCCGTAAGCTTGCTGGAAAAAGCCAAGGCACTCGGCGACGCCTGCGCGGCGCATAACCTGGCCTCGCTGTACGCCACCGGTGCGGCCGGCGTCGCCAAGGACATCGCGCGCGCACGCCAGTTGTTCGCCGAAGCCCGCGCGATGGGCGGGCAGTACGAGCGCGACGACTTCTATGCGCACGACAACTTTACCGTGGCGAACCGTACCTTTTATCATCCAATCTGATTTCGCCCCCATGAGCAACCATCCCGACATCATCAGCGCCAGCCGTCTCGACGCTTTCCTGGACCAGGCCGAAGCCGCGCGCGCGCAGCAGCAGGAAGCCGGGATCGACCCCGCGCTGATCCGCGCCAGCCTCAAGTCCATGATGGACGCGGGGCGCTACCGCGCCGACACGCTGCCCAACGTACGCCGCCTGTACAGCCTGTGGCTGGGCGCGGGCGAACCGCTTGCGGCCCTGCGCGTGATCGACACCGATGGCGTCCAGCTGGTCGACGCACTGCCCGGGGACGAACGTGGCAGATGGCCGCTGAACCTGGCATTCTTTCGCATGGAGCCGCTGCACGCGCTGGGCGACCATGGCGCGTTTTGCGCCGGCCTTGAAGCCGCGTATGCGCTGCTGTCCGCCCTGCCCGCCGACCTGCAGTACGAGCAGGCCTGGGGACACCTGGCCGACCAAAGCGTGGACGCCGGCGCATACGAGCTGGCGCGCCGCTGCGCGCTCGGACGTCATGCGCTGGCGCGGGCCAACCCGGCACGCGCAAGCGCGCAGGCCTGGGACGACACGCTGATGGCCATCAGCACCGCGCACAGCTTCAAGCTGGAAGGTCGTGAGGAGGAGGCCAGGCAGTTCGGCGCGCGCGCCATCGAGGTGCTGGCCAGCGCCGGCGCCGACCAGGAGATCGATCATGGTGATTGGCTAAGCCTCGGTCACTCACTGGTCGAGATCGTGCCCGAGGCGATCGACGGCATTGTGCGCCAGGCGCGCGCGCGCATTCCCGACAAGGCGCTGATGTTCGCCCGGCGCGACATCGACGTGCGCGTCGCCCGGCTCGAAGCGCTGGCCCTGCGGCGCCAGGGCGCGCTCGGGCAGGCGCTCGACAAGATCGCGCTGGCGCGCACCGTCATCACGGGCGATGAGGACGACCGCTACAGCGGCCTCATGCTCGAATGGCTGTTCGAGGCGGGCCGCCACGCCGACGCCGCCAGGCTGGCCTTCGATGTGGTCTACCATGAGCAAGAGAGCACCGGGACGCACGCCTTGGGGGCGACCGGGCAGGCGCTCGCCGAAGGCCTGGACGGCCAGCCTTACTGGCAGCTGGCGCTCGCTTGCGCCGGCATGACCGGGAGCGAGGTCTGCGCAAGCGTGCGCGAAGGCGAGGACGAGGCACCGTATGTGGGCCGCCAGCTGGCGCTGGCGCGCGCGCTCGCGCCGGATCATCCGGCCATCGACGCGGTCGAAGGCTTGTACCTGATCAAGGCGGCGGGCGACTACCGGCGCGCCCTGCCGCTGCTGGAAGCGGCGGTGCGCGACCCCTCGCTGGCGAAATCGGACCTGGTCATCAAGCTGTGGCTGGCGCGCATCCACGTGCATGGCGCGCTGGCCGCGCTGGCGCTGCCGCTGGTGCCAGCGGCAGGCGCGCACGCCTGCTACGAGGCCGGCGTACACCTCGAGAGCCTGTTCGACGAACACCTGCTGGGAGTGGTGATCAATCCCAAGGAAGCTGCGGCGGTGCTTGTCGCACGCTACTACGAACTGGGACTGGCGCGCTTCGACGCCTACCTCGCCGGCGCGACCGGTCATCGCGGCGATGGCTTCGCACCTGCCTATGCAATGCTGTGCAATAACCTGGCCATTTACTACCGCGACATCCTTGGCGACACCGCGGGCGCGCTCGCGCTTCATCACAAAGGCATTGGCGCCAGCGCCCTGCCGCACCACTACGACGGCATCCTGAGCTGCCACCGGATGGACCGCAACGATGCGGGCATCGTCGACAGCGCCGAGATGCTGTGGCACAGCGCGGCCGCACATGGCGAAACCCAGCACCACCCGGCCCTCTACATAGACCATGTCTGCGCGGCCCTGCACCGCCTGGGGCGCGACGCCGACATCGCCATCTGGCTCGAGCGGCTGGAACAATGGTGGCGCGGTGCCAACGAGCAGACCCGCGCCGTGCTCGAAAAAACCTACCTGGGCACGCTGGTCGAGGTACTGTCGTCCATGATGCATACGCAGCCGGGCGACGCCTTGCCGCGCCTGGAAGCCTTGCTGCCGGCGGTAAGGGCGGCCGCCGTGGCCGGCACCAGCCGGGTTGCGGCGCACGCGCTGCGCACGGCCGGCCAGCCCCAACGCGCGCACGCGCTGTACATGGAGGCGCTGGAGCAGCTCACCGAAAGCGAAGAACGCCACACGACCAACGGCACGATGGCGCCGTTCGAGCGCTTCCAGGCCACTCTGTCGCGCACCGCGCACCATATCCGGCCGGGCCTGACGTGGCACGCCTCGCTGCGCGCGGACATCGTTGACGGCATCGCCGCATGCGCCAGCGCGCCGGCCACGGCGCGACCGTGGTGGAAGCGCTGGTGACCATGGCGCCCACCCTGCGCTCGCTCGAGGCGGCCGTCGCTGCGCTCGCGCGCACGCCCCGGTACCGCGACGTGGACCAGCGCTGGCAGCGCCTGATCGACCAGAGCGGCGAGGCCGGCGCGTTTGCACTCGAGCGCCGCTGCCTGGACGCGCAGTACGCGCTGCGCCTGGCCGATCCGGAACGCGCCGATTATCGCGCCTGGGACGGGGCGCAGCTGGCCATCCTGCGCGGGCGCAGCTATCTGCGCGAGGGCGACAGCGGGCACGCGCAGGCCGAAGGGATGGCGGCGCTGCGCCGGATGCTCGACGACGGCGGCACGCTGGCATGGAACGATTGCCTGACGCTGGCGCGCGACCTGGCGCGCCTGGCGCCGGAGCGCATGAGCTTCGTGGCGGGGCATATCCGTGCCCTGCGGCCGGCCGGCATGGCGCCAGCCAACCGGCGCGATCTCGAGATCCGCATCGCGCGGCTCGAAGCGAATGCGCAGTTCCGGCTCGGCCGGCACGATCTTGCCATCGCCTGGGCACGGCAAGGCCGCTACGGCACCTACACCGACAACGACGACAGTACCAACGCCGTGCTGCTCGACTGGCTGATGGAAGCCGGCCGCACCGATGAAGCGGCGGCGCTGGCGTTCGAATCGGTCTTCAACGAGCGCCCGGCCTCGTCCGGGCGCGGCCGCCTGATGGCGCAGGAGCAGGTCGACCTGGGACGCTCGCCCAGCCCGTACTGGCCGCTGACCCTGGCCTATGCCGCCGGCCGCGACGCGCCGACAGGCGTGCATGCCGCCTACCTGCAACTGGCGCGCGAGCGCGCGCCGGGCCACCCGGCCATCGACGCGGTGCAGGGCCTGCACCTGTTTGCGCAACAGGACGCGGCGCGCGCCCTGCCCCTGCTGGAAGCGGCGGTGCGCGATCCGGCCCTGGCCAATTCGGATGTGGTGCCGAAGCTCTGGCTGTGCCGCATGCGCGTGCACGGCGTGGCGCAGGCGCTGGCCATGCCCTTCATCGACTCGCCCAGCGCCGGCTGGTGCTACGGCATCGCCATGCAACTGACGCAAGAGACGCAACAGCAGTTGCCGTTGCACGAACCCTGGCCGCATGACGTGGTCGCGGCGCTGGCCACGCGCTACGACGAACAGGCGCTGGTGCAGTTCGAGCGTTTTTTCGAGACCGGCGCCGGCATGTTCCGCGACGCCCACATCCGTCTTTACGCCATCCTGTGCTGCAAGCTGGCGAACCGTTACCGCGCGCTGGACCCGCTTGACGCGCGCATCCCGGTGCTGCACGAAAAAGGCCTGGCGGTGATCCCGTTCGGGGAGCAGCATGAAGGCCTGCTGCGCTACTATCTCGACGCCGATGACAACGCGGGCATCGCCGACGCGGCGCAGCGCCTGTGGGATTTCGCGCAAGGCCATCGCGCGCCCGAGCACCGCCCGGCCGACTATATCGGCCGCGTGGTCAACGCCCTGCAAGCGCTCGGCCGCGACGACGAGGCCGAACGCTGGCGCGCGCGTTTGCAGTAAGCGCTTGGTCAGTTTCCTGCGGTACTATTTACGCATAATAAAGGAGACAGCCATGCAAACCCCGCACCAGCTTTACCAGCAAAAGCTCACCACCCCGCTTGATGCCCTGCGCCTCGTGCGCGATGGCGACATGATCGTCGTGCCGACCGGCGTGGGCGAGCCGCCCACCCTGCTGACCGCCTTGTCAAGCCAGCGCCAGCAATTTCACGACGTGAAAGTGGCGCAGATTCTCGCCATGCGCAAATTCGGCTACTTCGACCAGGACACGGCGCATCACGTGCGCCACGCCTCGCTGTTTTTCGGCGGCGCTTCGCGCGCGTCCGGCCAGGGCGGCTGGTGCGACTTCATCCCGAATTACTTTTCCGAGCTGCCCGGCCTGTTCGAGCAGGGCCTCACGCCGGCCGACGTGGTCTTCGCCATGGCCTCGCCGATGAATGAACATGGCTTCTTTTCACTGAGCCTGGCGGTCGACTACACCATGGCGGCCATCGCCAAGGCGCGCGCAATCGTCCTCGAAGTCAATCCCAACGTGCCGTTCGCGCACGGCCAGTGCCACGTGCATGTGTCGCAGGTGACCGCGCTGGTCGAGAGCGACGAGGCGATCCTGGAAGTGGGATTGCCGAAGATCGGCGCGGTGCAGGAAGCGATCGGCAAGTACGTGGCCGACATGATCGACGACGGCGCGACCCTGCAGATCGGCTACGGCGGCATTCCGGACGCGGTGGTGATGCAGCTGACCTCCAAGCACGACCTGGGCATCCACACCGAGATGATCGGCGACGGCATCCTGACCCTGATCGAAGCGGGCGCGGTCACCAACCGGAAAAAGACCTTCATGGCGGGCAAAATGGTGGCGACCTTCGCGCTCGGCTCGCAAAAGCTGTACAAATTCTTGCATCACAATCCGATGATCGAGATGCATCCGTCGAACTTCACCAACGACCCGTACCTGGCGGCGCAAAACGACAATCTGATGACCATCAACGCGACCTTGCAGATCGACCTGCTGGGCCAGTGCGGCTCGGAGAGCATCGCCCACCTGCCCTATTCCGGCACCGGCGGCCAGGTCGACTTCGTGCGGGCGGGGAACCGTTCGCGCGGCGGCAAGTCGTTCATCGTGCTGCCCTCGACGGCCAAGGACAACACGATTTCGCGCATTGTGTCCACGCTTTCGCCCGGCACGCACGCCACCACCAGCAAGAACGACATCAATTATGTGGTGACCGAGTATGGCGTGGCGCAGTTGCGCGGCAAGTCGGCCAAGCAGCGCGCACAGGCGCTCATTGCGATCGCCCATCCGGACTTCCGCGCGTCGCTGCGCGAAGAAGCGAACCGGATGTGCGTGCTGTAGGCCGGCCTTACGCGGCGCGGCGGCGACGGCGCGCCAGGCCGATGACCGCCATGCCGGCCAGCAGCATGGCGTAGGTTTCCGGCTCCGGAACGGCCGAGGTGTAGATGGTCAGGGTCGGGTTGAGTACTTGCATCGACGCCAGGGTGTACACCAACTGCCCTGGGGGGCCATCCGGATAGCCGGGCAGGTTGTAGGGCCAGGAAGTCACGGTCACCATATTCCACATTGACAAGCTGACCTCGCCCGTCAGCGACAGCGGCGTACTGGCCAACACAAACGGGAGCTTGCCGTCAATCATGCTGTAATCGACGCGCATGTCGCTGACCGAGCCGGTCGCCGGCGTGTAGGCGCCCAGGTCCATCCTCATCGTGTTCTTGGTATTGCCGTTGCCAGGCAGGCCACCCGGCTCGGTGATTGCGCCGAGACCGCCGAACATGGTGCCGGACACCGAAAACCCCGTCATCCGGTAACCGGGACGCAAGGTGACGGAAAAATTGCCGCTGTAGCCGTCGCCGTTTTCGGAGAAGGTGGTGGCGGTCTTGAGCGTTTTTGCGGCATCGGTCAGGCTGATCCGGGTAACGCCGTTGGCGTCCGACGTGATGACATCGGACTCGTAGGCCCAACTGTTGCCGATCGAAAAATGGGACGCTTCGAGCGTGGTCGGCCCTTGTGCAAAGACGGGAGCGCTGGCAAGCGCCAGTGCGCACAGCGCGGCATGGGGGAGGTAAAAAGTCATGAGGTTCTTTCGGTGAGCGCTACGTTGATGTATTAGCAAGGCAGATCATACTGACAATCTTGCAAATCACCTATCTTTTTGCGGATCGCGACCGATCCCAGCACACCCAGCCCGGCCAGCAGCATCGCCACACGGTCCGGCTCCGGCACGGCCGAGGTGTAGATGGTAAAAACAGGATCGCGCACACGCAGGCTGGCGAAGGAATCGATGCCGGCCGGATGTTCTGGCGTGGTGGTCGGGTAGGCCGACACCAGGACCAGTCCCTGCAGCGACAAATTGAAATCGCTGGTCAGGGACAATTCTCCGCTCGACATCATGACCGGGATGGCGCCGTCGAGCATGTCGATGCGCTGGGCATGCTCGCCATAAAAGATCCCGTACGGACGCGAACCGGCGCTCAATTCGATGTAGCCGGAATTGTAGGCGAAGCCGTCGCCGGGCGTGCCATCCGTGTTGGGCGGCACGTAGAGCACACCTTCAAAGGTGCCGGAGAACGAAAATCCGGTGACCCGGTAGCCGGCGTTCACGGTCACCTCGAACAGGCCGCCATAGAAATTGCCATCCAGGTAGCGCGCGGTGTCGGCGCTCAGGCTGGCGCTCGCGGTATTGAGGCCGATGCGGGTGACGCCGTTGCTGTCCGACAGCAGCGTGTCGGGCGCATCGCCCCACTGGTTCACCATGGAAAAGGCAGCGGTATCGATGCGCACAGGCGTTTGCGCAGGGGCGGAAGCGGCGCTCAGAGCGAGCGCTGCAATAAGGAGCAGCCGTGTCGTCGAGTTCATCGTTCATCCTTGTGGTCACTGTGGAAAGCGGCCAGGCATCGGCCGGGATGCGTCGTCCCGGCGGAAAGGAGTACGTGTGCGTCAAGGACGACGAACAGAAATAGTACGTTGAGCTCGCAAAATAACTCTCATGGCGGCGATGATTTTTTGCAAGCGTGGCGCTAAAACGCCAGCTTTGCACCGCCATGACAGCGTGGCCGTCCAGTCGGGCGACCGGACGGCGGCCCTGCCCGCTTTATGGCAAGACCAGCTTGAGCACGCGGCCGTTGCCGCTCACGTACAGCGCGCCGGCGGCGTCCGTCGCCAGGCCGGCCGGCTGGGTGATCCAGGCGGCGCTCTTGAAGCGGGCGTCGCTGCCGTTCGGATCGGCCGCCACGCTCACCTTGCCGTCCGGGGCGATCTTGCCGATGGCGTTGACAGGCCAAGGGCTCTGGCGGCCGCTGAACGGCTCGGTGGCGAAGTACAGCTTGCCGCCGGCGTCGAGCGCGATGGCTTTGATGAAGGCCTGGTCGGCTCCCACCAGGGTGGTCTTGACGCCGGACGCATCGACCTTCTGGATGCCTTTGTCGTTGACCACGAACAGGTTGCCGTTCTTGTCCACGGCCATGTCGGTCACGCCGCCCATCACGGACGAGCCCAGGCTTTCCAGCACGATGGTCACCGATCCATCCTTGCCGAACTTGCGCACGATGGCGCGTTTGAAACAGGAGCTGCACTCCGGCTCGCCGGGACGCGCCACTTCGCTGGCCACGTACACATTACCGGCGCCATCGGCCGCAATCGCGGTAACGACCGGCGGCACGATCACGCCGCTGGCGAGGGCCGGGTCGCCGAGCGTGGCGACGGTGGGGATCGCACTGATCACATTGTCGGCCGCAATCTTGAAGGCGTAAATGGAGGGCGACTCGTTGATGCCGTCGGTGACGTAGGTCACGCCGTCGAGGCCGGCAGCGATATCACGCGGGAACTGCAGCGCCGGGGTGGTTTTCGGTCCGGCGATCTGGGTGGTGACCACGCCCGCAGGGGTGATCTTGCGCACCGACTTGTTCTGTGTATCGACCAGCAACAGGTTGCCGGCGGCGTCGTTGGCGATCGCGCCGGCGGAGAGGAAGTAGGCTTGCTTGCCGACGCCGTCCGTCTGGGCGCGGCCCGGGACGATGGCGCCGCCGGCCAGCACGCGCGCGCCGATGCCCTCGACCTGCAGGGCCACGGCGTTGCTGGTGACGGCGCCGGCGTCGTTACGCACGGCGACGCTGAACACATCGCCACTGTCGGCCAGGGTCACTGCCGTCGTGGTGTAGCTGGCGTTGGTGGCGCCCGGAATCTCGACGCCGTTGCGCCACCATTGGTACTTCAGCGTGCCCGAGCCGCTGGCCGCCACCGAAAAGGTGGCGCTCTGGCCGGCCGCAACCGATTGCGTCGTCGGCTGGGCGCCGATGACCGCCGCCGCTTGCGCCTGCGCCACCATGTCAGGCAGTTTCACGGGCGCCGTGTCGTCGTCGCCGCCGCAGGCGGTGATGCCGGCCAGGCAAAGCAAGCCGCTGGCAAGGGCGCCACCGCGGATGAAACGGGTTGTCAAATTCTTCATCGCATTGTTCCTTCAAACTTAGAAATATTAGTAAAGAATGAACATTACGATGTTTACAATTTGGAAACCAGTAATCAATTGTCACAAGAAAATTACATGTGAACACATGCGAATCGCTCAGCGCGCGGGGGCCTTGGCCAAGGTGGCCGGGATGGCCTGGGCCACCGGACCGGGCACCACCGTATTGACGGGCGGATGGCCCGGCGGCACGGTCACCGCGATCCAGCCGGTCACCGGCAGCAAGGGCACCAGCAGCAGCGCGACGATGTTGATGATCTTAATCAGCGGATTGACGGCCGGGCCGGCGGTGTCCTTGTACGGGTCGCCCACGGTGTCGCCGGTCACGGCGGCCTTGTGCGCGTCCGACCCTTTGCCGCCGAAGTGGCCATCCTCGATGTATTTCTTGGCGTTGTCCCAGGCGCCGCCGCCGGTGGTCATGGAAATGGCGACGAACAGGCCGGTGACGATGGTGCCCATCAACAGCCCGCCCAGCGCGGCCGGCCCGAGCAGCATGCCGACCACCACCGGCACCACCACCGGCAGCAGCGACGGCAAGATCATTTCGCGGATCGCCGAGGCGGTCAGCATGTCGACCGCCTTGTCGTATTCCGGCTTGCCGGTGCCGTCCATGATGCCCTTGATGTCGCGGAACTGGCGCCGCACCTCGACCACCACGGCGCCGGCGGCGCGCCCCACCGCTTCCATCGCCATGGCGCCGAACAGGTAGGGAATCAGGCCACCGATGAACAGGCCGACGATCACCATCGGGTTCGACAGGTCGAACGAGACCTGCTTGCCGACCGATTCGAGGGCGTGGGTGTAGTCGGCGAACAGCACCAGCGCGGCCAGGCCGGCCGAACCGATGGCGTAGCCCTTGGTGACGGCCTTGGTGGTGTTGCCGACCGCGTCCAGCGGATCGGTAATGGCGCGCACCGATTCGGGCATGCCCGACATTTCGGCGATGCCGCCGGCGTTATCGGTAATCGGGCCGTAGGCGTCGAGCGCGACCACGATGCCGGCCATCGACAGCATGGAGGTGGCGGCAATCGCGATGCCGTACAACTGCCCCATCTGGTACGAGGCAAGGATGGCGGCGCACACCGCCAGCACCGGGTAGGCGGTCGACTTCATCGACACGCCCAGGCCGGCGATGATGTTGGTGCCGTGGCCGGTGGTGGACGCTTCGGCGATGTGCTTGACCGGTTTGAAGTCGGTGCCGGTGTAGTACTCGGTGATGTAGACCATCAGGCCGGTCAGGACGATGCCGACCAGCGCACAGCCCATCATTTTCATGCGCATGGTGTCGTCGCCCCAGACCATCCAGGTCACGCCGGCAAAGCCGATCAGCGACAGGCCGGCGGCCCACCACAGGCCCGTGTACAGGGCCGACATGATTTTCTTGCCCGGTCTGGCCTTGACCAGCGAGCAGCCGACGATCGATCCGATGATCGACACCGCCCCCAGCAACAGCGGATAGATGACCGCTTCGCCGCCCGGCGTGGCCATCATCAGCGCGCCCAGCAGCATGGTGGCGATCAGGGTGACGACATAGGTTTCGAACAGGTCGGCGGCCATGCCGGCGCAGTCGCCGACGTTGTCGCCCACGTTGTCGGCGATCACGGCCGGGTTGCGCGGATCGTCTTCGGGAATGCCGGCTTCGACCTTGCCGACCAGGTCGGCGCCGACGTCGGCGCCCTTGGTGAAGATGCCGCCGCCAAGGCGGGCGAAAATGGAAATGAGCGAGGCGCCGAAGGCCAGCCCGATGAGCGGCTTGATGACGTCATGCTGGGTGGCGCTGCCGCCGGCGGCCTGGGCGGTGAGCATCCAGTAGAACAGGGTCACGCCGAGCAGGCCCAGGCCGACCACCAGCATGCCGGTGATGGCGCCGCCCTTGAAGGCGACGTCGAGCGCTTCGTTCATGCCTTTTGTGGCGGCCTGCGCGGTGCGCACATTGGCGCGCACCGACACGTTCATGCCGATGAAGCCGCAAGCGCCGGAGAGCACCGCGCCGATCAGGAAGCCGATCGCGGTATTCATGTCGAGCAGCACGCCAATGGCGATGAGCAGCACCACGCCGACCATGCCGATGGTGCGGTACTGGCGCCCGAGGTAGGCGGCGGCGCCTTCCTGGATGGCCTGGGCGATGGCCTGCATGCGGGCGTTGCCCGGGTCCTGGCGCAGAATCCAGCTACGCGTCACCAATCCATAAATCACGGCAATGACGCCGCACACAACTGCAAAGACAAGAAATCTTGCTGTCATATCGTCCCCTCGCTTTTTTATCAAGTAACACAACAACACATTCGAAAGACCGCTCCAACAACAGAGTGAAAGAGATGGGCCAAGCTCACTGCGTACTGCAAAACTTTGAATCCAAAAAAAATCCGGGAACGCCGGCCGCGGAGCGCGGCCAAGGCAGGACAAACTGGTGATGCTTTGATTACCGCAGGGCCCTGACAGCGAGATTTCACTGCAAAAACCCAGCTCCGTCATTCCCGCGCAGGCGGGAATGACGGAGCGAATGTTAGCGGGCCTTAGCACACGGCACGGCCATCAAAAAAGCGGACCGAAGTCCGCTCTTGTGTTCTCGCTACATTTATTCCGACAGTGCCGCGAACGCCGCCTCGCGGATTTGTTCGACAGGGCCGATGCCGGAAATGCGGCGGTACTTCGGCGCGCCGGGCAAGCCCGATTGCGCCCACTGGTTGTAGTAACCCAGCAGCACTTCGGTCTGGTTATGGTAGACCGACAGGCGCTGCTTGACGATCTCTTCCTTGTCGTCGTCGCGCTGGATCAGCGCTTCGCCGGTGAGATCGTCCACGTTGTCCACTTTTGGCGGATTGTTCGTGATGTGGTACACGCGCCCCGAACCCGGATGGGAACGGCGCCCGCTCATGCGCTCGACGATGAATTCGTCGGGCACGTTAATTTCGAGTACATAATCGACGTCGATGCCGGCGTCTTTCATGGCGTCGGCCTGCGCGATGGTGCGCGGAAAACCGTCGAACAGGTAACCGTTCTGGCAGTCGGATTCCTTGAGGCGATTCTTGACCAGGCCGATCATGATGTCATCCGACACCAAACCGCCCGCATCCATCACTTTTTTAGCCGCAACGCCCAGCTCGGTGCCGGCCTTGATCGCGGCCCGCAGCATGTCGCCGGTCGAGATTTGCGGGATATTGTATTTTTCCTTGATGAAGTTAGCTTGGGTGCCTTTGCCGGCTCCAGGAGCTCCTAACAGAATCAGACGCATGAACATTCCTAAAACAGATTTTAAAATTGGTGGCGATGCATACTTGACTACCTTGGTACGAAACTTACCACAAAAGTGCCGGAAAACGCCAATCCGAGGGCGTATTCGCCATTTTTTTGCTTGATCTGGCGCAAGCTATGCGTCGGTTACGGATGAGAACCGAAACGCATGCTGCGCTGTAGCAAAGCTAACTCGCATAATGCAGGCGCACCCGTTCAAGATCCTCAGGCGTGTCGACACCGGCCGCCGGAGCGCTCTTGGTGACATGCACGGCGATGGGGAAACCGTGCCACAGCACGCGCAACTGCTCGAGTGCTTCGACCGCTTCGAGCGGCGCCGGTTCCAGGGTCGGATAGGTTTGCAGGAAAGCATTCGTGTACGCGTACAGGCCGATATGGCGCAGCGCAACATAGGCCGCCGGCAGACTATCCTTCGACTGCGCAAAGCCGTCGCGGTGCCACGGAATGGTGGCGCGCGAAAAATACATGGCGCGGCCAAGCTTGTCGAGCACCACCTTGACCACGTTCGGATTGAAGGCGTCGGCGGCCTCGTGCAGCGGATGGGCGCAGGTGGCCATCGGCACGCCAGGCCCGACCAGGGCGGCGCTGGCGGCCAGCAAGGCCGGGTCGATCAGCGGCTCGTCGCCTTGCAGGTTGACCACCACCGCGTCCGGCGCCAGGTCCAGGGTGCGCGCCACTTCGGCGATGCGGTCGGTGCCGGACGGATGGTCGGCGCGCGTCATGCACACTTCCACCCCGTGCTGGCGGCAGGCGCTAGCGATGGCCTCATGGTCGGTGGCCACGATGATCCGTTCGGCGCCGGAGGCGGCCGCGCGTTCGGCCACGCGCACCACCATCGGTTTGCCGCCCAGGTCGGCCAGCGGTTTGTCCGGCAGCCGGGTCGACGCCATGCGCGCCGGAATGATGACGATGAAGCCCATCGCTTACAGCGCTTCGATCTTGCGCGCCTGGTCGGCCCACATGATCGGAATGCCGTCGCGGATCGGAAACGCCAGGCGGTCGCCGCGGCAGATCAGTTCCTGGGCCTTTTTGTCCAGTTCGAGCGGGCCTTTGCATACAGGGCAGACCAGGATATCAAGCAGTCGAGCATCCACGACATTTCTCCACAATTTGTTGGGCCAGCGCGGCGTCTAACTGCGCCGTCACCGGTACGACCCACAGTCTCGGGTCATATTTGAGATTTTCAATTTGCGCACATTTTACTGCATCCTTCTCGGTGATCAGGATGATGTCCGCATCGACGGCCACAAAAGGCTGGTCCAGGAAATCGTGATGGTCCGGCAGCGGCAGTTCACGCACCTCCAGGCCGGCGCCGCGCAGCAAGGTAAAGAAGCGCTGCGGATTGCCGATGCCGCAGGCGGCAACGATACGCTGGCCGCGCAGGCTGGCCAGCGCCACCTGATGGCCCGGACGCGCCAGGGGCTCGGCGAAGCCGCCGGCCAGCTGCATGCGGAATGGCTCGCCACCGACCGCCTGGCGCAAGGCCGGCGTGATTTCCGCCGCGTTGACGATGGTGAAGTCGCGCCGGCGCGAGGGCGCCTCGCGCAAGGGACCGGCCGGCAGCAGCCAGCCGTTGCCGGTGCCGCGTCCGTCGAACAGCACGATTTCGATATCGCGCCGCAAGGCGTAGTGCTGCAAGCCGTCGTCGGTGAGGATCACGTCGACCTGGGGATGGGCGGCCAGCAAGGCGCGCCCGGCGGCGCCGCGGTCGCGCCCCACCACCACCGGGCAGCCGGTGCGGCGCGCGATCAGGAGCGGCTCGTCACCGACCTCGCGCGCGGTTGAATCGGGCGTGACCTGGCGCGCGGCGCTGTCGCTGCCGCCATGCCCGCGCGAGATGATGCCGGGATTGAAACCGGCCGCGCGCAAGGCCTCGGCCAGCCAGATTGTCAGCGGCGTCTTGCCGGTGCCGCCGATAAAAATATTGCCGACCACGATGACCGGCACCGGCAGCCGGGTCGAGGTGAGCACGCCGGCCCGGAACAGCAGCGCGCGCAGGCCGCTGACGGCGCGAAACAGCAAGGAGAGCGGCCACAGCGCGCAAGCGAGCGGGCCGCGCCGCAGCCAGGCGCGCGTGAGGGTCGTTTCGAGGGAGGAGGAAGAGGAGGAAGACATGAGGCGGCAGGCGAATCGCTTCGCCTGCGCTGGTTTTACTTCTTCTCGCCGGTCTGGGCGGCGAACGTCAGCTTGTCGTAGCCTGCCATGCGCGCCGCTTCCATCACGTTGATGACCATCTGGTGCATCGCGAACTGGTCGGCGTTGATGACCACCACCGGGCTCTTTTCGCCGCTGGCCGCGGCCTGGCCGGCCGTGGCGGCCGCTTTCAGGTCGGACGCCAGGTTGGCGACGTTAGAAAACGACACCGGCTGGTTGTTGATCGTGTAGTTACCCTTGGCATCGACCGTGACGTTCAGTTCGAACGGCTTTTCCAACGCCTTTTCGGCGTCGGCGGTCGGCAAGGTAATCTTCAACTCGGTAAACTTGCTGTAGGTGGTCGTGACCATCAGGAAAATCAGCACCACCAGCAGCACATCGATGAAGGGGATCAGGTTGATCTCTGGATCTTCACGTTTCTGGCCGCGGCGAAAGTTCATCATTTGCGGGCACCGTGCACGACGTCGACGAACTTCACTGCCTGCAATTCCATATCGATGATGAAGCTGTCGACCAGGGCGCGGAAGTGGCGATAGGCAATCAGGGATGGCATGGCGATGGCGATACCGAAGGCGGTGTTGTACAGCGCGACCGAAATACCGTGGGCCAGCTGGGCCGGGTTGGCGCCGGTCGAATTGGTCGAGCCAAAAATCTCGATCATGCCGACCACCGTGCCGAACAGACCCATCAGCGGGGCCAGCGAGGCGATGGTGCCGATCGTGGTCAGGAAGCGTTCCAGCACGTGGGCCACGCCGCGGCCGGCTTCTTCGATCGATTCTTTCATGACGTCGCGCGGGGCGTCGACATTGCGCAGGGCGGCGGCGAGCACGGTGCCGAGCGGGGAGTTCTTTTCCAGCGAGTCGATCACATCTTTGGTGATTTTGCCGTTGTGATAGACGCGCACCACTTCATCAAGCAACTGCGGTGGCAGGATTTTGGCGCGGCGCAGATAAATAATGCGCTCGACGATCAACGCTAAAGCGACGAGAGAGGCGATCAGCAACGGCCAGATTGGCCAACCTGCAGCTTGAAGAATGGGCAGCAAAACAAACTCCTGAGTGAATGGTGATTCTTGATAAGAACGAACCCCGGCAATGTAACGTGTTTGCCTGTCACTCGGCAAGTCCACTTCTGCACACCTTCTGTGGATAAGATTGTGCGCAAGCGGGCCCAAGCAAGCTGATGTCCTTGATTTTAAAGGGAAAGTTTGCAATGCGTAAAAACTAAGCATGTGGAAAATTAAAAATTGCATCGATGTTTTGAACAAAAACTGTGGATAAGATTGTTAGCAATACCGGGGGTGGGCAGTCAAGTACCTGATTCGAAAGGAAAAATGCTTTAAGCGTAAAAACAAGGCAGGCTGGCGCGAAAATCTTCTGCACACCTTTTGTGGATAAGATTGTGAGCAAAGCCGCCGATTGCGTCCCAAGTCTTTGCTTTCATTGAAGAAAATGACTCTGCACAATTATGATGCAAGTGGGGATAAACACCCTCCCGGTCGCCCAAAACGGCCATGCAGGCGCCCGTTTGCGCCGTGATACAGCGCGGTGGACAAGTCCGCGCGTTCTGCACACCTTTTGTGGACAACATTGTGAGCAAGCCGCTTAACTAAGTACTAAGTCATTGATTTTATGTAGAAAACATGTCGTGCTTAAATTTCAGGCAGGGCCGGCGCGGGGGCAGCGCGGTGGATAAGCCCGGCAGTTCTGCACAGCTTCTGTGGACAAGATTGTGTGCAATGTCGTTCGCAAGCACGCAAGTGCTTGATTACAAACAGATAGCAACCCGGTGCGCAAGTTTGAGGCAGGGCGTCTCCTGTCAGTACGGAAAAACTTCCACACAATTTCTGTGGATAACTTTGTGAGCAACTCCCGACGGGATCGTCAAAGTGCTTGATTTAACAGGCTTTTCGGGCATTGCACTGAAAACCGGCAGCGCGGCTTTTTCTTTTAAAATCATCGACTTAGAAAAAACTCTTGTCGTTTTGCGCGATATGTGACATAAGCATGACCGCTCTAAAATTTTGTGGACAGTTATTCCGGAACTCTTCCCATGCAAACCGATTTCGACCAAGATCCGCCGTTTTTTGCCGCGCCCGCCGCGCCGCCTAGCGCTCCTCCCGTGCTGACCGTCAGCGCGCTCAACGCCCAGGTGGCGCGCCTGCTCGAGCGCTCCTTTCCCCTGACCTGGATCAGCGGGGAAGTGTCCAACTTCACCAAGGCCAGTTCCGGCCACTGGTATTTCACGCTCAAGGACGACGCGGCCCAGGTGCGCGCGGTGATGTTCCGCGGCCGCGCCCAGTACGCCGGTTTCATCCCGCGCGAAGGCGACAAGGTCGAGGTGCGCGCGCTGGTGACCCTGTACGGCGCGCGCGGCGACTACCAGATCAATGTGGAGGCGATCCGGCGCGCCGGCGTGGGGGCGCTGTACGAAGCCTTCCTGCGCCTGAAAGACAAACTCGGCGCGCAAGGCCTGTTCGACCAGGAACGCAAGCGTCCCCTGCCCTTGTTCACGCGCAGCGTCGGCATCGTCACCAGCCCGCAGGCGGCGGCGCTGCGCGACATCCTGAGCGCGCTCAAGCGGCGCGCGCCGCACGTGCGCATCGTGCTCTACCCGGCCCCGGTGCAGGGCCAAGGCGCGGCCGACAAGATCGCCGGCGCAATTCAAACGGCCTCGCGCCGGGCCGAGGTCGACGTGCTGCTGGTATGCCGTGGCGGCGGCTCGATCGAAGACTTGTGGAGTTTTAACGAAGAAGTGGTCGCGCACGCGATCGCCGCTTGCAGCATGCCAGTCATCGCCGGGGTCGGCCACGAGACCGATTTCACCATCGCCGACTTTGCCGCCGACCTGCGCGCGGCCACCCCGACCGCCGCCGCCGAACTGGCCGCCACCCCGCGCGCGGACTGGATCGCGTCGCTGTCGGCCGATGCCGGCGACCTGCGCCGCGCCATGCGCCATGCCCTGAACGATGCGCACCAGGGCCTGGACAACTGGCAACGCCGCCTGCTCAGCCCGTCGGCGCGCATCGGCCACCAGCGCCTCGAGCTGGTGGCGCTGTCGACCGCGATGACGCACGCGGTGCGCGCGCCGCTCCAACGCCAGGGCTATGTGCTGGCGCAACTGCGCGCGCGCTGGGCCAGCCATCGGCCCGATGTGCGCGCCCTGCGCAGCGAAATCGCCTCGCAGCAGCGCCGCTACGGCACCGCCCTGGCCAACCAGCTCGGCCAGAAGCGCGATGCGCTCGGCGCGCTGGCGGCCCAACTCGAACTGCTCAACCCGCAGCGCACGCTCGAACGCGGCTACGCCATCGTGCGCGACGCCAAAGGCGCCGTGCTGCGCTCGCCGGCGCAGATCAAGCCTGGCCAGCCGCTCACGGTGCGCCTGGCCGAGGGCAGCGCCGAGGTCGGTGTGGCCAGCGTGCAAGCCCACCTTGAATAATCGGGTGCAAGGCCTTTTGCCGGCACGAAGCAAATAAGCAACGAACGCGCATCCGAATTACAATAAGCACCGGTTCAGAATCATCGACGCTTTTCCAAACAAAAAGGACACAACATGGAACACACACTGCCGCCTCTGCCGTATGAAATGGACGCCCTGGCTCCCCACATTTCGAAAGAAACGCTGGAATACCACTACGGCAAGCATCACCAGACCTATGTGACCAACCTGAACAACCTGATCAAGGGTACCGAGTTCGCGGACCTGTCGCTCGAAGAGATCATCAAGAAATCCTCCGGCGGCGTGTTCAACAACGCAGCCCAGGTGTGGAACCACACCTTCTACTGGAACGGCATGAAGCCGAACGGTGGCGGCGCGCCAAGCGGCAAAGTGGCCGACGCGATCAACGCCAAGTGGGGTTCGTTCGACAAATTCAAGGAAGAATTCACCAAGTCGTGCCTCGGCAACTTCGGTTCCGGCTGGACCTGGCTGGTGCAAAAAGCCGACGGCGGCGTTGACATCGTCAACACCTCGAACGCCGGCTGCCCGCTGACCACCGGCGACCAGCCGCTGCTGACCTGCGACGTCTGGGAGCACGCTTACTACATCGACTACCGCAACGCCCGCGCCAAGTATGTCGAAACCTTCTGGGGCCTGGTCAACTGGGACTTCGTCGCGCAAAACGCGGCCTGAATGACCGACGCATAAATAACAGCCCGCCCATGCGGGCTGTATTTTTTTGTGGGCCGGCCACCTGCATCACGACAAGGAACAAGGATCAGTCATGAAAGCACCTGACTTAACGCCGATCGAAGAACAGCTGTTCGCCCTGTCGCTGGTGTCGATCCGCCAGTTTAGCGACGAGCACCCTGACGAGAGTTTCTATGGCTTCGGCATCGACTGCATGGCCGACTCGGGGATGTTCCTGCTGTGTTTTAACAGCGAGGCGGCATTTGCCGAGACGGCAAAAGAATATATCGAGCGCTTCCAGTACAGCGCAGCCGACCTGGCCGCACTGAAAACCAATTTCGGCGACTGGAAATACCAGGATTTCAACCAGGACCAGCCGCATTGGGAAGCGGGCTGGGGCGCACATCGCGACGCCATCGAAGCCTATACTTTCGCCGACGAGACCGAGATCGAGGAAGCACACGCCTATGTCGAACAGTTAATGCGCTGCGCATGCCGCGTTTTGGTGCGCCTTGAGCGTTCCGGGATCTTCGAACGCACCAACATGGACCCCGGATTCACCACATCGGTGATGGATCACGATGAAGATCTCCAAGAAGCAACACTTAGATTAAATAGTGTCCGCGCGGAATTTAATGACTGATTGCATTTGCGATATATCACGATAGTTTTGTCAATCCATAATCAGATTTCACCGCATCATCTAAGGAAATTTTCTTAAAAAGACAAATATGTACGCGGTTTACCAGTGTTGCTTTTCATGCACACAAATGTCCGTAGATCAGTCATAATGTTTCGCAACACGGCTGAGTTAGCCCTTTCGGACGATGACGGCGTACCCGCGCTTTTGATAAGAAAGTGACTTGAGAAGAATGGACGGTGACATGACTACCCCACACAAAGCCTGCCTGTTGCAGACTCTTCGTTCAACCCTGGGTTTTCCTGCATTGTCCGGACGTTCCATCGCCCTGCTGGCCTTCCCCGCCGCCATGATGCTGGGCGGCGCGGTGCAGGCCCAGGCGGTCAATGCGACCACCGCCGCCGTTTTCTCGAGACCAGCCATGATCGGCTTGCAAATGTCGCTCAAGGCTGGCGCCAAACAGGGCAAGGTCACGCCGGAACAGTTGAAATGCGCGCAGGGACTCGATCCGGCCAGTTTGGACGAGGTATTCAAACAATTGCTGGTCTCCAATCTCGACAGCAAGGAATTGATGCGCACCCAGTCCTTCCTGGCCAAGTCGGTCGGCAGGAAATTCGCCAAGCACGGTTATCTGGGCGTGTTCGCCGCCGCCGGCGAGCCGCTGCCGGAAGCGCTGCCGCGCTTTACCGAAGATGAAATGGTGGACTTCGAACAGTTCCGCACCAGTTCGGCCGGCGAAAAACTGGTGACCAACAAAGTGCTTGAAGCCCCGGCCGCGCGGACAATACTGAACGAGCGGATCGAAAAGGTGCTGGAAACTTGCGTTCCCCAGCAGTAATTTGACAAAGTGTCATCAAAGTGTAGCAAATTGTCCCCACCGGTCTGCAACTGCCTTTTTTCGTAGTAGCTCTTATACAATGGGCGGCTAGGAGAAAATTCATGTTTCGAGTCATGCTGGTGGAGGACGATGCGCGCCTGGCGCAATTGGTCATGGAGTACCTGGCCGGGTACGAATTTACAGTCGACCTGGTCACGCGCGGCGACGCCGCGCTCGAACGTTTCAAGGCGCTCACCCCGGATGTGGTCATTCTCGACCTGATGTTGCCCGGCCTGGACGGCATGGTGGTGTGCCGCCAGATCCGCGAACTGAGCGAAACCCCGATCCTGATCCTCACCGCGCGCGAAGATTCCTACGATGAAGTGTCGGTGCTGGAACAGGGCGCGGACGATTTCGTCAACAAGCCGGTCCAGCCGCGCGTGCTGCTGGCGCGCCTGCGCGCCCTCCTGCGGCGCGCCCAGGGCAAGGCCGGCAACGCCGACCCGGCGGCGCTCGAATTCGGCGCCCTGTCGATCATCGCCAGCGACCGCGTGGTGACCTGGCGCGGCGAGCATTGCCTGCTCAGTAATACCGAATACAAGCTCTTGCTGGTGCTGGCCGAATCGGCCGGGCGCGTGCTCTCGCGCGACGCCCTGCTGAAAAAGATGCGCGGCATCGAGTTCGACGGGCTCGACCGCAGCATCGACAACTGCATCTCCAAGCTGCGCCGCAAGTTCGACGATGTCGATTCCGAAAAGATCAAGACCGTGTGGGGCGAAGGCTACCTGTTTTCGCCATCGGCCTGGGCTTGACGAGGCACGCGTTGCGCGCCGCCAGCGGCGGCGCGCAACGCGCGGATCAGCGATAGAACATGATCTGCGACAGGAATTCGACCGGTTCGTCGGACTTGTCCAGCACCACCATCACCACCGGGCGCGGCCCGAAAGCGGCCGGAATCAGCTGGCTGTGACGTCCCAGTGTGCGCTCCTCGGTCGTCACGCGCAACCTGCCCCCGATGCGCTCGATAGCGCCGATCTCGATACTGAACGAGCCATCGCCGCGGCTGCCGAGGAAGGCGGCCACCACCATCTGCTTGCTGAAATCCACGCCCGGTAGCGGCCCCGGCGGATTATGTTCCTTCCACAGTGCGGCCAGCGACTGGGCATCCTTGATGACCAGTTGGCGCGCTTCGCCGATCGCCGAGAACTGCGAACGCACGACCTGGCGGAACGGCACATCCTCGGAGGCAAGGGCTTCGAACACGATCGCGGCATCGCTGCGGTCGATCACCATCATCTCCATCGCCGCCCCAGGCAGGCCGTCGCAGGCGGCGCCATTGGTCGCTTGATCGGCCTGCCGATACGCGGCCACCAGCTTGTCGCCGCTGACGCGCAGCGAGCGAAGGCCGACCTTGTGACAGGCGCCACCAGCGCCGCCGAACAGGGCAATCACCATCTCGTGCTCGAAAAAGACTTTTGGCGCCGGAGGCACGCTGACCCTGCCGGCGTGATGCTCGGCCCAGACCGTGGCAAGCGTGGCGGCATCGCGGATCACCATCTGGCGCGGCGCCTGGATGCCCGTTGCGGTGTCATTGGCCAGCAGGCTCAGTGCCATGCGACTGCCTTCCTGGGGCAGGAAAAAAACTTCCTTCATCCTCGTGCCCAGGGGATCGAAAAGCGCCGCTTGGGGGCTGTACAAGGAACTAAATAATGGAAACCCCGCAGGATCGGCGCACTCCGATGCCGCGCGCACGGGAGCCCGCTCGTCCGAACAGAACACGGCAGCGGGCGTGGCGCCATACAAGACGTGTCGGCGGTTCCTGCCAAAGCAGGAGCCGTACGTATCAGACAACACATACTTTCCGTCGATCACGAACAAACGGTTGTGATAGTCAGCGCACGCATTGTCCCGCGCGCGCTCAATGAACGGGGTCATGTTGATGCCCGTGATGTCGGGAGGTGTTGGCGTTGGCGTGGGCGTGGGCGTGGGTGTTGGCGTTGGCGTTGGCGCGGGCGTTGGCGTGGGCGTGGGCGTTGGTGTCGGCGTGACCGCTGGCGGCGCGGAATCGCCGCCGCCGCCGCACGCGGCCAGCAGCAGCAATCCAGCCAAGGGAACTGCCACATGCAAGCGCTTAGGATAAAACATGGAAACCTCTCAAGAACATGGACACGCGCGAGCTCGCAAGCTCGTGCGTGCAACACAGCCGGTCCGGCATTGCGCGCGGCTAGGAGTCTGCGCGGCAGAAGGAGTCGAGGCGAAACGGGTGGGAAAAGAACCCAATTCACGCCCACTTTTGAGGTCTGTAGCCGTAGGTAGGTGCGCGAGGGCGCACCTACGACCGAGAAATGGGCGGGAAGTGGGACTTTTCTCCACCCGTTTCGACCGACGAGCTTCTGCCGCGCAGACTCCTAGTGCCAACGCGCAAGGTGTGGATCAGCGCGAGTACGATATCTGCGTCACGAATTCGACCGGGGCGTCGGACTTGTCGAACACCGCGATCGCCACCGGCAAAGCCGATTCCATGGCCGGGAAATTTTCGCTGTTGCGCCCCAGGGTGCTCACCACCGTGGTCACCCGCAGCTTGCCGCCAATGCGCTCGATACTGCCAATGTCGATGCTGAACCCGCCATTCTCCAGTTGGCCGAGAAAGGACGCCACCACCATCTGCTTGCTGAAGTCGACGGTCGGATACGCCGCCCATGAGTATGTATCCTTCAACAGCGCGGCCAGGGACGCGGCATCCTTGACGAGCACCTGGCGAGGCTCTTTCTCCAAAGGCGCCCTCCGATCGAAAGAGCGGAACGCGACCTCGTCAGGTTGGACAGATTCGAACACGACCGCGGCATCGCTACGGTCGATCACCACCATTTCCATCGGCGCGGCAGGCGCACCGGTGCAGGCTGCGCCGGGCGTGGCAGCGTCACCTTGTTGATACGCGGCCACCAGTTTCTCGCCGCTGACCCGCACCGAGCGCAGGCCGACCTTGTGGCAGGTGCCACCGGCGCCACCGAACAAGGCAATCACCATTTCATTCTTGAAAACTACTTTTGGCAACGGAGCCGGACTGGCCTTGCCGGCGTTATGTTCGGCCCATACCACGGCAAGCGTGGCGGCGTCGCGGATCACCATCTGACGGGGCGCCTGGACGCCCGACATGTTCGCCTTGGCCAGCGGACTGAGGGGCATGAGGCTACCATCCCTGGGCAGGAACAGGAATTCCTGCACGCTCATGCCATCGAGGGAATCAGGCACGGACTTTTGCGCAAAGGTCATCAATTGAAACAAGGGACGCATCGCAGGATCGGTGCAGGTGTGGGTGAAGCGCCCGTCCGTACCCGTGCACACGACGACATCGGGCGTACCGCCATACAGCGTGTATCGGCCCAGATGCAAGGGATTGTCCGACATGGTGCAGGTTCCCCTCGCGGCCGCGAGCACATATTTCCGGTCGAACACGACTAGACGGTTGAAATACTGGCCGCAGTCGTTTTCCCGCGCGCGCTGCACGAACGGGGCCATGTTGACGCCCGTGCCCTCAGGGGGCGTTGGGGTCGGCGTTGGGGTCGGCGTGGGCGTTGGCGTTGGGGTCGGCGTTGGCGTCGGCGTTGGCGTTGGCGTCGGCGTCGGGGTTGGCGTCGGGGTTGGCGTCGGGGTTGGCGGTGCGGAATCGCTGCCGCCACCGCAGGCGGCCAGCAACAGCAAACCCGCCGTGGGAAGAGCCAGGCGCAGGCATTTGGATCGGATCATTGACATCTCTCAAGAACACGGGCGAGCGGGCTGCCACCACATGGAAATATTAATTGAAAATAAATATTGCATGGGCGAATAGTAAACGCATCGTCGGCAGGAGTCCACGCACGCACGAAGCGAACTCATGAAAAGAAACGGGAAGCGGGCGCCCCGGCTTGCCATGCTAGCGGTACAGCGACACCTGGTCGACAAACTCGACCGGCTCATCGCTGCGCTCGAGCACCACGAATTGCACCGGGTTGGTCAGGCTGGTCGTCGTCAGGCTCCGGCTGTACCGGCCCGCTGCGGATTCGACCAGGGTCACGCGCAGCTTGCCGGCGCCCCGTTCGACGGCGCCGATCGCCAGGCCGTAACTGCCGTCCGGCTTGCCGCCCAAAAAGGCGGCCACCACCATCTGCTTGCTGAAGTCGATCTCCGGCAAGGCGGCAGCCTGGATGTGCCGCTTCCACAAGGCCGCCCAGGCCTGCGCATCCTTGATCACCACTTGCTGCTTGTCGCCGTAGGTCTGCGCATCGGACTGCGCCAGCGTGCGGAACGGCACGGCTTGCGGCGAGACCTGGGCAAACGTCACCGGCGCGTCGACCCGGTCGACCACGACCAGCTGCATCGGGGTATTGATGGCGAGGGTGCAGACGGCGCCGACCGGGGCGGTTTCTTGACCATACTCGACCACCAGCGCGCCGCCGCCGCTGCGCACGGCGCGGATGGCGAACTGGCCGCAAGCGCCGATGTTGCCTCCGAACACGGCGATGACCATCTCGGTCTCGAAATTCACCGGGCTGATGCGTGTGTCGGCCGGCCCGGTCCAGACCGCGGCCAGCGTCGCGGCGTCGCGGATCACTTGCTGGCGCGCGTTCTCGACACCCGAGTAATTGTTCTGCGCCAGCGAGTAGAACGGCAGCCGGACGCCCTCTTTTGGAAGAAAGTGAATTTGCTCCAGCGTGGCGCCATTCGATTCGGTGTCGCCACGGCCCTGCATGCGCACCAGGTTTTGCATCAAGGGCGCCAGTGCGGGATCGGTGCAGCCGGTGGTGGGGGCTCTGCGCATGTCGTCCATGGTGAGCGAACACAGCTTCACATCGGCCGTCGCGCCATACAGCACGTATTGCTCGGTCGTGCTGGCGCAAATGCCTTCCGCCGCCGAGAACACGTATTTTTTATTGGCGACAAACAGGCGGTTCGCATAGTGACCGCACGCGCTTTCGCGTGCGCGCTGCACGAACGGCGCCACCGTGATGCCCCCCACCACGGCATTGGGCGTGGGGTTGTTGGGGTGCGTTATCACGCTGTCGGGCGTGCGCGGCGGGATGATGAGCTCGCCCGGCTTCGACAGCGGAGACTCCACCGGCGGCAGCGGCGCCGGCGTGGCGGCGGGCGCCGGGTCGCTGCCGCCGCCGCAGGCGGCGAGCAGCATGGCACTGGCCAGGGGGATGGCGAAACGCAGGTAATGTGCTTGGGTCATGGGACTGTCTCGAAAAATCGGGCGCTTTGGCGCGCCCTCTGATGGAAAGATTAACTAATTTAAAATATTGCCTAAATAAATAGTAACCCTTCCACCATCGTCCGTCTGTGCCCGGCGTGTGGGGAAATTGTCTTGAGATGTAAGTAAGTGCGAGCCGCGCCGGCTTATTCGAGCAGTGGCGCGATCGCCAGCGGCGCGATCTGCGTCACCAGCTGGCCTTTGTCGGCATGCTCGCCGAAACGGTAATTGACGACCCGGAAGCCCTCGTTGTTGTCGTCGCCAAAGGTGGCGCCATCGGCCACCGCCAGCAGGGCCACATCGCCGCTGCCGTTGCGCAGCTTGACCACCGGATCGGCGCCCTTGCGCTGATAGCTCAGGCGCACGCCGGCGCAGCGCCGCGTGCGCGCCGAGGAATCGACGTGGCGCAGGTAAATCAGCGCTTGCTCGCAGGCGGCGCGCAGGTCGCTCGTTTCGTACACGCCATCCGAGCGCACCACGATCGAGACACGCGCGCGGAACACGTACTGGCTCACGTTGCTGGTCAGGGTCAGGGTGGCGTTATCGTCGTAGGCCGCTTTGAGCAGGGGAAAGACGGCGCGCCCGGTCGGGTCCAGCGGCAGGCTCAGGCTGCTGGCCTTGCTGAGCAAGCTCAGTTGCAGGCCGGCGCCCAGCACGCCCTTCTCTTTCAACATCACCTGGAGATGGTTCTGCAAAAAATTCTTGGGCCTGCCGAATTTTTCGAACACCACCATCGCGCGGTAGGCGTCGCGATAGCTGAGCCACTCCCCGGCCGCTTCATCGGCCGTCGTGCTGCCTGCAGTCAACAGCAAGGCAAGCATGGCGGAAACGTTGCGGAAAAATGGCATGATCAGAATCGGTAAGCAAGTCCGGTGGACACAGTGATATTGTTGGCGCGCTCGACCAGCGGGCTGCGTCGCGCATCGCCCTGCAGGCGCGCCGCGCGCACCGCGCTGCTGACCATCCAGCCCGGCGACAACGCCAGGTTCCAGCGCGCGCTGACGGCCACGTCGCGCACCCCGCCGCCAGGCGCGTACGGCATGTTGCCGCTGTACATGGTGTCGCGCAAGCTTACCCCGAAATAACTTTCATTGTAGCTGCGATTGACCATGGTCAAGTCCGCCGCCAGCGACACGCTGTTGTGCGGCGCGAGCGCGCGCGTCACATGCTGCACACCCACGGTCCAGCTGGCGCCATGGCGGTCGCGCCCGGAGCCTGCCAGCAAGTTATTAGTCAAACGCAAGGACGGAGTCAGATAATAGTTAACAAACACGCCAGCCTGGAGACGCGCACCGATGGTTTCGGTGCCGGCCAGGCGGTTGCCGCTGCGTTGCCAGGTCGGCGCCGCCTTTTCCTCGAGCGGGGGCGGCGCCACGCTCGGACGACTCGGCGTGCCGCCGGCCGGGGTGGCTGGCTTGTTCTGGGTGCCGGACAGGTCGAGGCTGCCGAACGGCCCGCCCAGCGTATCGTGGCTGCCCCCGCTGCTGCGGCGCGCCAGCACGGCCACCATCGGACCATACTCGAGCACCGGGTTGGACGACAGATGCAAGCCCGCACTCATGCCCGAGATAAAAATCCCATTGCTCCACTGAACTTGCACAAGCGGCAAGGCGGTGACCCGGTGCTCGCCCGACCCCTGATAGCGCGGGGCCGAGACGGCGCCGAGCCCGACATACATGTCGCTGCTGCCATCCGGCATCGGATTGCTTGCGGGAGTCTGGGCCCAGGCGGCGGGAACTACGCCGGCCAGGGCAAGGGCAAAAATGGTTCTCATGAATGTCGCCGAAAAGATGATCAGCCGCCATTTTACGGCCTGCCGCCAACATCGCCGAAATTGCTGAGTTTTTTGTCAAGGCCGCATGCGCCTGCGCGCGCTGCGGCGTCCCACGATGCGCCGATGGCGGGCGCCGTCGCGCGGCCCGCTGCATCGCCATCATGCTGGTACGACGAATAAAAAAAGCCCACGACACCGGAGCATCGAGGGCGAACGGAAAACCCGATGCGCATAGCTTAGATGCTAACGGTTTGCCTTTCCGCCTCGAAATGTCTGGCAATTGTCGTAAATGTGTATTCGACATCGCCGCGCCGTTCGGCCCCGCCGTTCGGCCCCGCCGTACGGCCCCGCCGTTCGACCCGCTATTCGATCAGCGGAGCGATCGCCAGAGGCGGGCTGGCCGCGAACACCTGGCCGGCGCCGGCGGCGTCGGCGAAGCGGTAGTTGACGACGCGGTAGGCGCCATGCTCGTCGCCGGGAAAGGCGGCCCCCAGCGCCACCGGCAACAGCGCCGGCTGCCCGTTGCCGCGCACCCGCAACTGCGGCGCCGGCCCGTCGAGCGGATACACGAAGCGCACCCCGACGCAGGCGCGCGCGCTGGCGCCGGTGTAGCGCTGGTAGTCGAGCGCCTGGGCGCAGGCGGCGCGCAATTCGGCGCTGTCGTACACGCCGTCGGCGCGTGGCATGATCGAGATGCGCGCGCGAAAACTGACCGGCCCGGTCCCGCCGTCGATCAGCAACGGTGCGTTCTCGTCGAACGCGACCTTGAGCACCGGAAACACCGCACGCCCGATGGGGTCGAGCGGCAGCTGCACGGTGCCGTCCTTGAGCTGCAAGCTCAGCTCGATATCCTCGGGCAGCGTCCCCTTGCGCGCCGGCACCAGCTGGATCTGGCTTTGCAGATAGTTTTTCGGCCGGCCATATTTCTCGAACACGATCATGGCGCGGTAGGCATCGCGGTAACTGAGCCATTCCGCCGCGGCGGCGCGCGTGCTGGCGCCGCCGGCCGCGGACAGCAGTGCGAGCAACAAGGCGAGATGGCGTGGCGCGTTCATGATCAGAACCGGTAAGCGAGGGCGGTGGACACGACAAAACCGTTGGGACGCTCCACCAGCGGGCTCTTGCGCGCGTCGCCCAGCACGCGGGTTGCTTGCACGTTGTTAATCAGCAGCCAGGACGGCGTCAGCGACCAGTGCCAGCGCACCCCGGCGCTGGCGCCGTTGATGCCGGCGCCGGGCGCATACGCGCGGTTGCCGCTACGGACCGACTCGTCCGGCGTGACGCCGAAAAAACTGGCGTTGTAGCTGCGGTTGACCACGCTAACGCCGGCCGCCAGCGCCACCCGGTGATGCGGCGACGATTGCACCATCACGCGCTGGATGCCCAGGTTCCAGACGACGCCGTCGGAGCCCTTGCCGGCGCCAAGCAGGACATTGTTGGTCAGGCGCACATCGGGACTGAGATACACATTCACGAAGCCGCCCACCTGCAGGCGCGCGTTAACCACGTCCATGCCGGACAGGCGGTTGGGGCCGGCGTTGCGCGTGTTCTTGCCGGGCTGCTCCAGGGTCGGCTCCCCCTCCGGCGCCAGCGACGAGGTATTCACGATCATGGAATTGAGCGAAGCGCCGCCGAGGGCGGCCCCGTTGCCCGATTCGCTGCGCCGCGCCTGGACCGCCAGCAGCGGCCCGAATTCGAGCGAGGGCTGATCCGACAGATGGATTCCGGCATTCATACCGGAAAGGAAGACGCCATTGCTCCATTCGCCCTGCAGCACCGGCACCGCCATGCGGCGCGGGCGGCGCGCGCCGTCGTACGCCGGGGCCGACACGAAGCCGATCCCGACGTACATGTCGCGGCTGCCGTCCGGCATTGGATTGACGGCCGGGGTGCGGGCATGGACGGGGGCGCAAGCCGCGCCGAGCAGGAAGGTCAACAAGATTTTCATACATGGGTCCGGCCCGACGGCACGCTGGTGCGCGCCGCCGGGTAGCGGAAACAGCCCTAGAGGTAACGCGATTGGCTCGAAAACACCACCGGCTCATCCGAGCGCGGCATCTTGACCAGGTGTACCGGGTCGGTGAACGCCGTGGTACACGCCGCCGCGAAGTTCGGCCCCGGCGAATAGTTCACGCTGGCCACATGCAGCTTGCCGCCTTCGCGGTAGACGCTCTCGATTTTGCTGTTGAAACAACCGCTGTAACCGCCCACGCCAAAGACGGCGACCACCATGTCCTTGGTGAAATCGATCAGAGGCGGCGCTTCACGGGTGGTCACCTTGCGCCAGATCATGGACATGGTGCCGGCATCCTTGATCACGTAGTTTTGCAGCCCCTGGGTGTTCGCATAGTCGCTCCGGAACACGTCGGTGAACGGCACTTCCAGGGTCGTGATCTTGACGAAGTCGACCACGGCGTTGACTCGCGGCACCACGATCATCTGCATCGGGTTGGCCACCACGGCAATGCATACCATGGCCGGATCGGGATCCTTGCGCTCGTAATAGACCACCAGGTGCTCGTCGACGGCGGCGGCGCGGCGCACGCCGAAGCTGGCGCAGGCCGAGTCATTGCCGCCGAACAAAGCGATCACCATCTCGGTGCGGAAGTCGACCTTGGGCGCGGCCGGGGCCGGAATGCGGATCGCGCTGTGCTCGGCCCAAAGGGCGTCGAGCGCGGCCTGGTCGCGCACCACCACGTTGCGCGCGGTGGTGACGCCGGAGAAGCGGTCGCTGGCGATGGTCTTGAAATCCACGCTCAGTCCATTTGCCGGGAGGAATTTAACTTCTTGAGCAACATGGTCAGGTCCGATCTTGTCGACAAATCCAAAATTACCGGCCTTGGCGGCCATGATGTCGAACTGGGGCACCATGGCCGGGTCGGCGCATTGCGTTTTGGGGCCGGCGATCGTCCACGCGAGGCTGCAAATTTGCTTGCCGGAAGCCAGGTTGCTCAGTTCGACGCGGTAGCCGTTGTCGGGGCAGTCGCCCGACTGGACCGACAACACATCTTTCTTGTCGATCAGGAAGAGCGAATTGGTCCTATTGGCGCAGGTGGCCGTCTGGGCGCGCTTGATGAACGGCTCGATACCGATGATCGGTTCCACAAGCGGCGTTGGCGTTGGCGTCGGTGTCGGCGTCGGTGTCGGCGTTGGTGTCGGCGTTGGCGTTGGCGTCGGGGTCGGCGTCGGCGTCGGCGTCGGCGTTGGCGTCGGGGTTGGCGTCGGCGTTGGCGTTGGCGTTGGCGTCACGACGATATCGGGCTGGGTCTGGGATGGGGCGGGCGTGCTGTCGCCACCGCCGCCGCAACCACCGAGCGCAATGGCGCCGGCCAGTGGAAAACAGGATAAAACGCGAATCAAAACAGACATGGCGAATCCTTTCAATATAGTAGTTAGCAAGGCCCGCCGGAACAGACACGACGGGCAGACCGAATGCGAGTAAGAACATAATAACGACAAGCGCGCCACAATTCCGCCAACATCTGTCCCCCATTTGTCACTTATTTGTAATACCGCGATCCGCGCCGCTCTTATACAATGCTGCGCAAGGAGAAGCGATAGCTATGGCAACAGTTCTTGAACACGGTTGTGGCGGGAAGCGCGCGTGAACCGCATCTTTTTCCGCTTCTTCGTGCTGGTGATGCTGTCGATCACAGTCGCGACGTTTGCCATCTATTTCACCATCAGCCGCCTGTTCGGCGACCCGCTCGACGACATCGCGCGGCGCCAGGCGGCGGCCCAGATTTTCCTGCTAGAACAATATATCGACAAGGCCCCCGCCGACGAGTGGCTGGTGCGCCTGAACAAGGTGCGCGAAGTGTCCGACGTCAAGCTCGACCTGGTGCCGCTGGCCAGCGTCCGTTCCTCGCTGCCGGCCAAGCAGCATGCCGCTCTCGACCGCGGCGAACTGGTGCTCGACACCGCCCACAAGGCGTTTTACCGCCGCGTCGACCTGCATGGCGAAAGCTATATCGGCAGCGCCGAAGAAGTCATCCACGCGCAGGAATTGCCGATCGACATAGGCCTGGCGCTGGAGATGGAAGCGGTGCGCTATGTGATCGTGGCGCTGTTCTTGCTGGTGCCGGCCGCGCTGTGGTCGCGCTCGCACTGGCTGGGGCTGCAGGCGCTCTCGCGCGTGGCCGACGAGGTCGGCGCCGGCCAACTGGCGGCGCGCGCCGACTTCAAGCCGCGCGCATCCATCTATCCGCTGGCCGAGCGCTTCAACCACATGGCCGGACGCATCGAAGGCTTGCTCGACGCCCAGAAAAACCTGCTCCATTCCGTCTCGCACGAACTGCGCACGCCGATTGCGCGGCTGGAGTTCGCGCTCGAACTGCTGCGCTCGGCGGCGGGCGATCCGGCGCTCGAAGCGCGCATCGTGGCGATGGAAGGCGACGTCGCCGAGCTGAACGGCCTGGTCAATGAACTGCTGAGCATGATCCGGCTCGACAGCCGCCAGGCGCTGCAACAAGCCGACTTCGAGCTGGCCCCGGCGCTGCTGGGCTGCGTGGACACGCTCGACCCGCTGGCGGCGCAGCCCGAGGTCCGGCTCGACAGCGCGCTGGGCAGCATGAGCGGCGACCGCCGCCTGCTGGTGCGGGCGGTGGGCAATCTGCTCAGGAATGCGCAAAAGTACGGCAACGGCCAGATCGCCCTGTCGGCGCGCCGCACGGACGGGGTGGAAATCGTGGTGGAAGACGACGGGCCGGGCATTCCCGAAGGGGAACGCGGCAAGGTGTTCGAACCATTCTACCGGCTCGACCGCAGCCGCGACCGCAGCACGGGCGGGTTCGGACTGGGATTGTCGATTGCGCAGAAAGCGGTGGCGCTGCATGGCGGCACCATTGCGGTGGAGCAGTCGGAGATGGGTGGCGCGCGCTTCGTGATCGCCTTGCCGGCTTGAGCGGCACGCTTGCACGCCGTCGCTCCCGCGCCAGGACGGGAACGACGGCGACGGCTTACTTCTCCTGCGGACTCAAATGGGTAATCCCATACCAGAGATGCTGCCACCAATGCTCGCGCGAGCTGACCACCTGCAGGCAGCGCATATCGATCTCGCCCTTGAACACCGGATCGGCGCATTGCTTGGTCATCAAGGCATGGCGCTGGTTTTCGGCATTGACGATGGCGATCGCAAACCACACCACCACGCTGCACAGCACCACCACCAGGCTCCACGCCAACTGGTTGATCCAGTTGCGCTCGAATAAATCCTCCACTACCGGGCGCGAGCCGTCGTAGATTTTCAGGAGTTTTTCTTCAGGGTCGCTCATTTGCCGGCAGGTTTCGCAGTTGTTTTTGCAGGGGCGGCAGGGGCAGCGGCGCCCTTCTCTTTTTGCACCCTGGCCACCAGCGCGTCAAGCGTTTGCTGGACCGCCGGATACACCGTCGCCTGGACCAGGCTCGGATTGGCGCCGCCAATCGACGATGGCGAGGTCAGGAAACGACCGTCGATCACCAGGGTCGGCGCGCCGTCGATCTTGTAGTTGCTCATCACTTGCGACGCGCTTTTCAGCTTGGTCAGCACGCCGAACGAGTTCCAGTATTCCATGAACTTGGCCTTGTCGATACCCTGCTTCGGAATCCACTCGAGAATGGCGTCGTCCTTGTTCAGGCGCAGGCGCTCGATGTGGAAGGCGCGCAGCACTTTCGGATGCATTTCCTCGGCCTTGCCCATCGCTTCGAGCGTCAGGTGCAAATGCGCCTCGGGATCGTTGGGACCGCTCACCGGGAAGTGAACACGGCGAAAGACGATATTGTCGCCCTGCTTTTTGACCCACTCGGCCAGGTGCGGTTCCAGCGCGTTGCAGGCTGGGCAGTGGTACATGAAAAATTCGATGACTTCGACTTTCTTACCGACGGTCTTGGTCGGCTGCGGGCTCGCCAGCGTGACATATTCGGCGCCGTCTTTCGGATCGGCGGGCGAAGCGAACGCCGTGGTGGCAACCAGACTGGCGACGGCGAGAGCAATACGCAGGAAACGCATAAATATCCTTCATGTTTAAGTTGAGACGACGATCGCGAGATTACCACTTTTTGCGGCAGGCCCCCGGCCAAGGTCCCGCATTTTACATTGCGTTGCAAATGCCGTCGCGGCTGGGCCGGATCACAGCGAGATCACAGTCGGTAAACGGCGCGCCTAGCGGCGCCGTTGACGCGCCAGTTCGAGTTTTTCGCACAGGATGGCGGCGCCCTGGACCAGGCGCGGCCCGGGCCGGGTCAGCAATTCGCCATCGAGCGTGAATAAATTGCCATTGCGCACCGCCAACAGGGTCTTGTACGGCGCCCACATTGCCAGGCCCGCGTCCGACGGGTCGTGCGGCACGCTGGCCACCAGCGCTTCCGGATTGGCCTGCAACACCGCCTCGATCCCGACCGACGGCGCCTTGACCGCCAGCGCGGCGAAAATATTCTCGCCGCCGCACAGGCGAATCGCGTCGCTGGCCACCTGCTGGCCGTTGAGGGTGTACAGCGGCTTGTCCCAGGCCTGGTAAAACACCTTGACCGGGGAGCGCTTGCCATAACGGGCGCCCAGGGCCGCGATATCGGCCTGGAACGATGCCGCCGCCGCGCGCGCCACCGTGTCGGTGCCGAGCAGCTGGCCGAAACGCAGCATGCTGTCGGCCACCTGGCCAAGGCGCGCCGGCTCGCTGTAGAAAATCGGAATGCCGAGCTGGCGCAACTGCTCCAGCTGGCGCGCCGTATTCCCGCTCTGCCAGACCACCAGCAGGTCCGGTTTGAGGGCCAGCACGCGTTCGATATCGATCTGGCTGTTGTCGCCCACCAGCGGGATCGTTCTGGCCGCCGCCGGGTAATCGCTGTAGCTCATCGCCCCGACAATGCGTGCGCCGCCACCGGCCGCGAACAGCAGCTCGGTGATGTGCGGCGCCATCGAGACGATGCGCTTTGCCGGCGCGTCCAGGACCACGCGCCGGCCGGCGTCGTCCACCACCGTGACCGGGGCGGCGCCGGCAAGGCCGGCCCACAGTGCCAGCGCGGCGACGGCGAGGCGCTGGCCCATCAGAAGTCGTAGCGCGCCGAGACCTTCACCTGGCGTCCGTCGGCCGGATAGATGCCGCTGTTGCAGCCGAAGGCGTTGCTGGTGTAGCGTTTGTCGGCCAGGTTCAGGCCGGCCACGGCAAACTCCCAGGCGCCCATCTGGCGCGCATACCGCGCGTCGAAAGTGGTGGCCGACGAAATGCGCACGCCGCAGGTGTTGGCAAAGTCGGCGCCGAAGCGCTGTTTGCCGGCCCACTGGGCGCCGATGTCGGCGCTATGGCCATTGCCCGGCACCCAGGCCAGGCGCGCCGAGACCACGTTCTTCGGCACCAGCACCATCTCGCTGCCGGCGTTGCGCCCTTCGGTGAAGCGCGCCCGCACGTACTGCCAGTTGCCGCTCACGCGCCAGTCGCGCGCGATGCTGGCATGGGCGTCGACTTCCACCCCTTTGCGCTGGGTCGGATCGAGGTTGGTGTTGGCGCCGTAACCGCCATTCACGCTCGGGTCGTAGAAGATCTCGTTGCGCAGCTGGTGGCGGAACATGCGCGCGCTCGCGCCCAGGCTCGCGGTGCCGTAGACAAGGCCCAGTTCCAGGTCGCGCGAGGTTTGCGGCGCCAGCAAGCCGGGCGAGGAACGGTAGCCGTTTTCATCGACGTTGGCCACGCGGTAGCTGCGTCCGGCCTTGGCGTACAGGTTCACGGCCGGCATGACATCGACACTGCCCTGCACTTCCCATGCGTTGAGGGTTTGCCTGGTGTCGTAAGGCTTGGCGAAGGCGAGCGTATCGGTCGCTTCCTTCTCGAAGCGCTCGCGGCGCGCACCCACAGCCACGCGGGCCTTGTGCTCGCCGCCGAAGGTGAGTTCATCGCGCAGGTACAGCGCCTTTGACTTTTGCGTCGCGTCCGCGTTCGAATAATCCGAATCGGTCACGCGCGTCCATTTGACCAGGTCGACGCCGGCCACCAGTTCGTTGAGCATGCCGCCCATTTGCCCCAGGTGGCGCACGCGCGGCGAGAACTGCGTCTGCACGCTCTCGTAGGTCGCCTTCGATGCCACGCGCGCACCTTCGAGCGTGTAGAAATAGGTCGAACGGGCGGTGCGCTCGCGGCGCGACAGCTCGGCGGCCAGGTCGACGGCGCCGATGCGCTGCTCGGCAAACGCGGTCAGGCGGTCCGAGTCGAGCGCGCCGACATCGTCCGGCGTATTGGCCTGGCGCGGGTTGTCGCCGAACTGGCGCGCGCTCAGGGCGCCCGGCAGGTCGGACTCCTGGCGCGCGCGGTCGTAACGCACGCCGGCGCGGCCTCCCTGGTAAGCCCACTGGGCGCCGCCGCTGAAGGTATCGAGCTCGAACGCGTTGTGGTCGCGGTAGTTGTCGGTGCGGGCGCTGCCGACCGAGGCGTCGAGTGCGAAGCCGTTCCACGACTGCGCCAGCGCGGCGCGCAGGTCGCGCTGGCCGAACTGGCCCATTTCGGCGCGCAGCATGCCGCGCCGGCCGTTCGCTTGCGGACGTTTCGTGACGATGTGGATCACGCCACCGGTGGCGCCTTCGCCATACAGCACGCTGGCGCCGCCGCGAATGATTTCGATGCGCTCGACCGTCTCGATCGGGATCGACGACAGGGTCGCATTGCTCAATTCACTCTCGGACATGCGCACGCCGTCGAGCGTGACGACCATGTTCTGGCTGCTGTTGGTGCCGAAGCCGCGCAAATCGAGGCTGAAATCGGGCGAACCGTCCAGGCTCTGGCGGCCGTACACGCCGCCGACCTTGCGGATGGCCTGGTTGACGTCGGCCGCGCCGGCGCGGCGGATGTCGTCGGCGCTGATGACGGTCGCACCGATCGGAGCGAGCGCCGGGTCGCTGGCGAAGCGCGCACCGGTGATGGTTACTTCAGGCAGGGCCTGGGCCGCCAGCGCGGCGCCGGAGGCAAAACACAGGGACAGGGCGGAAGCCAGCGCGAGCGGCCTGGCGGAGAGCGCGCGGCGCGGCGATACTGCAAAAATCATGATGTCGTCTTCAGAAAATGAGTCCAGGCCTGCGTCCCCGCAAGCCGGATTGCACGGACCGATGCGCGTTGCGGCATCGTGTCCACCTGTTTTGGCCGGTATCCGGGCTGGCAAGGCGCTCATGGCGCGCCTGGCTTACCGTTGCGGGGGCAGCACACTAAGAGTCTATCTCCGTGTTTCCCGTTTAACTGCCGGCGTGAAGACGCGGGCGGGCACCAAAACTGCGCCATTATAATCGGAGTCGCCATCCGGACTGCGTGGCGGCGCGCGTTGTGGCATGCTGTGCGGCGCGCCGGCCGCCCGGCAAACCCCGTATTTACCCTTTTATCGAGTCAGCGCCCCGCCGGCGCAGGAGAACGCATGCAAGCCCGAACCCGAACCATGGCCCTCAAGGCGCTGCTGCTCGCCGCTGCCGCCGTCGCCGGCGCCGAGCTGCTGGCGCAGGCCGACATCAGCATCACGCCGATCCCCGAACCGGTGACCGATGTCGGGATCGGCTTTGCCCTGCCGTCGGCCGGCGCGGTGAACGTGCCGAGCGCCCCGGACGCGTGGGGCGGTCCGCGCACCGGCAACGAGCCGACCCTGTCGGAGCGCGTGGTGGATTACCAGATCGAAGCGACGCTCGACCCGGTCGCGCACACGATCGACGGCAAGCAAAAGCTCACCTGGCGCAACCGCAGCAAGGAGACCGTGCGCAGCGTCTACCTGCACCTGTACATGAACGCCTTCAAGAGCGCGGGCAGCACTTACTTCACCGAGCAGCGCGAGGCCGGCAATGATGCCACCATCCGGCCCGGCGAGTGGGGCGATATGTCGCTGCGCAGCGTGACCCAGGGCGGGGCCAAGGTCGGCTGGTCGTTTGTTCATCCCGACAACGGCCCCGCCAGCGACCAGACCGTGGTGCGCTTCGACCTGCCGGCGCCGGTGGCGCCGGGCGCCTCCACCAGTGTCGACATCGCCTTCTTGACCAAGCTGCCGCGCGTGGTGTGCGACACCGGCTACTTCGGCAGCTTTCACCTGGTGGCCCAGTGGTTCCCCAAGATCGGCGTGCTCGAACTGCCCGGCGAACGCGGCGCCACGCGCGCGCGCTGGAACGTGCACGAGTACCACCACGAGTCCGAGTTCTACGCCGACTTCGGCCGCTACGACGTCAAGCTCACCGCGCCCAAGGGCTATACGGTGGGCGCCACGGGCGAGCTGCAAGGGGCGCCGGTCGAACGCGGCGGCATGCTGACCCACCACTACGTGCAGGGCGACGTCCACGACTTCGCCTGGACCGCCGACAAGCGCACCGCGCCGCCCCTGCGCGGCACCTGGAGCGCGCCGGGCAGCGCCCAGGTAGCGTTGACGGTGCTGTTCCCGCCCGACCGTGCGGCCAGCGCCGCGCCGGCGCTCAAGGCCGCCACCGATGCGCTGAGCTATTTTTCGAAGACGCTCGGCCCGTATCCGTACAAAACGCTGACCATCGTGATCCCGCCGTTCAACGCCGACGACGCCGGCGGCATGGAGTACCCGACCTTCATCACCGCCACCGGCCACGACAAGGTGGTGCCCGGCACGGCCGGCGCCTTCGACCTCGATTTCGTCACCATCCACGAAGTCGGCCACGGCTACTTTTACGGCATCGTCGCGTCCAACGAATTCGAGGAGCCGATGCTCGACGAAGGCCTGAACGAATACTGGGACTACCGCATGCTGCGCGAGACCGGCCAGCAGGTGTATCTGGGCCCGCGCTGGCTCAAGGCGCTCGGCCTGGCGCCCGCTTTCAAGGGCTTCGATGTCGAACGCCACGACGCCCCGCGTCATGAGCCGGCCGACCCGATCGGGCAGAACGCCCACATGCGCTTGCAGGGGATCGGCCCGGTGTACGTGCGCAGCGCCACCATGCTGCGCGACCTGGAAGAGCGCATCGGCAAGGAGGCGACCGAACGCGCCTTCAAGGAATACTACAAGCGCTGGAAGTTCCGCCATCCGAGCATCGCCGACCTGCGCGAGACGCTGGCCGAGGTAAGCGGCCAGCGCGCCGCCGTGTACGCGGCGTTCGCGCAGCAGGTGTACGCCGCTGCCAGCGTGGACGACCGCATCTCGCGCTTTTCGAGCGAGGAAGAAGTCGCCGCCAAGGCCGGCGCCGCGCGCCCGTGGCGCACCAGCGTCACCTTGCAGCGGCGCGGCGCGCCGGTGGCGCAAAGCCTGCTGGTCAAATTTGCCGACGGCAGCAGCGAGACCGTGGTGTGGGACGACCAGCAGCGCTGGCGCACCTTCAGTTGGGTCAAGCCGGCCAAGGCGGTATCGGCCGAACTCGATCCCAAGCGCCAGCACTACCTCGACACCAGCAAACTCGATGACAGCCGCACACTGGCGCCCGATGGCAGCGCCTCGCGCAGATGGAGCGGCGATGTGGCGGCGTTTTTCAACATCCTCTTTTCCCTGATTGCGACCGTGTGATGAACCAGACGCCCGCCTTTTCGATGGCATCCGTACCGCGTGCGGCGCGCGCGGCGCTGCAATGGCGCCTGCTGCTGCTGTGGACCCTGTGGATGCTCGTGCCAACCCTGATCCTGGCGCTGCCGGCCTGGCACCTGCTGTCGACGCACCTCGATTATTCGGTGCACGCGCAAACATTGGCGCGCGCGCTCGACATGACCGCCATCAGCGACCTGCTGGCCATCCACGGCCGCAACCAGGTGGCGTTCACCCAGGCCGGCGCCATGGCGCTGATCGCCACCTTGCTGATTTCGCCGATGCTCTCGGGGATGGCGGCGACGGCGGCGCGGGCCGACAAGGCGCCCGGCTTTGCGGCGCTCACGCGCGGCGGCGTCGACTACTACGCGCCGATGCTGCGCATGCTGGCCTGGGGCGCGCTGCCGCTCGGCGCGGCGTTCATGGTTGGCACGACCGCCATGGAAGCGGCAGCCATGCACGCCACCAGGGTCGCCGCGAGCGGCGAAGCGGCGCTGCCGATGATGCTGGCGCAAGCGCTCACGGTGCTGCTGATGGGGCTTGCCGCGGCGTCGCTCGACGCCGGCCGCGCGTTCCTGGCGTACGACCCGCGCAAACGCGCCGCCTGGTCGGCCTGGCTGGCGGGCTGCATGCTGCTGGCGCGCCATCCGCTGGCCGCGCTGGGCTCCTACATCGGCATCAGCATCGTCGGCCTCGCGCTGGCCGCCCTGCTGTCGCTGGCGCGCGCCCACACGGCGGGCGTCGATGCACTGAGCTTTGCCGGGGCGCTGCTGCTCACGCAGGCGGCGGTCGTCGTCATCGGCTGGATGCGCAGCGCGCGCCTGTTCGCCCTGATCGACCTGGCGCGCACGCGCATGGCTTGATATAGCCGCTATTCACCGGTTTTGCGGTGATTGCCCTGGCACGGCAGCCGCCGGCTGGAGAAGCGGGACCGCCGCCGGACGCTGTCGCGAATATGCTTTTCCTTATCAATAAGATTAATTGATGAAATTGTAATCAGTAAAGAGTGTATGTCTTACTTTTTGGTCGCAATAGCCTGAAAACAACAACGGGCTACCGCCTTCGTTCAATTGGAACTTCCTGGTAAGGAACCCATTGTGCGCCGTGACAGTGACAAATCGGACAATCAATGATTTATCGCTTTCACTAACGACCTCATGTACCGTCGATGTCATCGGAATGGCCTTGCCGGCCAAATACTCATCTTCATGAATGATCGCAAGGACGTTTGTTCCCTTCTTTTTCTCCGCATCCGGGGCGACATACGCTTCCTGGCTTGCGCATAGCATGCCAAACTGCACTGCTCCAACAAGTTCGTCTGCAAGCGGCAGGGGATATACGATAACCATGAAAATAATGACGGTCATGCGCTTATCCCGGCTATACAGCATCCATGTGACGCCTTTGGCCACAATCCGGAGCACGAAGAACCATATGAGTAGCAGTGCCAGATAATAAAGTCCCGTCAAATCCCTCTAAAAGAGCCCGTTTTATTTGTCTAAGAAAACGCGCCACAGAACGCCATAGCCGCGAACGCATAGTAAATCATCGGGTTGAAAACGAGTGTACACGTCCGCATATGGAGGATATATATCAACTTCCGGTACCAATATGAACACGCGTCTCCCAAGCTATTTCGTCTCGCACGGCGGTGGCCCGTGGCCGTTCATGAAGGAACAGTACGGCGACACCTACGCCGTGCTGGAAGCGTCGTTGGTGGACATGCGGCGCCAGATCGGCGACGTCAAGCCGGCCGCGGTGCTGGTCATTTCCGGCCACTGGGAAGAACAGGAGCTGATGCTCTCGTCCGCCGCGCAGCCGCCGATGATCTACGATTACGGCGGCTTTCCGGCCCACACCTACCAGATCAAGTATCCGGCCCCCGGCTCGCCGCAACTGGCCGCACGCGCGGCCGACTTGCTGGCCGCAGCCGGGCATGCGGTCTCGCTCGATGCGCAGCGCGGTTTTGACCACGGCACGTTTTCGATGCTGTATCCGGTGTACCCGGAGGCCGACGTGCCGGTGGTGCAACTCTCGCTCAAACACGGCTTCGATCCGCTGACCCACGTGAAGATCGGGCGCGCGCTGGCGCCGCTGCGCGACGAGGGAGTTTTGATTATCGGCAGTGGCCTGAGCTACCATAACCTGCGCCAGTTCGGGCCGGAAGGCAGGCTGGCGTCGCACCAGTTCGACGACTGGCTGCAAATGGTCCTCAAGCTGCCGCCATCGGAGCGCACCACCGCCCTGCTGCACTGGGGCCAGGCGCCATACGCGCGCAACGCGCACCCGCGCGAAGAACATCTGATGCCGCTGATGGTGGCGCTCGGTGCGGCCGAAGCGGAGGATGCGGCGTGCGTGTATCACGAAGATGAATTTTTCGGCCACCTGGCGGTGTCGAGTTTTCGCTTCGGGGAACCGGTGGCGCCGTAACAGCCCACCGGCGCGGCCTGATCTCGTCAGGTCAGAACTGGTTGCTGCCCGTGACGACCAGGCCACCCTGCGGCTGGGGCAGCGTTTGCATCAGCGTTGCGCCGCCAAGACCGGTAATCCGGACCTGCATCGGGCCGGGAGCAATCGCGCTTGGATAGACGAAGTAGTTGTATTCCTCGCGTTTGACGGCGATCCAGTTAGCGCTGCCGCTCGGACGGATTTCCAGCTTCGTGATCGGCAGGCGGTGATTGAGCACCTGGATGCCCTGCCAGTAGATGGTGCTGCCTTCCTTGTAGCGGTAGCTCACCGTTCCGGTGGTCTCGCCGGCCACCACGTTCCAGCTGATCGGCACCCGGCCCGCGCTTTTTTCGGCCACTTTGACGAAGGCTTGTTCGCTCAGGTCGATGTCGCCCGGTTTGCACTCCGGGCAGCGGTCGGTGATTCTCACCGTGACCTTGCCTTTGGGGCCGGTGACGACAACGTACTCGCCGCACGCCGCGCTGTTGGCGTAATCGGCCTGGTTCATGGCGGCGACCATCAGGTTGTCCGGACTCGCGTCGTAGCTGCAATTGCCCTCGCCCGTTGCGCCGTAAAACGTGCCTTCGCCTTTGTAGGTGGGAGACAGTGCGCCGGGTGATGGCGTTGGCGTTGGCGTCGGCGTCGGCGTCACGGCATCCGTCGCGCAAAAGCCGGCCGCCTCCATCGACGACTTGCCCGCGATGGTTTTGTTCCAATCGAGCCCGCCGGTGAAGACGAGCGCGCCGCCGGACTGCTTGCCTACCGCATTCCACAGCGACGTCACCGTGCCGCGTACCGGCATCGAACCGCTCCACTGCACCGCCTCCGCATTCGGATTGAACACCTTCACGATGGCGCAGTAACCGCCTGCCCATGGATTGTTGACGACGTACGTGAGCGACACCGGCGTGGCCGCCTGGGCGGCGCCGGCGAACAAACCGGCGACTAGGGTTTGACAAATGAGGGTGGGACGCAGCATGAATCGCATGTGGACTCCATTTCGGTTGACGTAATCGGTGGCGCCAGCTCTGGCGCCCTCTAGCGACGAATTCGTCAACCGGCAGTCCGGTGCTCAGGACGATCAGTCAACCATCAGCCGCTCTGAAATCGTTTGCACGACCCACGCATTAGGCTTGATAGTTGAACAAAAGTCAATTCTTTGCTGCTCGCTCAGCGGTTCTGGAAGTCGTCGAAGCGTTCGAACAGGTCTTCCAGAATGTCGTCCTGATCCATTTTCTGGCCGCTGACGGGACGCAGGCCGGGCGTCATGAAGCTGATCATTTTCTTCTTGCCGATCATGCTGATATTGCCGCCGACATAAGTGAGGAAGAAGATGGCTTTCCATCCGCGCCCTGCCTGTTTTACCGGCGCATCCGGTTTCAGATGCAGCACGATATTGAGAATATCGCCGGGAATGGTCGGAAACGGATTGCCGGCCCAGATCTTGTCGACATCGGAAAATGGCACGATCAGGCCGCCTTCATAAGCGACGCCATCGTCGCTGACAGTGATCACGGTGCGCTTGCCATTCATCGTCAAATGAAAAAACGCCGCCGCGAACATATAAACCGCGCAAAAAGCCATGACGGCGCCCAGGCCCATGCTGATCTGCTTGACGAAGGAGAAAATGCCGATCACCCCAACGGCGGCACCCAGCACAATGGCCCAGTAACCAAACGATTTGGAATCGGTATAAGCAATCGGAGGACGCGTTTGATTCATATAAACTCCACTAAAAATGGCGCGAAGTATAACATTTTAATGAATGACAAGTATTCCCCGCGCCCCGCTAATAATGCATGGCGTCTTTACATCGCCGCGTTTCACCTTTCCCTTCCATAAATACATCGTCGAACTATTTCTTGTAAATCCGGGGCCTGATGCCGGCGGCGCTGAGCGCTATAATCGCCGCATGCAAATACACAAGCAAGCATGCGCGGCGCTCGTCCTGTCCGTGGCGGCAGCGTTACCGCCGGCCGCTGCCAGGGCCAGGCCCGTTGTGACGGCGGCCGCCTCCCCCGCCGTGCGCCCCTTCGTGCCGCGCTTTGCGCGCGTCGAACAATCCGCCGAGCCGGTCTCGTTCGATGCATGCGAAAAGCCGTATTATCCCAATGACTCGGTGCGGGATAACGAAACCGGTACGGTCAACGTGTGGTTCAAGATTGCCGCGGATGGGACGATCCTGAAAAAGTCCATCGCACGCAGCAGCGGGTTCCGCAAGCTCGACAACGCGGCACTTGCCGGTTTCCTGACCTGCAAATTTCGCCCGGCGACAATCAATGGCAAGCCTGTCCGCGGTTATGGCGGGAGCCGTTTCGTCTTCTCGCTCGAATGAAACACATTCTCGCCCTGGCTCTCTGCCTGCCCTTGTGCGCCGTCGGGGCGGAGCAGCGCGCGCTGACATCGTTTCATTGCGAATCGCGCAATTCGGCGCAGCGGCCGGGCGTGCAGGCGCATGCCATGGCGCCCCTCACCGAACTGGCCGTCAAACATGGTCTGATAAAGGCGGACCTGGCCAATGTGGATGCCATCCAAACCTTTGCACTGGTTCAGTTTAGCCGTGGACGTTTTACCGATTCGGCCGCCACGACAAAGATCGTGAGCGGCATCTGGGAGCGCCAGAAGCCGTCGATCGAATTGGCCGCGCGCATCAGGCAACAGGCCCAACGATATCATCGGCAAACCGACTGCGACGGCGCGCAAGCCTTGTACAACATCGCCTTCGGCATGGCGTTCGGGTCCGCCGGCGACCGCCATCTTGTCACCATCGGCATCATGAGCGACCTGACGAAGTTGTATCGCGTCAACAGGCAGGCGTCGCTGGCCGCGCCGCTGTATCAGCGGATGGCCGCCGCGCTGGCGGCCGCGCCGGCGCTCGGCGCGCAAGAGCCCGCGCTGTACCTCGATCTGGGCGATCTGGCCTACCGCTACCGCGCTTTCGACATGGCGGAGCAATACGCGCGCACGGCGCTGCGCCATATCGACAGCGGCGCGGCGGCGCACGCGGGTTCGTTGATCGGTGCGCTCAATGACCACGCCGCCGCGCTGTATGCCCTGGGGCGCCTGGACGAGGGCGACAAGCAGCGCGAGCGCGCCCGCCAGCTGGTCGCGGCCACCGGCCGCAAGGTCCAGGTGGCGGCTTTGTCGCCGCTGGAGCGCGATGGCGGCGTGGCCGCCCTGTACCGGCGCGGCGACCTGGCGGGCGCCATCGGGAAGATGGACGAGCAGTTGCGCGCGGCGCAGGCGAAGCAAGCGAGCCTGGCCGGGGCACTCACGCGACTCGGGAGCGCTCCCGCAACTGCGGCGGCGGAGGGCGAACCGGCGCGGCAACGCGCCCTCGAGGCGGCGCGCGGCGAGATGCTCGCGCAGCAAAATGCCCTCATTTTCCTGCTGATTTCTTCTGGCGAGCTTTACCACAGCCAGCAAAGGCTGGACGAGGCGGAGGCGCAGTATCGGCGTGCGCTGGCATTGTTGAAAGATAAAAAGTCGGGCAACTCGCCCCTGGTCGGCCATGCCTCGTATGGCCTTGGCGTCCTGCTGCGCTCCAGGGGCATGCTGGCGCAAGCCGAGCAGCTCCAGCAGAGCGCGTACGCGATCGCCGAGCAGGACCTGGGCGCCGATCATCCGAACGCGGTCGAGGCACGCCTCGAACTGGCGGACCTGGCGGCCGCGCAGGGCAAGCTGGCGCACACTACACGGCGCTGGTGGCAATCGCCAGGCAATCCGCCGGCGGCACGCGGGATGACGCCATGTTGGTGGCCAGCTTGAACAGCCTGGCGGCGCTGTATGCCCGCCAGGGCAGGAGCGCCGCAGCCAGGGCCATCAAAGCGGAGCTGGCGACCTTGAACAGCGCTAAATAGGCGCAGCGCCAGGACAATGGTGGTTCAGCGCTGTTGAAAAGCCTCGAAGCGGCCGAACAATTCCGCGCTGACGTCGTCGTCGTTCTGCATCTTGCCGCCCATGATGCGCAAGCCCGGGGTCATGAAGCAAAACATCCTGCGCTTGCCGACGAAGCTGATATTGCCGTACACATGCGACAACATAAAAGACCTGCGCAAGCTGCGCCCGCCCTGTTTGACCGGCACCTCCGGCCCCACGTAAAAGATAATCGACAGGCACTGCACCGGCATCTGGCCAAATTGCTCCGTCACGGTGATGTTCTGCACATCGCGGAAAGGAACAACGGTGCCGTCGGCAAAACTGACGCCCTCGTCGCCGACCGTCATCGATGCCTGCTTGCCATTGCTCGCAAACTGGCAAATGCACATCACGGCGGCCCACACGCCGAGCGCCAGGAAAAAGGCCGCAAAGCCCTTCTCGCCCTGACTGAGCGCGCGCGCGCCCAAGGCGATGATGATCGCGCTTGACGGCAGCAACATCCACGCAAGCTGCCTGGTGTCGGTATAGATCGCAGGGGGACGCGCTGCACGCATGGGAAGTTCCATTCGGAAGCCCTTCCGGATTTCCCGGAAAGGCGATCATTGGTCAGGTGCCGCGCTTGCCGCGCGCCGAATTGGCCGCTTTTTCGGCCGCGATGGCCGCTGCCTTGGCCGCCTTGGCGGCCATCTCGGCCGCGTGCTGGGCCAGGCGCACGGCACGCGTTTCCGGCGTTTCGAGGCTGATGCGCCCGAGCGCGCCGGTGCGGTAATCCTGCAGGAAGATGTGCGAGGCTTTTTCGAAATCGAGGTCGCCGCCCTTCTGGCGGTAGCCGCGCCGCGCCGCCACGCCTTCGACCACGGCGATGCCGTCCATGCCTTCGGTCTTGAAGCCATAGCGCGCGGTGAGCAGCGCCGGGTAGCGCACCAGCAGTTCGTCGGCCAGGAACACCGCCACTTCATCTTCGATGAGGGCGTTCGAGCCGATGGCGTGGCTGGCGGCGAGCATCAGGCCATCGCTGGCGAGCGCGATTTTCGGCCACAGCATGCCGGGGGTATCGACCAGGATGATGTTCTTGCCGAGGTAAAGCTTCTGCTGCATCTTGGTCACGGCCGGCTCGTCGCCCACCTTGGCCACCTTCTTTTTCAGCAGCGCGTTCATGAGCGTCGATTTACCGACGTTGGGAATACCCATGATCATGATGCGCAGCGGCTTGGTGGGCACGCCCCGGTGCGGCGCCAGCGACTGGCACAGGTCCGGGATCTTGGCCACGTCGCCGGGCTTCTTGGTGGTCATGGCGTAGGCGGTCACGCCTTCCTGGGCGTTGTAGTAGGCGCTCCAGGCGGCGGTGGCGGCCGGATCGGCCAGGTCGACCTTGTTGAGGATCTTGAGGCAGGGACGCTGGCGGAACAGGCGCAGTTCCTCGACCATGGGGTTGCAGCTCGCCTCGGGCAGGCGCGCGTCGAGCACCTCGATCACCAGATCGGTGTTCTCCATCTGTTCGGCCGCCTTCTTGCGGGCGGCGTTCATGTGGCCCGGGTACCATTGTATCGACATGCTGTGCTTTCGGAATTCTCGTTTAAGGCGCTATTTTACCGGGGGCTGGCCCGCTGCGCCGTAAATCGGGCGAATGCGGCTACTCCAGCTCGGCCAATACCTTGATATGCGCCGCCACGCTGCGCCCCAGCGCCGACAGGTTGTAGCCCCCTTCCAGGCAGCTGACGATGCGCCCTTGCGCGTACAGGCGCGCCACGGTCATCACTTCGCGCGTGATCCAGGCGTAATCGGCTTCGACCAGGCCCATGCCGCCGACGTCGTCCTCGCGGTGGGCGTCGAAGCCGGCCGAAATGAAGATCATCTCGGGCTTGAAGTCGTGCAGCGCCGGCAGCCAGTGCTCGGTGACCAGCTTGCGCACCACGTCGCCGCCGCTGCGCGCGGGTACCGGAATGTTCACGCAGGTGGCCGTTTGCGGCTCCGGCTCGGTGTACGGATAAAACGGATGCTGGAAAAAACTGGCCATCAGCACGCGCGGATCGTCGCGAAACGATTCGGCGGTGCCGTTACCGTGATGGACGTCGAAGTCGATGATCGCCACCCGCGCCAGGCCGTGCGAGTCGAGCGCGTGGCGCGCGGCGATGGCCACGTTGTTAAACAGGCAGAAGCCCATCGGCTCGGTCGGCAGCGCGTGGTGGCCAGGCGGGCGGATGGCGCAGAAGGCGTTGGAAATGCTGCCTGCGATGACGGCGTCGGTGGCGGCCAGCGCGGCGCCGGCGGCGCGCAGGGCGGCCTGGTAGCTGTGCGAACAGAGCGAGGTGTCGCCATCGAGGGGATACACATCGCCTTCGGTGGTGGGCGTATTGTCGCGCACCAGCGCGATCGCTTCCAGGGTGTGATTGCGGCCGATGGCGGGAATTTCGGCCAGCGGCGCCTCGCGCCGCTCGACCAGGCCATCGATGCGGGCCAGGATCAATTGGTCTTCGATCGCCTGCAGGCGCGCGGGCGACTCCGGATGCCATTCGCCCATGTCGTGGCGGCTGCAATCGGGGTGGCTGTAAATGGCTGTGCTCATGTGCGTGATTTCATTAGCGGCGTCATCAATGTTGCACCGGAAACGCCGTTCTCGCATAGAATCTTGGAGAAACGGGTCGTGATGACGCAGTAGTGGTGCCGAAGGCGCTAATCTACCATGCCGTGCCCCACGCCGGTGCGCACGACCACCCACCGTACACTGTAAAGATAACCGCCATGTTCAAAAAGATGCACGCCGTCGCCCGCCAGGTCAGCCAGATTGTCGTCGGCAAGGACTTGCAGGTGCGCCAGGCGCTGACCTGCCTGCTGGCCAACGGCCACCTGCTGATCGAAGACGTGCCCGGTGTCGGCAAGACCACCCTGGCGCACGCGCTGGCGATCTCGCTGGGCCTCAAATTCAACCGCGTGCAGTTCACCAGCGACCTGCTGCCGGCCGACGTGGCCGGCATTTCGGTGTACGAACGCGAAAAGAACGGCTTCGTGTTCCATCCGGGCCCGATCTTCACGCAAGTGCTGCTGGCCGACGAAATCAACCGCGCCACGCCGAAGACCCAATCGGGCCTGTTAGAGGCGATGGAAGAGCGCCAGGTGACCGCCGACGGGGTCACGCGCGCCCTGCCGGCGCCGTTTTTCGTCATCGCCACGCAAAATCCGCTGCACCAGGTGGGCACCTTCGCGCTGCCCGAGTCGCAGCTGGACCGCTTTTTGATGTGCCTGTCGCTCGGCTACCCCGACGCCGCCGCCGAACGCGCGCTGCTGATGGGCGAGGACCGCCGCAGCATGCTCAAGACCTTGCCGGCGGCCATGCAGCCGGCCGAACTGACGGTGGCGCAAAAGGCGCTGCGCGAAATCCATACCTCGGCCTCGCTGATCGATTATGTGCAGGCGCTGGCCCAGGCCTCGCGCCAGAACGGCATGTTCGCCGAAGGCTTGTCGCCGCGCGCCTCGATCGCGCTGCTGCAGGCCGCGCGCGCCTGGGCCGCCATGGAAGGGCGCGACCACGTGGTGCCGGAAGATATCCAGGCGGTGCTGGTGCCGGTGTGCGCGCACCGCCTGCGTCCCTTGAAGTCGGCGCACGGGGTGGCGCTGGCCAGCCGCGACCTGGTCCTGCAATTGCAGAAATCCGTGCCGGTGTGAGGCAATGGCCGCCTTGCTGACACGTTTCATTCCCGCCGCGGTACGCGCCAAGGCGGACACCTGGCTGTTCCAGAAGCGCGGGGTCGATCCGGGCGAAACCTTCCTGGCGCAGCGCCGCGTGTTCATCCTGCCCAGCGGGGCCGGCATGGGATTCGCCGCGCTGATCCTGACCTTGCTGATCGGTTCGATCAACTATTCGCTCGGCCTGGGCTTTGCGCTGACCTTCACCATGGGCACCTGCGCCATGGTCGACATTTTCCTGACCTATAAAAACATGGCGCACCTGCACCTGCGCCCGGGCCGCGCGCAGCCGGTGTTCGCCGGCGAAGTGGCGCAGTTCGAACTGCACGTGGTCAACCGCACCAAGCTGGACCGGTATGCGCTGTGGATCGACTTCATCGAGGCCGGCGAAGCGCGCCACGTGACGGACGTGGCGGCCGGCGCCAGCAGCGCGGTGATCCTGTCGGCGCCGAGCCTCGAACGCGGCTGGCTGGCGGCGCCGCGGATTCGCCTGTCCACCCGTTTTCCGCTCGGCCTGTTGCGCGCCTGGAGCTACTGGCAGCCGGACCTGTCCGCCCTGGTCTACCCCTTCCCCGAAGAAAACGCGCCGCCGCTGCCGATGTCGGGCGTCGAGAGCGCCGACGGCCACGGCCACGCCGGCCACGACGACTTCGCCGGCATCCGCAGCTACCAGCCGGGCGACCCGATGCGCCACATGGCCTGGCGCCAGATCGCGCGGCTCGACCCGGCCGACGGCGGCCAGCTGGTGACCAAGCATTTCGAAGGCGGCGCGATCGATGAGCTGGTGCTCGACTTTCACGCCCTGCCGTCCATCATGAACCTGGAACTGCGCCTGTCGCGCATGACGCGCTGGGTGCTCGAGGCCGAACAGCGCGCCCTGCCCTACGCGTTTCGCATCGGCGCCATCGATTTCGAGGCCTCCAGCGGCGAAGCGCACCAGGCGGCCTGCCTGCGCGCGCTGGCCCTGCACGGCCTGGGAGAGGCGCCATGAGCGCGTTCAAGACCAACGCGCAGGGCGGCGCTGGCATGACCCGCCTGCTCGCCCAGCTACCGCGCGACAAGGCCGACACCCTGCTGCTGCTGGTGGCGGCGTTGATGGTGCTCTCGCCCCATGCCGGCCACCTGCCGCTGTGGGTGTCCGCCCTGTGCGGCCTGACCTTGCTGTGGCGCGCCATGGCCACCCTGCGCGGCACGCGCATGCCGTCGGCGCTGGTGCTGCTGCCGCTGTCGATGGCGGCCATGGCGGGCGTGTTCATGAGTTACAAGACCCTGTTCGGGCGCGACGCCGGGGTGGCCATGCTGGTGCTGCTGGTGGCCTTCAAGATGCTGGAAATGCACGCGCGGCGCGACCTGTTCGTGGTGATCTTCCTGTCGTTCTTCCTGGTGCTGACCAATTTCTTCTACTCGCAGAGCATTTTCACGGCCTTGATGATGGTCGCCTCGATCATTGCGCTGCTCACCGCGCAGCTGTCGTTCCAGTTCACCGGCGCGGTGCCGCCGCTGGGCCGGCGCCTGTGGATGGGCGCGCGCGTGTTCCTGCTGGCCGCGCCGCTGGCGGTGCTGCTGTTCTTCGTATTCCCGCGCATCCAGGGGCCGCTGTGGGGCATGCCGAGCGACGCCCAGGGGGCTCGCATGGGCCTGTCGAACAGCATGGCGCCGGGGAATATGTCGAACCTGGCGCAATCGGACGATCCGGTGTTCCAGGTGCGCTTTCTCGATCCGCCGCCATCGAAGGCGCAACTGTACTGGCGCGGCGTGGTGCTGGGCGAGTTCGACGGGCGCACCTGGACCAAGGTGCGGCGCGCGCCGCGCCGCGTGGCCGACCAGATTTCGATGCGTGTGCGCGGGCCGGCGATCCGTTATGAACTGACCCTGGAGCCCTCGTCGAACAACTGGCTGTTCGCGCTCGACCTGCCGGACCGCCTGCCGGTCCTGGAAGACAATGCGGCGCATGTGTCGAACGAACTGGAACTGTCGACCAGTTCCGCGCTCGACAAGCGCGTGCGCTACGACATGAGTTCGCACATCGATTACAGCCTCGACGACACCCCCGAACTGGCCGAGCGCGCGCGCTGGCTGGACCTGCCCGCCGGCTTCAACCCGCGGGCGCTGCTGGCCGGCGCCAACATCGGCCAGGCGCAGAGCGATCCCGAACAGCGCGTCCGTGCGGTCCTGGCGATGTTTACCAGCCAGCCGTTTTCGTACACGCTGCAGCCACCGCTGCTGGGGCGCGACTCGGTCGACGACTTCCTGTTCAGGACACGCGCCGGCTTTTGCGAGCACTACGCCAGCGCCTTCGCGGTGCTGATGCGCGCCGCCGGCGTGCCGGCGCGCGTGGTGATGGGCTACCAGGGCGGCGAATTCAATCCCATCGACGGCTTTTTGTCGGTGCGCCAGTCGGAAGCGCACGCTTGGGCCGAAGTCTGGATCGCCGGGCGTGGCTGGCTGCGGGTCGACCCCACCGCCGCCGTGGCGCCGGAACGGGTGCAGCGCGGCCTGTCGAGCGCGCTGCCGCAAAATCCGCCCGCTTTTGCCGGCCTGGGCGGGCTGCTCGGCTTGAGCGGCGAGCGCAACGCCTTGCTCGAACAACTGCGCTTTCGCCTCGACGCCGTCAACAATGGCTGGAACCAGTGGGTGCTGAACTACACGCCGGAGCGCCAGAGCGGCTTTCTCGACAGCCTCAAGCTCGGCCTGGCGCACTGGCGCAGCCTTGCCATCCTGGCCGCCATCGGCGCGCTGTTGCTGCTGTGGCGCGCTGTACGGCTGCGGCGCGGGACCGATCCGGTCGATGCGCTATACTCGGCCCTGTGTCGAAAGATGAGCCAGCTTGGCATGGCGCGCGCCGCCGACGAAGGCCCCAACGCCTACGCCGCCCGGCTTGCGCAAGGCAGCCTGGCGCCGGACAAGACGGCTGCCATCAAGCGCTTCCTGGCCCTCTACAGTGCCCACAAATACAGTGCCCGGCCGCCCGCTCCCGGGCTCGCCTCCACCCTGAAAAGTTTGCTGAACAACATTTAATGAAATTTACTTCTCTCTTGCTGGCACTTGCCGTGTCGGCAAGTCCCCTGAGCCAGGCTGCGCCTGCCAAAAAACCCGGCAAGAAAAGTGCCCAGTCCCATTCCAAGGCCAAGGCCAAGGCCAAGGCCAAGGGCGCGCGCAAGGCCGGCGCTTCCGTGGCCGTTCCGGCCGCCGTGGCCGCCACCGCGCTGACGGCGGCCGAGGCCGGCGACGCCGTCGTGTTCAGCGAGTCGGAGGCGGTCAACGCCTTCGCCGACGAGGTGGCGCTGCGGCACGGCTTTCCGCGCGCCGAGCTCGCCGCGCTGATCGGCCAGATCCGCTACATCGATACCGCCGTCCAGCTGGTCAAGCCGGCGCCCAAGGGCAAGCCCAAGAACTGGCAGAACTACAGCCGGGTGACGATCGAGCCGATCCGCATCAAGGCCGGCGTGGCGTTCTGGAACCAGCACGCCGCCGTGCTGGCGCGCGCCCAGGCCGAGTATGGCGTACCGGCCGAAATCATCGTCGGCATCATCGGCGTGGAGACCATCTACGGGCGCCAGACGGGGCGCTTCCGCGTGCTCGACGTGCTCACCACCCTGGCCTTCGCCTATCCCGAGGCGCCCAACCGGGCCGCGCGCATGGCCTTCTTCCGAGGCGAGCTGGAAAACGCGCTGGTGCTGGCGCGCAAGTCCAACATCGAGCCGCTCTCGCTGCTCGGTTCGTTTGCCGGCGCCATCGGCATGCCGCAGTTCATGCCCGGCAGCGTGCTGGCCTACGGGGTCGACTACGACAACAATGGCAGCATCGACTTGCGCGGCTCGGCGGTGGACGCGATCGGTAGCGTGGCTAGCTTCCTGGTCCAGCACGGCTGGCAGGCCAAGCAGACCGGGCCGCTTGTGTATCCGGCCAGCGTGTCCGACGACCGGGCCTGGGAAAGTTTGCTCAACCAGGGCCTGGCGGCCAAGTTCCGCGCCGAGGACTTGCGCGCGGGCGGTGTCAGCACCAGCGCCGTGTTGCCTGCGAACCAGCGTTTCGGCCTGATCGACCTGCCCAACGGCCCCGACCCGACCGAGTACCGGATCGCCACCGATAATTTTTTCGCTATTACGCAATACAACCGTTCTTACTTCTACGCCATGTCAGTGATCGAATTGGGCCGCGCAATCCGCCAAAACCGGCCTTGACACCCTCTTGCCTCAGCGGAAACTTTGTAAAAGAATGTAACGACCTGAGCATCTTTTCGGACCGATTGTGACGCGCACAGCGGTCCGCGCGGGTCGTGCGTATTCCTCCGCATATCCATTCGTGCCCCATAGAAATGCCTCTTGCGTTAATATACTCAGAAACATGTTGCTAATAAGCCAGTTCTCTTTAGAATTGTGCGGCGGATGCATCTAAATTGTCTTACACTTAAGTTTTCTGGGAAAACAATTAGTTTTTCGGTGATTTTGTGAGAGAATTGCAATGCGGCTATGTTGCGATCAGACAACACAACCGACATCATTTTGTAATCTGTTATTGCTTATCGGTATTAGATTACAAAACGTTGTACAATTGTGTATATTTTTTAAAAAGTGTTACCCAAGATAAATTCGCAAGCGCACTTCGACGGTGGTTGACCAGCAGCGAGAGCTCCGCGTGTTTGACTTAGCAGCACCACTCACAATAGGAATTATTGACATCATGACAAACCAAGTCGGCATTGATATGAACAGCGATTCGGACTCCGATGATCTGCTGCAATACAACCCAAATCGTTTACTCGACACGCTGATTGAAAATCTGCGTCTCAAGAACGATGCAGCCCTGTCGCGCGCGCTGGAAGTGGCGCCGCCAGTGATCTCGAAGATCCGCCACCACCGCCTGCCGGTCGGCGCCTCCCTGCTGATCCGCATGCACGAAGTGAGCGACCTGTCGATCCGCGACCTGCGCTACTTGATGGGCGACCGCCGCAACAAGTTCCGCATCAGCGACAAACAGTTCAAGCCAAAAGAAGGCGATCCAGCGTAATAGCGGGATCGGTCGGGCGTGCCGCAAGGCGCAGCCAGATAAGCCCGTGCCTTGCCCTGTGGGGGGCCGCGCACGGGAAGCACAAAAAAACGCCTTCCACCATGAACGAGTCCGACTCGTTCGCGGTGGAAGGCGTTTGTTTTTGCGCCCCGCGCTTGCGCCGGGTTTATGCGGGGAACACGCCGGTTGACAGGTAACGGTCGCCACGGTCGCACACGATGAACACGATGGTAGCGTTTTCCACCGTCTGCGAGATGCGCAGGGCGATCTCGCAGGCGCCGGCGGCCGAAATGCCGCAGAAAATGCCCTCTTCGGCCGCCATGCGGCGCGCCATCTGCTCGGCTGCGGCCTGGCTCACGTTCTCAACCTGGTCGACGCGCGCCTTGTCGAAGATTTTCGGCAGGTAGGCTTCGGGCCACTTGCGGATGCCGGGGATCTGCGAGCCGTCCTCGGGCTGGGCGCCGATGATCTGGACCGCCGGGTTTTGCTCTTTTAAATACTGTGACACGCCCATGATGGTGCCGGTGGTGCCCATGGCGCTGACAAAGTGCGTGACGCCGCCATTGGTGTCGCGCCAGATCTCGGGACCGGTCGACTCGTAGTGGGCGCGCGGGTTGTCAAGGTTGCCGAACTGGTCGAGGATGATGCCCTTGCCGTCGCGCTGCAACTGCTCGGCCATGTCGCGCGCGTATTCCATGCCGCCGGTCTTGGGCGTGAGGATGATCTGAGCGCCGTAGGCGGCCATGCTCTGGCGCCGCTCGATCGACAGGTACTCGGGCATCAGCAGCAGCATCTTGTAGCCGCGGATCGCCGCCGCCATCGCCAGCGCGATACCGGTGTTGCCGCTGGTCGCTTCGATCAGGGTATCGCCCGGCTTGATCTGGCCGCGTTCTTCGGCGCGGCGCAGCATCGACATGGCGGCGCGGTCCTTGACCGAACCGGCCGGATTGTCGCCTTCCATTTTGCCGAGGATGATGTTGTTACGCGCGGCCGCGTCGGCGCCCGGCAGGCGCACCAGGCGCACCAGCGGGGTATTGCCGATCGTATCTTCGATGGTCATGTAAGGCATGGGTTACTCTTTGCAGTTCAACAAAACATCATTCTAATCCACGATGCTCTTGTCCGTATGAGACGGGTCAGCTTGCTGTAGTTTGCCCCGGCTTGCTGCTAGACTGAGGGCTGACTACCTTCCCTTAGCGAACCGCCCATGAGCACCCTGCCCGCCCCCGACTTCATCCCCGACAACAGCATCCAGGAGCGCGCCCAAAGCTCGCTGAGCAAGTACGAGACGCGCCGCGACCAGATGTTTCCGGTCCTGACCGGCGCCGAGATCGCGCGCCTGCGCCGCTTCGGCAGCGAGGGGCACTGGGACGACGGGCAAGCCATTTTCGTCGCCGGCGGCGGCAATCCCGGCATGATGATCATCCTCTCGGGCAAGGTGCGCATCAGCCAGTGCGACGGCATGGGCAACAGCCACACGATCGTCGAACACGGGCCGGGCCACTTCACGGCGGACGTGGGCCAGTTGTCGGGCAGCCCGGCGCTGGTGAGCGCGCACGCGGCCGGCACGGTCGAGGCCTTGATCGTCACGCCCGAAGCGCTGCGCGCGCTGGTGGTGGCCGAGGCCGAGCTGGGCGAGCGCATCATGCGCGCACTGATCCTGCGGCGCGTGGGGCTGATCGAAGCCGGCACCAGCGCGCCGGTGCTGGTCGGCCCGGCCGGCAGCGCCGACCTGTTCCGCCTGCAGACCTTCCTGACCAGCAACGGCCATCCGCACATGGTGCTCGACCCGGCCACCAGCCCGAACGCCGAAGCGCTGATCCGCATGTACCAGCCCGGCCCCCACGAGCTGCCGCTGGTGGTGTGCCCGGACGGCGTGGTGAAGAAAAATCCGAGCCTGGCCGAACTGGGATACTGCCTCGGCATGCTGCCCGACCTCGACCCGGACAAGGTGTACGACGTACTGGTGGTGGGCGCCGGCCCGTCCGGCCTGGCGACGGCGGTATATGCGGCGTCGGAAGGCCTGTCGGTGCTGGTAGTGGAAAACCGCGCCTTCGGCGGCCAGGCCGGCGCCAGCGCGCGCATCGAAAACTACCTGGGATTCCCGACCGGGATTTCGGGGCGCGCGCTGGCCGGGCGGGCGTTTGTGCAATCGCAAAAATTCGGCGCGCAGGTGGCCATTCCGGCCGCCGCCGACAAACTGCTGTGCGACCAGTATCCGCTGCGCCTGTCGCTGGCCGATGGCGGGCAGGTACAGGCGCGCGCGGTGGTGCTGGCCTGCGGCGCGCGCTACCGCAAGCCCGACCTGGCCGACCTGGCCGCGTACGAAGGCTGCGGCGTGTATTACTGGGCCTCGCCGCTGGAAGGACGCCAGTGCCAGGGCGAGGATGTGGTGCTGGTCGGCGGCGGCAATTCGGCCGGCCAGGCGGCCGTGTTCTTGTCAAGCCACGCCAGAACGGTGCACATGCTCATTCGCGGTGCGGGGCTGGCGGCGAGCATGTCGAGTTATCTGATCGAGCGGATTGCGGCGACGCCGAATATCGTGCTGCACACGCATACCAGCTTGACCAGGCTGGAAGGCGACGGGCAACGCTTGAGCGGCGTGCGCTGGCAGCATCGCGACGAGCAGGAAGAAAGCCACGTGGTGCGCAGCGTATTCCTGTTCGTGGGGGCCGATCCGAATTCGGGCTGGCTGGCCGATTGCGGCGTGCAGGTCGACCAGCACGGGTTCGTGATGACCGGGACCGATGTGATGCTGGCCCGTTGCCGGGTGACGGGGCAGATGCTCAACCCGGACGGCTCGCTGCACGGGAACCTGGAAACCACGGTGCCGGGCGTGTTTGCGATCGGGGATGTGCGGGCCGGGTCGACCAAGCGCGTGGCCGCGGCCGTGGGAGAAGGCGCGGCGGTGGTGGCGCAGTTGCATGCGTATCTGGCGGTGAAGTAGGCGGCGGTGGTGGCGCTGCCGCCACCGTCGCTTGCGCTACCACCACCGTCGTTCCCGCTACCACCACCGTCGCTTGCGCTACCACCACCGTCGTTCCCGCTACCACCACCGTCGTTCCCGCGCAGGCGCTATGCTATGCCCACATCTTTGCAAGTTGCCAGCCCTGCACCATGCTTTCAAAGCGCTGTAATCCGCGCAGCATGGTGATCGGGCCAGGCTTGGCATCGCTGGCGTAGCCGGTCCATCCCCCCAGCCGGGCAATTGTCCAGCTAGCCCACGCCATGCTGTGCACTGGGTGGGGGTTTTTCTGCTTGGCGGTCTTCCCCTCGAATTTACCCTGCAATTTTTCCAGTACGACCACCTCGTCGCCGTCGAATGCGTCGCTCGCAGGTTGCTTGGTCTTGCCATCGCGCGCATTGACCAGCTGCAGCGTGCGCGTTGCCGCCAGCGTCGCAATACTAGCCAACTTCAACAATTCGCTCGCCTCTGCCAACTGACTCGATTCCAGCCCCAGCCCTTGCCGCTTCAACGTACGGAACAACTGCTCGATCTGCCACCGTTGCTCATACCAGTTCACTACCTGCAATGCCTGTTCGGCCGTTTCTACGTCATGGGAGGTAAGCAGTATCCAGTGCACCGGCTGCTCGCCAGGCAACACTGTATCGGGACGCTCTTTCAATTCCACCACTGATAGCGCGATGCTGGTCTGGCTCGCGCGGCAATCTTGTGGACGTCGGATCCGGACGCGCCCATAGCGCAGTTCCATGTGGGCCAGGTGCGCTGTGCGGGCGCTCTTGCGCGCACCATCGGTGCTCCGATAGGCCTTTCCCGCTGGCCGCGCCGAAATATCAAGGATCTGGCAGGCCATGGCTGGTTGCTTGCTCAGCCACCCACATAAGGTGTCACCCTCCTCGATCTGGCGGTCCCACCGTGCACGCGTAAGCAGATGCACATGGCCATCCGGGATACGGTCCCACTGTTCGTAGATGTCGCTTTCGCGATCTGCCACCACTGTCACGAGCGCTGCCTGTTGCAAACAGCGCTGCGCTCCCTGCGCGCCTTCCAGCCAGCACATCGATTCCTTTTCCTCAATGGGCCGTCGTGTCCGCTTTGCTGTACTGCGCGCCTCACGCACCCATGCCACCTCGTGCGCGATGCCGAGACAGGCGTTGTTTTCAGCATCGACGGCCAGCACAGGATGGATAAACAGCCCGCAACCCTTGTTATTGCTGATGCCGCCCAATCCACTAGTGCGTCGAGCATGCGCACTGTAGTCCAGTTCACTGGTGTCTTGAATTGCCAGCACGTGCCGACCCGCCGCCGCTTGCGCGGTGCGTTCGCTGCCATAACGAATGATCTCACCTGAAGTCACGCTGTGATGCTCCAGCAATCGGTGGAAACGTCTCTGAGTGGCACGGTCATCGCTCAACTGCCGCAAACACACCGTGCCACGTTCAATCATACGACTATAGAGCAGTGATCCGGTCCTGCAAAGCCGCTTATCACCAAACTCCCCGATGCAAGGAGCATCGGCTACCAACATTGTCGCCTCCATCGCCGCCTCCACAATCTGACATCATCGTTTCGACATTCGCCAAAGACGAATGTTGCAGAGATGTGGGCAAGCTGTAGCGCCTGCGCGGGAACGACGGTGGTGTTCTTACCTGCGCGGGAACGATGGTGAAGTTTTTTACCTGAGCGGCGTCGGATACGTCGCCACGCTCACATTGCCCTCCTTGTCCACCGCCTGCACCCCGAAGAAGTAGTTATCCTTCGATAGCTTGACGGTCGCCTCGGTCACATTCCCCACAAACAAAGCCCCCTGCCACTGCGCGGCGGTGGTGTCGCGCCAGACGATGCGGTAGCCGGCCAGGTCAGGCTCGCCGTTGGCCTGCCATACCAGCGACGAATCGTTCTCCAGCTTCGCGGTGCGCATCTGCACCTTCTGCGGCGCGGCCGGGGCCAGCGACAAGGTCGCCAGCGCCGCCGCATTCACCCGCGCCACTTTTGCGATGTAGTTGTAGTCGTTGAACTCGGGCAGGTCGCCATACTGCAGCGCGCCTTCCTTGCGCACGTTCTGGTGCTGGTGCGTGAAGTCTTCGTTCGGCTCCGTGAAGCGCAGCGCCGGATAACCGCGCTCCAGGAACGGCATATGGTCGCCCCCGCGCAGGTAACGGTCGCGCCGCTGGATCACATTGACCGTAAACCCGGGCACGTAACGCTCCCCCACTTCCTTCACATGGCGCGCCAGCTGGCGCGAGGTGGAGTCGTTTTCGCCGCCGGTCGCCAGCAGGGCGCGATTGCTGTCGCTGTTTTCTTTGGTCGCCGGGATCGATTCGGCGAACAGGCGCACCTGCCTGTCATCGACACGGCCATCGTCGGCGCGCGAGCTGCCGATGATATCGTTGGTGAACATGCCTTGCAGGTTCAGGTTCTTGAGCCTGGCCTGCTCGGCCCAATGCGCCGCGCCCAGCAAGCCCTGCTCCTCGGCCGCTACCGCCATGAAGACAATGGTCGCGTCGAACTGGTGGCGCGCCATCACGCATGCCATTTCCATGACGGCGGCGGTGCCGGAAGCGTCATCGTTGGCGCCGGGCGCCTCGCCGCTGGCGTCCATGATCTCGGTATTGCGCGAGTCGTAGTGGCCGCTGACGACGTAGATGCGCTCCTTCGACGCCGCCTGCGTGCCGGGCAGGGTCGCCACCACGTTGACGATCTCGGTCGGACGCGAAATGCGCGCCGACACCGGCGTGACATGGCTGTCGAAACTCACTTGCAGTCGCCCGCCGGCGGCGGCGCCGCAGCGTTCCAGTTCGGCCTTGATCCAGCGCCGCGCGGCGCCGATGCCGACCGTCTCCGAGACCGTATCGGACATGGTGTGGCGCGTCTTGAAGCCGACCAGTTTGCGCACATGCGCTTCGATGCGCTGCGGCGAAATATCGGCCACGATCTTGTCGACCTGGGCCTGGTGGCGCGCAATGTCGGGGCTTGCCGGAGCGGCGGCGCAGGCAGCGCCGGCGGCGGCGAGCAGGGTGGCCAGCAGGGATTGGGTGAACGGGACAGATGCCATGAGGGGTCCTTTGCGACGGGCGAGGTTAAAAACGCAGCGCCGTTATCTTCTCACGACCCCGCGTGCGCAAGTGCGTCCATACAGCGAAAAAACCACGCTCGCGCAAGCTGCGCATCCATGAAAAAAACCCGCGGCGTTGGCGGCGGGTTTTTTGGCGAGACGCACGGCGCTTACATTTTGGCGGGCGCCGGCGCCGGCTTGGCCGCTGTTGCGGGCTTGGCGGCCGGTGCGGACTTGCCCGCCGTCGCCGGCGCGGCGCCGGCGCCGTCAAACGGCTTGCCCGCGACCTGCAAGCCGGCTTGCGAGAGCTTCACCGCGCGCTTGTCGCCCACGCCCTTGACGCGCTTGGAAAAGTCGGCCCAGTCCTTGAACTCGCCACCCTTGGTGCGTTCTTCCAGGATCAGCTTGGAGGTAGAGGGGCCGATGCCCTTCACACTGTCGAGTGCGGCTGCATCGGCCTTGTTCACGTCGACCTGGGCAAACGCCATGCTCATCGCGGCCACCAGCGTTGCAACGGCCAGCATCAATTGTCGGATCATGTTGTATCTCCTTCAGATTAGAGGGACGCGAGTGCGGCCCCAACAAGCTAACGGATGACCCGGCACAATGTTGACCGCTCCGATTGAGCGCTATCAGAACAACAAAACGCCAATCGTGTAGGCAGGCTCTGCTGTTCTACAGGCCGAACAGTTCCTCGCGCGTCACGGTCGCCGTGCCGAGCTTGCCTACGACGATGCCGCCGGCGCGGTTGGCCGTCATGATGGCGTCGGCCATCGGCATGCCGGCGCCGAGCATCGAGGCCATGGTGGCGATGACCGTGTCGCCCGCGCCGGAGACGTCGAACACTTCGCGCGCGTCGGCGTGCATGTGCAGCACCTCATGGGCGGTGTACAAACTCATTCCCTCTTCCGAGCGCGTCAGCAGCAGCGCGTCCAGGCGCAGTTCGGTGCGCAGGGCCTGGGCCTTGGCGGTGAGCTGTTCTTCGGACGACCAGCTGCCGACGATGCGGCGGAACTCCGACTTGTTCGGCGTGAGCACGGTGGCCCCGGCGTAGCGCGAAAAATCGTCGCCCTTGGGGTCGACCATGACGATCTTGCCGGCCGCGCGGCCCGCCTCGATCATGTGCGCCACGTTCACCAGGCTGCCCTTGTTGTAGTCGGACAGGATCACCACGTCGAAATCGGGCAGCAGTGCGTTGAACTGGGTGAGCTTGTCGCGCAGGACGGTGTCGGTGGGCGCGTCTTCGAAGTCGATGCGCAGCAGTTGCTGCTGGCGGCCGATCACGCGCAGCTTGATGATGGTGGAAATGGCGGCGTCGCGCTGCAGGTAGCTGTCGATGCGCGACTCGGCCAGCAGCTGCGCCACCTGCTCGCCCGCCTCGTCGGCGCCGACCACGCCCAGCAGGCCACAGTGGGCGCCGAGGGCCGCCGCATTGCGCGCCACGTTGGCGGCGCCACCCAGGCGCTCTTCGCGCCTTTCGATGCGCACGATCGGCACCGGCGCTTCGGGCGAGATGCGGCTGACGTCACCGAACCAGTAACGGTCCAGCATCACGTCGCCGACGACCAGGATGCGCACCGCGGCCAGGTCGGGCGCGGCGATGAAGGGATGGCTGTCGGCGCTGAGCAGGCGCGCCGGAGTGGCGGTGGGATTGGTCATCGTTCGGATACGCTTAATCGGTTACGTTTAATTCATGACATTGAGTTCTTCGGTGCGGCGCGGCGGGTAGGTCTCCCAGCGGCTGCATCCCGGGCACTGCCAGTAGAACTGGCGCGCCTTGAAGCCGCAGTGGCTGCACTGGTAGCGCGCCAGCTTCTGGGTGTAACCACGCACCAGGTTCTTCACCATCGACAGCTCTTCCCAGACATCGGCCGGGGCGTCCATCAGGCGCGCTTCGAGCAGTTTGTCGAGGCCGAGCAGGGTCGGATTGCGGCGCAGTTCATCGATCATCAACTGCTTGGCCGCGTCCACCCCATCGAGTTCGATGACGGCCTTGAACACCACTTCGATCAGGTCGATCGAGGATGCTTCGGCCAGGTAGGAGCGCAACAGGTTGACACCCTCCTGCGGGCGGCCGACCTTGCGGTAGCCGTCCATCAAGCGCTGCGCGACCAGGGCCACGTGCGGCACGCTTTGCTGTTCGACGCGGCGCCAGGTCACCAGCGCGCCTTCGACATCATCCTTGACCAGTTGGGCGTCGCCGGTCAACAAGGTGGCGCGCACGTTCTTGCGGTCGGCCTGCAGGGCTTTGTCGAGCAGGGCCAGGGCGTCGTCGGTGTGCATGTGGACCAGCGCATCCTGGGCCAGCTCGCAGTAGAACTGGGCGATTTCCTTCTGGCGCGCGCCGGCGCCCGACTCTTGCAGCCCGAGGGCGGCTTCGATCGCGCGCGGCCATTCTTTTTCGCGCTGGTAGATTTCGAGCAAGGCGCGGCGCGCCTGGGCGCCGTAGGGCGTGTCGAGCAGCAGGTTGAAGGTTTCCTCGGCGCGGTCGAGCAGGCCAGCCTTGAGGTAATCCATGCCCAGTTCGTACTGGCCGTGCGCCTTTTCATCGGCCGGCAGGTCGGCACGCGAGAGCAGGTTCTGGTGCACGCGGATGGCGCGCTCGATCTCGCCACGGCGGCGGAACAGGTTGCCGAGGGCGAAGTGCATCTCCACCGTTTCGGGATCGAGCTTGACGATGTCGATGAAAGCATCGATGGCCTTGTCGGGTTGCTCGTTGAGCAGAAAGTTCAGGCCGCGAAAATATCCTCGCGGCAATGTGCGCGATTCGGACAGCAGTTGCTTGATGTCAACGCGCGCGGCGATCCATCCCAGGGCGAAAAACAAGGGGATGCCAAGCAACATCCAGGTTTCTAATTCCATGCGGTTCTTTTTGTTAGTTTTTCAGATGGCTTACTGCGGGGTTACTGTTGAGTACTGACGCTGTCCGGCTGCGGTTGGGCCACAGTGGTGCGCGCCACGGTTTGCAGGGCGACGATGGTGTTCTTGTGCTTCGACGTTTCGCGGCGGTGGCGGAACACGGTGGGCGTGACGGCCAGGATGCCGAGGGCGGCGCCGGCCACGAAAAAGCCCAGCAGCATCAGCACCAGCGGGCCGCGCAGTTCGTAATTGAGGAAAAAGTGCAGGTCGACTTCCTGCGTGTTCTTCAGAGCGAAGCCGAAAAACAGGATAAACAGAATAAATCCAACGATGGTGGATACAAATTTCATCAGCCAGGTCCAGTCTGAAAAGGTCGCAAGTGTCGCATATTACACCAAAACGACGGCCTCTCGGCCGTCGCCCCCGCGCAGGCGGGGGCCTATAGCACCTATGAGCATAGGTGCTATGGATCCCCGCCTGCGCGGGGACGACGACAAAATTGGTGTCGATCCCTGGTTTACAACTTTGCGGACGAAAAAAAACGGCATCCAAGGATGCCGTTCTTCTGTGTCGACAAACGACTCAGTCTTCAATAATCGGCTGCCCGACCATCGCATCTACCCGTTCGCGCAATTGCTTGCCCGGCTTGAAGTGCGGTACCCGTTTTTCGGGCACCATCACCTTGTCGCCGGACTTGGGATTGCGTCCGATGCGCGGCGGCCGGCTGTTCAGGGCAAAACTACCAAAACCACGGATCTCGATGCGCTGGCCAGTCGCCAAAGCGTTGGTCATGGCATCGAGAATGGTCTTGACAGCGTACTCCGCATCCTTGGCCACCAGCTGAGAATAGCGCTCAGCCAGGCGGTTAATCAACTCGGACTTCGTCATCTGTCGATTCCGAGTGTCTTAGTTCTTGTTGTCGAACTTAGCTTTCAACAGTGCGCCCAGGCTGGTGGTGCCCGATGCTGCATTGTTGTCGGAGGTCGAAGCAATTTTCTGCATCGCTTCCTGGGTGTCGACATTGTCTTTCGCTTTGATCGACAGCTGGATGCTGCGCGCTTTGCGGTCAATGTTGATCACCAGTGCTTCAACCGAATCGCCAACCTTCAGGTGGGTACCGGCATCTTCAACGCGGTCGCGCGAGATTTCGGAAGCACGCAGGTAGCCTTCAACTTCTTCGGACAGCTGGATCACAGCGCCCTTAGGCTCGACCGACTTGACCGTACCCGTTACCAGGGAGCCTTTGTCGTTCATTGCAGCGAAGTTGTTGAATGGGTCGCCTTCGAGTTGCTTGACACCCAGGGAAACGCGCTCGCGCTCGACGTCGATTGCCAACACGATGGCTTCCAGTTCGTCGCCCTTTTTGAAACGACGGACAGCTTCTTCGCCGGTTTCGGTCCAGGACAGGTCGGACAGGTGCACCAGACCATCGATGTTGCCGGCCAGGCCGATGAACACGCCGAAGTCGGTGATCGACTTGATCGCGCCGCGGACTTTGTCGCCCTTTTTATGGGTAACGCCGAAGTCATCCCAAGGATTGGCTTTGCACTGCTTCATGCCCAGCGAAATACGGCGACGCTCTTCGTCGATCTCGAGAACCATGACTTCCACTTCGTCGCCCAGCTGGACAACTTTGTTTGGCGCCACGTTCTTGTTGGTCCAGTCCATTTCGGAAACGTGGACCAGACCTTCGATACCCTGCTCGACTTCCACGAACGCGCCGTAGTCGGTGAGGTTCGTTACTTTGCCGAACAGACGGGTGCTTTGTGGGTAACGACGGGACAGACCGGTCCAAGGATCGTCGCCCAGTTGCTTCACGCCCAGCGAAACACGGTTCTTTTCCTGATCGTACTTCAGGACTTTGGCGGTGATTTCCTGGCCAACGGTCAGCACTTCCGACGGGTGACGCACACGACGCCATGCCAGGTCGGTGATGTGCAGCAGGCCATCGATACCGCCCAGATCCACGAACGCGCCGTAGTCGGTGATATTTTTGACGACGCCGGTAACCACGGTGCCTTCTTTCAGCGTTTCCATCAGTTTCTGACGCTCTTCGCCCATCGAAGCTTCGATGACGGCGCGGCGGGACAGAACCACGTTGTTACGCTTACGGTCGAGCTTGATGACCTTGAATTCCAGGGTCTTGCCTTCGAACGGGGTGGTGTCCTTGACAGGACGGGTGTCGACCAGCGAACCCGGCAGGAACGCGCGGATGCCGTTGGTCAGAACGGTCAGGCCGCCCTTGACTTTGCCATTGACGGTACCGACGACGATCTCGCCCGATTCCATGGCTTTTTCCAGTGCCAGCCACGACGCCAGGCGTTTTGCCTTGTCGCGCGACAGGATGGTGTCGCCGAAGCCGTTTTCCAGCGACTCAATCGCTACGGAAACGAAATCGCCGACTTGAACTTCCAGTTCGCCCTGGTCGTTCTTGAATTCTTCGATAGGAATGAAAGCTTCGGATTTGAGGCCAGCGTTGACGATCACGAAATTGTGGTCGAGACGCACGACTTCAGCGGAAATAACTTCGCCGGAGCGCATATCTTGGCGCGACAACGATTCCTCGAAGAGCGCTGCAAAACTTTCCATACCGGTTGCTTCAGTTGTTGCTGTTGACATAGTTTGTACACGAGTTAGCCAGCAGAGATCGCACCATGCGACTTAAACTGGGTTATAGGTTGATTCAACGCCTGCAATGGCACTATTGCAATTGCAAGCACCCATTGCTACTTCAGACTACGACTGCTTAGCGTGCGCATACCATTTCAGCACTTCCTCGACCGCTTCGTCAGCGGTCATATTCGAGGTGTCGAGCAGGTGCGCCCCTTCTGCCGGCATCAATGGCGCGATGGCCCGGTAAGTATCACGGTCGTCGCGCGCCTTCAAATCGGACAGGAGGTCTTCTATATTAGCAGAAAACCCCTTGTCAATCAATTGCTTATATCGGCGTTGCGCGCGCGCCTCGGTACTGGCGGTGAGAAACACCTTCAGTTGCGCGTGCGGAAAGATTACCGTGCCCATGTCGCGGCCATCGGCGACCAGTCCGGGGGCCCGGCGAAAGCCCAGTTGCAGGGCGAACAAAGCCTGGCGCACGGCGGGCAGCGCCGCGATCTTCGACGCCATGTTGCCAACCTCTTCCGCGCGGATGAGTTGGGTGACATGTTCGTTCGCCAGCAGGATTTCGCCGCCGCTGAAGCTGGCGGGGAGGTGTTCGGCCAGCTTGGCGAGGGCGTGCTCGTCATTGACCGCCGTCCCCTTGCGCAAGGCCATCAGCGCGGTAAGACGGTACAAGGCGCCGGAATCGAGGTAATGGAAGCCGAGCCGATCGGCCACCTTGTGGGCGACGGTGCCCTTGCCGGAAGCGGTGGGGCCATCGATGGCGATGACGGGAATATGCGAATGTGGCATGGGACGGTGTCCTGGTGAAATCACTATAAAACGTACAAAAACAACAACTTGCTTAACCGGGGTCTGACCTCAATTAAGAAATATTTCGAATCAGAGGTCAGACCCCGGTGAACGTCCGACCCCGATTAGGAAATGTCCCGAGTCGGAGCGCTGCCCCCCTGCTTAACCGGGGTCTGACCTCAATTAAGAAATATTTCGAATCAGAGGTCAGACCCCGGTGAACGTCTGACCCCGATTAGGAAATGTCCCGAGTCGGAGCGCTGCCCCTGCTTAACCGGGGTCTGACCTCAATTAAGAAATATTTCGAATCAGAGGTCAGACCCCGATGAACGTCTCGGTTGTGCAACTAAATCAGATTCTCCTGGGCGATGCCGGCGAAGGCGGCAAAGTAGTCGGGGAAGGTCTTGGCGACGCACTTGGGGTCGTTGATGCGCATCGTGTTGCCGCGCCGCGCTTTGCCATCCAGGCTCGCCAGCGAGAAACACATCGCCATCCGGTGGTCGTCATACGTGTCGATCGTCGCCGCGCTCAGCTCGCCCTCGGGCGGCGTCACGGAGATGAAATCGGGCCCTTCCACGACAATCGCGCCAAGCTTGCGCAATTCGGTCGCCATCGCGGCCAGCCGGTCGGTCTCTTTCACGCGCCAGCTGGCGATGTTGCGCAAGGTCGTGGTGCCGTCGGCGTACAGCGCGGCCACCGCAATCGTCATCGCCGCGTCGGGAATGTGATTGAAGTCGGCGTCGATGGCTTTCAGTACACCGTTCGAGCGCGCTTCGATCCAGTTGTCGCCGCGCGTGATCGTCGCGCCCATCTGCTCGAGCGCTTCGGCAAAGCGCACGTCGCCCTGGATGCTGTCGCGCCCTACTCCCTCAACCCGGATCGGACCGCCGCCAATCGCGCCCGCCGCCAAAAAGTACGAGGCCGACGAGGCATCGCCTTCCACATGAATCGTGCCCGGACTGGTGTAGCGCTGCCCCGGCTGCACGGTGAACGATTGCCAGCCATCCTGCTCCACCGTCACGCCGAAGCGCCGCATCAGGTTCAGGGTAATCTCGATATACGGCTTGGAGATCAGTTCTCCGACCACGTCGATCGTCACCGGCTGCTCGCGCGCCATCAGCGGCGCGGCCATCAGCAAGGCGGTCAGGAACTGGCTCGATACGTTGCCGCGCACCGACAGGCGCTGCGCGTGGATATGCCCGCGCCGGATGCGCAGCGGCGGAAAACCTTCCACGCCGGTGTATTCGATCTGCGCGCCGATGGCATTCAATGCGTCGACCAGGTCGCCGATCGGACGCTCGTGCATGCGCGTGACGCCGTGCAGCGTGTAGTCGCCGCCAATGACGGCCAGCGCCGCCGTCAGCGGGCGGATCGCGGTGCCGGCGTTACCCATGAACAGATCGGCTTCGTGCACCGGCAACGCGCCGCCGCCGCCATGCACGATGTGGGTGTGCTCGTCGACCTGGTCCCATTTCAGGCCCAGCGAGCGCAGCGCGCCCAGCATGACCAGGGTGTCGTCCGAGGCCAGCAGGTCGATGATGGTGGTGCTGCCTTCGGCCAGCGCGGCCAGCAGCAAGGTGCGGTTGGAAATGCTCTTGGACCCCGGCAGCCGCACCACGCCCTCGACGTGCATGACGGGCTTGAGATCGATATGGTGCGGGTACTGCTTCTGCTGGGTCATGCTGGGGTTCCTTGAGATACTGGGTTTATTCCGGACTGCTGCCTGGCGCCGGCGGCGCTTCGGCCGTTTCGATCGCTTCGATCCAGCGGCAGCGCGCGCGCTGGGCGTTGGCGTAGACCGCTTCGAGCGCCACGCCGTCGCCGCTGGCGAGCATGGCGCGCATCACTGTTAATTGTGCCAGATATGCGTCCAACTCGCCCAGAAGGGCCGATTGGTTGGCCAGCGAGATGTCGCGCCACATCTCGGGCGACGAGCCGGCGATGCGCGTGAAGTCTCGAAAGCCGCTGGCGGCGTACTGGAACAACAGGCCGGCGTGGGGCTTTCGGGCGATGTCGTCGACCAGCGCATACGCCAGCAAGTGCGGCAGGTGGCTGACCGAGGCGAACACGGTGTCGTGTTCCTGCGGCGAGAGCTTGTGGATGATGGCGCCGCACGCGCTCCACGCGGCAGCCACCTTGTCAACATCGCCGGCCGTATTTTCGGGCAGCGGCGTGAGCACGGTTTTTTTGCCGTGGTACAGGTCGACGATGGCGGCGTCCGGCCCGTTGGTTTCGCGCCCGGCGATCGGGTGCCCCGGCACGAACTGGCCGACACGCCCTTTCATCACGGCGCGCGCCGCCGCCACCACGTCGGACTTGGTGCTGCCGGCGTCGGTGACGATGGTGCCCGCTTCCAGGTACGGCAGCAGCGAGGCCAGGATCGCTGCGGTCTGCGCCACCGGCGCGGCGATCAGCACCAAGTCGGCGCCCGCCATCGCATCCTGCACCGAGGCCGCCGCCTGGTCGATGATGCCCAGTTCGAGCGCGCGCGCCATCGCTTGCGGCGAGCGCCCCACGCCGACCAGGGTGCTTACCACGCCGGCATGGCGCAGCGCGCGCGCGAACGAGCCGCCGATCAGCCCAACGCCGAAGATGACGACTTTATTGAACACGTCAGGCCAGCGCTTTCTTGAGGGCGGCGATGAAGATCGCGTTTTCGGCCGGCAGGCCGATCGAGATGCGCAGCCATTGCGGCAGGCCGTAGTTGCCGACCGGGCGCACGATCACGCCTTGCTTGAGCAGCGCCAGGTTCACGCGGCTGCCGGCGCCATCGTCGTCGCCGACCTTGACCAGCACGAAATTACCGAACGATGGCACGTACTGCAATTCCAGCTCGTCGAAGGCTTCGACAAACTGGGCGTAGCCGGCGGCGTTGTTCTTGGCGCCCTGCTCCAGGAAGGGCTTGTCGTTCAGGGCGGCAATCGCCGCCGCCTGCGCCAGCGAATTGACGTTGAACGGTTGCCGGATGCGGTTCATCAGGTCGGTCAGGGCCGGCTGCGCAATCGCAAAACCGACGCGCAGGCCGGCCAGGCCATAGGCTTTGGAGAAGGTGCGCGAGACCAGCAAATTCGGGTACTTGCGCGCCCACTGGCTTGACTCGAACTGGTGCTCGGGCGCGAGGAACTCGTTGTAGGCTTCGTCCAGCACCACGACCACGTTGGCCGGCACCTTGCCCAGGAATGCTTCGATCTGCGCGGCCGCAATAAAGGTGCCGGTCGGGTTGTTCGGGTTGGCGATGAAGACCAGGCGCGTGTCGGCGTCGATCGCCGCCGCCATGGCGTCGAGGTCGTGGCCGTAATCCCTGGCCGGCACCACGATGGCGCGCGCGCCCACGCCTTGCGTCGCCAGCGCGTACACGGCGAACGAGTACTGCGAGTACACCACGGCCTGGCCTTTTTGCACGAACGCGTGGGCGGCGATCTCGAGGATGTCGTTGCTGCCGTTGCCCAGGGTGATCCAGTCGGCCGGCACTTCGTAGCGCTTCGACAGCGCCGCTTTCAAATCAAAACCGTTGGCGTCGGGGTAGCGTCCCAGGTCGGCCACCGCCGCGGCCATGGCTTGCTGGCTCGATGCGGGCACGCCGAACGGATTTTCGTTCGACGCCAGTTTGACGATGTTCGCTTCGTCGAGGCCGAACTCGCGCGCGACTTCGGCGATCGGTTTGCCCGCCTGGTAGGGGGCGATGGCGCGGACGTATTCTGGACCGAATTGCTGGGACATGGTTTTATCTCTGTAGTTGTTTTAAGTTTTGAAAATCAAAGACTAAGCGGGTACGAGCCGAGCACCTTGAAGAAGGCGGCGTTGTCGCGCAGCTCGTCGAGCGCCTTGGCCACCGCCGGGTCCTGCACGTGGCCTTCGATGTCGACGTAGAAGTAGTATTCCCAGGTGCCGATGCGGGCCGGGCGCGATTCGAAACGCGTCATCGATACGCCGTTCACGGCCAGCGGCGCGAGCAGGTTGTAGACCGCGCCCGCCTTGTTCGGCACCGCCAGCACCAGCGAGGTCTGGTCGCTGCCCGAGGGGTTGGTCTGCAAATGGCCGATGACGGCAAAACGCGTGCGGTTGTGCGGGTCGTCCTGGATATGGCCCTTGACCACGCCGAGGCGATACTGTTCGCCCGCCATTTCGCTGGCAATCGCCGCCATGGTCGCGTCCTTGCTGGCCATGACGGCCGCTTCGGCGTTCGATACCACCGCGCGCCGCTCGATGCCGGGGTAGTTCTGGTTCAGCCAGACCTGGCACTGGGCCAGGGCCTGCGAGTGCGCGCACACCACCGTCACGCCATCCATGTTGCCGGTCTTGGTCATCAGGCTGTGGTGCACGGGAATCGAGATCTCGCCGCTGATGGTGGTGGTGGTGCCGAGCATCAGGTCGAGCGTGCGGTTGACCGCTCCTTCCGACGAGTTTTCGACCGGGACCACGCCGAAATCGGCGGTGCCGGCTTCGGTCGCGCGAAATACCTCGTCGATCGAGATGCACGGCAGCCCTTCGATGGCGCTACCGAACTGCTGGAACGCGGCCTGCTCGGTGAAGGTGCCGGACGGCCCGAGGTAGGCCACCGTGACCCGTTTTTCGAGCGAGCGGCAGGCCGACATGATCTCGCGGAAGATGGTTTGCACTTCGGCCGCCTTGAGCGGCCCCGGATTGCGGTCGGCCACGCCGCGCAGCACCTGCGCTTCGCGTTCGGGGCGAAACACCGGGGCGCTGGTTTCGGCCTTGACGTGGCCGACTTCCTGCGCCAGGCGCGCTCGCTGGCTGAGTAAGGTGAGAATCTGCGCGTCGATCGCATCGATCTGTTCGCGCAATGGTGTGAGTTTGTCTGTCATGAATGCGGCATGGTTTGCGGTGAATCGGGTGTTCGCGTAGGGGAAGATCCCCTCTTGTTACGTACGGCCGGCGAACTCGTTCAGGTAATCGACCAGGGCTTGCACGCCCTCGATCGGCATCGCGTTGTAGATCGATGCGCGCATACCGCCCACGGACTTGTGGCCCTTGAGCTGCAGCAGGCCGCGCGCTTTTGCACCGGCCAGGAATTTGTCGTTGAGCGTTTCATCGCGCAGGTAGAACGGGACGTTCATGCGCGAGCGGCAGTCTTTCGCCACGCGGTTCTGGTAAAAATCGTCGACGTCGAGCGCGCCGTACAGCAGGTCGGCCTTGGCGATGTTGCGCTGCTCCATGGCGGCCACGCCGCCCTGGCGCAGCAGGTGCGCGAACACCAGGCCGGCGATGTAGATGCCGTAGGTCGGCGGCGTGTTGTACATCGAGTCGTGCGCGGCGACGATGCTCCAGTCGAAAGCGGACGGGCAAATCGGCAGCGCGTGCCCGAGCAGGTCGTCGCGCACGATGACCACCGTCAGGCCGGCGGGGCCGATATTCTTTTGCGCGCCGCCGAAAATGACGCCGTATTTGCTCACGTCGATCACGCGCGACAAAATGTGCGAGGACATGTCGGCCACGATCGGCGTATCGCCGGCCAGTTCGGGGACGAAGTTGTATTCGACGCCGTCGATGGTTTCGTTGGTGCACAGGTGCAGGTAGGCCGCGCCGGGGGTGAGCTTCCACTCGCTTTGCGGCGGCACCGTGGTAAAGCGCGTGCCTTCACTGCTGGCGGCCAGGTTGACCCTGGCGTAGCGCGCCGCTTCCTTGATCGACTTGCCGGACCAGGAGCCGGTCTGGACGAAGTCGATGGTCGCCGGCGCGGCTACGCGGCCAACCAGGTTCATCGGCACGATGGCGTTTTCGCCCAGGCCGCCGCCTTGCAGGAACAGGATCTTGTAGTTGGCGGGGACGTCCAGCAGCAGGCGCAGGTCGCGCACGGCCGCTTCGTAGATCGAGATGAACTCGGGGCCGCGGTGACTCATCTCCATCACCGACATGCCGCTGCCGTGCCAGTCGAGCATGTCGGCGGCGGCTTCCTGCAGCACTTCCTTGGGCAGGACGGCGGGGCCGGCGGAGAAGTTGTAGATCTGGGTCACGGAGGTCCTTGCAAGTGGGATGAACGACTATTTGGCGGTGGCGGCGGCGGCGGCTTCCTGCATGATCTTACCCATGCGCGGCATCATGATCTTTTGACTCATCTGCATGGACTCGTTCACGATCTGCGGCGTGGCGGCCAGCATCTTGGCGCCCACCGGGCTACGGTAAAACGCGGCGATCTGCTCGATTTCGGCCACCGTAAAGCGGCTCGCGTAGAGCGGCACAACTGCTTCGACCATCTCCTCGACCAGGGCGGGCTCTTCGAACACGTGCTGGAGGCGCGCGGCGACGTCCGGCACTTTCTTGGTCGCTTCGGCGATGGCCGCCTTCTTCTGCTTGGCGCTCAAGCGCGTATTGCTGTTAATGACGGCGGTCGCGTTGTCGAGAATCATCTGCGGCATGGTCGCCTTCATCTGCTCGAAGCTATCCTTGATCATCTTGCGCGTGCCCATCGATTCGAGCAGCGCGCGCGTGGCCTTGTCGGTAGCCGGGTCGATCGCGGCCGTCTGGGCAAACACTGGCGCGGCCATCAGGGCCAGCGCGGTACAACAGATGGCGGTCAGTTTTTTCATGGAAACTCTCCAAATGGAAACGTGGATGGTCAGGTCAAGCGCCAAAAAAAAGAGGGCCGGCGTCATTCTCGCACGAAGTGCGAAAACAAGACCGGCCCCATGCCGTTTTTACTCCGGCGGCGTTTCGAGGTCGACGTCTTCGAGGTCGGTTTCGACGATGCGCTGCAGGCCGCTCAACTTGGTGCCGTCTTCGACCGCGATCAGGGTCACGCCTTGCGTGGCGCGGCCCATTTCGCGGATTTCCGACACGCGGGTGCGAATCAACACGCCGCCGGTGGTGATGAGCATGATCTCATCGCTCGGCTCGACCAGGGTGGCGGCGACCACGCGGCCGTTACGTTCGCTGGTCTGGATCGCGATCATGCCCTTGGTGCCGCGCCCGTGGCGGGTGTACTCGGTGATCGGCGTACGCTTGCCGAAGCCGTTTTCGGTCGCCGTGAGCACCGACTGCTGCTCGTTTTCGGCCACCAGCAGGGCGATCACGTTCTGGCCCTCTTCCAGGTTCATGCCGCGCACGCCGCGCGCGGTACGGCCCATCGGACGCACGTCGTTCTCGTCGAAGCGTACGGCTTTGCCGGAGTCGGAGAACAGCATCACATCGTGCTCGCCGTCGGTCAGTGCGGCGCCGATCAGGAAGTCGCCGTCGTCCAGGTCGACCGCGATGATGCCGGCCTTGCGTGGATTGCTGAAGTCCTTGAGCGGCGTCTTTTTCACGGTACCGAGGCTGGTCGCCATGAACACGTAGTGGTCTTCCGGGAAGGTGCGGTTCACGCCCGACAGCGGCAGCACCACGGTGATCTTCTCGTTGTCCTGCAGCGGGAACATGTTGACGATCGGCTTACCGCGCGAGTTGCGCGAGCCTTGCGGCACTTCCCACACCTTGAGCCAGTACATGCGGCCACGGTTCGAGAAGCACAGGATGTAATCGTGCGTGTTGGCGATGAACAGCTGGTCGATCCAGTCTTCTTCCTTGGTCGCCATGGCTTGCTTGCCGCGTCCACCGCGCTTTTGCGCGCGGTATTCGGAGATCGGCTGCGACTTCATGTAACCGGTGTGCGACAGCGTCACGACCATGTCCTGCGGCGTGATCAGGTCTTCGGTTTCCAGGTCGGTCGCATTGTGCTCGATGGTCGAGCGGCGCACGTCCTTGTTGCCGACGCCGTACTCGTTCATGATCACCGTCATTTCGTCGGTGATGATGACGGTGACGCGCTCCGGCTTGGCCAGGATGTCGAGCAGGTCGGCGATGTGCGCCATGATCTCTTTGTACTCGTTGACGATCTTGTCCTGCTCCAGGCCCGTCAGGCGTTGCAGGCGCATTTGCAAAATCTCTTGCGCCTGTTCGTCGGACAGCTTGTACATGCCGTCGGGCTGCATGCCGTAGTGCTTCGGCAGGTGCTCCGGACGGAACGCTTCGACGCCACCGATGGTGGTGCCTTCGGCGGTACGCAGCAGCATTTCGCGCACCAGGGACGAATCCCAGGCGCGCGCCATCAGTTCGGTCTTGGCGATCGGTGGCGACGGCGCGGCCTTGATGATGGCGATGAAGTCGTCGATATTGGCCAGGGCGACCGCCAGGCCTTCGAGCATGTGGCCGCGTTCGCGCGCCTTGCGCAGTTCGAACACGGTGCGGCGCGTGACCACTTCGCGGCGGTGCGACAGGAAGCACTGCAGCATCTGCTTGAGGTTCAGCAGTTTCGGCTGGCCGTTGACCAGCGCGACCATGTTCATGCCGAAGGTATCCTGCAACTGGGTCTGCTTGTACAGGTTGTTGAGGACCACTTCCGGCACTTCGCCGCGTTTCAGTTCGATGACCACGCGCATGCCCGACTTATCGGACTCGTCGCGGATGTCGGAAATGCCTTCGAGCTTCTTGTCGCGCACGTTCTCGGCGATGCGCTCGAGCAGGGACTTTTTATTCACCTGGTACGGCAGCTCGTCGACGATGATCGCGATGCGCCCGCCATCCTTGCCGTATTCCTCGAAGTGGGTCTTGGCGCGCATGACCACGCGGCCACGGCCGGTGCGGTAGCCGTCGCGCACGCCCGAGACGCCGTAGATGATGCCGGCGGTCGGGAAGTCCGGCGCCGGAATGATCTCGATCAGCTCGTCGATGGTGCAGTCGGGATTGCGCAGCACGTGCAGGGCGCCGTTGACGATCTCGGTCAGGTTGTGCGGCGGGATGTTGGTGGCCATGCCGACCGCGATGCCGGACGAACCGTTGATCAGCAAATTGGGAATCCGGGTCGGCAGCACCGTCGGTTCTTTTTCCTTGCCATCATAGTTGGGCTGGAAGTCGACCGTGTCCTTGTCGATATCGGCCAGGATCTCGCCGGCGATCTTGTCGAGGCGGCACTCGGTGTAACGCATGGCCGCGGCGCTGTCGCCGTCGACCGAACCGAAATTGCCCTGGCCATCGATCAAGGTGTAGCGCAAGGAGAAATCCTGGGCCATGCGCACCAGCGTGTCGTAGATCGACGCGTCGCCGTGCGGGTGGTACTTACCCATGGTTTCGCCGACCACGCGCGCGCACTTGACGTACGGGCGGTTGTACACGTTGTTCATTTCGTGCATGGCGAACAAGACGCGGCGGTGCACCGGCTTCAAGCCGTCGCGCACATCCGGCAAGGCACGGCCGACGATCACGCTCATCGCGTAATCGAGGTAGCTCTTGCGCATCTCTTCTTCGAGGGAAATAGGGATTGTTTCTTTTGCGAATTGATCCATTGGCGGGACTGATCTCAGGCTGTGGTTATATTAGCTGTACGCAAATTGCTGGAACATCGACACCGGCTGCTCTGCGCAATGTGCGACGTCCCCTGCTGCATGTTCGATGCCGCCAGTGCGACAGGTGCACAACGATGGTGCGCCCACCGACTTAGCTACAGACAAGCGTGGGATTTTAGCATGCGCGGTATGGCAGTTGCGCAAATCCTAAATGTAAGGCAATGGAACAAGGCTGATCGAAATCATAAAAACGTTCATATTTTGTCAACCCGATGATGACAAGCCAGACACGATGTTGCACGAATACAACATGATGCAGCCCATTGCGGCACGAAAGTTTTAACAGCCTTCGTGCTAATTAAGCGCATGTGGCAGAATGACCCAGAAGTTAATTGCCTGTTTCATAAGCTGTCACGAAACTGTCACGGGTAATGGCTGGGGCAAGCTGTTACTATCTTGTCCACGCTCGAAAAGTTGCGCAGCTATAAAGCTGCGGATATCACCCCCGAAAGGAAGAAAAACTATGAAAAAACTCGTCTCGCTCATGCTCGCCGCCTCCGCGATCGCAGGCAGCGCACTGGCACAACAGTCGCCACCGTTCGCACCTGTGACCACCGACATCATGGCACCGAAACCAAACAGCGCCTATGTCCAGGATGCCCGTGGCGTGATCGCGCGCGATCCTTTCGGCCTGTGCTGGCGTACCGGCTACTGGACCCCGGCCGATGCCGTCCCAGGTTGCGACCTGCCCCTGTGCGTCGAGCCAGCGAAACTGGAAAACGGCAAATGCGTCACGCCGCCAGTAGCAGCGATTGTGCAGCCACCGATCACCCCGGACGCAAAGCCAGCACAGCCTGCAGGTCCAGTCGTGACGTCGGAAAAAGTGAGTTTCTCCGCTGACGCGCTGTTCGACTTCGACAAGTCGGTCCTGAAAGCGGAAGGCAAGAGCAAGCTGGACGACCTGGGCTCGAAACTGCAAGGCGTGAACCTGGAAGTCATCATCGCCGTCGGCCACACCGACTCGGTCGGTACCGATGCCTACAACCAGAAGCTGTCGATCCGCCGCGCCGAAGCTGTCAAGGCTTACCTGCAAGCCAAAGGCATCGAAGCGAACCGCATCTACACCGAAGGCAAGGGCGAAACGCAGCCAGTGGCAGACAACAAGTCCGCTGAAGGCCGCGCCAAGAACCGCCGCGTTGAAGTGGAAGTCGTCGGCACCCGCGCCAAGTAAGCTGCGCGCCTGACAGCTTGTCCTGCACGGCCGTTCGGTCGGGCCGGCAAGCTGACTGGGACGACGATTCGCATCGTCAAATGAACACCCCTCGCGCAGGGGTGTTTTTTTGCCTGCTGCCATCGTCAGCCCTGCGCGCTGCGCACAGCCAGTCCTTCCGCCAGCAGCGCCTGTTGCACCGCCGCGCGCGCCGCCACCCGCGCCATGTAGGCCTGCAATGCCGGCACGGCGTCGAGGCCGATGCCGAAGTCGCTGGCCCAGCGGGTCACGGCGAACAAATACGCATCCGCCACCGAGAATTGCGGCCCCAGGATAAAGGCGCGGCCATCGGCCAGCAGGCTGTCGAGGTAGCCCAGTTTTGCGATCACCGGGCGCTGTGCATCGGCGCGGCTGGCGCCCTCGGCCAGGTAAAACAACGGCGTATACGCCTTGGCATAATCGGACGACACATAGTTCAATATTTCGTGCAAGCGGGCGCGCTCCAGCGTGCCCTTGGCCGGCGCCAGCGCCGGCGCGTGCCGCTCGGCCAGGTACTGCAGCACCGCCACACCCTCGGTCAACACCACCCCCTCGCCGATGTCGATGGCCGGCACGCCGCCCTTGGGGTTGATGGCATAGTAATCGGCGCCGTCGGGCAACTGATGGCGGCGCAGGTCGACCTTGATCAATTGGTGCGGCACACCCGCTTCGCACAAGACGATATGCGGCGCCAGCGAGCAAGCGCCGGGGGAATAGTACAGCTTCATCAGGACAATCCTTTCGGTGGAGAAGAAGGTCCGTATAATAGCGGCCATGGTTACCAAAGGATACCTGGTAACCCAGGGTCAGAAGAATAATCCGGTTTCCGTTTGGTAACTAAGTCACCGCACGGTAAGTCATTGATGGGAGCGGCATTCGGAATGGCCTTAAAGATGCGCAAGAGTAAAGTCGCCATGCCGATACCACGCTGCGCGGTGGGTACCTGCATGTGGCTGCTGGGCGGCGCCTGGACCCCGACCCTGCTGTGGAACCTCAGCGGCGGCGCGCGCCGCTTCGGCGAACTGCGCGCCGACATTCCCGGCATTTCCGCCAAGGTCTTGTCGGGCCGGCTGAAAGACCTGGAAGAGAAAGGCGTCATCATCCGCACGCTGATGGCCACCTCGCCGCCCTCGGCCGAATATGGCCTGTCCGTGCTGGGGCGGGAACTGCTTCCGGCCATCAACGAAATCGCCCGTATCGGCGAACGGCTCAAGGTGGAGCAAGACAGCGGCAAGATCAGCATCGACGCGAGCGGCGCCGGGACGGATCGGGACTGAGGGCGGCGACCGGGTTTTTTTATGCATGCGTCCGTCGCATTCCCCGATTTCCCGCTATTATTCCGCGTATGAATGCCGACCCTCTAGAAATCCAGAAATTTAGCGAACTTGCCCACCGCTGGTGGGACCCGACGTCCGAGTTCAAGCCCCTGCACGAAATCAACCCGCTGCGCCTCGAATGGATCAACGCGCGCGCCGCGCTGTCCGGCAAGAAAGTGATCGACATCGGCTGCGGCGGCGGCATCCTGACCGAATCGATGGCGCGCAAAGGCGCCGACGCCACCGGCATCGACCTGTCCGACAAGGCGCTCAAGGTAGCCGACCTGCACAGCCTGGAGTCCGGCGTGCAAGTGCGCTACGAACTGATTGCCGCCGAAGACATGGCCGCGCGCGAAGCCGGGCAATACGACGTGGTGACCTGCATGGAAATGCTCGAGCACGTTCCCGATCCGGGCGCCATCGTGAAAGCTGCCGCGACCCTGGTCAAGCCGGGCGGGCACGTGTTTTTCTCGACCATCAACCGCAATCCCAAAGCCTATTTATACGCCGTGGTCGGCGCCGAATACCTGCTGCGCATGCTGCCCAAGGGCACCCATGACTACGGCAAATTCATCACCCCGTCGGAACTGGCGCAATTCGCGCGTGAAGCCGGACTCCAGGTAGACGGCCTCAAGGGCATGACCTACAATCCGCTGACCAAGATCTACTCCCTGAACCAGGACACCAGCGTCAACTACCTGGTTGCCTGCAGCCGTCCCCTGTAAAGTCCCACTCGACCGCCGAGCCGCCGCCATGACCTTCCCTTCCTCCCCAGCGGCGCCGCGCGCCGTCCTGTTCGACCTTGACGGCACCCTGGCCGACACCGCCCCCGACCTGGCTGCGGCGGTCAACCGCCTGCGCGCCGACCGAGGCCTGGAGCCGACCCCGTACGCGCTGTTGCGCCCGACCGCCTCGGCCGGCGCGCGCGGCATGATCGGCGCCGCGTTTGGCCTTGCGCCCGGCGACGCCGGCTACGAAGCGTTGCGGGTGAAATGGTTCGACTACTACCAGGCCGACATGGCATCGCACAGCACCCTGTTCGGCGGCGTGCCGGAACTGCTCGCCGGCATCAGCGAAGCAGGCATAGCGTGGGGCATCGTCACCAACAAACCGGCGCGCTTCACCGACCCCTTGATTCCCCTGATCGGCCTCGAGCACGCCGGCTGCATCGTTTCCGGCGACACCACCGCGCACGCCAAGCCGCATCCGGCGCCGCTGTTCGAAGGCGCGCGCCGGCTCGGCATTGCGGCCGAGCAGTGCTGGTATGTGGGCGACGACCTGCGCGACATCGAAGCCGGGCGCGCGGCCGGCATGATCACCGTGGCCTGTGCCTGGGGCTATTGCGGCGCGGTCGAACCGACCCAATGGGGCGCCGACTACCTGCTCGACACGCCGCAGGACCTGCTGGAATTGCTGCGCACGACGGTCGGTGCGACCACCCCGGCGGCGCTGGTGGCGTAAAGCGCGACGGCCGGCTCAGGCTCACTATCGCGCCCTGGCGGGCGCCGTCGCACGCCGCCAACGACAAAACGCCTGGCCCCGCTTTTTCAAGCGTCGGCCAGGCGTTGTTGATTCGACGAGAGACGATGCGCCTTTTACTGGCGCATGGTCCGGCGTTGATCGATCAGCTCAGGGTCCAGTTGTATTCGACTTTGGTCCAGGTGCTGTCAGGACGGCCGTCTTTGCTGCCCGGCTTGAATTTGCAGGCGCTGATGGCGCTCATCGCGGCTTTGTCCAGACTCTTGAAACCGCTGGTCTTGTCCAGTTTCGCTTCCAGCACTTTGCCTTCGGCCGACACCAGGAAAGCCATGCTGACGACGCCCTGCTCTTCGTTCATCAACGATGCTTTAGGATAGTCGGCCTTGCAGCTTTTGGCGTCGAACACCGCTGGTACGTCAGCTGCGAATGCCACGTTGGCGGTCGCTGCCACGATCAGTGCTGCGCAAAGGCGGAAGGTCGTCTTGGTCATCATGATGCTGTTCTCCTGGAGATCGGTTAGAGGGTTTGACTGGACTGCGAAGTCATCGTCACAGCCAAGAGAATAGCTGTAAAAGTGCCATGTGGCAATTAATTTGATGCATTTGAGAAATTTTGTTTTCTTTTGTGGTCATTTTTTGACACCTTGACCACGATGTTTTGCTTGACACGAGAGTGGCACAGTGTTGTGGATTTGAGGTACAATGGCTGTTCTGTGGGGGCGACCTGGTTTCGACGTGGGTTGCAAAGCAGCGCAGGGCATACCGAGGGCGGGCTACCTCGTAAATACAACCTGAAAAACTTAACTGCAAACGATAACTCGTACGCACTCGCAGCTTAATTGCTGCTAGCTCTAGAACACCTCGTCCCTGGGGTGGGCCGTCAAAAGCTCTAGAGTCATTTACAGGGACTCGTCTTGAACTGGGTTACTTAGTTCCGGACTAAATAATAGGTAACTCGCTTGTACACAGCGTGCACGTCCGCGTTGTACCGGTTAAATTAAATGGCAGTGCTAAGTATGTAGAACTGTCTGTAGAGTGCTTGCGGACGCGGGTTCGATTCCCGCCGCCTCCACCATAGCATCCTAAAAACCGCCCACTGGGCGGTTTTTTTTCGTTTGCGCTAACGGGCGGCGGGAATCGAAGCCGCGGGCGTCGGGGGCGGAATCGGGAATTCGTCGGGCATGCCCGACGCCGATGGAGCGACTCGCGCTTGCAAGCGCGAGGCTACTATCCGGGAATTCGCCGGGCATGCCCGGCGCCCACGAAGCGACTTGCGCTTGCAAGCGCAAGGCTCTCCGATTCCCTGACCAGAGGGAAATCGCTGCGCGATTTCTTGCCTTTCGCCTCTGCACTTAAAAAACCGCCCTCGGCGGTTTTTTCTTCTCTGCATCATTCACAAAAGAAACCTAAGCTCAAGCGGCCAGCGAGAATCGCATCCCGGCGCCTTCAGCCATCGCCGCAGCGTACGCCTGAAAAAAATCAGTAGTAACTAACGCTCAAATTCGCCCCCGCATACCCTGCCTGCGCAAACACGCCTACATAAAACGCCCCTGGCGGCACAGCGCCGAACTGCAGCGCCTCGGTATTACCGACTGTACTCGTACGCCCATCGAAGGTACTCAAGGTCGGCAGTCCCGCATACCGCACATACAGATCGGCATTCCCGCTGGCTGGCGTACTTTGCGAACTCAAAGCGACGCGCAACCCGCTGGTATTGGCCGGTACCGTCACCTTAAAATAGCGCCAATAACCGGTCTGCGCCGACATATTCGTCGCCATCTGGTTGTTGCCAATCGGAACGATGACGGGCATCGTATCAGCAGCATAATCGCGCACCCTCACGTCCCCCGTCGCCTGGGGCGTATTAAAGCCACGCACATCTCCCCACAGCACTGAATAGCTACCGCTTGGATCCGAACACAAGGCATTCGTGGTTACGTTCTGCAAACCGGGCGACACCACCAACTCCGCTAGAAAATTCCCGTTGGCCCCATCAACCTGACGGGACTTGATGTAACGCAGGCCCCCAATGACTTCCGCCCAGGTGACCGCATAACTATTGTTAGCGAACAGGGCCGAACCAGTCTGGGCATCGTACGACGCTGTCTCGGAGACGACGACAGGCCCAGGGGCACGCGCGCCATTTCGATAGAATAACTGGGCGTAGACCTTGTGCTTGTTCACATCCTCCGTCGGCGCGCTCCATGTCACCACATAGTTACCGCTTTCATTCATCGACAGCCTGCCGCCCATATGCGAGCGGGTCACATCCACATTCACGCGCGAGGGCTTCTCATAGCGGTCGTTGGCGTAATCGAAACGGCTCTGCCAGAGATCGAAGCGCACGCCGGTGTCCACGGAAGCGTACGTAATCACTTGGTTGCCCCCCGCATCGATCGCCAGATTTTGCAGTCTCAGTTCCACACCGGAGGCAATGATCGTCTGATACGTCTGCGACTCCCCCGCTGCGGAAAAGCGTCGTGCGTAAAGTACATTAGGAAACTTCTCCCAGGTGTACCACGCCACGGTAAAGCTGCCATCGGGCGCCATAGCGATATCGCCGTAGACCTGGCTCGGTGCGGGAGCCGTGTTCACCTGCACCGCAGGGACGACGATGTTGCCAGCGCGGTTGTAGACGGTCGCATAGAGATTCGCGGTACTGTCGCTGATCACTTTTCGCAACACAACAAAGCCACCGACCTTATTGCTGGCAACTGCGAGCACGTCGGCGTCGAGCCGCATGTCCGCCACGGGTCCGATCTGATTGCGATTCGCATCGACCCGGTTCAGCATGAGCGTGAAATTGTCTTCCCCGAGGCTCCACAGCACCAGGCGGTCGCCGTTGGGGGCTTTGTTACAGTAGACCATGTTGCGCCCGGTCGATGGATAGGAAGTGAGCGCATATTCGCTACCCAAGGCGCCGGCGACGGCGCTGGTAGCGTGCAGGGACAACGCTGCTGAAAGGACGAACCCGGTGAGGGAAACCGGCGACAAACGGAGAAGCATCATGAGACCCTTGGTAAATTGATGAGCGTGCGACGGGGCGGAAGCGCACGCTTCCGTGTCCCATCTACACGTTGCATTTGAGCATTTCCAGTCTACTGAGCGCTCTCAACTTTGTCGAGAAAGCAATCTTACATTTAGATAATTCGTTGCTGAAGGGCACAAAAAAGCCGCAACCGAGCGCTGTGGACAGCTTGCGATGCACTGCGATCCGATGGCAATGCTGCCCTGCGCAGACGGGCGGGATTCGGCGCACGGAGAGCGCGCCATACAGGCCGGAGCGTCAGCCGCCAGGCAGTTTCTCAAGGATTTCCACATCATAGGAAGCCTGTTCGAGCGGCCTGCTCAACGGCGAGTCCTGGATTTCAAACGCGGGGGACTGGAACTGCGAATCAGGGAAGTGCGGCTGACTCGTGTGATAAATCAGCCACTGCTTCGGATAGTCCTGCGAACGCGCCATTTTAGAACCGGAGCCAGTCACGCTCATGATGTCCGGATTCACGCCGCGCCCGCATGAGGAGATTCCCGAGTCGACCACAAACGTATCGCCGGCCTTCACCGTCCCCTTGAACATCCGGTCGACCCGAAATTTGGCGCGCTCGAATGTCATCTTGAAATCCGGATGAGGCGGCCTGGCCTCATGCATCATTTTCACGTCGATCACGCTAGCTGCCACGACAAACTGCGCGCCATCAAAATTGGACTTCACCCGGCGCGGCGTTTCAGCCCACAACTTGGCTTCCAGGGGCTGACAAGCCATCGCGCCGGAGGCGGCAAACTGGGCGGCAAGCAAACAGGCTACAACGGTGCGCATCGACGGCGGCTCCATCAAGACATTCAGTAACAGGCGACCTGGTGCTGCGCCCCGAAAACGCCAGCATCATCGCGCTTGACGTTGGTGCGACATATGTCACATAATGGTGGCACTCGTCGCACACATAAAAAATCCCATGGCCATCCCCTCCATCTCCGAACTGATCGTCCTCAAATCGCTGTGGCGGCAGCAGCCCCTGAGCGCGCGCGAAATCCACCAGCAGGTTGAAGCCGAACTTGGCTGGTCGTACTCCTCCACGCGCAAGACCCTCGAACGCATGCTGGAAAAGGGTTCCATCACCCAATCCACCTTGCATGGCGTGCAGGTGTATCAAGCCGTCCTGGAAAAAATTGGCACCCTCGCCTCCTTCGCGCACGACTTCGGCAAGCGCGTGATGGAGATGGACGCGCCCTTGCCGGTCACGATGTTTACCGGCAGCAAGCTCGTCGATGACGCCGAGCTGACCCGGCTCGAGCAACTGCTCACCGACTGGCCCGACGACAACGGTGACGAGCAATGAGCCCGGCCGACCTGTTGATATCGCGCTTCCTGCTGGCCAGCGGCGGTTGCCTGGCCGCCGGCTTGGCCGTGTGGGCCGTCACCGCGCTGTGCCGGCGCAGCCTGCCCGATTTCGCCGCGCAGCGCTCTCTGTGGCTGCTGAGCCAGATCACGATCGTGGCGGCCTTCCTGGTGATCTTGCTACCGCACAGCGAACGCCTGCGCATCATCCCGCAGATCGACCTGGAGCCTGCGAGGCAAGCGAGCGTGCCCACCCCAGCCACCACAGCCGCAGCCGCGCCAGGGGCCGGCACACCGGCCAACCCACCCATCCAGGCGCGCGACAAACCCTGGCTTGCCAGCGGCGCACAAGCCTGGCTGCTGATCTACCTGCTCGGCCTGGGCTATTCGATCACCAAGCTGGTGCGTGCCCGGCGCATGCTCAACGGCCTGGCCGCGACCGGATCGCGCATGACCAGCCCGCACCCGCACGACGGCTTTGCCGGTCCCGCGCAAGCGGCAGGCACGCCGGACGTGATTGAAGTCGACGCCCCCATCTCGCCCATGCTGTTCGGCCTCCTCAAGCCGCGCCTGCTGCTGCCGCGCCACCTGCGCAGCCTGGCGCCGGTGCAGCAGGAATTGATCGTGGCCCACGAACTGACCCACCTGCGGCGCCACGACCTACAATGGATGAGCGCCGGCGTGCTGCTCCAGACCCTGCTCTGGTTCAACCCCTTCATGCGGCTGCTGCGGGTCAACCTGTCCTGGGCGCAGGAACTCGGCTGCGATCGCGATGTTTTGCGCGGTCGTCCCCAGGTCCAGCGCAAGGCCTACGCGGCGGCATTGGTGGCGCAACTGCGCCTGCAGCACCACACAGTCGCGACAGCGCTGGCCTTCGGCGGCGTCAGCGAGCGCAGCGTGGCGGCGCGCATCGCGCTGATCCGCGAACCGGCCAGCGCGCCGCGCACCCCGTGGGCACGCTGCGCCGCGCTCGCCAGTCTCGCAGGCATCGTGCTGGGCAGCCTTGCCTTCCAGCCCGCATTGGCCTGGCGAATCGACGCCGCCCCGCACGCGGCACAGAACGCATCGCCGGCGCCGGCCAGCGCCAGCGCATCATCCGTCTTGCTGAGCTGCACGGAAATGATCGACGCCGCCAGCGGCCAGCGGCTGGTGCACGAAGGCCAGTGCGACGAGCGCGTCACGCCGGCGTCGACCTTCAACATTGTCGTCAGCCTGATGGGCTACGACAGCGGCTTCCTGCGCGACGAACACGCCCCGGTACTGGCGTTCAAGGAAGGCTATGCCGACTGGATCGATTCCTGGCGCGCGAGCACCGACCCGACCAGCTGGATGCGCAATTCCACCGTGTGGTACGCCCAGCAAGTCACCGCTCACCTTGGCGCGGCACAACTTCAGCGCTATATCAATGGCTTCGACTACGGTAACCGCAACGTACTGGGCGACGCCGGCAAGGACAAGGTCCTCCCGCTTTCCTGGATCAGTTCGACCCTGGCAATTTCACCTGTCGAACAGGTTGCCTTCCTGCGCAAAATAGTCAACCGCGAGCTCGGGCTGACGCCGGCGGCGTACGACATGACCGCCCGCATCACCAGGCTCGACAACCTGCAAAACGGCTGGGAAATCCACGGCAAAACCGGCACCTCGGCGCCAGTCACCGTTGCCGGTCCCGATGATCCCAAGCACGAATACGGCTGGTTTGTTGGCTGGGCAAGCAAGGGCGGCCGCACCGTGATCTTCGCGCGCCTGGTGCTCGATCCACGCCAGGAAGGGCAGGCGGCCGGCACCAGGACCAAAAAATCATTCCTGCGCGAGCTGCCTGCCCGCCTGGACGCGCTCAAGTAAACCCACCTCACCAAGGAGACAACATGAAACACCTGCTCATTGCCACGCTGCTGGCCGCCCTGCCGCTCACGCCAGCGCTTGGCGCCGACTGGAACGACCCGCAAGAACCGTTCGCCCTGTTCGGCAACACCTACTACGTCGGCGTGCGCGGCCTGAGCGCGGTCCTGATCACCTCCCCTGCCGGGCACATCCTGATCGACGGCGGCAGTCCGGAATCAGCAGTCCAGATCGTGCGGCACATCGGCCAACTGGGCTTCAAGATCGGGGACGTGAAGTACATCCTCAATTCGCACGAGCACTTCGACCACGCCGGCGGCATTGCCGAACTGCAGCGCCTGTCGGGCGCCACCGTGCTGGCCAGCGTGCACGGCGAGCAAGTCCTGCGCACCGGCGCCACCAGCAAGGGCGACCCGCAATACACCAACCTGCCGCCGACCACGGCCACCGTGGCCAACACACGCGCCGTCAAGGATGGCGAGATCATCAAGCTCGGCCCCTTGTCGGTCACCGCGCACTACACGCCGGGCCACGCGCAGGGCGGCACCAGCTGGACCTGGCGCTCGTCCGAGGGCGGCAAGACGGCCGCCATGGTGTATGCCGACAGCCTGAATGCGTTCAGCGCCGGCCCGTTTCGCTACAGCGCCAACACCACCTACCCGCAAGTGCGCGCCGAGCTCGAAAAATCGATCGCCACCGTCGCCGCGTTCGATTGCGACGTGCTGGTTTCGGCCCATCCGGAGGGGAGCGACCTGTGGGAGCGCCTGGCCCGACAGCCGACACTGGGCAACGCCGCCTTTATCGACCGCAACGCCTGCCGAGACTACGCCAACGCTGCGCGCGACAGGCTGGCACGCAAGCTGGCCGCCGAAGCGGCCCAACAGTAAACACCCTTTGCATCGACCACCGCCATCAGAAAAGGAAGCACCGCTGTGTCCACTTCGCCGAAAAGATTTACCAGCCACATCGCCTTGGCCCTCATCGCGGCATGCTGCGCGCCCCTGTCCAGCCGGGCTGCCGACGACAGCGCGCGCCTGCGCGCCATTGTCGACAAGGCCATCGCCCCCATCATGACCGAGCATGACGTACCGGGCATGGCGGTGGCCGTGACGGTGGGCGGCAAGGCCTATTTCTTCAACTACGGCCTGGCGTCGGTCAAGGACCAGACCCCGGTGAGCGAGGCGACCCTGTTCGAACTGGGCTCCATCAGCAAGACGCTGACGGCGACCCTGGCCTCGTACGCGCAGGCGAGCGGCAAGCTGTCGCTGGACGCGCACCCGAGCGCCTACATGGTGCAACTGAAAGGCAGCGGCATCGACAAGGCGAGCGTGCTCAACCTGGGAACCTACACCGCCGGCGGCTTGCCGCTGCAGTTTCCTGAAGCGTTAAGCGACGACCAGATGGCCGACTATTTCCGGCAATGGACGCCGGCGAGCGCCCCCGGCACGCAACGCCGCTATTCCAATCCGAGTCTTGGCCTGTTCGGGCATGTGACGGCATTGGCGCTCAAGCGCGATTTTACCGAGGCGATGGAGCAACTGTTGGCGCAACTGGGACTGACAAACAGCTACCTGCGCGTGCCGTCCAGCGCCATGGCCAAGCAGGCGTGGGGCTACGACGAGAACAACCAGGCGCGCCGCATGGACCCGGGCGTACTGGCGCCGCAAGCTTACGGCGTGCATTCGGGCAGCGCCGACATGATCCGCTTCATGCAGGTCAACATCGCACCGGGCCAGCTGGACGAGCCGGTGCGACGCGCGGTGCAAGGCACCCATGTCGGCTACTTCCAGGTGGGCGCGATGGTGCAGGGGCTCGGCTGGGAGCAATATCCCTGGCCTGTCAGCCTCAAGCAACTGCAGGCCGGCAACTCGCGCGGCATGATCACGCAAGCGAACGCGGCCAAGCGCATCAGCGCCCCCAAGGCGCCATCCGCGCCGACGCTGTTCAACAAGACCGGTTCGACGGGCGGATTCGGTAACTACGCGGCATTCGTGCCGGCGAAGAACATCGCCGTCGTGATTCTGGCGAACAAAAATTATCCGATTCCGGACCGCGTCAAAGCGGGCCACGCGATCCTGGAGCAACTTGCGCCATAATGCGTGGATAGCAGGCCATCATTTCACGGAACGCCATGCAAGCTGCGCTGATTGCCAAGGCCCTGGCGTCAAAAACGCCGACGATGCGCGCGAATGCGGCAACGCCTGGCCCCTGGACCCCAGCGTTGCCCCCATGTTAAGTAAGCTGCTGCTGGAGCCCTGGCACTTTTCACACGAAGAAATGGTGTTCGATCTTGCCGAGCTGGCGCACCCGCACACCGTCACGCCGATATTCCAGGCCGCCAATACCTATCTCGACTATCTGGTGAACTCCGACAACCAGCATTCGTTTCAGCGCAAGTGCGCCTACGCCCTGGCCGCCATCGGCACCATCGGTTCGCGTCTTGCGCTGGAAGAACTTGCAGAGAGCACGGATCAGATGCTCAGGAAATACGCCCGGGAATGCTTGCGGCGCTGGGAGTTGCGCACCGATTTTGCCGAGCGCATCGGCGCCAGCTAAATCAGGGTCACGGCCGGACCTGTCGCGTCGCCGCAGTCAATACCAGGAAATCCACCAGATCATGCGTGGGAATGGCTTTTAGCGGCGTCCGGACCAGGCGAGTCCTGTTGCCAGCACTGCAATACATGCAAGGCGCTGGCGGCATGGCTCCCCCAATGAATGATGAATTTTTCGCGCCACTGAAACACAGCGGCATCGGGATTGCCGCCATCGAGCAAGTTGAGGCCGTGCTTCAGGTCACGCCATATGTCGGCCAGGTCATCGGCCAGGTCGCCAATCATCATCTCGCTGCACACAACATCGAGCGCATTGGCGCTCTGTGAGTAGTAATTGAGCGGAAGCGCCCCAAACCGCGCGAACATCGCTTGCCATGCTGCATGCGACACCTGCGCTGCCTCATCGCCCCAATCGCAATCGCGCTGCGGCAGATCGAGCGCTTGCGCATACAGCCGCGCCAGGTGACGGCGGGCGATCGGCACCTGCGCCTCGCCCGGCTGCAAATCGCCTTCGGCCCACTGGCAAAAATCCCGGGCCGATTGCACGAAAATTGTCGTGTTGTCCATCCTAACCCTGTTCAAGCAGCCATGTGAGATGGCAACGGCGCGTGACATGCCCGGTCGCAGCGGGGACACTGAAAATCCGTCATGGCGTGACCTCGGCCCGCGTAGCGAGAACCAGCGCCTCGATAGCCGCCCGCAACGGCCCGGCCAGCGCCGGATCGGCCGCGATGTGCGCTGCATCGAATCCCCGGTTGGCAACCGCAATCACCGGCGAGGCCGCCGCAATCACCGTCCACCCCATCGTCGTCAGGATTTCCGCCAACGCGGCATGCGCATGCACCGCCCGCGCCGACGTATTCATCAGCGCCACCGGCTTGCTGCCCAACTCAGCGCAGCCAACCAGCCAGTCCAGCGCATTCTTGAACGCACCGGGCACGCCGTGCGCGTACTCCGGACTGGCCACGATGATGCCATCGGCCGCGCTCAGCATGCCACGCAGCTCGCGCACCACTGGCGGTGGCGCGGTCTCGATATCGGGATTGAAAAACGGCAACTGGTCCACGCCCTCGTACAGCACAATCCGCACGCCGGCGGGCGCCAGCGCGACTGCGGCGCGCAGCAGCATCGTATTGGCCGAGTCCCGGCGCAAGCTGCCTGAAATGGCGAGCAGAGTAGTCATCCGTGGAACGTTGTTGATGAGAAAAACACCATCGTAACAGAGCCGGCCGGCCGCGAGCCGCCATGCGCGTCAGCGCTGAGCGCGTTTAGGTAAGCGCCGCCAGCGACGCGCAAAGCCGTTGATGCGTCAACGGCTTTGTCGTTGGTATGGTCCAAACTCAGGAAGAAGGACCGCGATCGGCCGTGGCCGGATCAATTGACAGCAGCTTGAGCATGGCTTTGTTGAAAGCTGGCAAGTCATCCGGCTTGCGGCTGGTGATCAGGCGGCCGTCGATGACCACTTCCTCATCGGTCCACTCGGCGCCGGCGTTGCGCAGGTCGTTCTGCAGGCTCGGCCAGCTGGTCATGTGCTTCGCCTTGGCGACGCCGGCGTCGATCAGGGTCCAGGGACCATGGCAGATGGCGGCAATCGGCTTTTCTTCGGCGCCGAAGGCGCGGATGAAATCGATCGACGCCTTGTCGAGGCGCAAGGCGTCCGGATTGGAGACGCCACCCGGCAACAGCAGCGCGTCGAACTCGCGCGGCGAGGCCTGCGCAATGTGCAGCTCGACCTCGAAACTGTCGCCCTTGTCGGCATGGTTAAAGCCCTGCACCTTGTCCCCCTTGGCCTTGGGCGAAATCAAGGTTACCGTCGCGCCGTGTTCCTCAAGGAAACTACGCGGCGAGGTATATTCGATTTGCTCGACGCCATCGGTCATCAGTACCGCCACACGCTTGCCCTTGAGGGCCTGGCCATTGTTTTGTTCCATGTGAACTCCTTTGCACTATTAATTTATAGTTAATATTGAAGGAGGATTGTAAAAGCCCTTGCGCAACCGTGTCGCCCGCTTCGACATGAGGGGACCTCGAAAAACCTACTGCGCGGCGTCATTTTCGCCCTGCGATGCTCACCGTACCTTCGTACGGCTGCGCTTCTCGGGCGAAACTGAAGCCGCTCGCTACGGTTTTTCGAGGCCCCCATTACAGCCCGCCGAGCACCCGCAAGCGCGTGCGCAGCCGGCTCACCTCGTCGGCCAGGTCGAGCACGAGGGCGGCGATTTCTTCGTTGGCGTCAAGATCGCGCTCCAGGCTCACCAGGCGCCGCGCGCGCTGCAAGTCGCCGCTGCGAAAGCGCCACTGCGCACGGGCTGGCTCGTCAATGCCCAGGGCGATGATGTCGTCCGCGCCCAGCAAGCCGTCGCACACATGGCGCACCACCCAGTCCGGTTCGACGCCGCAGGTGCGCGCCAGTTCGTGCAGGTCGAGCGCCGCGTCGTCGAGCAGCACGCCCACGATGGTGGTCGTTTCCATGTGTTAGGCCCCCGCCTGCGCGCGCGGATTAAACGCCATCTCGCGCGCCATGGTGCGATACAGTTCGCGCGCCCGGTCGCTGGTGGCCGGCGGCAGCACCACCTCGAGAATGAGATACAGGTCGCCCGCCGGATTGCCCGGAATGCCGCGTCCCTTCAGCCGGAGCTTGCGCCCCGTCTGCGAGCCGGCCGGCACGCTCACCTCGACCTGGCCGGACGGCGTCGGCACATGGATGGTGGCCCCAAGCGCGGCCTCCCACGGCGCCACCGGCACGCCGGTGTACACGTGGCGGCCCTCGACCCGGTAGCGCGGATCGGGATGGAACTGAATTTCCAGGAACAGGTCGCCCGCATCCGCGCCGCCGCTGCCCGGATGGCCCTGGCCCGCCAGGCGCAGTTGCTGGCCCGGCAGCACGCCCTTGGGAATGTTGACATGGACGGTGCGTTCGCGCGTCACCACCCTGCCCTGCGCATCATGTTGGGGCACGCGCAGGGTCACCGCGCGGGTGGAGCCGTGATAGGCGTCGGTCAGGTCGATGGCGATGGCCGCGTGGATATCGTCCCCGCGCGCCTGGAAGCCTTGTGCGCCGGGACGCACACGGCGGCCCACGTGGGCGAACAGGTCGGAAAAGAAATCGCTGGAACCGGCCGCGCCGTCGTTGTCGAAGCCGGAGCCCCAGTCGGGCGGCGGGTGGAATTGCTCACCGGCACGGCGGTTGCGGCCAAGCGCGTCGTAGGCGGCGCGCTTGTCGGCGTCGCCCAGCACGCCGTAAGCCTCGTTCACTTCCTTGGTCATGTGGTCGGCGTCGGGCGCGTGGCTCACGTCGGGATGGTATTTACGTACCAGCTTGCGGTACGCCTTCTTGATGTCCTCGGCGGTGGCGCCTTTGTCGATACCGAGGGTCTTGTAGTAGTCCTTGTATTCCACGGGCGGCGCTCCAGGATCGGTTTTGATTATCCTACAACGCGGCCGAAGGACGCAGCGCACGCTTGCCTTGTGTATTTACCAAGCGATTGACCAAGCTGTTTACCGGACGCGGCGCACCGACGAAATCATGTTGCCCATAGGACCGAGACGCTCGTAACGGCCCGGCCCGTAAGTCATGCAGCGCCCGCCGAAATCGGCGTGCTTGCAGAACTCCCAGCGGCCGCGATGCACGATCAGGGCGTCGGCGCGGTCGTTGAAACCGACGTCGGTCAGGTCGCGCGTATCGTCGCGCAGCACCAGGCGCTGGCCCGAAAAGCCGCTCGACGAAAACAGCTCCACATCGCCATCGCGCTGGCCGCCGCCGTCATCGTCGACCAGGCGCGCCGACGACACCCGCCCGCGCAGGCCGCGTCCCAGGTCCTCGTAACTGCCCGGCGCGAAGATGCGGCAGGTACCGCGAAAGCCGGCATCGCTGCACAACTGCCAGTTGCCTTCGATGACCTGGGCGCTGGCGGCGCTGTCGTTGAAATTGATCTCGTCGAAATCGTCGGCGTCGCGCCGCAGGCGCTTGGCGTCGCCGTCCAGGCCACGCTCCGAAAACAGCGTCATCATCCCGCGCTTGCCGTCGCGCGGGCGGGGGCCGCCATGTCCGCGTTCGGGCATGATCTCGCGCGCCGACGAAATGCGGTCGTTGAAGCGCTCCAGGGTCGGATACTCGCCCTGCCCGTACACCGCGCAGCGCCCTTCGAAGCCGACATCCTCGCACAGCTCCCAGCGCCCGGAGCGCACGATCATGCTCGAGGCGCGGTCATTGAAGCCGGTGTCGACCAGGTTGGGAGTGGTGGCGCGCACGGTCATCTCGCGGCCATCGAAACCATCGCGCGAAAACAGGGTCAGTTCGCCGGCGTGGGCAAAAGCGGTGGCGCCGAGCAGCAGCGCGAGTGCGAAGGGAGTTTTGAGCATGGGATGGTCCTCGATATGCAATGCCCCGATTGTGGACCATCCCGCGCCCGCAGCGCCAGTGGCCAGGCACTGAGATGTGTAACAAGTCTTTACGCGGCTCTGGTTAAAGCAACACCCGCCGACCCTGCACGCCATTAGCCGGTAAAATCACTGTTTGCTTCCACCGCCGCTCCCATGTCCGCCATTCTCACCCAGCCCGCCCCCATCCGCACCGAAGTTGCCGCCATGTGGCGCCTGTCCTGGCCCGTGCTGGTCGGCCAGTTGGCCAGCGTGGGCATGGGCGTGGCCGACGTGGCGATGACGGGCCACGTCAGCGCCAGCGAACTGGCCGCCGTGTCGCTCGGCGCGTCGGTCTGGTCGATCATCCTGGTGACCGTGATGGGCACCATGATGGCGATTAACACCGTGGTCGCGCACGAAACCGGGGCCGGGCAGTTCGGCCGCATTCCGCACGTGGTGCGCCAGGGGCTGTGGATGGGCCTTGGCGTGGGCCTGGTGGCCTGCCTGGCGGCCAACCTGTCGACGCTCGTGTTCGACCATATCGGCTTGACGCCGGACGTCGCCGCCAACGCCTCCATGTTCGTCCATGCGATCAGCATCGGCATGCCGGCCTTTGCCTGCTACCGCGCGCTGTACGGCTACACCGCCAGCATCAACCAGACCAAGCCCGTGATGGTGATCGCCGTTTGCGGGCTGCTGTTTAACATCTTCGTTAACTGGCTGCTGGTGTTCGGGAACTGGGGCATGCCCAAGCTGGGCGGAGTTGGCTGCGCGGTGGCCACCGGGATCTGCCTGTGGCTCATGCTCGGCGCCATGCTGGCCTGGATCCGCATCGCCCCGGCCTACCGCCAGACCTACCCGTTCACCCAATGGGAATGGCCCAACTGGCCGGAAATCGGCAGCATGCTGCGCCTTGGCCTGCCGATCGGCGTGACCTACCTGGCCGAAGTGAGCGCCTTCGGCGCGGTCAGCCTGATGATCGCGCGCTTTGGCGTGGTGCAGGTCTCGGCCAGCCAGATCGCCCTCAATTTTTCATCGCTGGTGTTCATGGTGCCGCTCAGTTTCGGCATTGGCCTCATGACCCGCGTCGGCCATGCGCTCGGCGAAGGCAACGCGGTGCGGGCGCGCTTCGTGGCCTGGGTTGGCGTGGGCATGTCGCTCGCCTTTGCGCTGCTGTCGGCGGCGCTGATCGCCGTGTTCCGCTGGGAGATCGCGCGCGCCTATACGTCCGACCCGGCGGTGCAGGAACTGTGCGCGCACCTGCTGCTGTTCGCGGCGCTGTTCCAGTTGTCCGACGCCACCCAGGTTGCCACCTCGAGCGCCATCCGCGGCTACAAGGTCACGCGCCAGCCGATGCAGATCCAGCTGCTCGCCTTCTGGGGCTTCGCCATGCCGCTCGGGTATGTACTTGGCCTCGCGCCTGAGTGGTTCGCCTGGTCGCCGGCAGCGCCGATGGGCGCCGCCGGCTTCTGGATCGGACTGGTACTGGGCCTGACCGTGGCGGCGGTGCTGCTCACGTGGTCTTTACAGCACCTGTCACGCACCCGCGCGCAGGCCTGAGCGGGTGCGATCGGGGCCGGCGCCGGGGGTGCCCACGGGTGCGGAACTCTGGTATTGTCCTCAGTTCTCCACATCCACCTTACCCGAGACATCCATGCGATTTCTTCTCTGTTTTTTAGCCGCATTGTCCAGCGTTCCCGCATCCGCCGAACGCCTGACACTGGACCGCATCCACGCCGACCCGGCGCTGGCGGGACCGGGCGTGCGCAACCTGCGCGTGTCGCCCGACGGCGCGCGCGTGACCTACCTGCGCGGGCGCCAGGACAACCAGTTCCAGCTCGACCTGTGGGAATTCAACATGAAGGACAAGACCTCGAAGCGCCTGGTCGACTCCAAACTGCTGGTTCCGAACGAGACCATCTCGCCCGAAGAACAGGCCAGGCGCGAGCGCGCGCGCACCGCCAGCCTGACCGGCATCCTCAATTACAGCTGGTCGCCGGACGGCAAGCAGTTGCTGGTGCCGATCGGCGGCGACTTGTACCTGGTCGACGCGGCCAAGCCGCAGGCCGCGCGCAAGGTCGCCTCGGGCAATGTGGCCGATCCGAAGATTTCGCCCAAGGGCCGTTATGTCTCGTTCGTGCGCAAGCAGAACCTGTACGTGATCGACCTGGTCTCGGGCGCTGAAAAACAGCTCACCAGCGACGGCGCCGGCACCATCTTCAACGGCGAAGCCGAATTCGTGGCACAGGAAGAAATGGGCCAGCGCACCGGCTACTACTGGGCGCCGGACGATTCGGCCATCGCCTACAAACGCTACGACGAGTCGCCGGTGCCGGTGGTGCGCCGCTTCGAGATTTTTGCCGACCGCACCGACGTCGTCGAACAGCGCTACCCTGCCGCCGGCGACGCCAACGTGCTGGTCGAGCTGATGATCGTCTCGCCAACCACCGGCGCGCAGCGCAAGGTCGACCTGGGTCCGGACCGCGACGTGTACCTGGTGCGCGCCGACTGGAGCGCCAACAGCAAGCAGCTGCTGTACCAACTGCAGTCGCGCGACCAGAAGCGCCTCGACCTGATCTCGGTCGATGCCGCCACCCTGGCGCAGCGCACCCTCTTGACCGAAACATCGAAGACCTGGGTCAGCATCCATGACGACCTGCGCTTCCTCTCCAAGCGCAATGCCTTCCTGTGGGCGTCCGAGCGCAGCGGGCGCAATCACCTGTATTTGTACGACCTCGATGGCAAGCTGCTGCACCCGGTATCGGGCGGCGAATGGGGCATCGACAATGTGCTGGCGGTGGACGAAAAGGCCGGCCGCGTGTACGTCGCCTCGAACCGCGACGCGGTGATCGACAAGCAGACCTACGCCCTGGCGCTCGACGGCAGCGGGGCCGACAAGCCGGTGCGCATCACCAAGGGCGACGGCTGGCACGAAGCGGCGTTCTCGCGCAACGGCGAAGTGTTCGTCGACACCTTCTCCGACCCGTCGACCCCGCCGCAGATTTCGATCCGCCGGCCGGACGGTTCGATGGTCGGCTGGCTCGAACAGAACGAGCTCAATGGCGCGCACCCGTATGCCAAATACAAAGCCGACCACCTGGCCACCGAATACGGCACCATCAAGGCCAACGACGGCCAGACCTTGTACTACTCGATGATCAAGCCGTCGGACTTCAGCGCCGCGAAAAAGTACCCTGTGTACCTGTCGACATATGGCGGGCCGCATTCGCAGCACGTCTCGCGCAAGTGGGGCAACTACTTCGACCAGTACATGGCGCAGCAGGGCTTCGTGGTATTCCGCCTCGATAACCGCGGCTCGTACCGGCGCGAGCGCGCCTTCACCGACGCGATCTACAATGGCCTGGGCAAGCACGAAGTCGAAGATCAGCTGACCGGCATCGACTGGCTGGGCAAGCAGGGTTTCGTGGACCCCAAACGGATCGGCGTATTCGGCTGGAGCTACGGCGGCTACATGACACTGCGCCTGCTGGCGGCCGCGTCCGACAAAATAGCGATGGGCGTCTCGGTCGCGCCGGTGACTGACTGGGCGCTGTACGACACCCACTACACCGAGCGTTACGTGGGCGGCACGCCGAAGGGGCAGCCGGACGCGTACAAGGCCAGCGGCGTGTTCGCGCACCTGGACGGCTTGAAGTCCCCGCTGCTGCTGGTGCACGGCATGGCCGACGATAACGTCCTGTTCACCAACACCACGCGCCTGATCGATGGCCTGGTCAACCGCAACGTGCGTTTCGACCTGATGACCTACCCGGGCGCCAAGCACGGGATTTCATCGCGGCCGGGGCAGCGCCACGTGTATGGCACCATCGAAGCGTTCTTCAAGAAGAACCTGGCCGACGCGCCGAAGTAAGCGTAAGCGGCGCAAAGCGCTGGACGAAAAAAAACAGCCGCGAGATCCGCGGCTGTTTTCATATGAAGCGAACCAATTAGTTGGTCGCATCCTTGACGGCTTCTTTGAGGTCGCCGATTTTTTCCTGGGTTTTGCCTTCGATCTGGTTTTCCAGGCCTTTAGCTTGCTGTTCGGTGCTACCGACCAGTTTGCCAGCTTCTTCCTGAATTTTGCCGCCGATGTCTTGCAGTTTGCCGTTGACTTGATCTTTGTTCATGGTAAGGCTCCTTGAAGTGCTCATGGCCAAGAGTGGCGATGTAGTGAAGCCATCTTACTGCTGAGTTCAAAACAGATCAGTTCGTTTCCGCACATAAGACAAGAATTAATTTCCAAGCAAAAAATTCCACATTTCCCCGGCACCATCGCTTCCCAACCGGGGTCTGACCTCTGATTAGCAATAAAAAGGTTTTGAGTCGGAACTCTGCCGCCGGCCAGGAAACTTTTCATCATCGAACACCAGCTGAAACCGCAGATTTGCTGCCCACCTGCATGGAAAACCCGAACTGAAGCGGTAAACGACACCGGGGTGGGGCCCCAGCGGAGCCATATTTGGAATCGGCGGGCCGCCCCCCGGGGGGGGGGGGGGCCGCGCGGGGGCCCCGGGGGG